>NZ_CP060590.1:0-1835230 GCF_016920955.1 Vibrio sp. sp1
CAACCAGAAGTATTGGTTGAACGCCTTCAATTCATGATGGATTGGAAACTGCCGCAACTGCGTGCGCTTTACCCGACGTTCGAGTTCGAACAAACCGCTGAAGAAATGGCGAACTGGTTGCTAGAAGTCTCTGCACCTTGGCGCGATTCAATTTGCAACGTAACGCTTCCTCTAAAAGAACTACAAGCGAAAGACAAAACTCTATTGTTCGAAGCACAGCTTGGTGCGGGTCGTGACCTTGTTTACGGTGAGTACCCTTGGACAACATCTTCTAACGTTGTATCAATGTACGCGGGTATCGGTAGTGGCCTTCCGGCACTTCGTCCTGAACGCGTTATTGCGGTTGCAAAAGCCTTCAGCTCATCAGTGGGTACTGGTACGTTGATCACTGCAATGGAAGAGCAAGACGCTTTCCGCGAACTTGCTGGCGAGTTCGGTGCAACTACGGGTCGTCCACGCGACATGGGCTACTTCGACGCAGTCGCTACGAAAAATGGCGTTGAACTGCAAGCAGCAACTGAAATTGCACTAACGAAAGTAGACTGTTTGACTGGCCTTAACGATCTGAAAATCTGTGTTGGCTACGAAGGCGACCACAGCGAAAACCCAATCTGGCCTCAAACTGCCTCTCTTGCGCCAATCTACGAGAAGATGGAAAGCTGGAGCGAGGACATCACAGGTTGTCGTAAGTTTGAAGAGCTTCCAGTAGCAGCACAGAAATACGTTCTACGCATTGAGGAACTCATGGGCGTACCAGTAAAAATGGTGTCTGTGGGTCCTGGTCGTGAACAAATGATTATGCGATAAGATGTGAATTAACACATCATTGGCAAGCGGCTTTTATCTGTTCCGGGGTAAAGCCGCTTTTTTTTACACTGTAAACTTTGAAAAATTGCACGGCTAAATTCATGTTTAGTAACCTCATCACGAGACTCCTACCTCCTTTATTTATAAATCAATAAATTATAGGGCTTAACACGTTGTGCACGTTACTAGCACATCTCACTTGTTAAAGAAGCACGTCAATTAGGTTAACTGGTTGATTTGATATTCTTTAAGTGATTAGTTGATCACGATCTTCATCTGCAATTTGTTGAACTAGTACTCAAAAAATCTAACCCGCTGTTTTTAGGATAGATGAGTTCCCCAACATCCAACCTAACAGCAGGTGATTCCCATGACGAAAAATCTTTTCCGCCTCAGTACGATAACCCTTGGTTTGTGCCTTAGTTCTTTGTCTTTCGCGCAATCCGATCTTCCGAACATTAAAATTCTTGCCACTGGCGGCACCATAGCAGGCGCAGGTCAATCTGCAACAGAGTCAAACTACACAGCAGGTAAAGTCGGCGTTGAATCATTGATTTCTGCGGTGCCGAGTATGACCAACATTGCCGATATTTCTGGAGAGCAAGTGGTCAGTATCGGTTCACAAGATATGAATGATGAAGTGTGGCTAAAATTATCGAAAAGAGTTAATGAGCTACTCGCTCAAGATGATGTTGACGGCATCGTCATTACTCATGGTACGGATACGTTAGAGGAAACCGCTTACTTCCTTGATCTGACCGTCAAGAGCAAAAAGCCTGTCGTGATCGTCGGTGCAATGCGTCCTTCCACCGCAATGAGTGCTGATGGACCAGTCAACTTATACAATGCAGTCGTAACAGCCACCGATGAAGATTCAGAAGGACGTGGCGTGCTAGTCGCAATGAATGACACGATTTTCGATGCGCGAGATGTGACAAAAACCAATACAACCTCCGTCAGCACTTTCCAGTCACCCAACTTTGGTGCTATCGGCTACATTCATAATAGCGATGCCAAATATCAACGAAGCCCAGAGCGTAAACATACGACAGAAACCCCATTCGATGTATCAAAGCTTACTAAGTTGCCTAAGGTCGGTATTGTTTATAACTATGCAAATGCCTCCAATTTGCCAGTGAAAGCCTTTGTGGATGCGAAGTTTGACGGCATCGTAAGTGCTGGTGTCGGTAATGGTAACTTGTACCACACTGTGTTTGATGAGCTAGAGAAAGCGAGTAAAGATGGCGTTGTTGTTGTAAGAAGCTCCCGAACGCCTAGCGGCTCAACCACTTTGGATGCTGAAATTGATGACGAAAAATACGGCTTTGTTGCCGCTGGTACATTGAACCCACAGAAAGCACGTATCTTACTGATGCTGTCACTGACTCAGACCAAAAACTATCAAGACATCCAAAAGATGTTCCAATACTATTAATTCTGTCTAAGGTTCATTCGATAGAGGAGGTATACATCTTACCTCCTCTTACACATAGCGACATGAGCGTCTCTTGTTAGCCAAACAAGCGACGCTTCATTCCTGCTTTTTCCAGAATACGCGTAGTAATTTCCTCAACAGACAGAGAGGACGTATTGATATATGGGATCGCCTCTCTTCTAAACAACGCCTCAACAGTGTCTAGCTCCAGCTTACACTGCTCTGTGCTAGCGTAATCACTTCCAGACAAACGATTTTCACGGATTTCAGTCAAACGTTCAGGGTCGATAGTAAGCCCAAACAACTTATGACGATGGATCTCAAATTCAGGCAACAAACGCATCATCTTCACATCTTCCGCAATGAACGGATAGTTCACAACACGTAAACCAAATTGCATCGCCATGTACAAGCTAGTCGGCGTTTTTCCGCTGCGCGATACTCCCAGCAGGATAATATCGGCTTGTTCCAACCCTTTTAGCGTGATGCCATCATCATGCGCCAATGTGTATTCAATAGCCGCAATACGGTCAAAATAGGTGTCGGAATCTTTCCCCACACTGCGAGAACGCTGCAACTTAGGCTTTGGTGCCATCTGAATGTCGTCTTGCACTTTCTGCACAATACTCTCCAACACATCGTAACTGTATGCCGGCGCTTCAAGCAGCATTTCACGTACTTCTGGAACAACAATTGAGAAAAAGACCAGAGGTTTGACGCCATTGCGCTGGTAGGAAGTTTCAATTTCTTTGACTACGTCAGTAGCTTTGTCCTGGCTTTCTACAAACGGAAAGGTTTTTTCGTTAGGAATGAACGGAAATTGACCGAGAACAACATGCCCTAATGTCTCACATGTTATCGCCGTACCGTCAGAAACATAGAACACATCACGACTTTGGTTATTTATTTGCATTTCTGTTTAATTTTTCAAAATCTTTTGAGTAGGATGGTACACATAATATTAATAAATCAGTTTGGCTTTCAGTTAGGTTCACCACAGCTTTAAAAATTCTTTTGAATTTTTTTCAGCCAGAACGTAATCGTTTGCCTTTGATATCAATCTGAATGAAGCAATGTATGGTCAACGTGTAATAACAGCCAACATGCGATTGTTTAGATCGATTTAAGTCCCCCTACTAAGCTGCAATGTTTCTGGAGAAAGACATGCAAAAGAACACCCTCTGGTTCAATGGCCTATCCATGGATGATGTCGACAAAGTCGGCGGTAAGAATGCTTCACTTGGCGAAATGGTATCTAACCTAGCAAACGCAGGCGTTTCTGTACCAAATGGTTTTGCGACAACCTCATACGCGTTTAACCAATTCCTTGACCACGAAGGTTTGGATGAGCGTATTCACCAATTACTCGATGAACTAGACGTTGAAGATGTAGAAGCTCTGCGTAAGACAGGTGCAAACATTCGTCAATGGGTATTAGAGGCCCCTTTCCCTGCGGACCTTGAACAAGAAATTCGTGAAAATTACCAAGAACTGATCGAAGGCAATCCTGAGCTTTCAGTCGCAGTTCGTTCATCTGCTACGGCAGAAGACCTACCTGATGCTTCTTTTGCTGGTCAGCAAGAAACGTTTTTGAACGTGAAAGGCATCGACGCAGTACTAGAAGCAACTAAGCACGTTTACGCTTCTCTATTTAACGACCGTGCGATTTCTTACCGCGTTCACCAAGGGTTCGACCACCGTGGCATCTCGCTATCTGCGGGTATCCAACGTATGGTGCGTTCAGATAAAGCCTCGTCGGGTGTTATGTTTACACTAGACACTGAATCGGGTTTCGACCAAGTTGTCTTCATCACCTCTTCATGGGGTCTAGGCGAGATGGTCGTTCAAGGTGCAGTAAACCCTGACGAGTTCTACGTTCACAAGCCAATGCTTGAAGCAGGCGAACACCCAATCGTTAAGAAAACATTTGGTTCTAAGTTGATCAAAATGATCTACTCAGATAACCAAGAAATCGGCAAACAAGTTGATATCGTTGATACTTCTGATGAAGAGCGCAACACGTTCTCATTGAACGACGACGAGATCAAAGAGCTCGCAAAACAAGCAATGATCATCGAAAAGCACTATCAGCGTCCAATGGACATTGAATGGGCAAAAGATGGCATTGATGGCAAGCTGTACATTGTTCAAGCGCGTCCTGAAACCGTATGTTCACAAACGGAACAAAACGTGATTGAGCGCTACGAGCTACAAAACAAAGCGGATGTTTTAGTTGAAGGTCGTGCAATCGGTCAGCGCATCGGTAAAGGCGTGGTTCGCTTGGTTGACTCTCTGGACCAAATGTCTTTAGTCCAAGAAGGTGACGTGCTAGTTACAGACATGACTGACCCAGATTGGGAACCAGTGATGAAAAAAGCATCTGCAATCGTAACCAACCGTGGTGGCCGTACTTGCCACGCAGCCATCATCGCTCGTGAGCTTGGTATTCCTGCAATCGTTGGCTGTGGCGATGCGACAAGCAAGTTAACCGATGGTGCAACCGTGACCGTATCTTGTTCTGAAGGTGAAACGGGCTACGTTTACCAAGGTGAACTTGAATTTGATGTAAAACGCTCTTCTGTTGATGAACTGCCACTGCTACCAACAAAAGTGATGATGAACGTGGGTAACCCTGATCGTGCGTTTGACTTCGCACAAATTCCAAATGAAGGTGTTGGTCTTGCTCGTCTTGAATTCATCATCAATAAGATGATTGGTATCCACCCGAAAGCATTACTTAACTTTGATGCACAAAGCGATGAGCTAAAAGCAGAAATCACTCAGCGTATTCGTGGTTACAAAGATCCTATCGATTTCTACGTAAGCAAACTGACAGAAGGTATCGCAACCATTGCTGCGGCATTTTGGCCGAAACGCGTTATTGTTCGTATGTCTGACTTTAAGTCTAACGAATACAGCAACTTGGTTGGCGGTAAAGCATACGAACCGCATGAAGAAAACCCAATGCTTGGCTTCCGTGGCGCGTCTCGTTACATTTCTCCAGTGTTTGAAGACTGCTTCGAGCTAGAAACTCAAGCAATCAAACGCGTTCGTAACGAAATGGGTCTGAAAAACGTTGAAATCATGATCCCATTTGTTCGTACACCAAGCGAAGCAGCATCAGTGATTGATTTGCTAGCGAAGTTTGATCTGCGCCGTGGCGATCAGGGTCTTAAAGTCATCATGATGTGCGAACTGCCATCCAACGCGGTCCTTGCCGATGAGTTCTTAAAGTACTTTGATGGCTTCTCGATTGGCTCAAACGACATGACTCAGCTAACGCTTGGACTTGATCGTGACTCTGGCGATGTTGCACATCTATTTGATGAGCGTAACCCAGCGGTTAAGGTGATGCTTCAGATGGCGATTGATGCAGCAACAAAAGCAGGCAAATACGTTGGTATTTGTGGTCAAGGCCCATCAGACCACGACGACTTAGCGGAATGGCTAATGGATCAAGGTATTAGCTCTGTATCACTAAACCCAGATACGGTTATCGATACTTGGTTAAAACTCGGTAAAGTTAGCAGCAAGTAACACACGATAAACTCTAGCCCTCACACTCCCCTTGTGAGGGCTTTGTTATTCACACGTCATTTCACAATCAGTTCGTGATTCCTCTCTCAAGTTCGTCATTTAGTCAATTTCATTATCAAAGTCTGATGACCTAAAATGAATGGTATATCGATAACTCCAGAGAGAATTTGATGAAAAAGCCTATCGCACTCCTTACAACATTGATGCTCCTGGCATCCCCTGCTTATGCCGATTGGGATGAAATTTCCAATAAAATGTCTGAGCTTGGCGACGCAGTTTCTGATACTGCACAAGATGCTTGGGACGATACCAAAGCGTTTTCAAAACAAGCGTGGCAAGATTTCACGAACTGGTCCGAGGAAGCGATCAATACCGCAGGCGAATGGACAGAAGCCAGCATCGAGAAGAGCAAAGAATGGATAGATGCTGCCGACAAAAAAATTGATGAGCTGATGGAAGGCGATACGCCAGAAGAAGCTCGCCAAGCCGTGGACTTAATGGCAGATAGCGCTTTGCTCAAGTTATTTAATGAAAAGCCGGAGGCAAAAGCTATTTACGACAACGCGTACGGCTACGCGGTCTTTGATTCTCGTAAATTATCTTTGCTGTTTCACACCAACTCAGGGTCAGGAGTCGCAGTGAATAAGGAAACAGAAGAACGCACTTATATGAATATGTTTGGTTTGGGCGTTGCACTTGGGGCTGGCGGCAAATTTTACCAACAAGTGGTTCTGTTTGAGAGCAAAGAAGACTTTGATACGTTCGTCAACAAAGGATGGGAGGCCACAAGTGAAGCCTCTGCTGTTGCGGGCGAAGATTCAGAGCAACTTTCAAAACAATTTAACAGCGGCGTCGCCGTCTATCAGTTGAACGCTAAAGGTTTGCTCATCGATGCTAACGTGTCTGGTTCTAAATATTGGGTTAACGAAGAGCTCACTAACTCGCAGTAATGCATAGCAACTAATCGCTTAAATAAAACCGTTGTTATGCACCTTATCAATAAGTTAACGGGGATATGATTCCTCAAAACTGAGCACTTACGCAACTTTCTCTATGGAAGTCACCAGAAGATGGCGACTTCCCTTTCTCGTTGGATTGCTTTTGGTTATGCTTGCGCAAAACCACCTGCAATTCGGTATCCCATGCCTGACAATAACTTTAATAATCTGCTAGCAGAAGCAATTTCTGCTCTTAACACGCCTAACTTTACTCCTAAACTTATGCGTGTCATTCGCACTCTTTTTCATTTTGATTGCGCAGTTATTTTAGGTTACCGAGAAGGTAAACATCCTATTTATCTCTACGACTCAATTGAGAACGAGCGAGAGTTACTTTTTCAACGCTACCTTACTGACTCATTTCAAAATGACCCTTTTTTTCTCAAACTAAACGAGACAAAGCAACAAGGCGTATTTACGCTCAAAGACGTGGCGCGTAAAGGCGTTGACTTCACCTCATACTGCGAGCAGTTCTATCATCAAACAGGGTGGAAAGACGAGCTTAGCATGCTAGTCGAAGTTGAATCTGGCCGTTGGGTCATGCTGTACTTCGGATATATGACTGATGGAAAATACTTTTCTCAGCAACAAATCAATAAGCTAAAGCCCTATTTCCCGATAATTCAGTCGCTTTGTCAGCAGCATTGGAAACAAACGGAATTTACCTTTTCTGAGCCTGTTTTTGCACAGAGTGCTTATTCTGGCAGTATGCGATTAGCCATTGAGCAAGCTTTAGCAACGTTTGGCGTAGAATCACTCACCCGTCGCGAACAAGAGGTGGCTTCGCTTCTCGCTCAAGGGTTTGACACCAAAGAAATTGCCGCGCGGTTACACTTAGTTCAAGGCACGGTCAAAAATCATCGAAAGCGAATTTACTCGCAATTAAATGTGTCTTCATTGAGTGAGTTATTCCAGCTTTTCCTCAATCACCTCATTCTCCATTCAAGATAAAAAACTGTCCCTTAAGGGATATATCGAGAAAAGGTGTCGCGTTTTAGTCTGAATGTAACAACCACTAAAACAGACAAAAAGAATGACGACACCATTACTGCAAGATTTACAAGATCGCGGCTTGATTGCACAAGCCAGCGATTTGGAAGAAATTCAGACACTTCTCTCACAGCCACAAACCGTTTACTGCGGCTTCGATCCTACAGCTGGCAGCTTGCATATCGGCCACCTCGTGCCTTTGATTATGCTTAAGCGCTTTCAAGATGCCGGACACCAAGCTGTTGCCTTGATTGGCGGTGCAACGGGCATGATTGGTGACCCAAGCTTTAAAGCGACTGAGCGCAGTCTGAACTCAGAGGAAATCGTCTCAGGCTGGGTTAACGATCTTTCTAATCAAATTCAGCAGTTGATGAATCACCAACTGACCAAGCCGATGATCATGGTGAACAACGCTGACTGGATGAAAGCGATCAATGTGATCGACTTCTTCCGCGATGTGGGTAAGCACTTCTCGATCAATACTATGGTCAACCGAGAATCGGTAAAACAACGCCTGCAACGACCTGACCAAGGTATCTCCTTCACCGAATTTAGCTACGCCCTACTGCAATCGTATGATTTTGCCGAGCTAAACCGTCGATACGGTTGCCGTTTGCAAATCGGTGGCAATGACCAATGGGGAAACATCGTCAGCGGGATCGATTTAACTCGCCGTCAAAATGGTGAGCAAGTATTTGGCTTAACTCTGCCGCTGATCACCAAATCCGATGGCACCAAATTTGGCAAAACTGAAGGTGGTGCAGTATGGCTAGATCCTAGCAAGACCTCTCCTTACGCGTTCTACCAGTTCTGGCTTGGCGCAGAAGACGCCGACGTTTACCACTTCCTGCGTTACTACACGTTCTTGAGCTGCGAAGAAATTGCCAGCATTGAAGCGCAAGACCAAGCAAGCCAAGGTAAGCCACAAGCACAACGTATCCTCGCTGAGGAAATGACGCGATTTGTTCATGGCGAAGAAGGCCTAGCTAGCGCCGAGCGCATCACTCAAGCTTTATTCAGCGGTAATGTGCAACAACTGAGTTTGGGTGAATTAAAACAATTGGAGTTGGATGGTTTACCAATCATTGAGAGCGCACAGCAAGATTTGGTTGAGCTGTTGATTGAGTCGGGTTTAGCAAGTTCGAAGCGTGTTGCACGCGAACACATCAGCAACAACGCCATCAGTGTAAACGGTGAAAAAGTGGCGGCTGATAACCCAAGTTTGAGCTTCCCACTGTTTGATCAATATTGGTTACTGCAACGCGGTAAAAAGCACTTCTGCCTCGTGAAGCGTGCCGCGTAGTAACACTCGAAGTACAAAGCCCATAAAAAATTCCCCTCACCGTTTTCGTGATGAGGGGAATTCAAATTTGAACGATTTTAAGCCTAACAATAGGCAAAGGCGTTGCTTATTGCGTTCTTAAACGGTGCCAGTACTTTTCGTAAATCGCTAACGTTTCTGCGCCAACATCATTAATAAACTCGCCTTTTTTCATGTCTTCTGATGAAGGGAAAATAGTACGGTTGTTTTTCAATTCTTCTGGCAATTTGTCACGCCCAGCGTTCGTTGCCGACGCATAACCCAAACTGGTCACGATTTCCGCTTGGTTCTCTGATTGGTACATGAAGTTAATAAATTTATGCGCCAATGCTTTGTTTTTACTGCCAGACGGAATAGTGAAGTTGTCCATCCACAATACCGCGCCCTCTTCCGGCATCACGAACTTCAGCTCAGGCATTTCAACCTGTCCTTGGAATGCGTTGCCGTTCCATTGCATGCCGACCGATGTTTCACCGGACACGTAAGGGACTTGCGGCGCATCTGAGTTGTACAGTAATACGTTGTTTTTCAGCGCGACTAGAGAATCAAAAGCCTGCTCGATTTCTGCTTCGTCTTTTGTGTTCACGCTATGGCCATTTTTCTTCAGCGCCATACCGAACACATCGCGAACGTCATCAATCAGCATGACTTGTTGTTCGTATTGAGACTCCCATAAGTCTGCCCATTTGGTCACTGGTTGCTCAACCATGGATTCGTTGTAGCTGATCCCGGTAATGCCCCAAATATAAGGCAGCGAGTAATCATTTTTAGGATCGTGCGCTTGGCCAAGTAAACCGTCCATTGTGTCTTGCATGTTTGGCACTTGAGCGTGATCTATTTTCGAAAGCAGCCCTTCTCGCCCCATTTTTTCAATGAAGTACGCAGAAGCAAAAACCACATCGTAGCCAGAACCTTTTAGCAATTTTAGCTTGGTGTACATTGATTCATTATTCTCAAAAGTCGAATAATTAATCGTAATGCCTTCTTGTTTTTCAAACGCTTTTAACGATGCTTCCGGCAAATAGCCACCCCATGCATAAACGTTCAACGTTTTGCTATCTGCATGAGCAAACATGCTGAGCACAAGAGCACTCAGCCCCAATCCTTTGATGATTAATTTCATGGTATGCAATCCAACCAGTCCAGCGACGCGCTGGGATTCGGGTGCATAATTAGGTAATTGTTACCCAATTGAAAGAAAATTTAATTAATCTTTAACAGCAAAAATATTTATCGAATTTATAAAATTAACGCATGTTTTTAATAGCGACTGTGCATACCAAAATGATGAGACATTCCATCTTCCATTCGGCCACCTTTCCAGCCACCAGAACCGAGTAAATTAAGCACATCTTGAGCGGTATAATCGACACCAGCGAAGAAGTCATGCGCCACGTCTGAGCGTATTGCTTGCAACTCTGGTTGGTTTTCCAAATCAAGATCTTGCGGATCCGCATATAATGCCAACGCAATTTTTTGTTGGCACGCGCTTAACTCGCTGGTGCTCGTCTTTACCTGACCAACCGAAAAGTAGTCACGACTGCCGTATCCCACCACCAATCTGGTACTCATTAGTTTAATCACTTTCTTAATGCGGCGACGTTGTATAAATCTCAACATGTTGAAGTCCTTATTTATATTTTGATAATTAATAATAAGTTTTGTATACCACACATCAATACTCTAGAGTGTCAGGGTTTAGCACGGCGCTCAAAGAGTATGGAGTTCAAGAGTGAAAATTGACGATCTAAAACTGTTCACCAAAGTCGTCCAACTTGGCAGCTTTACAGCGGCAGCCAATGCTTTGGACTTGCCACGAGCAAATGTTAGTCGACGCATTGGAGAACTGGAACGTTACCTCGGAACGCAACTTTTTCACCGCACCACTCGCAGCCTTTCGCTGACAAACAAAGGCGATGCCTACTACCAAGATCTGCAAAAAGTACTCACCTTGCTTGATTCGGCAAACCAGCAAGCCAGTAACGAAAACATCGAGGTCAGCGGCAAAATCAAACTTGGCCTTCTGCCAGAAACCTATGAACATCTTCAACCCATTTTGTTTGAATTTCAGGATCAATACCCGCAGGTTGAACTCGACATTCGCAATATCAACAATGGCTTTATTGATATGTTTCAGCAAGGGTTGGACATCGCGCTGCACGGCGGCATGCTGTTTGACTCAGACATTGTCGCGAGAAAGATCTTAACGCTAGACCGATGTGTCGTTGCCTCACCGAACTATCTTCAAACTCACGGCACGCCCGCCACATTAGAAGAGTTGAGCGATCATCAGTGCATTTGTTTTCGTTGGCCAAATGGCAATGTCGACAACCTTTGGCATTTTCAGGAACAAAACGTAGCGCTCAAACCAAAACTCATTTCCAACAACATCGGCTTTATTAAAAGCTCCACAGTGCTTGACCGCGGCATCAGCTATATCCCAAAACTGTTGGTAAAAAATGAGCTCGAATCCGGTGCATTGGTGCAAGTATTGTCTCAATATGCTGTCACGGAAGAAATGGGGTGGTTACTCTATCCTCAACCGAAAACGCTGAACCAAGCTAGCCGGTTACTTATTGAACATTTGTGCAATAAAATCCCAAAACTTTTGTAGTTTGCATTTATTGTCATAAAATTTGTGACATTGAATCATGCGCACGCATGATTATCTGAACATCTGTGAATTATAAGATGGCGCCGAAATTATGGAGCCATCTTATGAATCATCAAATCAAAATCGCTGCGCTGAGCACTATCGCGCTCTCTCTACTCGGCTGTAATCAAGCCCAACCTCAGGTTGAGGAGCCAAGCGCATCCAGACCCGTTCAAGTGATTGAAGTCAACGAAAGGAATGAAGAACTCAACAAATCATTCAGCGGGATCGTAAAAGCAAAAGAAACCGCCTCACTCTCTTTTCGTGTACCCGGCACCGTGGAAAGCGTGTTCGTAAATAAAGGCAGCTTGGTAGAAAAAGGCCAAGTCATTGCCATGCTGGACAAGCACGACTACCAAGTCTCACTAGAAGAATTACAAGCACGCATGTTAGAAGCACAATCAGCCCACAAACTCGCGAAAGCCGAGTTAAAGCGCGTAAAACAAGCGACTTCTGATGATGCCATTGCCAGCGTAAACTTAGACCGAGCCATCAGCAGCTACGAACGTAGCCTCTCTGCCGTCAAAGTGGTTGAGAAAAACATCCAACGTGCAAAAGATGCCCTACGTTACACCACTCTACGTGCACCATTCACTGGCATTGTTGCCGACGTTTCTGTTGATCCACATGAACAAACCTTGCCGGGCGGCAGTGTTGTGTCAATTCAGCAAGAAGGCAGTTGGGAAGTCGACATCGACGTACCGGAAAATATGAAGTCGCAATTCGCACTAGGTCAGCCAGCATCGTTGACTTGGTATGATTCGGAGCAATCCTACCGAGCAACCGTGGCAGAAATCGCGCCGAAGAAGCACCTGCTCAAACAAACCTATACCGTCACGCTAGACATCGATTCGATTTCCAGTGCGCTATTCAACGGTAAAGCAGTCACAGTAAATACCGCGCTCAACACCAGTCACTCAAGCCATTGCTTTCCTTACTCTGCAATTTTGGGTGAGAAACAGACTCTGCACGTGAATGTGGTTCGTGATGCGGTTATTCATTCAGAGCCTGTCAATCTTGACTCTATCGACGCATACCAAGCGTGTGTGACCGGAAGTTTTGAGCAAGGCGATTATGTGGTGATCAGCGGTAGCCATTATCTGAGCGAGGGCGATGCCGCCCCAAACCTGACCATCAAGACGTTGTAGGTGCGAATCCATGATCAATTTAGCTGAATTCGCGATTCGCCAACGTAAGTTCGTTCTGTTCTTTATCGTATTGAGCGTGATCGCTGGCATCTATTCTTACTTCGACTTAGGCAAGTTGGAAGACCCGAGCTTTACGGTAAAAACTGCGGTAGTCGTGACCCTTTATCCGGGTGCGTCTGCCGAAGAAGTCGAGCACCAAGTCACCGATACCGTGGAAACCAAATTGCAGGAAATGGCAGAGTTGGATCGCTTGCGCTCATTGTCTCGCCCAGGTTTGTCTATGGTCTTTGTTGACCTCAAAGAGAGCCTTAATTCCAAAGCACTTCCGCAGGAATGGGACTTATTGAGACGCAAAGTGGACGATGTAAAACTGCAGCTGCCTTCCAGTGCACAGATCAGCGTAGTGCAAGACGAGTTCTCTGAAGTCTACGGCATGCTTTTCTCTATCCACAGCACAGATGCTGCGCCAGAAGAGTTGCGTCGCTACGCCAAAGAGCTGCAACGCCAAATCAAAGCCGTCGACGGCATCAAAAAGATCGAGCTACACGGCATTCAACCTCGCGTTGTACATATCGATATGCCAGACGAGCGCTTGGCTCAATATGGTTTGTCGATAGCACAAGTTTGGAACCAACTGAGCACACAAAACAGCACGTTCGAAGCGGGAAAATTCGATGCAGGTACAGAGCGTATTCGTATTGCGCAAACCAGTGAGTTTCAGTCTCTAGAAGACATTCGCAATTTAATCATCAATGGTGGCACCGGCGAGTTTGGCTCGGGGTTGATTCGTCTTGGTGACATCGCCGACATCACCATGGGTTATCAAACACCAGCATTGGCAGAAAACCGCTACAACGGAGAGCCCGCTGTCACCTTGGCGGTGAGCCCAGTTCAAGGCATTAACGTGGTGTCACTTGGCGATACGATTCAAGACATCATCGCTAACTACCAGGCAACGCTGCCGCTGGGTGTCGACATCTCGACCGTTGCTTATCAACCTGAAGAAGTACAAAAGTCTATCGACGACTTTGTTGGCAACCTGCTTGAAAGTGTCGCGATTGTTTTTGTGGTGTTGTTGGTTTTCATGGGCTTTAAGAGTGCAACCATCGTTGGCGCAAGCTTGCTCCTGACGATTTTGCTCACGCTTGTATACATGAACATCGCCAGCATCGATTTGCACCGTGTCTCGCTAGGTACGTTTATTCTCGCACTGGGCATGTTGGTGGATAACGCCATTGTGATCACCGATATGATGATCGCCAAGCTCAACAAAGGTATCGAGCGAACTCGCGCCGCGATTGATTCCGTCAAAGAGACCGCCGTGCCACTTTTAGGCGCAACTATCATCGCGATTATGGGTGCAAGCCCAGTGTTGTTCTCCAAAACCGACTCCGCCGAGTTTGCGAGCTCTGTGTTCTACATTGTGGCATCGTCACTGTTGCTTTCATGGATCGTCGCGATGACGTTTACAGTATTAATGGCGTGGATGTTCATCAAGCCAAAAGCTAACAGCGAAGAGACCAAACCGAGCCGTTATAAACAGTTGGTATTCTGGACGGTGGACAACCCGCGTAAAGCTTTAGCCGCTTTGGTTCCGTTGATTTTAGTCACCGCCGTGGCAATCCCGTATGTGGCCGTGAACTTTATTCCTCAGTCGGATCGCTCAATTGTGTTTCTCGATTACTGGCTACCCAATGGTGCCAAGATTGAACAAACCTCGGCAGACATGCGCAAAGTTGAAGAATGGTTGGTCGCACAACCAGAAGTGGAAAGTATCTCTAGCTACGTCGGCACCAGTGCACCTCGCTTCTCGGTAACGGTAGAGCCTGAGCCGCTCGACCCTGCCTACGGCCAGATTCTGATCAACACCAAAGACTACGAGAGCATCAGCCACTTGGTAACGCGTGGGGATGATTGGCTGAAAGAGGCGTTTCCTGATGCCGAACCTCGCTTTCGAGCGCTGAAGCTGGCAACCAAAGATAAGTTCGCGGTTGAAGTGCGTTTTTCTGGTCCGGATGAAACCGTATTGCATCAACTAGCGGCGGAAACGAAAACGATTTTTGCTTCAAACCCTGATGCAAAATACATTCGCGATGATTGGCGCCAAGAAAGCAAAGTGCTCAAGCCGATTCTAAACCAAGACAAAATGCGTCAAGCAGGCATTAACCGCGCCGATGTCGCTTTCGCGCTAAAACGCGCATCAGACGGCATGCCGCTCGGACAAATGAACCTGAATGATGAGTTGATTCCAATTCAGCTACGTGGCACATCGCAAAACATGGCGTCACTAGAAACGCTACCTGTGCGCTCGCTACTTGGCTTTAACAGCGTTCCGCTTGGTCAAGTGGTGGATGGATTCGAACTGGTCACCGAAGAGAGCATGATTTGGCAACGCGACCGCGTGAAAACCATCACGGTTCAAGCGGGTGTGAGCCGAGACTCCACACCAGCGAACGTAAGAAATGCCATTAAAGATCAGGTTGAAGCTATCCAACTTCCGGCGGGTTACAGCATGGAATGGGGCGGCGAATATTACGATGAAGACAAAGCGGTCACCGACATCATGAAGCAGCAACCAAAAGCAATGCTGATCATGGTGATCATTTTAGTCGCGATGTTCAACGGCTTTAAGCAGCCAATCATCATCCTCGCAACGCTACCACTGGCAGCATCAGGGGCGGTGTTTGCTCTGCTTGGATTCGATAAACCATTTGGCTTTATGGCGCTAATCGGAGCTATTACACTGACCGGGATGATCATCAAAAATGGCATCGTACTAATGGATCAAATTGAGCTCGAACGCACAAATGGCAAGAGCTTGTCTGACGCGATCAAAGAAGCCACGATCAACCGTACTATGGCCATTTCTATGGGTGCGTTAACGACCGCGCTCGGCATGATCCCGCTGCTGTCAGACCTGCTGTTTGACCAAATGGCCGCAACCATCATCGGAGGCTTGGCAGCCGCAACCATATTGTCACTGTTTGTCATGCCTGCACTGTATCGCCTTGCTTACAAAGAAAAAGTACCATCCACACAAACCAACGCTGAGCTAGAGGAGGCGTCATCGTGAAAAAATTCATTCTAACGCCTGTCGTTCTAGCCCTAAGTTTAGCGGGCTGTGCGGTGGGACCAGACTACCAAGCACCGACCACCAGTATGGCAGAAACCTACTTGAACGCCGAAAATGCAGGGTTGAGTACCGATTTACAACACGTTGAGTTTTGGTGGACTAAGTTTCACGATCCGGTGTTGAATCAAATGGTTCAAGACATGCAGAACCAAAACATTCCGCTGAAAGTGGCGGCCGAGCGGGTGAAAATGGCCAACAACTATAAAACCATGGTGGAGTCATTCAAGGTACCGACAATTAATCTTAGTGCGGTTTACATGAACTATCAGTTCAGCAAAAATGACTCTTCACTCGGTCCGATATTGAATCCACTCAGTGATTCCATGCCGGGTCTGCCACCTCAAATTGGTAACGTCACCCTAATGGATAATCAGCACGATGGCGTATTTGCAGGCGCGAGTATGGCTTGGGAGGCTGATCTGTTTGGGCGTATCGACCGCCAAGCAAACGCGGCACAAATTCATCTCGAACAAGCTCAAATTTATCAAAACGGCTTGAACACGGTGATCACGGCGGATTTGATTCATAACTACTTGCAATACCAAGGCGCAAGCGAACGCCTTGAGTTGGCAAAGTCGAACTTAGAAGATCAACGACGTACACTTGATCTCGTCGAAAAAGTCGTGCGCAGCGGCTACGGTTCTGATCTCGATTTAGCCCAAACGAAGGCCACACTTGCGGCAATGGAATCGCTCGTTCCGCAGTTAGAGATTGCCCAACAAGCGCACAAACATCGTTTAGCAGTATTGCTTGGTGAGCCGCTAACACAAGTCGAAATCCGCCTATCTAAGCAGCATAGTGTACCTGTCATGCAGGACATGGTGCCGGTCGGTTTACCTTCCGATCTATTGAAACGTCGTACCGATATTCGCTTAGCCGAGCGTGAAATGGCCGCGCTCAATGAAGAGTTAGCAGCAAGCGTTGCTGATCAATATCCGAAGTTCTTTTTGACGGGCGCTCCGGGGTTGTCGGCGTCAAGCTTTGACGATCTCTTCAGTAGCGATTCTTTCGGTTGGATGGGTGCGGCTGGCGTAAGCTGGAACTTGTTCGATGGGGGGCGTGGCGAAGCGATTGAAGCCATCAACCAAGCGCGTTTTGATTCGGCGACATTGTCTTATCAACATACGGTCGAGGCGGCTTTAGCAGAAACCGAATCCACACTGTTTGCTTATGGTCGCAGCCAAGAAAGTCAGCGCCGAATCGATGATGCATTGAAAGCCACCAATAACGCCGTCAACAAAGCCAAGTCACTGTACCGCGCTGGCTTGATTGATCACTTATCGGTTTTAGATGCGCAACGTCAGCAACGCATGATGCAAGATCAGCAAGTCGCGGCAAAGTTACAAACCGCACAAGCTACGATTACGCTCTACAAATCGCTTGGTGGTGATTGGACGATACGACCAAAAGCACAACCCCAAACGAATGCCAAAGGTTAGGTTTCTTACAAGCCTCACACCTTTGCGTCATAACGGATGCCGTTAAATCGGTTAAAAAGAGGCCACTTAGATGGCCTCTTAGTTTGTGAGGCAAATATTTCTACCACCCATACCCTCTCTCGGTTGTATAATACGACTCTGAAATATTTTGTTACGTTACCTCGGTAACCCCTGAGACTGCAACATGAACAACAGCAGATGGGTCGGCTTTATAGGCGGCACGATTGTCTTACTTAGTACCTTTATCCTCTTCGGATCTTCCGTCCACGCTGCTTGGTACCGAATCCCTGCGGAAGCCATTCATGGTATCGCCTTCACTTTGGCTTTTGGTTTAGGGTTAAACAGCCTGCTGGCGTACGCGACGGCAGTGATTACTCTTGCTGCACTATTCTACATTGGCTTTGTCGTTAGCTATCGGGTCCATCAGAAACTTAAATAAACTTCTGTCTCAACCTGAGCTTAATAACGGATACTTGGTAACTAAAAAGGGAGCAAACGCTCCCTTTTTAGTTATCAGCATGTAGATGTTCTATGCCCGCTTTAATCATTAAGGTGGCATACCCTCAACGACTGCTGCATACCTGAAACATCATCACCTAAATACTCAACCGTCATTGGAACCTTGGCCAACAGAGTAAAACTAGAGTCACTGAACCTTCCATCAGCATCACTCTCCAAATGAACAAAAAACGCAGGCTTATCCGCAATCAATGTAATTTTCCTCCCTTCAATAGAGACACCTATATTGGCTTTCGCTATCGGCAAGGTTTTTAGCTCGTGAGTACTAAACCATGTGTTGCTTATTCTGTCTTCACCGATTTGCGCTTCAACATAGAAGAAGCCTGACGTAAGTTCGTCCTTCTCGATCGATTCATCCAATTGCCACAAAATCGTATTGCTGTCTGCTATGACTGTTTGTTCTAAGCTCCAACATTGCTTTTCTTCCCCTTGCCAATCTACCCACTTAAGCAGTGCGTTGACGCTTGCGGACTCTTTGGCATCATTGAGCAAATGTAGGCTCAACTTGCCTGTATGCTCGGAAAATACCAAATACTGTGGCGCAAAAAATCGCTTCGCATGGTAGTGCAACTGCTTCCATCGACCACTGTATTCCAAACTAGACCAAGAACTGACAGGCCAATTGTCGTTGAGTTGCCAGTACAGCATGCCGCGACAAACTGGAGAAATGGCACGCCAATGATCGCATGCAGTTTTGATCGCGATTGCCTGCTGAACTTGACTTAAATACAGCATGCTCTCGAATCCAGAGGGAAAACGAAAATAGCGCGTGAACATCTCTGTAATAATACTATGACCTCGAGGGTTCTTCTGATGTTGTTCGAAAGTTGGGGATGTAATATTCCAGTCTTGCTCAGGGACAAACCGCTTAACTTCAGCAAAAGATGGCCAAGATTGAAAACCAAACTCAGAGCAAAAACGAGGATTCACGTCAACGTAAGCACTGAATGATTTTCCTGAATGCCAAACGTCCCAAAAGTGCATATCGCCTTTACTATCATCATGCCACGCATCACCGAAATCCAGTTCACCATTACATGAGGAACTTGGCCAGAAACGGCGAGTGCTATCTTGCTCGGTAATCTCCTTCTCAATCATGCGGTTGAGGCGATCGTAGTTAACCGTGTATTTGACTTTGCTGCGCTTAGATTCGTCATACCAACCAATAGCTCCAATCACTTCATTGTCACCACACCAAAGTGCGATTGATGGGTGCTTCTTAAGCCTCGGGATTTGGAATCTAAGTTCTTCTTCTACGTCTTTTAAAAACTCGTCGTTTGATGGGTACAACGAGCAGGCGAACATCATGTCTTGCCACACCAACAAACCAAGTTCATCACAAAGGTTATAAAAGGTTTCACTCTCGTACTGACCACCGCCCCATACGCGAATCATGTTCATGTTGGCGTCAACCGCACTTTGCAAAAGGTTGCGATAACGTGTTTCGTACTCTCGCCCCGGCATTGCGTCAATAGGGATCCAGTTGGCACCTTTAGCATTAATCGGTACGCCATTGACGATAAATTCCATTGCAGAGCCGTGCTCATCAGCTTGGTTATTTAGGGTTAACTGACGCAAACCAATGTTGTGCGTTAACTTTTGCTCTCTGCAAGAAATGGTAATGGGATAGAGATACGCTTCGCCATAACCCGATGGCCACCAGCGTTGAGGCTCCAAAATGTGGAACTGGCAATGATAGTGACCACTTCCTTTTGTTTGAATACATTGACGCCCACCATTAAATTCAACCATCATTTCATGGCGTTGACTGTCCGTTTCCACTTCAACTACTACATCAAGAAACACACTCCCATCGGCTTGCCATTGCTGCTCTGTCGAGAAGCCTTTGAGCCAAAGCTCATTCACAATGTCGATTTGAATGGGGTCGTAAATACCCGATACCATCAAGCAAATGCCCCAGTCCCATCCGGAATGGCATTGTGTTTTGCGGATCAAGTTCATGTGTGGAATTTGGTTGTTGCCCATTGCCGATGGAATAGGAAATGGCAGTTTTTTTGCTCTTGCGATACCTTCTAAATCCGCCCGAGCAAACTCAACCCGAATCGTGTTAGTACCTTGCTTTAAATGCGGTTTAATATCCACACGTTGCTGGGTAAACATGTTGCTGCAAGTTAGTGCTAGCTCACCATTAACATAGAAGGTTGCCAATGTATCGACACGAGTTAGCGTCATCCAAATTTGCTTGGCAGACAACGTAAACGCGTCGACGTCAAACTCACGTGAGATATGCCACTCACACTCTTCAATCCATCGAACTTTGTTTTCATTATCGGCAAAATAAGGATCTGGAATCTGCTCTGCTTGTAAAAGCGCCGACACATTATCGCCCGGAATAAACATTGGAATTTCAAGATTGGGGCGCTGTGGCGAGGTAAGCATCCACTGCCCGTTAAGTTCGAAGTGAGCCATCGAGTTAAACCTTAGCTTGGGAAAAACATGTTTTCTCAATGTAATCCTGATAATCCCATGCAAAAACAAGGGAAATGTTAATTACATACGAAATGCGGTGCATTTCACGTAAAAACTCTTTCTTTTGATCTCTACCCAAAAATCAGCAACTTGGCTAACCTGTTAAAAATTAATCGAAATCTAAGGTTATATTTGCAACTTCGACATGTTAACATCATCGGCTTTTTGAACATCCTCACACTTTTCGTCGAAACGATGTGAGGGGAAATGCACGGCTTCATAGCCCTAAAAAGCGAAGTAATTATGTCAAATATGACGAATGCCGCCTCCCACACAGCGCCTATTCAGGATGCTGACTATTCTGCTATTCATCCCCCATCTTTACTCAAGCGCCTCGAACTCACCAATCCTGTCTTTTGGTTAAGTGGTAGCTTCCTCACTCTATTCGTTTTACTTGCTCTAACGAATACCGACTCTCTAACCGCAATGGTTAACACCGGCTTCGGCTTTGCTACTAAATATTTCGGAGCTTACTGGCAAGTACTGCTTCTTCTGAATTTCCTAATTGGTTTGGCTCTTGCGTTTGGTCGCACTGGTTATGTGCGCCTAGGTGGTCTAGCGAAACCTGATATTGATAACTTTAAGTGGTTGTCAATCGTACTCTGTACTCTACTTGCAGGTGGTGGTGTGTTCTGGGCCGCAGCTGAGCCTATCGCGCACTTTGTGACTGCTCCGCCTCTATACGGGGAAGCCTCACCGAAAACTGCCGCAATCAATGCCCTATCTCAGTCTTTTATGCACTGGGGCTTCTTAGCTTGGGCGATCCTTGGTGGTCTATCTTCCATTGTCTTAATGCACTTGCATTACGATAAAGGCCTGCCTCTTAAGCCGCGTACTCTGCTTTACCCTGTGTTTGGTGATAAAGCCATTAAAGGCTGGATTGGTGATGTTGCTGACGCATGTAGCATCATTGCAGTAGCAGCAGGAACCATCGGTCCTATCGGCTTCTTAGGTTTACAAATTAGCTACGCGCTAAACTCATTGTTTGGCCTGCCAGATACGTTCGTAACGCAAAGTATGGTTATTATGGCGGCGATCCTGATGTATACCCTTTCCGCACTGAGCGGATTGAGCAAGGGTATTCAAATCGTCAGTCGTTACAACATCATTTTGTCTGTACTATTAATTGGTTACATCCTGTTCTTCGGGCCGACAAGCTTTATCGTTGATGGCTACGTGCAAGGCGTTGGTCGTATGGTGGATAACTTCTTCCCTATGGCACTTTACCGTGGTGATACAGGCTGGCTAAGTTGGTGGACAGTATTCTTCTGGGGTTGGTTTATCGGTTATGGCCCAATGATGGCGATCTTTATTGCTCGTATCTCTCGTGGTCGTACAATTCGCCAATTAATCATGTCTATTAGCATCGCGGCACCGCTGATTACTTGCTTCTGGTTTAGTATCGTTGGTGGCAGTGGCCTTGCGTTTGAACTTGATAACCCTGGTTTGATTTCATCTGCGTTTGAAGGCTTTAACTTGCCTGCAGCACTGCTAGCGATTACTGGTGAATTACCTTACCCAATGATCATTTCGGTTCTTTTCCTGATCTTAACGACAACATTTATCGTGACGACGGGTGACTCGATGACTTACACAATAAGTGTAGTGATGACGGGCTCAACAGAACCAAACGCAGTGATTCGCTCGTTCTGGGGGCTGATTATGGGTATTGTCGCTATTGCGCTTATCTCAATGGGCTCTGGTGGTATTTCTGCATTGCAGTCTTTCATTGTGATTACCGCCGTACCTGTGTCTTTCATTTTGCTGCCAAGCATTTGGAAAGCACCCGGCATTGCAAGCAGAATGGCGAAAGAGCAAGGCCTCGTTTAAACCGCCTCTCTAACCAATATGCGAAAAAGAGCCCTTCATTGGGCTCTTTTTAATTCTGCGCTTTATCCTACGCTATCAATGCGAATCATCACTGCGTCTGGACGCCAATACTCGAATTCGCAGTCCATTAAATGCCCATCTTGTTTGTAGTTTACCCGCCGAATTTTCAGAACGGGTTGTCCTTCAACTAGGTTCAACGCCTTAGCGACATGAGCAGGAGCTGACGTGGGAATCACATCAAAACGAGAGCGCTTTGTCTCGTAACCATACTTCTCACGATAAATGCCCGTCAGGGACATGGTGAGGTTCTCAAACAATATACCCTCAAACAGTGCCGCTTTGAGCACGTTCTCAACAAACAATACCGCTCGCCCATCAATAAAACGTAACCGTTCAATTACATAAATTGGGGTAATTAGCTCCACCTCTAACGATTTGGCATACTCACCTGCGGCCATTTCACTTCGCACGTTGAGTAACTTAGTTTCTGCAATACGATGCTGCTCTCGAATCATCTGATGGAAGTGAGAACGAGACAACGGGTTGTAACAGATACGCTCAGGAGATACATACCAACCCCGGCGCTCTTCTCGATAAATAAGACCTTCAGTTTCTAAAGACACCAACGCATCTTTGATAGTGATTCGAGTTGTAGAAAACAGCTCACTGAGCTCTCTCTCTGACGGCAGTTTTTGTCCTTCCGACATGATGCCGGAAAGAATCTGCTGTTTTAAGCTGCTTCTAATTTTTCCTAATTGGGTACCAAATTGTCCGGTGCCTGTCGCTCTCATTCTGATCTAGTCCAACGATAATTTGACGAATAACATAAGGCGTTTACGTAACAAAAATATGACATTAATCAACAGAACACATACTGAACGTATGAAATATAAGTGCCATATAAAATCAGCAAAACTGTCAAATTACTTGCGCTAAATCGTCACATTCCATCCATAGCATACAAAGCGAACTTACTGACCTAGTCCAGAAGGATGGAGACAATGAAAACTTTGCTAAGTCGTTCAATTACCGCACCAGCGGCAATCATTGCGGTAACGCTCGCTACGCCAACAGTAGCGAAAGAAGCCGATATTGAATCTTTGGTAGCAGCAGCACAAAAAGAAGGGGCGGTTTACAGTGTGGGTATGCCTGACAGTTGGGCAAACTGGAAAGACACTTGGGCTGATTTAAAGTCAAATTACAACCTTAAGCACCAAGACACGGATATGAGCTCGGCTCAAGAAATCGCAAAATTCGAAGCTGAGAAGAAAAACGCGACCGCAGACATTGGTGACGTAGGCTTTGCCTTCGCACGTGTAGCGGTTAAAAAAGGCGTCACTCAGCCATATAAACCAACAACTTGGAATGACATCCCAGATTGGGCAAAAGACGAAGATGGTCATTGGGCACTTGCCTACACTGGCACTATTTCTTTTATCTCCAACAATAACCTCGTAAAAGACGCGCCAAAAACGTGGGATGACCTATTAAAAGGCGACTACAAAGTGACCGTAGGTGACGTAGGCGTAGCAGCACAGGCAAACAACGCGGTTCTCGCCGCAGCTTTCGCCAACGGTGGGGATGAATCCAACCTCAAGCCTGCGCTCAAATTCTTTTCTGAACTCGCGAAGCAAGGTCGTCTTTCATTTACCGATCCGAACATCGCCAACCTAGAAAAAGGCGAAGTTGAAGTGGCGATCATGTGGGACTTCAATGCATTGAACTACCGCGACAAAATTGACCGCGACCGCTTTACAGTGAGCATTCCTCAAGATGGCTCTGTGATTTCTGGTTATACAACCATAATCAATAAATACGCGAAGAACCCTAATGCAGCAAAGCTTGCTCGTGAATACATCTTCAGCGATCAAGGGCAAATCAACTTAGCAGAAGGTTATGCGCGTCCAATCCGCACCAACATCACACTGCCTCAAGCAGTGCAAGACAAGCTAATTGCTAATGACCAATACAGCAATGTTCACCCAGTGACTGACTTCTCAGCTTGGGAAAAGTCCGCACGTAAGCTGCCACGTCAATGGCAAGAAAGTGTCTTAATCCACCAGCAATAAGAGTAAGTCGTTATGAGCAATAAGGTCATCCTTGTTGTTCTAGATGGACTGAACTATCAGGTAGCCCGTGATTGCATGGGCTACCTCAATGGTCTTCTAGAACAAAGTCGTTCCCAACAAGAAACTCGCGCAACGCTTTATCCTGTGCAGTGTGAGCTGCCCTCTATGTCTCGCCCACTTTATGAGTGCATTTTAACGGGCGTTCGCCCTGTAGAAAGCGGCATCGTAAACAACAATATCGTTCGTCTATCCAAACACGATTCCATTTTCAGTTTGGCAAAAGCCCAAGGAAAAGTGACCGCTGCGGCTGCCTACCATTGGGTAAGTGAGCTTTATAATCGCGCGCCATTTGAACCTGTTCGCGATCGTTTCACGCATGATGAAACCCTGAATATCCAGCATGGCTGCTTTTACCATTGGGATCATTATCCTGATGAAGCCTTGTTCCTGGACGCAGAGTATTTACGTCGCAACTATCAACCTGATTTTTTATTGATCCATCCGATGAATATCGACGATACAGGACATAAGTTTGGCCTAGACTCTCGCCAATACCGCAATTGTGCGCGAGGTGCAGACATTATTCTTTCCAACTACATCGATCAATGGCTTGCTGATGGGTATCAAATCATTGTGACCAGCGATCATGGCATGAACAACGATCTTTCTCATGGTGGGATTTTACCTGAAGAGCGAGAAGTTCCCCTGTTTGTCATTGGTGATAAGTTTACCCATCAAGATTGTCATGTTAAGCAAACTGATATTTGTGGCACCGTTTGTCAATTGCTAAACCTTGACCACACGAAGCCATACACTCAGGAATTGTTAGCACTATGAGCAGTTCAGTCCTCTCCCCAAGCTCCAGCGAATCACGCTCAAATTTGGCAAGTACTTGGTTAAAGCGCTTTAAGCCAGCCATTTGGTTGGTGCCTTTCGCGCTGTTTTTCTACCTATTTCAACTCGCACCGATGATTTGGGTGCTGTTAAACAGCTTTATCTACGATGGCGAGTTTGCCTTCGATAACTACATTGAAGTGCTCGACTCCGCCTTTATGATGCAGGCGTTTGGCAACAGTTTGTGGTTAGCTATATGGTCGAGCATTTTTGGCTTAGCCATTGCGACTCTGTTGGTCTCTTCTCTGCGCAGAGTCGATTCTAAAGTCCGCGACGGTGTGATTGCGTTTACGAACATGAGCAGCAACTTTGCAGGCGTACCTCTGTCATTCGCTTTTATTATTATTTTGGGCACCAATGGGGCGATTACCCTTTTGCTCAAGCAGTATGGCTTACTCGGTGATTTCGACCTTTATGGTAAATGGGGCCTGCTGGCCATTTACATCTACTTCCAAATCCCGCTGGCGGTGTTGTTGCTCTACCCTGCGTTCGATGCGTTGAGTGATGATTGGCAAGCAGCTGCTGCGCTACTGGGAGCCAAAACATCACAGTATTGGGCGAAAATCGCTCTGCCAGTGCTCTCACCAGCCTTATTCGGTACCTTTATTATCTTAATAGCCAACGCAATTGGCGCATATGCGAGTGTTTATGCGTTGACCTCCGGTAACTATAACGTCATCACAATTCGAATTGCGAGTCTGGTATCGGGAGACCTGTTCCTTGAACCTAATCTCGCCGCTGCAATTTCGGTGATTCTAATGGCGTTACTTGCCTTTATCACAGTGATTAACCAATGGCTCATTTCGAAAAGCTATGCAGGTAGGAAGTAGTCATGCACAACGTTAATAATCGATTCCATAAAACGGTGGTTTATTCCATTGTTGGGATCATGCTCATCCCGATTTTAGCGACCTTTGTCTATTCGCTTTCATCACGCTGGGGCGCCACGGTGCTTCCAGATGGTTTCACTTTTGATTGGTACGTTAAATTGCTGACCGACCCACGCTTTTTGCAAGCGTTTGGGCGTTCGCTGTTTATTTGTATTGCTTCGCTAACCCTCAGTGTGATTCTGGTTCTGCCAGCGATATTCGTGGTGTTTTACTACTTTCCGAAGCTCGATAAGCTCATGAACGTATTGATTTTGCTACCATTCGCTGTACCACCAGTGGTGTCCTCCGTCGGCTTGCTTCAACTTTATGCTGACAGTGAAATCTCCCTTATCGGTACTCCTTGGATTCTAGTAGGTACTTACTTCACCATCGCGTTACCGTTCATGTATCGTGCGATTTCTAATAGCTTCGAAGCAATTAACCTTAACGATTTAATGGACGCTGCACACTTGCTAGGGGCAAGCACAACCAAAGCGTTTTTGATGGTCATTTTACCTAACCTCAAAAAAGGACTGATGGCATCGCTTTTCCTTTCATTTTCATTTCTATTGGGAGAGTTTGTGTTCGCCAATATTTTAGTCGGCACACGTTATGAAACCCTGCAAATCTACTTGTATAACATGCGTCAGACGAGCGGCCACTTTACGTCTGCCTTAGTGATGACCTACTTCCTATTTATTTTTTTACTGACTTGGTTGGCAAGTCGTTTCAGCCGAGGAGTCAAACAATGAGCTACGTAACAGCGAAAAATCTGACTAAACGTTTTGGTGATAACACCGTATTTGAGGACATTCACTTTAACATCGAGCAAGGTGAATTCATTACGCTTTTAGGCCCTAGCGGTTGTGGTAAATCGACACTACTTCGCAGCCTTGCTGGGCTTAACCCTGTCGATGGAGGCGAGATTTGGGTAAACGGAGAAGATATCACGCATCAAGTCCCGCAAGAGCGTGGTATTGGGATGGTCTTTCAATCGTATGCGCTGTTTCCCAATATGACCGTCGAAGGCAACATTGCATTTGGCTTAAAAATGAAAAAGCTTGCGAATGATGATATTCGACGTGAAGTGGCTAAAGTCATCAAACTGGTGGATCTGGCAGGTAAAGAAAAACACTATCCGCATCAACTTTCTGGCGGTCAGCGCCAGCGTGTCGCACTCGCTCGAGCGTTGGTGGTGAAACCTCGCATATTATTGCTTGATGAACCACTTTCTGCGCTTGATGCCAAAATCCGCAAACACCTTCGTCAGCAAATCCGAGATATTCAGAAAGAGATGAATCTCACCACTATCTTCGTAACTCATGACCAAGAAGAGGCGATGATTATGTCTGATCGTATCTTCCTAATGAGTAAAGGAGAAATTGTTCAAGCAGGAACACCTGAAGAAATCTATACTCATCCTGCTAACGAGTTTGTGGCCGGTTTCATGGGGCACTACAACCTTGTAGAGGCCAATAAAGCCAAGCAACTCTTCAACATTGATACCGAATGGAAAGTGGCGATTCGCCCAGAGTCTATATATGTAAAAGAGCAAGGTCGTCAATATGATAGCCACATCTCAGCGCCACAAGTAGGTACGATCACCAACCACCAGCTTCTAGGTAATGTTATTCGCTATCAAGTGAACGTTGAAGAGTGTGAGCTCACTGTTGACTTGCTTAACCGCTCTTCAGAACGCTTACTAGCGAATGGCAGCCAACTAGAGCTACTCTTTAACCTAAACGAAATTCAACCAGTGAGAGCCTAAACATGTCCAAACCTTTGTATGTTTTTGATATGGATGAAACCCTAATAAACGCTGACTGCGCAATGATTTGGAACGAGTTTATGGTTGAGAAAGGCATCGCGACTGATCCTTTATTTATTATGGAAGATCAGCGTCTAATGGCCTTGTACTCTGAAGGCAAAATGGACATGGAAGATTACCTAGCGTTCTCCATGAAGCCACTAGAAAACATGCCGATTGAAGAAGTAAACGCCTTGGTTGAAGAATGTGTTGAAAGCCATATTTTGCCTAAACAGTTCCCTCAAGCCAAAACCCTGATTGAGCAACTGTCTCGTGATGGTATAGATATGGTTATCATCTCTGCCAGCGTCACTTTTTTGGTGGAAGCCGTTGGTCGCCGTCTTAATATTCCAACCGCACTCGGAATTGATTTAATCGAGAAAAACAACCGTTATACTGCTGAAATCGACGGTATCCCGAGTTATCGTGAAGGCAAAGTCACGCGATTAAAACAGTGGCTAGAAAATCAGCCTGAGCCTTATTCCGAAATCCATTTCTATACCGATTCAATCAACGATTTACCGCTTTGTGAATACGCGAACTACGCTTATCTGGTAAATCCATGCCCACAACTAAAAGAACACGCCAACAGACCGAATTGGAGTGTGTTAAGTTGGGGGTGATATAGCCTCACAAGACCGTTCTTCCTAAGTAAATACTTTTCTATTTGTTCAAAGAGCAGTTCTTTCTGCTCTTTTTTACTTCTCTTCATCACAAATTAATCACTTGATTAAATACTGATTAATTTTTCACATGTCGCATGAGAAATCAGCGTCTTATAATTAATCAAATGTTTAATATTTTGAGAGAAGATTGTGACGGAAGCGCATCGAAGGGCGGGAAGACCCACAGATAATATCGACGCACGGGAAAAACTGATTTTCCACGCGCGCGAACTCTTCACCATTATGGCTTATGACAAGGTCTCTACTCGCCTAGTCGCGCAGAAAGCAGGCGTGAACGTTGCGATGATTCGCTACTACTTTGGCAACAAAGAAGGCCTGTTCGAGACCATGTTGCGCGAAACACTGTCACCGATGCAAAAGCAGATGCAGACGTTGGTATCCAACAGTAACGAGCAAAACTTTCTCGATCTAATGCGTACCTACTACCGCGAAATGATCAAGGTACCACAGTTCCCACGCTTAGTTGCCCAAGTTATGCATATGCCCCCATCGGAAACCCAACGCAAACTGCTCGAAAAAGTCTTCGCAGATATCAGCAAGCCAATGCAAGGCGTGATCTTTGATAAGTTGATTGACAGTGGCGTTTTACGAAAAGACGCCGACCCTCAACTTTGTCGCGTCTCTTACATCAGCTTGATGGTGTTTCCTTTTATGGCACCACCAGCACTGCTCGCCATTCATGGCATTGAACTTTCTGAAGCCTTCTTGAACCGATTATTCGAACACAACATACAACTGATGAAACATGGATTTTTAGACTCGGGCGACCAATATGAAGATAAATAAAAAGCTGCTGTTCTTTCCTGCTCTTGCGGTGGGGGTCGTCATTCTGTTTTTGGCGATTAGCCTCAAACCAGATTTGCCCGTAAAACCCGCTGGAGATCGTGCACGGTTGGTCGAGACGATTCCACTTGAGCTGAAAGCGATTGCACCTGTTGCTATTGGCTTTGGTAAAATCGCACCGAAAGTTGAATGGAAAGCGATAGCCGAAGTGACCGGTAAAGTGGTTTACCGTCATCCGCAACTGGAAAAAGGACAAGTGCTGCAAGCAGGAACGGAAATCTTGCGAATCGACCCACTCGATTACGAGTTGAAACTGGTTCAAGCTCAAGCCGATCTCAAATCTGCTCAAACCTCTCTGGCTAAGCTGAACCAAGAAGAAGCGAATCTCAAAAGCACACTCAAGATAGAAGCCAACCGTCTGGTTATCGCCAACAAAGAGTTAGACCGTAAACAAAACCTACGTAAGAAAGGCTTAACCTCGCAATCGGATGTAGATCAGCAAGAGCAAAGCGCGCTCTCTCAACGTAAGTTAGTACTGGATATTGAAAATCAAATTGGTTTGATGCCGGATGAGAAACGAGTCGCGGAAGCCCTAGTTAAAGTTAATGCATCAAAAGTGGATGAGGCCGAACGCTCGCTTGATAAAACCATCATCACGCTTCCTTACGATTTGCGTATTGCTGACGTAGAAATTGAGAAAAAGCAAGTGGTTAACCTCCAACAAACCATGGTGACAGGACATGGTATTGATGTCATGGAAGTGGAAGCTCAACTATCCATTCATGACATGCAAACTTTGGCGGCGAGCATCGGTGAGTTTGTCCGTGATGAATCTGGTATTCCACAACCTGATATGAATGCGATTCATGCCAACATTGAACTCAGCAGCGGTAACCTCTCTGCAAGCTGGCCTGCGAAAGTTGCACGCATCAGTGAAACGGTTGATCCAAGCCAAGCGACTGCCGGTGTGATTCTGGAAATTGAACAAGACTACCGTGCATTAAACCCAACGTCTGCGCCTCCATTGGTGAACGGCATGTTTGTGCGTGCCTTGATTGAGGGACAAGAGAACCCGAGTTGGGTCATCCCAGAGCGTGCGCTTCATGGCAATAAGATTTACCTGATGGGCGATGACAATCGTCTGCAAGTCGTCACGGTTGAAGTGTTATATCGTCGCAATAACCAAGTGGTGATCGATGGTGAACTAGAGCAAGGTCAGAAGCTGATCATCAACGATTTGCTGCCTGCGATTAACGGCATGCTATTGAAAGAGTCACCTGAACAGTCAGAAACGGCTATTGAGGAGTCTGATTCATGATCCGATTCTTCGCCAAGCATCCAACAGCAGCCAACTTGCTGATGCTAACGCTGCTGATATTGGGGATTTCTTCACTTTCCACGATTAAGCGTGAAACTTTTCCTGAGTTTGATCCGCCCTACATCCTAGCTGGTGTGGTTTACCCCGGCGCTTCCCCTCAAGAGGTAGAAGAGAGCATCTGTATCCGAATGGAAGATGCTGTCGATGGCCTTGCCAACATTAAAGAAACTCAGTGTGAAGCGATTGAGGGTTCTGCGCGTCTTATCTTAAAACTGAATGAAGAAGCCGACATTGGGCGCATGTTGGTTGATGTTCAAACCCAGATCAACTCGATAAACGACTTCCCACAAGAGATTGAATCTCCTGTGGTCCAAGAGCTCGATTGGAACGAGCCAGTTGTGGATGTCGCGATCACCGCAGATACCACATGGCCAGAGCTAAAAGCGTATGCCGAACAGCTTAAACGCACGTTAAAAATCGATTACGATGTCTCTTTGGTTGAAGTTGCTGGCTTCTCTGACCACCAATACCGAGTAGAGTTAGACACTCAAGCTATCCGACAACTTGGTTTGAGTGTTGGTGATATTGCGGACCAGATTGGTCGTCAAAACGTCAAGTTGCCAAGTGGTAATGTCGAAACGCCAGATAAGAACTTTCTGATCCGCTTTGACGAACGACGCGTGACGCCGGAAGAGCTTGAGACTATCGTCGTGGGCTCTGGTACAAATGGCTCAATCATCCGTCTAAGAGATATTGCGACGATTACCGACCGGTTTGAATTGGACGAACAGAAAGTCCTCTTCGATGGTCACCCTTCTGCCCTACTAAAAGTCAGCAAAAACAAAGAAGATGACGCACTGCGTATCAAGGAACGGGTTGCTCAATTTGTCGAAGAACAACAAGCTATCGCGCCAGACGGTGTGATGCTACAAATGACCAATGACCTTTCATCCGTGCTTTGGGATCGCCTGACCATGATGGTCAAAAACGGTTGGCAAGGTATCATTCTGGTCTTCGCCACCATGTGGTTGTTCTTTAGTTTTCGCTATTCCTTTTGGGTCGCAGCTGGTTTACCCGTTGCCTTCTTAGGTGGGTTATTTTTGATGGCGCAACTTGGCCTGTCCATCAACATCATGTCTTTGGTCGGGTTACTCATGGCCATCGGTATCATGATGGATGATGCCATCGTTATTGCCGAATCGATTGCCGCTCACCTCGACCGAGGAGAAGAGATCGATGATGCCGTTATCAAAGGAGTGAAAAAGGTACTGCCAGGGGTAATTTCTTCCTTCCTAACTACGGTGTGTATTTTTGGTAGCTTGTTATTCCTGCAAGGTGAAATGGGTGCGGTACTTAAAGCAGTTCCTCAAGTTCTGATCCTCGTTTTGAGTTTGAGTTTGGTGGAAGCCTTCTTGATCCTACCTAACCACCTTTCTCATTCGCTACATAAACAAAAGCAAGAGCGAAAGACACCGAAGTTTAAACAAAAGCTGCTCGCTTCTTTTGAAAACTTCCGTAACACCACCTTGGTCAACGCAGTGGATAAAGTGGTCGAGTATCGCTATGCCTTTATGGGTGGCGTAGTTGCATTACTTCTTATCTCCGCTGCCACGTTAGTAGGTGGTTTACTCAAGTTCCAACCCTTCCCTGAGTTGGATGGCGACATTGCAGAAGCGCGCATTATTCTTCCTCCGGGTTCTTCTCTGTCTCAAACGGAAGCTGTCGTCGATAAGATCGTCGCTTCCGCTCAAAAGCTAGATAAAGAATGGACAGAGAAAGTGGAAGACGGCAATCCATTGGTTCTACACATCACCAGTCAATTCAACGCTAACGCCGACGCGAATGAATCTGGCCCTCACATTGCCACGGTACGTCTGGATTTGCTGGGCGCCGAGAGTCGTAACACACTCATCGATGAATTTATCGACGCATGGCGTGAAGACATTGGTGAACTTGCGGATCCTATCTCACTGGTATTTAAACAACCGACCATGGGGCCGGGTGGACGAGCGATTGAAATTCGAGCGAAGCATGATGAACTGGATGCGCTCAAAGCCGCCTCTATCGACATTCAACAGTACTTAAATGAGTTTGACGGTGTCCATGGCGTGTTGGATGACATGCGTATGGGTAAAGAAGAAGTCTTGGTAAAACTGCGTCCGGGCGCAGAAGCTTACGGGATTAACGGCCAACTCATCGCCAATCAATTGCGTGCAGCTTTCTTTGGCCAAACCGCAGACGAGATCCAAGTTGGGGTAGAAAACATTTCCATCGAAGTTCGCCTCGATAAAGCACAAGCCGGTGACTTACAGCAATTGGCAAACTTTCCGATTATCTTGTCCGATGGCAGTCAAATCCCCCTCGCAACTATTGCGACTTTGGATTTCCAACGTAATTACGTAAGAATCCAGCGCATTGATGGCTTGAGGACTGTGAGCGTATTCGGCGATATCGACAATACGAAAGCCAACTCAACCGCCATTATTCGTCAGTTCCAACAGGATGATGCGCCAAAGCTTATGCAAAAGTATCCTGGTCTTCGCTTTGATTTTGAAGGTGAAGCCAAAGATACCGCTGAAACTGGCTCATCAATGGGTAAAGGCTTCTTGCTTGGTTTATTTGGCGTGTTTGCGATTCTGAGTTACCAATTCCGCAGTTATTTGGAACCATTCGTCGTCATGCTTGCGATTCCCCTCGCCTTTATTGGCGTGGTATGGGGACACATCCTACTCGGTCACTCATTAAGTATGCCAAGTATGATGGGCTTCGTCTCATTAGCAGGGATTGTGGTGAATGACTCGATTCTGTTAGTTCAGTACATACGCCATCATGTGGATGAAGGGGATAATGTACATGACTCAGTAGTCAAAGCCAGTCGGGAACGCTTTAGAGCAGTATTCCTAACATCAATGACCACTGCAGCAGGTTTGCTTCCGTTACTGACTGAAACCAGTTTGCAAGCACAGGTTATCCAACCACTGGTTATCTCCATCGTGTTTGGTATTTTCGCATCCACTCTGCTGGTGTTGTTTATGATCCCTGCTGCGTATGCCATTTTAGCTGACTTCGGCCTAGTCCATAAGCACGAAGAAATCTAAAACGACTGATAAGTAAACTTATCAAAATGAACAAGAACGGCTTAGGTCGCTTTTTGTTCAATACCAATGCGTTAAAAAACACACAATCACTTAACAAACAGAGGGTTATTGTGTCTCATTAAGTGTAAATATGAACAGTTAAGGATTAAGTATGTTGAGCTTTATATAACCAAATCAAATAACCAACACAAGATTTATAATATGTTTTATTGTCAAAAACGGCATTTCACAGAGTAAAAATACACGCAGGCAACACATTCACAATTTAAACTCACGATAATGAAAACATTGATTGAAGAATTAACATTTTAACAATCATTACAACAATGTTAACTTTAGCCTCGTTGGTCGCGCTGGTGGTAAGCCTCTCACCAAGCCTATTGTCAGTTTTATATGGACGTTCGACCACCTCCAAAATGAATAGACACCCAATTTGGTGCCCTTTTTTCGCCCGTGAAAGCATTCTTCGCGGGCTTTTTTCTTTAAGTTAAGTATGAACGCTCTGGATCAACTTTTTTTTGCCAACCTTTCGGATTTGGAGGTAGTATGCGAATCAATAAGCGGAGACAGTGCTAGCAACTCTAAAACATTTTTTTCAAAGATTTCATCCGCGTGTCTTACCCAATCTAAAAACTTTTTTTGAGCAAACATAGGCTCGATTTCATATAAAAATTCAATACTAAAGTAAAACTCATTTTTGATAGGCAAATTGTACACTCTTCGATAGTCTTTTTTATACTCCAAATTTCCTTCTACATATTTTGAAAATGTATTTCCACCAATCTTGATATCTTGGCATTTGATTGGAGGGTAACCACGAAGAAACTCTCCTACAAGGAACTCTTCTTTCGCTCTCTTTTTTTCTTCGTTTATCGGGTCCATTCCCCAACGATGATTTGCATACGCAATGGCATCATTCATCAACTCTGTATGATCACCTTTTTGAGAACCGTCAGGTGACTCTACAGCATGATAAAAATCTACGTACTCTTTCTCTATAAATGAAGATAGTTGATTAACACTAGTAATATATTTATCTGCAGACTTAATCCTTAACCTAATATATAAACCACCTTGTTTATTGATTGGTAATAGTGGATTTATTATTTTATTTTGAAAAGAGAAATAAATCGTGGCCAAGTTTATAAACTTTTCATGCCGCTCTACTTTTGAATCAATATTGAATCGTTGTAATTCAATAAAATCTTGGTATACATGACCTTCATATATATTGTTCGGACATTCAAATGATAGTACTAAGTCATCTATCTGGAATACATTATGTAACAAGTGTGCAAAATCTGGTTTCCCTCTAAACCCATCTTTAAAGATTTTGATAAAATTCATATTTATATCTCTTGTTATTTAAATATGTATTGATATTTGTGATAGGCTCTATACTAAATCCATTGGCTTTATATGCGCCATGGCGTACAAAGGTAAATAGACATCCAATTTGATTCATTTTTCTCTCATGGCTACATACTTTGCTAGCTTTTCTTGACGCTGTGTTACTCTGCCTTAGTTTTTTCGTTCAATCCCTTTACCGCTTTGGCTGTATACGAGTCGATGAGCGGAGACAAATCCAGTAATTCCAATACTTTTTTTTCAAAGGTTTCATCCGCACTTCTCACCCAATCTAAAAACTTCTGCTTAGCAAACATCGATTCGTACTTATACCAAAACTCGATGCTCAGGTAGAATTCATTTTTTATGGGTAAATTGTATACTCTTCGTAATTCACTCTTATACTTAAGATTACCTTCTGAGTATTTTGAGTATTTGTTTTTTCCAACTTCAACTATCTCACACTTTATTGGTGGATAACCACTTAAGAAACCTCTAATTAAATATTCTTCTTTTTCTCTTTTTCGGTGTTCACTTTCTGGAATTTCTCCCCATTGTTTATTCGCACGCTTAGTCAATTCTTTCATCAAGTCTGTATGATACCCCCTCATAGAGCCTTCACTTTGCTCCGGGGCATGATAAAAATCATAATATTCTCTCTCTAAAAATGAGGACAATTGACTAATATTATCAATATCTTCTCCAGTAGATTTAACCCGTAGCCTAATATATAATCCACCTTGTTTGTTAATAGGAAGCAAAGGGTTTAATATTTTCTTCTGAAACAAAAAATATACCGTAGCTAACTTTACAAACCTTTCATGCCTCTCTATTTTTGATTCAACATCGAACTGTTCTAAATTAACAAGATCCTGGTATACATGTCCTTCATATATGTTGTTCGGACACTCAAATGACAGCACTAAGTCATCTATCTGGAACGCATTATGTAATAAGTCAGAGAAATCCGGCTTTCCTCTAAAACCATCTTTACACATTTTAATAAAACTCATATGTCTATCTCTTACTCTTCAAATATGCATCAATACCTTTAAACGAACGCCTGCAATATGAGTTCTAATTCAAGTAAAGGTAAGCCACATACTAAGGTATTATGAAGGTCAAAAAGGAGATCGGATCTTTTCAAAATTTTAAATATCTAACATCACCTCCACTTTACTGAAATCTACACTTTTAAAAGTTACATCCGCTCCATCCAGCAATAGCTCATCAAACACGCCAACTATTGATAATAGGCTTGAGGATCTGATCTCCACCCATGAAATGAGAAACAAAAAAGCCAGCCTTAAAAGGCTGGCAAGTAGAGCAACAAGGTCAGTGCTTACTGCTAACTAACACCGAACTCGTATTGGATTCATTTTCGTCTGTTAGTCTCTTTTATCGGCGTTTATGACTTGCTTGCTTTCTCTTTGTGGCACGTTACCTTTACTAACTGTTCTTGCTCATCTTTAATGTTTTTCACGATACGCTCATCACGTGCGTGAATGGCATCCATGTTCATTTGCTGAATATCTGCTATAGCTTCATGTTTCATTTCAGAAAAGTCCTGACGTAAATCTGAGCTCCACTCCTCTTTGTCTAAAGTGTTAGCAGCAGCGATTGGTGATGACATTACAGCAATAAGACTTAGAGTAGATAGAAATACGCTTTTCATAATAAGCTCCTTGAGGATTAGCAGTTAATTTTAATTACAATTTATATATTGCACATACGATGCCAACTTTTATTTTGTTATTTTTCAACAACTTAAATAAACCCTCATATTCAACGTTATCTTCGTCTGGTAAATTTCGCTAACCAAGTGTCAAATTAACCATACGAATTTAAAACATTAGAAACATACACATTGAAAATGCTTTGTCAGGCAGTTTTCTCATCAGATAATTACGTAACTGCCCACTAAAAAATCGCTTTGAATCAAAATGCGGAAACAAAAAAGCAGCCCGAAGGCTGCTCCTAATCGTTAACATCAAGCTTGTTAACTCGATACGCTTGCTTCAACGCTCGACGTCACTGGCGACTTTCTGAAACGATTAATCAAACGATGGATAAACCTCTTAATCGATCTGAAAATATTTTTAATATCTTCAAGCATTAAATACAAACAAGGCACCAACACTAAAGTCAGAACCGTTGCGTACAACACCGCAAAGCCCAAAGCGACAGCCATCGGTATGACAAAACGCGCCTGCAAACTCGTTTCAAACATTATCGGCAATACACCCGCAAACGTCGTTATTGAGGTGAGCGTGATAGCTCGAAAACGAGCACAACCCGCCTCAACAACCGCTTGTTTGATGTTCATACCCTTTTCTCTCACTTGGTTTACGTAATCTGTCATAACCAGAGAGTCGTTAATAACCACGCCAGCAGCGGCGATCAAACCAAATGTCGACATCATACTGATGTCTAAACCTAGCCAGAAATGGCCCCAAATCGCCCCCGTCAGACTAAACGGAATAACGGACATTACAATCAAAGGTTGGGTATAACTTTTTAACGGTACAGCTAACAAGATGTAGACGATGATCATGCCAGCAATAAAGAACAAAATCTGTTCATTACGCTGCGCAGCCTGCTCTTCAATATCACCGCCCAATTCTGTTTTCACAGTTGGGAAGGCTTGCTTCATGTCCGGTAAGATATTGTCGTCAATGACCTTAACGATTTCTTGAGGTTCAACCAATTCTTCGTCTATGGAACCATAGACATAAACGGTTTGATACCCGCCTTCACGTCGAATGCTACTCACGCCCGGCTGCTCATTGATCTTCACCACATCACCCAACATGACCTTCTTACCTGCTGGTGTGGTAATCACAGCGTAACGCAATGATGAGAATGCTTCACGCGTCAATTGCGGGTAACGCACCATAACTTTAATTTCTTCACCATCACGAATAATGCGCTGTGCTTCGCCACCATAAAAGCTGCCACCAACTTGCTCTGCGATCATGGTGAGATCCAGACCGAGATCGTACGCTACAGGCGCAAGAGACAGGAGTACTTCTTTGCTTCCAGAATCAATAGAAGATGAAATATCATATAACCCTTCTTCCTGCTGTAAACGCTCTATCAAGTAACGCCCAGCCTCGTTGAGCTCATTGATGTTAGAACCAAACAACAAGTAGCCAAACTCATCTCTGTCACCACCACCCGCACTCTGCTCGCGGATTTTGATGCTCTTCATACCGGGAATAACAGGCATAGCTTCACGCCAACGTCGAGCCAGTTCAAATGTATTGAACGGGCGTAACTCTTCATCAACCAGAGGTACTAATACACGACCTTCGGTGCGGCTTCTGTTGTACGACAGCACATCACGAATCATTCCTTGACCATGTTCTGCAATGGTCTCAGATTCGATCTTTTGCATGACACGTTCAATAGTCTTGAGTGCACTGATTGTCTGCTCACTTGAAACGGTATCATTCATTTCAATAGTGATCGCAGGATAGTCAGTCGGCACTTTAGGGTTGGGGATCACCCGAACATAATTCGCGTTGATCAAAGCCGCGCTGATCAGCAGTAAACCACAGAACACCGCAAACACTGTCCAGCGCCAATGGGTGCATGTTGTTACAAAGTTCCGATATGGACCATTTACAAAACCAAAAAAACGTTGGTTAAATCGGTCACGCCAACCACCTGGTTTAACTGGCTTAAAATGAGTATGCGCAAGGTGTGCAGGAAGGATCAGCTTCGATTCAATCAAACTGAAGATCAAACACAGAATCACGACCCCCGCGATACCATAAAAGAAGGCACTATCAATACCACTAGACAACAAGAATGGTGCGAATACAGCAATCGTTGTCAGAACACCAAATGTCGCTGGCGTAGCAACACGTTTGACACCGCGTACCACGTTATCGACACCGCCGCCCTTTTCTTCGATTTCACTGTACGCACTTTCTCCCATGACGATGGCGTCATCCACCACAATTCCGAGCACCATGATGAAAGCAAACAGCGAGACGATGTTCACTGTAATACCCAAAGCTGGCATCATCATTACAGCACCGAGGAAACAGACAGGTAGCCCAATCATTACCCACATAGCCAAGCGGAAACGTAGGAAAATGGTCAGCATAATCGCGACTAATGCAGCACCTTGCAGCAAGTTTTTCAACATCATGTCGAGACGCCCATTTAAATAATAAGTCGTATCAACTAAGACTTTGAGCTTAACATCCTGCGGCAATGTCTTGTTTTTTGCTTCAATATAATTACGAACGGACTGTGCAACAGGGATAATGTTCTGATCACGAGTTGCTTCAACAGACATGTAGATCGCATTTTGCCCTGAGTATTCAAAATAGCGCTCTTCTTCCGTAAAGCCATCTTTGATCGTGGCGATATCTTGCAGTAAAACCTTCGCACCATTTGCGCCAAGCTTTACAGGAATATTTCTAAACTCATCACCACGGTAGTATTGGTTTTCAATCCTTACTGCAATCATCCCTGAGTTTGTTTTTACTTCGCCCGCAGAAAAGTTGGCTGAGTAACGGCTGATCGCGCTGCTGATATCGCTCAACGTCAGGTCGTATTTACGAAGAACAAGTGGGTCTACTTCAATCGCTATTTCTTCTTCTGGCGCACTCAGATACACCAGCATGACGTTTTCTAACTGAAGTAATTCATCTTCGATTTGCTTAGCAAGCGGTTTAAGCTCCTCGAGCGGTCGGTCCCCAACTAACCCCATTTCGATTACATCTTGGCGCCATTCAACTTGGTAGACATTGATTGGTTCCATACCCGCTGGTAAGTTAGACAAGGTATCAATACGTTGGTTTACATCATCTAAGACACGCTTGATATCGGCATTAACGTCTACCTCGATGGAAACATACGCGCTACCTCTAGAGGCCGTTGAGACTGCTTTTTTAATCCCGGTGACGTCTTTAATCGATTCCTCGACCTTAACGAGAATACTCTCTTCTATCTCTTGAGGAGAAGCGCCAGGATAAGTCGCACGAACATCAATGTAGTTCACCTCAATATTCGGAAACATCTGCCTTTGAATAAAGAGAAAACTCACCACACCCATGATAATGATGAACACCATCAAAAGGTTGGCAGCGACGGGGTTATTCGCAAAATAGGCAATTAAGCCCTTTTGTTTAGTATCTTCCATGACAAACTCCTACTTACTGTACGACGGTTTCGGAGTCGTCACTCTTTTTTGCGATTTGTACCGCCATGCCTTTTTGAGGGTACTCTGGTAAGGTCAGTACCAACTTATCACTTTGCTCTAAGCCTTCGCCCACCAGCAAAAACTCACCTTCTGCTCTCAAAACCGTGACAGTTCTGGGTTGAAGTTGATTATCGCCATTCACCACCCACACGGTACGGTTTTTAACTAATTCCTGTGGCAAGCGGTAGATGTGCTTAAGTTCCTTACCAGTGAAGCTCACTTCAACGTAGGAGCCGAATTTAATTGGAGGCTGCTGGTTATCGACACCGTATGGGTCCGCGATTTGAATGACCATGTTAATCATTCGGGTAGCGCTATCAATCATGCCTAGATCACGAACTACTCGACCTTCTCTAGTGGTAGAAAACACACCTTGCTGCGTCACTGTCGCAGTGAGTTCACCAATGGATTCGGGTAAAAATGCACTATCAAAACCGGCAATGGGTACGTGCACCTCTGCCACTTCGATGTTGTTTAACGTGGCAACTCGAGAACCAGATGTAACAAATTGACCAACACCAATATCACGCTCAACAACCAGCGCATCGTAAGGTGCAACGACTTTGCAATTTTCTAACTCTCTTTTTGCTCGTTTGAGTGCCGCTTGAGCCGACTTCACTTGCGCTTGTGCGCTCAAAACGTGAGGCTTGCGTAAATACAGATCCGTCACTTGCTTATCGCTCAGTCTCTTTGCCTGACGTTTTGCCACTTCGGCTTTCGCTTGTTCCTCAATCAAGTTTGCGCGTGCACTAGCTAAATCGGCTTCAGCTTGTAAAACCGACGCTTCATAGTTGTCACTTTCAATTGTGAAAAGAACCTCTCCTCGTTTTACGATGCCACCCGTCACAAAATTCGGGTGCCAACTTGTAACTTCACCACTAACTTGCGCGGAAAGGTGTGTTTTTTCAAAAGGGACTAATTCACCGTGACTGGTAATCACCACTTTGTGATCGGTAGGAAAAAGAGAAGAAGCCTGAACAGTAGGCTCTGTAATTGCATCTTTGGTTGACTCTTTTTCCGGCGCAGTTGCGGCAATTGCAGCATATCCTGCATAAGAGCCTCCAACGACGACGAAGGGTAAAAGCCAACGTAATATGGGTTTTGCTAACATCGAAAATCCTTTTTTATTGTTGTTTTCAACACCACACTTTTATTCAGTCCATTGCTCCCGGTAAGCATGGTGGTGAGAGAATTGAATTTGAATAAACATCAAAGCGGCACTTGCCTAGTCTTTTAAGCAGCGAACTAGATAGTTATTGCCAATTCAAAGTTAATAAAATTAACAAAAAATTAACCAACTGCGCAAGTTGCTCTGACTTAACTTTTATTCTAAACAGCAAATGACATGCCAAGCATTTATTTATTAAAAATCATATGGTTATATAAAAACCATTATTTTATCCAGTGTGCTATTGGTCATAATCACCAGATATTAGTGATTATGACCAATACGGCCATAATGATAATTAAAATAAATGATTATCTGCGCTCTAAAAGTTGAACTTGGTGCAGGCTCTATGGCAATTCATTGATTAATCGCTCGTTATCAAACGGTTCTGGGTGCATGTGGCGTCAGCTTAAGTCTATAATTTGGAGTAGGTAACACTCTGTAAGACAAGGAAATGTGCTTTGTTACAAACGCTCGCCAAGTTGCTCTTCCCCTCGCTGCTCACTATTTTATCGGCATGCTCATCCGTATCGTTGAATGACGCCAGTGAAAAGTCCACCAGCTTTCAGCTCGGTTATCAAAAGGATTCTGTTCTTGCGCAGTACTTTGAAGCTTACGGGAGAGATCCTAAGTCCATAACTGGCTTTGCACCGTTAAATCAGGGACACGATGCCCTTCTTGCTCGAACCTCTTTGATCGAGTCCGCCCAGAAAAGTCTTGATCTTCAATACTATATTTACCGTGGTGACGAAACGAGTCAGCTAATAACGTGGCGCTTGTATGAAGCGGCAAAGCGTGGTGTTCGAGTAAGGCTGTTGCTTGACGATATGCAAAAGCGAAACGACGATGTGATGGCTGCCCTCAATGCACATCCTAATATAGAAATCCGCTTATTTAACCCGCATCAGTATCGCGACTCCCGTTGGTTCGCTCTTGCTAGCGATTTTGAACGCCTTAATCGTCGTATGCACAATAAGTCTCTGATTGCAGACAGTGTTTCCGCCATTGTCGGAGGTAGAAATATCGGCAATGAATACTTCTCTTTTGAATCGCAAGTTGAGTTTGGTGATTTTGATCTTCTGCTCTATGGTGAGGCGGTACAACAAACTGCCGATCAGTTCGACCTCTACTGGAATAGCGCCTATGCGATACCAATGGAATGGATTACACCGAATTCACAGCAAATTACCGACCAAGCGATTCAAAAGCAGGTCAATAAACTCCGGTTAGAGGAAAAGTTTTCAACCGGCCGCTATGACTTCACCCAACTGGATATGTACCAAGATCTAAAACAAGGCAAACTCAAGCTCTACTGGGGAGAAGCGAAAGTATGGTTTGATCTGCCCGATAAAGTCGCAACCCGAGAGAGCCAACTTATTGATAATTTGTCGGAACTGGTTAAAAGTGTTGAGGATTCATTTGTGCTCATTTCTCCCTATTTCGTTCCAACTGAAGCAGGTACTCAAGCATTAAGTAACGCGGCCAAGCGAGGCGTTGATATCACGATTGTGACCAATAGCCTCGCGTCTAACGATGTGTTTGCCGTGCATGGTTGGTACGCAAAATATCGAAAAGATCTACTCGAAGCTGGAATCAAGCTTTGGGAAGTAAAAGCGAGCGCAAAACTCAAAAGTAAGTGGAGCATCACGGGGAGTAGCAGAGCAAGTTTACACGCTAAAGCAATGACGATTGATAACAAAACACTTTTCGTTGGTTCAATGAACTGGGACCCACGTTCGGCAGCTTTGAATACCGAAATGGCAGTTGTTATAGAACAGCCAGAATATGTGCAAATGTTTCTAGAACAACTGCCGAATCAACTGTCGAGTAACGCCCATGCCTTAACTCTGCGCGACGGGGACATTGTCTGGACCGACGTAAAAACAGGCGAAGAATACGACTCCGAACCAGAAGCAGGAGTATGGCGAAAAATGGGTGCTTGGTTCTCCGGAATATTACCAATTGAAGATCAGCTATAACAGTTGCCAATACTGCAAACCTACCCAGTCAAGCGAAACAAAATGGACGCTAGTTTTGGGGCTGGGGGGCACAACCAACATAAGGAAGTTCAATGCCAGCGCAATGGAATGAATACTATCAGAAGATTTTAAGCCAACCTCACCGCCCAAACGTGGAAAATGCCCTGAACCTACTTAAGATAGAAGGCAAAGTCGCTCTCGATATTGGCTGCGGAATAGGTCGAGACAGCCACTTTCTCCTCGAACAGGGATTTAAGGTTCACGCATGTGATAGCAATGAAGATGCAGTAAAAACTTGTTTAACACGCTTTGAAGGTAATAAGCGATTTTCGGTTTCGCAGTGCTGTTTTACTGAATTTAATTACCCTCAGTGCAGCTTGGTTATCGCAAATGCCAGTTTGTTCTTTTGCCCTGACACAGGCTTCAAACAAGTCTGGAAAAAAATAGACAGCGCATTACAACCGGGCGGTATCTTCTGCGGCGATTTCTTGGGAGTGAAAGACTCCTGGGTTACCTCCGAAATGCATCCAAACATTACCGCATTAACAAAAAAGGAAGTGGAAAGCTTATTCGAAGGTTACGACCTCATTTCATTGCATGAAAGAGATGAAGACGGGACCACTGTAGTAGGAAGCCAAAAACATTGGCATATGTTTAGTGTGACCGCTCGAAAGCGCTAAAAATGGTCTCTCAATAAAGATAGCAGCACTTCAAATCAGTGCTGCTATCAGAGATTAATTGACGGGATACACCACTTCAAAACGCTCTAAAACCAGCGTACGTTTCTCATGCCAATCGATGTTCAACTCATCGCATTCAGCTTTAAAAAATGCAGTATGAGCATCACGCCACCAGTTTAAGGTTCTATCACCTTCGCCTTCTGCGAAGGCAAACTCTGCGGTTACATCCTCATATTTGCATGTACTTACGTCAGTAATTCGTATCACGCAAACCGGGTCCCCATCCCAATTCGTCACTACTTGTAAATGACCGACTTGGGGCATGGTTTCACCATGCTCTCGATACCAAAGCTCCAAACTGCACGATGCAGTTTTCTGTCCAATACGAACCAAGTCTGCGCATACATTCGCGTTGTATTCATCGGCACAATAATAGTCAGCACTGACTGATGGTACAGCTTCCCTTTGTTCTGGTGATAATAATTCTAGAAATTGTTCTAAGTAATCCTTAGCTCGCGCGTCCATGCTCACTCCATTAATCATAAATTCGCAAGGAGGATAAAAGATATCACAACAAATAACCACCAGGAACAAACTGAAAAACAACAAGAATATGACTTCTACGTAGACGACTGTTATTTCTTTTGTAATAACTTTGCTAAACGTTTGTGCTATTTGCTATTGTTGCATGGTCTATCTGTACTCTTCTCGTGAAAGGACGTTATATGCGCTTATTTATTGGTATTTTTTTCTCGCTGATACTTGCCTTGCCAACAATGGCATCGGAGGAAAAGTATTCAGAATCGGATCTGTTAGATAGACCATTAATGGAACGCTATATTTTAGATGAACTAAAAGCGCTGCGTCAGGACTATCAAAGCCTAGAAAAGCGAATGATCACAGAGATCACCGATCGCGAGCTAACGGTCGCAGATAAATCGTTGAACTATGCCAACGTGACCGTTACATACTTCTTCTACATCATTGCTGGTGTCGCATCGCTGATTGCCTTTGTCGGATGGCAATCTCTGCGCGAGTTTAAACACAACACCAAAGAGATGGCTGATAAACGATTGGAGAAGATCGCCCAAGAATACGAGAAAAAGTTTGTCGCCCTTGAGCGAGATTTAAAACGCAAAACTCGCATTATCAGCGAAAACAACAAAGAGATTGAGAAAATCAACGAGATCCATAACTTATGGCTACGTGCACAAAGCTCTCAAACTCCAGAACAACGTATTGAAATCTATGATGAAATCTTATTAATTCGTCCAGGTGATTTAGAAGCGTTGACTTACAAAGCCGACGCAGCGATGGAAATCAACGAATACCATTGGGCACTTAGCATTTGTAACCGCGTACTTGAAGTCGATTACACCAACGGCCCTGCACTGTATCAACGCGCGTGTGCATACTCTCGCCTTGGTATCGAAGAGCAAGCTATTGAAGACTTGGAACGCGCAATTGAATACAGCCCATCCATTCGTGATTTACTTGCCGAAGAACGAGACCTCGAATTGCTGCACGGTAATGAGCGTTTTGAAAAGCTCTTACATCTAGCAAGCGAATAATGGAATAAACAGCATGAGCAGCCACTTTAATCTAGAAGACGCTAGCCAAGTATTGGTTGGCGCTTTTGCCCTAGCAGTCCCGATCTCATTTTCGGAGGAAGCGTGGCGATTGGGTGAGAGCCTACCAATGGCAAACTTGCTCATGCTGTTAAGTCTTTCTGTCATTTTCCTCAGTTTTTTCGCGTATCAAAGCGTGTTTCAAAGCCACATCAAGAATCGCGTATCCATCTTTATTTTTCGTGTGGTTATCGCGTACCTCATTGCGGCCGTTGTGGTAGCGTTAGTTCTTTTCTGTCTTGATAAGCTGCCACTCATGAATGAGCCTTTGGTTGCGATAAAGCGCGTTATCGTCATCACAATGCCTGCTTCGATGGGCGCGATCGTAGTCGACAGTTTCGACAAAGAATAGAGATAATCGCTACTCTTCTTCTAACGTTAAGTTCGACCCCGAGTGGTCTTTCCCTAATACATCTTCTGGGTTTCGCAGTGCGCAGGTTTCTAACGACAAGCACCCGCAGCCAATGCATCCTCCTAAATCGTTTTGCAACGCTTTAAGTTTTTGAATCTTTTGTTCTAACTGTTCATGCCAATGGCTTGCCATTTTTTCCCATTGCGCTTTGTTAGGGGCTTGGTGTTTCGGCAGTTCATCTAACGCATGTTTAATTTCTTCTAACGACAACCCAACTTGCTGCGCTGCTTTGATCACCGCAACACGGCGCAACACACTACGATGGTAGCGACGCTGATTACCTTGATTTCTCCAACTCGAAATCAGTCCTTTTTGCTCGTAAAAATGTAGGGCAGATACTTTCACTCCAGAACGTTTTGCCACTTCTCCTACGCTGATTTCCATCCTTGACTCCCTGTGTATCAATTTTGTTAAAAAAATGCTTTACCTCAAGTTTACTTGAGGTTTTAAAGTTGCACCATCTTAATTAACGCTAAACCCCGGCGATCTCAAGATAATGTGTTCAGCGCGAACGACTTGGTTGTTAAACACAAGACAGTTGGACATCAACCTTTTGAAAGCCATCGGGAGTTAGAGGCAAACATAATGAAAAATAAAACTCAGCCGTACTTAGCTGGCCGCTTCTTCGACAGCATTTCCTCTGGCTTATTCATGATGGCGCTGCCATGGGTCATGCTTTCCGAACCTAACATGGGCACTTTCGTCGCTTTAGTTTCTCTGAGCTGCACCGCGATTTCTTTTCTAGCAACGCCTTTCTTTTCCACTTTAATTGACCGACATTCACGCAAAGTACTACTCGTGCTCAATCAATGGATTCAATCGGGTATGGCTTTGGTGGTGTTCATTGCTTATTGGTTAGGGTTTGAGTCACACTGGTTGCTGGCTTTTGCGCAATTGGTGTATTGGGTTTCGAGTAATTTTGCATGGACGACCAACAACGCCTTCACCCAAGAAAATTATCAGCACCATGAGTATGCGAAAATTTCGGGTCAGCAAGAAATTGTAATGCAATCCACAACCCTCGGAGCTGGCGCGTTGGGTATTGTTTTGCTTGAAATGTGGGGTATGAAAGAGTTTGCTTTGTTTGCGGCCAGCGCCTCTGCGTTAGCAGCGATGTTCTATATTCTGACGCCTTATACCCAACAATTAAGGGCATCAAAATCCGTTGCTTTCATCGCGCAACTCAAAGAGAGCAAACAAATATTCCGTCTCGAACCCCGATTTTATGGCTTTATTCTGCTCTCTTGCCTCTCTTATCCTGCATTGACGTATTTGAGCAAACTGGTGCCGATTTGGTTTTCTGAACAAGGCATCTCTGGCGATTGGTTTGCAGGGTTCAACATCAGTTTTGGCCTCGGCTCGTTGCTAACCGGCTTTATTGTCACCAAAGTGCTAAGCCGTGCCTCCCATAGCCACATTATGTTCGCTTCGATGGTTATGGTCTCTTTTGCGCTTATCGGGATGAGTTTTGCGATGAGCCCGCTGACCATCTTATTGTTTACGGCGCTGTTTGGCGTATTTAACGCGCTAAATCGCATTGCGAGAGTCAACTGGATGCATCACACCGTAGCGGTTCATCAACGAGGTCGCGTCGATGGCGGCATCAGCATGTTTGCCACCACCATTCAATCTCTCAGTTACGTCCTGATTGCAATGTTGAGTCATTACGAACTAACACAATACGGTTTTGCAATCGCAGCTGCTGTCATGGTGTTAGCAGTGATTTTGATGGGATTACTCAGTCGAGACGTAGAGCCGTTTAACGACCTGCCCCTTCATGCAGCAGCAAAGTGAAGCATAGAAATTGAGAAGTTGAGAAATTGAAAAAGCGAGATAGGAAGGCACCAACATCGTCTTCCTATTTTTTACGCCAGCACTTTTACCTCTATCGCTCATCAGCAAGGTTGGGTATTCTGAGGTGAGCAACATGAGCAGAGGGAAATCGCAGTGAACTTAAGGCAATTAGAAGTCTTTTACGCCATTATGCAAGCAGGAACGGTGTCAGGCGCGGCTCGCTTACTGCACGTTTCCCAACCTAATGTCACTCGAGTTCTCGCCCATACAGAACAACAACTGAGCTTCGCTTTATTTGAGCGTGTAAAGGGCCGTCTCGTTCCCACTCAAGAAGCCAAAGCCTTATTGCCAGAGGCTGAAAAAGTCTATCAACAACTCGGACAATTTCGCTCTCTGACCAACAAAGTCAAACAGGGAACTCAACATTTACGAGTCGGTGCTCCGCCTGTTTTGGCCGCACACTTGTTAGCGCCGACTGTCGCGTTGCTGTCGAAAGAGCACGGCATCTCCTTTGAGCTCTCAACGGCTAATCGCGATGAGCTGTGCTCAGGTTTACTGAAACATGAATTGGATGTCGCCATTGCGTTCGGTGAAGAAACGCCACCAGCGATCATGGGACACATGTTATTAAAAGAAAACTTGGCGCTAATTGCCCCTAAAAGCGCAGCGATACCCACAGAAAAAACCGTCACTTTAGAAGAACTCATCAGTCACGATTTACCCATTATCGGTTTAGATAGCCGAGACCCTCTGGGCTTATTGCTGCATCAAACCTTATCGGCGCGTGACGAGCATTATCAACATGCCATCACCGTCCGCAGCTACTCCGCGGCGGCTGAACTGGTGAAAAACGAAGCAGGATTCGCGATTGTAGACCCTTGGACTGCAAAACAATATCGCCAAGATAATGCCGTTTCCGTGCATGCTTTGGAGCCAAATATGTCCTTCTCTGTCTCTATTTTATTCGCAGAGCACACACCTCAATCCATTGCGACAAAGCAATTTATCACCGCCCTAAAACAACAGATGGTTTAAAGGTATAACCTGAAGTTATACCCGCCTAACAAATAAGCATTCGGTTTCCTAAATCAGTCTGGCTACATTAATGAGCAATAACGATGACGAAGGGAACCATCATGCAAATTGCTCAACCTTACCTACTTTTTCTTGGCGATGTAACCGATCCACTCGCAGCAAAAACCGCGCGTGGCATATATCAATGGCGACCTGAGATTTGTCTTGGCCAAATCCGCCTGACGCCAGAAACCGTATCGCTTGGTTTAACCGACATGACACTACAACAAGCGCAGCAGCAAGGAGCAAAAACGCTGGTGCTTGGCACTGCAAATCCAGGAGGCGTCATTCCCGAAGCTTGGCAAGCAACCTTACTTGAAGCGGCAGAGATGGGATTTGAAATTGCATCGGGCATGCACCAACGTTTGGCGGAACTTTCTCCTCTTGCCGATCTAGAACAACGCGGATTAACCAAACTGTATGATGTTCGCCATTATGATGCCCCGCTCAAGGTCGGCAATGGCAAAGCTCGCGCAGGCAAGCGAGTACTTACTGTAGGAACAGATTGCTCCGTTGGCAAAATGTACTCTGCCCTTGCCATTGAGCATGCATTGAAGCGTAAAAACTGTCGTGCAGAGTTCAAAGCAACGGGTCAAACCGGAATTCTCATCGCAGGCAGTGGCATTTCGATTGATGCTGTAGTTGCCGATTTTATCTCCGGCGCAGTAGAAGCGATCAGCCCTGAGTTCACCGATCACGATTGGGACATCATCGAAGGGCAAGGTTCATTGTTTAACCCTTCATTTGCTGGCGTAAGTTTGGGCTTACTTCACGGCGCACAAGCTGACGCTCTGATACTGTGCCATGAGATTGGTCGCCCGCACATCCGCAACTTACCACATGTGAGCTTGCCAACCATTGAACAAACGATAGAAGCGAATCTGGCCGCTGCTCGCCTAACAAATCCAAACGCTCAATTAGTGGGTATTTGCTTGAACACTTCGGCGATCAGCGAAGAAGATGCAGCCCAGCTATGCCAGGATTGGAGCGACAAATACCAGGTGCCCGTCACCGACCCTGTGCGTTTTGGCGTTGATGCGGTTGCAGATAGGCTCCTTACGATTTAAGAAACATTTACGGTTTAGAAAATAACTGCGGTTTAGGGAAAACTAGTGAGATGAAAATTCATGTAGAACCCGTCACGATTGCCATGGTGACACCATTTCGCATCTCTCGCGGCAGTCGGACAGAGTGCCACGTAGTCCGCGTGACAATTGAACATCGAGGCATGACAGCCCAAGGTGAATGCACGCCATACCCTCGTTATGGTGAATCGGTTGAATCGGTGATTAAGACGATTTCTCACGCCGCGCATGAACTGCAAAGTTTGTATGCCAAAGGCGAAGCTGATGTCATGGTTCTCAAAAGCCAGCTTCAATCGTTATTGCCCGCAGGGGCGGCAAGAAATGCATTGGATTGCGCCCTTTGGCATCTTCACGCGCTTTTGAGCCACAAGCAACAGGTTCACGACCTCTTTACGTTACCAGAGGCGATTGTGACGGCGATGACGGTTTCTATCGACACGCCGCAAGCAATGGCAAAACAGGCGCAAGCTTACCTTAGCCAAGGCGCAAAACTGCTTAAGGTAAAACTGGATGGTGAAAACGTGATTGAGCGCGTTGCAGCAGTACGCGATGCCGCGCCGCACGCGCAAATTGTTTTAGATGCGAATGAAGCATGGCAAAGCCTCGATCTCGCGACGGTATTTGCTCAACTCGAACCGCTAGACATCACCATGATCGAACAACCGTTGCCACAAGACTGCGATGACGTACTCGCCAGCATTCCGCACCCCATTCCACTTTGCGCCGATGAAAGTTGTCACACCAGAGAGCAATTACATCAGCTGGTTGGCAAATATGAAATGGTGAACATTAAGCTAGATAAAACTGGCGGACTCACTGAAGCACTATTATTATCCGACGACGCCCAAAAACTCGGTTTTAGCCTCATGTCCGGTTGTATGTTGGGGACGTCGCTGGCGATGCGAGCCGCGTTACCTATTGCAGCTCAGGCGAGCGTTGTCGATCTTGATGGCCCGGTGTTACTAGGACAAGATGTAACGCCAAGCTTGGTTTATCGCGACGGCGAAATCGTTCTTTCCAAATAGCCTAAACAATCCAGAGGTTTTGCTCCAAAAGTCAGAACCTCTGAGTTTATGATCTCGATTAAAAAACAATCAGCCCCATCATGAAATAAGTCACATAAATTATACGGTTATTACGGCATGCTAAGATTACAGTGGTCCAAGAAGGTGGTCTTATGCATCGAGTCATCCGAAAAATGACATGGAAGACGAATAGGCGGTAATCCCGCCCTACTCCAATGCAGTGCGTGGGTTTCTATAGCAACCCACTTCCTAGCAATTCGTAGGTTTTTCACGCCATCTTGCAAGGAGGCTCTATGCCTATCAATAAAATACGCAATATCGCTTTTGTCGGCCAAACCGGGACCGGTAAAACCACGCTGATAGAAAAACTGCTCTTTACCTGTGATGCCACGCACCATTTAGGCAGCGTAGAAAAAGGCGATACCGTTACCGACTTCGATCCTCAATCCATCCAATATCAACACAGTATTGAAGCAACGCCAGTCGCACTGCGCTGGAATAAACACCGGCTCAATGTCATCGACACTCCGGGACAAAACGAGTTACTTGGCCGTACTATCAGCGTTTTTCCTGCCGTTGAAACATCCGCCCTTGTCATCGACCCTCAAACACCGCTTAACCAAACTTCCGATCGCTTATTCACCTTTGCAAAAGAGCAGCAAAAATGTCAGATGATCATCATCAATAAGCTCGATAACCACGGTAATCAGTTAGAGAGATTGATGGAGAACATCGTTGAGCATTTTGGGGACCACTGCTTGCCGATCAACTTACCTTCGGCTGATGGGGAATCTGTAGTTGACTGCTATTTCGAACCAGAATTGGGACGAGAAACCTTACTTGCAACGGTAGATGAAGCTCATGAGACCCTAATTGACCAAGTTATCGAAGTCGATGAAGAACTGATGGAACTGTATCTGGAACAAGGCTCCGAACTCACCGCAGAGCAACTGCATGATCCGTTTGAAGAAGCACTAAGAACTGGACATGTGATTCCGGTCTGTTTTGTCTCAGCACAAACCGGCACGGGCGTCGAGTTGCTGCTGCGCACCTTGGCGGAGATCATGCCCATGCCAAACGAGGGTAACCCTCCTCAACTGGAAAAGAACGGCAAAAAAATCAAAGTAAATTGCGAAACCTTAGAGCACACCGTCGCACACGTGTACAAAGTCAGCGTCGACCCATATATGGGAAAACTTGCCTACTTACGTGTGTATCAGGGGGAAATCAATGCGGGCAGCCAGCTTTATATTGGCGAAAGCAACAAGGCATTTAAAGTTGGGCACTTATATCAACTGCAGGGCAAAGATAGAACCGAGATCCCTCGCGCGCTTGCGGGCGACTTCTGCGTTTTAGCCAAAGTGGATGATCTCGAATTCGATTCAATCGTTCATGACTCTCACGAAGAAGATGGAGTTCAACTCAAAACGTTGGATCTTCCTGACTCCATGTATTCTTTGTGCTTGAAGCCTCTTAAGCGTGGAGATGAGCAAAAATTAGGAGATGTGCTGAATAAAATTGCCAGTGAAGATCCTTCGCTGCGCATCGAACATCGCGCTCGCACCAACGAAACCATCATCAGCGGCCAAGGGGAGTTTCACCTCAAAGTCGCATTAGAAAAGATGGCGAACGTGTACAAACTGGACGTCGAAACCTGCCAACCAAGCGTCGAATACTTTGAAACCATCACCAAACCTGCCGAAGGGCATTATCGACACAAAAAACAAAGTGGCGGTGCAGGCCAGTTTGGTGAAGTGCAATTGAACGTTCGTCCACTCGAACGTGGTGCCGGATTTAAGTTCATCAACAAAGTGGTGGGTGGCGCCATCCCAACCGCGCTCATTCCTGCTGTTGAAAAAGGTATTTTGCAAGCGTTAGAGGAAGGCGCGATTTCTGGCAACCCAATTAAGGATGTGGAAGTCACCGTTTATGACGGTAAATATCACTCCGTCGATTCGAAAGAAATTGCGTTTGTCATCGCAGGTAAGAAAGCCTTTTTAGATGCGATTAACAACGCCGATCCTATTGTGCTGGAGCCAATTGTCCAAATGGAGTTACACGTCCCAACCACAAACGTCGGTGACGTGTCTGGGGATTTGTCAGGTAATCGAGGATTAATAGAAGGCACCGAACCGATTGATAGCCAATTCACGTTGTTGAAAGCCAAGTCACCAGTAAACGAGCTGCAAGATTACGCTCGTCGATTACGCTCCATCACCGGTGGCGAAGGCAGCTTTAGTATGACCTTAAGCCATTACGAGCCCGCGCCACCAGCAGTGCAGAAGCAAGTCTGCCAAGGCAGTGCACAACAAGGTTAATTCCCTACGATTCAAATCAATCACATAAACAAAAAAGCGCCCTCATTTTGAGGGCGCTTTTATGTAAAAGAAAAATTATTTATCGAGAGACAAACCTATCTGACTGATTTTGCTTTCAAACTCTTCGATGCTGTTCGCTTTGTAAGTCGGAGCACCGTTAAAGTAGCGCGGTTTCTCTGGCAGCATCGCATTTTTCAGCTCTTGTTCTTGATCGATATTGTCATGGTAAACCGTTACACGATTTGGAATATCCTGCTTCATTACAGCCATTTTGGTTCTCCTTTATTAAGACGAATAGTAAGCGTAGAACGAATTTATCGGAGTACAGGCGAGACTGTGTAAAATTTAGACACTCACAGCAAAATCATATTTAAACAGTTGCATTTAATATTTTTGAGGCACTTTGTCGTGGCTATTGGCAAACGTGAGTGCAGCGATTAAGGTGAGCTCTCTCTACATGAAGACAGGAAGTCCGGTGTCGCAGCAAGAACTCAACCAAATGGGCAGTGCCAAAGTTTTTCTCATCGAACAAGATGGCGTCCAAGTAATAGAAAAACGTAACCCTACTCAAATAGAAGTGGCGTTTTATCAACGCTATGCCGAACAGTTTAACGCGCTTGGAATACACGTACCGCGCTTGATTCAATTCGACGACCAGAAAAACGTTCTGCACATTGAATACGTTCCCCACGCAGTCGAGCAAGCATTCTTACTTGAAGATGGTCGAGTCATTGAACAACTCGTCAAACTGCACCAACTTCCACCAACATCAGATGGTATTTATCACCGCCACCAGTGGACACCACAAGCGACTCAACAAGCACTCGCTACACTTGAACTGGGCTCAGAGACAGAACAGTTCTTCCACAACCTCCAACAACGATCGGCGCACCTTTTCGATGGGCAGAACTTGATCTCCGGAGACTCGAATGCTGGAAACTGGGGACAGCGCGAAAATGGCGAACTAGTGCTGTTCGACTGGGAACGCTTTTCTACAGGGCATGTCGCGATAGATTTAGCGCCGCTCATCGAAGGCATGGGCACATTTGATGATTACTTGAAGGTGGCAGGCAGATATATAAAGTGCGCCGAGAAAGGTGAAACAACAGAATTGGCGCGCGATATCGGACTAGCAAAAGCGTGGATCGTTGTCGAGGTAGTCAACATACTGGTCTCCAGAGAGAATCCGCAGACCAGCAAGTATTTGGACTGGTTTCGGCAAACCTTGCCGCAATGGGCCAAAAGCCTTAGTGCTCAGGTGATGAGTTAGGCTCTGAGATTTGATGTAAACGCCTTTCAGGTTCTGCGCATGAGGTTTCGCAGTTGCATACTTTATCAACACCGACGTTGTTTAAACCGCCGCAACTTCCTTGAATGCGCTTGTTGTGAAAAATGACGCCAAGTGACATCAACAAAATGATTGCGAGAAAACCAAGAAAGGTAAATAACCAAACCATATTAACCTGCCTTATTAGCCATCGACTCTAGCTTAAGTATAGCAGGGCTAGATGTTGCTTTGAGTAGCGCTTTAGGTCTTGCCAACAAGGAGGGTTTTGATTTTGGGCCACCACAGGAGCCGCAGCCACCTTTTTGTTTGTGAACACTTTTCTTATGATTGTTTGATGGGCGTCCTTGAGAGGGCTCAATCAAAGGCTCTCTTGGAACCGCAAGCACATCTTCCAATGAACTACGAGTAGACAGCCTAAATACTGGCGTGCCACTGCTAAGTAGCTTTGCCAATACACGTTCACCAATATTTCGCACAAGAACAGCATCCACATTGTACCCTTGTAAAGACTGAATCAACTGAGACTTCGCATTACAACCCGCTTGTGGCATAGAAGCAATGTTCGCTAAGTTTTTTAGCATACCGTCAGTATCAGAATAAATAGCGATGTATGGTGCTTTTACAAAGTGGTTTGCCACCCGCTCACCATCATTAGGAATAGCATAAATCATAAGTTTGACTCCTCATTCGGAAAAACTAATGCATGACCTTCAACTAAACTTTTTGCGACTTTCAATCTTGCACTTTTTACTGTGTTACCAAAAGTTTGTCTAGAAACGCCCATCTGCTCCGCAGCTTGCTGCTGGCTAAGCCCCTCTAAGTCGGCTAAACGTAGCGCTTCTAACTCTTCTGGTAATATGGCGACTTGCTCCAACTGATTAAATGGAATGCCATTGGGCTTAAAGCAATGGTGAGCCGCACGTCCGCATATTCGTCTTTCTATCTTTGGTCTTGCCATCATTGTCCCTCAAAAACACAGAGTCAAATTACGCCTTAAACTGGCATATGCCAATAACATTTTTAGCATATGCCAATAAACTAAGTTTGCAAAAATCAACACGACAAATACGTAATACATCAGCATTAATTAGACATCTAATAATTTAGGAATTTTGATGACAAACGAACAAAAAGATCAATTCTAATTAACCGGATAATAAAAACGTTAGTTTGCGCAGATTTTTCATACAAATACACGCTAATGTGTTCATTTTATTGAAGAAGAAAAACTATAATCCAAGCAAATCATTAGTTTGAACACTAATGATTGTTTTATTTAAAAGGATGTATACCTAAGAAACGAAAAAGAGAAGTTTGACGACATTGGCCTGAGCTTAAAGGGTAATACTTTCGATACAGAACCTGTCGAACGAACATTACTTGGCCTAGGTGCCCTACTCTTCTTGCCAAATTAAGTTTCTTGAGAGCGCTTAGGTATATCAGAAAAAGGAAGTACATATGTCTGACTCAAATTGGCTCAGCGAATTCCCGGAAATGGATGCCTCTGATCTCAGGGCGATTCGCAAAACACTCGACGGCGCCTATAGAGATTTCTCTCGCGAGTATGGTGAACTCATTGAGTCTCTGTTTGATCCGCTCCTTGCGTTTCTTGTCTGGTTTGAAAAACTTCTGATTTCTACACCTTGGTTCATTATTTTAGGTGTCTGCACCACTCTCGTTTATGCCGCCAGCCGCTCTTGGAAACTGGCCGCTGCATGTTTTGGTTCGCTGATTCTGATTGGCTATTTTGGAATGTGGGAAGACACTATGCGCACGCTCAGTATCATCACTGTATGTACTATGCTTGCCATCGCACTTGGTATCCCTATCGGCATCGCTATGGCGCGCTCTAATCGCATTCAGTCGGTGGTAACACCATTACTCGACGTCATGCAAACCATGCCGGCATTTGTGTATCTCATTCCAGTTGTGATGTTATTGGGCATTGGGAAAATTCCTGGCCTTATCGCAGTAGTGATCTACGCGATTCCACCGGTTATTCGTTTAACCAATTTGGGCATTCGTCTAGTTGATAAAGAAGTATTGGAAGCCGCAACCGCATTTGGTGCCAGCACTCGGCAACGGCTTTTTGGGGTTCAGCTTCCGCTTGCAATGCCAACCATCATGGCGGGAATTAACCAAACGATCATGATGGCACTGTCAATGGTGGTCATCGCATCAATGATTGGGGTAAAAGGTTTAGGTCAGCCTGTTCTAAAGTCTATTACCAATCAATATTTCACTCTTGGTCTTCTCAATGGTTTAGCAATTGTCGCCCTAGCAATCCTTTTTGATCGTGCTTCACAAGCGTATGCGAAACGCACTCAAGCTCATTTAGGAGACTCAAAACATGACTAGTCCACTTATCGAAATCAGCGGTCTGTATAAAATCTTCGGCCCCAAGCCCAATAGCGTGATTGAGCGCGTTAAGTTGGGACATAGTAAAGAGCAGGTTTTAACGGAAACGGGCCACACGGTCGGACTAAAAGACATCAACCTGCAAATTCAAAAGGGTGAAATTTTTGTCATTATGGGATTATCCGGTTCTGGAAAATCCACCATGATTCGCCACTTCAACCGATTAATCGATCCAACCATGGGGCAGATTTTGGTAGAAGGGGTGGATGTCATGCAACTTTCTAACAAAGAGCTTGAACAGTTTCGCCGTCACAAGATGTCTATGGTGTTCCAACGCTTTGGCTTGCTGCCTCATCGCACTGTTATCGACAACATCGCATATGGTTTAGAAGTTCAGGGAATAAATAAAGAGGCGCGCTTAGAAAAAGCAAATGAATGGTTAGAAACCGTTGGACTGACGGGTTATGAGCACCAGTATCCTGCTCAACTATCGGGTGGACAGCAACAGCGTGTGGGCCTTGCACGGGCACTGGCTACCGACGCCGAAATACTGTTGATGGACGAGGCTTTCTCAGCATTGGACCCTCTGATTCGGAGCGAAATGCAAGATCAGTTGGTAGAGCTGCAACAGAAGCTGCACAAAACCATTATTTTCATTACTCATGATTTAGATGAAGCGCTTCGACTTGGCGATCGCATCGCGATACTTAAAGACGGTGAACTTGTCCAACAAGGTTCACCGGACGAAATCTTACTGCATCCTGCCGATGAGTACGTTGAAGCCTTTGTAAAAGACGTCAATAGAGCGCGAGCACTGACGGTCGAAACGCTGATGCAGCCACCTTCGTACTGTGTTCGCGCTGAAACCATTGAAGATGCGCTGAGTGAAATGAAACGTGTTAAACGTGATTATGCCTACCATGAGACCAATGCAGGCTATCAAGGCGTGATAACACAGCAAGGATTGCTAAACGCAGCGAAGTTAACTCACCTATCAGATTGGCGTGATGATATCTATGAAGAGGTGCCTATCATCTCTCCACATTTAGCCATTGAGCAAGTGCTGACTGAAGTCATGTCGTGTGAATATTCACTGCCCGTCATCGATAAGCACGGCAATTTGAAAGGCGAATTAAATCGTCAGGTTATTGCGGAGCTGTTTTCTGATCAACGAAGCACAAAACGAGGCACTTCACGCTCAAGCTTCAATAACGTTTCTTAGATGATGTTGATAATACAACTCACAATAATGTGGGCTGTTATCAATTAACTCGCTCCCACTCCCCTTTTTAGATATTTGTCTGTGGGCTCAAGCTTGATACCCAAAGCAACATTTACATTGTTCTGATTTTCCTGACAATTTCATGCTCATATCCGGTTTTATTGACATAGTTAGATCATTCTATTGCTTTTTGATGACGCAAATCCTCGATAAATGTCTACTATTACTCTCATACAAAATCTTGATTTAAAGAGGGATAAAATGAAAAAGACAATGTTGGCACTAACAGGCGCGGTAATCATTCTTGCAGGCTGTCAAGATGAGAAACCTGCCGAAACAAGCGCAGTTGAAGTACCTCAGGCAACGGAAACTGAAGTCACCACCAGTGCAGACGTTACGACTGAGACAATTGACACGTTACCAGTAGAAGAAGAACAGGTAATTACTGAAGAGACATTTGTAGACTCTGAACACAACGCACAAAGTGCTCTGGACTGGAACGGCACCTACAAAGGAACACTACCTTGCGCGGATTGTGCTGGTATCGATATGACCATCACACTAAATCAAGATGGCACTTACGTACTTGAAGAAAGCTACCAAGACAAAGAAGACGGTCAATCAAAATCTGAAGGTCAATTCACTTGGGACGCAAATGGCAGCATCGTAACGTTGACAAATGAAGATGCACCAAACCAATACTTTGTTGGTGAAAACGTACTTATGAAGCTAGACATGAATGGCGAAAAAGTAACGGGTGACCTAGCACCACTATACAACTTAACGAAACAGTAAGAAGTTAGTATCAATACCTGATAAATACCCCAAATCCGAGCCACCCCAGCTCGGATTTTTTCGCTGTTTTAACGAAAGCTATTCCAGCAACCTTTCTATTCTGAAGCAACATTCTGCTTCTTACCCTGATTGTTCATTACATTTCCATACGCTTTGCCGATAGATGCTTACAACGTCATTTTGTACAGTGTTCAAAACAAAACAGAACAACTCGGAAAAATGATGAAAAAAACATTAATTGCACTACTTACTCTGACAGCTGCTGGCTCAGCTTTCGCTGGCGATACTTACATTCGTAACGGTAACATCTACAACAACGAAGGCGGTTGGAACGTAGAAGCTGGTGTGGCTCAAGGCAGCGATCTTTTCAAAGATCAAAAGCATAATACAGCACCAATTCTCAACGGTGGTTACCATGGTGACGACTTTAATGCCGACCTAAGTGGCATTAACTACCGCTTCTTCGGTAACACCAATGAGTTAATCAACATGAGTGCCTACCTTGTAGGTAGTGGTGTAATGCGCGACGGTGATACAGCGAAAAGCCTGAAAGGCACAGATAAACGCCGTTTCGCCGTCGATCTAGGTTTAAACGCAGACTTTACACTGGATCAAAACAACGTCATTTCTACATACCTTCAGCACGATATCAGCGGTGCTTACAAAGGTTACTTAGCGGGCGCGACTTACTTCCACATCATGAAATTCGGTAGTGTTGATTTTGTTCCTTTTGCTAACCTAACTTATCAAAGTGAAGACTACGTAGATTACTACTTTGGTGTGAAACAACGCGAAGCAAACGCAAACCGCAAAGCATACAAAGGTGATTCAACGGTAAGCTATGGTGTGGGCTACAAACTTGTTATGCCAATCAACGACAACTGGCAAGTAAGCCAAATGACACAATACACGCGCCTAGGCAGCGGTATCAGCGACTCTTCTATCGTTGATAGCGCAAACCAATGGGTTGTTGGCGCAAGTGTGTCGTACAACTTCTAATCCGATACGCCCTTATAAAGCCATCATTTCGATGGCTTTATGCGTTGGACATTTGCATAATCTTGAACACCGACTCTAGTGTGAATGAGCAATCCATAACCTATGTAAATCGCTATAGCCTGTATTCTTCACCTGCACACCTCGCACTTGCTGTGTTTTTGTCACTTCTTCGTAGCCAACAAACAAAGGCAAATATAGGTACTGATCGCGCAGCGCTTTCTCTAGGTTTAATAAAGACTGTAGCGAGTGATCATCTGCCATCGCCCTGCGAACCTTTTCTCTATGGCTTAACATCTGGCTTTGATCAAAACTAAAACGCAGTCCAGTTGCTATCGACAGCCATTCGAAGATGCCATATTCAAATGGTGCTTCCATGACTTCCTCAATGAAGAGCAAATCTGCTTGGTGAGACACTACCTCAGGAAAACTAATGTCATCAATAACAATGATCTCTAACTCTAATCCCGTTGCACGAATCACACTGTGCAACCATTCGGAATGACGAATTAAACTCGGAATCGTCCAGACAGGTTCAGCTAATACCACTTTACCTTTCAGTTTAGGTATCACAACACCATCTGTTATTGATAAATCTTGCTCGTGAGTCTCTAACTGAATGCTGTCAACGGCACTTGGCGCATCATAAATTCGCTTTTGCACATGGATGTAATCAGCGAGTTGATACCAAGTCTCTTTTGTGAGTTGGGATTCCACGCGTTCGCGGTAGGTCAAATATGAAAATGCGCTAATTTTTTCCACTTCAACGTGATCGGAGCTTTGGTTAAAGCTCAACATATTTAAGGTTTTAACATCACCATGAGACAGCGTTATTTGATCTAACAATGCGCGTGCTGAAAAATACTCTTTGTGCGCTTCAAGAGTCATACTCTCCTGGTTCCAGCCGCTGATTTTAAATGGTCCAGTCCCTATGTGGTAGGAATAACTAGAACCGAAAGAGACGACATCTCGACACAGAATAGACGCATGAGGAGTTGCTAGCATGTATGGAAACAACTTGTTCGGATACTTCAATATAATTTTTAAGCAGTTAGATGTTTCTGCAACCACGCTATCAATACACTGCCAGAGCTCGTGAACTGGTCCTTTTATCTCCCTAAGTCTTTCTATACTCCAAACCACATCCTGTATGTTAAGGGGCTCGCCATCATGGCGATATATGCCTGGCCGCAACCATAACGTCATTACCTTGCCTTCCATTTTCCATTCGTGTGCTAACGATGGCTCGATACCACCATTGGAATTTTGGGTCAGCAATACGTCATAAACGCTTTTCGCGACGTGTAATTCAGTGTGACGGTAAGTATTCGCAGGGTCGATTTTGGATACCCAAGGGTAAGAAGAAATCAAAATAGCGTTATTTGATTCATTCAATCGATTCACTTTTTCAGAAGCGATAGTTAGTGCTCTAACCGCGGTTTGACCGAACCAATCAATAAGTTTCGTTATTGAGTTCATTCTTCCTCTGCCAAGCTCCTCAACCAAAAACTCGGTCATCGCTTGTTGGAGGGAAATATTAATACTGAGACGGCTAGCGTTACTTCGGCCAATCGCAGGTTGCCAATCGACCCAATCGTAAGTGGCAAGCTTTTTCATCACAATAGAAACATTGCGCCTCGACGTGCAAATCACCGCTTCTAGCTCAGAAAGCGTAACAAGGTGATACTGGTGAGGTTCAAAGTGCTTTAACAGTAGATCCAGATACCTAAGATTGACATCGTTCACAAAGATTCCTAAGAGTTATTCCAAAGCAAAAAAATAGCACAGGACGCTTAGCAACTAAACTTCCTGTGCTATATCTAAACAAATTCAAAGCTTGGACTCAGCTCGACCAACAGAAGTCAAAAACGTTTACTAAGCCAAGAGGTAACTTGAATAAGTATTCTTAGAAACGGTAGCTCATACCTACAGAGAACACATTGATGTCTGCATCAACCGTTACTTTTTCATTGCCAAATTTCGCAATGTCTAGCTCAGGCATCATGTATTCCCATTCAACTTGTAGAGCAAAGTTTTCAGTAATAGCGAACTCTGCGCCTAAACCGTACATGCCTGTTACAGTGCTGTCAGAAATGGTGGTATGGCCTGCGCTACCGTCAATCACAGAGTTGCTAATTTTGAATTCAGCATTGAAGTAAGAAAGACCAGCTTTAGCAAAAAGGTTGAAACGATCGCCAATCGGTAGAGTCGCTTTTGGCTGAATCGATAGATACTTCATGTCACCAACAGTAACAACTTTGCCGTCTAAAGCATCGTAGCCACCAATGGCTGCTTCTAGAGAAATGTATTCGTTGAATTTGTAACCACCGAATACTTTGCCTGAAAGGCTTGAGTCATCTTCAAGTTTAAGTTTAGTGCTAGCGTTAGTACCACCACCATTGATAGAGCCATTAACATCACCAAACGATGCTTGACCTACAGATGCACCAACGTAAGGAGCTGCGTTTGCAACAGAACATGTTGCTAGAAGGGCTGTCATTAGCCATGTTTTTTTAAACATTGTATTTCACTGCCTGTTAATTATTGAGGTTGTGTTTTGCCCATCCTTAAGCATGCCATGCTGTCCATTTCACTTGGTTTCAAAACCAAGTGGATGTTAATGAATAAAAACTCAATAAAACATGAAATATTTAGACACAACTTTGCCACTTTCTTTCTTAATTTTGACAATTTAGTCATTTCACAAGCATTGCTGCTTCAACCAGTTAGTGAGCTTGATGATTTCCGCTTGCTTGGCTCGACTCTTTTTATGAATAAAATAAAAGCTGTCTCCGGTTTCCAATCCATGAGAAGGGATGTACACCAAATCGTGCGCTTTATCTCTTTCATTGAGCATAAAATCATTCGCAAATGCGATGCCTTGGTCATAACGCGCCGCCTCTATTGCCAACAACATATGACTAAAATGTTGAACATCGACATCTTTCGGCAAGGTGTAACCGCCCGCTCTGCACCACTCAGCCCAGTCTTTTCCTCTCTCACGATAAATTGAGTCTGTCGACAAAATAGGGTATCGCCAAAGCGCTTCTGGAATCGGTTGATCTTGCAACTCTTTCCAAATTTTATGGCTGCAGACCGGATACAGCGTCTCCGCGTATAACTTTACCGACATGTAGTTTCGCTTTGGCTTTTCTACCGTGATGAAACAATCGCCAACGCTGTCTGTCTGTTCAGGATCACCAACGACCATATTGAGTGTCAGATCGATTTCTGGATGTAAGCGCTTAAAATCAGACAAACGCGGAATAAGCCACTTTACGGCAAGCGAGCTATAAATCGCCAACCGTATGCTGCCTTTGTCCCCTTCTCGCACCTTTTGGCTGGCCATCGCAATTGAGCTAATTGCTGGGCTAATATCCTCTAAATAGCGGGTGCCCGTATCGGACAAAGAGAGCTTTCTGCCTTGACGGATAAATAATGATTCACCCAAATAATCTTCTAATAATCGTATCTGGTGGCTAACGGCACTTTGCGTCACATTGAGTTCTTCAGCAGCAAGCGAAAAGCTAGAGTTTCTGGCAACAGATTCAAAACAGTGAACCGCTCTGAGTGGTGGCAATTTCATTATCTAAAAATCTCATACTTAAACTAATAAATATCACTTCACTTCATCCTATGACATCACCTACTCTTTGGCAAAGAAAGAGGAGAGGAAAAGTGAAAGTTACATCGGTCGGAGCAGCGATGCTGCTATTAATTGTTGGAAATCTCATTGCGGTGCTTTCGGACTCTTTAATTAAAAGTGTCGGAAATGAAGTGCCTATTTTTCAATTTGTCTTTTTCCGACAAATTTCAGCGGTGCTTTTCCTGCTGCCAGTCTACTTGCTAACAAAAAATGCGCCTTTTCTTGAAGGGTTTAAGTGGCATGCTGTTCGCGCTCACGTATGGTTACTTGGTGCAATATTCATGGTTTTGGCGATCTCATCTTTACCGCTCGCAACTGCGAACGCGATCTTTTACGCCGCGCCATTGATCATGTTGCCACTTGCAGCAATCTTTTTTGGAGAACAGTTGTCTAAGCAATCGGTCGCCGCAGCGATAATGGGCTTTGCCGGTGTGTTAGTCATCATTCGTCCAGACCAAATCGATTGGGCAGCAATTTCAGCTTTAGTTGTTGCAATTACTTTAGCAATCAATAACTTGCTCATTCGAAAACTGCCAAAAAATCAGTCTGTGATGCAAACGTTATTGATGACAAACTTGGCAGGTATTCCAGTAGCCTTCTTGCTTGTTCTGATCGAAGCAGAACCTTGGGACTGGAGTGCTTTCCCTGTTGCTGCTGGCTCAAGTCTGTTCATCATGATTTATGCAGCAACATGTGTCATCGCTTACCGCTCGATCGATAGCAACAAAATTGCCAGCGCTGAATACAGTGGCTTAATTGGTGCCGTGTTTGTGGGATTGATTTGGTTTGGAGAAGTGCCAGATATATTTATGGCAATAGGAACCATTATGATTGTTGTGCCTCTGGTTTGGCTTTCTAAACGAGAACGTCGTAAGAAAAAGTTGCAAGAGCAACAAGAAGCGCACGTTACTTAAAGTTGTGCTCTAACCCAAAGACTAAAAAACCGAGCCGTAAGTGCTCGGTTTTTTTATGTGGCTCTAATCGGTTTTTACGTAAGCGACTACGTGAGATAAAAACTGCCTTGCAAAGCGATCATTAAACCGGATGCGATATTCATGCTCGGCTTCCGACACTAGACGCCAGCCTTCAGCAAAGTATTCTTTGATATCATCAACCGCCTCTTCTTTATTTTTGATGTGTTTCGCGTTCCACTGATAAGTGCAAGAGACAACGATCAGCCCACCCACCTTGGTGGTTTTTTTTAGAGCATTGATCACGCTAAGTGGCGACTCACATTGATCAATCACATTTAAACATACGACTAAATCAAAGCGAGATTGGAGAGTATCAAGCTCAAAAGGCTGGTTAATTAGCGTCAAATCAACATGAGCACATTTCTGTACGATATCTCTATTCTCTACCTCTAAAGTGTTTAAGGTGTTCACATCGTGAAGGTAAGTAAGCTCGACGCGTTGTTCTTCTATTAATAGTTACTTCAAGCCATCCATTAACCTATTTGAAGGCTCCACAAGCGTCGCTTCTCTAAGGTTAGGTAAGCGTTGCACTAACTCATAATAATTTCTTCCCAGCGCCGCCCCAACCTCAAGTAGGGAATACGGCTGAACGCTGCTTTCGATTACCGCCTGCGCAATAAAATCAGCAACTTGGGAGCAGTGAGGTGATGACAAAAAAGAAAGTGGGACTTGTTTTGAGCGACTGGTTATCATCTCAATCTGTTGATCCTCAATGAACTTGTCGAACCATTGCGCTTCGAAATAACCAGCCAAACCGTGCTCGGTCAGGTAAAAATCTTCCATGTTTTTTCCGTTCGTACTTTAAGAAAAGTGATTGTATCGAACGCGGAAATTAACGGGTATTTCTGGCCGCACATTCCAATGGGAAAACAGATGAAAACGCCGCTTATGTGAAAAAGCCCTTTCATCTCAAAGATAAAAGGGCTTGTTAATCGCTTCGGTTAAGTCGCTAACTATTGTGGTAGAACAACGTTACCATCTTGAATTGGGAACGTTTTTGTCGCTGGCTTGCTCGCCAAACGAACCGTCGTTGGTGCACCTGAAACTTCGTAAGTGACGTCGTAACCCACTACTTTATCAGATGTCGTATATTCTGTATGACACTGTTTTTTCGTCGTTGTTACTACATCACCTTTTTGCACATTTTCCTGGATCTTACGACCTGTCAGTGCACCAGCAATCGTACCAGCTGCAGTTGCAATCACTTTACCTGAGCCACCACCGATTTGGTTGCCCAGCGCAGCTCCAGCTGCTGCGCCACCAACCGTACCAATAATTTTATTATCATCCGCAGGGGCAACTTGCTCGGTTACTACCACATCTTTACATACTTGGTGCGGCTTTTTCACCGTTTCAGTCACCGCTTCAACCAAAGTAATGTTTGCTTGAGTTGGAGCTGGTGGCGTTTTGTCTTTACAGCCTGCTAGTACAGCAACAACTGCCGTTGCAATTGCGATAGATTTCATATTCATGATTTACATCCCAGTATGGTTTGCTTTGATGAGCGTTATGGTAAATCGCAAAAGGGAAATCACATCAGACGAAAACAAACCCTCTGTTATTAACAAGTAAAGAAACACTGTTTTATAAGGGGTACGTCAAGAAACACTCAGCAGAATGTCAACAGAGCTAAAACTGTATCACTACTGATTATGATTGGACTGGACTAGTCTATGAGATTTATTTTTAAGCCAAGCTCAAAAATAGTTCGTCATCCGTTAAATACTTATGACGGTGGCTTAGATTACGCACGTGCATAAACATAAAATCAGGGAAACCAGGCGCTATAATGTTATTTGGTTCCCAGCATACACCGCCAACAAACACATATCGCCCCTGCTTGCCATCTTCGTGAAGGGGGTTATTAAGAGGAGAAGAAAACTCTGCTCGGCAACCTTCAACCACACAAACAATTTGTCCTTTAAAAAGGCCAATCACGCGCTTTACAAGATTTGCCTTGATACCACACTTCCATGCTTGGCGAGTGGCCATCTCATAGCCATATTTTCGGATCGCTTTCTTTTGCAAATGTACTACTAGGTTCATTTTGACTCCTGATTCAAGCAACTACGTGAAGCCCAAAGTCATAAAAGCAGATAGACGTCTATACACGAGTGAGCTCATGGTACGTGGGAATAAACTACGTGATTAGACTGAGTTTAGTGTCGGATGAGATACACCGTCCACGATGCTGTAACGTATCGATTTACACCTATCAAAGGCAGATAACACATCAACTTTTGAGTGCTTTCCTGCGCTGTATCTGGTTACTTCTGTATATTACTATAACGAAATCACCCTCCACGTTTACCTATATAAATTTGTCGTAACGATAGAGGGTGCTTATCATGGAGAGAAGATAACGCCTACGCGTCGATGAGATAATTTTGACCTTCAGTTTCTAAACGATCAATCATTTTACGACACTCATTTAAATCAAGAGGTTGTTCAAAGCGGCGCTTGAGATTCATCAAAAAGAAGATATCTTCACACATGGCTTTCTCAGGTTCGTCACTGATTTTGGCGACCGGTGAACCATTGCACGTGACCATTTTTATCACGATAGAAAGTGGCTGGTAGGCTTCACCATCTTTATTGACATAATCACCCATATCATTGGCAAGAAAAGTACCGATACCAAAACTCACCTGAATACGTCCTTGGAAATACTCGCAAATATCTAACGCTTGTTCGAAGTTAAGTCCGTCGGTAAACACCAGTGTTTTTGTTAATGGGTCTATATTCAGCGACTGGTAGTGTGCAATCATTTTTTCACCCCAGCTATAAGGGCAACCACTATCGTGACGTACACCGAAGTACGCGTTAGTTAGTTCTTCATCAAAGTCTTTAAGGAAAGCATCGATACCAATCGTATCGGTTAACGCAATACCTAGTGCACCATTAAACATTTTTTGCCAACGTTGCAACGCCACTTTTTGCGAATCTCGCACATTCACCAGAGCTTGGTGTCCCATAAACCATTCATGAGCAACGGTGCCGATAGGCGTCAAATTCAGCTCTTTTGCTAAGTGATAGTTACTTGTTCCTGTCAAACATTCCGGCACTTCCTGGCACAAATATTCCAGCATAGTGCGCTGAGCTTGGAGGGAAAAACGTCGACGCGTCGACATGTCAGAAAATTTAAAGTTAGTGATGTTACGACGTTTTAGTTCCGACTTTAGGTGCCGAACTTTCTCTTCTAAAACAGTGGTAAATTGCGCAACAGGGATATCTGACCAACGCTGACGGCTACGAACTTCAGACACGATGCTCATGATGATCGTTTCGTACAAGATGGTATCTCGCCACAAACCGTTAATGGTAATTCTTAACTGGCTTGAGCCATCAGCCATGGCTTTATTATGGAAAGAGACATCACTTTGTGGGTTGAAACGGAAATGGCGCAGTGCATCAACAAAGTCAGGATTCAGGTAAGGCGCGACACGCTTAATATATTCAATTTCTTCTTGCGTAAATTGAATATCTTGCAGTTTAAGGACTTCGGCTTTTACCTCGGGCAAAAGCTCAGAGAGGTCTTCCTCACTGCGCACGATAAACTTATATGACACCATCGCATCAGGGTAAAGCGCTGTTACAGCGCTCATCATATTGACTTTGTAGACATCGAAATCCAAAGCGCTTTGAATGATGCGGGAAGAAAATAGTTTGGTGGTCATTAGGTGCCCTTCTACATGCCCTTCCTGGGTATATAACTTTTTGTTACTAACTAATTTGCGTAAACAATAAACACCCATCTATAGTTTGTCAACTTTTGTTACTAACCACTCATTTTTATAAGGTTTTTTTGTCTAGAATTCGAGCAAGCATTGTGAATAAGTCAGAGTCATCCGTAAATTTATGCTCAAACCGTATTAAGAACACTACCTAAAACGTTTCTAACAACTCGTTACTTACCCATTGATTGACCACTTGTTATGCGCTAGATTACTTACAAATCAATATTAGGACCCAACCATGATCGTATCTGTCGACATTATTCCATTCAGGCTATCTGGCTGTGCCGATAAGGGATTGGAAGTGTTGTTGATTAAACGTTCAAATCCAAATCGGCCATACCATGGAGTCTGGGCACTACCGGGCGGATTTGTCTTTGATAAAGACTTAACCAGTGAAGGCGGACGCCCGGCCGATGAAAACTTTGAAGCGGCGCGTCGCCGAATTTGCCGTGAGAAAATCCATACCTACCCTCGCCATTTTAGCGAAGCGTTTATCGACGGTGATCCAAAGCGCGATCCAGAAGACTGGAGCTTAAACATTACGCACTACGCCTTAGTTGATCGTAACAATGTAGAGCAAATAAATAATGCAGGTGTACCGGAATGCCAACTTAAATGGTTTTCGCTACAGGCTATTCTCAATGGAGAAGAAACCCTCGCATTTGATCATCAAAAAACCATTGAAAAAGCGTGGCAAAAGCTTCGTGCATCCATTGAATACACATCGGTTCTTTTGTTTGCATTAGACAAAGAGTTTTTGGTTGCGGACATCATTTCTGCTTATCAAGAGTTTGGTATTGATATCAGCCGAATGACGATTAAGCGCCGCTTGATAGATTCAGGCGTACTAAAACCCACTAATAAAGTCGCTTCAACCAACAAAGGCAAAGGTGGAAAACCCGCAATGGTATATACGCTGACTAGCGACGAAGTAACCTTTTTTCAAAACTGTTTGCGTGGATAAACGCAGACAATCAGACAGACAAGGAGTCTGCCATGACTGTTCGAGTAAACTATCAAACTACAGCAGTGATCGACGTTGATCCAGAGAAAGGCTTTAGTGAGTTATGTCCAAATGAACTGCCCGTTGCAGGTGCGTTGGAAATCGTACCGGAGCTTTTGAACAATCATGCCAAAGGCCGATTAAAACTGGTCAGTCGTGACTTACACCCACCAAAAGCAAAGTGGGATGCAGAATCGCCATCCAATATGCTTGAGCCCGTTGGTTTACCGAATGTGGATATAAAGTGGAACCGTCACTGTGTGCTTGGCACAACAGGTTCTGAGCTGCTAGATGGCTTACCACCCGTGTTGGACTATGATTTTCAAGTTAATAAAGGTATGGATCCTGACGCACACCCTTACGGTATTTTTTTCCATGATATTGCCGACACCAAAACGACAGGCGCGCATGAATTTCTAAAGTTCAACGGGATTGATACCTTAGTTATAGGTGGCCTTGCCTTAGACTTTTGCGTGAAAAAATCCGTCATGCAAGCGCTGGAACTTGGCTACAATGTGGTAGTTAATCTTGCTTCAACTCGTGCGGTGCTGCCTGATAATGTAGAGAATGTGCTGACAGAGCTCAGAGATAATGGCGCATTATTTGTCGAAAAAGCGGACGACATCATCGTAGAAAAGTTCGCCTAGAAACGATAGTAACCGAGAAGGATTTCACCATGCATCAACATGAAAAATTGAATTACGTTGAATTTGGTTCCACTAATGTCAGTGCGACCAAACAATTTTTTGAGCGTGCTTTTGACTGGAGCTTTACCGATTATGGCCCAGAATATTCTGCATTTTCAGGACAAGGGTTGGATGGCGGATTCTTCAAATCTGAGTTTATAAACCAAACCGCAAATGGTGGCGCACTTTTAGTATTTTATAGCTCAGACATTCAGGCCACTCAGACAAAAGTAGAGCTGCATGGTGGAAAAATTATCCGCCCTATTTTCGAATTCCCCGGCGGCTGTCGATTCCACTTCACTGAACCGAGTGGAAATGAATTCGCAGTATGGTCAGAGAGCCATTAAGTCATCACAAATCAACAACACACCATCAACGTGAGCCCAAGCTAGCCAGATCCGGAACTGGCATTACATTTCTGGTTGACCTCATCCTTGGTTTAATTCACTGTTAGCGCAACAATTAATCGATGAGGCGCTAGACCTCGACCAAGGATGTCAAATGACTGCCGTCAGTTTTTTTCGCTTACTCTGCCTCGCTGCTATTTGGGGTGGCTCGTTTCTGTTTATGCGAGTCGCCGCCAACACATTCGGGCCGGCTTACTTAATCGAATTTCGAGTTACATTTGCCGCCGTCGCTTTGTTATTGATCGCCGTATATTTGAAGAAGAAACTCACGTTAACTGCGCATACTAAACACTTCTTTATTATTGGCTTATTCAATAGCGCAGTTCCATTTTTACTCTTTGCGTACGCAGCCCAGACACTGAATGCATCAACTTTAGCAATATTGAACTCAACCGCCCCAATATGGGGAGCACTAGTTGGCTTTGTTTGGTACCGCAGCCCACTCACAGCGAAATCTGTTCTCGGTATGCTAATAGGCATTGGAGGCGTTGCAGTCTTGGTCGGCTTAGATACTTCAACCATAGGTGAAGAAGCCATGCTCCCTATTGCCGCCAGTTTGATGGCTTCTTTCAGCTATGGCATTGCTACCAACTACACTAAAAATGCGCCACAAGTACCTGCTTTTGACAATGCTCACGGCAGCATGTGGGCGGCGGTTATTTGGGTACTGCCGCTGCTACCATTCTTACCAATGCGTGCAGAACCAAGTCATTTCGAATGGAGCTCTGTTGTCACGCTCGGCGTTGTATGCACAGGGTTCGCTTATTTGCTCTATTTCCGCTTAGTTTCTGATATCGGCCCGGCGTCAGCACTGACTGTCACTTTTCTTGTTCCTGTTTTTGGTATCTTATGGGGCTACTTGGTGCTAGATGAGCCCGTCGGCTCTAACACCATCATAGGAACAATTCTAGTGCTTAGCGGCACTATGCTAGTCACCGGTTTCTCCCCAACAGCAATGCTCGCGAAGCGAAAACGAAGCGTGGCTTAATCAGCCTAATATAACTTCCACACCTCGCTTTTTGATTTGTTCAAGGTCGCTTTTCGGAGCGGCTTTGTCAGTCAGCAGCACTGATATTTCGTCAGTCTTACCAATTGATGAGGGATAAATTTGCCCAAATTTACTAGAATCCGTTAGAACAATATTGCGCCTTTTTTTCGCAATGATGGTTTCTGCGATCTCAGCACGCATCATGTCGCGGCTAGTAAAGCCAGTGTCTTGATGGAAGCCGTCAATACCCAAGAAGGCCGTGCTGAAATGAATGTTCTCAATACACAACTTAGTCAGCGGTCCGACCAAGCTCTCGCCTTGGTGCTGATACACGCCACCAAGCAAGATAATGTTGGCAGAAGTGTTACGGATGAGATGGGCGATATACGCCGATGGCGTAATGATGGTCACATCGCCGCGCTCAGCCAATGTCCGAGCCAACAACGCATTGGCACTGCCTCCTTCAATCAGCACTGTCTCATTCGGTGCGACCAAATCCGCAGCTTGGTTTGCGAGCGATTGTTTAATATCGAAACGTACTTCTAGGCGGGCATCAATGTCATCACTTTGCAACGCGGTAGCTGCGCCGTGAACGCGCTTTAGGTAGCCCTGTTGCTCCAGAAAGTTCAAATCCTGTCTGATGGTCACACCCGACACGCCAATGATGTCAGAAAGCTCTGTGACTTGAACGCGTTTACGGTCGTTCACTAATTGCAGGATTTCATTTTGTCTTGGGTTCACAGGTTCGCTCCTTATTGATGAGCTTACAGTATACTCACCTGATGTTTCATATGAAAAGAACTTGAAAGTAAAAAGGAAAAAACGCGTGGTCTGATTAGCCAAGCTGTACCTTGCGAATATCGCTCCCATCAACAGATAATAGGGCAACGAAAATGGGATGGAAGAAGAGGGGTTAACTCCCTACATCCCAACAACGGTAAAGACTAGGATAAAAGTAATGGAAGAAATTTACTTCGCAGGCGGTTGCCTTTGGGGCGTGCAAGAATTTATGCGCCACCTTCCGGGCGTAATCAACACAGAAGCCGGGCGAGCAAATGGCACAACGGATAACACTCAATCCGAATACGATGGCTACGCAGAGTGCGTGAAAACCCAGTTCGACCCTGAGCAAGTTTCGGTTGAAACTTTAATGGGGTATTTGTTTGAGATAATCGACCCTTACAGCGTTAACAAGCAAGGTGAAGACGTAGGTGAGAAGTACCGTACTGGTGTTTATAGCCAAAACGAACAGCATCTCACCATGGCGAAAGCGTTTATCGCAGTACGACCGGACGCCGACAAGATCGCCGTAGAAGTACTGCCACTCACAAATTATGTGCCAAGTGATGATGAGCACCAAGACAGACTCACAAACTTTCCGAATGATTACTGCCACATCCCATTAGATTTACTACATAAATACAGGGATAACTCGTAACCATTCAGTCAGCATCGCTTTAAAAGGCAAGATGCATATCAGTTTGAATCGATGCCGTCCACTAATGACAATGTCATTTCTGCCGCCGATATTTCCTTACAACCCGACGAGTTTTGTCCGCACCACAACGGTGTGAATTCATCTCGGTTTTGCTTTTCCATAAGCGCTCTTAGTTGAGCCATTTCAATGGAGGCGTATGGGAATTTCGGCGCAAACTCACTGATGTAGCCTAGCTCCGACATCGCGCGATTCACAATGCCTCTCGCTGGTCGGCCCGAGAAAACATTGGTCACAGCGGTATGTTGCGCGCGTTCACTGGCAATGGCATATCGATGTAAAGACGATGTTTTCGCCTCATCACACAACAAATAGGCGCTGCCAACTTGAACGGCACTCGCTCCTAATCTCAACGCGGCTTCCACCCCACTTCTATCAGCGATTCCGCCTGCAGCAATAACAGGCAAATTCACCCGTTTGGCGATTTGTGGTAATAACGCAATCAAACTTAATTGAGTAGTTAAATCATCCGATAAAAACATACCTCGGTGTCCACCAGCCTCCAAGCCTTGGGCGATAATACCGTCAACGCCTTTTGCTTCTAGCCAAAGTGCTTCGTCCACCGTAGTCGCTGACGAAAGGATCTTCCCTCCCCACCCTCTAATTCGAGCTAACAGATCATCGTCTGGCAAACCAAAGTGGAAACTGATCACTGGCGGTGCAAATGGTTCAATCGCGTCAGCAATATCATGATTGAAAGGCATCCTTGTCGGAGCGTTTGGCTGAGCCTGAACGGTTGCATCAACCTCGGAAAAATACGGTTGCAGCGTTTTTTGCCACTCTTCGTGCTTGTTGGCGTCATACTCCGGCATTTCATGGCAAAAGAAATTGAGGTTAAACGGTCGGTTAGTTGCCTGCTTGATAAGTTGAAGTTCTTTTACGATGGCGTCTTTGTTCAGCATTCCACAAGGTAACGAGCCAAGCCCGCCAACATTACTGACGGCTATGGTCATTTGGCTGTCTTGCACACCAGCCATTGGCGCTTGAATAATCGGTAACTCTGTTCCCAAAAGTGTATTAAATACCTTGTTTATCATGATCTTTCCTTGAAAACTTAACCTTTACCTGTGATGGATCTGCGCCATCGTTATCCAGACTAGACTTTCACATGATTAAACACTTATAAAGTTAAAGTGATGCATTTGTGCGCTATGCACTTTTGATAGAAATGACAAAGGGAGCCTATGGCTCCCTTAATATGCTGAATAAAAAGAATCAAAGTGACTATCGTACGACATCTGATTCAAGCTCTAGCTCTGCCACAGACAGCATGGCAAACTCTTCCTCGGCGGTTGCTGCCACCAATTTGTTGCGGCTGTATAACCCATAATAAACACCACCGATAAGAAACAATCCCATTGTCATGAAAAAGGCTGAGGGATCAAAAGCATAAACACCTGTCATTGCGATCAAAGAAAGCACCAGAGAAATACTCGAAGTAATTATCCCACCAGGCGTTTTATATGGACGAGTTAATTCCGGCTGTTTAATTCGCAATAAAATATGGCTCAAGGACATTAATGCGTACGATACAGTCGCACCGACAACAGCCATCGCCAAGATTAAGTCCCCCTCACCCGTAAGTGAAACCAAGAACCCAAAAACGCCCGGAACCAAAAGCGCACGAGAAGGCACTTTTTTGTCACTGGTTAATGACAAAGTTTGCGGTAAATAACCCGCGCGGGAAAGCGCAAACACCAAGCGACTGTAACCATAAATGATTGAAAAGAAAGAAGCGATAAGGCCAGCCAATCCAAGTAAGTTCACGGCCATTGCTACCGTTGAATTGCCCGTAAGCTTTAGGGCGTCAACTAATGGCACCGCGCTATCGCCTATGACCTTTGAGCCAACCGCACCAGCCAAAAGGACGACTACGAGAGTTGCGGTTAGCAATAAAAACAGCATCGCACCAATGATGCCTTTGGGAACATCTTTTGCCGGATTTTTTGCCTCCTCTGCCGCTAAAGGCACACCTTCAACCGCAAGAAACAACCACATTGCAAATGGCAACGCAGCCCATACGCCATACCACCCAAACGGCAAGATTTCTGTTGCCTGAGCCGTCGCCGGAGCAATATCGAATAAGTTATTAACGTCAAAGTGACCAATAAGCACAGCAGCAGTAATGAGAATAGCTAGCACAGCCAAACCGCTGATGACCATCATTACTTTGAGAGCTTCGCCAACCCCTGCCATATGAATAGCGATAAAGACGGCGTAGAAAAGTGCGTAAACAACAGGGCCATCGATACCAACCAATTCATTCACTGCTGAGCCAATAAAAATCACTATCGCAGCAGGCGCGAGCGCATATTCAATCAAAACTGATAAGCCAGTGAAAAAGCCACCTGTCGGCCCCATCGCCTGTCTTGCGAAGCTGTAACCACCACCCGCAGCAGGAATAGCCGCAGACATTTCAGCTAAAGACAATACTAGCGTGAAATACATTACTGCCATCGCGATAGCAGCAATAAGAAAGCCTCCCCATCCTGCTTGAGCGATGCCAAAGTTCCAACCGGCGAAGTCACCAGATATAACATACGAGACACCTAAGCCAGCAAGTAAAATCCAACCTGCGGTGCCTCTTTTTAGCTGCCTTTTGGCCAAGTACTCCTGATGTTTAGACATAGTAAATCCTTCTACTTTGATGAAATTAAAAAGTTGTCGCTGTGTTTATCTTCAACATTTGCGCCACTTGGCTCATTGATATCGGAGCGATCTTTCAGATTCACTCCTGACAGTTGTAATTTTCGAGCCTCCTTGAGCAAGTAAAATGCGCGTTCACAGGCATCGTCATAGTTGAGCCCCTGAGGGCGCACATTGGAAATGCAGTTTCTTTGGGAATCTTTAGAGCCTCGTTTAGCCCCCCAAGTGAGATACATACCTATGCTATCCGGAGAAGTTAGACCGGGCCTCTCTCCAATTAAAACCAGCACGGCCTTGGCGTTAAAACATTCACCAACATCATCCCCTACCGCTACTCTTCCTTGCTTTACGATTGTGATAGGTGCGAATTTCCATTGATGTTCATCATCAGCGCTTAAAAGAGAAATCAATCGAGTAACAACAGGCACGGCATGGTTTTGAATTGCGACGGAAGAAAGTCCATCAGCAATAACAATCGCAAGATCAATGTCAGTGTTATGCTCATTTGCTATCGAGTTGAGCGTTTGCCAAGAAGATTCATCAAGCAGCCTTCCTAAATCGGGCCTTTGCAGGTACATAAGCCGGTCACTCACTTGACTGCTCACCACCACTGGAGGTTCTAAGGTCTTTTCAAGAATCGAGTAAGAGTCCGATAAACCAGCAACGAGAGAGTCAACATTCAAACTGCAATGCACTGCATCCATAGCTTGGGCATGATCCAGCTGAAATGAGAGTAACTCGTTGGTTGGTACACTGTTTCCGCTACGACCCAGAGCGATCCGAGCAGAGGTGAAGTCACGTAACTTGCCCCACGGGTTGTGTGTGACAACTTCAGACTCATCTTGTGGGGACTGAGCAATGGTGATTACTTTACCCATGAGAATACCCCTTATTCAATTGGTTAATTGCTCCCGAAAACGAGCGAGAGATTTGCTCACTTAACCGAACGTCTTGCACGCTCTCGAAAATCTGCATCTCCATTAACCATTGTTCAAACTCTGGTGCTGGCTTCAAACCGAGTACTTTTCTTGCGTAAAGGGCATCGTGAAATGAGGTAGTTTGATAGTTGAGCATGATGTCATCAGACCCTGGAATACCCATGATGAACGAGCACTCGGCCACGCCTAACAGTGTCAGCAAATTATCCATGTCATTCTGATCGGCATAGGCATGATTGGTGTAACAGATGTCGCAACCCATGGGTAAACCAAGCAGCTTCCCACAAAAATGATCTTCAAGCCCAGCACGAATGATCTGTTTGCCATCAAACAGATACTCAGGGCCAATAAACCCAACAACTGTATTAACCAACAAAGGATCGAACTGTTTCGCGACAGCATAAGCACGGGCTTCACAAGTCTGTTGATCGACCCCATGAAATGCATTCGCAGACAGCGCGGTACCTTGTCCGGTTTCAAAATACATCACATTGTTTCCTACGCTACCTCGATTCAAAGACAACGCGGCTTCATGGGCCTCTTTCAAAATCGACAAGTCGATTCCGAAGGTATCATTCGTCCCTTGCGTGCCACCTATCGACTGAAAAACGAGATCGACTGGTGCACCCATTTCAATGGCTTCTATCGTGTTCGTTACATGAGTTAACACACAAGACTGAGTCGGTATTTGATAGTGTTGAATCACCTCATCCATTAAGTTCATTAACTTGATAGCTTGAGGCACATTATCTGTTGCCGGATTGATACCGATAACCGCGTCGCCATTTCCGTACATCAGACCATCAAAAATGGTCGCTGCGATACCGTTGAGAGAATCAGTGGGATGATTCGGCTGTAAGCGAGTAGACAGGCGACTCGGCAAACCAATCGTATTCCGAAAAGCCGTGACAACTTGGCATTTTTTAGCAACGAGAATCAAATCCTGGTTGCGCATAATCTTACTGACTGCGGCCACCATTTCTGGTGTTAAACCTTGACGAATTTTAGCCAACGTTTCACCATCGGCTTCTTCACTCAGCAGCCAATTTCGAAAATCTCCGACCGTCAAGTGCTCAATCGGCTTAAAGGCTTCAAGGTCATGCGTATCGATAATTAGACGAGTGATATCGTCGCTTTCGTATGGAATAACCGCCTCGTTAAGAAACGTTTTAAGTGGTAACTCAGACAGCGCCATTTGTGCGACTACACGTTCTGCCGCTGACTGAGCACAAACCCCGGCTAACGCATCGCCTGAGCGCTCCGGTGTCGCTTTCGCCATCAAGTCAGCTAATGACTTAAAGGTATAGACTTTACTTCCTTGTTGCCGACGATAAGTTGCCGTCATTGCTCTTCCTCTTCACTATTTGGTTCGCTTTTTGCTGAACTATCAATAAGCTTTAAGAAAGTATTGCCAAATGTGTTCCGTAGCGTTATCAAAAACTGGCAACATTTATAAACCAATAATAAACAATGAGTTATGTAAATATTGCTCCAACATGACTCACAAAAAAGGAATGAGCATCACAAGGATGAGTAACCAAATGCCCCAAACCGCACCAATGCTGTGCATCCATCACACTAAGGATGCAAACCAACAAGCTGCGAGTCTGATAAACTGGCAACAGGAATATGACCAACTCAGCGATGGTCGATTTTTAGGTCAAATTCGAGAACGACGATTTCCCAATTTCCATGTATTTCGTGAAGACAGTAACCGCTCGCTAAGACAGCAATGCAGGGTTGAACAGGGAGGTATTTGGTTGGGTTTGAGTACGGAAAATAAGCCGCTACACCTAAATCACAGTCAGTTTAATTCAAGCCAACTTTTGCTTAGGCAAGGTGGCGCTGATTTTGAGTTAATGACACCGGAGCAGTTTTCTATCTATGGAATAGTGCTCGACAAAAACTTCGTTCACATCATAGAAAATCAACTTGAGCTTGGGAGCATCCAAAACAACACATTGCACTTAACGGGGTTGACAGAAAAACACATTCAACAACTTAAATACTACTTAGGCATGTTACTTGGTTCCGCCGAGCCAAGATGGTCTGAAACCACACATCAAGCAATCTTAAAAGATATTGTGCTGGAGTTGTTCTCACTCAGTTCACTGCACACGAGCCATCCGATATCAATCTCTCATCGTCAACACGTGATGCACCGTATAAAACAACAGCTACAGGATCTAGACTACCGTACGCCGATAACCGTCAGTGAACTGTGTGACGCAGTACACGTCAGTCGTCGCACACTACAGTACACCTTTGAACATTGCTGTAATACTTCCCCAAAGCAGTTCATACATCGAATGCGCCTGAATCAAGTACGTAGAGTGCTACAAAGCCCTGAAGATAATCGAACAATTGCAGAAATCGCTTTTGACTTTGGTTTTTTCCATCTCGGGCAGTTCAGTCAAAGCTACAAGCGGCTATTTGGTGAGACGCCAACTGAAACGAGAAAATGGGAGCCCAGCAAATAAAATGACAGGCAGTATATTCTTTCAGCTCCTGCGTTGGGGCCATGTTATGCAGTCGCAATGATTTGCTGAAACTTAGCATGAAGCTCTTCAAGTGCCGCTTCAACATCCGGTTCTGCACGGCTCAAGTGCGAGATTAACGTCATAAAATAGCAGTCAAAAATCAGCGGTATTTTTCCCTCAAGGACGGAGCTTCCGTTTACAGATTGAAACAAAGCTTGGTTAAACGACTGATAATAATCCAAATCCCAAATCACCTCTTTCAACAAAGCTCGGCTCAGCTCAACGTTCGCAAAATAGTAGCGATAGTATTTCTCCGTCAGCGCCAAACCAATGTCGATATCGGTTTTACCTTCCACACTGACTAGCGTTTCTTGGCTGATCTGTTGCAGTTGCGCCAGCATCCCTTCGCGCAAAATCGACAGTTTAGTCGGGAAATGGCTAAACACTGTGCCATCGGCTACTCCTGCTTCTCTCGCTATCTGCCTTGTGGTCGTCATGTCATAGCCATTTTGAGCAAAAGATGCCCATGCGGCTTTTAGAATTTTATCTCTGGTTTGTTGTCGCTTCGTCATTGATGTGTCTGCTTAATGAGCCTGAAAGGATCATACCTTGCGTGGTTGAGATTGACAAATTGAGCGCGCTCATTTATAAAATTGAGCATGCTCATTTTATATAAAAACAAAAGGAATCGCTCATGTACGTATTAAACAAACTAGGCCAAGGATTGATTTTCTTCCCGACCATCTTCTGCTTTTCGTATATTTTAAGACCGATATTAATGGTCATCCTTATTCCAGGAGGACTCGCACTTTTGGCGTTAATCGGTGGCGCAGAAGTCAGAGCGGAACTCAAAGCCATGCTGCTTGAGGAGTTTTTTGGCGTTAGCCCATCGCACACCACCTCGAAAAAGGCGTGAGTGCGCTACAAACGTTGGCAAGGCTAAGTAAAAAAGAAAACGCGCAGATATCGAGATCTCAATACCTGCGCGTAGATGCGGTGAAAATAAGACTGGCTTTAGTCAGTATTCATGTTCTGGCCAATTCGCCATAAAACGCCACTAGGGTCAAACAAACAACATTCGCGCATGCCCCAAGGTTGCTCGACTAGCTCTGTCAAACGCGAACCAAATTCCTCATGACCCACTTTGGATAAGTGCTGATGCCAACTTTCTGCGTCTTCTACGAGCAAGTGCATCATGAAGTTATTGCCGTGTTCTGGCTCATAAAAATTCTGTAAAAGAAACGCGCAGCTACCTTGAGAGAAGTATGCTACATCACCGAAGTCCGACGCCATTTCAAAGCCAATCGCCTCATAAAAGCGTTTTGATAGCGCGTAATCTTTCGCCGGAACAAATGATTTGATTTCAACAATATTGAGGTTTTCCATTTCCAATTTCCTAAGCCTTTTTCCATAAAACTGACTGACGTAATCTCGCTCTATGCCTTCTATTCGCCTTGCGTAATCTGCTGTGATGACAGTGGCACACACTCTGCCATTTGCGTTTGTAACCACGTGATAAATTTATGTTCGAGTTCTGTACGCTTTTTATCTTGACTCAATAAAACGTAATTGCAACTTGATGGAGAAAACCCAAATGGTGCGACCAAATTACCACGCTTAATATCGTCCATGACAAAAGGATACGATCCCATTGCGACGCCTAAGCCATCCACTGCGGCTTGTATGCAAAAATAAAAATGCGCGAATGATTGCTGAGTGTTGCCGTTGAAAGTTTCACAACGTGTTGATTGCTGCCAATCCGCCCAAGCATTCGGTCTGGTTTGGCTATTCAACAATCGAGCTGCTTTCAAATTGTCTTTAATGGATTGCCAATACTCAGGAGAAAATACCGGCCCCACCCACTCTTCCACAAGAATGGTTTTGTCGTAATCGTGATGCTGCGCAAAATCGTCTCGACGAATCGCCATCGAAAGCCCAGTTGATCCTAATGTTACCGGGCCACCAGCCGTCGACAAACGAACATCAGCACGGTGTTCATCATTAAACGCGGCCAACCTTGGCATCAACCAGCGCATGGTTAATGTCGGTTCACAAGACACTTCAAGATGCTGATGCTTCTCTTGAATAAGCGTATTCACGCCTGTTTCTAGCGTTTGGAATGCCGTTTCTGTGTATGTCTTGAGTAATTCGCCTTCTGCCGTCAACACGACTTTCCTGCCCTCTTTGAAGAACAAAGGTTGAGACAGATATTGCTCAAGTTGCTTGATCTGCTTACTCACGGCTCCGTGGGTAATGTTCAGTTTGTCAGCCGCTTCAGTGTAGCTTGAAGAACTCGCCGCAACGTGGAAGACATAAAAAGATTTCAGGTGACGCATCTGTGAGTTTTTCTCACCAATATGGGAATGTTTTTCGATTATAGTCAGTAATAAAGACGCCTACAATTCCACTACATCCCAGACTTCATCATTCAAACAGGAAATCGATATGGAATTTGTAACTCTTGCGTTATTAGGTGTGCTTATTGTCATTAGCCCTGGCGCAGACTTTGTTTTGGTATTAAGAAATAGCTTAAATCAAGGACGAAAAGCAGGCGTATACAGTGCGATTGGTATCAGCATGGCGATCAGCATCCACATCGCTCACTCCATGCTAGGGATCAGTTACTTAATTTCACAAAACGAATGGTTGTTTAATCTCGTGCGCTATCTTGGGGCCGCTTATCTTGTCTACCTTGGGATTAAAGGAATATTCTCCTCGCAGCCTGCGTCAAACTCAGAAACCATTCAACAGAGCGAGTATTCAATGTGGCGATTTTTCATGCAGGGATTTCTGTGTAATTTACTCAATCCCAAGACGATGCTGTTTTTTCTGAGTATTTTTAGCCAAGTGATTTCTCCCGACTCTAGTCAGCAACACATTGCCTTGTTTTACGGGATTTATATGATTGCGCTGCATGGTATTTGGTTTTCTATCGTTGCTGTTTTATTCACGTCATCCCGGCTACAAGCTTTCTTGTTGAAGATTAAGCATCGACTCAATCAAGCATGTGGGGCGGGATTAATCATTTTCGGCGCAATGCTGGGCTTAAAGGTGTAGTGCGCTTGCGGTCCGATTACCCCAGTTCAAATTGATCATTGAACAAGTGGCAGTAATCAAATAAAAATCTACGTTATCAATACTTTAAATTAGAAAAAAACAGCCAACGTGCGCTGGCTGTTTCGATACAGTTAATGGATGACCCGAGCGTCCCCTTTAAATAACTGAGACAGATCGATAGTGAATATCGTCACTGTCGGACGTTTAGGCAGAGCATTTTCGATCGAAAACTCTGGCCCAGCTGGAACGAGGGGGAAGTGAATAGCAGTCGGCCACGTTGACGAAGCTTCATTACCGCCCGGCTCAGATATTGAGAAAGAAAACGCAGGTAAACGGGTCATAACACTTATCTCAAATGACTGATTAGCGGGCTCAAGCGAGCCCGCTTAGGTTTTGCGATGTTATTGTTATTTTAACGCTTACTTAATCACTAACGGTTGATGACGTTAGATATCAAGTTCTTTGTCTTCAACGTGGTTGGTGATCATCGCTTCAGTGGTGATCATCAAGCCAGCAACAGACGCAGCGAATTGAAGCGCTGAGCGTGTTACTTTCGCAGGGTCCAAGACGCCCATTTCGATCATGTTGCCGTATTCACCTGTTGCAGCGTTGTAACCGTAATCGGAATCACCAGCTTTGACAGCGTTCGCCACAACAGAAGCTTCGTCACCTGCGTTAGTTGCGATTTGACGAAGAGGCTCTTCCATTGCACGTAGCGCAACTCGGATACCCACGTTTTGGTCATCATTGTCGCCTTTTAGATCCGCCAATTCTTTCGCGATCTTAGTTAGGGCAACACCACCACCAGCAACAATACCTTCTTCAACCGCTGCGCGAGTAGCGTGTAGTGCATCGTCCACGCGATCTTTCTTCTCTTTCATCTCAACTTCGGTTGCAGCGCCGATCTTGATCACCGCTACGCCGCCAGAAAGCTTCGCAACACGTTGTTGAAGCTTGTCTTTATCGTATTGAGAGGTGGTTGTTTCGATTTGTTTTTCAATCGAAGCCACACGATCAGCAATCGCGCTTGCTTCTGCTGCGCCACCCACAATGGTTGTTGTGTCTTTGGTGATGGTCACTTTCTTCGCACTACCTAGTTGCTCTAACGTTGCTTTTTCGAGCTCTAGGCCGATTTCTTCAGAGATGACCGTACCAGCAGTTAGTACCGCAATGTCTTCCATCATCGCTTTACGGTTGTCACCAAAGCCAGGCGCTTTCACCGCGGTCGCACGCACGATGCCGCGCATGTTGTTCACAACCAATGTCGCTAGCGCTTCACCTTCGATGTCTTCAGCAATGATCAATAGCGAACGAGAAGATTTCGCCACTTCTTCTAGTACAGGCAATAGCTCGCGGATGCTGCTGACTTTTTTGTCCACCAATAGGATGTAAGGGTTGTCTAGCTCGACGCTGCCATTTTCTTGGTTAGTGATGAAGTATGGCGACAAGTAACCGCGGTCAAATTGCATACCTTCAACCACAGACAATTCGTTGTTTAGACCTTGGCCTTCTTCAACCGTAATCACGCCATTGCGACCCACTTTCTCCATCGCTTCTGCAATGATTTCACCGATCGCGCGATCGCTGTTTGCAGAAATGCTACCCACTTGGGTGATAGATTCTTTGTCGCTGCATGGCTTAGACATTTCACGTAGTTTCTCAACCGCCGCTTCAGTGGCTTTGTCGATACCACGTTTTAGGTCCATTGGGTTCATGCCAGAGGCTACCGCTTTAAGACCTTCATTGATGAAAGATTGCGCCAGTACGGTAGCGGTCGTTGTACCGTCCCCCGCTTCATCATTCGCTTTGGACGCCACTTGTTTCACCATTTGTGCGCCCATGTTTTCGAACTTATCTTTCAGTTCGATTTCTTTCGCTACAGACACGCCATCTTTGGTGATGGTTGGCGCGCCGTAAGATTTATCAAGCACAACGTTGCGGCCTTTCGGGCCTAGTGTCACTTTTACTGCGTCCGCCAGTAAGTTCACACCTTTCAGCATTTTTTGACGTGCGTCATTAGCAAATAATACGTCTTTTGCAGCCATGGTTATCTCCTCAAAAAACTACTACAAAAATAATTACTCAACGATTGCTAACACATCAGATTCGGACAGAATTAAGTATTCTGCGCCGTCAATTTTCTCGGTTTTCACGCCGTAACCGTCATTGAAAATGATTTGGTCGCCCACTTTGACTTCCATCGCAGCGCGTTCGCCATTTTCAAGACGTTTACCTAAACCAACAGCAATGACTTTCCCGCGGTTTGATTTTTTCACCGACTGAGAAGTTAAAACGATTCCCCCTTCAGATTTATTTTCCACCTCTTGTCTTTCAACAATTAGCTTGTCATTTAAAGGACGAATTTTCATTTTTAAGTGCCTCCTACTTGGAACCAAAAATAAAAGACAAAATAAACATCAAGATGGATTTGCGAGTCGACAGCTCGCTTTCGATGAAAATAATAAGGTCGAAAAATTAGAGTTCAAGAGGTGAATTTGATAAAAATTTTTTATTAAATTAAATAAAAATTTCTATCGAATTATCGCATTCACAACTACTTAGCATCTCTTTATGATGGAAAATATGCTCAATCAAATCTAGAGTGGTTACGTACTCTTAAAAAGGATAATCAAACAATGAAAAAGGCCGTATCTCTATTTCTTGCAACGTTGTGCGTGAGCTTCCTCTCCCCCAACGTGTCGGCTTCTGAACGCGCTGAACAAGGGTGGCAATTGATTGACAAGGGCGCGATGATTGTCGATGTGCGCACGCCGCAAGAGTTTTCTGAAGGGCATTTGGATAATGCCGTCAACTTCCCTTTATCTGAACTTGATAAACATTTTCAAGACGTCGATAAAGATCAAGCTATCGTGTTGTACTGTCGCAGTGGTAACCGCTCTAGCAAAGCGTATCAATACTTACAATCACAAGGCTTTACGAATCTGCACAATGCCGGTGGCTTAGAAGAACTACAAGACGCCAAATAGTCGTCTCCGTTCTAATATACAAAGTAAAAGCACAGAGCGTGTCGCAAGCGTATTGTAACGCGCTCTGTTTCTAAATACTTATCTACAACAACTCTACTATCTGGGCCCTGCATCAAATTGAGCCAGGTTATCCGATATCTCGATCCATGGCGCTTTCGACGCGACAAAAATATGGAAATCAGGCTTGTGAGAAGGTGTGTCATCCAAGATACCAAGGCGAATATTGACGATCCCATTGTTCTTTTTCGAATACAGGCTCGATCCGCAGTGGCGACAAAAGCATAGCATGGTATTTTCGCTTTTCTGATAAGTTTGAATATCTTCTTTCCCTTGGATAATAAGCAGTTTATCCAACGCAATACCACCGGCAGATGAATAGTCAGAACCTGTGAACTTGCGGCATTCAGAGCAATGGCAATTTCCCATGTACTTAAATTCATCTGCCACTTCCAACTTTACCTTGCCGCACAGACATGAGCCTTTTAGTACTTCCATTTGAATTCCTTTTTGTTATGAATCTAATTGAATTAGATGGCTATCTCGACACCATGCCATTGCAATACGAAAAATTAAAGACAGGCAATACAGGTTTTCAAAAATGAAACGAAAATGTAAAACTTTCCATTCAGAGGGAAGTGCGCTGACACGTGAAAAATCGAGCTATTTTAGATACAAAAACACCAAGCAATAACGCTTGGTGTTTACCTCACAGAATGTCGCCTCAGAAAAGGCGCTTTCCGCTGTGCTTAAAAAATGCAGTGTTTAGTAAAGCTGGTCGCTTCGTTTGCAGTCCAGTCACCTTTCGGCTTATCTTTCAGGTTTTCACACCATTGCTCGCTGCCGACACCATCTTGCAGAACACAATGCTTTGCAAAGTCTACCGCGTTGTCTGCTGTCCATTCTGTTTTTGGCTTATCGCGCATGTCGTTACACCAGCCTTCAGTGCCCACTTCATCACTACAAGCGGTCAAAGCAGAAGCCGCCAACATCAGCATGACTAGTTTTTTCATAAATTTAAGGTTCCAGTTGCAAACAATAGTAAAATTAAACTCAATCTCTTCAACACGAGCCCATTCAAAAGTCTGAATAAAGGCGTCACTAGCTGAAGTGACTTTTGTATCAACTATAACGAAATTATCAGTCTACGTGTTAAGACACCGAAAAATTATTGAGCGACTCTGTGTAAAGCGCGCCATTCTAAAAGCTATAGGCAGCGCGCTTTCGTTAGCTCACCAACCTTAGAAGAGCCAGTACCAAAGCACGCTAAACGCAGCTCTAATGCCATTTGTTCAAAGTGATCGACAACAGATTGCGTGCTGATCGTCGCAGCTTTTAATACTGCACCTGCTTGCCCAATGAGATTAGCACCCAGATGAATGGCTTTCGCCGCTTCAAGCCCATTACGAACACCTCCCGAGGCGATCAAGGGTAATGTAGGATGCAGTGCGCGGATTTGAGCCAAACATGTTGCTGTAGGGACACCCCAATCGCGGAAAAGCTCGGCTGCACGCTGCATTTTCGGATTATCTTGGCAATACCCTTCAACCGCACTCCAGCTTGTGCCACCCGCGCCCGCAACGTCAATTGCATCCACACCAGCATCAATTAATCGCTGCGCAACGTGTCCGCTAATACCAAAACCGACTTCTTTGATAATGATAGGAACCTTCACGCGAGATTTAAGCATCTCAATTGCCTGGAAAACACCAACCCAATTGTGGTCGCCATTTTTCTGAAACGCTTCCTGCATTGGATTAACGTGCACAAACAAGGCATCGGCTTGAATCGCCTCAACCGCACGTTGCGCATTATCGAGTTTACCTTTATCGAGCAATTGAGCGGCTCCAAGATTGGAATACAACGGTACTTCTTTCGCCAACTCACGAATGGTTTTACCCAAGCCCGAATGCTGACTTTCTTCTAAGCTAATCCGTTGCGAGCCCACACCCATGGCAATACCTAATTCACTTGCGGCTTCAGCCAAACGACAATTGATCGTTTCTGCGTCTTTTGCTCCGCCAGTCATCGAGCTAATCAAAAACGGTAGCGCTAATTGATGACCAAGAAACTCTGTCGATAAATCGATCGCGTGAAAGTCACATTCTGGCAGCGCACAGTGTTCGAACTCGACAGACTCAAAACCCGCCGTTTTATGCTTCATGCTCATATCATGATGTAAAACAGCATCTAGGTGTAAATCTTTTCGGTTAGTTTGCGGAGCCATAATGTCACCCTAAAGTAAAACAGTCGCGCAGTATTGCGATCCTTATCAGTAACGTCAATGCGAATTTTGTGAATTTGCCGGATTACTTTTCCGAAACGAGTAATGAATCTCGACTGCCCCTGACATTATAAGAAAAGAAACTCGCTTTCCGTTTTCAACAAGCCGGCAAGTTTCTCTTCAAATTGAGATAATCAGCGTACGATACCCATGATGCAAATGGATCACATTGCTCTGTAGTTTACTTTACGCTGTCCGACAGAATTAGCGACACAACAGTGCTTGTCGTCGTTGGTTCAAACTGTTCGGGATCATCACAGAATTGAATTTTTCCTTTTTCTTCTACATGGAACAGCGGTACAACTGAACTACCTTTGTGATGCGCTAAATAATCTTGATACGTGAAGTTATCGCTCAATTTCGTGTGTTTAACCTCTGCACCACGACTTAACATACTGGCTAGCTGGGTATAGCTTACATTGCCGCCCATCAGCAATTTACCATGGTACTCCTGAGCCACGGAGTGCTTCTCGCTGTCATTGCTGTTGGTTTTCACTTTTTGTAAGCAGTGAACTTTATCTTCCCCAAACTCGTCGACGAATTGCATGCAAGCCATAATGTTGAAGTGCTGATCGGGCGTTAATGCAACCACTTGACCTATTCCTATCAAGTTCAAGTTGTCGTCCGCGTGACTAGAAATAGGGTTGCCGTAATAGTAATCCAGTCCCAACATACGAACCTGACTGATGTACTCCCAGTTTGAGTCAGTCATTAATACGCGACGGTCATAACGCGACAACGCCTGCCCTATTTCTCTTGCTACTCGGTTAGCACCAATCAACAAGAAGCCGCGTGGTGCTGGCTCTGCGACGCCCAATGTCAGCGCTACAGGACGTGCCGTCGCACTTTGTAACACGACCGTTCCTATAATCACCATGAAGGTCATAGGGACCAGTAAAATCGCTTCATCAATGCCGTATTCGGTCAATTTGATCGCGAAAAGAGACGAAATCGAAGCAGCAACAATACCGCGCGGTGCAACCCAAGACAAAAACAGCTTATCTTTGAGACGCAAGTTGCTGCGGAAGGTTGAAAGAAAAATCGATAACGGACGCGACACTAACTGCATAAATACAAATAACAATAACGCACCGCTACCTAGCGCAGCAAAATCATCCAAACTGATTCGAGCCGCAAGGAAGATGAACAATCCGGTGATCAGTAAAATGGTTAAATGCTCTTTAAAGTGCAGAATTTGCTGAATATTGATGTCTTTAGCGTTTGCGAGCCACATACCCATTACGGTGACGGTTAGTAACCCAGCTTCAGACTCAATGTGGTTAGAGACCGAAAATACACCTAGAACCACCATCAAAACCGCAAATGGCTGCAAATATTCCGGTAGCCAAGAGCGACGCATGATCGTCGCAACTGCATAGCCTGAGGCCGCACCTAGCATGACACCGACAGCAATGATCGTCCCAAACACTTCGACGCTATTTATCGCGCTGTGAGATACGATAAACTCGTAAACCATCACAACAAAAAGCGCACCGAGCGGGTCAATCAAAATCCCTTCCCATCGCAAAATGTTAGCAAGCGTACTGTTAGGTCTTACGGTTCGTAGAAGTGGCACGATGACCGTCGGCCCTGTTACTACGGTTAAGCTGCCGAACAACATGGCAAGCTCCCAAGTAAAGCCGAGGAAATAGTGTGTTGCAATACTGGTCGCCGCCCACGAAATGATCGCCCCGATGGAAACAATGCTCCATACCGAACCACTCACGCCACGAATTTCTTTAAAATTTAAGGTCAAACTGCCTTCAAATAAAATCACTGCCACCGCTAAAGAAACCAACGGAAAGAGCAAATTACCTAATATCTCATCAGGATTTAACCACTGCATAAATGGCCCGACGATCAGCCCTGCCAACAACAAAAATAAAATCGCTGGCAAACGCAATCGCCAAGCTAACCATTGGCAACCTAAACCAATAACCCCAACCGCTGACAGCACCAGCGCTTCATTACCCACTTGCATCAATAATTACCTGTTTTTGTCTTTTTTCGCGTGAATGCGCTATACCCGAATACATTCAGCCTTACGGTCAAATAGAAACAACCGAACGTGCAAATCAAACGACTGACCTTCGATGACATCGCTACGAAACGCACATGTTTGAAGTCATTTGGCGATCGCATCAGAACTATGAATATAGTTGACCCCCAATGACTTAACGACTCATTTTTGTTCATCAGGTCTTAAAGTGGCACACAAGTGTGCGACTTTGTCGAATTCATCATTACGCATTGAGTTTCATTATGTAGAATGATTTCTGAAGAAAGCGCGGAACCTAGCACTATATGAGGCTAAGGCATAGAGCATGAACTAAGCTTTAGCGTAAGTGCTCAAAGTTAAGAATCGTGGGTCACGCGACGTACGCAAGGAGAAATGGATTGTACGTAATACTAGCACTGTTCATGGCGTGTCTCGCCATCCTCATCGGAGTGAAAGCCGCCAACCGAGCTGCACTTTTAGAAAAAGAACTAACCAAACTTCGTGAGGAAGTCACATCACTACGAGCCAGTGTCCATGGGGGCTCAAACCAACAAGTACACCAACAATCCAGCATCGAAAAAGACACACCATCTGTAGCGACGTCACCTCACATAGAATCACAACAGAAAAATGTCTCATCCTCTGGGGAACATGATCCAGCTGCCAACCTAGACTTGGACCAGAGCGCTGCGAATCAAGGGTACGCCCAGATAAGAGAAGTGCAACTGGATGTTTTTAGTCAAGAAAATGAGTCATTCCTTCAGAGTAAAGTTCAGAGCCTGCTTAGCAACATCCAAGAAAATTGGTTGGTTTGGGTAGGCGCATTGGCCATGCTGATCGGTGGAGGTTATCTCGTACAGGTGATTGGTAGTCACATCCAGTTTTCGCCATTTATGCGAGTGTCCTTTGCCTTTGTGATCTCATTACTTATGGTGCTTGTTGGCGAGTGGTTTCACCGTAAAGAACAACAGAATCCGCAGCGGGCAGCACGAGCCCAAGGCTTTACGTATGTTCCTGCTGCCGTTACCGGTACGGGATTAACGGGCATTTACTGCACCGTCATTTTTGCCTTTGTGGTTTATCAAATGCTAACGCCAAGTATCTCGTTGATCATTTTGGCTTCAGCGGCATTTTTCAGTTTAGCATTATCATTGCGACAAGGGCCGTTAATGGCCGTGCTTGGCTTAATTGGTGGCTACACAGCACCACTGTGGATTGGAGGTAATGAACCCAACTACTTTTTGTTAGCCGGATACATCTGCGCAATTTCGTTCGCGGCGACCTTATTGATGCAAAAAGTGCGTAGGGCATGGATTACGCCAAGTATCGCGATTCCACATGTCATTTGGATGTTGCTGTTGATTGAGAGTGTACCAACAGAACGGTTGTTCTCGTGGCTCGCGATTTATCTCTCCATCACTTTGTATCTCATTTTCGCGGTTCCGAGAATGGGTTGGATGCTCAATCCTCGCTTTCGTCACTATCAAAGCAAGTGGACAAACTCGCCGACCGCTACCGCTCTCGCAACTGCTTTATTGACCTTTTCTGCCGTCACCAGAATGCCGGAGCTGAACACTCTACAAATGGCGTACTGTTATACGCTGCTTGTTGCGATCATCTGGCTACCAGCACTTCGTACAGGCTGGTCATTACGTGCATTTTTGCCATCTATTCTCGTCTCAGCAACCGCGCTGATTGTTCTTACCATCGCTTTTGATGCGCTGTATATGTTAGAGCGAGAAGCTAGCATTCTATTCGCATTGGCGGTGAGTATTGCACTGATCGGCTATCGAACATATTGCCAATCACTTAGTGACCGTTCGCAACTCAGTGGGCTGCTTCTGCTGGTACTGGCTCCCGCGATGAGCTTAATTACGTTGCTTTATGTTGACGAATTTATGCAAGGCTACCTGTGGTATTGGACTACCTTCTGCGCATTGATGGCCACTTACTATGTTGTGCTTGGTCAGCGTGCACGTTCGTTGGCATTAGAATGCTCTGCCGTTATGCATGCTTTAATCGTAGGTATCGCTTTTGTTTGGTTGAGCGATACTTGGTTAACAACAGCAATCTCAATACAAGTTGCGATAATGGCCTTACAGGCTCAAGTCGGGTTATTTCGACCTGCGAGTTGGGCGATTAAAGTGGCAATGGGAATACTGGTTATCCGACTCACGCTGCTACCTTTCATACCCGAATGGCAACCGGTAGAAGCCGGGCATTGGGCTTGGGTTCTTGTGAGTTATATGCCTTCTCTCTTCATCTTGTCTTATGCTCGTTCAACACTAAAACAAGTGGACCGAGAACTGACCAACTGGTTTGAAGGGGCGTTTTTACATGTATTCTTAATGGCATTGTTCACCCAAACTAACTACTGGTTAACGGGGCAATATGGTTACTTGGGGCACATCGACTTCACAAGTGCGGCAGTCTTTGCCAATCAAGCATTAGTTATGGGTTTGGTATACAGCTACCGCAGCCAATTTGCGCAACGCTTAAGCCGTATCTACGAAATCTATAGTTACTTGCTTTGGTGCGCGTTCGCTATATTGATTATTTTGCTTAATACGGCAGAATCGCCGTTGGTGACTGATAACGTCTCGGCACAAGCACTTCCCATCTTTAACATGCTGAGTATCGGCTGGCTGTTACCAGCTTGCATCCTGCTTATCGCAGCCTTTAAACGCTGGAATACGTTGCAAGTTCATCGATTTGCGATTGCTAGTCTAGGCTTTTTACTTGCAGCCATTTGGTTGGGGATGTCTATCCGTCAATTCTGGCAAACCACATCGATGATGCTGTATCAGCCAACCAGCATGGCTGAGTTGTTCAGTTATTCAGTGGCTGGCTTGCTCGTAGGTGGATTGCTGACTTGGCACGGCGTCACCCAACAGGGGCTGATGATGCAGCGTGTCGGTCTAGTGGTCCTTGCCTGTGTCGCACTGAAAGTATTCTTATGGGATGTGAGCTCTCTGGATGGGTTCTGGCGAGCGATAAGCTTCTTAGGCTTAGGTGCGTCTTTGATAGCACTTGGATGGCTATTCCAGAAATTGAATCGTTCGGTGGCAAAAGCACTCGAGCCCTAGACGAGTCGAAGAGAGATTCCCGACAGTGCGCTGTTTTCGTTATTGGGGGACGATAACAGTGTAAAGCCGGGAATCATTGGAGTGTTCGTTACTTCAGTAAAGCGACCACAGTATGACGACGCACGTTTGCTTGCGCATTCAATGCCTGAAAAGTCGAAGTAAACTCGCCAGACTTTTGCATGAATCCATCCAGTTTTGCATTCACCTCATTGACTGAAAGCTGTGCGGTTTTGGTTTGGATAGAACGCATTTGAGTATTCAGTTCACCATGAAAAGCTTTCGCTTCCTGCAAGCTCGTTTGAACTTGTTTCAGATGCTGATTTACTTTGGCAATCGTCTGCTTGATGCCATCGCGTGAGCCTAGATCAAACCCGAGCTCCGCAATACCATCTGGCTCAGACTTTAAGTTCAAAACGTTAGGCTGTCCCGCAGGGAATCGGTGCCCTTCCCCCGTTACCATCACCTTTTGCTGCATTTGTTGATAAGCGTTGTCTCTGGCTTCAAATAAAATGCTGCCATCATCGGCTAATGAGGCTCGCATTCCTAACGCAATCAAGCTGCGATCCAGCATTTTGACCGTTCGCTCACCGTCTGATTGTCCATCAAACTGAATCATCACCGCTTGACCTTGAGGAAAATCCAAACGGATTTGCTCGGCCTTGTCGCTTAAGCGATGAACATTCAAACCTGGAATAGAAAAGCGACGAATGTCCGCTTTATCCAGTTTTAAGTTCAGTTCGTTATTTAGGACTTTCTGGCCATCGAAACGTGCTTGCTCAACGACTTTTTGGATGGTGGCTTTAGAACGAACCAATGTATCCTGCAAACCAGGAACATTTTGTACGCCTTGATTAATAGCTTGCGTCAAACCACGTTTAATTTGCGTGAGCTCTTTGCCAATCACCTGCAGCGATTTGGACGCGATCTGAACCGCCGTGGCTTGCTGCTGACCCTGCGTAAGCTGAATACCAGATACAGAGTAGGCTGACGCAGTGTCAGCCTGAATTTGCGCCGGGCGCGGTTTAATTGCCGTACTTGAGTCTGCAGAACGGGTCGGCATGATAGAGGCTTGTTCTTGTCCACCTAAGCGTATGCTATGGGGTCTAACCTCTACTGTACTCATTACCATAAAAAGAACTTCCTAACCTTATAAACGGTCAAACAGCGACAAACCATCGATCTTCACATAGCTTGCTTGCGTTGCTTGCAAAGCGGCCATGTAATTACTCAATCGTACCGACGCTTCACCATAGTCCAGAGCAGAGAGGTCTCCAGATACTTTGTCAACGAACAGCTTGTTTTCACTGTGCGCGCCACCAACAAGATCTAAGTTGTTGTGTCGACCACCAATCTCAGTCATGGTCCCTAGTACGTTTGAAAAAGTATCGTCGATAGCGCTGATACTCGCCTCAACTTCAGCTCTGAAGTTGGCGGTAGGGCTCTCAAACTCTTTGATCAGCGCATCAATTTGGTTAAGCACGTTATGGCCTCCCCCAAGGTCCAATATTTCTTTTGCAGTCATATTGGAATCCATCGTGACACCTTTAGCAATTGTTACTACGCGCTTGTCACTATTACCTTCAATTACGTAGCTGCCGCTCGCTTTACTTACAGCCGCAGTATCCGTTTTAGTACCAGAGAAAAGGTAGTGCCCTTCTTCATCCTGCGCGTTAAAAGACGACTCAATAGAGTCACGGTAACTCTTAAGCTCTGTAATCATACCGCCACGACTTTCGTCAGTAAGAGAGCCGTTCGCACCCCAAAGCGCGATGTCTCGCATGCTTTTTAAGCTTTCTTTGATCGAATCTAAATGGGTTTCTTGACTCGATAGCGTCGTTTTTACGTTTTCAATGTTGTTTTTGTACTGAGCAATCGCACTGGTTTCTCGGTCTAAGTTAAGCAACTTGATCGAAGCCATTGGATCATCAGACAGCTTGGTTAAGCGCTTGCCAGTAGACATCTGTTGCAGAGCTTCGCCTAATCCCGCGCTATTGCTCTGCAAGCTGTGCAACATCATTTGACTAAATTGATTGTCACTAATTCGCATCTAAACTTTCCTCTTAGAATAACTGCAGAATAGAATCGAGCAGTTGATTTGCTGTGCTGATCACTTTCATGTTGGCATTGTGCGCATTAGCAAACATCATTAGGTTAGCCGCTTCTTCATCGCTGTTTACGGAACTAACATTATCGCGAGCTGCGTGCGCTTGCTTGTTCATGGCTAACTTCGCTTGATAATCAGCATTAGCTTGGCGTGCTTTAATTGCGGTTTGACCCACCATTGAACTAAAGGCATCGTTCAAGCTTACTGAGCCGTAACCTGATACCGCCACTGGCTTGTTGCTTAACTCGATCAATGATTGCAACGCATCTGCGTTACCAGGTGTTCCATCACTTGAGAACGCAAGCTCATCTGGAGTTAGCTTGGTAATATCCAAACTGGCTGCAGGGTTTGCTGGGTCATAGCTGAACAAAGGTTTACCTGGGTTGCCATTTAAGTCTTTGCCAGTCGCAAGCACGGCGTTGTATTCATCCGCGAGAGCTTTCGCCATGTCATTCAGAGCCAATTGGTTTGGTTTCAACACTTCGGTTTGATAGTCATTAATCGCACCTAATTTGCCACCAAGCGAGTCACCAATCGCAAAACTTTGATTCGAGAACGTGACGTGTAAGTCCGCCAAGTAAGGATCACTCGGGTCAGGAATGGCTTCCAGTTTGCCATGGTCCGTACCCATCACAAGCGGTTGACCAGAGGTTAGTGTGACCTGAACACTGCCGTCATGCTGCTGTGTTGTTTTGATTTCAATGGTTTGAGATAACTCACCGATTAACCTATCTCGTTCATCCATTAACTGTGATGGGTTACCACCTGTACCTTGCATCTCTACCAGTTGCTTGTTCACCTTCGCGATATTTTCCATAAGGCTATTCGCGTGGTTAAGCGCTGCATTACGTTGATCGCTCATGTCTTTATGTTGATTGTATAAAGATTCGGTAAGCGTATTAAAACGGCGGGCCAAAGCTTCAGATTCGTTAATGATCTGCTGGCGGTAAGGTATGGATTCCGGCTTAACGGTCGCATCGTTAAGCGCAGCGTTTAGCGAGTCCAAGCCAGCCGATATACTGAAACCATCGGCACCAAGCGTATTCTCCAGCTGACTCATGTTACTGGTGTATCCAGATGCGTATGCCGCCATACTGTTAGTCGACCACGTTTGCTTAATCAGAAATTGATCAGTAACGCGGCGAATGCTAGTGACTTCTACCCCTAAACCTGGACTTAAGCGATTGGCTTTACCATCATCGACAGACGCCATCAACGCTTGTTGACGACTGTAACCCACGGTATTCACGTTTGCCACGTTTTGCGCGGTTACGTCTAGGGCCACACGGTTCGCGCCTAAACCTGAAAGGGCAATATTAACTAGGTTCATTTACAGCTCCATTTTTCTGATCAACGGCTGAGAAAACGCGGTAGTCATACCGGCCTCACCGAATACCTGTTTAACAGAGGCGACGGCTTGAGAAGCGGTATTAAATAGGCTTGAATTCTTCTCCACCTCTTTAGAATCTACTTGTGAGATAGATTCAGAATTCGAACCTTTACCATCGTTAGCGGATGAGATGTTGCGCGCAGCATCGAAAGCAACCTCACGCATAGACGGGCTCAGCTGCTGGATGAGCATATTGGCAATGCCTGAGCTCTGTTTCTTTGCTAGTTCCATCGCCAGCTGACCGTCATACATATCACGGAATACCCCTTGTTGCTGACTGGCGAACGGGCTGTCTTTATCAGCAAGAGCATCACTACTGCTGCGCATTTGGCGTAACACCATTTGTAGGAACATTGCCTCAAATTGACCTGCGACGACTTCAAGTGCGCCTTCTTGATCACGACTATGCTTGATGTTAGCCAATGCACTATTGTCGTGATAAAGCATCGAATTTAACTGAGTTTGTTCATTGGTACTGTCTAGCTTCATCCTTAACTCCTTATATCACGACCAATTCAGCGTTCAATGCACCCGCTTCACTCAAAGCTTGCAGGATAGACATCAAGTCTGTAGGCGTGGCACCTAAACTATTTACCGCATTAACTATGGTGTTAAGTTCCGTGCCTGGAGGCCAAATCACCATCTGAGCGAGATCTTCATTCACATCAAGGTCCGTTTGGTTAACGACTTTCGTATCGCCATTTGCAAACGCATTAGGCTGACTAACTTGTTGTGATTCAGAAATTCGCACGGTCAAGTTACCGTGACTTACTGCTGCTTCACTCACTTTGACACTCTTACCGATCACTACGGTGCCAGTGCGAGAGTTAAAGACAATACGAGCAGGTTTACGGCCTTCAACGACGCTCATTTCTTCAAGCATCGACATCATGACGACACGCTGCTGTGTATCTTTTGGTGCACGCATATCAATGCGCGCTTTATTGATCGCAACTGCAACTTTAGGTCCAAAAGTGTTGTTAATTTCACGCGCAATATTTTTTGCTGTAGTGAAGCTAGGCTTGCGCAGGTTTAGGGTGATTTCATCACGTTGGTTGAAATCGGTTTTGATTTCTCTCTCTAAAGTCGCACCATTCGGAACGCGACCCGCCGTTGGTGTGTTTACTTCTACTTTGGAGCCACTTCGCCCCTCTGCAGATAAGCCGCCCACAACCACGTTACCTTGCGCAATCGCGTACACTTCGCCATCAATACCACGTAAAGGCGTTAGCAATAACGTACCACCGCGAAGGCTCTTTGCATCACCGATTGAAGACACAACCACATCCAACGTTTGTCCTGGGCCTGCCATTGGGTCAACGGACGCTGTCACACTCACAGAAGCCACATTTCGTAGCTTAGGGTTCATACTGTCATCAATTTGAACCCCAAACTGACGTAGCATGTTGGTAATAGATTGAGAGGTAAATTTCACTTGGTTTCGGTCACCTTGGCCGGCTAAGCCAACTACCAAACCATAACCAACCAGTTGGTTTTCTCGAATGCCGCGAACATCGACCAAGTCCATGATCGGAATTTCCGCTTCAGCACGTGAAGTGCCTGGTAGTCCCAAGGTCAACACCAATAGGAGAGACATAAAGAAAGATTGCATTGTCTTCATTAGAAAGGTACCCATGGGCTGTTGAAGAACTGAGTTAGCCACCCGGCTGCGTTGCTGTCAGCTAGCGCTCCGCGACCTGCGTAGGTAATTCTTGCATCAGCAATTCGTTGAGAAGAAACTTGGTTACTGCGGTTAATATCATCCACACGGACGATACCGGTTAGACGAATAAACTCGTCGCCTTGATTCAGACGAAGCCATTTTTCACCGCTGATACGCAATACGCCATTAGGTAATACTTCGTGTACCGTTACCGTAATGGCACCTTGAAGCTTGTTGCCTTGTGAACTTGATGCACTGCCATCGAAGTTACGTTTGCCATCCACGCTAACCCCTAACTCATCGATAGTTTTCGTGCCTATGGTCGGCGCCACAAGGTTAATTGCTGAACTTTTACCGAACTTAGTACCCGCATTTTTACTCGATGAGGTTTCTTCTGATAATTGAACCGTTAATACATCGCCAACTCGGTAAGCACGACGATCCTGGAACAGAGTCATCGTGTATTGGTGACGATAAAGGCTACCAGATTGGGTTTCCGGCAGCGTGTAATCGAGCGTTGGTGGTGCATATTCCTCAGCATTCGGCTCAGGCGGAATAAATTCCTGACGGCCAGCACATCCCACCAGCAACACGGCGGCTACTGCCCAACTCTTAGAAAGCCATTTCATTGCTTTTTCCTTCATCATCACCAATTTCATACTTACATTGATTGCGAAACAAACTTCAGCATGTCATCTGCAGCAGAGACCACTTTCGCATTCATCTCATACGCACGTTGAGTGGTGATCATGTCGACCATCTCTTCTACTACTTGTACGTTTGACCCTTCCAGTGCACCTTGCTTGATAATGCCGGCGCCATCAGCTCCTGCAATCAGCTCATCAGCTGGACCGCTGGCTTCCGTTTCACGGAATAAGTTGCCACCCATGGCCTCTAAGCCGGCTGGATTGATGAATTTTGCAAGTGTAATTTGACCAAGCTGCTGAGGTGTTGGATCGTCTGCTGTTGTTGTAGTCACTGTGCCATCAACACCCACAGAGAAAGAGACCGCATTGTCTGGGATCTGGATTTGAGGCTCTAAAGGCAGGCCCTGACTGTTCACCATTAAGCCTTCTGAGTTTCGATGGAACTGACCATTACGTGTATACATGATCTGTCCGTCCGAGTTTTCTATTTGGAAGAAACCCTGACCCATTACAGCAAGATCCAACTCTTGCGTTGTGTTTTGGGTATTACCTTGCGTGAACACTTTTTGTGTGCCAACAACGCGAACACCGCTACCTAGCTGAATACCACTTGGTAGTTCGTTAACTTGGTCTACTTGTGCGCCTGGTTGACGCTGAATGCTGTAGAAAAGATCTTCAAATACGACTCGGTCACGCTTAAAGCCAACCGTGTTTACGTTTGCTAGGTTGTTAGAAATGGCAGTCATCTTCGTGTCTTGCGCTGCCATGCCTGTCTTACTTACCCATAATGCTGAATGCATTTTTTACTCCTTGCGGGGCGAGACTTAGCTCGCCGCCATTAATTTGTTACCAGCTTTTGCTAGAGTTTCCGCCGTTTTCATCATGCGCACCTGCATTTCAAAGTTGCGCGTCAGCGACATCACACTAACCAATTCATCAATAGCAGATACGTTACTGCCCTCAATGTGCTCAGGAGAGAGTTGCACGGTTTCATCTGCCGCGAATGGCACGCCATCTACGCTGTGCAGCAAGCTATCGCTCTCTTTTTGCAGTTGATTAATTTCCGGTTTAACCAACTTCAAAGTGCCTGCCACAATTTCTGCGCCGCCACCTGGTGGGATCACTGAGACTTGACCACGCTCGCTGATTTCAATCTTTTGATAATCCGGCACAACCAAAGGACCATTTTCACCGAGGACAGGGAACCCATTGATTGTTAGAGCGCCAAAAGTATCGACCTGAATATTGCCTGCACGGGTGTAAGCTTCGTTACCCGCTGGGGTTTCTACAGAGAGATATCCCTCCCCCATAACCGCAACGTCCAACGGACGTCCTGTTTTCACAATATCGCCAGCGTCGAAACGTGTTGAGGCAGAGTTGGTCACAACCATAGTGCGACCATCAAAACCTGGGCCTTGCATCTCTACACTACGCACACGCTCCATATCCGCTCGAAAACCCGCAGTATCAGCATTTGATAAGTTGTTTGAACGAACGTGCTGCGCTTTAAGAACTCGGCTGGCACCCGACGTTGCCGTAAATAACAAACTATCCATGCAAAACTCCCATTACACCGCGTTAAACAAAGCTTGAGTAAGCTTGTCGCTGGTAGAAATTGTCTTTGCGTTTGCTTGGTAGTTGCGTTGTGCAGTCATTAGAGCAACAAGCTCGCTGGTTAAGTCAACGTTAGAACCTTCTAATGCACCCGGAGTTAGGTCACCCATCGTACCTGAACCCGGAACACCCATAATTGGAGCACCTGAGCTAAAGCTTTGAGTCCATGATGTTCCACTCACTTTCGCTAAGCCTTGTGTGTTTGCAAAATCAGCAAGAACAACCTGACCTTGTAGCTGTGATTGGCCGTTAGTGTAAGTCGCGTAAACCATGCCGTTACCTTCAACGCGTACACCTGCAAGTTCACCTGATGTGTAACCGTTTGGGCTATTAGTACTTACGCCAAAAGCTGCACCAAATTGCGTGCTGCCTTTCAGGTTAATGTCTACACTCATCGCGTTCGCGCCTGCTGCAGGGAATGAAACATTAAACGGCGCAGTTGGTGCTGAAAGCGAGCCGTCTTTACCAAACGTTACAGGCACAGTTGCTACTGGCGTCGTACCGCCATCTACTTGAACGTTCACTTCCCACGAGTTAGAAGCAGTCTTAGTAAAGTACTGAGTTACCGTGTGCGAGTTACCCAATGAGTCGTAGACTTTTGTTGTGTAAGACGAGTTAAATGAGCTTGGATCTTTTGGATTGAATGGCGTTACGGCTTTATCAATAACAGACGCGCTTGCGTCGAAGTTCGCAACAAAATCTAAGCTGTCTGTTGCTTTAGCATTCAGCGAGGAAGTCGATACCTGAATATTACCCACAGAGCCTGTCATTAGGTTGTTGTTGCTATCGACACTGTAACCTTGAAGCTTTGCACCGCTGTTAGCCGTAACAAAGTTGTTCTTATCCGTTGAGAACACACCTGAACGTGTGTACAACATTTGACCCATATTATCTTTAGTAACAAAAAAGCCACCGCCATTAATAGCTAGGTCCATCGCACGGCCAGTTCCTGTGATACTGCCGTCTTTGTCGAAGTTCTGTGAAATTGACGCGACTTCCACACCACCAGGTTGCATGCCGTTATATACAGCGGAGAATTCTGTGCGGCCACCTTTAAAACCATACGTTGATGCGTTGGCAATGTTGTGACTGATTGTGTTTAGCTCTGTGTTGGTCGCGTCCAGACCACTTAGTGCGATGTTAAAACTCATAAATAGACCTCTGATTTCCGTATTTGGTTAAGCACCAAACTGAGTGATTTGATAGAAAGGAACGTTGCCAACGCCATGGACATTGACTAATGCTGCGCCACCGGTATTAGGAATGCGCACTTGCTCAACAGTGCCTGCCATCAGCACATTTGGACTTGCTTGCCCTTCTTGCACTTCTACGGCCACTGAGTATTTGCCTGGTTTAAGACCAAGTTCTTCAGGATTAATTGAAAAGTCGACGTCACCTTTGCCGTGAGCACCTAGTGGCACTTTAGTTGATTGACCAAATTCATCTTTAACAACTAACGTGACTTGGTTTGAGCTATGAGCGAGTTCGATTTTTCCGTTTTGTACGTCTTCACCAAGCTGAAATTCATCCGCATTGACGTAAACCGTTTGCCCAACAAGGCCCGCTGTTGATAGCACTTGCATGTTGTCCAGTAACACCATGCTCTGTTGCATTGTCTTAGACATATTCTCGGTACTTTGTACCTGCGAGAACTGAGCCAATTGACCAACGTATTCCGTACCATCAAGGGGATTAAGTGGGTCTTGGTTTTGAATTTGAGCCACCATCAAAGAAATAAACTCATTCTCCAATGAAGAAGCGCTGTTCATGTCTTTAGGGTTTGGTGAGATACCGTTGCTGTCTTTTGCTTTTGTATTTACTGGAGCGTCAGACGATAAAGGGGTGTATTGTGCAATACTCATTAGCTGCCCTGCCCTAATCTAAGCAGACCTTGCTGCATACTTTTTACATTGGCTAATACTTCAACATTCGTTTCGAAGCTGCGTGTTGCGGACATCATGTCTGCCATTTCAGCAACTACATCAATATCTGGGTAAAACACATAGCCTTCATCATTAGCCAGTGGGTTGTTCGGCTCAAAACGCTTCTCTGCATCTCCCGCATTTTTAACAACGTCAACAATGCGAACTTCTGCATTGGGATAAGCTCCATTTTCTGTTGTCATTTGCGTTTTTTGGTACACAGTCGCAAATACTGGCTTAAGCGCTTTATAAGCATCTTCTGGATTTGCAGATACTGCATCTGCGTTTGCTAGGTTACTGGCTACCGTATTCAGACGCACAGTTTGTGCTGTCATCGCGGAACCAGTGATCGAGTAAATATCAGTGAATGACATAATTAACGTCCCTCAATCGCTTTCGCTAAGCCATTAAATTTCATGTTGAGAAACGTCAGGCTAGTTTGAAAGTCCATGTTGTTTTGCGTGAATTTTGCTTGTTCAACACCAAGCTCTACGGTGTTGCCATTTTTGCTATTCTGGTAAGGCACCGAGTATTGGGCCTGAACCTGGAACTTTGGCACCGGTTTGTTCACACCACCTGCCGTTACTTGGTTCATTACGGTGGTGAAACTTAGGTCTTTCGCCAAATACCCAGGGGTGTCAACATTTGCTAGGTTACTGGCGAGGACTTTGGTACGCTGAACGCGAAAATTAAGTGCCTCTGGATGTACTCCTAAAGCATTTTCAAATGTGATCGCCATGCATCTTCCTTACAGTTGGCTCGAATACGCCAACATACAAACAAGATACGTGCCATAAAAAATAGCCATATATATCAATGATTTACAAACAAGGATGGAAGCCAAACTTCCGGTTCTCGGAAAGCATTAAAAACAAGAGGAAAGTGTCCACTTCCTCAACAATAATGCTGACGTTACTCGCTTTGACATCAGAACAAGCATTCGCCAACACCAATGACAAAACCCTAAGCGTTGAAGAGATAAGGTCCGTTGTAGCAACGGATTTCGAACAAGAGGTGGATCGCGTAGCGCTCTCCAATCAGTGGGGGAAGTACAAACTGGACTTCGACATGTGGGTGCCCGGTTCCGCCAATCACTTGCCAGAATGTCAATCGCCTTTAGTTATCACAGGTCGTGACAACAACACGTTGCCAGTCGGTAACCTCAAGCGCTCAGTCAGCTGCGACAATATCGCATCACCATGGCGAATTAACGTTACGATAAAGTCTTCGCTGACTCTGCCTGTTTTGGTCGCGACAACCACGGTTGGCCGAAATGAAGTCGTAACGGCTAAACACATAAAGCTTGAAACCCGAACCATCTCTCGCCAAGACGATTTTTATACTCGCCCCGAGCAAGCAGTAGGCTTAGAAACCTCTCGTCGTTTGAGGGCTGGACAAGTGGTTAATCCATCCAATTTGTCGGCCCCACCTCTAATCGAGAAAGGCAATGAAGTCATAGTCATTGCGAGCAAAAATGGATTTAGTGCCAGCACAAAAGGAGTCGCCTTAGAAGATGGAGCGAAAGGGCAACAAATTGACGTGGAAAACCCAAGTTCGGGCAAGGTCATAAGAGCAGTCGTAACTGGATTAAACCAGGTTCATACTCAATTTTGATTTTTTGACTCGGGGTAACATTTTTTAATTTTGGCTCTCGTCAGTAACACTGAACTTCGAGTACAAAAAAAATATTTAATGTTTATCACATTCTAACCGCCTACTTAATTTAGAACATGATGATGAGGACCACAGCATGAAAATCGACAAAGTCGCGGGCGGTCATGTCCCACAAACAAAATTACAGCAAGCAAGCAAACAGCCTGTCGACGTCGTCGAACAGAGCAAAGTACAAGAGCCTGCATTTCAAGCGAATACCGTAGCGATAGATCGCGCTCAAGCTGAAATGGCATCACTACCTGATGTTGATATGGAAAAAGTAGAACAAGTACGCAACGCATTAGCGCGTGGTGAACTTAGCCTAGATACAAAAGTGCTATCCAAGGCAATCATGCAGTTCCATACAGGTCACGAGTAATAAAACGCTAGGAAGACATCATGGCAAGCGCAGTATCGCAGCGAATTCAACAATTTGTTCGCTCTATATCTGAGGATATTAAGCTTTATCAACAACTGCTTCCTTTGCTGCAGCAGCAAAAGGTATTGTACTTAAAGTTTGATGGAGAGGCACTGAACGACAATGTTCAGAAACAAATGCCGATACTCAATAAACTCAGCCGCTCCGCCAATGACAGAAGCCAGTGTATGCGAGCGCTGGGGTTAGCGTGTAATGACGCCAGCGTAAAACGAATTTTCAATGCTTTGCCTGCCCAAATAGGTATGCAAGCTAGAAAACAATGGGCGCTATTGGAAACGTTGGTAAGTCAGTGCCAACAATACAATCAGAGCAATGGCCACAGCTCTGCGGCGTTCCATGAGTTGGTCAGTCAACTCAAACAACCTGTGCAACACACTTATGAAGATAAATCGTTCTAAACGATGTTCGTCTTGCCTACAGATTCAGTCGCCATCTCGGCTGAGTACTGTAGGCCTTTTTATTTTTATTGCCTTTCTGTCCTACCTTCCATTCACATGCCAGGCAAAACCAAATGCTGTCGATATTCAAACGCAGTATCAAGTATTAGCCCCATACAAACCACAAATTGCCAAGCGTCTCGATTCATCCAAACCGGTAATTAACCACATTTTCAAACAGCTTCAAAACCACTCATTACCAAATAGCCTAGCCTTAGTGCCAATGTTAGAGTCTTCTTACAATCCCAAAGCCGTTTCTCATGCTAACGCCGCCGGACTTTGGCAATTGATACCAACCACAGCGAAACGATTCGGATTAACGATAAATACAAAACAAGACGATCGCTTTGACACAGAAGCCAGCACAACGGCCGCGCTCAAGTACCTGGCGTTTTTATACAACAAATTCGATCAAAATATGGCTCTCACTTTAGCTGCATACAATGCCGGAGAAGGACGTGTTGCACGTGCTATTCAGCGAGCAGGAAGTCGAGATTTCCAACAACTCACGCTGCCTAACGAGACTCGCCAATATGTCAGCCGCTTCTATGCATTGGAAAAGTTGATAGATATCGGTCAGTTACAATCCTCATCATTTCAACCTTTACTCTTATTTGCTCCAGACGCTCCTATGATTTCACAACCGCTGGTCGACTTTAGCCGACTGCCTCCGCTAGTTAATTTGTGATAAAAGCGACGACAGAGCTCAATGTCAGAGAAACGTAAAATCACAAGATCCTGTTCGGCGGATTTGAAAACTCGTGATCTCTATGCAAACGTGTGCAAAAAAGTTGAGGTAAGGTATCTCAAAGATAAGAAAGAGTAGTGGTTTACTAAAAAGCGCCCCAATTGCGCTTGGCAATTGGGTAGATATGCGTCACATTGCGTTTGCAAAAAACATGAAAACCAATGGTCAGACCTAATAATTATTTACACACTAAATGTAAAACAGCTATTGTTTTCATAGTTCGAAACAAATCTAACATATCAAGATGACGCTTCGCTTGCGCGTCTGGAATAAGTCCGGGTTCCGGGGGGGAGTCCGGACTTTTTTATTGCTCTAAAATCTTTGCCCACAATAGAGCCAACAGAAGCTAAGTCGTAATGATGCAAACTAGCTGTTTATAGTAATTCTTTAGAAATCAACTGAAGTAAAAACGTTTCGCGCTCAATGCTCATGCCTTTTTTCGGGCTTTCTGCCATCGTTTTTTCATTGTGTGCAATTGCTTCGTGTATGTTCATCCATACCGGGCGCATTCCATTTTTAACTTCGTAATCTTCATACGCCGTTTCGCCTAGCTCACGTTCGATTTTACATGTATAACAATACGACACCATGTGCATCACGTCAGCGTCATCCTTGTACCACGGACGAAACTCCTCAAAGATTCCGAAAGGCTTAATACCATGTATATTTTGGGCGCCCGTTTCTTCCTCTAATTCACGGACTAATCCAGCAATGACATCTTCACCATCATCAATACCACCGCCTGGTAGCGTGTAGTCATGGTAACGTTCTGTATAGAGCAACAGCACATCTTCACCATCAAGTACAATGGCTCGCGCTGCATTGCGCTGAAAAACAATTTTGTCATCCAAATGCTCTATGTCTGGATGAACGGTCGATTTTAAATGTCTCATCGAAAATACCACGGTCAATGTTTTGTGCGCATATTACCGAATTTCACACTTTAAATCATTGTTGTAGGCCAAGTACGTTCGAGCGCTTGTCAGGAAGTGATTGATATGACCTTCACAACAATACGCCAAGAACAGAAGTGTGACGTGCTAATCAGCAATAAATGAGAATATCTAAATTCTTATACGTCCCTCTTACTTTTAACATCGATAAGACAATAATCTCTTAAAGTTGCCTATAATCAATACAATACTCGCCCACCCCATGCGGAGATAAAGAATGAAAAAGACAAATTTAATGATGGCTATGGCTGCAACATTGGTACTGGCTGGTTGTTCAACTTACGAGGGAGCGACCCGATCAACTGAGTATACCTCCGTTGCAAATCCCGCAGCCGTATACTGTGTTCAGCAAGGTGGTGAGCTGGATACCGTGTCGGAAAACGGCGAACGTGTCACTTACTGTGTGCTGTCGGACAATGAACGCGTCGAGCAATGGGAATACTATCGCGAGAATCACAAAGAAAATGAGGGTGACAACTACTAATTATTTTTGTCGATACGTCACCTTCCCTCTATCACTTAGGAGCCTTTTGGCTCCTTTTTTATTTGATTTATCAAAGTGTTCTTACGTTGTTTTTACATATCCCTGACTTTACCGCACATCGACCCTATATCGAACAGTGTTCTATTCTTGACATTTCTCTGACATAACTTTCCACTTGGACAATAAAATTCCAAACACAGATCACACTAATTCACATTTCTTCCACATTTTCTGGGACAGGTGAGCAAGATGAAAACACAAATAGTAAAAGAAGCCGAGTCAGCCCCAAGCAACGTTGTTACTGAAAAATCAAAGCGCATTATTTATAAATCGAGTTTAAACGCCTTGATGATTGTCGCTATCAGTATTCTCGTTAACCTTAGTCTTCGTCTTGATTATGTCGTGTTGGGATCAAGCCTTGGCGAGCTTTCCGTTACAGAAACGCTCCAGCTTGTGATGCTTGCTATTGCATCATGGTCGTTTTTCAGCTTATCGAAACAACAGCCTCAGCTAAAGCATGCGGCTATTTTGATTGCAGGATTTTTTGCAGTACTTATTATTCGCGAAACGGACTATTGGACAGACATGATTCATCATGGCTCTTGGGTTTTCCCAGCACTTGCTGTCACCGCACTGGCTTGCGCCAAAGCCTACCAAGGTGGTAAAGGTACCATGAACGAAATGGCGACCATTTTAACGGTGCCACATATGAAGCTATTAGTAGGCGCTGTGATGCTATTATTAGTCTTCTCTCGTTTGTATGGTATGGGCAGTTTTTGGCAACAAGTGATGGATGAAAATTACATCCGTGATGTTAAAAATATCTCAGAAGAAGGTATAGAACTGCTTTGCTACTGTTTGATCGCATTAAGCGCCGTCCGTACAAAACGCGAGCTTAATGAATAGACTCAGGATCAAAGCGACGGTTCAATGCAGTCAGTATCGGATGGAAGATACTTAATGCCTTTTCCGCAGCACCTACAGATTCATCCAAGGCCGTCATTTCGACGGCCTTTTTCATTTCTTCAATATCTTGCAAAGCCTCTTTATCGAGCGGGAAAGAGAGCAATTTGTGAATAGCATCTCTTGCGATCATAAGTGGCTTTTTTCGGACAATTGATAAATCTCGGAAAAATACGCCATGCTTGACCCCTTCTAAATAAACTCGGTAGGTTGTGAGTTCATCGAGTAGCAAGAATGTCTCCGCCATAAGCCCTTTATGTGGGTATGGCACGCTAATATGTTTGCTGATATCCAGTGGAATATTGAGGGTCACCCCCATGGATTCGCAATCGGATTTAAGTACTCGTAATAAGCCTTGCTCATCCATCAAATTCTGGGTATCAATGATTCGTTCGAGGTGGTAGTCATTAGACAGCAAGATAACCTCAACCGGATGCCCCAACCATAACTCGAACAACCCACTTTTGCACAAAACTTGGGAAACATAACGCATGTTTTGAAACGTGTTCAACGACTCCGTTTCTAAGAGTATATGACGTTCAGGGAACGGATTCACAGAGTCTGCGTTTAGGGTTCTAAAATACGCGTACATCGCCTCTGCTTCAGAAACACTTTGTCCTTGCGTTACTCCGCCACAAAAAATAATCGCCGTTCGCTCTGTCGGTAGTGATGCAGTCCTACAAGACAAAGCTTCGACTCTTGTTATGCCCTCAGAGGTCAACCTGTTATTGACGAGGCGTTTACCTAAAACGATGACGATGTTGTCTAACTTCATTTTAAAATCTCGCGCTTAGTTGGCAGTGTTACAAAAATCTTCTTTCACTCCCGACCCACAAGCTTTAACATCTAGTTAACAACACTGTTCTAGAGACCTTTATAAAGGTTCACTGCTAAAGGAAGTCAATTATGCTGTCGATTTTCGATATATTTAAAATTGGTGTCGGGCCATCCAGCTCCCACACTAATGGTCCTATGCTTGCCGGATTCCATTTCACTCAGCTAGTTAGCGACTCTATGGCGAAAGTGCATCGGGTGCAAGTGGACCTTTATGGCTCATTGTCACTGACAGGTCGAGGGCACCATACAGACCGAGCCACGGTCCTTGGTTTGATGGGAAATAAACCTGATACCATCAAAATGAGCAGTGCCAAAAGTGCGCTACAAAATACCATAGACAATAATACGCTCATGCTCGCCGGTACACACCAGATTGAGTTTAGCTACGACCATGACATCGTCTTTCATAGCGACAACCTTCCCTTGCATGAAAATGGCATGACGATTACGGCATTAGACGCTGCTGGAGATCAAGTCGCGTTTGAAATTTATTACTCCATTGGGGGCGGATTCATCGCCACCGCCGACGAACTAGAGAACGGCACGCAACAAGATGAGGTCGCAGTACCATTTCCGTTTACATCCGCAGATGAGATGCTGGAAAAAGCCGAGACGAACGGTTTCAGCTTGGGAGGCATGATCCTCCAAAACGAACTCGCATTTCGCTCAGACGAAGAAATTAACCAAAGAGCAGAGCAAATTTGGAAAGTGATGTCGCTCTGCATGCAACGTGGCTTCGATACGGAAGGGATTTTGGAAGGTGGTCTAAATGTCACTCGTCGAGCACCAAACCTTTTGAAAAAGCTCGAAGCCAACGCTGCAGTTGAAAACGATCCGATGGAGATCATGGATTGGATCAATCTCTTCGCCTTTGCGGTTAGTGAAGAAAATGCAGCAGGAGGGCAAGTCGTCACTTCTCCAACGAATGGTGCAGCAGGGGTGATTCCGGCGGTATTGATGTACTACCATCGCTTCATCAAAGAGCTCGATGTTAAACAGCTAAAAGACTTTCTCGCAGTCGCCGGCGCTATCGGCATCTTATATAAAACTAACGCGTCAATTTCTGGTGCAGAAGTGGGGTGTCAGGGAGAAGTTGGGGTTTCTTCATCCATGGCTGCCGCTGGCTTAACAGCGCTAAGAGGGGGCAGTAACGAGCAGATTTGTATTGCTGCGGAAATTGCGATGGAGCATTCATTGGGTATGACTTGTGACCCGATTGGCGGCTTGGTTCAAGTACCTTGTATTGAAAGAAATGCCATGGGAGCAATGAAAGCGATTAATGCATCGCGTATGGCATTAAAGCGCACAAGTAAATGTTTAATTTCTTTAGATAAAGTTATCGAAACCATGTATCAGACTGGTAAAGATATGAATAAAAAATACCGTGAAACCTCTTTGGGGGGCTTAGCTGTCATTCATATGGCACCGCCATGCGAATAATGGCAGGTGGTCATTGCGCTTAGCTTCTCACCATACGCTTATCTGGTAATTATGATCTGATGATATTACATATAGAAATGCCGCGTTCTTCGCGGCATTTTCTTAACAAGAAACTATTCGATTAATCACGTCGACCACGAAGTTCAATTTTTTGAGTTGCAGCATCCGAATGGATTGTTACACCGCCATAGGCCATTTCATTGCGACCCTTCAGCGTCAATTGAGAATCTGAACGCTCTACGTCAACCTGATTTTTCGTTGCCATCGTCATATCAATCGTGCCCGTGTATGACCCATCACCAGCAAATGCTACGTTTGTTGAGCAAACCATCAAAACAAGTGCGATTAGTTTTTTCATACATCACCTCTATTATCGTTCTTACTTTCTGTCGGTGGAAAAACTGTAACAACAGAAACGCGCTCATACGAGGAAAGCCATTATTTACCAAATGGAAATCCATGCTAATAAACTGATGTAACCAAGAATAACTTATCGTTACCTTCAATAAATCAGGGATAAGGCAGCAACTTAAATTGACCGAGCGTTGTCTTTTCTTAAGAAATTCAGCGATATGATTTGTCGACAAAAGCCAAGCGAGACAATGTATGAGCGTTAATCTGGATATTCAAAATATTTTGGTATTAAAACGGATGTATGAGTTACGTAACGTCCGGTTAGTCGCAGAATCACTCGGTAAAACGTCAGGAGCAATCAGCAAAAATCTGACAAAGATGAAAACTCAGCTCAATGATCCGCTATTCGTTCAGACCAAAAATGGCTTTGAACCAACAGCTTTTGTGGAAGCGAACATTGCGCATTTTGAGCAAATAATCAACAGTATTGATTCCATCAAACCACAGCATTTTTCACCAGCTCATTTTGACGGTTCAATCACTATTTATGCCAACACATTGTTTTGGGAGTACTTTGGTGACAAGTTTTACTTGGAGTTACTAAAGCACGCCCCAAACGCAAAATTCTCATGTTTGCGCTGGGGTAGCGAAGCAAAAAAACGATTAATTGACGGTGAAAACGCCATTGCGATTCATTACTTTGATGAAGATCTGCCACAGTCAATTGTTCAGACCGAACTAGGGCGAGGAAAAGCGGTATTTTTTGTTCGACAAGATCATCCCGCTCAAAACTCCCAAGAACTAGAAGAATACCCTTTTATACTTTTTAAAACGCCGGGATGGAACGACTACCGATACCCAGTGTTGGAAAGGCTCAAACATATGGGTTTTAGAACCACACCTAAAGTGGAAATTGAGCATCCAGCGATGATTCAAAAAGTGCTTCTGCAAACGAATCATTTTGGCATAACGATGAGTGGACATGTTCCTAAGGGTTGCCGGAGTATCGCGCTTCCTGCTGGGCTAGAGCTTGATGTTCGCTACGTGATGAGCTGTCGTCGCTCTCAACAGCAAGCTCCGGTAAATCAGTGGTTATTAGATGTCATTAAGCATGTCGCTCAGTCCTAGACTGATGACTTGCTACTGCTAATAATAGCCAAACCACACATGCGCTCTACTTACTCGCTGAACGAACATTAAAGACTCTGTATTAACCATTGAGCAAAGGTGTTTACGTGTGATTTTTCGGATGCTCGAACCACCATATAATGTGCACCAGAACTTGGCATATGCCAATTTCCAGCCTGGACTAATACGCCCTGTTGCAGCTCATCCTCAACAAGAAAGTCTCTTACCAGCAACACGCCAAGTTGATTAATCGCAGCATGAATAGCAAGCAATGAGTGTTCAAACTCGGCGACGACTTTGCTCACCTTCCCTTGGTAACCTTGGTGTGAAAGCCACTCTTGCCAAGATTCATGATAACCACTAGTACAGATTTTAGGCGCTTTAGCTAACTGCGAGAGGTCATTTATCGGGTTTAAATGCATAAAGCCGGGGCTTGCGACAACAATCCAGTTTTCTTGGGTTAATCGTATGGCTTCTTGCTCTTGCCAATCTCCATCTCCGTTAATAATTTCGATATCCGCAATCGCACTGGCGTTTGGAACTGTATTAGCAGTTGTCGAGACTTTAAAGGAAATGTCTGGGAATTGTCGCTGAAAATCAGCCAATCTTGGCATTAACCACTGAGAGCAAAAGCTGTGAGCGACATGTAAGTTAACTTTCGTATTCTTGGGACGAGTAAATAAATGCTGCGTCGTGGTCGATAATGTTTGAAGCACATGGTTAACCACAGGCCAGTATTCTTTTGCTGAGCTGGTCAGCGTAAGGTGCGTACCCTTGCGCTCGAATAACGTCGCATTTAACTGCAGTTCTAGCGATTTCACCTGCTGACTGACGGCCGCACGGGTCACATTTAGCTCCTCTGCGGCTTTAGTGAAGCTCTGTAATCGCGCCGTGGCTTCAAACGCTCGGAGCAAATTAAGCGGCGGTAAACTTTGCATAACACTCTCCCAAATACTTGGCAGCCATGGTATGAACTGGTGATGACAAATTGATGAAAGTGCTGAGTTTGTTAAGCGGGATCAAAAAAGCCAGCGTGATACACGCTGGCTTTTGGAACTGTCTCTTAAGCAGGAATTATTCTGCTTTCTCAGTGGTTTGGTATTCAAACGCAGGGACAACTACTTCAACACGACGGTTCATTTGACGACCTTGACGTGTTTCGTTGCTTGCTACTGGGTTAGCTTCACCCATGCCTTTCACTGTCATACGCTCAGCCGCAATACCTTTTGCTTGGAACTCGTCAGCAACGGCTTTCGCACGTTTTTCTGTGAGTTGCTTGTTGTAAGCAGCAGAACCTGTCGTATCGCTGTAACCCGTGATCTCAACTTGAGCTTGTGGGTAAGTATTCATCAAATCAACGGTACCAGAAAGGTTCGACGCATCTTTCACTTCTGCACTTTCTAAGTCGAATTGTACTGTCGCTGTTGTTTGAGCAGGGTAAACGTGATCTACAATGCGGGTTGCAGGACGTGCTTCTACCACCTCTTCAACGGCTTTTTCTTGAACGACTGGCTCAGAACCAAACTTGTAGTTGAAACCGATACCGAAGAAATCTGAATCCATGTCTTCAATTACATCATCAGACATATCTTGGTAGCGTTGGTATTCAGCACGTAGGCTCCAGTTGTAGTTGATTTGGTATTCAGCACCCAGAGAGCCAGTTGGTACGAAATCTTTCTCGTCACCAGCCATCATGTATGCAGCACCAACTTTCGCGAATAGATTCCAAGAATCCGTTAGTGGTAGGTTAAATTTAGGAGCAAGCGTCAATGCCCAAAGATCACCATCAACGGTGTTTAGGCCAGGCTTTTTGAAGTTTGCAGTGAAGTCACCAAGGTAATCAACACCATACTCTGCCGCAACGTACTTGTTGAAGCTGTAGCCTAAGTGCATAGATGCTGCAAAACTGTCGTCGTCACAAGGTTCGTTTAGGTAACACGCATCGTTTAGAGAGTTGTAACCTACTTTACCGCCCATGTAAGTGTCAGCAAGTGCAACGTTTGAGATCACACCACCAGCAAGTACAGTAGCCACTGCTATAGCGATTTTTTTCATTATTCTTTTCCTTTTTCTTGTACACAAAGCAACACATCGCGGCAGCATACTGCCGTAAAATATGAAGCCGTAACTTTCTCTTTTCTTCGAATAGAAATAGCTAAATAGCGTAGGAAAGAATCAAAAATGATATTCAAACGCCAATGACGTAAAACGGAAAAAGGTAACCTCAAGACCATCTATTCATGAGCTTCATCCGCATACCCAACCGAAAAATAAAGTTCGTTGCGTTGGTTTAGCCATAGTCAATTCGTTGCGGAGAATATCACAAAGAAGCCAACTTTCTGTGACGCAAATCACCATAAAAAACCACTTTCTCAAATTTAAGAATCATCATTTAAGCTTGTGAATGGCAACAAATTTTTACAGGGGAGCATGGATGTGGAGAGCACAAAAAAACAGCTCATTTAAATGAGCTGTTTTCGAAATAATGAAAAAGCGTTAACTCGTCGCGCTAAATTTTATCCGCTACGGTTAACGTTGCAGCTAATACATCTTGCCCAAACAAGACACTACGCTCAGGAGACCAACCGTAAAGTGGATCTGGGTGATTGTTGTTATCTTTAAATGGCATTTCGATTGTGTAAGACAAGCATTTGAACTGCTCTGCAACCCAATTTGAACCCACAGTCAAATTCGCTTTACCAGGCTCATCTTTATCGTAACCAATCTCATCTTGGAACTCTGGCGTAATAGTCAGTAACGCTTGCTTAAATGATGTCTCTAAAGCGGCAAGATTTTCATCGTAAGAAGGAATACCTTCTGAGCCAGCGACGAAGTTATACGGAATCGCTTCATCGCCATGAATATCTAAAAACATGTCAACACCCGTTTCCAGCATGCGCTGACGCACAAGGTAGACTTCTGGGCTCTTTTCCATTGATGGCGTTTGCCATTCACGATTTAGGTTTACACCTACTGCGTTGGTACGCAAGTGACCGCGAATACCACCGTCTGGGTTCATGTTTGGTACGACGTAAAGCACCGCTTTTTCAAGCAATGCACGCGCAATCGTGTCGTTTTCATCTAACAGACGTTGGATCATACCTTCCATGAACCATTCTGCCATCGTCTCACCTGGGTGCTGACGTGCAATCATCCAGATTTTCTTTTTACCTTCTTCTGGCTCACCGAAAGTAAGCAAGCTCATGTCGTTGCCGTCTAATGTGTGGCCTAGTGTTTCAAGTTGGCAGTGGTGCGCGCTTTGTGCCATGTGTAACAAGTCTAAATGACGATCGTACGTGTATGGCGCAAAGTACGCGAAGTAAATTGAGCTGCGCTCAGGGATTACAGTGAAAGTCAGCGTGTCGCCATCGAACTCTGCCGGTACTCGGAACCATTCTTCACGATCGTAAGACGCAACCACATCGTAACCTTGCCATCCTTCTGGATAAGCCGATTTAGCCAAATCAAGCAATTTGATGGTGTGTGATTGCTCGGCTTCTGTCTCAAGACGGAAGTGGAACCACTGGTAGAATTCCGACATATTGTCGTTAGGAATTTTGAGTTGGATGTCGTTTTTGTCGTCCGCTTTCACTACGTGAATGCTGCCGCTATCGAAGTTGCTGAATACTTTCATTTTATGACTCACCTTTTAAATCTGAGCTTGAAAGACAGAGGCTAACACAAGGCTTCATCGCGCCCCAATGACTTTCACTGCAAACTGTCTCGTTTGTGGCTAAAGTCTTCAGTTTAGTCAAGCTTATCCGCTTTGCCTGCTGGTCCCGCGAGTTTTGCTAGCCACTTATCCCAGATGAATGGCGTCTGCTCGTTATCTTCTGCTTCCTCTTTGCGACGTACCGCGTTGCGTACCATCATTGCTCCCGTCCAACGGAATGGCTCTGGCGGGAAATGCCCCAACGGCCCTTTGGCTAAACCGCTTTTCGTCCATTCATTATCGATTCCCAATGCCAACGAAGATAAGATTTTTCCGCCCATTCGAGTCTGCGCTACACCATTGCCTGAATAACCAAATCCGTAAAAGATATTGCTCTGTTTATCTAGCTCGCCGAAAAAAGGGAAACCAGTAGCAGAACGATCAGAGCCCCCCGTCCATGAATAAGCAAACTCCTCTCCTCTCAAATGAGGAAACAACTTATCGAACGACTTGCGCAGTAGACCTTGGTAGCGTGTTGGCTTGTTAAACATTGCGTCAACTTGGTTATTGAAAGAAAACTGATTGCCGCCTTTCCCCAACATCAAACGGCCATCTGGCGTATCTCGGTAATAGTGTACAAAAATACGAGAATCCAACACACTAGAACCTGCCTGCCAACCAGATTGAGGTAGTGCGTCACCAAGCGGCTTGGTGATCACCATGTCGGAAGAGACCACCACGATACTGTTTTTAAACTGTTTAAACTGCTCCACCATCCATGCGTTCAATGCCAACACCACCTGCTGCGCTTGAACATTTCCTTTAGGTGTACAGACAATGGCAGGTTTTCCATAATCTAGACGCGTCATCGGCGTGTTCTCATAAACTTCTACACCCAGATCAATAGCAACACGGCGTAACCCCCTCACTAATAATGCAGGTTGAACGCTGGCTGCAACTGGAGAGTGAAAGCCTTCTATATGTCGAGGTGAACCCGCATTGGCACGCAGTTCCTCCACCGAGCAACGACGCCAACTGTTCACTTCTAATAGCTTTAACTCGTCCACAACTGGCTGCATTCCCCCAGTTTGAGCCTGATTGGTTGCAGTGTAATAAACCCCTTTTAACGATAAATGCGCATCGATGTTGTGCTGCTGACAAAAGTCGTCAATCTCTAGCACTGCTTGTTCCGACTCTTTTACTAACCAAGCAGCATGTTCTTCACCGAATAACCGTTTCAATGTCGGGAACTTGGTAGACCAAGTCAACATACAACCGCCATTTGCGCCCGATGCACCACTACCACATAAGCCCTTTTCGATAACAACCACCTGTTTTTCCGGAGATTGCTGCTTAATCATAATCGCGGTCCAAAGTCCGGTGTATCCGCCACCAACAATCGCAACGTCAGTATTAATGTTCTGCTGTAACGGTTGTGGCGTTTCTGGTTGCTCAGCTTCAATTGCCTGCTTGAACCAATATGAATGATGTGTCATCGGGTATCCTCGTTAGTGCGTTACATCCATTTCCGCAAACACTTTACAAACGATGATGACAATCAACGAGCAAGAAAATCTAACGCTGAGCGATAGAAAATGTTGCACTGAGAGTGTGAAAATTTTCGCTTTCGACAAAAACAAAATGGGGAGCTCGTGGCTCCCCAAAACAAACAGCAAAAAATATTAGTGGTAAACAATTCAAGTCCGTCTTACTGGTTAGTATTTACCGGTATCACGCATGCGGTACTCGTATTGAACATTGAGAATAGGCTGGTAAACAACTTGCCCGTCACTTTGCAAGAACTCATTTACCATGACTTTTGAGTCAGTGATAGAAAACGATTGGCGATCAACATACGTTGTAAGGCTCGTAAACTCATCACGGAGTTGTCCAGATGATTTATTTTGGTAGCTTTGGATCATGTCTCGGCCCATTTCATAAGCCGCTTGTTTGCTATCCATTACGTCACCATGGATAGTTTCGGTATCGTTTGTCCACTGATAACCACCAGCAAGAGCCATAGAAGGTGCAGCAATCAGAGCAATCGTACTTGCTAAAGTTGTTAAGCGTTTCATAAACCTCTCCTTACTTACCTTTACATCGGGCCAAAATTGGCTCGATACTTATAAGGTACGTATAAAGACCTAAAACACGTCAAAACAATTTCAAATAATGTTCAATTTTCGTTCAACTTATTTCACATTAACTTAGCAACTCAACGTCATATTCAGCCGACATTCGCATTTTCTTCCTTTTGAACAATGGGTTTCAACCTGACACTTCCTTACCAAACCATACAATACCTAAGGTCAATTTTCTCTTAGAATTCCAGCAAAAGAACACTGTTCAAAACCTTACACAAACGTCGGACACAGCAAAAACCACCTCTTTTCAGTCGTGCTTTGCATTCCTCCTTTTCGGGTTCTTCGCTGCTCGTCCGTCGGTTCTTAATTGTCGCTATTGAGCACAAGTTAATCTGGAGTGAAAATGACCGCGAACAAATCCATTTTTTACCATAGCAAATCGATTTACTCAGATGATTATGCTGATGTCTACAAGCCAATTTGGACCTACAGAGCTAAGTTCATCTTACGTGCGCTTTATTACAAACGTGCGTTTAAGCACCTTTCAGACAATATTGAATCGTCATTGTTAGAGTTGCTTTGTACACGTACGCATCGATTTTTAGAGAAGCCGTTTCGTCCGTATATCATCAAAAACAACTCAGCGTTCGATCGTTCTAACTTGGTGGTTGATCACTACAAAACGATTTCAGAACTGTTTTCTAAACAAACAATCGAAGAAATCTACACAGACTCGAAAGGCCTAACATTAGCCTCTTTTGAAATTGACGAAATACTGTACTCGGTGAGATTAGTATACGAAGCACGTTATCAAAAAGAAGGCGACATGAGCCTAGTGCTGCACAGCGCTGAAGATGGCAACTTCTACACGCTCTCTTTTACGCTCGGTCACATCGAATCTGGACGCAGCATTATGATTGGCGGCTTACAAGGACCGCGAAGCAGTGAAGAAAACAACGCGAAAATTAAAAAGCTAACTCGTAAGCTTTACGGACAGAGACCAAAAAGCTTGATGGTGAGCTTGCTCACTTTGCTCGCACAAATTTGGGAAGTGAACACAATTCTAGCAGTGAAAACGCAGTCCCATACTTACGCAGCTAAGCGCTACAGCAAAGGGCGAATCAAAACAGATTACGATGCACTCTGGCAAGAATTAGGCGGCACCGAATACAATCGTCATTTTTACTCAATTGATGTAAATGCACCCCGTCGAGATATCGAAGGCATGTCGCGCTCTAAGCGTTCGATGTATCGTCGCCGTTATGAATGGCTAGACAACACCAAGATCACTTTCGAACAAATATTAAAAGGCGAGCAAGCTAAAAGCTAAGGAGAAGCGTTCATGCGTTATTCATTCATTACTGCTTTAGTGTTGTCGGCTTTTTCTTTGTCAGCCAATGCAGAAACCAGTGAGCACATCATAGGTACAAACATTGGCTATGGCGATGTGAACTACGATGCTCCGACAAGCAAAGAATCAGGCGACATGTTCTTAGGTGAAATATATTACCGCTACATGCCAACACATAACTTTGGTATCGAAGCAGGTTATAAAGGCGCGTTTGACGGTATCGGCTCGATACTCGTGAGTCCGATTTCAGAAGTCACCGATACGAGCTTCTCCGGACCTCGCTTGAGTGGCTATGCTAGCTATCCTCTGGGTTCAGGTTTCGAACTGTACGGCAAGGCAGGTGTCACTCTCTACACTCTCGAATACACTTATAAAGTGAACGGTCAGAGCAAGAACATCGAACACTCAAGTGTCGGAGGTGAAGCGGCTGGCGGTATCGGCTGGAGCTATAAACACTTTGGTTTGAATGCAGAATATGTGTACTCAAAAAACAGCGATTTTGACTCTAGCGGCGTGATGTTTGGTGCGCGACTGCGTTTTTAAACAAGGCTTACAATTAATACAAAAGGCAGCGAGAGGCTCATTCGCTGCCTTTTTTCGTGAATATAGGTCAATACGCAAGCGCGAGAATGATCCCCGCCACGATAGAAGTAACGCCAAGCCCTCGGGTGAGATACCATTTCTCAGACAGAAACCAAATCCCCATAAACAATCCAAACACAATGCTGATTTGCCTTAGTGCTACGACCAAACTCACGTTGTCGGTCATGGTCATCGCAAACAGCACCAAGCCGTAGGTGGATGCCATCATTACCCCTGCCATGCTGGCTGTTTTGCGGATCTGCCACGCTGTCTTAATCTCATCTGGCTTGTCCGTAACTAAGCACCACACAAGGGCAGGAATACCAATTGCCCAAAACTGCACGCCCAAGTAGAAGATTGCACTGTACTGATCATTCAAGATCTCTGATGCTTGTCCTGTGAGTAAACTCAGCGCTTCTTTATCGACTACCGAGTAACCCGTTGTGCCTATTGCGGCAATCAATGCCCAGAACACACCAACGTTCAAATAAGAGCCCAATGTCATCTGACGAAAATTCGTCAGTGGTACCAGCATACAACCAAGAGTAATTAGTAAGAATCCAAGCCACTGCTGACTAGATAATTCATGTCCCAATGCAACACTGATTGCGCCGACCATCATCACAGGCAGTGCCCGAGCAATCGGATAAACCACCCCCACATCAGCGTGCTTATAAGCGACAATCAAACCAACCAGATAAACCATTTGTGAAATGCCGCTAATGAACAGCAACCCCCAAAACTCACTCGGTAATGATGTCCAGCCAATGGTTGCCAAATACCAAATCAAATAAGGGGTAAGAATGAAACATGCAGAGAAGCTGGCCGCCATAGTAAACGCGAGCCCTGACCCAGAGTTGCTTTTGCCAAGGATATTCCAGCCCGCATGAAGAACAGCAGAGAAAACGACGAGACCAATCGCCAACAAATCCATTTCAATGTTCCTGTCTGAATAAAATAAAGGCCCCGAGATGGAGCCTTAGATAATGAGAAAATCCACTTAACGATTGAGTTCCGCAAGAGATTCAATGCTGATGGCATCGTGTCGCCAATACTCGATATCGCAATCAATCAACTCACCGTGCTGGTTGTAGTTGATGCGCTCCACTACCATCGCGGGCGTACCGGCTGTCGCACGCAGTGCCTGAGCCATTTCACCCAATAAAGTGCTGGTTGAAATGCGGTAGCGAATCTTTTGATACGTCACGCCATAATGATCGCGGTAAATGTCCGTCAGTGAATTTGATAAATCGTAATCCAACAGGTTCGGAAACAGCTCTGGGCGAATGTAGTTTGTTACGAATACCACAGGTCTGTCTTCAAGGTATCGCACACGGTCGACTCGATACACGTCCGAGAAAGGTTGCAAGTCCAGTAAGCGCGCGGCTTGTTTGTTTGCCAACGTCCCTTTTGCTGCAACCAACTCCGTTTTTGGCACACGATTTTGCGCTTTCGCCATGTTCGGGAAGTTTAGCGTTTGGGTGGGGTCGTAACGCAATGGCTCAGGTGAGATAAACCAACCTCGGCGATCTTCGCGATAGATTCGACCTTCCGCTTCTAGCAGTGATAAAGCTTCACGCAGAGTGACGCGTGTAGTATCGAACGACTCCGCCAACTTACGCTCTGCTGGCAGTTTTTGACGCGGCGATAGCATGCCCGCTTCAATCTGTTCAACAATCGAATCTTTAATTTTTACGTATTGCACGAAGTGTCCTTATCTTTTGCGCCAAGCTTGTGTGCGATTTTCTAACAATTTACCCAAAGTCATCTGAACAATCTTCGCAATTGCGGCAGCAATCATGATCATGACAGCCATTGCCGCTGCAGCGCCAGTTTGACCTGCATCATCCATATTCAGAATCGAGACCGAAGCCGGAATCGTATCGGTTGAGTAAAGGAATACTACCGCAGAAGTGGTGGTCAATGCATTAACAAACAAGTAAGTCGCAATGTCCAAAATCGCAGGTAAGCACACAGGTAATGTCACTTTAAAGAACAACTTGTATTGAGGAAGCTTCACCGATGCCGCCGTGGCTTCAATCTCCGATGGCAACTGCTTTAGCGCTGTCAGTGCAGTCATGTGACCCACGGTGTAGTAATGCACTACTGTGTTAATCACCAAGAATGCCATGGTGCCATAAAGCACGTTCAGAGGATTGTTCGCATCATTGAAGTAAAAGATGTAACCCAAACCAAGCACCATACCCGGTACCGCCATTGGCACCACGCTAAGCATTTGCATCACCTGGCGAATTGGACCGAACGCACGCCCTTTCTCAATGCAGTAAGCACCGACAAAAATGATGGCTGTACCAATAACTGCCGTCCAACCTGCTAGCGTTAGCGAGTTGAAGAATGGGCTCCAACCGTAAGTGCTCATTTCGGCAAAGTTGTAGTTGTTTAGCGTCAGCGCTTTGTTCCAAGGCCAGAACGTAACTAACGAGCCATACACCGCCATACCAAGTACTGCCAGCACTGCGATAGAAATGATGCTGCAGTAAACCAAACAAATGCTGTCGCGCGCTTTGTTAGGCTCTGGCTGATAAGGCACCGAGCGAGTGTCGAATAAGCTCTTTTGTTTTTTCTGTACCCAACGGTCTGCGCCGAACGCCATTACCGCAGGGAATAACAACATAATGCTGGTCACCGCCCCCATGGCAAAGTTTTGTTGCCCCACGACTTGCTTGAAGATGTCAGTCGCCAGAACGTTGTAGCTGCCACCAATCACTTTCGGCACACCAAAGTCTGTGATAACCAGTGTAAAGACGACGATAAGCGTACTGATCAAACCGTATTTCGCCGCAGGTAGCGTCACCATAAAGAAGGTTTTGATGGGCGATGTTTTCAATGCGCGGGCAGCTTCATACAAACGGGCATCTGAAGTGCGCAGCGAAGTAGTCAAAATCATCAATGCATGAGGGAAGGTCCAGAAAATCAAACCCATCGAGATACCAATCACGCCGTAAATCGAGTTTCCTAACAGCATCTCTTTGGCAATGCCTTGATTACCGAAAAGGAAGATCAAACTGATCGCTGGTAACAGCGAAGGCGCAAGAATTGGCGCAGTACCTAGGATTTGGAACAAACCTTTAAACGGCATACATGAACGAGTCAGCGCGTAGGCATAACCGAACGCAAGCACACCCACTACCGAGGTCACAATCACGCCCAAAGTGAAGGTGTTTCCCACCGACACCCACAAGCTTGAAGAAGAAAAGTACGTCGCAAAGTTTGCCAGACCGACAAATTCGCCATTGGCATTTTGCACACTCTTGGTCAACATTGCCCAAAGCGGCATTAAGATGAACAGCACCATCATGGTCGACAAGCCTGCGAGCAAACCGAACAACACAAGGTTGTCGCGGCTGACACGTCCGAGTAGGGATTTTGCTTTGTCTTGTGTGGTCAGGCTATTCATCGTCATTGTCTTCGCATCCATGTTTACACCTACGCCGCTAGTGCTTTATCAACCGAGGGCACGGCGTAACCATGCAACCCTTCTTCAGCAAACTGGATGTAACGTACATCGCCCGCTTTGATATTGAGTTTTTGAACCGTTTCCACAGGCACATCCACGACGATGGTTTTCGTTGAGCTGTCGTTTTGCAATACGCAATCAATGCGGAAAAACGCCCCCAAAAACTCGGTTGCGGTAACTCGCACAGGTAAAGAGTTGTTGTAGTTTTCAACGAACTTGATGCTTTCAGGGCGCACCGCAAGGTCGAAGCGGTCACCTCGTTGAATCTTACGATTGGTCAAGCTTGGCGCTGGCATCAAGGTTTCCGCAATGCGCACTTGGGAATCCGTTGCGACTGAGGTTTCAATAAAGTTCATGCTGCCGACGAACTCAGCGACAAAGCGCGTGGCTGGTTGTTGGTAGATTTCTTGAGGTGTGCCAACTTGCTCAATCACGCCATGGTTCATCACCACGATCCGATCCGCCATCGACAGCGCTTCGTCCTGATCGTGCGTAACCATGATGGTGGTGATGCCAAGCTTACGTTGCAGCTTACAAATCTCGTCACGTAAGTGAACACGTACTTTTGCATCCAGCGCTGACAGCGGCTCATCAAGTAACAGTAGACCCGGAGACAACGCTAATGCGCGAGCGAGTGCCACACGCTGCTGTTGACCACCAGAAAGTTGGTTAGGAAATTTCTCGCCGGAGGTTGGAAGACCAATGGTTTCTAACCAATAATCCACCTTCTCTAACGCTTCTTTGGTCGACATGCCTTGGTTCTTCAAACCCACTGCAATGTTCTCTTGCACAGTTAGGTTCGGAAACAGCGCGTAAGATTGGAATACGATGCCGAAATCGCGCTTCTCTGGTGGTAGGAATGTGGTCTCTTGACCGTTTTGAAAAATCGCACCAGACGTTGGCAAGTCTAAACCTGCAATGGCACGTAGCAGAGTGGTTTTACCGCAGCCAGAAGGACCAAGAAAACAAACAAACTCGCCCTTTTCAATCGCTAGCGAGATCTTCTTTAATGCAGTGAACTGTCCGAATTGCTTCACTACATTTTCGATATTTAGGTAATGTTGGTTAGTTGACATAACACACGCTCCAAATGGTATATACCAACTTTAGTTTTGGAGTGTTACGTTCCAATGACAAATTTATAGCCAGAAGATGACAAATAGATGAAGGGCGATGAGGTTTGTTCAAGTGGTAATTAGAGATTCCCGACTCACTCCTTCGTCGCTCTCGAGAATGACGTGGTGAGTGTGGTTCATAAATTCTGAAATCACACTCATTGCCTAGAATTACGAGCTTTGACTTTCACGCCATACGCTTAAGATCGTCATTCCGGACGAGCCTAAGCGAGCCATCCGGAATCTCTTACAAGCACTATATTCTGAGATTCCCGACTCACTCCTCCGTCGCTCTCGAGAATGACGTTGTAAGTGCGGATAGAAGATCCCAACTTTCTTAAGTCCGTCATTCCAGCGAACCTAGGTGAGACTAGGAATCTACTTTCAGCAAACTCTGAAATAACAGAGAAAACAAAAAATCCACCTCAACCGAGGTGGATTTCAGTATTCAACTCAAAGCAAATTCAATTAAGATTTTGGCTCTGATTTCGCGTCAAACTTCTCAGACCATGCCGCTAGAATCTCTGCACGCTTGCTGCCCATTTGCGCGAAGTCCATCTTCGCCATGTTCTCTTGAACGTTCGGGAAGTTAGATACGGTCGCCTTCACTTCTTTATGTGCAACCACTGGGTACATTTCTACGTAAAGCTCGTTTGCTGCTTTAGAGATTGACCAGTCGACAACACGCTTCGCTGCATTCGACTCTTTTACTAGACCAACAGCTTCTGATTCCCAGCCGATACCTTTTGGTGTGATAACCGCTAGTGGTGCGCCTTGTGTTTTCAGCTTCGCGCCGCGGCTTGCCATCGAGATACCGATAGCCACTTCACCCATACCCGCTTGAACACATGGCTTAGAGCCAGAGTGCGTGTAGTGTGCAATGTTCTTGTCTAAGTCACGCATGTAATTCCATGCCTGATCTTCACCCATGTTTTGTAGCCAAGCAGAAACCTGCATGTAGCCAGTACCTGAAGACGCTGGGTTCGGCATTGCAATGTGACCTTTGTAAACCGGCTTTGTTAGGTCTTCCCAAGACGTTGGTTTCGGTAGGTTAAGTTGTTTCGCAACCGCTTCGTTGAAACAAACTGCGTTAAAGAACGCATCGTTACCGAACCAAGCTTGGTTTGATTGAGGGTCGTTTAGGTTCGCGTGCAGCTCTTCCAAACCTTTTGGTGTGTAAGGCTTAAGAAGACCTTCATCTTTAAGCAGTGCCATTGACGAGCCAGCAAGACCCCAAACCACTTCCGCTTGAGGGTTATTCTTTTCGGCCAGCAATTTCGCCGTCATGATACCGGTGGAATCGCGAACCCACTTAATCTTGATATCTGGGTTATCTTTCTCAAACGCAGACTTGTATTTAGCAAGAATGTCAGTTTCGAAAGCGGTGTAAACCGTGACTTCCTGTGCTGCCATTGCATTCGTAGCTAGCAGAGAGACAAGTGCAGCCAGCGATCCTTTCATCAAACGGTTTTTCATCATTTTCTCCAGTTAATTTGGCTAAGTTTTCATTTGGTCTGTACCAGTTGACGATATACACCCTACTGAGCCTTTGTGACGAAATCATGACCATTAAATGGCAGTTTTACGAAAATTTGCGCTGAATAATCGTTCAATTGATCCGCCATTTTCTGGATATTAAAGTTTTATGAAATTGGATATTCGCCTATTTACTGCCCTTTTCTTCCTCGTTAGAGTGAACTTGAAATTTGGTGTAGACCAATTAGCCTATTCTGATGGAAATCGAGATGAAAAACGAATACCTACTACTGACTCCAGGTCCTCTATCTACTTCTGAAACGGTACGTGAAGCCATGCTTAAAGACTGGTGTACTTGGGATGATGAATACAACAAAGACATTGTAGAAGTGATCCGCGCTAAGCTTGTAAAACTGGCGACGGAGCAAGACGGCTACACCAGCGTACTAATGCAAGGTAGCGGCACCGCATCAGTAGAAGCAACGATTGGCAGTGCCATTGGCAAAGATGGAAAATTGTTGGTTGTCGACAACGGTGCTTACGGTGCGCGTATCGCTCAGATCGCTGATTACCTAAATATTCCATGCCATGTAGTTTCCCCAGGCGAAACATCACAGCCACACTTGAACGAGGTGGAAACTGCATTGGCATCGGATCCTGCGATCACACACGTGGCGATTGTTCACTGCGAGACAACCACTGGCATGCTTAACCCAATTGAGGAATTTGCTTCTGCAGCAAAAGCACACGGCAAAGTGGTGATTCTCGATGCCATGTCGAGCTTTGGTGGCATTCCTATCGATATCGCTGAGCTAGGCATCGATTTTATGATCAGCTCTGCAAACAAATGTATTCAAGGCGTGCCGGGCTTTGGCTTTGTGATTGCGAAACAAACTGAGCTAGAAAAGTGCCAAGGTCAGGCACGTTCTTTGAGCCTTGATCTTTACGACCAGTGGCACTGCATGGAAGTGAACCACGGTAAATGGCGTTTTACTTCTCCAACGCACACAGTTCGCGCTTTCTATCAAGCATTGCTAGAACTGGAACAAGAAGGCGGCATTGAGGCTCGTCATCACCGTTACCAAACTAACCAGAAAACACTGGTTGCAGGAATGCGTTCTCTGGGGTTCGAACCACTACTGAGTGATGACCTTCACTCGCCAATCATCACTTCTTTCTACTCTCCGACGCACAGTGATTACCAGTTCAAAGCGTTCTACACGCGTTTGAAAGAGCAAGGCTTCGTGATTTATCCGGGTAAAGTATCGAACGCAGATTGCTTCCGCATCGGCAACATTGGCGAAGTTTACCCAGCAGATATCGAGCGCTTAATCGGTGCAATTGAAAAAGCAATGTACTGGCAAGTTGCGTAAAGCAGCCTTCTGATTGAGAGAGCGTTATGACTCAGAATATCAAACCGACTCATTTCCGCAGCGAAGGTGATGTCAACACGACACCAGCGCGCCAAGCTTGGAATGCATCGATGGACGACGAACGCACGCAAGCATTATTGAAGCGTGACTCGGAAGTCTTTCTTCATCAAGCCATGTCGACGCCTTGCTTAGATACCTTGGAAGCAGCAGAAGGCATCGACATCCAAGATGCCACCGGCAAAAAGTACATGGACTTCCATGGCAATAACGTCCATCAGCTGGGCTACGGTCATCCGCATGTGATTAAACGTGTGCAAGAGCAAATTGCCAAACTGCCGTTTTCACCACGTCGTTTTACCAATGAAACTGCGATTGAATGTGCCGAAAAACTCACCCAAATCTGTGGCGGCGAATTGAACCGCGTGCTGTTTGCTCCGGGTGGCACATCTGCGGTTGGTATGGCTCTTAAATTAGCACGCCACATCACGGGCAATTACAAGGTGGTGTCGCTGTGGGATTCCTTCCACGGCGCATCATTGGATGCCATCTCAGTAGGTGGCGAAGCGTGTTTCCGCCAAGGTATGGGACCATTAATGGCAGGTGTTGAGCGCATTCCACCAGCCGTGTCTTACCGAGGCGCTTTCCCAGTAGAGGACGGCAGCGACGTGCATTACGCCGATTACCTCGAATACGTGATTGAGAAAGAAGGCGGCGTGGGCGCATTTATCGCAGAAGCGGTTCGCAACACGGATGTTCAAGTGCCGAGTAAAGCCTACTGGAAACGCATCCGTGAAATCTGTGACAAACACAATGTCATGCTGATCATCGACGACATCCCTAACGGCATGGGTCGCAGCGGTGAATGGTTTACATACCAAGCCTACGACATCGAGCCAGATATGCTCTGCATCGGTAAAGGCTTGGGTGGTGGCTTAGTGCCTATCGCAGCCATGGTGACCAAAGACAAATACAACACTGCTGAGCAGATCTCCATGGGCCATTACACTCATGAGAAAAGCCCTATCGGTTGTGCAGCGGCACTGGCAACCATGGAAGCTATTGAGCAAGACGGTTTGCTAGATAAAGCCAAAGCCGACAGCCAGTTCATGCGTGAAAAGTTGCTAGAGATGAAAGCCAAGTACCCAGTGATTGGCGATGTTCGTGGCATCGGCATGTTATGGGGCATTGAACTGGTCACTGACCACGAAAGCAAAGCACGCGCGTATGACGAAGCGGAAGCTGTGCTGTACCAATGCCTCAACAACGGAGTGAGCTTCAAGGTATCGCAAGGTAACGTGATTCAGCTCAGCCCACCGCTGATCATTACTCGCGAACAACTAACCGAAGCGTTGGCGATATTCGAAGAAGCCATCGCCAAAGTATGCAAAGACTTTAACTACTTCTAACCTCAACAAAAACCAATTTATCCTGAGCGCAGTTCCAACGTGTAGGCAGCGCTCTGGCAAGCAAGAAAAAGGATTGAACATGAGCAACTCACCAATTCAAGCAGTGATCTTTGACTGGGCTGGCACTATCGTCGATTTCGGCTCTTTTGCGCCAACCAGTATCTTTGTGGAAGCGTTCAAACAAGGTTTTGATTTTGAAATCGACCTTAAAGAAGCACGTGAACCAATGGGGCTTGGTAAGTGGGATCACATCCAAGCTGTGGGTCGTATTCCTGCTGTTGATAAGCGTTGGAATAAGAAGTTTGGTCGCTCAATGACCAGCGAAGACATCGACGCTATCTACGCAGCATTCATGCCTCTGCAAAAAGCAAAAGTGGCTGACCACGCAGACCCAATCCTTAATGCGATTGAAGTTGTGAACGGTCTGAAAGACAAAAGCATCAAGATCGGTTCTTGTTCTGGTTACCCTCGTGAAGTGATGGACGTATTGATTCCAGTGGCGGCGGATTACGGCTACAAACCGGATTACGTAGTAGCAACAGATGACCTGCCTCAAGGTGGTCGCCCAGCACCATTTATGGCACTGAAAAACGTGATTGAGCTGAATGTAACCGACGTTAAAGCGTGTATCAAAGTGGATGACGCAGCACCGGGCATTGATGAAGGTCACAACGCCGGTATGTGGACCGTTGGCTTGCTGCTTTCTGGTAACGAAGCAGGTCTGACGTTTGAAGAATACCAAGCTGCGGACGAAGCAACGCTTAATGCCGCTCGTGAAAAAGCGCGTGCAAAATTGCTCAAGAGCTCGCCGCACTACCTCATCGACACCATTGCTGACTTCCCAGAAGTGGTTGCAGATATCGAACGTCGCCTAGCAGCAGGTGAGCGTCCGTAGTCGAGAATCACTGTTCTCACGTATAAAAAAACCTCTCAGCATTGAGAGGTTTTTTGTATCGCGTTTTAGTATCTAACCAAATCAAATTAGTTGATCGCAGTGCTCGCTCGGCGTTTTAGCTTAAAGCCCATATCCGTTGCATGCTCTACAGGCTCACCTTTAATGGCTTGCAGTAACTTGTCTGCAGCTTTCGTCCCCATGCGTTCGTAGTCGAATTCCGCACAGGTCAAACTTGGATAGGCGTGCTCACCCATGGAAGAACCTTCCAAACAGATAATCGCAATGTCGGTCGGGACTTTCAGCACTCGGCGGTGACACTCAAACAACGCGCCAATCGCAATCTCTTCATGGCTACATACCAAAGCATTCAAACTTGAATCGCGCAGCAATAGCTTTGCCAACCCTTCCGCACCCAATTGTGAAGATGGTGCTTCGTGCGTGGTTAAGAAATGATCCGGCGCAAGATAGTTCTCAATCATCGCGCTTTGCCAGCCGTGTAGCTTACGTTGCAAAGTGGAGTGATCGCCACGCGCACCAATGAAGCCCACGTTCTTGAAGCCTTGTTCAATCACATGCTTGGTACAGGCTTTACCCACCTCAAAATGGTCAACGCCGATATTGAGATAACTGGCTTTCGAACTTAACTCTGCAATTTCCAATACTGGCGTGTTCGAGGCTTCCAAAAGCTGATTGGTTCGCTGGCTGTGTTCATTACCAAACAACACCACTCCCGCTGGGCGGCTCTCAAGAAATGTCGAAAGCAGTTTCTCTTCTTGCTCTACCGAGTAATCACTGTAGCCAAGCAGCAACTGATAACCCGCTTTGTTCAACGCTTGTTGAAAGCTCGGTAAGAAAAGCGCGCACGCTTTTTCAAACAGGGAAGGAATGATAAGAGCGATGGAGTAACTTTCAGCAGACGCTAAAGCCCCTGCCGCTTTATTCGGGATATAGCCGAGCTCATCAACCACTTGTTGAATCTTTTCTCTCAGCTTGTCAGATACTAGCTCGGGCGTTCGTAATGCTCTCGACACCGTCATGGTGCCTACGCCGGCTTTTTTAGCGACGTCCGCCAAGGTGACATTGCCAGTACTTCTTCGTTTGCGAGGTTCGCTCATTGTTTTTATTTAGTGTTCTCTATTTTCTGCCGCGACATCTTACCACAGCGTTTTAGTGGTTTTGATATTAGCGCATTAGAAGTCGATCACAAGCATATGAAACTCGGATGACTGATAAAAATGGTAGCGCTATCACAATTTATGATAGCGCTATCAGATAGCGCTACCATTTGTGATCATTCTCAGGTTTTTCTGACAAATTGATCGATAAAGTACCCATCAACAAAACAACAAACCGGAAAGATCCAATGCTACGTGAACTGATTACCTCTGATGTGATTCGCATCCATTCTGATGCTACTGACTGGAAAGATGCGGTGAGTAAATCCTGTGAAGCACTGATTGAAAATGGCGCGATTGAGCCAAGCTACGTGGACGCTATTTACCGCTCACACGAAGAGCTCGGTCCTTACTACGTGGTAGGTCCTGGTATGGCAATGCCACACGCTCGCCCTGAAGATGGCGTTAACCGTTTGTCTCTTGCCATCACAGTGATTCAAAACGGCGTGAACTTCGATTCTGAAGGTAACGACCCAGTGAAAATGCTGGTTACGCTAGCCGCGACAGACAGTAACTCGCACGTGGATGCGATTTCTAAACTGGCTGAGTTGTTTATGAATGAAGAGCATGTAGAAGCCATCTGCACCGCTCAAAACACACAAGATGTTCTCGCGATCATCGAAAAATACTAACTCCTGATGTGCCCTTAAAAAATGGGCATACACCCCTATAAAAAGAAAAGGTCTGAATTATGAAAATTATGGTTGTTTGCGGTCACGGTCTTGGTACTAGCCTAATGATGGAAATGAGCATCAAAGGCATCGTGAAAGAATTGAATGTAAACGCAGAAGTGGATCATATCGATCTAGGTTCTGCAAAAGGTACGGATTGCGACATATTCATCGGTACTAACGACATCGTTGAACAGTTGAACGCACTTGGCGTTGAACCACGCATCGTTGCGCTTGATAACATGGTCGACAAAGTGGCAATGAAAGAGCGTCTATCTGTAGCACTTCAAGAGCTTGGCGCTCTATAAGGTGGCGTTATGGAATTTTTCAGTTTCTTAATGAACGATGTCCTATCAGAGCCAGCGGTTCTAGTAGGTCTTATCGCCCTAATCGGCTTAATTGCCCAGAAAAAACCGGTCACCGAGTGCATTAAAGGCACGGTAAAAACCATTCTTGGTTTCATCGTGCTTGGCGCGGGTGCGGGTCTGGTTGTAACTTCTCTGGGTGACTTTGCGACGATTTTCCAACACGCGTTCGGCATCACTGGCGTGGTTCCAAACAACGAAGCTATCGTCTCTATCGCGCAAGAAGCGTTTGGTAAAGAGATGGCGATGATCATGTTCTTCGGTATGTTAGTGAACATCTTGATCGCTCGCTTCACGCCATGGAAATTCATATTCCTAACAGGTCACCACACGCTATTTATGTCGATGATGGTAGCGGCGATCCTTGCTTCTAGCGGCATGAAAGGTGTTCCACTGATCGCGCTTGGCTCTCTGGTTGTGGGCTCTGTGATGGTGTTCTTCCCTGCGATTGCTCACAAGTACATGAAGCAAGTAACAGGTTCTGACGACGTTGCGATTGGTCACTTCTCTACCCTTTCTTACGTACTAGCGGGCTTTATTGGCAGCAAGTTCGGTAACAAAGAACACTCTACTGAAGAGATGAACGTACCTAAGAGCTTGTTGTTCCTACGTGATACGCCTGTAGCAATCTCGTTCACCATGGGCATCATCTTTATGGTGACGTGTATCTTTGCTGGCGGTGACTTTGTACGCGAAGTTAGCGGTGGTAAGCACTGGTTCATGTTCGCGCTGATGCAATCCATCACATTCGCCGGTGGTGTGTACGTTATCCTTCAAGGTGTACGTATGGTTATCGCAGAAATCGTTCCGGCGTTTAAAGGCATCTCAGACAAACTAGTACCAAACGCGAAACCTGCGCTTGATTGTCCGGTTGTATTCCCATACGCACCAAACGCAGTATTGGTTGGCTTCCTATCGAGCTTTGCGGCGGGTCTTTTGGGTATGTTCCTACTTTACGTGATGGGGCTTACTGTGATTATCCCTGGTGTCGTTCCACACTTCTTTGTAGGTGCAGCGGCAGGTGTATTTGGTAACGCTACAGGTGGTCGTCGCGGTGCAATCTTGGGTGCTTTTGCACAAGGTCTACTGATTACCTTCCTACCAGTATTCCTAATGCCAGTACTGGGTGACCTAGGCTTTGCTAACACGACCTTTAGTGACGCAGACTTCGGCGCTGTTGGTATCCTACTGGGTCTGATTGTTCGCTAAGTAGTTAGTCTGAATATAACTAGCTGATAACTGACTTGATTGATGCGCGAATAGGCTCATCGGCATCAATCTTCAAGAATATCTCGTCATAGCAAACGACTGGCTTTAGAAGAAACCAGTCATAAAAAATAATCATAGAAAACAATCGTAGAAAGAAAACAAACGCCCCTCACGTGAGGGGCGTTTTCTTTTTGGCACTATCTTAAGGAGGTTTGGCTTATTGAAGCGTATTTCCGTTAGATAGCAGCTTTCTTGTCGGCTCTTGCTCAGTGTATTCGACCGCATCGTGATCCGCGAGCTTATCGACTTCCGCCTGTTCACCCACCACAATCAACACATGTTGTTTCACCAGAGCATCGACCACTTCAATGTTGTGCTGACGAAGAAGCGCTCTCACTTCGCTCTCTTTTCCTTCATGATACTTAACAAAGTAACGTGCAGGTTGCTGCTCGGCTTGATCTTGGCGTTCATCCACGAGAGGAAATCCTTGATTGTTTGCCAAGCTGCTTGAGCTCAGTCCGATTGCCAATAGTGCGGTAGCGCCTACCGCAGACAAAGAAAGTAAGGTCAACTTCTTCATAGCCACTCCTTATTGAAAGGTCAGAGTCCAACTGTTGATGGTGCCTGTGTCTCTTCTGGCACTGTCCACCGCTTTTAGTTCCCATGTACCTTGCGATTCAAAACCAGAAAAATCCGCTTGGAACGTGTTTTTTATATCGTTAGCGCTGCCGCCAGTATTATTGTGAAGTACAACTTCTCCACCAGTCGGTGACGTTAAAGTCACTCGTAGATCACCGATGTAAGTGTGGCTAATATCAACGTCAATACTTACTGTGCCTGAATCACCAGAGCGATCGACTTCTACTGCACTGATTGCGCCAGAAGATTTATTATCTGGAATCGCGACAGGGCTGGTATTTGAGAAGCTAGAATCCGAAGAGCTACCACCATCAGGTCCATTACAGCCAGCGTCCAAGAACAGCTTCGCCGCTTCAGCATTAACTAGGCCGTGGCCAGTACGGTTGTCTCGACCAGCAACATCAATATCTGTTGCAGTTTTCACTAGGGCATTACGCACTTGCGCTGCTGTACAGGTTGGGTGGTAACTCCACACCAAGCCAGCTACGCCCGTTACGTGCGGTGTCGCCATTGATGTACCATTGTAGTATTCGTAATCTTCACCAGAGGTTGTTGCAACAGTAATTTCCTGACCAACATACCCCAACAGCTCTTGACCAAATGCACGATCAACCGTTACCGAAACCATACGATAAGCGTTGTTTGTGTCTACCAAGAATGGGTTTTGTAAACCAGGTAGTTCAGAGTTGCTGTATACGATTGCAGCTCGCGCACCCGCATTGTAACAAGCCTGAACCGCATCCACTTCAGGGTAGTTTCCTGAAGACTGGTTGCCAATACGCTCAGTCAAACAAATTTTGCCCGACATATCACCACAGTTAAAGTTACCGCCAGATACATCACAGCTATCTAGCGTTGCCGTTACTGAACCCGCGATTGGATCCGGAACATACGAAGAACCGTTATTGATCAAACGATTGTGAGGAACAATCCCACGATCAAACTGACTGACACCATTCAAGGTAATATCAGAAAGTTTACCTTCACCTACCGTAACCGTTGATAAGATCGCCACACCCGGGCCTGAGATCTCAACTTGACTAGTAGATTGTGAGAACGCTGCATGATCATTTTGATTATCAACGGCCGCAACAGACATCACTGAGTCATAAGAAGCTGGATAGCTGTGCGCTGTATTGCCATCATTACCCGCAGCGGCGATCAATAGAACGCCTTGATCGTAAATATTTTGCAGTGCATTTTGCTCAGTTCGGCTTGATTGACTACCACCAAGGCTCATGTTCACAACATTAGCACCATTATCGGCACAGGTCTGGATTGCTTTAACAAGCCCAGATGAGTAACCCCAACCCGATTCGTTAAATACTTTCACGATGTGCAAATTCACATTCTGGTTTGGCATCACACCCTTTACACCTTCGGTGTTGGCAATCGCAGCAATCGTACCCGCGACGTGAGTACCGTGGGCATTGTTGTTACCCGGATCACTCCATGATCCCGTACCACTATCGTTAGTACCAGCAACGCGGTTACCGCTTAGGTCGTTGTGCGAAATGTCGTACCCTGAATCGATAATACATACAGTGCGATTACCCGCATTGAAGTCAGCTAGCAGTTGAGCATTAACCGCTTCATATCCCCATGGGGTCGTTTCGCTGAGCAAATAGCGAGGTGGATCGACTTCCACGTATTCCACATCACTACGGTTGCGAAGCGGCTCTAAGTCATCGCCATCCAATTCAACGCTGTAAATGGCGCGATTGCCCAGTTTTTCCACCTTACGTGCCTTCACCTGTTCTAGAACAGACTCCTGCGCGATTCGTGGCCCCCAGAATGAGTTACCACCCATTGAAGAACGGCTGACTGCATCTTCTTTGAATTTGACGATGTACTTCGTCGGTAACTTAGATTCATCAAATCCCATTGGTGGAGCCGCAAACGCTGACATCGAAGTGGTCAGTGCTATTGCTACGGCAGACAACGAAAATAAGCCTTGTTTTTTACTTGTTGTGTAGTGCATTTGCCCTATTCCTTATTTGAGCTAATTTTTATTCACTATATTCTCATGAAAAGTCATCATCATGATGTTTGCATGAGAGCTTCAGCTATAGTTTACAGAGCAAAAATGCCAAACAATTTGTTTCATGAATATACAAATTTGTACAAAAGATCATTCAATAAACACTTTAAGTTAACATTGAAAATCATCAACAAAACCTTATAAAGCAATTACTTAATTAACAAAAAGTGAATGTTAAATTAATGTTAGTGAGTAATTATTCTAAATATCACCCATTTAATCGATTGCTATGCTGAATGGATTTTTTGACCGTGGTGCCAAAACTGAAATATTGAATATTTAGTTGTTGACTGTCTTGAGCATTTACTCAGAATTAGAAGGTTTAGTGAGAAAAATTCTCATCTAAATACTGTTATAGCCGAGCGTATTCACGCATTCGGAACAATAACCATTACAAGAAGAGTGAATGATGAAAAAAACAATCACACTATTAACTGCATTACTTCCGCTTGCCTCCGCCATTGCAGAGGAGCCAACTTTATCACCAGCAATGGTTTCTGCGGCTGAAGTGGTTAGCGCGCAAGAAAATCAAACTTATACGTACGTTCGATGCTGGTATCGTACGAGCCACTCTAAGGACGATGCGGCTACCGATTGGAAATGGGCAAAAAACCAAGATGGTAGTGACTTCACTATCGATGGCTATTGGTGGAGCTCTGTTTCATTTAAAAACATGTTCTACACCAATACCTCACAAAACGTAATTCGTCAGCGTTGTGAAGAAACACTAGATCTAGCGAACGAGAACGCAGACATTACATTTTTTGCTGCCGACAATCGTTATTCTTATAACCACACGATCTGGAGCAATGATGCTGCAATGCAACCAGATCAAATCAACAAGGTAGTGGCTTTGGGCGATAGCTTGTCTGATACAGGCAACATCTTTAACGCGTCCCAATGGCGCTTCCCTAACCCGAATAGCTGGTTCTTGGGTCACTTCTCAAACGGTTTTGTTTGGACGGAATACGTTGCTAAAGCCAAAAACTTACCGCTATACAACTGGGCAGTTGGTGGCGCAGCAGGTGAAAACCAATACATCGCGCTAACTGGTGTCGGCGAACAAGTTTCTTCTTACTTAACCTACACAAAGCTGGCGAAGAACTACAACCCTGCTAACACATTGTTTACGTTAGAGTTTGGTTTAAATGATTTCATGAACTACAACCGTAGCGTGCCGGAAGTAAAAGCGGATTACGCTGAAGCTCTGATTCGTTTAACAGACGCTGGCGCGAAGAACTTCATGTTGATGACACTGCCAGATGCAACCAAAGCACCACAGTTCAAATACTCAACACAGGAAGAAATTGAAACGATTCGTGCGAAAGTATTGAAGATGAACGAGTTCATCAAAGCACAAGCGATGTACTACAAAGCCCAAGGCTACAACATCGCATTGTTTGATACACACGCACTGTTTGAGAAGTTAACCTCGGCACCAGAAGAACACGGTTTCGTAAATGCAAGCGACCCTTGCTTAGACATCAACCGTTCATCCTCTGTTGACTACATGTACACTCACTCATTACGTTCTGAATGTGCAGCATCTGGCGCAGATAAGTTCGTGTTCTGGGATGTGACTCACCCAACCACAGCAACGCATCGTTATGTGGCTGAAAAAATGTTAGAAAGCAGCAATAACTTAGAAGAGTTTCGCTTTTAATAAGCCGTTGTTGTTCATTGCAAGTTAATCTGCATAAAAATGACCACGATGCTTCGTGGTCATTTTTTATCGATATCGACCCCCGATAACGGGTTTATTTGAGCTCGCTTACTTCAAGCCGTTGATTTAGAGACGTTGACTTTGAGCAGTCTCATTCAGCGTTCTGTTTTGGTACGTTACCGCGGAAGCTGTTCACCATAATAGAGATCAACGTCTTTAAGGTTTCATCATCACTGCGGTATGAGTAGGCTCGTATACCCGTAAACTGAACCTGGAACAACTGAGCAAGAAGCAATGTATCCTGAGCTTCAATTTCGCCATTCTCGATTGCTCGCTCAAACAGCTTTGCAAGAAAAGATTCAAATTGGTTTGCTAAGCTGTTTGTTTGATTGCGCAGCGCATTAAAATCCTCAGCAAATTCACTTGCTGATTTGACTAACATGCACACTTCACTGGGATTGGAGTCTCGCTGATTGATAACCACATCAATCGCGAAAGCTTCTATTGCATCTAGAACCGTTGTGTTCTGAGCTAAATGCAACTCAAACAGGGCTTGTAAGTTCGCAACGTACATTTTTAGCGCTTCACAATATAGCCCCTCTTTTGACCCAAACGTCGCATAAATACTTCCAGGACGCAGATTAACGCTATCTTGTAAATCACGTGTAGATGTTGCATGAAAACCTTTCTTCCAGAATAGATCCGAGGCGACTTTCACCACTTCATCACGTTGGAATTTCTTTGTATTCGCCATGAGCAATTATCAATTTTGAACATATGCTCAATTTTATATTGAGCGACCGCTCAAAATCAACTATCCTGTTCTTGCCTAATTCGCTCATATCCAACTACAGGAGATTTAAACATGGCAGAATTTAAACTGTATACCGCAGAAAACGCACCCGAAGGATCAAAGCATCTGATTGAAAATTCAGTCAAAGCGTTTGGCATGCTACCAAATCTTCATGCTGTTATGGCTGAAGCGCCAACCTTGCTTGAGGGTTATCAAGTTGTGCATGAGCTCTTTCAACAAACATCATTTAACGCAGAAGAATTGACCGTCGTATGGCAAACCATCAACGTTGAACATGGTTGTCACTACTGCGTTCCTGCTCATAGTGCGATCGCGGCGTCAATGAAAGTGGATCAGGAGATTGTTGATGCTCTCGTCAACCAAACACCATTGGCAGACGAAAAACTTGAAACACTACGAGAAACAACGCTTCAAATGGTGCGTCAACGTGGTGTAGTGGAAGAGTCTCAGATAGAGAAATTCTTTGCGGCAGGTTACGGACAGCAGCAACTGCTTGAAATTGTTCTTGGTCTAGCGCAAAAAGTGATGAGTAACTACACCAATCACCTAGCTGACACCCCGGTTGATGCACCTTTCAAGAAGTTCGCCAAGTAACTTAAGCTTTTATTACTGGTCCCATTCATGGGACCAGTAATACCTTCAAAAAGGCTTTGTTGCATGGCGCTTCGCTAGTGTGAGCTGACACCTAATTACAACGGCGCAACGTCGGCTCCTCCTAAAGACTGGTAAAGCGTAACCTGAGTGAGAAACTGGTTGTAGCGGTTCTCCAACAAAGAAGCTTGTGCGTTTCTGGTGTCTTCTTGGGCATTCAAATAGTCCATGATCGATGTCGAGCCATACTGATACCGCGCGGCATATATGGACTCAGCGGCACTTGCGGCATCATATTGTTCTTGTAAACGCGCCGCTTGATACTTCAATTTTTCTCGTGCCGACAAGGCATTTTCGACATCTTGGAATGCGGCGTACAACACTTGGCGATAACTCACAATGGCCGATTGATAGTCTAAATCGGCAATGGCTTGGCTATTTTTCATGTCGTTCCACTGCAAAAACGGTAGCGTCATATCCGCACCTAAACTGCCAATCGGGTTGGAAAGCAGGTCTTTGAGCGCTTGTGACGATCCCCCCAAAGCCCCAGTGAGCGTCAGCTTAGGCAAGTAGTCCAAATCTGCTGCGTCTTTATTTGCTAGCGCGGCTTTGACTTCATAAATCGCTGCTTTAATGTCGGGTCTGCGGATCAATAAATCAGACGGAGCACCAACACTCAACGATGGCATATCGCCTTCAGGCAGCATTTGGATGTTTGCACTGATGCTCTTCGGCGGTTGATTGAACAAAATCGCAAAGGCGTGGTTTGCCTCAAGTAAACTCTGTTCAAACTCACTTTGCTGCGCTTGTAAGCTTGCCAACGTACGTTTGGCTTCAAGCACATCTAACTGATCCACAGCGCCAAGTTGGTACTGTTTTTTAATCAATTGTAGCGTTTGAGCTGCGTCTTCCACATTACGCTGACTGAGGTTTAAGCGCTGTTTTAGATAGCCGATTTGCCAATATAACGATGCCGTCGTTGCCACCAAACTTTGTGCGGTCGCCTCGCGATCTTGTTGACTTGCCATCGCCGTCCACTTGGCTTGGTCAACGTCTGCCGAGATTTTTCCCCACAAATCCAACTCGTAATTGACGGACAAGTTAGTGCTGTAGCTATCTGCCGATTCCCCGCTATCAAGAGATTTTTGAACTTGTCCTGATGTGGAAGAACTCAACGTAGGGAAAAGGTCATCTTGCGTTAAACCCAGCTGTAAACGCGCTTTCTTTAGCGTTAGCGTTGCCAGCGTCAAATCGTTGTTTTGAGCCAACACCTGAGCAATGTATTGATTAAGCGTTGGGTCGTTAAACGCCAACCACCAAGGATCCATGCTGACATCACCCGCAACATGCATCTGTTGCCAATTTGCAGGCACTTGCACCTCAGGAGCTTGATAGTTGCTACGCATAAGCGACCCACAACCTGACAACCACACTGCACTTAAGGCAGCCGCGACCAATCGAGTTTTGAATTTCATTGTGTTACTCATTTTTAGTCTCTCGCTAGCGCTTCTATCGGATCGAGTTTGGCGGCATTGCGAGCGGGTAAAAAGCCGAAAGCGATGCCAATCAACGTTGAGCAAATAAACGCCCAGATGATCGAGTTCATTGAGTAAATCATTTGGAAGCTGCTGCCAGATGTACTGAATGCAAAACCAATCAAAAACGCCAAGCCAATACCAGCAATGCCACCACACAAACACACTAGTACCGCTTCAATCAAAAACTGACGCAAAATATCCGCTTGCCGCGCACCCACAGCCATTCGTACACCGATCTCTTTCGTGCGCTCTGTCACCGACACCAACATGATGTTCATTACGCCAATTCCGCCGACAATTAGGGAGATCACCGCAATCGCTGAGATCAGTAACGTCATGGTGGCGGTGGTTTTCTCGATGCTCTGACGAATGGTGTCAGTGTTAATCGTGAAGAAATCTTCTGTACCGTGGCGCATTTTTAACAAGTTGATGATGCTCTGTTCTACCGCTGCGCTTGGGGCGTTCTCATCAATCCGTACAGTAATGCCGTTGAGGTAGCGTTGTCCCATCATTCGTCCCGACATGGTGGTGTATGGCACCCAAATTTTCAGCGCGTCGCTGTTGCCAAACGCGTCTTCTTTTTTCTGCGTGACACCCACAATACGCACTGGCAATGAACCAAGAAAAATCACTTCACCAATCGGATTTCTATCCGCAAACATTTCCTTTCTGGTGTTGTCATCAATCACTGCTTCTTGGGCGAGTGAGTTCACGCTCTCTTCATCCCAAAACTGACCTTTGGCGATCTCATAACCGCGCACACGGAAATAATCTTCCCCAACCCCTTCCACAGACGCGGTTGCATCCTGATTGGCGTAACGCACGGTTAAGCTGTTGGATAAAGACGGCGTGACACTGTCGACAAAAGGTAGACTCTCCAACGATTTAGCATCGTCGGCGGTTAGCGTTTTCACTCGTCCGGAGCGGCGGTCACCAAACCCTTTGCCCGGCCTGACATCAATGGTGTTTGTTCCCATGGATGAAATATTCGACAAAATTTGCTGTTGTGAACCATTACCTAGTGCCACCACGGAAACCACCGAGGCTATACCAATAATGATGCCGAGCATGGTCAAAAACGTGCGCATTCTGTGGCTAGACATCGCCAGCAGCGCCATTTTGAGCGCGTCAATAAAACTGTCCCACTTCCACCACTTACTGGCGACTTGCGCTGGGCGATGAAAAGACGTGCTCGGTGTCTGTACTGCTTGCTCATTGATTACAACTTGTGCATTTGGCGTATCTGCAATGATTTCACCATCTTTGATTTCAATGATGCGATCCGCAAAGTTCGCCACGTTCATATCATGAGTCACTAAGATGACCGTATGCCCAAGTTGATGCAACTCTTTAAGCAGTGCCATCATCTCTTGCCCACTGTGACTGTCTAATGCGCCAGTGGGCTCATCAGCGAGAATCACCTCACCGCCGTTCATCAGTGCACGAGCAACACTCACGCGCTGTTGCTGGCCACCACTCAGTTGGCTGGGCTTGTGAGTGAAACGATCTTCCAGCCCTAAGCGAGCCAATAACGACTGCGCTCGATCCGTTCTTTGACGATGAGGAACTCCCGCGTAAACCGCCGGTACTTCCACGTTTGCCACCGCGGTTAAATCCCCCAGCAGATGGTAACGCTGGAATATAAAGCCAAAATACTCGCGGCGCAGTTCCGCCAGTTGATCAGATTCCAACGTCGAGACATCTTGCCCATTAATGAAGTATCGACCGCTGGACGGTTTATCCAAGCAGCCGAGCACATTCATCAGCGTCGATTTACCTGAGCCTGATGCCCCCACGATCGCGACCATTTCACCGCGTTTTATCTCTAAATTAATGTGGTTCAACACGGTAAGCGACTCGTCGCCAGAGACAAATCGTCGAGTTAAATCCTCAACTTTTAAAAGCACGTCACTCATATTAGAACCTCATTGGAGGTCGACGACGATCACCTCGGCTTGATGATTCTCCATCCATGGCATTGCCAAGAACAACTTGGTCGCCCTCCTTCAAACCTGAGAGAATTTCTGCGTTCACTTTGTTGTTAATACCCACTGTCACGGGCTTTTGCACCACTTGGCCCTGTTCAAGAACTGGCACGGTATAGTTGCCTTTGCCGCCAGATTTTTGCAGCACTTGTGAAGGGACAATCAAGGTATTTTCCGATTGCTCAAGGACAATCGAAACTTGCGCAGTCATGCCGATGCGCAAAATACCTTGCGGGTTCTTCACATCAAATACAGCGTTGTAGTAAATGGCGTCGCTATCTGAAATGCTCAAATCGCTGTCATCGCCATCCATGATGGTTGGCCCCGGCTCAATGGCGCGCAATGTGCCTTTAAACTGCTGATTCGGTTTGCCTAAAATGGTGAACAGCGCCGTTTGGCCTGGGTGAACAAAAATCACATCGGCTTCCGAAATTTCGGCTTTCACTGTCATCGTATCTAACTTGGCTAACTCGATAATAGTTGGCGTGGTTTGATTGGCGTTTACGGTTTGTCCTTCTTCCACCGCGGTGTAGACCACCGTGCCATCCATCGGTGCGTTGATGGTGGTGTAACCGAGATCTAACTGCGCATTGTCGACGTTGATTTTGGCTTTCTCGATTTCGGCATCCAGTTGCGCTAACTCGGCTTTGTAGATGGCGAGCGTCGCTTCGGCATTCTCGTAATCAGCTCGTGAGCTCGCTTTCGCCGCTAGCATGCCTTTTTGGCGCACGAATTCATAGTTTGCTTGTTTAATCTGCGCTTGCTTAGCTTGATACTGAGCATTGAGACTATTAAGAGACGCTTGGGCTTCTTTGAGGCTGTTTTGCTGAGTCAGGCTGTCAATCTGTGCAATCAAGTCCCCCTGTTTGATCTCATCCCCTAAGTTCACAGCGAGGCGTTGAATTTGCCCAGATACTTGCGCACCTACATTCACCAATTTGGACGCTTGCAACATGCCGTTGGCTAATACCGCCTTTTCGATATTGCCTTTGCGCACGACTTCTGTCGCGTAAGGAGAAATGGGTTCTGGACGTTGCAGATAATGATAACCACCAGCACCAATAGCGAGTAGGCCACACAAAACGAGCCATTTTTTATTGAGTTTCATAGCAGGAGTGAAGTAAATAATCGTTTTGATTTTATACTGCTATTTGTCCTAGCCGTACAGGGTACGAGACGTAAAGATAGGTAAATTAACGTCAAGATACTGAAGGAATAAAATCACTAACGTGAAAAATCCGAGATATTATAGTCACTTCAAAACTTTATCATTCAATAAATATAACAAAGATCATTTTTAATATAGAAATTCAAGTTATAAGTATTATAAACAAAACTTTTAAATACCAACAAACCAGTAAAATCCAAAATTATTCAACATTCCATCAATTTAAATTTCATTATAGCCATTTTTAATTATTGAATTTCAAGAGGAGTTAAGTGATAAGTTAAATAAAAAATACCCACATAACACAGGTAAGACCGAGAGGAGTGTGTCATGTGGGTTTAAAACGATAGTTCTCTTGCTGATTCGAACTACCAACGTTGGGATGCAATGGAAATACAAATGACTCAGAGTTTCCATCACGAACACTTTATCGCTGGATTTGCCTCTGTTTGTTAGGGAACAGTCAGCACAATAAAAATAGAGAAGTAATACCGCAAAAATAAAAACAGAGGCTCAGAGTTTAATTTACACTTAAAATAATCACAATATTCACGACATGAACCATTAATAAATTCATCAATAAATATTTATTAATTTAAATCTATTTATTGTCAACATACTGTTAGTTTTACCCCTAAATGTACTGGTCAGATTTGTTTATTTTACTTCTTTTCGTTGCAATACAACCTCTAATTAATTCATGAGAAAAAACATGCAGCGACAATTAACTCTTTCACCGATTTATTTATTAATCGGGTTAGCCTCATCGACGGCGTATGCCGGTGGTTTTCAAATTAACGAACATTCGGCGACGGGTCTTGGTCGTGCTTTTGCTGGTGATGCCGTCATTGGTGATAATGCGTCTGTAGTCAGCCGTAACGCCGCAGCGATGACGCTGTTTAAACAAAATGCCTTATCGTTCGGTGTCACTTACGTCAAACCTGACGTTACCGTTAAAAATGCGCAATATCATCGAGCTAACATTAATGCGGATGTCAATGTTGGTATGGGCGGTTTTCCTCCGTCCCCTCAAGTTGAAATTACCCCGTCCTTCTCTCAAACCGTGACCGACATTGATGACGTCGATGGCGTTGGTCAACCAGCCGTTGTACCCAATTTTTACTTTATTCACCCTATCAACGACGACTGGTATCTAGGCTTATCGGCATACTCCAACTTCGGAACCGACATGGAGTTTAAACCAAACTATGGCGCACCTGTTTTTGGCGGTGTCACCAGCGTAGCGAGTGTCAACCTTGGCGCAAGCTTGGCATACAAGGTGAACGATCGTTTTAGTATCGGTGGTGGTATTGATGTGATTTACGGCTCTGGTGAGCTGTACCGCGATATGGACGTGGGTGTTTGCGTTGGTGGGAACATACTTGGAAACGAACTAGAACAACGCTGTGGATCCGTAAAAGGCAACGCACTTGATGTGGAAGCTGGCGGCATTGGGCTTGGCGCGAACATTGGCATGATGTACGAGTTTAACGAACGTCATCGCTTAGGTTTAAGCTACAAGCACAGCCCTAACATTGATGCCAAGGGTGACATCCACTTTGCTGGCGAATCGTACGACTCGCTTGCTATGCCGCTACCGGATATTGCGGAGTTTTCCGGTTATCACCGCGTCTTACCTAAATTTGCCCTGCACTATTCTGTGCAGTGGATTGGTTGGTCAGCATTTGACAGCTTGAAAGCTGATGATCAGTTGCTAAAAGATTTTCAGTGGCAAGACTCCGCGCACTACTCCATCGGTGCGACTTGGTACGCCAATGAACGTTGGACACTTCGCACGGGTTACATGTTCGACAAAACACCTGTCGATGAGCTGACTTCGCTTTCTATCCCAGATTCGAACCGTCACTGGTTATCTGCGGGTGCCTCTTACCAATGGTCATCAGATACCACGGTTGACATCGGCATGACGTACTTGATTGGTGAAGATGTCAACGTAGAAGAGTACGCGTATGAAGGTGTTCCTGCACCGATGGTGACGGGCGTGACCCATTCAAATGCGTTCCTAATTGGTGCCCAACTCAGCCACCGTTTCTAATTTGTCAGGCAGTGATCAAACCTCTAGGTCATTGCCTTGTAACAACGCTTATCGAAGCGACCGAACAGAGACATTATTATGAACAAAACACTACTTGCTTTTTCACTCTCACTTCTCACTCTAAGCGCGGCTCAGGCTTCGGAATGGGGCTATGGCAATGACAAACACGGGCCAGAGCACTGGGGAGAAATCGCCAAAGACTGCGCAACCACGAAAAACCAAAGCCCAATCAACATCGACAACCCAGCCGATGCAAAACTGGAAGCACTGAACCTTTCGTACACTGGTCAGGTCATTGGTTTAACCAACAATGGTCATACGCTGCAAGCGCAAGTGAACGGACGTAACAGCTTCACCATCGATGGCGAGACGTTCGAACTGCAACAGTTCCATTTCCACACACCTTCAGAAAACCAAATCAAAGGCCGCCAATATCCACTTGAAGCGCACTTTGTACACGCCAACGCAGACGACGAGTTGGCGGTAATTTCGGTGATGTTTGATGCTGGCGATCAAAACGCAGCACTGTCTAAACTGATCAACGCAATCCCACAAGAGAATCAAACCACGTTCTTTAAAGATACGTTTGAGATTAACGACTTACTGCCAAAAACTGCAAACTACTATCGATTTAACGGCTCTTTAACCACACCACCATGTTCAGAAGGTGTGCGCTGGTTTGTGCTTAAAGACACTCAAACCTTATCCAAAGATCAAGCCGAGAAACTGATGGAAGTCATGGGACAAAACAATCGTCCGCTGCAACCGCTAAATGCGCGCGTTGTACTTTCTAACTAATCGCCACATCCGATAAGGGGCATCGTATTTGCCCCTTATTTTGATTCGCTCTAACCTCACTTCGTTACAGGAACCCCCAATGAAAACTCCATCTGTTCTGTCACTCTTACTCGCACTCGCCCCGACATTCGCCTTCTCTCATAACCTTTCTGTCGGTCAAACCACCCCATCCGTCAGCATTGATACCTATGGCGAAATGACGCTGCAAGGAGACGATGTGGCTTATCAACCTTGGGCAACTCAGCAGATGTTAGGCAAAATCCGTGTGATACAAGCCATTGCAGGTCGTAGTAAAGCTAAAGAGATGAACGCGCCGCTGATGTCAGCAATCACTGCCGCTCACTTTCCTGAAGATCAGTATCAGACCACAACCGTGATCAACCAAGAAGACGCCATCTGGGGAACCGGTACATTTGTAAAATCGTCGGCAGAGGACAGCAAAAAGACATTCTCTTGGTCTTCCATGGTGTTAGACAAAAATGGCGTATTAGCAACAACTTGGGATCTGCAGCAAGAAAGTTCTGCGATTATCGTACAAAATAAACAAGGCGAAATTTTATTCGTGAAAGAAGGGGCTTTAACTCAAGACGAAATCACACACGTCATCGAACTGATTAAACAGAATATCTAAACCTAAGGTAAGGAAAAGCTATGAAACTGTTCAACACCATCGCACTCTGTCTTTTAGCGGCTGTAGCCTCTTTCCAATCGGTTGCAGGAGACAACGATTGGGACAAGATTGCAGATAAGACCGTCAGTTTTAAATCGGAAACCGACACAGTCAATCCACTGTCACCATTTGCTAACGCTCGTTTCAGCCACATAAAAATCAAATGTACACAAGGTACGGTCGATCTGAAAAGCGTTAAAGTAATCATGAAAGATGGTCAGGAAAAGACGTTCGACAGTTTAGGTGTTCTGACTAAAGGCATGTCATCAAGAAGCTTAAGCCTACCAACAAAAGATAACGCGAAGTTAGACAAAATCGAGTTGAACTATGAATCGGTTGGCAGCACTGCGCTGCAAGTCGCGGGGGTGACTAAAAAAGCGCAAGTGGAAATCTTAGGTAAGAAAATCGACGAGTAAGCGATGGCTCAACGAACTCACCCAAACTAAAAACAGCGGCACTAGGCCGCTGTTTTCATTAAAAATCGTCATGGATAACTAAATGAATTTCTTCAGCTTCGCCAAACCATAAGCGGCGATGGTGACACAATCTTTGATCGTGCCGTCGATCATCATCTGTTCGAACTCCTCAACCGAAAAAGCGCGAGTGATCAAATCCTCTTCTTCACTGTCGAGTTGATTGCCCACGTCCGTTAAATCAGTGGCGAAGTAGACGTGACATGTCTGATTCAAAAAGCCGTATGCGATAAACTGCGCGCCGACATACGCCATAGCGCTCGCCTGCATGCCCGTTTCTTCACGCAGCTCGCCTTTGGCAAGCTCAAGATGATCCGCATCTGGGTTTGATTCCCACGCCCCTTGTGGGATCTCCCAACAACGTTGACCTACGGTGTAACGGTACTGCTGAACCAAGTGAATCATCCCGTTATCGATAGCCAGAATCGCAGCACAATCAGGTTTGTCGACCACACCATAGATGCCCTCTGCGCCGCTCGGACGTAAAATTTTGTCCTCACGCACCGTCATCCACTTATTCTGGTAAACGACTTTGCTGTCTAGCTGTTTGATGTCTGACATGATTATTCCTTGATTTTTCTGAGGGTTACTGCGGAATAATACCCGATTCGGTTACGCCACCAAAATGTTCTTTAGTTCACTCAAAGACTCAACGGTGTAATTTGGTGCGATACGCTCATCGACGCTTGCGCCTGTGGTATTTAACCAGCAAGTTTCAATACCAAAATTATTACCACCCAGAATATCGGAATGCAGGTTGTCACCCACCATCAGTACGCGCGTTTTGCATGGGTTGCCCATTTGCTGCATCGCGTATTCAAAAATACCTAAGTCCGGTTTTGCTACGCCCACTTGTTCAGAGATCACCACTTTATCGAAGTACTCAGTCATCCCTGTGCGCTCAAGGCGAATTGCTTGCAACTCTGTAAAACCGTTGGTGATGATGCCCATTTTGGCTTTGCCTTGCAGCGCTTCCATCAGCTCTTTTGCACCTGGCAACAAGCTGCAAATATCGGCCATTGCTTCTAAAAATGCGCTATTGAGATCTGCTGTTGTGGTATTCAGCTTCTCAGCCCACTCGGTAAAACGCTTATGTTTTAGCTCATCTGCCGTTACTTTGCCGTCTTGGTAATCCACCCAAAGCGGTTTGTTTACGGTTTGGTAATGAGCAAAATCTTGTTCAGTAAAATCTACGCCTTTGCGAGAAAACATAAGCTGCAAACCTTTGAAAGCATCAAAGTGGAATAAGGTTTCGTCAGCGTCAAACAGGATCCAATCGTACTTCATTTTCTTCTTCCCAAAATCAAGGTCGTAATACTGGTGCATAGTCTAGATTGTTTTCTTCTTGAAGATAATCTCTATAATTGGAAATTAATTGTATCCTTGTGCTCAACAATAAATGCTTCACGATAATAGGAGATTGATGTGAACGCGATTGCCTCCCTGCCCGTTTTTGTTGCTGTTGTCGAATGCGGCAGCTTTTCCCTTGCGGCCAAACAGCTGAATCTGACGAAATCGGCGATCAGCAAACGCATCAACCAACTAGAAGACGATTTGGGCATTCGTCTCCTTAACCGAACTACGCGTAAGCTGAGCCTGACCGAAGCGGGAGAACGCTATTTTGAGTACGCTTCTCAAGCGCTCAATCTGGCCCAGCAAGGCGTAGACGCGGTATCGGAACTGCAAGGCTCTCCACAAGGTCGGCTCAAAATTACCGTGCCGATGTCTTTCGGTGTGCTGCATATCGCGCCTTTGATCAGCGAGTTTCTCGCTCGTTACCCGAAAATTGAAGTGGATTTAAACCTCGAAGACAAAATGGTCGATTTGGTTAAAGACGGTTTTGATTTGGGGATCCGTATTGGTGAACTCACCTCTTCCAATCTAATCGCAAAACGCCTCGCCCCTTGTAAAAGTGTGCTTTGTGCCTCGCCAGATTACTTAGCGGAGTTTGGAACACCACAAAAACCAAGTGATTTAGTCAGTCACAACTGCCTGCGCTACTCCTATTTCCGTGGCGGCGTCGAATGGATGTTCATCAACAACGGCAGCGAATACAAGGTGCTTCCAAAAGGAAACTTTATCGTCAATAACAGCGAAGCCATTCGCCAGTTGCTGTTAAGAGGTTCGGGCATTGCGCAACTGCCAACATTTATTGCAGGAAGAGACTTTGCCGCAGGAAATCTAAAACCGGTGATGGAAGAGTATTCTCTACCAGAACACGCCATTTATGCGGTTTTTCCTGAGCGCAAGCACATGCCGTTGAAAGTAAGAGCCTTTATCGATTTTATCAGCGAAAAACTCGGCACAGATTTACCTTACTGGGATCGTTACAACAGCCCAGAAAAATAACCATATTGATGATAAGTGAGTGAGATTTCACTACTGACATGTTCTGACATTCCATCCGCGTAACCTTATTTGGAACTCAATAGGCAATCCGCCAAAACCAATAAGGAATCACAATATGGAAACCGTTATCGAAACTGTGCAATTTCGTCTAACCGCAGGCACAACAGAGCAAGACGTGATCGCCGCTGCCAAACAGTCACAAACGTTTGTGAAGAATCTGCCGGGCTTTTTGTATCGCTCACTCAGTCACGAAGCGACGGACGATGTGTGGACAGACATCATTTACTGGCGTTCAATGGACGATGCAAAACAGGCGGGAAAACAGCTCAAGCAAGCCGCTGAATTTCAGCCTCTGTTATCAATGATTGACTGCGAAAGCTTCGAGCTTATACATCACAACTTAAAAATGTGCAGTGAGCTAGAGAAGTAATCAGCCACACTACTACTAACAACCAGTAGGTCTAGATAAGGAACATCATGAGCAAATCAGAACGACTGTTTGAGCTACTGACGCTTTTGCGCGCAAAGCGTTACGCCGTGACAGCGAAAGAGCTCGCAGAAAGAATGGAAGTCAGCGAACGTACGATTTATCGCGATGTTCAGTCGTTGCTTAGTTCTGGTGTTCCGATTCAAGGTGAAGCAGGTGTTGGCTACCTGTTGCAAGCTGGCTCTCATCTGCCGCCTTTGATGTTCTCAGAAAAAGAGATGATGGCGCTTGAACTGGGTATGCGGATGGTTCGAGCCTGGTCGGATGTTGAACTCGCCGAAGCGTCTCACTCTGCGTCCACCAAAATACTTTCGGTATTGCCCGATAAGCTCAAACAACAAGTGGAAGATTGTCCGCTGATTGTGCCCGATTATCACACCCAATCCGAGACTGCCAAACGAGGGCAGCTTCTGCGCCACGCGATTGATCATCAGTTTAAGGTCAGTTTGGATTACCAAGATGAAAGCGGACAAGTGACCGAAAGAAAAATCCAACCGTTAGGCCAGTTCTTTTGGGGCAAAGTCTGGACGCTGGTCGCCTGGTGCGAATTGCGCGATGACTACCGCCAGTTCCGCCTCGACCGTATCCAAGCACTGCGTATGCACGATGAAGAGTTTCAGAGTGCGGAAACCAAATCTCTCAAACATTATATTGCGCAGTATGAATCGAAAGATTGAGTGTTCTTCATCCTTCCATCACAAGGATTCTACATTGCTCTGCTCAATGCGCGATATTTGGAAAGGCACATTTAGTTAAACTAATGTTTCATTTTTAACAGATGCGCAACCAACCTAAGATCGTTAACTTAAGTAGCACGTCAACCACACCGGAGCGTGAAGCTATGAAAGTACTGATTCAATACACCCAAGCAGGGAAATATCGAGATCAAGCGTGGGAGTCTTTAACTCTTCGATCTAAAGGTGATATGCAGGCAGTTACCCCTTCTTATGCTGCCCAACTTATCGAACAAAGCAAAGCGACACTTGTGATGACAGAGGAGCAACAAATCGTTATTCATCCATAACCGATTATTAGCCTTGTTTAACCAACCTTTGTTAGTTGTGCAAGGCTTACATCTCGCCATTTCACGTTATCAATTTTATACACGACCAACTATATTTACATAAAAATCAATAAAATAGTTCTTATTTTCGTTCTCGACACTCCTTCAAAACGGCCTTACATTCATAGCTAAGATATAGGTTATCTGTTAGTCTCTTTATTTCTTCATGATAAAAATTAGGATAAAACCTTTGAAAAAGCATCGGTTTATTATAAGGATAGGTGCAATATGCAATTGATCTGGAACATTATTGGATACTTAATGTTCTCTGGTGTATTAGTTATTTTTTTTCAAACATTCTTTATAGGTATCATGCACCTTTTAATGCCAAAAGACATTGTCAATAGCTACTTTAAAGAACCTTATTTTAACACTTTCGAACTAGCTCTATTTACAGGTTGGCCTTACGCATTTTTCCGAACATTGATGTTTGTTCGTTTAATCGTTCAACCTAACTCAGGTAAAAAACGAAAGTTACCCGATGTATCCCAAGAGGTGCCTAGGTGGTACCGCCTATTATCCTTCATAATAATATGGGTAATTATCATAAACTCTACAATGTTAGCACTTGTATTTTTTATCGCAGGTTTTTTATCACTAGCAAATCATGTATGACCTTCACTTATCCAACCAAGTTTAATAACACACTTTAAATGTAAAAAATCACATTAACAATTTCATACAAATAATAAATACATCAGCTAATTTTTAACTTTTTAAAATGAAAGTCTAGAATACAAAAAATAAAACTTTTTAAATATAGTTTTTTGTTAGTATCTGCACAAACAAATTATTAGCTAGAGGTGCTCTGTGTCGGGATTATTTGAGTATAAGATAAAAACTCATGATAACTTATCATCAATTATATTAAACATGTATGGTACTCCATATGAAAGGCTAAATTTATCACTTGATAATAAAAAGCTTACGAGTCTATCCGCATAGCTCGAAGTCGAGGGTTACCTGCGAATGCTCATATAGTTAAACAAGCTGAAAAACTGAATAAAATAGCTCAAGCATCTAAAGTGGGCGGACATGTTTTAGTCGGTGTTGGTCTGACGGCTTCCTGCATTCAGATTGCGAATACACAAGACCAACATGAAAAGAATGAAATTTTTGTTGAGTCAATAACTAGCACAGCTGTAGGAATGGGTACCAGCGCGTTAGTCGGTCTATTTTTAGTATCAAACCCTATTGGCTGGGGGACTGCCATTGTACTCGCTGCCGGTTCAACGGCTGTAGGTTATGCATCCGGTAAAGTGGCAAAAAGCTTTTATAACTCAATTGAAAGCAAGCCAAACTTAGTCGCTAGTACTGGAATAGAGTCTATATGCAGCAAGTAATCACATTTCTTTTTTACACTTTAATGACTGGTGTGATTATTATTTTCTTACAAACCATTTTTATCGGTGTCATGCACTTTCTGATGCCGAAGGAGATTGTTGGGAACTATTTTAAAAAACCATATTTTAATGAATTTGAGCTTTCTTTATTCACAGGGTGGCCTTACGCATTTTTCCGAACATTGATGTTTGTTCGTTTAATCGTTCAACCTAGCTCAGGTGAAAAGCGAAAATTACCTAATATTTCTAGAGAAGTACCAAAATGGTATCGTTATTTGTCGATTCTATTACTGGGTATTATCATTGTTAACTCTGTTGTCGTTGCCCTGACTTTATCAATTGGTGCCGTTCTTTTAGCAATTGAGTGAGGAATTAACATTAAAATATAACGATGTACTCGACGAAGAGAGCTCAGTCTGAACTCTCTAATCGCCAGAGTTATTGCATACTAACCTCTACTCTTCTTCGTTGAGACGACGAATCAACTTAGCTGGCGTGCCTCCGTATAGACAATCTGGCGGCACATCATGGTTGACTACCGAGTTCGCCGCAATAACCGAACGAGCGCCAACTGTTACACCTTGGTTAATGACGGAGTTACCGCCAATCCACACATCATCTTCAATCGTGATGGGTTTACAAAACGTTTCCCAACGTCGGCGACTGCGGTAATCAACAGAATGAGAAGCGGTATAAAATTGCACGCTCGGTCCAATGAGCACGTGGTTCCCGATGGTAATTTTGGCACCATCGAGCATGACCACGTTCATGTTGATAAAGGTTTCTTCACCTATTTCGATGGTCTTACCAAATTCACAATGAAAAGGGGCCTGGACAATACAACGGCCTACCTTGCCAAATAGCTGCTTTTGCAATTCGTCGCGCTGACTTTCGTCGGTGTTATTATTGAGCGCTCTAAGTGCTTGAAGAGCATGGCTTCTAATGGCGTCAATTTCTTTGTCCATGCCATCAAAGACCTGGCCAGACATCATTTTTTCTAGTTCTGTCACTGGAAGACTCCTACAACCTGCAATTACTGCTTTCAGATTCTTCACAAGGTACGTGAACTGCGAAATAAAAAAAGAGAAAAGCCCGGACTTTTCTCTTTCCTGTTTTTATATTTTGTGGAGTCTGTCGGCTTACACAATTTCCCAGCTGTGGGTCATCTCAACACCTTCACCTAGCATTAAGCAAACCGAGCAGTATTTTTCTAGCGAGTCAGCCGCCACTTTTGCTACGACTTCTGGGTCAAGCTCGTCACCTGACACTTCAAAGTGGATATTCACTTGCGTAAAGATACGCGGCGCGGTTTTACGACGCTCTGTGGTTAGCTTAGCATTAACTGACGAAACCTTTTGGCCTGCTGTTTTCAAACCATCAACAACATCGACAGAGCTACAGCCACCAGCAGCCATTAGTACCATTTCCATTGGGCTTGGTGCGGTTGCACCACCATTGCCATCCATCACTACGGAGTGGCCCGACTGAGATTGCCCAAGGAATTTAAAATCTTCTATCCATTTAACTTCAGCTTGCATGATTTACCTCATTTAGCATCGCTTATTCAAGGCATCGTTGCCCTTACTAGCGGTGTGTTTCTTGTCGATACTTTAGCTCTATCGCATAAAAGGGCAACGGAATTTTCAACATTACTGTAATTTTTTCGCTCGGTTACCTTTCTCTATACGTAACACTTTTTATTTAAGTAACACTTTCTACAAAAATAACGATGAGGTAGCTATGAAGAATATGTCTAAGTTATTGGCCGGTTTCTCCTTCGCACTTCCAGTCTTGTTTCTACTATTGAGTAAAACAGGTACCGCCGATACGATGGATAAGCTGAAGGCTTCAGAGAATACAAGAATCGCAACGCTAGCTGGCGGTTGTTTCTGGTGTACAGAATCGGATTTAGAGCAACTGCCCGGCGTAATCGATGTTGTATCAGGTTATTCAGGTGGTCATATTGAAAACCCGACTTACCGCCAAGTCTCTTCTGGTAAATCTGGTCATATTGAAGTGATTGAGGTGAAGTACGATCCTGCTGTCGTGAACTACGAGCAAGTGCTGGACTACTTCTTCCGTCATATCGACCCTACCGACGATAAAGGTTCATTTGTTGACCGTGGTCCTCAATACCGTCCAGCGATCTTCTACCATAATGCGGAGCAAAAGCAGATTGCTAAGCAGTTTATGATGGAAATCGACAAGGCGATGATCTATCCAAAACCGTTGAAAACAGAGCTGATCGAGTTTGAAAAGTTTTACCCTGCGGAGTCGTACCATCAGGATTACTACAAGAAGAGTAGCTTGAAGTACAAATACTACCGCTACGCATCAGGTCGCGATAAATATCTCGACGAAGTATTTGGTGAAGATCGAAAAGAAAGTCCTAAAACACTTCGACAGTTGATTGAAGAAAAAAAGCTGCTTTCGAAAGTGAAAGCGTACAGTAAACCTGCTCAGTCTGAAATCAAATCAAACTTAACAGAGCTACAGTATTACGTGACGCAAGAAGAAGGCACGGAGCGTCCGTTTGATAATGAATACTGGGACAACAAAGAAGCGGGAATTTATGTGGATATTGTGACCGGTGAACCGCTATTTTCTTCTACTGATAAATACAAATCTGGCACAGGTTGGCCAAGCTTTACTCGACCAATTAACCCGGGTTACATCGTGGAGAAAACCGATTATAAACTGCTCTACCCTAGAACGGAGATCCGCAGTAAGTTTGGTGATTCACACCTAGGTCATGTGTTTAAAGATGGTCCGAAGCCGACGGGATTACGCTATTGTATGAACTCTGCTGCGATGAAATTTGTACCTGTGAACAAGATGGCGAGTTTAGGCTACGGCGATTACCTGTACCTATTTGATAAGTAGTTTTAACCAAATTAGGAGTGAACATTCAGCGCGATGAAAGGTTTTAAATCCAACCTTCCCATGAAAGTCTGTCCGGTCTGTCAGCGCCCATTTTCTTGGAGAAAGAAGTGGGCGCGAAATTGGGAGGAAATCGTTTATTGTTCTGAGCGTTGCCGAAGAAATAAATCAACGAAAACGTAGGTCACTCCGACCCTCTCTGGAGTATGTTATTTCATTTGTATTAACGTTTGTACGCGTTCTCTTACCAAGGTAATAACGTCCCATCATAAGCCCAAAACGCCCCGCTATCTTGCGGGGTTGCTTTTTCTATCAAGCCTAATAAATCCTTAGCAACTCGCTCTGGCGTGAACAACTTTCCCTCTGGGACATTGGTTTGAAAAGGTGCCGACAAAGCGGTATCTGTGGTGCCAGGGTGAAGTGAAAGCACCGTGCCATGTTTGACCACTCTTTGCCATTCGATCGACATGGTTTTTAGGAACATGTTTAATGCGGCTTTCGATGCTCGATAGCTGTACCAACCACCTAACTGATTATCGCTAATGCTGCCAACTTTGGCCGAAATGGTCGCAAACTTGGGTGCAGTACTGCGCTTTAGCTTGGGCGTGAAGTATTTCGCCAACAGCAAACTTGGCAAAGTATTAACCGTGATGGTTTGCTGAAAGAAGTCTGCGTCGAGCGAGCTAAGATTCTTCTCAGGACCTTTCTCTTGGGTGTGCAACATACCAACACAGTTCACCAACCAATCGACGTGTTCAATCTGCTCACTGAACGCTTTTACCTGCTCGTCTTGCGATACATCCACTTGATGCCAAACGACATTTGGGTGTTGCCAATCTGGTTGCTGCTTACGATAAGTGGCATGCACGCGCGCTTGAGGGAACCGAGCTGCGGCTTCTCTCACCACTGCCAAACCAATTCCACCATTGCCACCGACGATGAGTATTTCCATCACAAGTTCTCCACGTTTTCTATGTAGTGCTCTGCGGTATCAAGAATCGCTTGGCGTTGCTGTTCTTCCATGTTGTCCCAAGAGCGGAAAATCATCCCGATTCGTGGATTGGCTGCGAGGCGCTTGTCGTGCTTGTTCATAAAGCGCCAATAAAGGCTGTTAAACGGACACGATCCTTCCCCACTCCTCGCCTTATTGTCGTAATGGCAACCCTTACAGTAGTCGCTCATTTTGTTGATGTAAGAACCACTCGCCGCGTAAGGTTTGGTGCCAACAATGCCGCCATCCGCAAACAATGCCATGCCACGTGTGTTCGGCATTTCGACCCATTCAATCGCATCCACATAGATACCGAGATACCACTCATCCACTTGATCTGGGGCGATTTCGGTTAGCAAACAAAAGTTACCTGTGACCATCAAACGTTGGATGTGGTGTGCGTAGGCGTAATCGAGAGACTGACCAATCGCATTGCGCATACAGGCCATTTTGGTTTCGCCATTCCAAAAGAAGTCTGGCAGCTTTCTGTCTGCGCCCAACTCGTTCTTTTTAGGGTAATGAGGCATGTTCGCCCAATAGACGCCTCGGATATACTCTCGCCATCCCAAGATTTGGCGAATAAACCCTTCGACTTGAGAAATGTCGATGTCCGCGTTGGAATGAAATGCCTTAAGTGAAGCATCAATGACTTCTCTCGGGTGCAGCAATTTGCTGTTGAGCGAGAATGAAATTCGGCTGTGATACAAGCTCCACTTAGCATCGTGCTGGCCTGTCATGGCATCTTGAAAACGTCCGAATAACGGCAAACAGACTTGGCAGAAATGCGCGAGTAAAGACAAGCTTTGCGCGCGATTAATTGGCCACAACAAGTCCCCTTCGAGATTTCCGATGGTTTTGATGCCATGTTTTGCCAACCGCTCAACAATGCCACGCACGTCGGTACTGAACATCAAAGGTTGTGGCAGTTGTTCAATGTCTTTGGCTTTGAGCTTGTTACGGTTGTTGGCATCGTAATTCCATTTCCCGCCTACAGGCTTTCCGTCTTGCATCAAGATGTCGAAGCGCTTGCGCATGCGGCGATAAAAGTGCTCCATCATGATGTGTTTGCCTTGAGGAAACTGCGATTCTATTTCTTCAAACGGCAACAAAAAGTGTTCCGAATCGACACAACGTGTAACGACCCCATCAAGCTTTAGTTTGGCTAACTGCTCTATTAAACGGTATTCATCCGGGCGTTGATATTCAAACTTACTTGCACCAACTTCGCTCACGTAGTGTTGCAAGACTTGCTCAAGATCGTCGAAGGATTGCGTGTCATCCAATGTGAGGTGCAAAACTTGGTGACCTTCACTCTGACGCTCTTTCGCAAACTGTTCCATTGCAGAAAAGAACGCACACACTTTCTGAATATGGTGCGTGACGTAAGTATTCTCTTGCTTGAGCTCCGCAATCAAATAAAGCACTTGCTCATCCGGTTGATGAAACCAAGAGTGCTCACTGTTAAGTTGATCGCCCAAGATCAATCGTACGGTTTCAAATTGCATTACGGTTTCTCCGATGACGAAGCTTTGTCACTGCTGCCCATCACAATCGGCCAATCGACCATGTCTACACTATCCAAATGCGCGCCAGGACAACGACCTTGCCACCTATCGATGAACTCCATGTGCGGGTCGTACATTTCGGTTTGCTTTTCGAGGTTGAATTGTCGTGAACCACGCGGATCAGCACCAACGCCCGCTAGGTATTGCCAATTTCCCCAGTTTGATGCCACATCGTAATCGACCAGTTGTGACTCAAAGTACGCCGCGCCATAACGCCAATCAAGGCCAAGTTCATGCACCAAACAACTGGCGACTAACTGTCTGCCACGATTCGACATATAACCGGTTTCATTAAGTTGGTGCATACACGCATTGACGATAGGAAATGGCGTTTCACCTTTCTTCCATTGTTGAAAACGGTGCGCGTAAAAGCTGGTGAGTGGTGCTTGATTTTGGATGCCACCGAATCGGAAGAGCTGTCGCTTGTGTCGACGGGCATACCAATAAAAGTATTCACGCCAAAGCAGCTCGAAGTAAATCCAGTAGGTTGAATCATTTGCACCATTCTCCGCTTCATAACGTTTCAACATGGCATAAATGGTTTTCGGAGAAACGCACCCATGAGCTAGCCAAGGAGAGAACTTGGTGGAGTAATCCATGCCATCTAAACCATTGCGTGTTTGTTTGTATTCACTGGCTAGTGTGGAAGCAAAATACTGGCGACAATGTTCAAGCCCGCGGCTTTCTCCACCATGAAACGCAGCTGTTGTGTCAAAGTAATATGCAGTAACGGAAGGAAGATTCACACCTAAAGGAATTGGAGGTAACGAACGGATACTCTCGTGGGGCCGAGAGATGTCTAAACCTTCAACTTGCTTTCTAAACTGCGTGAAAGTCGTAGGCAGATTGCTCAAGTCAAATGGCAGTTGTTCTTCCCTTAACAGGGTCCGGATTGCTTGCTGTTTTATTTTTACATGAGACGCGCCTTCAACTGCGCGATCTAACGCTTGTTGCTCATCCGAACCGGGAAAGGCGTCAGCATATATATGTATGACGCCGAAGCGATTAACAGCATACTTGATTGCTTGATCGGGCGTCAGTTCAACCGCCCATAATCGCTGACCAAGGTGATTCAAAGATTGATTGAGTTCACTAAGCGATAAGTCGAGAAACTGCAATTTCGCACGCCCGAAAGAGGCTTCCTGCGCAAAGTGATGCAAGTAAGGCGTCATTGAAGGGTAGCAATACAAGCAAATTAACTCGTCCATTTCTACACTGGCGCTTTTCAACAGTGGGTTGTCGTGCAATCGCAAGTCGTTCGTGAACCAATAAAGTCCTATTTTCTTTTTCAATTCGCACCCTCAGATGTTAATTCTTCGTCTACGAGTTCTTTTCACGGAGACCCTGACGTTAAGCCTTTTGATTTACTTGCTTTTATACGAAAACGAGAGTTTGACGATCATTAGGTTACTAACGTTCACACGGAATCCATTTGCTGGATATCTCAAAACACGCAATACCACCAAATGCCTGTACATGTTTCATACTGATATTTTATAAAATTTGAATCCAACGGTATTGATCACGATCTTAATCACTCATTTTCTATATAAACCATGCAAAAGTGATAAAAATTAAAGCGACATTAGTTAATATCCGTTAATCTAAGCCCAATCCCATTTTGCTAGTACCATCGCAGAAATGACCGACGAGTTTAAGAAATCAACCGCTAATTTAAAAAAAGCGGTCCCACTGATGATCAAAAACCATGTTGCTGCCACGCCAGCCAACTACGCGCTTTGGTATACCTACGTTGACAAGACCATTCCAGAACTCAACTTTGAGTTAGACATGGTGTTAGAAAACTACGGTATTTGCCCTCCAGCAACCAATAAACAGCTTTACAACAACTATGTGGCCAGCAAAGCAGAAACCAGCCTTGAAGATCTTAGAACCAATGTAGAAGTTCTGCTACATGAAGTATCCAGTTCAATGAGCGATACGATTTCAGATACTTCCTCCTTTTCCGAGATGGTAGACAAAAGCTTTAATAAACTGGAAAAAGTTGAGGACAATAGCCTAAGCATTGAAGAAGTGATGGTAGTGATTCGTCAACTTGTCGCAGAGTCACACGAAATTCGTCACTCAACAAAGTTTTTGAATAGCCAATTGACTAACGCGAGTGAAGAAATTTCTCGCCTCAAAAACCAACTGGCTGAAGTACAGCAAGATGCGTTGTTCGATGGTTTGTCAAACCTATACAACCGCCGAGCATTTGACAAAGATCTTTCTTCACTTATTGCATCAAATCAGGCAATGACCTTGATCATGCTTGATATCGATCATTTCAAATCATTTAACGACAATTACGGGCACCTTTTTGGCGATACAGTATTAAAAGCCATTGCCCGCCGGCTACAACAAAGTTGTCGAGATGGGATATGTGCGTACCGTTTTGGTGGTGAAGAATTCGCGTTAATTGTACCTAACAAATCTCTGCGAATTGCTCGCCAATATGCAGACACACTACGCCGGATGATAGAAAAACTGCGTATCAGAGATAAGCGCTCAGGCACACAAGTTCACAGCATTACCGCTTCTTTTGGGGTAGCAGAATTTGAGCTGGGTGATACGCCTGAAGCCTTAATCAATAAAGCCGATAAACAGCTTTATGAAGCAAAACAACTCGGTCGTAACCGCGTGATGCCAATTTAAATAAACTGGCTAAGCGAAAACGACTTTTATGATAAAAAAGAAAACCCCGCGCTGTAAAGTGCGGGGTTTTTGTATCCAATCATGAGTATCTTAATCGACGCTGTAGCAGTAACTTAGAATGTAGTCGTCACCATTTTTTGCGGTATATTCTTTATCTTCACTGCATGCCATCGGCTTACCTTTTTTGTCGCCTTTGATTAGACTTATCCAATGGCGCATCGCGGTTGGTGCATTGCCAGTTAGTTCAGGATGAAACGTCGTGCGAGTTTCCAATTGAATATCATCAATGTCCACTAATTCCACGCAACCAGTGCCTTTATGACAGCCAAACAGCACTTCTACATGATTGCCCGAATCATCTTTGAACAAAATCGACTTTGGATCTTCCTTTTCACCAGTGTACGCCACGAAGTGTTTTGGGCTTTTCAGGCCGCTGTGTGTACCGTCTTTGAAATAAGCCAAAACATGGCGGTAATCAATCACGTAACTTGATACGTCTTGGTGCGACCCGTTCTCCAATGGGAACATGCGGTCAAGCAGTTGCTTCGCTTTTACTTGTTTCTCACTCTGCTGCTCAGCACTTACCGCTTCGACGGCAAATACGGCTTCAGCGATAAATGGGCGTTGTTGTTGCATCTCTTTTTTATCGAAGTTCAGCATATTCATCGTCATATCCTCGCACTTAAAAACTCGTCCTAGAGTAAAAACTTAAATCCTTTATTTAAGTTTCAGGCAATTCTGTGAAGTGGATGGTTAATTTCCTTGCCTGCTCATTATGTAGACTAGCGAAATATTGACTACAATTTCACAACAAAAATTTTACAATGTGAATTTTACAAAATGTCTGTGTCAAAAAGCCTTATTCGTCAGTCTCATTTTCTTGGTACGAAAATTCGTAACCTAAGAAAAAACAACCATTTAACGATGGAAGATTTGTCTGCCCGTTGTGTAAGAATTAATCCAGAGTACGCTCCGTCGGTTTCTTACCTTTCAATGATTGAGCGCGGAAAACGCGTACCGAGTATCGATATGCTCGAAGTGATCGCGGAAGTTTTTCAAAAAGATCCGGCGTGGTTTTTAGATGATGAACCCGAATTAGAAGCCATCACACCCAACAAAGGAAATCGTGGCGGGATTAGTGGCATGGCGTTGGAGCCGAGCTTCCTGTTTTCCAATGATATTCTTCAAATCGCGATACCAGAAATGCTCTCCCAAACAGGTATCACGGGGCGTCAATTCGCCCACTTACTGATCCGCGCACACCAAGAAAACCATCAAAACCATTTTCCTGATTTAGAGCGCGCCGCCGAAGAGGTCGGCTTGAAGCGGCTGAATCTATCTGTAGAAGATCTCGTAGACATTGCAAAGAGTATGGGATTGGATATCCGCTGGGTAGATCGAGCGCCACAAGATGTGATTGATGAACTGGGCGTCAGCGCCAAACAGTTGATTACGTCTTTCATGGAGCCACCTGGGACTATTTATCTCAATAAACGAATGCGTGACTATCCAACCCGATTGAAGTATGACTTGGCGGTATATATCGGCCATCGAGTGCTCCATAGCAGCGATGCAATGAATAACGTTTTATCTATCGGGCATCAAAACAATTGGGAGCAAATGGACAGCCCTGTGTCGAACTCTGAACTCAATTCGCAAGATATCCTGCAAGCTTGGCGTGATTTTGAGTCCAGCTTTTTTGCTGGTGCCTTGCTTTGCCCCAAAGTACCATTTCGTCAGTTGCTTGACCGCTCCGGTTACGAAATTGATGTTCACAAAAAGGCCGGCGTTTCTCCTTCCGTTGCAATGCGTCGCATGACGGTGGTCTCGCCTTACCCTCATTGGCACTATTTTGATGCCTATGGCCCCGGCAAGTTAAAAGCAGTGTATCGAGGAAATGGTATTCCATTGCCTTGGGGCAACATGCGCAAAGTAAACGACCCTTGCCAGCACTGGGCGGTATTCCGACGCCTTTCCCAGCCTTTGGATACCAGTTCAGCGCAAATTTCGATTTTAAATGTTGGCGACGAGCCACGTATCTACTGCTGCGAATCGGTCAACGTATTTGACCCTGCGGGAAATAATCGCGTGCTATGTGCCGGTATTGATCTTAACCCTGCTATTTCTGCACAAGGTGGCGATGCCGTTTCCATAGCGGAAGAACTTAAGTCCCTTTGTGTCGCTTCCGGCGGAAGTAGTGTTATTCCTCCCCACATCAAAAAAGACTTAACGACTATCGCTAAGATATTAAACATCAACTGGATAGAGCGCGGGATTCAAACCCAAGCAAGGTTGATCTGCTCCAGAGGGGCGGTTTGTCCAAGACAACCTAGTTGTTACAGCAAGTGCGGAGAAGCTGATGAGACGGGCAGCGACGTGAATATCATCGGGCTTTAGAAAGAAAAAACGCCAATCACAATAAACGTGATTGGCGGTATATACTTGTGAACAATTTGTATTCACTAACAACGTCAGTTGGCTAGGTGACCCTCGGCTTAATAAGGGTCACTCTAAGTAAAGCACGATGCGTGCCAACTTTAAAAAAGCCGTTTTTTAGTAGATCCAGATGCATATCGTTGCTTTATTAACCATTAATTTCGCAAACTGCATTTGCAAAATGCAACATTATGCAAATATGCCACTGAATGCACTGCTAATAACGACTCTCTCAGCAAAGTGTCTGTGAACATATGAAGTCACATATTCTTGCACCTCAATGATGATGAGATTTCGGGCTCCCAACTTTACCATTCCTCTAACCCCTTATTGAAACTGGGTTCAGGCTCATCCGCCATGCTTTTGTTGATACATTCTCTCATCGGCTATTTTCATCATTTGCTCAGGAGATGACATTTGCGGGTCAAATATCGCGTACCCAATACTGGCTTTCAAATAGATAAGCGTTTCATCGTAAATGACGGGCGTAGAGCATAGCGCTAATCGAAGTTTTTGTAGAAGAGACTGAACATTTTCTTCCGTTCCTGGGTGATGAACTACAACTAAGAACTCATCACCGCCCATTCTGGCCACGATGTCTGATTTACGCAGAGAGCTTTTTACCCTTTCAGCCGTAGCGATTAAAACTTTGTCACCTGCGTCGTGACCATAGGTGTCGTTAATGTGTTTAAACCTATCTAGGTCAATATTAATTAAGGCGAAGCTATAACGCTTTTTATAACGTTTCGCTATTTCGAACTGCTGCTTGTAAAACTTCATAAAATAGCGACGGTTTGGTAAATTCGTGAGTTCATCGTGTAAAGCTCTGTCATCTGCAATGGTATACAGTCGATAAATGGCGAACAGCGCGAGGCTAAGTGCGAATATAATGGGATAACCGATTACTCTAGCTAAATGCAACTGATGCCAAGAGATTTGGCGATCAGCTTTGCCTCCAGAGAAAACCACCATACTCCACCCACCATAAGGAAAATGAACCATCTCTTTTGCATATACCATGCTATTTATACTTTGCGCGCCAAAGAAAGCATCACCAAATGAGCCACCGCTATCGTAACCACGGATCATTAAAGGGTAACGATACGAGAAATCAATTACGCCGGTTTCTCTCATCAGAGCATCGAAATCAATCACCGCACTGATCACTCCCCAGTAGTCCTGATTCATTGGAGGATCAAGAAAAACAGGCACACGCACGATCAAACCTCGGCCACCTTGGATCAATGTAACGGGCCCTGCGATGAAAATTTCTTGTACATCCTTGGCTTTTTGCACCTGTACCCACTGCTGTGGCACTGCGCGGTAATCAAGGCCGATTAGGCGCTCATTACCTTGGCGTGGAAATACGTGACTAATTACATCATTTTTCGCGATACCGATGATTGTAATATGTTTACTTTTATTTAGGATTCGGTGAGCGGCGATACTCAATTCTTCTTCTTGGTTTTTAGGAAGTAAAGTAATGAGTGTCGCTAAAGTACTGGCTTTGTAGATATCCGCCATAAGTACCGCTTCCAAATTGGAACGGAGAATGGAAAGTTGTTCTTTGGCCTCAACTTGAACTCGCTCTTTGTGAAGCTCTTGCTGGTTTCGATTTAACAGCTCAATAACCCCAATACACAAAGCGAAAAAGGTGAGGAAGAACAATGCAAAATAGCATCGCTTTCTGGGTAAATAACGCATTTTCTCCCCACAACTCGTATACAACTACGAGATTTTTTATTTATTGTTAAAATTCTTATTATCACAAGAATAACCAATCATAATCAGAAAGGTAACAGTGATTGACAACTTTTATGTTTTAGGTGTGAGATGATGCATCAACAAGGCGATTTATTTGGCGGCGATCTATGGCAAGAAGTAGAAAGAGGAAAACTTTATTATGATCCTCATTTTCTTAGCCATCTTGAGGCGGATAATTACTTTGACCAACTTCGAAAGACACTGCCATGGCACCAAGAACACATTACTATGTTCGGCAAGTCAGTACTTCAACCTCGCTTACAAGCGTGGCACGGTGATGCAGCATATACTTACTCAGGCTTAACCATGCAGCCTCACCCTTGGACTCCTGAGTTAACTCAGCTCAAAGTGCGTTGTGAATCAGTTGCTGATGTCACTTTTAATTCTGTTCTCGCTAACTTATATCGACACGGCCAAGACTCAATGGGCTGGCACCAAGATAATGAACCAGAGTTAGGTAGAAACCCTGTTATCGCATCTTTGAACTTAGGTGAAACACGTCGATTTTTGCTTAGAAATTTACATTGTAAAACTGAGATTGAATACGAGCTTTCTCACGGCTCCTTACTGATTATGGCTGGCGAGCTTCAGCATCACTGGAAGCACTGCGTACCAAAAACCGCGAAAACCAAAGATGAACGTATCAACCTGACTTTTAGGCAAATTTTTAACTATTGACTCAGCTTTTACATTCTCAATTAATATTGATGGTAGGTTTAGGTTCAGGACTTCATAGGGAATGGATTTATGCGTATTAAACCTCTTAGCTTAGCGGTCTTACTCTCTTGCTCACTTACCTTTGCAGCTCAGGCATCACAGGAAGAGGTACCGCTTCTCGATAATACTCAATCAGCGCAGTTGATTCGTAGTACCTACGAACAGGAACTGTTCACTTTCCCGGCGTTTAAAGAGGGCCATTTTGGCTTACGCATGTACCGCCAAACATTAGATGAGAAATATCACGCTGCCATTTGGACCGACATGGCACAAGTAGCCAGCCGGTTAAACCAATTTGCTAATGAAGTTGTTGAACCAGAAGACATCATTCTCTATTCATCTCAAAGGCTGACCACGTATCAAGAGAAAGAAACCGAACGAGGGCAGCGACGCTATACCGTGACTAAACACCATCCTGAGTACCTTTATCTTGGTGTGGATTTGCTTGGCGCAATGGCAAGAGCAAACGAATATGGCCTAAAGCATAAACAAGACAAAACGCTGAGAAAAATTATTAGGCGCTACGATTTCTCGCGTTACGTTACGGACAAAGAGATGATAGAGGCATGGGCAGCTCAGCTTGCAAACCAAGTCTACTGGCTTCGTCAGCTAGGAGAGCAAGATGTGGTCGAGGAATTCACTCAAACCTTCCGTGACACCTACCCCGACGATAAAGATAAGATGCTTTCAGCTCAGCAGTATTGGAACAAACTCTATGGTATGACGCACATCATCTTTGCCGATTCACAGTATTATCAGGAGCGAGTAAGCGAGAAGAAACACCAATGGATTTATGATTACTTTCGCAACAATATCGACACTATCCTACTGCGCGCCAAAGAAGACGTGATTGCGGAAGTCGGCATTTCGTTTTTGTTAGCAGGCTTGGACCATGATCCGGTCGTAAAGAAGACCCGCCAAGCCATTCGTCATGCAATCAACGCAGAAAAAGGGATGATTCCGTCGGTCGACGGTAACTTTGATCTCAAGTACGGCGAACACCGTAACGTGCTAGCCATCATGCTGCTCGATTGGAAAGGGGTACATAAAGCGCCAACTTATCAAGAGCACCCAGAGGCTTTTAAATCGATACCTTACGGCTTAATGCCCAAGCCTTAGAAATAACAAAACCCGCCATTTAGGCGGGTTTTGAGTGTGGATCTTCAATCTAAATTAGAGAGAGATAAAAATTCCCGCTAAGCAAGCACTCATCAGGTTAGCGAGTGTACCAGCAGCAACCGCTTTTAGGCCTAGACTTGCAACATCTTTGCGGCGCTCAGGTGCCATCACGCCGATAGAGCCCAACTGAATCGCAATTGAGCCAATGTTCGCAAAACCACACAACGCAAAAGTGATAATAATTTGAGTATGCTCAGACAGTGTCGCTTTGTGCTGCACAAAATCGATAAACGCAACAAACTCATTCATCACCACTTTCTGACCAATGTATGAACCCGCAGCTAGAATTTCGTGGCTTGGCACACCAATCAACCACGCTAGAGGTGCAAACAAATAACCAAAAATCGCTTGTAGCGTTACGCCAGAGAAACCAAGTATCTCACCCAAGTTTTCTAGCCCCGTGTTCACCATCGCGATAACACTCACGAAAGCGATAAGCATGGTACCAACAGCAACGGCAACTTTCATACCGCCCATGGCACCGCTTGCTAGCGCATCAATTACGTTGCTTTCTTCTGATTTATCTAGCTCAATATTGTTGTAATCGCTTGGCGTTTGACGCTCAGGAACGATGATTTTTGCCATCATCAAACTACCTGGTGCTGCCATAAAGCTTGCCGCGATCAAGTATTTGAGGTCGACCCCTAAACCAGCATAACCACCAAGCACACTGCCCGCCACTGAAGCCATACCACCAGCCATCACAGCAAACAGTTCAGAGCGAGTCATGTTAGAAAGAAATGGACGAATAAGAAGTGGTGACTCGCCTTGAGATAAGAAGATGTTCCCTGTTGCAACCAAAGACTCTGCTTTACTCGTACCCAAGAACTTCTGGATAGCGCCGCCAATAAATTGAATCACTTTTTGCATAATGCCCAAATAGTAAAGGGCGGAGATAAGAGCACTGAAGAAGATGATGATAGGAAGGACACGAATAGCGAAGATAAAGCCAGAAGAAGCGAGGTCACCAAAGAGGAATTTAATCCCTTCATCAGCAAAGCTGAGTAGCCCCGCGACACCATTACTTAAACTCGCCAGCGCCGCTTGACCCAACGGGAAATAGAGCACTAACGCAGCAAACCCCATTTGTAGCATCAAGGCGCGAGATACAGTTTTCCATTTAATGGAAGAACGACCCTCAGAAAGTAGGAAAGCACAACCTAGCAGTGCAACAATACCAAATAGACTAAATAGAACACTCATGAGCTGGACCTACTAAACGTTGAAAAAGAAAAAAGAGCCAAAGGAATTGGCAGAAGAAAGGGACAACGCAGCGAGCGATAACTCACTTTTAGATCCAGAATGTAGACAGAACGAATAGTTCGACATCTTATTTTTACCTTATACAAGCAATTGAACGTAGCTGGTCCGGTCCGTGGGGTCATTCACTGCTGGCGAGCATGTTGCTTGGCCTGCTCCATGTGACGGCTTGTATGGGTAAGGGTCCTGAACAACTAAACCCTAATTCCCGCTTAAACGGGACGCAAGTATAGCCAACAAAAAGAGATATTCATCACATTTATTTACGCAAACGTTCAAGCGTTCAAAATTTAGACAAAAGTACTCTTTTGTCGTCATACTATTAATAAAAGTAAGGGAATAAGGATAGACGTTGATGGTAAAAAACATAAAAGTGACCAATAAATATGCAATCAAACTCGAAAGAGCCAAAATTCGTCATTTTGCTCTCGCCAACAGGTGGATTTTGGTTATAATTCGCGTTGCTTCTTTCGAGGCCTCTGAGTATTCAGAGCATCATGATGCCGAGATGGTGAAATTGGTAGACACGCTAGCATGAGGTGCTAGTGCCTTTGGTGTGAGGGTTCGAGTCCCTCTCTCGGCACCATTATCCTTCTTCCCTAATTTTGTTCGAGTGTAATGCAAAGTTCTAAGCAGGCAAGACAGTCTACAGATGCTAATCAACTTCTGAGTGAGCTTGCGGTTCACGCTTTATTACACCTGCACTTTAAAATTCACGCGTCCTCGCATGGCCTCTCCCTTAAAGAACGTAATGACTTACTTCAGAAATGGCTGAAACCAAAACTGAAGAGTAATCGCTATAAGCTGATTAAAAAGCCGTTAAAATCTTTGACTCAGCAGGCAAAAGGTGAGAACGGAAATCTGGAAGCATTACTCGAGCGCTGCGTCGGTGCAGACAAACCCAGCAACCCTCAACCCGATCTAGATAGCTACTTGCTGCTGATCAACGAGATTGAGAAGAAACTGGGGACTACCGTGTTATTATCGCGACCGGAAGACGTCGACTTATCTCACGACCAACACGGCTGTTTGCTGTGTGTGCTTTCTGAGAACTTAAATCAGCACTTCGATGATAATAACGCCCTAATCGCTCCTATTTCGATGCTGTTCCGCGGACCAATGAGTCAACGTTCACTTTTCCTTGGCAGCATTTACGCCAGTGGTACCTTCAATTATGAAGTGCAGTATCAAGACGACCAGTTCGTTCGCATCACATTAGAGTTAGCGTAACTGTAACGCTAAGAAATAAACGAATCGAAAAAGGCCGCGAAACTCGCGGCCTTTTGATTATCTAGATTTAAACTTGAGTTAATCGATCTCTTTAAATCGAGCAGTAAAGTGGCGCAGCACTGGTGGCTCGTACTCGAAAGTGAGCCCTTTTAACTCATGTGCACGATTTTTCAGTTCGATAATCGCATCCGCAATGTAATCCATATGATCGTTTGTGTAGACACGACGTGGAATGGTCAAACGCATCAACTCAAGCTCTGACGCTTTTTGTTTACCCGTTTCCGGATCTCGACCAAGCAGCAACGATCCTATCTCTACTGCTCGAATACCCGCTTCCAAGTACAAAGCATTACACAATACTTGCGCAGGAAACTGATCCGCTGGAATATGTGGCAAAATCTTAGCGGCATCCACAAACACCGCATGACCACCCGTTGGGTATTGAATCGGAATCCCGCCTTCACGTAAGCGCTCACCTAAGTATTGAACTTGGCTAATTCTATAATGAAGAAAATCCTCGTCCGCGGCTTCATACAAACCGCGAGCGAGCGCTTCCATATCACGCCCAGCCATGCCACCGTATGTTACAAATCCTTCCATGGGTACGCAGCGTGTCTGCACCGCCTGGAACAACTCCTTATGATCACGAATACAACACATGCCACCAATGTTTACCATCGGGTCTTTCTTAGCTGACATGGTGAGCATATCACCGTACTGGTACATCTCACGGATGATTTCCAGAATCGATTTATTCTCGTAACCCGCTTCACGCTGCTTGATAAAGTAGGCGTTCTCACAGTAACGAGCCGAGTCAATCACCACTGGAATATCGTACTTGGTTGCAATCTCGTACACACTGCGCATGTTTTCCATCGACACAGGCTGACCACCGGAGCTATTACAAGTAATCGTGGTGATAATTGCACAGATGTTATGCGAACCGTGCGCTTCAATTGTTGCCACCAGCTTATCGATATCAAAATTGCCCTTCCAATCATAAGGCGTAGTGGTGTCGAATGCTTCTTCCGTTACCACGTTAATCGCTTTACCGCCATTGAGTTCAATGTGACCCGCTGTGGTATCAAAATGGTAGTTCGAGATAAATACTGGCGTTTCGCCACCACGCACCTGACGCATACGCTCAATCAAAGCGGGGAACAAAATTTGCTCGGCACCACGCCCTTGGTGTGCAGGCACGGTGAGCTTATAACCGAAGAAGTGCTCCACTGCATCACACAGGTTGTAGTAATTTCGACTCCCCGCATAGGATTCATCCCCCATCATGATGCCAGCCCACTGATTATCACTCATGGCACCAGTGCCAGAGTCAGTCAGCAAATCGATATAAACATCATCACTACGAAGAAGAAATGGATTATAGCCCGCTTCTTTTAACGCGACTTCACGGTCTGCCAAAGTCGTCATTTTGATTGGCTCAACCATTTTGATACGGAAAGGTTCTGGAATACGTTTCATTGTTAATTTCCTTATACGCATTGCCCTACGCAGTTTCACGTAAGACTAAAAAACAAATAGATAGAATGCTTTTCAATGCGATTGCATTGAGGAAATCAACGAGAAGAGATTTTACTAAGAAGAGACAAGCAGTAGTCTAGGTTATACCAGAACGACAGCACCAAACGGCTATCGAGAATATCCTTTATTCTCATCGTCTTCGTCCTCCTGATAAAAATAAAAAGTCAGAAACCCCATGTCTCTGACCTTTTCAATATAGTGCAGTTTTCAATCAACTTTCAGTGAGGTTACCCTCATTTTAAGAAGGTCTCGCCCTTTTCATTCTGCGTTTGATATTACTTTCTTTGACTAGGTAATCGAAAAGTGGCGCGAATAAGTTAGCAAATAGAATCGCTAACATGATGCCTTCTGGATAAGCCGGGTTCAGCACTCGGATAAAAATCGTCATCACGCCGATTAATACTCCGTATGCCCATTTCCCGTTATTGGTAAAAGCTGCCGAGACAGGGTCTGTCGCCATAAAGAAGGTACCAAACGCAACCCCACCAATCACGAAGTGCCAGTAGAACGGCATGGAAAACATGGGGTTAGAGTCTGAACCGATCGCATTCAATAGTAATGAAGCTCCGATTAAACCGACCAACACGCCCGCAACAATTCTCCACGACGCAATCTTCATAAAGATGAGAACCAAGCCTGTTAGTGCGATCAACAACGTGGAGACTTCACCCATTGAGCCTGGTAAATTACCAACAAAAGCATCTCCCCATGAAATTGTTTGTCCTGTCATATTATTTATCAAAGCACTTTGCCCGCCTTCATACCATTGACTAAGTGGAGTAGCGCCAGAGTAACCATCAGCCGCGACCCACACAGCACCACCGGACATGTTGGCAGGATAGGCAAAGTATAAGAACGCGCGCCCTGCCAGAGCTGGGTTTAGGAAGTTTCGTCCAGTACCACCGAAAATCTCCTTCGCCACAACAATACCGAAAGTGATACCTAAAGCCGCTTGCCATAGTGGAATTGTCGGAGGAAGGATCAGCGCAAAGAGTATAGAGCTGACAAAAAAGCCTTCATTTACCTCATGCTTTCGCACAATAGCAAACAGAACTTCCCAGAAACCACCAACGATAAACACCGTCGCATAAACCGGGAGAAAGTAAGTAGCACCAAGCCACATTTTACTTCCCCACCCCGCTTGTGAAACCGCATCTAACGAGCCCCATACCCAACTCAGTTGCCATGAAGAAACAAGCGCTTGCTGAGCTGAGGCTTGATCCATTCCATACAACAAGGCATCACTCGCTTGCTGGCCTATGTTGTACATACCCCAGAACATGGCAGGGAAGACCGCCAACCACACCATGATCATAATACGTTTTAAATCGATGCTATCTCGAACGTGAGTCATGCCCTGGTTTACCTTACCAGGCGTGTAAAAAATGGTTTCGACAGCTTCGAAAAGTGGGTAGAACTTGTGATACTTCCCACCTGGACCAAACTTAGGTGTCGCTTTCTCAAAGTAATCTTTAAGGCTCATAACACTCCTCCTTTATCTAAAAGATGGTACGCACATGTGTAAAAAGCGATCGTTTTTTAATCTCTTCGTCTTCCTTCTTCGTATTTCACCTTGTTCGCCACTCTTCTGTCTCCTCTTTAAATCCGGCGAACAGTTTATCCAACGAAAAAGGGACCGCTCATGGACACACTCGCCATTGACCTAGCTAGATTCCAATTTGCCTTTACTGTCTCTTTCCACATTATTTTTCCAGCTTTTACGATTGGTTTGGCAAGTTATCTCGCTGTATTAGAGGGCTTGTACTTAAAAACGGGCAACAAACAGTACATGCAAATCTATAAGTACTGGCTCAAAATCTTTGCCATCAGTTTTGGTATGGGTGTGGTGAGTGGCATCGTGTTGAGCTATCAATTCGGTACTAACTGGAGCGTGTTTGCCGACAAAACAGGCCCAATCCTAGGCCCACTAATGGGTTATGAAGTTTTTACTGCGTTTTTCCTCGAAGCGGGGTTTCTAGGCGTGATGCTTTTCGGTATGGATAAGGTGGGTAAGAAGCTTCACTTCGCCGCGACTTGTATTGTTGCATTCGGGACGTTTTTGTCTGCGTTTTGGATACTTTCGGTTAATAGTTGGATGCAAACACCAGCGGGCTATAGTATCAACGAAGCCGGACAGTTTATCCCAGAAGACTGGTGGGCGATTGTCTTCAACCCTTCCTTCCCTTACCGGCTCGTTCATATGTTGCTCGCCGCTTACCTTACTACTGCTTTTGTTGTAGCCGGCGTTGCCGCTTATCACTTGCTAAAAGCAAACCATAACCCTCTAGCCAGAATTATGTTCTCGATGGCAATGTGGATGGCTGCTATCGTGACACCAATTCAAATCGTTGCTGGAGACATGCATGGATTAAACACCCTTGAACATCAACCCGCCAAAGTCGCCGCGATGGAAGGGCACTATGAGTCTCACCAAGGCGCGCCATTGCTCCTCTTCGGTATCCCTAACGATGAAGAAAAACGTATGGAATACGCACTGGAAATCCCCAAACTCGGTAGTTTGATTTTAACTCATGACCTCAACGGTGAAGTGAAGGGATTAGATGCTTTTCCAGAGGAGGAACACCCTCCTGTATCTATCGTTTTCTGGTCTTTCCGAGTCATGGTCGCACTTGGTTTTGGCATGCTTGTTATTGGTTTGTGGAGCCTTTGGCTAAGAAAACGTCGCAAACTTTTTGATTCGAGGGCACTTCAACGTATTTGTGTGCTGTTTGCCCCAGCGGGGTTCATTGCAGTTTTAGCAGGCTGGATAACTACCGAAGTCGGTCGACAGCCTTACACCGTATACGGTCTTTTAACCACAGCCAATTCGGCATCGCCTATTGATGCCGCCGCGGTGAGCGTCTCCCTGACGGCGTTCATCGTGGTTTACTTTGTGGTTTTTGGAGCTGGCTTCTTCTATCTCCTACGTTTGATGCGCAAGTCTCCAACTCGATATGAAGAAGGTCTAGATAGCCGACTTCCTGATGGCACGAAAACCGATGCCATCACACATTCTAACCATCTAACCTAGGAGCTTACTCATGGATTACGCATTAATTTGGTACGCTTTGATTGGGCTCGCCGTTCTGATTTATGTCGCGTTAGATGGCTTTGATCTCGGTATTGGTATCCTATTCCTCAGCGCTAATGACGATGAAGAGCGCGACATGATGATGAACAGCATCGCTCCTGTTTGGGATGGGAATGAAACTTGGCTAGTTCTTGGCGGAGGTGGGCTTTTTGCCGTGTTCCCCCTCGCCTACGCGGTCATTATGCCAGCACTCTATGCTCCCCTGATTTTAATGCTGCTCGGGTTAATTCTGCGTGGGGTTTCTTTTGAGTATCGCTTCCGAACACAACGCGGAAAGTTTTTATGGGATAGCGCTTTTTTCATTGGTTCACTCACCGCGGCATTGATGCAAGGCATTATGCTCGGAACCCTGCTCCAAGGTATAGAGGTTAGTGAACGAGCATACGCAGGTGGATGGTTTGATTGGCTTTCACCATTTAGCGTATTTTGTGGCCTGGCGCTTGTTTGTGCTTATATTCTGCTCGGTTCATGCTGGTTATTAATCAAGCTTCCAAAAGAGCTGATGGGGCGCTATTACGTGGCCGCGCGACGATGGGGACTAGCGATGGTAGCCTGTATATTCATCGCCAGTTTGTGGCTGCCATTGAGCCAAAATATCGTATTTGAACGTTGGTTCTCATTACCAAACTCGCTACTGTTTTTCATTTTACCAATTATTGCAGCGGCACTTATTTGGCAGCTATTCAAAGCCTTACTCGACCACAAAGCCGTCCGAGCCTACGTTCTTGCGATCGGCCTGTTTCTTGTGTCCGCGATGGGTTTCGGTGTCAGTACATTCCCTTACTTGGTCCCATTCGCACTCACTTATCAAGACGTCGCTGCGCCAGATAAGAGTTTGGCATTTTTACTTGCCGGTGCGGTGGTATTACTTCCTCTGATCATAGCCTACACGGCTTATTCGTACTGGGTGTTCCGCGGCAAGATGAAACGTGGAGAAGGATATCACTGATGAAACTAAAGCCCATTTTGTGGTTCATTGGCATTTGGCTGGCAAGCGTGGTCGCCTTGTTTATCATCAGTTCGTTGATACGAACTGCGATATTGTAGGCCCAGAGTCGACTGCACCACATCTGAAGCCATTGAGGTCTATACTCAAGCAAGAGTAAAACAACGGAGTGTTTTTATGACCTTAAAGCGGTTTCTGGTAACTTTGATTCCTTTGACGGTTCCACTGTTTTCACCAAATGCATTGGCCGTAGACAAGCAGATGTCATCCGCCATGAAAAGTAAAATGCGGTCTATTTGCTCCGCAACAAACGAGCAGGGTCATTGGCAACTTGCTGAAGCAACTCCTGACGCCAGACGCTCACTCAACATGGTGCTTTATCAAATGAATGCCGATGATAAATTGAAAGCAATTCATGAGGTGAGAACGAAAATGGTCGGCGGCACCCATTATGCGTTTGAGTTCGAGTTGCAAGATGGTCAAGTCTGGAATGCAATTGTATTGCACAGTGCCCGAGGCGATTACATGATCGAAAGACACGCAAAGAAAGGCGAACTCTGCCCTAAATAGCAATAGACACTACGACTCTACAGCCGACACAATAAAGTCGACTGATTCAGTCGCCTTTATTGTTGGTATGTTTAGGTATCGCTTCAAAAGCTTGGGAAAAGTAATAGCTTTCAACCTGAGGCCTAACTAAATCACAAGCTAACCCAAGGTCATCATTTTTTGTGAAAGGTAAATGTTCTGATAGAACCTCTTTTGACTTTTTATCAACCGTTTTAAAAGATTCAATAATTCTTAGAGGAACGTGAAACTGATGATCTCTCACGAGAAAGAAATAGTATTGGAGATGCTCGCCATATGTCGCAGCGTTATTAATCTCGCTACCAATTTTCACAGCTTCAACACGACTGCCTTCACAATCAAATTTAAACACATTGGTAATTTCTGCTTCCATAGAGCCTGGTACATAAACGATATAGCCAGCACTGAGCTCATGACCAATTAATACATAGCTCTCGTCGCGCTCATGCAGTTGATACGCAAAAGAATGAAATGCACTACAAAGTAAAATGAATCCAAGCCGTTTCTTCATTTTGTCTTCAACTCATCTATGACTTTACGTACGAAGTTTGCCTTAGCATCCGTATATTTTTCGATGATAATTTCAGCTTGTTCCATCAAAGAAAGTTTTAGAGAAACATGAGGAAAGTGCGCAATACCTAGTACCATATCGATAATAGGTTTGGCAGGCATATCCAAAATGGCAGTACTGCCAATATGCTCGATTTGAGTTGACATCATCTCCGTCACTAACGCCAGTTCAGATCGGCTGCGTGCAAAATCCTGTCGACATGCAGGATCATGCTTAACAACACCTACGTTGTAGTTGGCTAAACCTAGTTTCATCCATCCCTCTCCTAATAAATCCAAATATCATAAGAAGGAAATTATCCAATCACCAAAGTAAAAGCCAAACTTCCGGCACACCCGACACTAATTACTCAACAAATAGAGTCATCTCTGGTGTACTTTTGGTTTGGCTTTCTACTGTTAAACCGTCTCGGTTTTCGCCTCTATCTTCTCATTCACCTTATCGCAAATGTACTCCCCAATCGGCATTGCAGATGTCGCTGCGGGAGAGGGTGCGTTACAAACGTGCAGGCTTCTTGCGCTTTCGGCAAACAAGAAGTCATGAACCAAGGTTCCGTCGGATAACACCGCTTGCGCACGAATACCCGCTGGATATGGTTTGAGATCATCGACCTTGATGCTTGGGCAGTATTTATTGACCAGCTTGAGATAGCCCGGCTTCCACCACGAGTTCTTAAACTCATCCAATCCGGTTTTTAGATGCTTTTGTGTCACCTTCCAGAAACCGGAGAAACTGAGCATTTGCATGGTATCTTGCAAGCTGAAGTTAACCTTGTCGTACCCTTCTCGCTTCCAGCCTTGCACCGCATTTGGACCTACGGTCACACTGCCATCAATCATGCGAGTCAGATGGACGCCCAAGAATGGCAAGTCAGGGTCGGGAATTGGATAAATAAGATGATTCACCACTTGGTCGTGTTTGCTATCTAAGCGGTAGTATTCACCACGATAAGGGATGATCTGAAAGTCAGTTGGAATACCCATCATCTTAGTCATGCGATCCGCCATCAAGCCGCTGCAAGTAACCAAGAACTTAGTATTAAGCTGCATCGTTTGACCGTCTGAAATGCAGGTCAGTTGGACTTCCTCGTCCTTCTCTTCGGCAGCCACCACTTTGGTTCTCAAGCTGATTTGACCGCCGAGTTTTTTGAATTCTTCCGCCATCTGCTCAGTGACCAAACGATAATCGACAATACTGGTGGTTTTGACATAAATCGCGCCCAAGCCTGTGATGTTTGGTTCAGCCAGTTTGAGTTGAACTTCATCGAGTAGCTTTACGTCGATGCCGTTGACATGGCAGCGCTCATAGAGGGCATTCATGCGTTCGACTTCTTGCTCATTAGTCGCAACCAACAACTTGCCACAGTTCTCCACCGGAATATCGTGCTCAGCACAGAACGAAATGGTTCGCTCTACCCCACGCTTACAAAAGTCGGCTTTTAAGCTGCCCGGAGCATAGTACACCCCAGCATGAATCACACCGCTATTGTGTCCGGTTTGGTGCTTGGCAAAACCGGACTCTTTCTCAACCAATAAAATGGATTTGTCTGGGTGACGTTGTTGCAGTTGCCATGCTGTCGATACGCCGACGATACCGCCACCGACAATAATGTAGTCATAGACTGATTTCATACGACCTCTTATAAAACCGATAGTTGAGATTGTTGCAATTTGAACTTGCGACCACTGTAAATGAACACCGCGACAAATACCGCGCAGCTTGCCACACGAACCAACATTGGGATGTCGTGCCAAACCAGCAATGTACCCACCACTACCAACAAGAGACGCGTCAGAATGTTTAGAGGACCTTCCAAGTAGCCTTCAATCGCACCAATCAATGCATAGGTACCGATGATGGCAAAGAAGCCTACGGTAATTACCGACGTCACATCCCAACTGACCAAGCCTGTATAGGCAATAAGTAGCGGTACAAGATACAAACCTTTAGCGATTTTCCACGCCATCAGGCCGGTACGCATTGGAGGTGTTTTCGCGATGGTTGCCGCTGCAAATGCGGTCAAACACACTGGAGGCGTTACGTTACTGTCTTGCGATAACCAGAAGATGATGAGGTGAGCAGCCAGCAATGCCAAGCCTACCGCTTCCATACCCAAACTTTGCTCTAGTAGGGTTTCCATAAAGTCCGCAGGTACTAGCGCCACCATTTCTTTCGCAGTTTCCAACGCCATTGGTGCATTAAGCAGTTCCAGCTTTTCTGGCGCCGCCAACATGAAGATGGCTTTTGCTTGTTCAGGCAATTGACCTGACACCATCAATTCAAGCAATTGGTTTTCGGCAATTAACTTGTAAAGCGCAGGGGCAGACAGTGTACCCAATACAATATACGCCGCTGTCACAGGTAAACCCATACCTAAAACAAGAGAAGCGAGCGCAATCAAAACGATCATGATGAACAAGTCGCCATTCGCCCAACCGTCGATCATCAGTGAGAACGTGTTGCCGATACCCGTTGTGCTGATCACATTGATCACCAGACCAATACCCACCAGCAACACGGCAGTTGTCGCCATGTTTTTCGCGCCTTGTGAAAGTGCTTCGATGATCGCTTTTGGTCCCATCTTGTGATCTTTCGAGAACCAAGACGCCACCACCACTGAGATGATCGACAAGCCCGCAGCGTAAGTCGGTGTAAAACCTTGAACCAACAAAGTAACCAATACCGCCAGCGGGATAAGGTTGTGCCAACCGCTGATCAACACTTTCAGTAGAGACTCATCACTGGTCGTGATTTTTTGCACGCCGCTGCGTTTGGCTTCGATACGCACAAAGAACGCCACAGACAAGAAATAGATAAGAGCAGGAATGAAAGAAACCGCAATGATATCAACATAAGGAATTTGCGTGTAAGACGCCATGATGAAAGCACCCGCCCCCATCACTGGTGGCATCAACTGACCACCTGTTGACGCTGCAGCTTCAACACCCGCCGCAAAGCGCGAAGGGAAACCTGCTTTTTGCATTAAAGGAATACTGATAACACCGGTTGAAACCGTATTTGCCACACTAGAGCCCGATACTGAGCCCATCAAACCGGAGCCAATCACTGCGATAAAACCCGGACCACCGATGATTTTTCCAGCCGCAGCACGTGCCACATTGATGATGTAATCACCAACACCAGAGCGAACAAGAAACGCACCAAACAGAATGAACATGAATACGAAAGTCCAACTGATGCGCGAAATAGAGCCAAACATGCCCTCAGAAGAATAGAAGCTGCGGTAGAGCAAGGTTTCCATGCTCAAACCCGGGAAGTGGAAAATACCTGTCGCCCACTTACCCCAAAGCACAACGTAGCTTAAACACACCACAATCAGCACTGGAATAAACCAACCCATGGTGCGTCGAATCAGCTCAATAACAATCAGGATTGCCATGATGGCGAAGACCCAATCGCTGGTCACAAACTTCACACCGCGTTCATATAGCGCATCTTCGGCATAGGGAATGTAGAGCAAACACGCGACCGCGCCCATGGCAATCAACACATCGATACCGAGTGCAATCTTACTCTGCTTGAGAGAGATATGAGCCGGATACCAAAGCGCACAAATCACCGCAAAGCCAGCAAAGTGGGTCGCGGAAATCCATAACTCTGGTAACGTCGATAAGGTATTAAACCAAATGTGCAAAGCAGACAACACCACGCCAAACACTGTGATTGTGGTGGTTACCCACGGAAAATCAGTGCGCGTGGGCAGCTCAAACTTCTGCAATTCCTTTTCTATTGAGTCGCTCATCTCATACTCCAAGCTCTGGCGGCTTTTTCCATCTTAGAAATCGGTAGGGATAAAATGCCCCGAGCCGAAACTCGGGGCCAAGTTAGCGTTATTTCGCCATTAGGTCTGATGGGATTTCGATGCCCATTTCTTTGTAGTAACGCACCGCACCTGGGTGAAGAGGCACTGGCAAGCCTGCAATTGCTTTCTCAATTGCCATTGCTTTGGTTGCTTTATGAATACCTTGTAGGAAAGGCAGGTTCTCGTAGATCGCTTTGGTTAGCTGGTAAACGTCCTCTTCCGAGATATCTTCACGAACTGCCAAGAAGTTAGGCTGTGCAATGGTGGTGATCGGCTTATCTAGACCTGGATACGTGTTCGCAGGGATCTCGTACTTCGTCCATAGGTTGTAGTTGCCGTTTGCCTCTTTGATTTGCTCGTCAGTAAACGAAAGGATCGAAATGTCTTTACCCAACGCAGCAAAAGCTTGAGTGACCGCACCAACAGGTACACCTGCAGGCGTGTTCATGCCGTCAATGGTGCCGTTTTGAAGTGCGCTCGCACTGCCGCCGTAGCCCATGTAAGCAAGATTGAATTTATCAGGATCTACCTTCAGACCTTTCATGATTTGGCGACCAGAGTTCTCAGTACCTGAGTTCTTCTTACCGATAGAGAACTTCTTACCGTCTAGATTGTTCAGGTCAGTCACTGTGCCCGTTTTTGCTAGGTCAGAGCGAACAATAAAGTGCTCAACGTTTTGCCACAACATAGAGACCGAACGCAGCTGTTCTTGGCGACCGCTCTTCTCATAAGGACCTTCACCAGACCAAGCCCATGCACCGTAAAGACCTTGCAGAATCGCGAACTGTGCTTCGTTTTCGTTCAGCAGTTTGACGTTTTCACCAGAGCCCGCAGAGCTGATTGCAGAAAGGGAGAAGTGGTGCTTTGGTGCCAATTTCACTTTGCTTAACGTCGCCAACGCTACGCCCACAGGGTAGTAAGTACCACCTGTCGATGCCGTTGCAAGAATGTAGCTACGATCTTCTGCCGCAGCGTTAGCAGCAATACCAAAAGAAGTCACAGCGACAGCCAAAGCTTTTACCAGCTTATTCATTTTCATTATTACTCTCCGTGTAGTCGTTTCACGATTGGGGATTTACATCATGTTAAACCTTTATTAACAACACATTCCCTAGAGCAATTGAAATGCCAACTTTTAACCCTTTGTATTTATTGAACTAAGCGCTGAAAGACATCAAAAATGAGCAAAATTATGCTGATTTGATAGCAAAGTAATGAGCAAGATCTTGCTCATTGAAGAGAAGAAGGTTGCACGCCTAGATCGCAAAAGGTTAAAAAAATGTGATCAAGACAAAATAAATGCACGATTCACTAATAAGCAATATTTTGCCGATGCAATTTTGGATTGAACTGCAACTAATGATCGTCTTAACAATAAGAAGAAAAAGCGCATCATTCTAAGCTGCTCACTTTATCAGCGGAGGTTTATAGCCTAAACGACTACAAATAGCACAAAAATACAGCAAAACAAGCCATGTTAAAGAAATGAAAAGTCATTTATTCTAATTTTGAATTTAAAAACCAGTTCGATCCACCAGTTCAGAAACAAACATTGACCGTATCAACTTATTTTCTACTTCGGGGTTGTGCCAATAGCCCGATGTTCGTTAGGGTAACAACACGCCAAGGCAAACGTATTCCTTGGTATTTTTTCGTCATTAAGGATCACCTATGTCAGCAACTGCGCAATTACAATTCGCTTTAAAACGCCCATCTGGCGTTGCTGCTGCGATCCTCCTGCTCTCTCTGAAACTGATTCAGAGCTGACAGGCTATATCTAAACTTTCTGTCAGCTTGAGAAGAAGCTGACGGGAACACCACATACTCCTCCCATTCCTTTCAGTTTCTTCCAAGCGAAACATAAGAGGAATAACAATGTTAAGCGCACGCAATATCGCCGCTTTGGGCTTCATGACTTTCGCCATGTACTTAGGCGCGGGTAACCTGATCTTCCCTCCATTTTTGGGTTAGTGAAAACTTTCTGAGCGGGATGTCTGGCTTCCTCTTGACGGGTGTAGGTCTGCCTGCGATGGCACTGGTGATGGTGGCTATCGTAAACGGTTCAGACAAATTAACCGCTGCCCTACCTAAACCTTTGGCGACCAGTTTTTGGGTAATGGTATTTATTGTGATTGGCCCTGCGTTCGTAATCCCACGTGCGATTACCGTCGCTTACCAATTTAGCTTTGCACCAATGTTTGGTGATGCCGCTTTGGTGCCTTTCACTATTGCCTTCTGTGCTATCACCATTCTATTTGCCCTATATCCGGGTAAATTGGTCGACAACCTAGGCAAGATCTTAACGCCTGCATTAATGGCGATCTTAATCATCATGTCCGTGACTGCTTTGGTTTCTCCTGCAGGAGAGCTAACTGCCGCAACGGGACCATACGTATCTGGCGCATTTGCTGAAGGCTTGACCCAAGGCTACATGACCATGGATGCGCTAGGTTCTATCGGTTTTGGTTGGATTATCTTCCGCGCGATTCGCAGCATGGGTGTGGATTGTCTGAAAGCCACCGCAAAATACACGCTAATCGCAGCTTTGATGTACGTGGTTGCCATGGCGTTTGTTTACATCTCATTGGCTTACATTGGCTCAACAAGCTCATACTTGGGTTCTGAGTTCAGCAATGGTGGCGACATTTTAACGGCGTTCACCTTCAGCCACTTCGGCGCATTTGGCTCACTATTACTAGGTGCCGTGATGGTATTGGCGTGTTTGACTACTGCTATCGGCGTAACCACAGCAGGCAGTGAGTTTTACGACAACACTTTCAGCAAAGTGAACTACAAAGGCTGCGTGATCACGACCATGGTATTGGCAGGTTTGATCGCCAACGTAGGTCTAGAGCAACTATTGGCTATCACATTACCAGCGGTTGTGGCGCTTCACCCAGTAGCGATTGCATTGATGATCATGGCACCAGTGCGCGACAAGATGTCGCAAATCATGGTCGTCGCAACCGCGTTCACTGCTCTAATGTTTGGTTGTGTTGATGCGCTGCACATCCTAGGTTACATGCCAAGTTCCACTGATGAGTGGATGGGTAATTACATGCCTCTGTACAATGACTTTGCTAGCTGGATTGTGCCTAGCGTATTTATGATGATTGTTGGTCTGCTGTTTACGACGAAAACCAACCAAACCGAACAATTCGAGCTGGTGAATGAATAGCCGTTTAACATAAGACATCGCTCAATAAGTGCGTTACTATGTAGCTCGCTTATTGATATCAGGCAAAGGAGTTGCCTGAATGAAAGATTGATATGGGTCGCCTATGGATAATCAGTATCTAGACATCAGAACACTGAACTTTATCGTTATTCTGTTCTCTTGCATTTACTCTATTAGTCTGCTTTGTTATCAATACACTCAGGGTAGAGTCAAAGGCTTAAAAACCTTCTCGATATCACTACTGTTTATTGGTTTAGGCCCTTTTTTACTTGGCTTTAGAGGCTCTGCGCCAGACTGGCTGACCATCGTCATAGCCAACACTCTCATATTAGTCGGCTTCTTGCTTACGCTATATAGCGTAAGCATTTTTCGTCAATATCCTTTAAAATTGGCTCACTGTCTTACCTTGTTAACACCTGTTTTCAGTGGTTCATTTTACTATTTCACCTTCCATGACCCTTCTATCAAAAGCCGCATTATTTATCTGAGCATGTATATTTGTATCGTCACCTTCTTTAGTGGTGTCGCCATGCTTAAAGGTACCCAAAAGGACTTAAAGCTCCCTGTTAAAGCAATGGCTTACTCTTTCTTTGGATTTAGTTTTTTTATGGGATTTAGGGCGCTTTGGAGTACTTTTTCAGGTGAGTTACCAAGTTTTATGGTCGCAGGCCTTATCCATCAGCTGACTTTCTTATTTAGCATCTGCCTGATCGTTGCTTTGAGCTTTAGTATGCTGTGGTTAATTAACGGACGCTTGGTGCAATCCATAAATGATCTCTCTCATTTAGATGCACTCACAGGGCTATATAATCGTCGAGCCATGGAAGAAATCGTTCCAAACTTGGTTAGTAAAGCACATAAAAAAAGCCAAGCAATCAGCATTATTATGACTGATGTCGACAAGTTCAAAGCGATTAATGATCACTATGGTCACACGGTTGGCGACTCCGTCATGGCAACGATCTCCACTATTTTTAAAAAGCATCTTCCTGAGTCAGCCTGCATTGTGCGATTTGGTGGTGACGAGTTCATGATTGTTTTGCTCGAAAAAGCACAACAAGCCAAAATTGTCGCAGAGCAAATTCGCCTTGCGGTCGAAACTGAAACCGCTTTGCAATCATTTAAAACTGAAGTGACCATGAGCTTTGGTATCAGTCAGTTATCTGAGGGGCAATCACTTCAAGAGGCGCTTGCTGAAGCAGACGAAGCGCTATATAGCTCTAAACATACTGGAAGGAACCTCGTTACCTTGTTTGGAGAAGGTAAAGACCTAAATTATAAGTTTGTCCCAGCTCCAGCCAAAAGCGCATAACGTGTTTGTTATGCCAGTAATTTCGAATTAGCTAGAAATCGCACTAAGTATAGTCGGAGCGATTCAAACCAAACTTCTGCATCTTTTGGTTAAGGGTTCGACGTGGTAAATCCAACTCCTGCATCACCTCATTGATGCGTCCATGATGCCTGACTAAAGAATCATGTAGCACCTTACGTTCAAAGTTATGTAGCTGAATCGCCAACGGCACGCCCGCATGCGTCTCTTCGGTTGTTGAGGATGGTCGACTGGAGAGAATTTCCATCACGGAGACGGTTTCATCCAATGCAAAACGCATCGCTACATTCCTAAGCTCACGTACGTTACCGGGCCAAGAGTAAGCAAGAATGGCCTTTCTATCGGCTTCACTCAGCAGACGACTCTCAGGATTACTTTTCAGAGCAAAGTGTTCGAACAAGATCAACGCATCTTCTTCTCGCTCACGTAGCGGTGGCAAATAGATCTGCGCCACATTAAGACGATAGTACAAATCCTGACGAAACTCGTCATGATCATTGAGATCTTCTTTCGCGGCGGCGATCACTCTCAAATCAACTGAGATCTGTTGGTTGCCCCCAACGCGCTCTACCGTATGTTCCTGTAATGAACGCAACACTTTCACCTGCATGGACAGCGGCATACTCTCGATTTCATCAAAGAATAAAGTGCCTTTATCCGCGTATTCCAACTTACCAATGCGCTTTTTACCCGCTCCGGTAAATGCCCCTGCTTCATGCCCAAACAGCTCACTTTCAAACAGGTTCTCAGGAATAGCGCCACAGTTGATTGGCACAAAATGATAGGATCTGCGTTGGCTTTCATTATGCAAACTGGTCGCCACCAGCTCTTTACCACAACCTGTTTCGCCGTAAATGATCACGTTAGTATCAATGCGTGCTAACTTGGCTACTTGTTCTCTAAGCTGTTGCATCACTCGGCTTCGCCCAATCAACACCTCTTCTAAGCCGCTAACGCTAGATAGGTACTCTTGGCGATCTTGAGTAGACGTTTGTGCGCGATAGCTCTCGACCGCTTCGGTTACTCGTTGGGATAAACGCTCAGGTTGGAAAGGTTTCTCAATAAAATCGAACGCACCGTTTTGTAACGCCCCTACTGCCATATCGACGTCACCATGTCCGGTGATCAAGATAACTGGCGTTGGGACGTGATTGGCAATCAGGCTTTCTAGTATCGACAAACCATCGGTGTCTGGCAGGCGAACGTCACTGACAATCGCATCAAATTCTTGGCTCAGAATGGCCGCTTTGCCCTCTTCGCCTAAACTGAATGAGGTCACATCGAACCCCGCCAGTTGCAGCCATTGGCTGGTAGCCTGACGAACAATGTCATCGTCTTCGATAAGTGCAATTTTAGGGATGTCGTCAAAAGCCATGAGTTACTGCCTGCTTTGTGGGGTGGGAAAGAAATCGATCTTTATTAACGGTAGCAAAAACCACTGAGGAGAAAAGGAGCTAGATCTCACTTCTTGCTTACAAGTCTTTAACATCCAACCAGTTAGGCGCACTCTTTAATGACTGTTGGTGAGAACGCACTAGCTGAATGGAGTCGGTATGCAGCGCAAAAGGAATGGCAAAACATGGCTTGTGGTCGCAATTGCGGCAGTGCTGATGTTGTCTTGCTATAGCGCCAGCAGAGAGGTTGCCCGTCAGTGGTTGAGTGTACAAACTCAAACCGAAGCTCAACAAAAACTACTCGACTATATTGGTGAAGTTCGCCGTGCACTCAAACGCTTCTACCACTTACCTTACCTCGTAACCAATAACCCAGAAACCATCGCGTTTGTGAAAGGGAATCTGACTTATTACGAGCCATTGCAAACCCAACTGACTCAGCTAGATAAAGCCGCCAATACGGAAGGTTGGCTAATCCTGTCTAACTCTGGCGAAGTATTGGTCTCGAGTTTAATCGAAGAGCGCTTTAGCCTGTCTGACCGAAAAGCCATTGTGGAACAAATTCACAACCAAGGCGGCGGTGTTTCCTTGGTGAACAAAACCAAAGGTTCGAGCCCATTGTATTATCTTGCAGCCCCTATCTACGATGGTCTGGATATCGCTGGCATTGTGGTGGTGCAAATCAACCTTAGCTTGTTGACCGAACAGACCATTACTAGCCAAGACATCATCACGTTGCAGAATCGTCAACAACGCTTTTTCCTATCGAGTAGCGCGCTTTATAACGCTGACTGGTTTAACGAACCGAGCAACACCGTTCAGTTAGAAACGCAACGCTTATACGACAACACCAATATCAGTGTGTGGACGCTCAACCAGCAACGCTATTTTGCGCACACCGTTAAATTGGATGATTTGAATTGGTACGTAAGCTACCTCACCCCTTCTAAGCCGATTCAACAAACCATCAACGTGATTGGTTGGAGCGTCGCTGTGTTGCTCTTATTGGTTGTATTACTCGTCATCATTGGTCTACAACGTCGCCAAAAGCACATCAACCAACAACGAATTCAAGCCCTGTTGGAAGAGTCCCAACGCCGCTTGAAACAGATGATCAATAAGACCCACGTTGGTTTGCTATTGATTGATGAACAAGGTCAACTGTTCGATCTCAACCCAATGGCGAAGCGTTTGTTCTGTTTACCAGAAAGCGTCAATCGACACGCTTTTGCTTGGGAGTTATTCGATGCAGGCAATCCCAATTCCACCACACTTAAGCTACTGAAAGACTTACCTAAACATAAAGAGCTCGCAGAGATCAGCACGGTCGAAACCATTGCCAGACGCAGTGACGGAAGCGTCTTCCCTGTCCTGTTCTCGCTAACCAGTTTCCCTTGGCATGGCGAGCAGTATTTCCTTGCAACGATCATCGACATCAGCAAGCGGAAAAAAGCCGAACAGTCACTGCAACAGGTCAACCAAGAACTGGCACAGCGAGTAGAAGAGCGAACTCAAGCGCTAAAAGAAGCACAAAGCCAGTTGATTGAATCGAGCAAAATGGCCGCTTTGGGTCGCATGTCGAGCGCGATCACTCATGAGCTCAATCAGCCACTAACAGGTTTGCGAACCCTGCTCACTACAAACGAGCTGCTAGCGGAACGTGGCGAAACCGAGATGATGAAAGCCAACAATGTTTTGGTACAGAAGCTGATTGATCGTATGGCAAGCATGACCAGTCAGTTAAAGACGTTCGCCTACAACAAACCAGAAAGCTTACAGGCAATTTCTCTCACCTCTGCACTCGAAGAGACCTTACGCGTTTATCAAACCCAATTAGACAAAGTGGATGTACGTGTTCGAGTTCCTCATGACTTACCTAACGTCATGGGTGAAGAACAACGACTGCTTCAGGTACTCGGTAATCTTGTCTCGAATGCGCTAGACGCAATGAACAACACCACCAACCCGCAGCTCAACTTGATCGTCAATCCAACTGTTAATCAGGTCGAACTGATCGTCAGTGACAATGGCTGTGGCGTGTCGAATGAGATGCTTGAATCCATGTTCGAACCCTTCCAAACCTCAAAGAAAATTGGTGAAGGATTGGGGCTGGGTTTAGCGATTACGGCCAACAATATGCGTGATATGAACGGACAAATTACCGTGCATAAGAATGAACAAAATGGGCTGACTTTCACTCTATTGTTCAAATCAGCCTAGGTTGATATTGATTACAAAATCATCATTAGAACTAAGCATCCCCGCTGTTTGAGAAAAATACGATCTCGATACAAGTATCGAGGTGTCTCCTACACTATTCTCAAGCAATAAATCCACAAACATTTCCTAAATATAAAGAGTGAGAAACATGATTAAGTTTCCTGAACATTTTCTTTGGGGTGGTGCCATTGCTGCAAACCAAGTAGAAGGGGCGTACAACCTTGGGGGTAAAGGGTTATCGACATCAGACATGCTGCCAAACGGTATTTTGAGTCCGCATCAAACCCGTGCAGAGCGTACACCGGGTATCAAAGACGTGGCGATCGACTTCTACAATCGCTACCCAGAAGACATCGCGCTGTTCAAAGAGATGGGCTTTAACTGTCTGCGCCTATCTTTAGCTTGGAGCCGCATCTTCCCGAACGGTGACGAGCTAGAACCTAATGAAGAAGGTTTGGCGTTCTACGATAAAATTTTTGACGAACTTGCCGAGCACAACATCCAACCTTTCGTGACCTTATCTCACTACGAAATGCCTTACGCACTGGTTGAAAACTATGGCGGTTGGGGCGATCGTCGCGTCATCGAATTCTTCGAACGTTATGCTCGCACCGTGCTGGGACGCTACAAAGACAAAGTGAAGCTGTGGTTAACCTTCAACGAAATCAACATGTCTCTACACGCACCATTTACTGGTGTTGGTTTGCAAGAAGACGCCAATGAACAAGAGATTTACCAAGCGATTCACCACCAGCTAGTCGCAAACGCAAAAGCGGTAAAACTGTGTCAGAAAATCGTACCAAACGGCAAGATTGGTAACATGCTGCTTGGCGCAATCAACTACCCATACACCTGTAACCCTGATGACGTGCTTGCTGCCATGCATGAAAACAACAAGTGGTTGTTCTTCGGTGATGTGCAAACACGTGGTCAGTACCCTGGCTACATGAAGCGTTACTTCCGTGAAAACGGCATCGAAATTCAGATGGAAGCAGGCGACTTAGAAGAAATTGCATCGGCAAGTGTCGATTTCATCTCATTCAGCTACTACGCAAGTGGCTGTGCAAGTGCAGACCCGAAACAGAAGGAAGTGGGTAACATTGTCGATAGCGTACCAAACCCATATCTTGAGAAGAGCCAATGGGGCTGGTTGATCGATCCAAAAGGCCTGCGCATTCTGCTGAACTTCCTTCACGATCGCTACCAAAAACCACTGTTTGTCGTAGAAAACGGCTTAGGTGCACGTGATGAAATCGATGAAAACGGTGAGATTCAAGATGATTACCGCATCGCTTACTTGAACGACCACCTTGTGCAAGCACACGAAGCGATTCTGGATGGCGTTGAGTTGATGGGCTTTACCAGCTGGGGGCCAATCGATTTGGTCGCGAATTCAACTGCTGAGATGAGCAAACGTTACGGCTTTATCTATGTCGATCGTCATGATGATGGGCAAGGAACGCTAGAACGTAAACGTAAGAAAAGCTTTTTCTGGTATCAAGACGTGATTCGTACTTCAGGCGGTTCATTGAAAAGCTAAGCCTGTTGTCTAGGTATAAAGTGCAACTAGGCATTCGCCTAAACCATCAAGCCCTGCAATTGCAGGGCTTGAATTTTAAGGTGTTTATTCATTTAGAGATTAAACTGCAATCTCTCCACCGTCTTCACGGCGAATAACCACTGTCGCCGCTCGTGGGCGCACAGAAACACCAGCAGGCGTTTCTTCGGCTGCATCTTCACTGTATGGCCAGTTACCTGGGTGCTGAATATTCACAAACAATGATTTGTAATCAGGGCTGATGGTAAAGCCTGTTACTTCACAACCATTTGGTCCGACAAAGAAGCGTTTCAATTCAGCTTGATTATCCGCACCAATCACAGCTTGATCACCATTCTCATCTGTTAGCTTAGATGGAACAACAGCCAACATTTGATCATTGGTGTAAGACGTGACTTCATCTGCGCCGTTATCAGTCTGAATCCACAAAATACCACGGCCATCAAACGCTAATCCGTCTGGGCTCGCAAACTGGTTTAACTCATTCAAGCCAGAACGGTTGGTATCTGCATCACCATTTGCTGGCGAACCAAACACAAAGATATCCCAAGTAAAGTCAGTTGCTGAAGCACCTTCATCCCAACGAATAACATGACCAAACTTATTATTCAAACGTGGATTCGCAGGATTGGTTTCATCTGTACGGCGCGTATTGTTCGTCAATGTTAAATATACTGAACCCGTGAATGGATCAACCGTACACCACTCTGGTCGATCCATTGGTGTTGCCCCAACTAAATCCGCCGCACCCGCAGTATTGATGATAATTTCAGCCAGTGAATCAAAGTGATCCGCTAACGTACCACCAGCGGTTGTTACGCTATCAAGCGTTAATGGTAACCAAGTACCTGTGCTGTCTTCATTGAAGCGCGCCACATACAGTGTGCCTTCGTCCATGTACTTGTCACCCACCGCCAAGCGGTTATCAGGGTTAGCATCTGCTGGATCCCACGCTGCCGCAGATTCAAATTTGTATAGGTATTCAAAGCGAGAATCGTGGCCAGAATAAAATACCACTGGTTTGCCTTCTTCAAGCTTACCGAAAGTACAGCCCTCGTGACGGAAACGACCTAGCGCAGTACGTTTCTTCGCACGTGAGTTTTGCGTGTAAGGGTCAATCTCGACAATGTAACCGTGACCATTGGCTTCATTACGGTAATCATCCATCGCACTTGCTCCTGTTGGAGCCACATTAAAGCGAGAGAACTCATCAAGACGCTCTTCTGAATTTCCTGCTAATGTCTCCCACAAGTAGCGTGTACTTTGATCATCGACACCAATGCGATCTTGCTCTTCTGTACGAGTCCCGGCATTAACAAAGTAACCTGGCCAGTTCTCTTCACACGTTAAGTACGTGCCCCACGGCGTGTAGCCGTTGCCACAGTTGTTTAACGTACCACGCGCTTGGCTGCCATCTGGCGAGAAACGAGTGACAGTTAAAGATGTGTGGGCCACCGGGCCAGACAAATCCATGACTGTCGCACCAGTATAACGACGGTTTAGTGGATCGGTATCAACCAACTTCCACATGTTGTCTTCCAGTTGAATGCGAACCACTGACACACCGTGCGCGTTAATCTCTTTGCGCACTTCATCTACAATGGTACGTACGCCATTTTCAACCGTCGGACCATTTGGATGCAGTGCTGATGTGTCGATGTACTCGTGGTTAATACATAGCAAGCCATCTGTAGTGCTATCGTTCAATGGGAAAAAATGCATGCCGTCATGGTGCATGCCTAGCGCATTTAACTGATCGGTACTGGTGTTGGTACCATCATTTCGCCATGCGCTGCCTTGTGCATTAAGTGGTGTTCCCCAAGGTACTAGTACTTGTGCGGTGTAGCCTTGTGGAATTGAAACTGCGTCAGTGAGTGAGCCAGGGATAGATTCAAAGTTAAGAACGGCTTTAGATGCGCCCGAACCACTGCTTACTGTACTCCCTGAGTCAGACGAGTTACAACCAGCCAATCCGAAAGCACCAAACGCTGTCATCGCACTGATACCTAAACCACCTTTCAGAATGCTGCGTCGAGATAGGCTCGCTTCTAATACTTCTTCAAATGGTTTGTTTTCACTTTGGTTATAACGCGTCGCGTCAAAGGTTTCCTTGCTCATTTTTACTTTCCCGATCTTATAGTTTAATTAATAAATAAGTGATTAGTTGAACGGCAAGAAGTTTGGATAAGAAAAATGACAAAAGTGCTTAAAACATATGAAACTTGTGTTTCAACAATACTGCAAACCAATCAACACAGCTAACGAAGCAATTAAATTCTGGTCACATAATCACCAACTGTATCGCTTCATTCTGATTTTACTTGGGCTAAAGTGTGATAGAAGGTATAAGGTGTACGAAATCAAATCATCTACGAGAGATAATCATGAAATTAGACAAGATCGATAACAAGAGCCGTCGTATCCGTAAAAAGCTGTTCTTAGGTGAGTTCGCAATCCTAGGTTTCGAGATCAGCTGTGAAACAGACATTAACGACTTCGACCGTTACGATGCATTCGTTGATGACTTTATCGACTACATTGACGAGCTTGGTCTTTGCTTCGGTGGCGGTGGTCTAGAACTGTTTGAAGGCTTCCTATGTTCTACTGACCGTTACGGCAGTGCGACTGAAGAACAGAAAGCGCAAGTTATCAAATGGTTAGAAGCACGCCCAGAAGTGAAAAGCGCGCAAGCGGGCGAACTAGTTGACGCCAACTACCTGTAACTAAAGGGCAACCTGTAATACGCAGAGCTCACTAAATGGTAGAGAAAGCTGGTCTTAAGACTGGCTTTTTTATTTTTGGAAGAATGCGATATTAAAAATAGGGTGCTTGGGAAGTTGCGCGGAGTGATTGTGGCGTTTTTGAGCTGGCAATCAACGGGAAACTGCGTTCCACAGCCAGCTCGTGCCTTTAGGTATAATTAACTATGATTTTTTAGCTGGGGCGTCTTTCGTGTCTTTCCAGTATTGAATACGCACACGATGTAGCTGAGCTCTTCTAGTCTTTTTCATAGTAAAGTCCCTCATCTTATATAAGTAACGCTCCTCATGGAGCTTATTGTCTAAGGTCGTATCCCCTTCAATCTATAAGGGAATCAATCATTTAACCGTGACCAATTTCACAACATAATGATAATTACCGATTTCTTGCAGCCTGTTTTTACTGGCAAACGGCATATTATCTATCTGACACAGTTAACTTACTCACCAGATATGACAGAAAAATGGCAATCAAGTTCCCTACTTATACTGTCATTGAATCTTAATAAGGATTAACAAGGTGGGCATTTCAGATTTACCATACTGTTTATAAAAACCGCAAGAATTTTTATTTCTTTTCAAACAAATCTCTACTCAAGATCAATTCACTTTCATCTTTATCGTCTCCCTTTTAACGCATTGTGATCCAGTTCAATCCACAGAACTCGGAACAAAAAGCGCACATTAATACATTCACCACCAAACTTGTGCGAGATCTCTTACAAGAGTTGTAAGCAAATAGATTAACCACCGCTAAGAGCAATGCCAAAAAAACATTAAGCATATGATTTAAAAGTAATATTTAAATTCACTTAAAATAATAAGTAAAAATAATTTAGAAAAGTTAATTGAGTCAAATCAGCAAAACATCAATACTCAATTTGTCGACAGGATGTTGGCGGGAACAGGAAAAAAGCCTAAAGGATTGGGTATCTTCAGGATGAAGATTTGATAGCTTAGGATGAGTTATCAGCAAGGATGTAGTTAAGCTCTAGGATAGAGTTCGCCCGTCAGGATGATAGGCAAGAATGGACACCGCTAGGAAGGCGATGAACAAGGAACTCGGTTAAAGGACTTAGCCACAATCAAGGATAGATGCAGGGAGCACCTATTAGTAGCTGGATTGCTGCGAAAAAGAATAAGCCCCGTCTGGGAAACCAGGCGGGGTTTTATTTTGTCTGTAATGTATTGATAGCGATTCATCTTTATCGTTTAAGTCTTCTCTGTTTTCATAAAACACCGTGCTATCATTTTCTTTACGTCTCCCAACAAAGCTCTCAGAAAATCACACACTATGCTTAATCCTGTTTGGTTACATACATTTAAGACATTGATTGAAGTCGGTCATTTTACGCAAACGGCAGAAAAACTTTTTATGACTCAGCCTGGCGTCAGCCAACATATCAAAAAATTAGAGCAAAGTTGTCAGCATGCCTTGATCAAGCGCGAAAACAAAAGCTTCGAATTAACCGAACAAGGCAGGATTGTCTACGCATATGCGCTCGAGTTAGAAGATAGAGAGAAGAAGCTGCTCGAAGAGCTCAGTTTTGATGATGCATTTTCAGGCCACTGTAAACTGGCTTGTTCTGGTGCAATGGCGTTAATGTTGTATGGGCCCATTTTGGAGAAGCAAAAACAGCACCCGAGCTTATCGTTACATTTAGAAGCCGCGCCAAATCAATCTATTCTCAACGCCATAACGCAAGGGCACATTGATATTGGTATCGTGACTGATGTTCCCAACAAAGGTCTGTTTCACAGTGAGCGAATTGGTAAAGAGAGGTTGTGCTTGGTTCTGCCAAAGCAACATCAAAATAAGCAGATAACGCCACAACTCTTGCATGACTGTGGTGTCATTAGCCACCCTGATGCCGAGCATTACATGACGCTGTTTTTTGACCAATGTGAAGAACCACAGCTCCAAGAAATTAAGATGAGCGATTTACCATTATCCGGCTACGTAAATCAGTTGAGCCAAATTTTGCTGCCTGTCAGCAAAGGACTTGGCTTCACCGTGCTGCCTCAAAGTGCGGTCGACAATTTTCCACTAAAAGACACGTTATACATTGCTCAACTGAAAAACACTGTATGTGAAGAGCTATTTCTGGTTCGTAAGCGCAGTCGTGCTCTACCTCTGCGCTATCAGACCATCAAAGAAGTGTTATTGGATGTGATCGGTGGCGCGCATCAATGATGTTAGCCACTCTTCGCTGGTAATGCGTTCCTCTTGGCAATCCACCCAATATGGTTTGCCAGATAACCAGCTCTTTGACGCGACCTCTTTTATAAACACATCCACGGAATCAACGTCATCTTTGGCGTAATCCCATTTATTACGCATGTGTTCTGCCGCTTCTTGATTAGTGTACGCCTTGCCGTTGCGGATAAAGGTGCAAGAGGATTGCTCAACTCGTTTTATCAACGTCGAGATATCTTGCTCTACCCCTGCTAGTGCAAAGGTAGGCAGAATGCTTAATGTAAGTAACAACGTCCACTTTGCTTTCATCGCACCTTTATCCTTATCCCTGACCACGTAACTACTAATAGTAACTACTGATAAGTGACTTAACTATTCTGGTGTTTGGCTGTTTAGCTCAGCAATTATTGCCACCATGCCTTAGCAGGCTGAGGCTCCGCAATCGCCAAGCGTTGACCAATCTCAGGGCTCACCAACGTAACACCGCGCTCTTCACTGATGTCTAACGCACGTTGCATTGGCTCATTCCAATCGTGCATTGATAAATCAAACGTGCTGTTATGGATCGGCATCATCACTTTGCCCTGCACATCGATGTGTGCTTGAACGCTTTGCTCTGGGAACATGTGAATGTCTGACCAGAGTTCATTGTACGCACCTGTTTCAATCATGGTGAAGTCAAACGGACCGTACTTTTCGCCAATCTCTTTAAAGCCATTGAAGTAACCAGAGTCACCACTGAAGAACACTTTGTGTTGTTGTGCATTGATAACCCAACTGCCCCACAGCGTCGTATCGCGGTCTGTCAAACCTCGACCAGAGAAATGCTGAGTCGGAGTTAGTGTATATTCAATGCCGTCAACAGAGTGTGACTCCCACCAGTCTAGTTCGATCACTTTCTCTTTGGGTACACCCCAATTCACCAGTAATTGGCCTACTTTTAACGGCACCAAGAAAGTGCCCACCTTGTCGCCTAGCACTTTAATAGAAGCTTTATCTAGGTGATCGTAATGGTCATGACTGATCACCACCACATCGATAGTTGGCAAATCTTCTATCGTGATGGGGGTTTGGTGAAAGCGTTTTGGCCCTGCCCATTGTACAGGAGACGCGCGATCACTGAATACAGGGTCGGTCATTACCAGTTTTCCATCGAGCTTCATTAATACGCTTGAATGACCCAGACGATAGATGACGTCATCTTGCTCTTCTAACAGTTGCCGCGCTGTGATCGCATGCACTGGAATTTCAATCGTTGGTGTTGGGTTAAGGCGCTCAGTCGTAAAATACGCTTTCATGATTTCGAACATGTCGCCCAAACCGCTTTTGTATTCCAACTCTATGTTTGAAAATTTGTCCGGGTATGTTGGCGCTTTTTCAGTATCAACATTAGAACAAGAAATCATTGATGTACCCATCGCGAACGCTCCTACTGTGGCTAGCAAAGTTTTTTTCATAAAAAGTTAACCCGAACAAAAGTAAACTACACGGTGCAGTTTACATTCTAATTATCAAAAGTAAACTACTTAGTGTAAAATAGATCAAGAAATGATCTTCTTAACTTAGCAAGCTTATGAATGTAAAAAGAAAAAGTCGTAGCGAAACCAAAAGAGAAGCCATCCTGTGCGCAGCAAAGCAAGCGTTCCAAGAGTTTGGGGTGCAAAACACCAGCATGGATAAGCTCTCTGCTATCGCGCAAGTCTCTAAGCGCACGGTCTACAACCATTTCCCTTCTAAAGAAGCGATCGTGACAGAGTTACTAACCGAACTATGGCGTTCTTCAATGATGGATAGCGACATTGAACGTTTACCAACACTCCCGCTAAAAGATCAATTGATTGAATTACTCTACAGCGAGATCATTGTGGTGACGGAACCAAACTATATTGAGCTGGCAAAAGTGGCATTTGGGCACTTCTTATTTAAGCCGGAAGATCTCAAAGAACAAGCAGAACAAATGTCGAAACAGGAAACCGCCCTGTACCGCTGGCTTACTGAGAAATCGAACAGTGGCGCTTTGCAAATTGATGATGTACATATAGCGAGCACTCAATTGCACAACTTACTTAAAGGCAGTGCATTCTGGCCGCAGTTAATGGGAATTCGCCCCTCTTTGTCGAATGAAGAATCTAGGCTGTTAGCTACCCAAACGGCGGAACTTTTTTTAAGTCACTATCAAAACAGCTAAAAACAGCGGTCAAATTGGCCGCTTTTTTAAGCGATAATTCGTGACAAAGCGATGAAATTTTTGCTCAATTTTATTTATCTCACCCTTGACAGTCTCATACCGCAAGGCGTGAGCGTTCGATAAAATATTTTTGTCGTGTCGACGATGCTTTTTCGTTTTCATCTCACAAAAAAACGCCCTAAGGTGCGCACCTCTGACGACGTGGTTGTTCAACCACAATTCTAAATCGTTGAAGTAAGTAGGTTATGTCATAACATGATCACCTGCCTACTGCATTCTATGCTCTATACTTATATTTTAATTTGGTACTGACTTACTAAGGAATTGCCATGCGTATTGCTATTCTCTCTCGTAATGAGAATTTATATTCAACCATGCGCCTAAAACAGGCGGGTGAAGAACGTGGGCATCAAATCGATGTGATCGACACGCTTCACTGTTATATGGACATTACGAGCAACAACCCTAAGATCCGCTACAAGGGTGAAGAATTACCGCAATACGATGCTGTTATTCCACGTATTGGGGCATCTATTACGTTTTACGGCACTGCTGTTGTACGTCAGTTTGAAATGATGGGTACATTTTGTGTCAACGAATCTGTCGCGATCAGCCGCTCTCGTGACAAGTTGCGCTCATTGCAACTGCTATCACGTAAAGGCATCGGTTTGCCACGCACTGGCTTTGCTCACCATCCTGACAACATTCAGGACGTGATCAAAAACGTTGGTGGCGCACCTCTAGTAATTAAATTGCTAGAAGGCACTCAAGGCATTGGTGTTGTACTTGCTGAAACAAATAAAGCGGCAGAAAGCGTGATTGAAGCTTTCATGGGTTTGAAAGCTAACATCATGGTGCAAGAATTTATCGAAGAAGCAAAAGGCGCGGACATCCGTTGTTTTGTTGTCGGAAATAAAGTAATAGCCGCAATGAAGCGCCAAGCAAAAGAAGGTGAGTTCCGTTCTAACCTTCACCGTGGCGGCTCTGCACAACTCGTGCGTTTGAGCAAAGAAGAGCGTGCGACCGCTGTAAATGCTGCGAAAGTGATGGGCTTGAACCTTTGTGGTGTGGATATCCTTCAATCTAAAAATGGCCCAGTGGTAATGGAAGTGAACTCTTCCCCTGGTCTAGAAGGCATCGAACTAGCAACGGGTAAAAACATTGCAGGTATGATCTTCGATTTTATCGAGAAAAACGCTAAGCCAAATTCAAACCGTACTCGCGGTAAAGGTTGATTTTTGTTTAACGCACAAGAGAGCCAAAAAACGGCTCTCTTGTTACTCGTCGCTAGGATGACACTGTGAATCAGAAAATGATCATTGGGAATGCCGAAGCTATTTGCTTGCCAGAGTTAGGGATTACTCACCTTGAAGCGCGTATTGATACAGGCGCTCAAACCTCTTCATTACATGTAGACAATATTGATTGCTTTGAAAAAGATGGTCAGTCTTATGTTGCATTCGATCTGCACCCAGATGTATACCATTTAGAACAAGTGGTTCGCTGCACAGCGAAACTAAAAGCAAACCGTAAGGTTAAATCTTCTAACGGTACTTTTGAGCACCGCTGCGTGATCACGACGATGCTGCGTATGGGCGACCAACAATGGCCAATCGACATTACGTTGACTAACCGTGAAAAAATGACTTACATGATGTTGTTAGGTCGTCAAGGCATGGCAGACAAAGTGCTCGTTGATCCTAGCCAATCTCACTTATTGGCATCTTAACCCCGTAGCTTCAGATGAGTGATCGAACGTTTTTGTTGAGCATCACTCGTCTGGCTTTATCTTCGCCTACTTCCTACGAAATAACGCAAACAACAATCCCTTCGCTTTAACTTTTGTCACTCGCCAGTGCGTCATTGGCTTAGTCGGCGCTGTATTCAAAATGTGCTGATACGCTTTTTCATCCAAAGTCACCTCTCCCCCATGTGCCAGAAGCAAACATTGCGGATTCATCTCAAACACACGCTTTAATGATTGCCGATATTGATTCGGATGAAATATGGGAAACGGCGCAATCAGATGCTTTTTCACCTGCACCATTAAATCCGCCACATACAGCACATCTTGTTCAGAATGATAAACCGACAGATCTCGATCAGTATGCCCTAGCGTTTCTAGCACCTGCCAATCATCAAATCCAGGAATAAACTCTCCATCAATAAGTTCAATATCTGGCTTTAACTTGCGGGAATACCACAGGTTTTGCTTTGGTTTACGCATCCGATTCGCCATCCAGCGTGCTAACATTAAATCGGTCAAATGCATTAGCCAACCGTCTACACCGCTATACCACTGGCTCTCTCGCTTTGCGGCCAATAGCTTACATCCTGTTAAATCACGTAGTTTGTGCGCACCACCAGCATGGTCTGGATGCATGTGGGTCACAACAACCAACTTTAGGTCAGAAAAAGGACGATGGAGTTGATGTTCAATAAAGTCTTTAAGATGAGGGATGTCTGCTCGACTGGCACCATCAAGCAACAATAATTTATCGGAATATTCGGCGAGATACATGGTCTGAATGTACCCCTGAATTCTGTGCAGCTGCAAAATATGTCCTTATTTTAGTGAGATGCTTCATGACCGAATCCTTACTGGTCAGACCAACTATAACAGCAGAATGGACGCTTCGGTAAACAAATATTCACACGTAGCGACGACAACAAATCATAATCGAGATGATAGATTTTAATCATTAGACTCAAGGGCCCTTTTATCCGTTAATGCGCGCACACGGAGTTCGTGTCAGGGTATGAGGTAAATACCTCATGATTTGCTTTTTTGTACTTTTCCTTCTAATTAATTAAGGAGTTAAGTACATTTTTGTGAGAATCGAGTTGGAAAAAGCAACTAAATTAGACCGCATCCGCGCGGACTACAACGTTCACTACTGGAGCCAAGGTTTCTACGGCATTGATGACCAAGGCGAAGTATATGTATCACCACGTAGTGATCGTGCACATCAAATCCCTTTCAGCGCTATTGTAAATGAGCTAGAAGCGAAGCAGTTAAATCTGCCTGTATTAGTACGCTTCCCGCAAATCGTGCACCAACGTGTGCATGGTATTTGCCACGCATTCAACCAAGCAATTGAAGAATACCAATATCCAAACAAATACTTGTTGGTGTACCCAATTAAAGTAAACCAACAACGTGAAGTGGTGGATGAAATTCTAGCGAGCCAAGCTCAACTAGAAACCAAGCAGCTTGGTCTTGAAGCGGGTAGCAAGCCAGAATTGTTGGCGGTACTTGCATTGGCTCAACAAGGTAGCTCCGTGATCGTGTGTAATGGCTACAAAGACCGTGAGTATGTGCGTCTTGCACTGATCGGTGAAAAGCTGGGTCACAAGGTATTCATCGTACTAGAGAAGCTTTCTGAGCTGGATCTGGTACTAGAAGAAGCGAAAAGTTTGGGCGTAAAACCGCGCCTTGGTTTACGCATTCGCCTCGCCTCTCAAGGCGCAGGGAAATGGCAAGCAAGTGGCGGTGAAAAATCGAAGTTTGGTTTATCAGCATCGCAAGTGCTTAGCGTTATTGAACGTCTTAAACGCGAAGGCAACCTAGACGCGATGCAACTGGTTCACTTCCACCTTGGTTCACAGATGGCAAACATCCGTGATGTACGCAATGGTGTGAACGAGTCTGCACGTTTCTACTGCGAACTACGCGCACTCGGTGCAAACATCGAGTACTTCGATGTGGGCGGCGGCTTGGCAGTGGATTATGACGGCACACGCAGCCAATCATCGAATTCGATGAACTACGGCCTTGCAGAATACGCACGTAATATCGTCAACACAGTGGGCGATGTGTGTCTGCAATACGAACAACCAATGCCAGTGATCATTTCGGAATCGGGTCGCTCGCTAACAGCGCACCACGCTGTATTGATTTCTAACGTAATTGGTACCGAATCGTACCTACCGGAAGAAGTACATGAGCTTGATGATGACGCTCCGCTTTTACTACAAAACATGTGGCGAAACTGGGAAAACTTACAAGATGGTACAGACGCTCGTGCGTTAATTGAGATTTACAATGATACCCAAAGTGATTTGGCAGAAGTGCACTCTCAATTTGCTACAGGCGTGCTTAACTTGGAACAACGTGCGTGGGCAGAACAATTGTCACTGCGCATTTACTTCGAATTAAGCCGCAAGATGAGCACTAAGAATCGCTTCCACCGTCCGATTCTGGACGAGTTGAGCGAACGTCTTGCGGATAAGTTCTTCGTGAACTTCTCGCTCTTCCAATCTCTACCAGATGCTTGGGGTATTGATCAGGTGTTCCCTGTTCTGCCACTTTCTGGTCTTGGCGAGGCGGAAGAGCGTCGTGCAGTGATGTTGGACATCACATGTGACTCTGATGGCGCGATCGATCACTACGTTGATGGTCAAGGCATCGAGAGCACGCTACCTGTACCAGCTTGGAGCAAAGACAAACCGTACCTAATGGGCTTTTTCCTAGTAGGCGCATACCAAGAAATCCTTGGTGACATGCACAACCTATTTGGTGATACCCACAGTGCTGTAGTCAATGTTGATGAACACGGTCAATTTGAGATCAGTTACATCAACGAAGGTGATAGTGTAGAAGACATGATGCGCTACGTTCATATCGACGTGGATGCGATTCGTGACAATTATAAACAATTGGTTTCACAGCGAGTTGAAGCCAATGAACAAGCACAAATCCTAGCAGAACTAGAACAAGGTCTAGCAGGATACACCTATTTAGAGGACTTCTGATATGAATGATTTGTTTACTAAAACTGATTATTCGCTTTACTCCAACTCTATGTCGTTTTTACGTCTGCCGTACATTCGTAACCCGGTATCGGCAGACGCAGACGTTGTGGTGTTGGGAGTCCCTCTGGACATGGCAACATCTGGTCGTCCAGGTGCGCGTATGGGTCCAGATGCAATTCGCCGTGCCTCAGTCAACTTGGCATGGGAAGGTAAGAAGTACCCTTGGAGCTTCAACGTATTGGATAAACTGAAAGTGATCGACGCAGGTGATCTCGTGTTCGATTGCGGTGATGCGGAAGATTTTACTTACCGCCTTGAAGCGGCAACCAGTGAAATTCTAAAAAGTGGTAAAACCATGTTGGGATTGGGCGGTGACCACTTCATTACGCTACCTATCCTGCGTGCCTATGCGAAGCATCATGGCCAAATGGCGTTGATTCACTTTGATGCTCATACGGACACCTATGCAAATGGCAGTTCATACGACCACGGTACGATGTTCTACCATGCGCCGAAAGAAGGTTTGATCTCAGCGAAGAACTCAATACAAATCGGCATTCGTACGGAGTACAAACAGCAAGATCACGGCTTCAATGTGATTAATGCGATGCAAGCGAATGACATGTCGGTGAACGAGATCCTAGAAGAAATTCGTCGCACCGTCGCAGACAAGCCAGTGTATGTTACTTTTGACATCGACTGCTTAGACCCGGCCTTCGCACCGGGAACTGGTACACCAGTTTGTGGTGGCTTGAACTCAGACAAAGCGCTGAAAATTATTCGTGGTTTAGCCGGCATGAATATCGTGGGTATGGATGTTGTCGAAGTATCGCCTCCATACGACCACAGTGATGTTACCGCACTAGCGGGAGCAACCATCGCACTAGAAATGCTTTACGCATACGCATCTGAGCGCGAATAGACATAATCATTTCTAAGGGAGCTTCGGCTCCCTTTTCTTTCTGATGCCTTCCTCTACCTTTTATTCACTCGTTTCATCTTGAACTCAGATCAACCGAGCAGACGCTTTATTTTTGCACTTTAACCATTAAAACCAGTTACCTATAAGGCTCATACTATTCACGAAAAGCAAAAGATTTAACGTAAATAGACAAAGAAATGCACCTCTTTTTGAAAACAAAATCGGATTAGTTTTTCTAATTGAAATCATAGATTTTTATCTTGCTCGACTTCACAGTTTTCGATTGCTAATTATACAAGCAAGCACTATTATCTCGCGCAAATACCCCCGCAACACAAGAAGTCAGTTGGCACTCTGTAAAAGAGCGCTAAGGGTTTTTACGTCTTAAATTTTTTGGAGAGATACGCAAATGTCTGCTTCGTTTCCATTAGCGAAACTTACCTTTTTAATCGCTATATTGACTGCCGTGGGTCAAATGACCCAGACAATGTACGTGCCTTCAATCGGTCATATGGCGGGCGAGTTTTTGGTATCTGCGTCATCACTTCAAGCTGTGATGGCTTGTTACCTAATCCCATATGGCTTGTCGCAATTTGCGTATGGCACACTATCGGACCGCTTGGGACGCAAACCGATCATCATCGTCGGGCTGCTTATCTACATCGCGGGTACACTGGTAGCATTATTTGCACATCAATTTGAATGGTTCTTGATTGGTAGCTTTATCCAAGGCTTAGGTATTGGCTGCGGCGGTGCGATGTCACGCACTCTGACTCGCGATTGCTTTGAAGGCTCTGATCTACACAGAGCAAACAGCTTAATTAGCATGTGTGTGATTTTCTCACCATTAATGGCACCAGTATTAGGCGGTTACCTAACAGAAGCTTTCGGATGGCGGTCGAGCTACTTGTTCTTAGCGCTATTTGCTATCGCGGTTGTGATCACCATGATGACAAGCATGATGGAGACGCTACCAAAAGAGAAACGCAAATTCGAACCAGTAGCCAAAAGCTACAAACACGTTTTGTCTGACCGTCGCTTTCAAGGCTTTTTGATTTGCCTGGTTGCAACATTCGCTGGTGTGGGTGTATTCGAAGCGGCGGCTGGGGTGTTGTTAGGTGGGGTATTAGAATTACCTGCAACAACGGTAAGTTTGCTGTTTATATTGCCGATCCCAGGTTACTTGGTGGGTGCAGGCTTATCTAGCTACATCGCAAGACATCGCTCTGAGCGTCGTGCTCTAAATGTAGGCTTGGTCTCTATTTTTGTAGGCTCTGCTATTGTGCTCATCCCAGGCTTGTTTGGTTTAACCACGGCATTAACGCTGGTTGGAGGCGCAACCGTGTATTTTTTGGGTGCGGGTATTCTCTTCCCAGCAGCAACAACTGGAGCGATTGCGCCATTCCCATACCATGCAGGAACAGCAGGCGCGACATTGGGTGGCATGCAAAACTTGGGGGCAGGTGTCGCAACTTTGCTCGCGTCACTATTTCCAGCGCATAACCAGATGCCTTTGGGCATTTTGATGATGGCAATGTCGGTAATTGCAATGCTTGGGTTAATGTGGGTGAATCGAGCACACAATCACTCAAACGAAGTACCGCAAGTTATCTGATCATTATCAGCTTACTTTCAAAATCCAAAAGGGACACACTCAACAAGTGTGTCCCTTTTTTCATATCACACTATATCGATTTCCCGATGAGAATGATTTAACTTTCGAATTGATATTTGTTAAAAATAACAGCTGCTTACACAATGTGTTTTCAGCTCCCTTCAAATTGAGTATCCAACTCGAAATATTGAGGATTCTCACTTTTTCGGTATACCCCATAACAAAGAATGGACAACTGAAAACCACTAACAAAATGAAAGCCCAGCCCTCAGGATGAGGCCACTTGGGTGTACAATAAGGATAAAATCAGATGCGTTTCACTTTAACTACGTTGGCCGTCTCGGTCGCGCTTGTCGCCGGATGCAGCAATCAAGGAATCCCCAGCATGACTCAATACTCCCAAACACAGATCGTTGCTCAACAAACTCAAGCTCCGGTTGCGAAAAAAGTCCCTCACTCGATGACTATTCATGGCGATACCCGCGTTGATAACTACTACTGGATGCGTGACGACGAACGTAAAGACCCTGAAATTTTACAGCACCTAGAGAAAGAAAATCAGTACGCAGAAACCGTTCTAAAGCACACTGAAACACTTCAAGATACGCTATTTGAAGAAATTAAAGGGCGCATCGCAAAAGACGACAACTCAGTACCGGTTCGTAAAGGCAACTACTTCTACTCCAGTGAAGTGACCGGAGATAACGAGTACGAAGTCCATTTGCGAGCTAAAGACTTTGCAGGCAAAGACAAACAAATCATTTTAGATGTCAATGAACTAGCAAAAGAACATGAATTTTTCAGTATCGGCGGCCTATACGTTAGTCCGAATGAAAACTTATTGGCGTATGGCGAAGATACATTAAGCCGCCGCGTGTACACCCTTAAGATCAAAGACCTGACAACAGGCAATTACCTACAAGATGAAATCGAAGGGGCCTCAAGCGCTGTCGCATGGCAGAACGATAACAACGCCTTTTACTACATCAAAAAAGATCCACAGACCTTATTGGGCTACCAAGTTTATCGTCATGTATTGGGCACACCACAAAGCAGCGATGAGCTGATTTTTGAGGAAACCGACAGCGCCTATTACACCTCACTAAGCAAAAGCAAAGATGGCGAAGATATTTATATCTGGCATTCGAGTACAGAAACCAGTGGGGTCTCTATTATTGATGCGAACAACCCTAAAGCAAAGGCGAAACCGTTCTATCCTCGTGAAGATGGCATTGAATACAGTATTTCTAAGCTAGGCGATTGGTACTACATTTATACTAACTATCAAGCCGTCAACTTCCGTTTGATGAAAGTTCATCAAAATGACATGCATGACCGCTCTAAATGGCAAGATGTGATTGCGGCAGACAACAACACTCAACTTGTCGACTTCGAGTTATTCGATGATCACATCGTCTATGAGCAGCGCTCTAACGGCCTAGCAAGCGTCACTGTACGTCAGCTTTCAACAGGAAAAGAATTCCCCCTCACATTTAATGACGATGCGTTTGCTGCCTATTTGACAGGTAACCTAGAGCTGGATAACGAGAAAGTTCGTATTTATTACAGCAGTTTAACCACTCCAGGAACCTACTACGATTTCGATCTAAAAACGGGCGGGTCAGAAGTCATGAAGCAAACACCTGTACTTGGTGATTTTAATCCTAACAATTACCAATCAGAACGCATCATGGTCACAGCCCGTGACGGTAAAGAAGTACCCGTTTCTTTGGTGTATCGTAAAGACTTATTTAAGAAAGATGGTACAAATCCACTCTACCAATATGGTTATGGATCTTATGGCGCAACCATTGAGCCAACTTTCCGCTCAACACGTTTGAGTCTATTGGATCGCGGCTTTGTTTACGCCATTGCTCATATTCGTGGATCTGAAATGCTTGGCCGCCCTTGGTATGAAGACGGTAAAAAACTAACCAAGCAAAACACATTCAACGACTTTATTGATGTGACTAAAGGTTTGGTTGAACAAGGCTACGGCGCGAAAGATAAAGTCTTCGCTGTTGGTGGCTCTGCAGGAGGTCTCTTAATGGGGGCTATCATCAACCAAGCACCAGAACTGTACCGCGGTATCGGTGCACATGTTCCGTTTGTGGACGTGGTAACCACCATGCTCGATGAATCGATTCCATTGACCACCAATGAGTATGATGAATGGGGTAACCCAAATAACAAAACATACTATGACTATATGTTGAGTTACTCGCCTTACGACAACATCAAGGCGCAAAACTACCCGAACATGTTGGTAACGACTGGCTTGCACGACTCTCAAGTACAGTACTTTGAACCAATGAAGTGGGTCGCCAAACTTCGTGAAATGAAGACAGACGATAACGTCTTGTTGTTCAAAACCGATATGGAAGCCGGACACGGCGGCGCATCTGGTCGATTTAAGCGCTTAAAAGAAGATGCGCTAGAGTATGCCTTCTTCCTCGATTTACTCGATAAAAAATAAGCGTATTAATAGAACTGCATCTCTTCTAACAACAAAAATGCCCGCAAGTTGCGGGCATTTTTTATAGACGCACTCTCTAAACAAAGAGTGGGGTTACCTAAGCACAGAATGACTAGCGTCTCTTATAGCCAAAGGATAGCAGAAAGAAAAACGCCTACTCACAACGAGTAGGCGTTAACACAATAAATGTGTTTAGGCAGTAGAAACTGGCCTATTTATTAGAAGTAGTAACGAGCACCTAGAGTCCAGTAGTCGTTCTCTTCATTGTTGTAGTCGTTACCTAGGTCAAACTGGTAACCAGCGAAAGTAACGAATGCAGGAGTTACTGCGTACTCTGCTTGTAGCGCAGTTTCGCTTGAAACTGTCTTGTTGTCTTTGTCGTCTTCTACACCTTCGTAGTTAACGCTGAACGTCCAATTGTTGACTCCGTACGCTAGTAGGCCCTCAATCTGAGTAGTTTCTTCACGCATCTCGTAGAAGTATTCGTTCATGCCGTATACAACAGCTGCGTACAGACCAGAGCCATACTCACCGTAATTTACAGAAACAAGGTGTGATTCAGCAGTTTTAGTACCTAGACCAGAATTCTCAACATCACCGCCGCTGTATACGTAGCCTAGACCAAAGCCCGCAACAGAGCCGCTCAGTGCGATTTGACCACGTTGGTCATACTTGCTGCCTTTAGAAACGTATTCTGGAAGACCTGTGTTAGGGTTTTGTTGTAATGATAGGCCTCTATCATCATTTTCACCTTGCCAACCAAGACCTAGGTTGAAAGCAAAACCTTCGCCAAACTCAAAGCTTTTACGGTAGCTGATCATTTTTTCAGCACGACCAGTACCTAGATTGTTGTGATTGTCGTACAAAAAGTCGTTCGCGAACGCGATTGGTAGATCCGCAACGCCAGCGACATCGTAGTACGGAGACCACTGTGTACCTCCCACTAAACGGCCAAACTGCTGGTGGGTCGCGCCGATGTAGCCCAAACGAGTTGAAAACGACTGGCTACCACCATTTAGGTAGTTAAGTGCCCATTCGCCTTTAGCGTCGATAGTGATACCGTTGCCAATGTCTTTCTTGCCCGCAACATTGATACGTGGAGACACTTGGTGAACTTTTACTTCTTCTTCGAAATACTCACCCACGCCAACTGAAACGTGACCGCCGATCGATAAAGATGTACCATCGCTGTTGTAAACTTCTGCTGCGAAGGCCTGTGAACCACATGCTAGTGCCGCCACTGCAACGGCTAGAGTTTTCATTTTCATTGTTAACATCCGTATAGTTGTTTGTACCGGTTCGCTTAGAAACAGATTAAATCCGAATCAATCGCAACGAACACATAACAAAGTAGTAATGAAATAGAAATGAAACAAACACTTTCTTATGCAACCAGTGGTATCAATGCTCACATTTTGAGCTTAATCACAAAAAAATAGGGAACTTTTCACTCCCCATCATAAAATCTGTGGCTTTTTACGTGTCACATCTCCCAACGTGCGAGTGGCTTCTCAGTTTTGATACCGTTACTGCCCCAGCGGTCAATAACATCAATTTGCAGTATGCGGCTCGGTTTAATAAGCGATGTCAAGGTTTTCGACGGTCGTTTATCCGTCACTAACCATAGCGTTTTATCTTGTTCAAACTGAGCTTTTAAAGATAATTTGTCTTCTTCTGTCCACTCAAGTTCCGGCTTAAATTCGCGCCCAACCACAAACAATTGGTTGCCAGAGGCAAAGTCCTCTAATGACTCACTCATCAGTACCACTGAATCGATGCCTTTATCGAAGATCTCTGCCTGTTGTTGGTTGATCAGTTCACGCACATTGAGCATAAGAGCCTGTTGATTCGTTTGAATCGTCTTTTGGTGTTCAGGATATACACGTTGTAGATCCTCTCCAACAATACCCGCCATTCGGATTAAGTTTGTAGGGTTCAGCCATGCGTACTTCGATGTTGACCCGTTTTCCAATGTCAGTACTGCAACTCCTTGAGCTCTAGGAGAAATGGCCTGCGATGCATCGATTTCAATCAAGTGAATGTTGCCCTGTCGAGCGTAAACATAAGTCGGGTCTTGTTTCCAAATCGCACCAAGAGTAATAGCAACCGTCGCGGCTTGACCCGCTTGCTTAACTTGCTCTGTACCTTTATTTGCGAACCAGTTCTCAAGACGCTCAACGCCGTAACGCTTTGGAGGCAGATACTGAGTCTCTATCCCTGTACCTTTCATGAGTTGCTCAGACAACATGTACGTGACGGGAGTGCTGGTTAAAATGTCTTTGGCGCTTGCCAACGATGGAAGTGTTGTCGCTATAACCAAACCAAAAGTTATCGCTAATTTTTTTATCTTCATGTTCATTACTTTATAAAAAGGGTTACGCTTTTTGGATAATTCGGTAAACCGTTGCTGTTAGGAAAAATGCCGCAGAAACAATGATGATGGATGCGCCTGATGGCACTGGTAGCTCAAGCTCCATCGGCAGTATGGTTCCTACTAAACACGCAATGGTTGCCAATAAAGAAGAAAGGAGAACAAAACTGCCCATGCGTTTAGTCAATAACCGAGCCGTTGCACCAGGAATCAGTAGCAATGCACCAACCAATACCGCGCCAATAATCTTTACCGCGGCGATGGTGACCAAGGTGATCATCATGACAAATAAGTAATCATAAAAGCTGGTATTAAAGCCGCGTACACGTGCAATATCCGGGCTAATACAAGTCAGCAAAATGCGGTTAAACGTTGGAATAAGAAGCAGTAATATGATCAAACAACTGATCGCTAAAATAAGGATATCGTTGTCCGTCACAGTCAAGATCGAGCCAAACAACACGTTCTCCAACATGTGAATGTTGATCTTGCGAGCAACGTACATTAACAGCGCAGCACCAACCGCTAACGCTAGTGCAAGAAAAACCCCAACCAGTGTGTCGTAAGGTACATTCGTACGATTACGAACAAAGTGAAGCAACAGCGCAAAAATCATACAAAAGCTAAACAATCCGATGATCGGATTCTCTGGCGGCTCACCGAGCAACACACCAATCGCGATTCCGGTAAGCGCAGCATGCCCAACCGCTTCAGAGAAAAAAGCCAGTCGCTTGGCGATGACTAATGTACCAAGACCACCAAGTAATGGTCCTAATATCAGCGCTGCAACAATTGCGTTCACCATGAAAGCATAAGAAAAGCTATCGCTTAACCATCCAGCTTCAACGCCGCTAACCGCTAACTCTCGCAACCAATCCATTATGCAGCCTCCACTTTTGCTGTGTAGTGCTTGAATAATGTTTCTATACGATCAGGACTTAGTACATCTGAATGGTGCCCTGACGCCACAATTTGACGATTTACAACATGGACCTGCGCATCTAAACGGCGCACTGCGGTCACGTCATGGTGTACTGCCAGTACCGTTTTGCCTTCTCCAACGACTTCATGAATCAAACCTTCAAGATATCGAACACCTTGCTCATCCATGCCAGTTGTAGGTTCGTCTAAAACCAATAAATTGGGCTCATCCAGTAAAGCTTGCGCAAACAAAACACGCTGTTGCTCACCGCCAGAGAGTTGCCCCATACGACGGTCGCTACGCGTTGCCATACCCACGCGATCCAGCTGGGCCAGGGCATGTTGAGTTTGTTTCGTTTTACGTCGCCAAAATAGAGGGATACGGGTTTGGTTAAGCAGTACAAAATCCATCACGGTTAACGGGAGGCTTGCTTCAAACATCGCTTTTTGTGGCACATACCCTATCTTCCCCGATGCAGCTGATGGCTCTGGCCAATTGAGTGCAATGTTTCCCGAAAACGGCGTAAGTCCAAGTACCGAACGAAGCAAAGAAGTTTTCCCACCACCATTCGGTCCCATAATCACGTGACATTTCGCGCTCTCGAATTCGGCGCTGATGTTCTGCAAAATGATATTGTCGGCGTATTTTAGGCCCACGTTACTTAAGGAAACGGAAGGTCCAGTCATTACGCCTTTTCCCCTGCTCGCTTACTCGCCACAAATTTCATGGCTTCGATTAGTGTTTCCACATTATCTCGCATCTCAACCTCGACTTTATCAGCCTCATACTCACCGTGAGTCATGTGAGAAAAGCGATAAAGCTGCACCCCAGTCGCCTCTTCGATGGTATCAACAAAGCGATTCGGCATATTGAGCTCATAAAACAGCACATCAATGCCCGATTCACGAATTTTCTCTATCGTTTCCTGTAGCTGACTTGCACTTGGTTCTACACCATGAGCAGGCTCAATGACAGCGGCAACGTCAACACCAAACTCCTGAAGGATATATCCGTAAGCATTGTGGGTTGTCGCCACCTTCATACCAGCCGTGTCCAACTCACCAAGAGACAACATTGCATCACGCTTCATCAGGCGAAATGTTTTTGCGTATTTACGGGCATTTTGGCGATAGAACGTAGCATTGTCTGGGTCCAATTGGCTTAGCTCACTCGCGATGGTGTAAACCTTTTGAATGGTTGTTGATAAACCGACAAAGGTGTGAGGGTTCACTGCTCCTTGACCAACAGACTGCCCCATAGCAGGCAATAAAGGCACTTCTTTGTTCGCTTCGATAACCACGAGATCATCACGCTGAGAAGCCTTGATCACTTTCAGTGCAAAATCGTCATGACCAATACCATTGATCACTATTACGTCCATTTCATTTAAGCGCTTAAGATCATTAGGTTGTGGCAAATAGTTGTGAGGATTAAAACCAGCATCAACCAAAGGAACGATGTCCGCCTTCTCACCAACAACGGCTTTAACATAGCTGTAATAAGGTTGAAGCGTAATACCAATACTGAGTTTATCGGCAGCAAAGCCAGTAGAAGACACCGTCAATAACGCGGTGGCTGTAAGAATACGACGTAAAAGAGAGCGTTTGATCATAGTACTTATCAATTATGTTGTCTTAATGGGCGTGAGAGTGGGAAGAAGAGTCTGACAGAATGATTTGTTTCCAGCCGAAATCGTGGCGTTTAGCTAGATCGCTTAGTCCCTCCACATTTAACGAACGGCTAGAATCATTAAACCAAATATCAGCTTGAGAACTGCGGCTATCCAACAGCATGGAAGCAGAGCCTTGGGCACTGGTCTTCACGCCAATGTAGACACCGTCATCAATTCGTTGCCACTGATGAGAACCTTTACGCTTCCAGTTTTGGTCTTTCACGAATGGAGCAATCCAAAGCGCCTCCATATCAGAGATCTCAGGCCAAGTTCCGGTATCTAACTGCAAATCACGAATCTCTTCATGAGCGAGCTTAAGTTCAGCGATCAACCCCAACTCGTTTTGATGTAAATCCGTGATTAACACTTGATGAGACTGCATGTCTGGCTTTTCAGTCGCGACCTGATGGTAGGGCATAAGTATGGCTGCTGAACTGAGAATCGCTGCGATTGTCAGTGCGACCCACTTTCCTTCTCGGTTACCATTATCAGGGCGAACTTTCTGAACGCTCATTTCTCTTTCAGCTCAACGATATCCACTTCCACCGGGCTTTCATGTCCGGCATCAAATACCAAATAGAAATCTGTTTCAGGGTGAGTAAATTCTGCGATGGAACGCTTATCTGTTTTTTCTTTGGCGATCAGATTGTCGTCGTAATCGTACATTTCGACATCGTAGTCGACCGCTGTCGATCCATCCGAGTAGCCCGCTTCACAAATCACTTTATCTTGCGCCAAGTGACAGCTCATCAGAGGAAAATGTGCAGCAGCGTGAAAGGACGCAAATCCAGAAAAAAGCAAAACCGCTTTTAGAAGAGAAGTGTTATTCATGATAATTCCAAAATGGCCCAGCAATTGCTGAGCCTAATTCGATTAGTTAAGTTGAGTTTCAAACGTAAGATGAACATTGGCACTCGCTTTATCCGCCAATGGATTATCTTTTAATTCACCTTTGTAGTTCGCTTTCATTAAGTAGCGCCCAGCGACTTCTGGCGTGAAGATCACTTTGCCATCTTTATCGCTCACCACATCGATTTGTTCTTGATGGTTTCGGTACATGGTACCTTCACGTGTAATCTCAGCAGTAACGCCCTCTTGTGGCTCTCCGTTAAAGAAAAACTGGAAAGTCACAGGCTCACCTTCAATGATGTCCGATGGATGCGTGATCGGTTTCATCTCCAGCATTTTGCCTTCAATCTCCAACGCTTTGTCCGTTGGCATACCAACCGTAATGTAGCTTTCTGCTCGGGTGTAACTTAGTTGAGTAACCACATCACGCGCTTGCTCAGGAAGCACGTCACCACGCTCAGCTTTGTTTGCTCGCGCCCATTTCACCGTATCACGACGGCCCGCTTTGTATTGTGTGTAGTAGCTCGGCTGATTATTAATCGCGACTTTGTGCGTGCCTTCTTCTGTAAAAAAGAAATCAAACATAGAGCGACGCTTGCCACGAACAACAAAGTTAGGACGCTCAGAGCGGCCATCCGGCATCACCACAAATGCCTGATCACTACCCGCAGGCTTATCAAAAACAAACGTTCCGTGAGAGGCAGTAACATCAAATGTCAGCCAGTCACCGCCTTCTTTAGAAACCGTAAAGTGAGAGGGCAGAACCCAACGTGGATGTGCTTGTGCGGTGGTGGTTACAGCCAATCCCATTGCCATTACACTCGCCAATGCCACTGCTTTCATTTTGGTTTTCATTGTTGTGTCCTTTAATCACTTAACTTGATAATTGACGGTGATGACACCCGTCTCTTGTGTTGGTTTAAGCTCATAGCGCACGTCACTGTCCGCTAGCGTTATTTTTTGACGTAAGTAGTTTCGCCCACCGTGTTCACGAACGACCTCGACGTACAACGTGTAATTTCCTTGTTCCAAACGCTCCCCTGCGTCATTGGTTCCATCCCAGACAAAGCGGTATTGACCAGCAGGACGTGTTGCAGAAGTCACCGCATCAACAAGTTCACGATCATAACGACCCGCTTTTCTCCACCAGCTGCGTAGATCTTTTAACCATTCGTCTTTCCCTACCCATAACTGAATGGTTTTAACCGGTTTACGCTGATCGTTTTCAACCCAAACCGCCACATAAGGGCGTGCATACATTGAGGTATCTATCTTTGGAAGTTCGAGTTCGAAGTCGACCTTCGCGTTATCTGGTAGAGGCGCCGCGGAAAGAGAGAAAGGAGTAAAAGCCGCGATCAAAGCGGCTTTACAAAAGTGATTACGGCGGAAAAACCTTCCTGTGTTCAACATAAGTGTTCTCTAAAAAAGCTGTTATGGAACAGCAACAAAATAAATTACGAGCGACAGTAACGTACCAAAGCTCATCCATTGCATTGACGTTCTGAGCGTCTTCTTCTTAGGCAGTAACAAGCACACGCCTGTAAGAACAAAAAACACCATCAAAAGCGCAGTGACGTCGATAAACCACTTCCAAATCCCGCCACTGTTGCGTCCTTTATGTAGATCGTTCAGCAGCGCAACAATACCGTAGTGCGTCGTTTCAACATCAGCCGCACCAGTAGTCATATCAATAAAGACCGTAGCGTTATAACCCGGGCCTTTAAAATCCATAGAAAGCTCTCCGAGTAACAACTCACCTTGCTCAACTTCGGTATACACATCTAGTGCGGAAGGAGTGCCGCGAAGCTCGGTTTCTTTAGTCAAGAAAGCTACCAGTTCTTCACGATTAGGTTGAAAGGTATCTGAATGTGAGAATAGAACTGAGTGCGGAACCGTCAGAGTATGTTGTTGAATGATAGGTTCACTGCGTTCAAACAATTCGGGGCGATTGAGGGTAATACCAGTTACTGCAAAAAACAGCGTAACTAAGAGAAGAGCCATCGAAATATAGATATGTAGGCGGCGAGCCCAAGTTTGAACACCTTTGCTTTTAAGCAACATAGAAACAATCATCACCAATAAATGTGGGGCATAATTTAGGTGATAATCATTCGTATTGGCATTTAATTTACATTGTTTACTTTTTCAATTCAGCTTGGCTTGCACATGTTTTAGCTATTTGGGCCAATGCGAGTTACCGATTGCCTACCCTCTAGATAATAACCCTATCAATTTTAATGACTCAAAATTTAATGATATTTCCAATACTAAAAAGTGGGATAGACTCCACCAAAATGCGCCTTTATGTATATTTAATGAAAAGCTTAAAAACTATCCATAAACTAGATAAAAAAGGTAAGCTAAGAAGTTAGTGTAGGGTTAGATAGAGAAGATTTTCTGATGCTAGCCAAACGTTATGGTGTAGTTCAGAAGGAAAAATATGAACAAGAATGTTGGAATAATTCTCTTATCACTTTTCTCAAGTGTCACTTTCGCAAGTGAAAAGTTTGAAGCCAGTTTGTTTAACAACGTAAGCCAATCTATCGATAATTATGGTGCTAAGATAAAGCTGTGCGAATCTATGGCAGACCAGAATACACCTGACAAACAAACCCTAGAGTATTCAAAGAAGCATATAGAAGCATTAACTCCTGTTCTGCCGTTTTTAAGCGAGAAAGCTTTTGAGGCTTGTGTATTAAAAGAGAAGCAAGAGCTAGCATATTATCTATTAATAGCAAAAAATAACGCTTCAAGAACCTCAACATTAAAGCTTGTAGAATCGACTGAAAGCCTAACTTTTCATATCGAACCTACATCGAGAGAAAAGTTTGAAACACTGAGCAAGGTACATCAAGAATACATAGAGAAAAGCCCTTTTTTCTCCCGACCATTTGATGCATTAGCTTTTTATGAAAAGCTCATACAATAAATAGCCTTTATGACTTTAGACAAAAAAATACCCGAGACTGAGCTCGGGTATTTAATAAAAATGTTCGCTATGAGTTCTGCGTCGATTCTACTTTGCGTAGCTGTGATAGATACTTAACCCAACTCTTTGCCTGATTCGATGGCTTAATCTCATTCGCTCTTTTGGCATTAGCGAGCGCATCGTCAAACCGCTTAAGTTTGTAGTAAGCGCGAGTTTTGATAAGTGCAACATCCGCTTTACGACCTCTGACCTTATCGAGCGCGGCAATGGCATCTTTATAATGGCCTTCTTGCACCAACAGTTGAGAATAGTTCCAGTAATACTGCCTATCTAGCTGAGCTGCAATACGCCAGCTATCAATAGACTCTTCCCACTCTTTTGCCATTTGCCAATACGTTGCTTGCTGAGCTTTTAGCTTACTATTCGAGTTTACATCCTCTAGCTCGTTCATCACCAACGCAGCTCTCTCAGGAATACCTCGTTTCGCGTACAATTGTGCCAGCAGCTTTAAGTCATCTTGGCTAAGTTGTAACCCTTTCAGTTTTGCCAACGCCAAAGAGTCTAGGGCACGTTTGTTGTCATCAACCCGTAGGTATAGAGCAACAAGCTGACGCCACCATTCAATTCGCTCAGGTTCAATCACGATTAAGCGTTTGATGGTCGAGATTGCCGGCTTCCACTTTTTCAGTTCTAGCTCAGCAGAAAGCTTTATCGACAATGCGCCAAGCTTGTCTGGCTGACCAAATTTCTCATAACGAGCCATTGCTGAAAGCACTTTTTGCCACTGACTCAGTTGATAATGAGATTGGGAAATACGCAGCCATAGCTCATGCGCTTTTTGACCTTTAGGAATGTTTTTGCTCAAGGCATAGTAATGAGGTAAAGCCTTAGAAAAACGTTGCTCGTTCAGCAGTATATCAGCCAACATTTTTCGGGTTTGCCATGCTTGCTCATCTTGTAGCAAACCACTATTGACTGCCAACTCAAGTTGCTTAATCGCCGCTTGAGTTTGCTCGTTCTGCCAGTAAAAAATACCCAACATTCGAGCGACATAAGCTTGGTCATATCCACGAGAAAGCTCCATAGCTTCAAGAGATGAAATCGCTTCTTTCAGTTTCTCTTCTTGAGCCAAATTATGTGCTCGTTGAACTCTCACTGCGGTGTATTGGCTTAACTCACTGGCAATGGTTGAGAGTGCACTCAGGCTTAATACCGTACCGATTAAGAATTTTTTCATCATTTGGCTAACTTGAACTCCACTTTAGCGGTTTGTCCGAACTGCTCAATTGACACACCATCCTCAACTTTTGGCTGATACTTCCATTTTTTAAGCGCACGGATTGCTTCCCTTTCAAACATGCGCTCGGGCTCAGCCTCGATCACTTCAATATCTTTTGGTCGTCCAGTTGCATCGATCGTGAAACGCATAATGACATAACCTTCCACTCTACGTTTCAGCGCCTTACTTGGATAGCGAGGATCAACACGATACAACGGCAGTGCTTGCTGGTTGCCCATTGTTCCCTTCAAGTTTGGTGCACTAATCGCGATGCCTTCAAGGGCAGTGTTTAAACCTAAAGCACTGACTGGCGTCATCTGACTCATTGGTTCCATTTGAGTGTCAGCTTGAGACAGATCCATTGGCTCCGGCGCTTGAGGTGGTTCTGGTTGCTCCGGCACTGAACGTTGACGACGCTGCACGTCTGCTTCATTCTCTACCATCACCATATCAAAACGAACGGCTTCTGAAGCTTCTGGCGCACGCTGGTTGCCTTTATCAACCATCCACGCCATAAAGCTAAACAAGCTCACAGAAATTAACAGTGATGCTGGTAGTGCAAGTAACAGCCTGCCCATTAAGGTTTCTCCGCCGCCAATGCAATGTTCTTCACACCCGCCGCCTTTGCAGCGTCCATCACTTTCACGACAGTGCCATTGTAAGCATGCTCGTCAGCTTGGATAACTAACGAAGCATCAGGCTGATCAAGTAACAGGTGCTCAATAGAGGCCTCAACACGCTCAATATCAACCACTCGTTTGTCGATGTACACATCATTCGCTGCCGTTACTGCGATAAAAATGCCCGCGTCTTTTTGGCTTACTACATTAGAAGCCTGAGGGCGATTCACTTCTACACCGGATTCACGTACAAACGAACTGGTCACAATGAAGAAGATCAACATGATGAAGACGATATCAAGCATCGAGGTTAAATCGACTTGAGCTTCATCTTGTTGGTTAGGTCTGCGTCCGAGTCTCACTTTTGACTCCTTAAAGATTGTTCTAACTGGATAGCTTTTCGTTCACACACTTTGCTAAGGCGAGCATGAATAAACATGCCCGCAAGCGCTGCTACCATACCCGCCATGGTTGGCAGCGTAGCAAGTGAGATACCAGAAGCCATCAATTTCGGATTGCTGCTGCCTTGCGATGCCATTACGTCAAACACCGTAATCATGCCTGTCACCGTCCCTAACAACCCTAGCATTGGGCAAACCGCCACAAGTAGCTTAATAGTCGATAGGTTTTGGCGCAGTTCGATTTGCGCTTTTGCAATCCATCCTTCACGAATTTGATGCGCGTACCAAGAGTGGTGCTCTGATCTTGCTTGCCACTGCTCACAAAGCTGTTTTTTTACCCCAGGGAAAACCGTTGTGAGATAAATAACTCGCTCCATAACCAACAGCCAGCACACCGCCACGACGGCGGCCAACCACCATAGGATTTGACCACCTTGCTGCATAAAGCTCATCAAGGTTGTGGCCCAATCCTCACTGATCAAACCCAATGTGCTGAGTAGGATCTGCTCCATTACGCTGCGTTCTCCGCTAAGGTGTTAGAATGGCTTTTGTTACTCGGCATATCACGCTCAGCTTGTTCTGCAACTAAACCGATGCCTTGTTTTTCTAAGATACTGCGAATATTTTCTGCTTGAGAGCTCAATACGTTGTGCGCTAATAGCAAAGGCATGGCTGAAACAAGGCCAAGTACGGTAGTCACAAGTGCCATTGAAATACCACCCGCCATTACTTTCGGATCACCATTACCAAATTGAGTGATGACCTGGAAGGTTTCGATCATACCCGTTACCGTGCCTAGTAGGCCAAGCATAGGAGCTAGAGCTGCAAGAAGCTTAAGCATCGACAACCCTTTTTCTAGGTGGGTTTGCTCATCAACAACAGCTTCCAAAAGACGTAGTTCTAACGCTTCTACGCTGCGATGCTTGTCTTTCTGGTATACCGCTAGCACGCGACCCAAAGGGTTGTCTCCTGGCTGCGCTGGGGTTTTCAGTTGCTTCATGATTTTCTGGCGCGAAATCATCAGTGATGCACCACGTACGAGCGCAATCAATAGGCCGATAGCCAATAAACCAAGGATGATTTTACCGACAACGCCACCCGCATTTAGGCGATCAGCCAAAGTCGGTGAGTTTGCAAGCTGTTCAAGAAGAATGCCACGTGACGGATCAATGACAAGTGCATCAATGTCACCAGAGGAAATAGTATTCGCTGTTGGACCGTTCTCAGGCTGACGAAGATAGTTTACCGCGTCTCCGCGTTGACCATTCCACTTAACGTAGCCAGTCTTATCCAGCAGCGCCATAGAACCAAGACGAACACCATTAACCGTTTGTTCACGACCTTCGCCATTTAGCAGTGTGAAAGAGACGTTTGCCATTTCACCGCTTGCTTTGATTTGTTCTTCCATGCTGCGCCACATCGCCTGAAGTTGGGTCAACGTTGGCAGTGATTTAGCCGCAACAATAGCATCGATATCTTTCTGATATGAGTTTGCATCAACACCGGTTACTGAGCTTTTTAGCTCAGACTCTAGCTCTTTTGCGTTCTGGCGAACGACGCCAAATAACTCACCTAGGCTCCCGGTTTCTAGACGCAACTTTTCTTCTAGCTGTGCCAGTTCTGCTTCATTTTCACCGAAGGTAACACTTAATGAGTCCGCTTCTGCTTGAAGAGCAGCCCGCTCTGCCACCAATTTATTCTTTATAGTCTGTAGCTCTTGCTCTGTTTGCTTAAAACCTGATTCACGCGCGACATTGTGCGATTGCTGTTGACGATTTTCTTGCTGCGCCTTTTGTAACAACGCATCACTAGCAAAAGTTGTATGAGGCATTAATGCGGCTGTCGAGATTAATGCAACCGATAACCATTTTTTCATCATTTATTTGCCCTCCGCAGCGGTTAACGACACTGGCAGAGTTAACATGCTCGGCGCGATCTGTTTATTCGCCATAGCGAACGCTTTGTCTAGCTCTGATTTTTGCTCAGAACCCACTTGTTGCCATGCGTGTTGTTGCTGCGACCAGCTCCAAAATGTGTCACCAGATAAGCTACGCGCTACCAAAGACAAACGGCCTAAATAGAGAATGTCCGCCTCCACAACTTCATTGTCACCCAGGTTAATCTTGCCTTGGTAAACGCCAAGCTTGGTGCCGTAATCCATTTCAATTTGGTACGCTTCTAAAATACGACGAAACTTCTCTGCATCCGCAACGTCTGCACGCGTCATCATGGAATCCAGCTTTGCAATTCGCTCCTCACGTTGCGCTTTGCGTATAGGCTTGTCGTTAGCGACGAGCACTTTTAAGCCCTCAAGCATGTGATACATCAAAGGCACGACACCTTGACGAGTTTGAGCAATCTGCTCAATTTGCTCGTTCAAGCTATCAACTTCTTGATTTTGACTTTCAACAAGGCTTGCAAGATGATCGCGATAAATCTTCAAGTTACCGACTTCCTCTTGCAGCTGCTCAATTTCAGCTTCTAGAGTAAGTGATTTTTCTGCGCTTGCATCAATACGTTTTTGGCTTACCGCCGACGACTGGTTTGTTTTACTCTGCACAGCTTGTGCATCGTTTAAGTTCGCCGCGTGAGCGGGAATCAAAACCGATGATATCAACAGAGCGATACTTGATTTCATTAGATTCATACGAGTTATATTTCTGTGTTCCAAAAACGACCAAAGGGGAAGACTACCCTTCCCCTTTAATAATCAAATTGTTATCAGTACTTGAACTGGATTGTTGCCATGTAGTTGCGGCTTTCTCCAACCACAACCCCACTCGCACCTTTTTGCTCGCCATTCGTGCTACCACCACCTGCGAAGTAGTCAGTATCGAATAAGTTTTCGACATTGAATCGAGCAATAATATCCAAGTTCTCATCGTACTTATGTTTGTATGACACGCCCATATCAACGCGAGCGTAGCCATCTTTCTTGAAGGTGTTCTTTGCATCACCGTAGCGATCACCTTCATAAATCAAACCAAGGTTTAAGTTAGTGTTGTCTTGAACCTTGTAGCTAGACCATAGACTTGCCGAGAACTCTGGCACGTCTACAGGGCGGTTACCTTCATATCTTTCTGCCTTCTTAAGCTCTGCATCCAAATACATTGCAGAAGCGGTTAGCGACAACTCTGGGGTCACAAAACCTTGAGCCATTAATTCAGCGCCTTTGTGAACTTGCTCACCACCTTGCGTTTTCTTGTGTAGGAGATTGCCGCCCGCGTCTTTGCCGCTTTCAACATCCAGCGAGATGTTCTCTAACGTGATATCAAACACAGCACCAGATACAAATAAACGCTGATCAAACAGTTCCCACTTCGTACCGATTTCATAAGAGATACCACGCTCAGCGTCGAGTTTCTCACCTTCATTGATGTAGGTACGACTACCGTTGCTGACTTCACCTTGAGGCATGAAGCTTTCAGAATACTGAACGTAAACCGAGCCATTCGTCGATGGGTGGAATATCACACCTAACTTTGGAGAAACTTGGTTTTCGGTCAGTTCATCATCACGCTTTTCGTCATAACGAACACCTGCAAGCACTTGCCAGTAATCATTAATCGTCATCATATTTTGCGCGTAGATACCCCAAGTATCGTACTCAGCTGTTGGTGATTTCCTCGAACTACTATAGCTAGGCTTAGGCACCGTTTCTCCTGGCGCAATACTCGCCTCATTATGAAATGCCATAAAGCGATCATAACTGTAATCTAAGTAGTTAGCGCCCACTAACAACGTGTTTTCCGTACCGAACAAAGTAAAGTCCGTCGTCACATCTATATATGCAGTATCAAATACCCAATTATCGGAGCGATCGTTGCCTCGATGCTTAATCGTATTTAACTCTTCATACTGATCAAACTTAGGGTAAGACTCTACATCAAAACGCTTAAAGTCTTGGCGGTTGTAACCTGCTTTTACGTTCACGTTATCCGTGACTTGCGCATTAATATCGACACCGTAGTTTTCTACTTCGTTATCAATTTCAGACCACTGCGCATCCCAAATGTACTTATCACCGCGAACCGCTTTGCCATCAACAATGTATGCGCCAGAGTCCACGCTACCGTCGTCTTTCGTGCGATCGTAATGAGCCGATACCATAAAGTTGTCTGTGATATCGTACTCAACCACTAGGCCAGCTACCGTACGATCTGTTTTAGGCTCAGTGCCATCACCGTACCTGCGCCAAGAGCCGTAGCTTTCTTTGGCAAAAATTGCGCGCGCTCGCAGTGTCTCTGCATCATTTAGCGCGCCACTCACATCAAGCACAGTGCGTGAGTGATCATTCGAACCTAGATCTTGACTCAAACTTGCTTGTGTTTGAGTTGTTGGTTTTTTCGAAACCATGTTTACCAAACCACCCGGCTCAGATTTACCGTATAGCAGACCTGATGGACCTTTAAGCACTTCAACACGCTCTAAAAGCTCAATTGGCTGACGGTAGTGTGACCAGTGTTGACGACCATCACGAAGAAAACCGTCTGAACTGCTAAGTTCAAAACCACGTAGAGAGAAACGTTCGCGGTTACGGCTTGTACCACCCGCGCTAACACTTGCATCGTTACGTAGCACTTCACCAAGTGTACTTGCACGCTGCTCATCAATTACCGTTTCATCGATAACCGCTACTTGTCCCGGCGTTTCCAGCTGCGTCATTTCCATGCGCATTGCTGTACTGTTTGTATCTGCCTTGTAGCCGAACTCTCGACCTTCTACAACTACATGTTCGTCTGTTTGAACTTCCGCCACTGCAGGTGTTGCTAACACTGCACCGATCACTAACGCCAAATGGCTCTTAGTAAACATATCCTTTCACTCCGATTATTATTTTTCGGGTCACATACTTGTTGAATGCGATTCCCTCTTAATTATTTCGCGGGTGAATATAAGTGATAAGTATTACCATTTGCATTAAATTTACATTCTTTGCATTTGCAAACTTTTGTAAAGTACTCTCTGATGATGCGCCATGATAATGTGACATTAATCACAAAAATTACGACTTAATCATACTTATTGCTTGAACACTAAAGTAACCCTCAAACCGCCTTGCTCACGGTTTTTCGCCGTGACTGCTCCACCCATAATACGCATGGATTCTTTGACAATCGCAAGACCTAAACCGTAGCCACCAAGCTTTTTATCTCTAGAAGCATCTAAGCGTGTAAACGGATCAAAAATATCGACCAGCTTGTTCTCTGGAATACCAGGCCCATCATCAGATACTGACATGGTGGTGAACTGCTGCCCTTCTTTGACATAATTTTCCAGAGAAACTTCTATCTGAGATGCTGGTCCTGAATATTTAATGGCATTACCAATAAGATTGTTCAAACAACGAATGACCAGCGTTTCTTCACAAATGGCTTTAGCACATACAGCTTCTGAGCGGAAAGACAACGTCTGTTCTGACTTCAAATCTATTTTGCAACGTTCTACTTGCGGGGAGAGCAAAACTTCTAAATCACAGCGTTTCGTGGCTTTGTCGAAGCGCGCATTTTCCAAGCGACTGAACTCCAATATATCGCTGATCAAATGGTTTAGCTCTTTTGCTTCATCTTCTAGCCTTGCCACTAGGCTTTGCTCACTTTCTCCAACACGCTTTCGCAAAAGATGCAGAACCAAGTTCTGCCTCGCTAACGGCGTTCTCAATTCGTGAGAGACATCTCTTATAAGCAGTCGCTGCTTTTCAGCGAGAGAATGAATCTGTTGCGTCATGTGATCGAAATCTTGCGCTAACTCGTTAAACTCACGCGTGCTCGACTTCAGCTCTTTCACGACACTGACATTAAAATCGCCATTAGATAGCTTTTTGCTTGCTTCTCTCAATCGATCCAATGGTTGCTGTAAGTTACGTGCCATTAGCAGCGAAAAGAGCGCCAAAATAACCACTGCAATCACGACTTTGAGAATAGAGAAATACAGAATGAAGTCATTTGCAGGGTGCAGTCGATGTGGCAATTGAATCACTAAAGTATTGCCATGAACTAAAGGAATATTGATGATGGGGCGATTCACTTTCCCCTCAAGTTGATCATCAATGCTTCTCTTAAATTGAAGTTTGAACTCGAAGTGCGGATGCATCAGACGGTGCGTAACTGGTTGCTGATGTTCATTCAACACAAATAAATAAAAGTTTTGCGCATTTGCCCAGTCAGCAAGTTCGTCCATGTCTCCGTGCTCAATCAATACATTGGCTTGATGTGCAAGGTCTAGCATTTCTTCTCGCACACTATCGGGCACTTTCAACATGGCTTTCACCAGAGCTTGTTCCGCTAAGGATTGCACGACCAAAATACTAATGACAATTGCGGTCATGCAACTAAATAACTTGAACGCTAAGCTATCTTTACGTTTTGCAATAAAAGGTGGACATCGGAGCTTCATTAACGGTTTACAGCCTCTAAATAACTGTAACCTTTGCCACGGAAGGTTTTGATATGTTGCTTGGAAAGCCCCGCTTCAACTAACTTGCGACGTATGTTACTGATGTGCATATCAAGGTTGCGATCAAAAGGACTCAGCTCTTTCTTTAACACTTCAGTTTGAAGCTCTGCTTTTGAAATCACGACTCCTTGGTTTTTTACCAAGTAGCTCAATAGTTCAGCTTCCGTACTTGTGAGGGGTAAGCTATTAAGCTGGTCGCTGATCGTTTGAACGGTACTACACATCGTCTGACGTTGACGTTCCAAGCCAACACGACGAAGAATCGCTTTGATGCGCATTAGAAGCTCAGCGACATTAAAGGGCTTTCCGATATACTGATCGGCCCCCGCTTGGTAACCATCAAGCATCGAGTTTTCATCGTTGAGAGCGGTAAGCATTAGAATAGGTGTCGCGAAGCGCTGACAGATCCTACGAGCAACTTGCATGCCGTTAAGGTTTGGTAACATGACATCAAGCAATACAAGATCTACAGGCGTTTTTTCCATATATTGCAGCGCACTTTCACCGCAATGCACAGAAGATACGATGTAGCCCTCCTCTTGCAAAACCGCTTCTAACAGCTCACACAAAGGAACGTCATCATCGACTATCAAAACTCGTGACATTACCACTCACCATTCAAATAAAAATGGTTCGCATTTTATTACTCATTTACCAATTAAACAACTACACACTCTAAGGCTTTAAGTCCACAGGACTCAGTCCAAGAAGCAGCAACGTACTATTAGAGTTTAATGTTCACTTGTACTAAAGGTTCCTAACAATATGCACCTAGATATATCTTCATAGAAAAAACGAGTACAATCAGGCAACCGCAAAGCAAAAGATAAAGCGAATGGAAACGTTATTAATTGGTCACCGTGGCGTGGCAGGTTCATACCCTGAGAATACAAAAATAAGCATTCAGGCAGCCATTGACCTGGGGTTGAAGTGGGTGGAAGTGGATATACAGCCTACCAAAGATAATGTTTTAGTGGTTTGCCATGATCATACCGTCAATCGATGCAGCAATGGACAAGGGCGTGTTGATGAGCTCACCCTGGAAGACTTAAAAGCATTAGATTTCGGTAGTTGGTTTAGCACAGACTTTTCAGGCGAGAAGATCGTGACACTAGATGAACTGCTCACTTTAGCTACTGAGAATAAGCTTAACTTGAATATCGAAGTTAAAGTAGACAACCATCCAGCGGAAGAAGTGGCGCAGACTCTCGCCAATGCGTTAACAAAAAGTCCAATGCCGCAAGAGAATGTACTCCTATCGAGCTTTAGTCATGACGTCATTAGAGCGATGCACAAATACTGCAGTGGCTACCGATTGGGTGTGTTAAGTGAATTCTTTACGAGAAAAGATAAACGCCTTTTGGAAGAAGTTAGTGCCTATAGCTGCAACCTAAATATTAACTGGGTTCGTACTCGCCAGATAAACAAACTCCAACAAGCCGGTTACAAAGTGATGTGCTATACGGTGAACAATCCAAATAAACTGAAATACCTGCCTCAGTTAGACGGTATTTTTAGTGATCATCCACAGCGCTTTATGCCATAGCCTATAAGAGCCAGAACATTAAAGGGGACCTTTTGTTACCACTCAATCTGAATTGGTGTCCCCATCTCGACAAGCTGGATAAATTCGTCCATCTCCTCGTTGGTAATCGCAATACACCCATTAGTCCAATCAAAACTTTGGATGTAAATCGGCAACTGACTCTCACCGTTTTTTAAGCCATGAATTTTGATGTTCCCTCCAGGGGACACACCTCGGCGCTTCGCTTCCAACGTATCAATCGCATCAGGGTAACTGATATGCACAGAACGATAAAAAGCAGAGTCCTCTATAACATAATCTAGAGTGTATTCGCCCTCTGGTGTGCGATTGTCTCCCTCTTCTTGTTTATGTCCTTGAGGGTTCGCTCCTAAAGCAATTCGGTATTCTTTTAGCACTGCTCCTTGTTCCATCAAATACATTCGACGCTTAGACTTGTCGACTTTAACGAGGTCAACAGCTGCGTGAGTGCCAGAAGCAAACACACAACACAAGAACATAGAGCACCATTTTACTGACATTGTCGTAACGCCTAAGCTAATAAAGTGAACAAGAAAAGAGCGATAATGCTAGTCAGTTAATGCTCGTAAAGCAAACAGTATCTAATGCGGAACCATAAGATAGACTCGCTGAAAGGCGTACTTCTTATCGTTATTTGATACAACAAAAGTCAAAGAGAAGATTTCTCTATTCATTGCGGCTAAGTTGCATTACTTTATAAGCATATTTATTTATAAAGTCCGCACTTTTTGAGAGGGAACCATGATTAACATTGCTTTTTTAGTGCAAAATCCTACGACGAAGCCTCTTTTAATAAAATTAAAAATAACCGCGATTTTGAATTTCACTATCACGACTTCCGACTAACCGAAAAAACAGCCAAGATGGCGCACGGCAGTGATGTCGTATGTGCGTTTGTTAATGATGATCTTTCAGCTCCTGTCCTTAAACAGCTTTCTCTGGGCGGGACCAAGCTTATTGCTATGCGCTGCGCGGGATATGATAAAGTTGATCAACAAGCAGCCAAAGAACTAGGCTTACAAGTGGTTCGAGTTCCTGCTTACTCACCAGAAGCAGTGGCAGAGCACACGGTTGGTTTAATGACGTGCCTAAACCGCCGTCTTCACAAGGCCTACCAACGCACACGTGACGCCAACTTCTCGCTAGAGGGTCTTGTTGGCTTTAACTTTTTCGGAAAAACCGTTGGTGTTATTGGTACGGGTAAGATTGGTATCGCGACGATGCGTATCTTCAAAGGGCTTGGCATGGAACTGCTTTGCTACGACCCCTACGAAAACCCATTAGCGCTAGAAATGGGAGCCCGTTACTGTTCGCTTGAAGAAATCTACGCTAATGCGGATATTATCTCTCTCCATTGTCCAATGAGTGAAGAAAACTATCACTTATTGAACGAAAAAGCCTTCGCGCAAATGAAAGATGGTGTAATGATCATTAACACCAGTCGAGGCGAGTTGCTAGATTCACTAGCGGCGATAGAAGCGTTGAAACAAGGTAAGATTGGTGCGCTTGGCCTAGACGTGTATGACAATGAAAAAGACTTATTCTTCCAAGATAAATCTAACGATGTCATTGTCGATGATGTTTTCCGCCGTTTATCGGCTTGTCATAACGTGCTGTTTACTGGCCACCAAGCATTCTTGACTCACGAAGCACTTAATAACATTGCCTCTGTGACGCTTGATAACGTCGAAGCCTTTTTCTCTGGTAACGTATCGGGCAATGAACTGATTAACTAAAGCCAGACAATCGAGAAGTATAGTAGAGCGTGTGATCTCAGCTATGCTATACTCCTCGACTATTTAAAATTTGAGCCAAATTACCATGAGCATAAAAACTGATATTCAAAAGCTGCACAACCGTTTAGATACATGCCAACGTAAACTTGATGCGGCACGTTCTCGTGGTGATCACGAAATGATTACAAAGTTCACGGATGAAGTAGAACAGCTTACCAAAAAGCTTAACCAGTTAAAGCACAAGCAAAAATATGAGCTGAACAAAGAACGTAAAAGCTTACTTGATATGCCTTTCTCTCGTGAAATCACCAAAGCAGAACAAGCGGACATCGGCAAACTGAAAAAACGCGTACGCGGCTTAGTAATCGTTCACCCATTAACAAAAGTTGGTAAAGAACTTCGCCTTGATGTGATGACAGGCTTTGCGCCAAAAGAGTTTTAAAACTCGCATTAACATTTATGGAGCCCAAGCATTTGCTTGGGCTTTTTATTTTGTACTGCTTCATTAGATTTCATCGAAATATCAATCCATAAGCTATTAAAAAGGCCAGCGACAAAAGCCACTGACCTATTTCGACCAATATCGTCCGCATTATATCTCAACGTTACGACAGTTGCTGCAACTTGTGCTCCACAACGGGATCATTCGGAACCAACTGCTGAGCGACTTCCAAAAGTTGTACTGCATCTTGCGGGTTGTCATACTCATGCTTAAGTGCAATATCAACAAGTGGCTGAATATCGATTTGTGCTTGATGCTCCTTCACATGTTCTTTCTTTTCTTCAATTAGTACATTATGAGCGGTACTCAGTAAGTTTAAACGATGCTGTGAGCTCGCATTCGCCTTGTTAAGGCACTGATAGTAATCTTCTTTTAAGCGCAGCGTTTTGGTCTGATGACGAAACTGCGCTATATCTATCTTCTGATAACGTATAAAGTCTACGGCCACTTGCTTATAAAAACCGAATTTATTCAAATACGTCGCGTGGGTACCATGTCCCATCCCGAAGACTCTTAAGTGAGTGAGCTCTGGGTAGCGTTTGGCGTGAAGGCGGTCGATTTCATTAGTTGGATCATAAATGATGTAGCCTTTTGCATCGCCAAGGTCAAGGTCGTGATACTTTCCTTCCCAATCAAATTGTTGGGCTAATTCAGTACTTGGCCTATCATCCCATGGCACCAAAACTTTGTTTTTTGTGCTGACCGGGTGAAACATCAATACTTGATCCAACTTTAATAGATTGGAAAAGGCACCAATAGCAAAACCACCGCGGCTAAGTCCATAGCCTAAACGACATTCAAAGGGCTCAAGTAAAGTCGACAGTTGCTCTAGAAAGAAAATTAAATTACGGCTACGAAACCAGTTACTTTTCCCAAGATGCTGAAATGAAATAATATTTACTTTTTGTTTCTGGGCTAAGCGATAGCCCCAAGGCGCAAAGTCTGAGTGTAAGTCCTGTACTTGTAGATTCGTACCAGCAGGGGAAAAGGTGAACAACAACGGTTTATTGCGGTCGACAAACTCATACTTAACAAATACATCATCAAGTAAGTCCTCCCCGGACATCGGTGGCCTGGTTTGCTGTTCTTCACGAGAAAGAGCCAGCCATTCATCCAACCAGTACAGTAACTTCATTAATCCTCCATCTAAATTGCGCCTAGCAATTGTGTTAAAAATCTAGTTTTAGTGTGTGATCATCTCCCCCTGGTTACAGGGGACTCTGATATCAGTCCTCTTTTAAAACAAAGCGTGAATTTGCTTATTAAATTGGTCAATATCTAAGGTTTGATGGCGAACAAACTCCTGCGCCACCAGATTAAAAAATTCTAATTTATCTAATTGTGTGGATTGAGTGCCGTGTCCCATACCGACGACTTTTAAATGGGTAAGCTCTGGATAACGTTTAGCATGGAGACGATCAATGCGATTGGATGGGTCATAAATAATATAACCTTTGGCATTGCCCAAATCTCGATCATGGTAGCCGCTTTCCCAAGCAAACTGCTGAGCAAGCTCAGTACTCGGCCGATCATCCCAAGGCACTAACGCTTTATTTTTAGTGCTAACAGGATAAAACAACAAAAGATGTTCTAGTTTCAGCAAGTTAGCGAACGCGCCAATTGCAAAGCCACCTCGACTTTGCCCATAACCCAAACGACATTTGAAGGGATGAAGCAACTCAGATAGCTGCTCCAGAAAGAAAATCAAATTCCGACTACGGAACCAATTACTTTGTCCTAAATGTTGAAAGGCAATAATGTTTACTTGTTGTTGTATTCCGAGCTCGTAGCCCCAAGGAGAAAAATCCGGAGTTAAATCTTGTACCTGCACATCAGTACCGGAAGGAGAAAATGTAAACAACAATGGCTTGTTAAGATCAACGAGTTCATACTTCACAAACACATCATCAAGTAAATCGTAGCCAGAGATAGGTAAAGCCATCTCTTGTTCTTGTTGAGTAAGAGCTTGCCATTCATCTAACCAGTAAAGTAGCTTCATTTTTTCTCCAAGTACATTTGCAGTATTTAGACTGGGACTCTATCAAAATGCGTTTAAGCATCCCACGTTGAGACTTAACAAAGCTCTATTTGAAGCCCAAATGAGACGTATGGAAATGTCTTCGATTGAAGGTATTACTGCGTAAACTAAACCCAATGTAGGTACGCAAAAACTTGGAGAAAGAGCTAGAGAAAAACCAATTAGAAGTTTCGATAACAGCGGTTAAAAAACAGCAGATACAAAAAAACCGCTGTAAGAACAGCGGTTTTTTTAAAAGTGGCGGAGAGATAGGGATTTGAACCCTATCGCTTGCTAAAAATCTTTCGCAAACCCTTGTATATAAAAGAGTTTTCGACAACTAGTCATACAAATCAATTACAAGTGTCTAAGTCAGTTGACTTAAGATCAAGACTACAGATAACTTATAGAAAGTCAATGTGGTAATATTCTATTTTCTGAGTAATACACATAAATGGACATAAGTTGTCAGCAACTTTGCTAATTTAGCAATCCATGAATTAGTTAAGGTATGGAAAGTCACTTAACAACGTGTCTAGCCTTACTAGAGCAGATCACCCAAGCAGCTTCACTTATTATTGAGGGCAGTAATTAACCTTCGGTAAAATGGGTCGCTCGCTGGGTTATATGAGTCGGAACCGCCCCAATAATATCGACCTAACACCGATTTCATGTTGTCGTAATGCATGTTTAGGTTACTTGCACGTCTTTTCGGAGTTGCCCCTAGTGCGCTTTGAATTTTCGCTTTCCAAGGGTGGTTACTTCCCATTATGTTTTCGTTTCGGGCAATGAGCTTCTCCACAAAATGCTGACCTACTAAGCGGTCTGACTTCAGCAAGTTACAGTCACCGTGAGAGAGTACTAGATTCCATATTTCATCATGGTTAATCACTTGTCTGGGCAGAACATGATCCACATGAATATCATCATCCATTGGCTCACCACAGTAGAAACAGACGTTTCCTTGATAGCCAGATAGAAACGGTATGTTGTGAGTCAGTGCTTTGCGCTCATGACCATCTTTTAGATATACCTCTCGTATGTCGTTGGCAAGCTCAAAGTTTGTTTGATTTATGCTAAAAGCGCCCTCTAGCAAACCCCAACGCGCATGAACTTCGTGTTGAAGTATATTTATTTGCGATTCAGTCAGTGACAGTAGCGAGTCTTTCAAAACAAGCTTCTTACCTTTCTCAATGTCGTAGAAATAGCTTGCTACAATATTTTTGTCAGAGCCGATAGTTTGGAATCTCGGAACCACGTCATCAAAAGCCGTATCCGCCACCTTATCAATAGCTTTATTACTAGTTAAAACGCCTAGCTCATGCTCTTTAATGATGCGTTCCATCTTCGTTAAACGGTTAGGATTGCCTTGCTGTGGCATTGGGTTAGCCGCCAGTCGTGCTTTATAGGCGTCAAAGTAAGTGGTTGATAGTTCTTCCCAAGAAAGCTCGTTTTTCCCCTCCCGTGAAGCTTTAAGAAGTGTTTGAGCCAATGCCATCTTGTAAGTTGATCCGCACCAGCAGTTTTGGACACCGAGTTAAGTGAGTACAATCACTAACGAGGTGAAGCATGACAAGCAAGAAAAAACGTATTATCCATTCTCCTGAATTTAAAGCAGAAGCACTGAAGCTAGCAGATAAAGTGGGAGTCGCTGCGGCAGCGAGGCAACTCTCGTTACACGAATCTCAGATCTACGGTTGGCGTAAGGCCGCGAAGAAAGACACCAGTACCAGTCAGCGGGAAAAAGATCTAGCCGCTGAAGTCGCCAAGCTTAAAAGGCAATTGGCTGAGCAAGCTGAAGAGCTAGATATAGTAAAAAAGGCCGCCACCTACTTCGTATATGGAATCCACGGGTTTTACAAGATAAAAATGTGCAATGGATAAGATGCGGTCGTATATTCGGTTTCTTATTGAAGGAGCTACCTTCTAACCTTTGATGTGTACGCACCTACTGTCCTTGTCGCGAAAGAAGCTTTTAAAAGCATTGCGAAGTAGTCAGGGTCTCAGTAGGCTGGTCTAACCATTGAACATCATTATTTGTAATCTGTTAATTCATATAGCTAAATAGATAATGGCTTTGGCTGATAAGCCGTTTCATAGTGGAGCATTGCCCAAGCTGTCCTGACCGTCTTGTTTGCCAAAGCGATACAGGCTCTTTTGAACCCAACCCTATCGACCAACTTGATAAGCCATGCCTGCTTCTGGTTTTTTGGCGATTCGGGCAATCGGTAAATATATGCCATGGCACCAAGGTATAGCATTGAACGGAGATCTTTGACACCGCCAAATTTATCTATGCCCAGCATTGTTACTTTACCGCCTGAACTGTATTGTTTCGGTGTTAGCCCAACAAACGCTGAAGCTTGCCGTCCATTGGTAAATTGCGTTCCGTTACCTAAAGTAGCGTAGAGCATGGAAGCTGTTGTTTCACCGACACCTTCCAGTGCCATGAGTCTTTTGCAAGGTTCTATCTGATGAGTTGTCGAGTTCATGGATTTCTGGAGCTTGCTCAGTTCATCTTTCAGGTTAAGGTATTGCTGCCATAGCATCGACAAGGTTGTGACCAAGCTTGCTGGCAAAACATCACTTTCATAGAGTGTTGAAGTGACCAATTCAGCCAGCCCTTTAGTACCTTTGGCTTTGACGATACCGTACTCGTTAATAATGCCTCGGATGTGCAGCCCCAATGACACTATGGTTTTTGATAGAAACTGACGATTTGCTTCAAGAGACATCAAGGTTTGTTGCTCCATTGATTTGGGCTTGCTGTATTTTATTCCTATCTGGAGCGCCGCATTAGCGATGGCAAGAGCATCATTGGCATCAGTTTTATGGCCATCAACATATGCCTTTACCTTTTTCGGATTGATTATCCGTACTTCGTGTCCGAAAGACTCAGCGTATCTGCCCCAGTAGTGGCAACTAGCGCAGCCTTCTAGAGCAACAAGAGATGGCTTGGATTTAGCGAGTAACTACTTAAGTTTCTGCCTGCTTACTGCTTTGTTACTGAGCAGTTCTCCTTGGCGGCTAATATGGCAAACCTGTAACACGTTTTTTGCTAAATCTATACCGATGACGTTCGTTCTTAGCATGATGACACCTCGTTTTCATGTTCCTGCCTATGCTTAAGTTTTGCAGAGAATGAGTGGATTCCATACATCGCGAAAAATCTAAAGTAGATTGCTACGAATTTATGCTCGAACACCTGCTGTGCTTCAATGTTGTCCGTATGGCTAAGGTGTTCGGGGTATCTCGAAGTGGGTTTTATTACTGGATTAAGCACCGCCACAAGGCTATCCAGCGCGAGGCAAGTCGCCAAGAGCTTGATATCAAGGTCAAGGAGGCGTTTGATAGCAGCAAAGGCCGAGATGGTGCGAGGCGCATTCAAAAAGAACTGGCTGAGAACGGTAATAGTCATAATGTTAAAACCATTGCAGCCAGCATGAAGCGTCAGGATTTGACTCCGAAAGCCGCACGCAAGTTTAAGTGTACAACAGACAGCAAGCATAAAATGCCTGTTGCTCCGAACCTGCTGGCTCAGGACTTCAACGCAGCGGCTCCGAATCAAAAGTGGGCGGGTGACATCACCTACGTTGCCACAAGCGAAGGTTGGCTGTACTTGGCGGTAATTATTGATCTTTACTCAAGACAAGTAGTCGGCTGGTCTATGGATACCAGAATGACTGCTACGCTGGTCTGCGATGCGCTATCAATGGCCTTATTCCGTCGCGGATTCCCTGAGCAAGTTATCGTTCACAGTGATCGAGGTAGCCAGTATTGCTCAAAAGACTATCGAGACCTCATGACCGCTTATAATCTAAAGCAAAGTATGAGTAGAAAAGGAAACTGCTGGGACAACGCTTGTGTTGAGAGCTTCTTCCATTCAATGAAAGTTGAAGCGATCCAATATGAGCCGATCATGACGCGAGACGAGATGCGCCAAGCGATCTTCGAATACATAGAGGTTGATTATAATCGGACGAGAAGGCACAGTGCTCTCGGGTATCTAAGCCCAGTTAACTTTGAACAACAAAATGTCGCTTAATGGAGTGTCCAGTCTGGCTGGAGCAGATCAGGCTTTATTGTATTGCTTCCAGTTAGTTGTTTTGTAACGAGGTTTAGGCATGAGGCTACGACGATTGATGGGTATAGCCGATCAGACCGTAGATTTTTGATTTAGTTCCACCGATTTAAGCAACAAAGCCGTATCCCTTTTCAAATATCTAGTAGTCTTTTATTAACAATTAACTTACTATAGCCATCTTTTATTAACAATAAACTTATTATAGTCAATTCAGTAAATCCTTGACCAATGAAGTAGAAAATGATGATCACACTCAAGAGGAAGAAAGTATGCTAGGACTGTTTGTTGGCCACATTGTTTTATTCTCACTTTTTCCACTATATTGCACGCGCCTAGATGCTGGTATACGCCGAACCTCTTTTTATATTTGCCTCTCTCTTTACCTGTTGATCGGCGGCTTTTTCGGCAACATCTATTCCCTACCTATAACTGAAACCATAAATATTTCTGGGGGCAACCTTTACTATGGCGCATTCATGATGACATCAATATTATGTGTATTGGTGGAGCGTGATGTTTTTATTCTACGTCACCTCATCCGATTGGTGATTATTGTCGATCTATTTAACATCTTGTTTGCAGGATTAGCAGAATATACGCTAAAACAAGATGTCGTAAACCCGCACAATATTCCTGCGGAATTTTTCCACATATCTACGCCGTTTATTATCTTAGGTGGCGTATTGATTATTACGGAACTGGCTTTGCTTTTCTTTTTGTTTGAGAAAATCAAAAACTTGAAGTTACCAATGTTTGCTTCTGCGTTAGTTTATCTTTTAGGGTTTATCTGCATGTTAGTCGCAGACGGGATCGCTTTTCCATTGATAGCCTTTGGTGTAAGTGAGCCAGTCGTAAATATCGCGATCGGTGGGCTTTCAGGTAAAGTGCTGATGGCCTCAGCCTTTAGCGTACCACTCGCATTGTACATATTGGTTAAGCGTCGTGAATTTACCCAATATCTTCAAGGTGAACCTTTGGATTGGAAACTGATGTTTCGTTCGAATCGTGATTTGATGAAGGTAATAGAGGAAAAAGAGTATGGCTTAAAGCAGGCTGAAACAGTGTTTGAACACAGCAATGATGGATTAGCGGTAATCGATAGTCAGGGAATCGTTCTTCGCTGTAATTCTGCTTTTGCTCAATTCACCGGTAAATCCGTTCAATCGATAACCTCAACACCGAAAACGTTAACATCGCTTCTTAATTTAGAACCGTCATTTATGATGTCGTTAGATGAATCAGCGAGTGAGCAAAAAACCGAGATTGAATTTCAAGGACATCACGGATTGTTAACAGTTACAAATGTTGAAAAGACAAAGGGTCGCAGTGCGTTAAAGATCATCTCGCTTACTAATATCGATGATCTCATCGCAGCACAAGACCAGCTTCATTATTTGGCAAGTCATGATATCTTGACGGGGCTACCAAATCGCCGAGTATTGGATGATACACTCAGTCATGAAGATCTTATACACAGCGCACTCATCATGTTTGATGTGGACCATTTTAAAGACATCAATGATAGTTACGGCCATGCCAGTGGTGACGCTTTGCTTAACAAAATCGCACAAATGCTTTCTAAGGTGAGTGGTGAACAGTTTGGTCAGGATGGCTATGTTTTGGCACGCACTGGAGGCGATGAGTTTGCTTTATTAATTAAGAGTGCTGATTTATCTGCGTGTGAAGCGCTGTGTCAGAAAGTACAGAAATTGATGACGCGTCCATATTATTTAGGCAACGACATTCATGTTTACTCCTCTTTGAGTATGGGGATTGCACTGCAACAGAATGTTGACCTCGAAGACCTTTTTCAAAGTGCAGATGCCGCGATGTATGTGGCGAAACATGCCAAACGTGGAAGCTATCAGTTCTATGAGCAGTCGTTTACTGAAGCGAGCCAACGGACGTTGATATTGAGTAATCGCCTAAGAGAAGCACTCGAAAAGCATGTACTCGAAGTCTATTACCAACCACAAGTTCATGCGGGAACAGGTAATATGGTTGGTTTAGAAGCATTGGTACGCTGGAATGATGGTGGAAACTGGGTTTCGCCAGCCGAATTTATTCCTATTGCCGAGCGTTCCGGCCTTATCGACCAACTAGGAATGTATGTGCTTGAAACCGCGTGCAGTGATGCGCAAATTTGGTTCGCAAAAACAGGCGTGGAAACACTGAAACTATCAGTGAATGTTTCTGCACATCAGCTACGTTTTGAGCATTTATATGAACAAGTGACCTCAGTGTTAAATAAAACGGGATTTCCAGCAAAAGCATTGCAGTTAGAACTGACAGAATCTGCACTCCTAGAACGTGAACAAGAGGTGATACCGCAGCTTGAGAAGATTCGTGATTTAGGGGTGAGTTTGGCGATTGATGATTTTGGTACAGGTTACTCATCACTGTCTTATTTGCATGCTCTGCCGATTTCAACTCTCAAAATTGACCGTTCTTTTATTAGCCGTTTGCCTACCGACACAACTCAGCAGCAGCTTTGCCGAACGATTATTCAATTAGCAACGAATTTGCAGCTTAGCGTGGTTGTTGAAGGTATCGAAACAGCTGAACAGCGTGATTTTGTGGTGGCAGAAGGGTGCCAAGTCATTCAAGGCTATTTCTATTCTAAACCAGTGAGTTGTTCGGAAATTACCAATAAACTTCTCAGTTAGCACTTAAAGGGGCATCTTTGACTTCATATTAGAAATGGCAGCGTACCTATGTGATCGCTGCCATTTTAGTATGAGGGGTCTGAAGCCCAATGGAACGAAAACGTACGCTAAGCTTCTTACCCCGCTGAACGCTCACTTGCCAACTTTTTAGCAACCCGTATTACTGTACGACCTGAAACATTGGTAAGTTTGGCGGTATCACTGATACTCAGCTTGTTGACTACTCGTAGCTGATAGATTTTTTCGTGTAGTTCTGAATCGGCTTGCCGCCCTCTGTATTTCCCTTCCTCTTTGGCTTTCTTTATTCCTTCAGCCTGACGGCGGCGGCGATCTTGGTAATCTTTTCTCGCGATAGCAGCTAGCATATCCATCATCATGCTATTTATAGATTTGATCATGGGGTTTTGCGCCCATTTCAGCGAAAAGTCCAATGTGAGCCCTCAGCCTTTTATTTATAAGGGCTGAGGGCTACGGCATATTTTCTTTCTTAGCCCTATAAAATACGAACATATGACAAAATCGCTTGGTGTTCACAAGATTTCTGAACCATTTTTGAGAAGGTTTTGGACAAAAGTTTGTCAGTGCTTTCCCTAAATTAGCATTTAGCGGATAATCTGAGGTATTGTAAATACCTCTTATCTATTGGCCAAATCAACTCATCCACTACAGTTTGAGTTAATCCGTCATGTGGCGGAGATCTTATACGTCGTAATGTTTCTTAGCTATGAAGACTTCCGACGAAACTGTTTTTGGATGATAACCCTGTCCCTTAGGTTGCACGATAAACTGCAATGAGTCCGACAAAGCTACAGGATTCTCTTCATAATCGTCACCAATGTACATTTGGTCTGAGAAAGGGGATATTGCATAAGCAAGATGTTCGACAAGTGTATCTCGATTAGAGAACTCACTTTCTTCTAAATTGATCATCTGCGCAATGATTGCACTATCGATGAAAGTGCCACTTAGCCAGTTAGATGTCGAAGCATAACCTGCACACCAACGTAAATTATTGGCAGCGGTGAAGACTTCGATTAACTCAGTATTCCCCCCGACGAAACATGAACCGAACATAACCCCTGTTATGTTGTACTGTTTTGATTTCATGCCAATAGCGAAAAGAATATCCTCTAACTTCATATTACCTATTTTCTTCTTGTACCCATGAGCTGCAATATAGACAATAGTGTTAGAAAACCTGACTTTACAAAGACATTCTAAGGCATATTCAAAGCTCTTTTTGTCATAAAAATCAGCATGGTAAACTTCTGTATCCCCTGCTAATTTTGCAACACCTTCAATAAAAGGCACAACACTTGAACGGTTAGAGTCACTATCATCCAATTCCCATGGACTTTCCAGCACCAGTATTCCCCGATTGGCACTATGTCTTGCCATCTTTAGTTCCTTTTAAAAAATTTTGGTATTCATTAAAGTTAAATTTGTAGCCATCATCTGAGCAAATCGTAAGGTAAGCTCAAAGCTTGAAAAATAGGCTTTGAGCTTCTTAGCTATTCGCAGCGTCAATATTGAAGATTTTTTCCTAATTATCAATATTATAACACCAAAATCGCTAGGTAGGCCGTTCACTTTTAAGTTATTAACCAGATTGCCATACAGTGTCATTTCCCAAGTGATGATTGACCGAATTACGATCATGACGACTGGACGCAAGGGGGGAGTTTAGGACCTCATATGGAGTTATCGAGTTCACACACACGAAATGTGATAATATTGACATTATCAACAATACCATAACTTCAGATCGGCCCCTGCGAATTGCTAATAAAGAGAAAGCAATTCGTGATCTAAAAAAAGTTGGAAGAAACACACTGAATTGTGACGAATCAGGATTAAGCAGATACGGGCACTCCCAAAAACTGCACAAATCATTTCTGGAGAGACGGTAAACAGTCCTTTGTAATTGTCGGGGTGACATATAATCACTCAGTCTGTCTTAGAACATAACCATCATATCAAGCACCAAATTACACCAAGAATATTACCGACCGTCTATATCTTTACAGGTTACGGTAATCAATACCTTCACTTGTTCCAAAGCACTATCAAGGCAATATTGAGTTGAAAAAACATGGTTATCTATCAACGACTCTATCTGCTTTGAGAGCCCTAAAAGTTTACGAAGAATTTTATCGAGGGTTAATGCATTGGTTTGCCAATCACTCTGGATACGGCTATTGGCTATTAATAAATCTATCCTTAAAAGATAAATTTGAAGCTCTAAGAGAATGTTCTGCTCTCCAACCTTTTTCGATATTAACTTCGCATCTTCTAGGCATTTGTGAAGATTACTGGTATTGATCACGATAGGTATTTGAGGGGTTAACAACACAAACCTCCTTGGAGGATGAGTGGCTACTATCGAGTAACCACACACCTGCGCCAGTCTTATTTAGATTTGAAAACTAGTCCATTTCTAGCCAGTTCGAAGTCTAGATACTCCCAAAAAGTGAAGTTCGTTAAGCAGATTTCATCATTCTGTCCGATACCTAGAAGAGATTTATCACCTGTTTCTTCATACTCTTCTTCAACTTCATCTGTTGCTTCCCTTAAAGCCTCTTCCACAAGCTTTTCCTGAATATCTTCGTCCGACCAACCTAAGAACTTTGCAGTTAGGTTTGATCTAAGTGGATAGTAATCGTAAATCTCTCCCAGTTGCGGCTCATATCCCTGCTGTATTGCTTTGATGCTTTGCTCCAGCCCATACAGGTAACTAGCCTCATCCCACTTAAATAGTTGATCTTCATCCACCGCAAATACAAGCCAATAATCAGGGTTAATGGCTACCTGCCAGCCTAGATAATTAAACTCTCTGATAATGGAAAAGCGGTCATCATGAGATAAAGGTATGCCCGTTATCTTCTGGATGAGACCTTCACGAACTTTGAACCTATTTTGACCTGCTTCAGCATCTGAACAGTGTTTTTTAGAACACAAAAGAATCAGCTTCGCCACATGCTCATAATTGATATGATTATTTTTAACTCTTCTTTTAATAGGCATAGTTAGTTTCATCCTGTTGTTTAACTAATAAAGTAGTATGTGCTAACAACTAGCTAAACTCGCTTATACCTAAAACTAAGAAAAAAATCTCACGATTTTGCCCGATACTCAAGTCATCAAGCCAGTAAGTAACTCTTTTGTGACGTTTACAGGATGACCTGCTCCCTTGTGGTCTTGACCAAAAACGTATTGATTCACCAAGAGTTTGAGGACTTCCATCGTCACCATTGGCAAAAGGGATATTCAAATCAAATGGAAAAAGAGCATTATGAAAGCCAGTGATAATGTCTTGTTTAGAGTTCAACTTACCCTCGTTAATATACCCTTCAGTGAACTCTTTGATTATTGCAGTTTCTAGTAGTACTGCCCACCGATGTAAAGTATTTGTATGTTCTCTTCCATGTCTAGGTGATTTAACGCATACCCCAAGGAGTTATTATCGTAATATTCACATGAATAAATATTACGCTGTAATTTCTTAGCATTTTTGTTCACATACTGCTTTATCCCTGTAAAAAACGGAGTCCACTCGCTTGATCTCTGTTGTTTTTGAAAGAAAACCAAGGCGCTTCGGCTACTAGTAACGCGACATCTCTTTTCAATTTAAATACCTCTTAATCAAAATTTCTGGTGGCTTATTTACTCTTACTTGTCATTGTTAACCTCGTTAGTGGATTGGGGTGACGATGAAATCCTATAAGTTGGTATTACCTGCATCTATGGCTAGTCACATTACCTATTCTAGGGAAAACTGTGAGTTTTCTCTGATACTGAGTAAATAATTTAATCCGAAATGGGGCAGAAGTTTGTCGCGGTGCCAAGGTGAAGCAACTATTAAGGAAAATTTATGAGTTGAAAGCAACTGAGAAGGATTTCTTCCTAGTTGCCAGTAAGGTATGGGGCAATCTCAAGTTACGAACGAAATTGATAAGATTCTTTTATCCATGTTTCTATGCAGGTTGTCTCAATTAACCTATTCTCGATTCGCAATACACGTCTTTATTTTACAAACAACCATAGAAGTTCACCTATGGGCAAGTAAGGGGGTATCGGGGAGCAAATCACTATGATAGATGATAGTTTTACCCCTGATAGGGGGTAAAAATCAGCTTACCCCCTATCAGGGGTAAAACACAGCAAGCTATGATCTTCAATTGGCGCTGATGACATCTCCTCCTTACTAGCACATTATTGGGTATGGTGTCTGCACTAGGCTACTAGAAGAGATTCTGTTGTCATAATTTCAATTCAACTTAACGATCCAACCTCTCTTGCTCATGCGGTTGTGGCTTCGTTAGTTTTTTAAGAACCCGCCTCAAACCGTCTTTCTTCATGTGTGGTATTTTACGTGTTTCATTTCTAATCAAGCGCGATTTCAGTTCATCCCTCAATTTCGGTTCAGAAGCTATAACTTCAAAAGCTCGACTAAGTTCGAGATAGCTGTCCCGCTGTCTTTCTGCCAGCTTTCCAGCATGTTCAATCGATGTTCCAATCTCGCTATTTGCTGTCTCGTGGATGCGGATATTTCGTTTGAAGCTTTCGATAGCCCCTGTAACGCTTCGACAGATGCTTGGTATTCCTGCATCATGAGCTGATTGTTTTGAATAATGTCCTTCAGGATTGTTTTGCGTTCGTGTTGATACTGTTCCTGAATTTGTCTTATTGTGTTTAGGTAAAACTCGTTCTGTGTCTCGATCATAGCGAGCAAATGCTCGTTTGAAATCTGCTGATTCTTCGTCAATGACGTAATTTGTGAAGCTAATTGCTTCTCGATATGGCTCATATTCTATTTTCCCTTCGAGTAGAAAACTCATCCATTCTTGGATAAACCTCTTTTGTTGCTCGTGATACTGCTCTAGCGCTAACTTTGCATTTCGTTCAGCTAATGCTTTTCTTTCTTCAATTTGCTTAACCATCTCAAAACCTTTGAGGGATGGGTTGAACTCGGGCATGTGTGCAAAAATAGGCTGAGGTTGCGATATGTAACAAGGTGGCGTTGCTGTCCATCTTGAATTGGGTGGTAAGTAATACGCTTTCGTTATGCTTTTTTCAGGTTGAATACGTGCAAGTCGGTAGCGACTTTTGTTGTAGTCAGCTCGTTTTGCAATGACCTTATCCAGCTTACTTTTTAGTTCATGTAGTCTTTCTTCCTTGCTTTGTATGCTTTCACAGGATTGCGTCAGTGATTCTTTCGAAGTGAATTGGGAAGTGAAGACAAAGCCCTTCAGGCGAACGTTCTTTTTGTCCTGAAAATGCAAGCGTATAAAATTATCTGACTGACTAATATGGGTAACCCCGATCTTTTCTTTAAACTTATCACTACTTAGTGCTTGTATAATGTCATTGCGGCTGTTTACTCGATTATTAGCAATCATGTCTTTAATCCAGACATTGATTGCTTTCTTTAGCTTGTGCCACTTGTCAAAGCCGCTACCGTCTTGAGTAAGTCGTTTATGAAGAGAATCGAGAGGACTCACTAAATCATGTTTAAGATTTAAGTAATCCCGCAGTAGATTGAAGTCTCGTTCATGCCCAGGTGGAGCAGGGTTGAATGACAATCCTGTTGCAATGTGAATCCTAGGTATCAAGAAGTGGTTTTCAATATTAATTTGGTGCGTGTGACGCACCCAGTCGATTAGTCGCTCATCTTTAGGGAAACCAGCAAAGCACAACTCTTCAAACAATTCCCGCCACTCTGCTTCAATCTCTGGATTGGCTTGCAACTTCTCTGTATCTTCAAACGCATGAGCAATAACACCACTGACGTATTTGTGTTTATGTGGGTTATGCTCAATTGCATATTCCACAGCTTTTCGGTTCCCGTTAATTGATTCTGGGGGTGGTTCTCTACGTTTTCCTTTTTGCTGCTGGAGAATGTAGTCGCATTCCCACTCGGTTTGTGTGTCGTTCGCTTCTCTCGCTGACTTACGCACTTGATAAGCATCACTGTAAATTTGCTTTTGTTCTTCAGTGAGACTACATAAAGGACCATACAGGTAGTTAGTTGCAGCTTGTGGATCAGGTTGTCCAACACCACTGGTTCGAAAAAATGAAATTACTGCCATGCTTCCACCGATAACGGGTCTACTTTTGCGACTCGGTATTTATGGTCAACCTGTGGATTGGCTAGAATATTCATGACACGTAAGTCATGCTGCTCAAATGCTTTGTTTAGCTGGTTAAGCTCTAGCAAGATTTGAATGGCTTCCACTCCAGATTTATGAGTGTTACACCACTTGACGGTCTGATTAAGCAGAGAATTGAAACGTACACGTTCATGGATTACGCCTAACATCTCCTTTCTAGTCTGCTCTGCAAAAGGTATTATGATTTGAGTTTTATGTAGTGATTCAGAAGCAATCTGAGACACCGTTTTTCCTGCTTGCTCAGCTTTGTATTTCCAGATCTTTTTATCTAAGAGCGTACAGTTCATTTCTATACGAGTACTCTTTGCTTCACAATAATGATGGTAAAGCGCATCTACTTCAGCGGACTTTAAACCAGTTTCTTTCTTCAAACGGTTTTTGCTGATTTTAATGTTGTGCTCAACACAGTTATCAAGTGATTTTTCGAACAATTCGGTAAGCTTTGGATCGTTAAGATAATACTCTGCTATCTGCTTTTTCTTGTATTTTCTAGTCATATTTTGGTGCCTAATTTTTTAGGTCTGATTATTGTTTGGGGTAGTTAATTAAGGGGTTTGGGCGCAGCCCAAGCGTTCCTAAGCAGCAGCTTAGACTCCCAACCCGATGAAATTTTTCATACGGGGTTGGGGTAACCTTGCTCTTTAGCTTTTACATCAATTTTCCACACCGTCGTCGACATGGAATTCTTCTGATAAGCTGGGATCTGCATCACTCAAATCGCCAAAATACCAATCGGGATGACTGGAAGTGAGACTTTCAATGAGTTTTGTGTTGTGTTCTTGTAGGCGTTCTTTATCGCGAGTTAATGAAGCGATATGCTCGTCTAACATTTTCGCACGAGCGCGTTCAACAAAAAGCTCCTGACTTACCAAAAGTAACGTATCGAGCTTTTGCTGCTGTTGGTCAACTCTAGCGCGGTAGTCCGAAACAACTTGCTCTGATTGAGCAAGTTTGTTTTCTAGCTCATTGCACTTTTGACTCAGTGAATCAGTTTCCCGATGCTGTTTTTGCAATTCGTCAATGAACTCTACAAGCTCTTTGTTTTCTTTTTCTAATTCATCAATTTGCTTAAGAGATTCTTGTGTATGGGCGCTAACGAGCTGCTGCACTTCACTATCAAACGCCTGCCAGACGGTGGACATTTCGGCTTGAAGCGCAGAAATCAGTCTCTGCTCTGAATCTACAAACCACAGCGCTTTGTTACGAACTATCGGAGTTGGTTTTGTCGCTTTCCTTAGTATTTTGAAAGCGATGGACACTCTTCCAAAATCACCGCCAACTAGTTTTTGCAGTGCTTTTGGTGAAGCTGGTGCTGTGTTTAAATCGCTAAATGCTGAGGCATAGTCGTCAATGGTTTTACCTTTTTCTGTTGAGTAGCCTTGTTTTTCCAGTTCAGCGGAAAATCTTTCACGGAGCAATACAAGACTTTCTTCCTGACCGAGTAAGGCAGGAAGAGAGGAAGACAAAGTAGTATTCATAATTACTGTCCACCTTTAAGCGTATCATCGATAATTTTGTAGATTTGCTCTCTGTGTTTGTCACTCTTTGCAGCACGTGCCAGTTCGAGTAAGTTTTGTATAAATGCTTTGTCATCAATGGCGATGGGCTGCGCTGCTTGCTTAGTTTCAACAATGCCATTGGGTACGACAATGCTGTTTGAATCACCCGTTTTAAATAGTTCTGCTATTGTCCTATCTGCTTTGACTTGCTCTTTCTTCAAACTCACCTTATTACGTTTCGCATAATGCTTTTCTACAATGCTGACGTCTCGATGCCCGAGTAATTCCGCTATCCAAGCTACACTGACTCCACGATTAAAAGGTATCGACGCTCCCGTATGTCGCAATTGATTTGGGCCTCGATGTGCTACACCTGCTTCTTTGAGAAACCCAGTAAAAAACTGTTTTGCGAATTGCTTGGGGTTTAACCACGGGTGACCAGTTTGCTCATTAAAAAAAACAAACCTGCGTTTTTCTCGTTTAACTGTGATGTTATCTCGTTGTACAACGTCAATAGTTATTGGAGCTTTATCACCCGTTAGTCGTTCGAGTTTGCGGAGTAATTGAGCGGCTTCTGCTGATAACTCAATTGTTCGTTCAGACTCTTCTGTTTTAGTGACTTTGTATTTGTTTAATGGTTTAGCTAAATCAACGTATAGTCGACACTTTTCAATCCCGTCCTCTGTATAAAACTCGATATTTTCCCAGCAAGTACAAATGAGTTCGCTGATACGTAATGCCGTTAGAATGGCAAAAGAAGCCATGTCTTTTGCCATCTCATTGTCGGTATCAGTCAACAGTAATTGACGTACTTCATCTTCAGTGAATGGGAATGGATCATCATTGACAACTTTCAGGTTTTTGATTTTTTCCATTAGGTCGTTTTTCTGCTGTTCGGAGGAACAAGCTTTAGCGCAGACGGCTCGTAAGATAGTGTAACAACCGTTAATGACCTTGCCTTTTTTGCCTTGTGTGAGAAGTGTGATTTTGAGTTCATCAATATCTTCGATTGTAAGTTCAGATAGTGGTTTATCACCTAAGTTTAGGATGATATGTCGACCGTGAGTCTTCATTCCGTGCAGTGTTGATTCAGCAACAACAAGCGCTTTAGTATTTAGCTCATGACAAACAGCTTGGGCGACTGAGCTTAGCGGGTAATCATCTTTGTTTAATGAAATGTCAGACTTGCGAGTGCCTTTCCGAGCTTTTTGAATTCGAGATTTTAGGCGAGGGGATTTTTCATTTTTCTTCGTAGGGTTCATTTCTAGACCTATAGAGTGATAGGCCATTAAGGGCGGCTCTTCTGGCGGAGCCTTATTATGTATAATGGTCTGGTTTATTTGCTTATTATCAAACCACAACGTTTCTTATTACACAATAGTTACGCATAATTAACTTTAATGTAAGTCTATGTATAATAAAGAAAAATATACATATCTGGAATATTTTTCATAGCGTAACTTATTGATATTTATAAGTGTAAGTGCTAACTAACTTATCGTATTTTCTTCCCTTGCGAGATTACAACGTTTACCATTAAATTTAATTAATGTGACACAGGTCACTAAAAATGACGTAATGCAAATAACTACACTACGTCTTGTGGGGTTCATAGAAGAATAAATATTAGGGTTACAGTGCTGAAGATACTAGCCTTAATAGCTTCGCTGCATTAAACGCTGATGTATCATTTTCATAGACTTTAACGTGGTCGCCATACTGCATAAGTAACGGACCATTTTCACCCATCAGCACCGAGGCGACACACTTTTGTTGAAGAGTTTGCTGCATTATATCTAAAGTAAGTTTTGGCGAACCGTCTTGGTTAGTCATCATTTTTCCCCTCAGCTAAAGTCTAACAAGTCTAGTAACTCACGATTTGAGTTACATTTGTGAAAAATGGAAAACTCCTCCAGTTTGATAATCTTTCGCACTTTGCGCATTGGACTGGATTCGTTGAGATCATCTATAAGGCATACAGAATGTTGTGTACGATGCGAAAACTCGGTTGCATAGGTACGGACTTCTATATCAACGCTATCTGTATGCGAGAAAAGATGCAGTACCGAGTCAGTTAAGTTCATTTTAAAGCCTGTGTACCTACCAAAACGCGAAATCAAAATAAAGATCATGATGTCAAATACATCTGTCGGGATACCAACAGTAGTTCCACACTTAAACTTGAAGCTATTTAACTGCTTGGAGCCGAGTTGGATTTGTAGATTATCCACAAGATAAGCACCGTTCATAAAATCGCGACGAATTTCGTCTGAGAAATATTGATACACCAAATATGGTAAGCAAAGAGGTTCATTTTCAGTCAGCTTATTGATTTTTAACCAGTCGCGATAAGTATATTCCTCTAGACTGAGAAGGTTCTTAAAGCTACTCACGCTGCCAATCGTAAGCTGAACCTTTTGTACACCGTACTTTGATTCAAAGTCGTGTTGGTTCAAATAAGGATGGATCTGTAGCAGAGATATCGCTGTATCAATAAGGTGAATCTGCTCCATCGCAACCCCCATTGCTAGAAAGCGAGATAGATCGAGTTGATCGCGGTATGAAGCTCCCTCTTCGAGTGCTAGAACAATAGCTTTTCGTAGCGATTGACTGAGTTTTTGCATAATTACCCCTCTAGATCCATTTGGAACGTGCTAACGATTTCAAGCAATTTCTCTAATTTATGTTTCTTCCCATATCGTCCGAAGGTCATGTTCGGATTATTATGACCAACCACCTCGGCTACACTATGTTCTGGAACATCCTGCTCTTTAAGAACATCAATGAATGTGTGGCGTAGTCCATAAGCGGTAGGACGCTTGCCAGCAAGCATACCCAACTTGGTTTGTAGCTTCCCGAATTGCGTTCGATACGTTTTAGTCCAATCTTTATCTGGTCCGAGCGGTGAGTAATCGAATAGAGGGGCATTGCCTTTATGACGGCGGCTTTCGCAAAATATGACGAAATCATCACGAATCGCAGGGTGAAGAGGGACATTTCGAACTGCATGCTCGTTTTTCAAGTGCTGATCTTTGGATTGGTCGGTGACTCGAAAATATGGGATCTCATCATCTACAACAATATCTTGGATATATGGCTGACAAGCTTCGCCAGTGCGTAACCCATGAAAGAGCTGTAGTTTAGTGATCCACTGAAAGTCCAGAGATTGCAGAGTAAACGCTGGACTTTTAATTAGTAATGTCAGTTCATCAGTTGTCCAACGCTCACGTTGTTCAGAGACATGCTTTTTACTTTTGAACTGGGGATTTAAGTCTTGAGCAGGGTTATTAGGAATATATTTCTTTGATTTTAGCCATTTGAAGAACTGCTTACTTGCTGAGAAATAGTCCTTGTTGGTTTTGGTAGAACGTCCTTCAGAGTAGAGCAGATCTATATAACTATCTAGGTCAGAGCTACTGACTGTATTCCGATTTATGCCCTCCTTTTCAAGGAAATTGATGCAGTGACTTATGCGTTGCTCAAGTTGATGGATCGTAAGCTGTCGAACATTACGCTTCTTCTTACTTTCTAGAAATCGCTCAAGCAACTGAGTAAAAGGTACTACTTCGGCAGAGATGCTCTTTACGCTCGGTTCAGTCTCTACAAGGTTAGTTAGATCGATATTACTTGGAATGTCTGAAACAATGTCATCTTCAAAATACGCAACGGTTTCAGGGGTTAGTTTATAGGCTGTTGGCGAACAGAAAGATTTACGCAGCGTCTCCATCTGTTGGTGAAGGACAACCTTAAATTTTGGGAATAATACGGGATTGGTTAAATCAATTTGGCTAATAGCAATCTTAATGCAGGAAGCCATTTTAAAATTGCGCTCTATTGCTTCTGAGCGCTCTTTAGTTAAAAGACTAACTTTGATATCGAAAGGATAACCAAACTCACGTAGTTGTTTAGGGATGCAAATGCGGGTTTGATATACGCCATTAGGCGCTTTTTGTAAGTACATTGTCTCACCTCATTGTCATGAAAGTGACTTGCAGTACTGTAGATACGAAAAAGCCCTTGAAAATCAAGGGCTTAATGCGTAAGAAAAATGGCGGAGAGATAGGGATTTGAACCCTAGATACGCTATTAACGTATGCCGGTTTTCAAGACCGGTGCTTTCAACCACTCAGCCATCTCTCCACAAATTGTTACTAAAACTTAGTCTTATACTATTGATGCTAATTTTTAGTTTTGCCTTCAGTTATACCAAGTGAAAAGGAAACTTGAAAGCGATGTTTAAAGCCTGGCGATGTCCTACTCTCACATGGGGAAGCCCCACACTACCATCGGCGCTATTTCGTTTCACTTCTGAGTTCGGCATGGAAATCAGGTGGGTCCAAAACGCTATGGTCGCCAAGCAAATTCTTTAATCTGGAAAGCTGTTTTTTTAATTCTCGTTCTTACACATTCAATGTTCTTTCATTGAGTCCATCAAAACCCCTTGGGTGTTGTATGGTTAAGCCTCACGGGCAATTAGTACAGGTTAGCTCAACGCCTCACAACGCTTACACACCCTGCCTATCAACGTCGTAGTCTACGACAACCCTTTAGGATACTTAAAGTATCAGGGAGAACTCATCTCAAGGCTCGCTTCCCGCTTAGATGCTTTCAGCGGTTATCGATCCCGAACTTAGCTACCGGGCAATGCGTCTGGCGACACAACCCGAACACCAGAGGTTCGTCCACTCCGGTCCTCTCGTACTAGGAGCAGCCCCTTTCAATTCTCCAACGCCCACGGCAGATAGGGACCGAACTGTCTCACGACGTTCTAAACCCAGCTCGCGTACCACTTTAAATGGCGAACAGCCATACCCTTGGGACCGACTTCAGCCCCAGGATGTGATGAGCCGACATCGAGGTGCCAAACACCGCCGTCGATATGAACTCTTGGGCGGTATCAGCCTGTTATCCCCGGAGTACCTTTTATCCGTTGAGCGATGGCCCTTCCATTCAGAACCACCGGATCACTATGACCTGCTTTCGCACCTGCTCGAATTGTCATTCTCGCAGTCAAGCGGGCTTATGCCATTGCACTAACCTCACGATGTCCAACCGTGATTAGCCCACCTTCGTGCTCCTCCGTTACGCTTTGGGAGGAGACCGCCCCAGTCAAACTACCCACCAGGCACTGTCCGCAACCCCGATAAGGGGTCAACGTTAGAACATCAACACTACAAGGGTGGTATTTCAAGGACGGCTCCACGCAATCTAGCGACTGCGTTTCAAAGCCTCCCACCTATCCTACACATGTAGGGTCAATGTTCAGTGCCAAGCTGTAGTAAAGGTTCACGGGGTCTTTCCGTCTAGCCGCGGGTACACTGCATCTTCACAGCGATTTCAATTTCACTGAGTCTCGGGTGGAGACAGCGTGGCCATCATTACGCCATTCGTGCAGGTCGGAACTTACCCGACAAGGAATTTCGCTACCTTAGGACCGTTATAGTTACGGCCGCCGTTTACCGGGGCTTCGATCAAGAGCTTCGACCGAAGTCTAACCCCATCAATTAACCTTCCGGCACCGGGCAGGCGTCACACCGTATACGTCATCTTGCGATTTTGCACAGTGCTGTGTTTTTAATAAACAGTTGCAGCCACCTGGTATCTGCGACTCTCAATAGCTCCATCCGCGAGGGACTTCACCGTCGAGAGCGTACCTTCTCCCGAAGTTACGGTACCATTTTGCCTAGTTCCTTCACCCGAGTTCTCTCAAGCGCCTTGGTATTCTCTACCCGACCACCTGTGTCGGTTTGGGGTACGATTCCTTACAATCTGAAGCTTAGAGGCTTTTCCTGGAAGCATGGCATCAATGACTTCACTACCGTAGTAGCTCGACGTCGTGTCTCAGCCTTAGAAAGAGCCGGATTTACCTAACTCTTCAGCCTACGCACTTGAACCTGGACAACCGTCGCCAGGTCCACCTAGCCTTCTCCGTCCCCCCATCGCAATTGTAAGAAGTACGGGAATATTAACCCGTTTCCCATCGACTACGCCTTTCGGCCTCGCCTTAGGGGTCGACTTACCCTGCCCCGATTAACGTTGGACAGGAACCCTTGGTCTTCCGGCGAGGAGGTTTTTCACCCCCTTTATCGTTACTCATGTCAGCATTCGCACTTCTGATACGTCCAGCATGCGTTACCACACACCTTCAACCGCTTACAGAACGCTCCCCTACCCAATATACAAAAGTATATTGCCGCAGCTTCGGTTTACTACTTAGCCCCGTTACATCTTCCGCGCAGGCCGACTCGACCAGTGAGCTATTACGCTTTCTTTAAATGATGGCTGCTTCTAAGCCAACATCCTGGCTGTCTGAGCCTTCCCACATCGTTTCCCACTTAGTAGTAATTTGGGACCTTAGCTGGCGGTCTGGGTTGTTTCCCTCTCCACGACGGACGTTAGCACCCGCCGTGTGTCTCCCGGATAGTACTTACTGGTATTCGGAGTTTGCAAAGGGTTGGTAAGTCGGGATGACCCCCTAGCCTTAACAGTGCTCTACCCCCAGTAGTATTCGTCCGAGGCGCTACCTAAATAGCTTTCGGGGAGAACCAGCTATCTCCAGGTTTGATTGGCCTTTCACCCCTAGCCACAAGTCATCCGCTAATTTTTCAACATTAGTCGGTTCGGTCCTCCAGTTGATGTTACTCAACCTTCAACCTGCCCATGGCTAGATCACCTGGTTTCGGGTCTATATCCAGAGACTGAACGCCCAGTTAAGACTCGGTTTCCCTACGGCTCCCCTAGATGGTTAACCTTGCCACTGAATATAAGTCGCTGACCCATTATACAAAAGGTACGCAGTCACAGGACAAAGCCTGCTCCTACTGCTTGTACGTACACGGTTTCAGGTTCTATTTCACTCCCCTCACAGGGGTTCTTTTCGCCTTTCCCTCACGGTACTGGTTCACTATCGGTCAGTCAGTAGTATTTAGCCTTGGAGGATGGTCCCCCCATATTCAGACAGGATATCACGTGTCCCGCCCTACTCGATTTCACTGAACACACGTCGTCAACTACGGGACTATCACCCTGTATCGTCGGCCTTTCCAGGCTGTTCGTCTAACGCGTGTAAAGCTTAAGGGCTAGTCCAATTTCGCTCGCCGCTACTTTCGGAATCTCGGTTGATTTCTTTTCCTCGGGGTACTTAGATGTTTCAGTTCCCCCGGTTCGCTCTGTTGAGCTATGTATTCACTCAACAGTAATACCTTATGGTATTGGGTTTCCCCATTCGGAAATCCCAGACTCAAATGGTTTTTACTACCTAATCTGGGCTTATCGCAAGTTAATACGTCCTTCATCGCCTCTGACTGCCAAGGCATCCACCGTGTACGCTTAGTCACTTAACCATACAACCCGAAGGAGTTTCGAGTTGATGTTCAAATCACCAAAGTTGTCTCTCATTATTTGAATGAGCGAGAGACATTCGATTTTGCCGGACTCATCTCTTTACCTTCATTTTTAGAAAAAATGAAAACAAAAAGCCAAGAACACTTGAATGTGTTTTTTGGTGTTTATCTTTCGATAAACATTGAGAACTTTACAAACAATCTTAAAGATTGTTTTGTCAGCTTTCCAAATTGTTAAAGAGCTATGTTGCTTCACAAGGAAGTTACATTTTCTAAAGACTTTCAGAGTCAAAAATACCAACCAGTATCAATTGCTTGTTCTGGTTTGGACGTTTTATTCCAAAAATACTTAGAGAATGGTGGGCGATACCGGGCTCGAACCAGTGACCCCCTGCTTGTAAGGCAGGTGCTCTCCCAACTGAGCTAATCGCCCACATTGTTTTGATTTCCGTGGAAGGAAATGGTGGGTCGTGCAGGATTCGAACCTGCGACCAATTGATTAAAAGTCAACTGCTCTACCAACTGAGCTAACGACCCAATGGTATCCCGTAGGGGAGTCGAACCCCTGTTACCGCCGTGAAAGGGCGGTGTCCTAGGCCTCTAGACGAACGGGACACTAAGTGAACATCTTGGGGGATGTTCTATCTCTTAAACTTCATAAACCGTATCAATCTGTGTGGACACTCATCGTGAGTAATCATCGTATAAGGAGGTGATCCAGCGCCAGGTTCCCCTAGCGCTACCTTGTTACGACTTCACCCCAGTCATGAACCACAAAGTGGTAAGCGTCCCCCCGAAGGTTAAACTACCTACTTCTTTTGCAGCCCACTCCCATGGTGTGACGGGCGGTGTGTACAAGGCCCGGGAACGTATTCACCGTGGCATTCTGATCCACGATTACTAGCGATTCCGACTTCATGGAGTCGAGTTGCAGACTCCAATCCGGACTACGACGCACTTTTTGGGATTCGCTCACTTTCGCAAGTTGGCCGCCCTCTGTATGCGCCATTGTAGCACGTGTGTAGCCCTACTCGTAAGGGCCATGATGACTTGACGTCGTCCCCACCTTCCTCCGGTTTATCACCGGCAGTCTCCCTGGAGTTCCCACCCGAAGTGCTGGCAAACAAGGATAAGGGTTGCGCTCGTTGCGGGACTTAACCCAACATTTCACAACACGAGCTGACGACAGCCATGCAGCACCTGTCTCAGAGTTCCCGAAGGCACCAATCCATCTCTGGAAAGTTCTCTGGATGTCAAGAGTAGGTAAGGTTCTTCGCGTTGCATCGAATTAAACCACATGCTCCACCGCTTGTGCGGGCCCCCGTCAATTCATTTGAGTTTTAATCTTGCGACCGTACTCCCCAGGCGGTCTACTTAACGCGTTAGCTCCGAAAGCCACGGCTCAAGGCCACAACCTCCAAGTAGACATCGTTTACGGCGTGGACTACCAGGGTATCTAATCCTGTTTGCTCCCCACGCTTTCGCATCTGAGTGTCAGTATCTGTCCAGGGGGCCGCCTTCGCCACCGGTATTCCTTCAGATCTCTACGCATTTCACCGCTACACCTGAAATTCTACCCCCTCTACAGTACTCTAGTCTGCCAGTTTCAAATGCTATTCCGAGGTTGAGCCCCGGGCTTTCACATCTGACTTAACAAACCACCTGCATGCGCTTTACGCCCAGTAATTCCGATTAACGCTCGCACCCTCCGTATTACCGCGGCTGCTGGCACGGAGTTAGCCGGTGCTTCTTCTGTCGCTAACGTCAAATAATGCAGCTATTAACTACACTACCTTCCTCACGACTGAAAGTGCTTTACAACCCGAAGGCCTTCTTCACACACGCGGCATGGCTGCATCAGGCTTGCGCCCATTGTGCAATATTCCCCACTGCTGCCTCCCGTAGGAGTCTGGACCGTGTCTCAGTTCCAGTGTGGCTGATCATCCTCTCAGACCAGCTAGGGATCGTCGCCTTGGTGAGCCCTTACCTCACCAACTAGCTAATCCCACCTAGGCATATCCTGACGCGAGAGGCCCGAAGGTCCCCCTCTTTGGCCCGTAGGCATCATGCGGTATTAGCCATCGTTTCCAATGGTTATCCCCCACATCAGGGCAATTTCCTAGGCATTACTCACCCGTCCGCCGCTCGACGCCCTTATCGTTCCCCGAAGGTTCAGATAACTCGTTTCCGCTCGACTTGCATGTGTTAAGCCTGCCGCCAGCGTTCAATCTGAGCCATGATCAAACTCTTCAATTTAAGATTTTGTTCGGCTCAATGAATACTGAACATTACATAAGTAATGTTTGAATTGACTGTGCTGAATCTTTCGATTCAATGGTCACTTCGTTTCATTGAAACCTAATTTGATACCGCTTTCCGTTAAGAAAGAAATATCTAATTGGATTATCATCAACGAGTGCCCACACAGATTGATAGGTCTATATTGTTAAAGAGCTTGCTTCGTAAGCTTTGCTATCGAAGCGGAGGCGTATTCTAAGGAATTAATTTTCAGTGTCAAACACTTTTTTAAATTAATTTTTAGAAGTTTTCTTTCGCCTTTTTGCCAACCGCTTTTGCGTTTCCGCTTTGCCCTGACAACGGAGGCGCATTATAGGGAGATGATTTTTCTTGGCAACCCCTTTTCAGAAAAAAAATCAAAAAAAAGCGTCGAATGATTAAATCTCACTCAAACGCTTATTTTTAGCACTCAGTTGTTAACTTCAAGTAGCAAATAGGCAATCAATATGTGTCTAGCCAAGACTCTTCAAAGCCTGTGATATCGAGACTCATTGATTGCGCCGCTTCGATTTGCTCGATAGCCTCCAATTCTTTATTTACACTGCTCATCGTCAGTGTGTTGTTGTCTAGCTCAAACACCTGACTTTGAGTCGTATAGTAGAACTTAAGGATCGTCAGCGCTTTTACATCGCCATTGTTCGCGGCTGCTTTAATGCTTTTTAGTTTACGAAAGATCTTGTTGTGCAGCTGCTTGAGTTTCCAGACATACAACACTTCTTCCATATAAGGGCGTGTTTTGAATTGGTTTAACAAAGACAGTGAAGTGGCTAATGCAAGTACAACACCAATTAAGTTCCAGTGAAAGTTCCCCGTCGACTGTTCAGGTACTACATCTGTATTACCGAACAAAACAATTAATAGCGTACTAAAAGCAAGAGAAGAGATAGCAAGCAAGGCAACAAAGCCACCAATCACTAGGTTGACCTTCTTTCTATAGACTTGTTTGTTTATTTTTTTGATTTCCATATACCGCTCCTAACAGGTTGCCTCTATTCTAACCAGCACACTCCGCACGACAATCGAAGCTTTGTAAGTAAGTTCACATTTGCTATTAAACTCGCATCCCTTCCCTGCTTGGGTATATACTTCCGCGCATTCACTCTTCCTATATAGAGGCTAAATTCATGCGCTCTTTTGTTTTACGAGCTCGCGCGGCGCCAACCACCAGCAAAGCACTGTTAGAAGGTGTTGGTAATGAAGCGCATACAGAGATTCTTGCTCATACCATGATGAACACTATGTTCGTTGCTCAATCACACCGTGAAGATGTGGTTGTTCACTTGGTTTTAGAAAGCACAAAAGATTTCTCACGCACCATTACTATTCGCTCTAACGACATCACCAACATTGGCGGCTTCCATGAGTCAACCTTGATTGCAGCGGTGGCTCGCGCTTTGGATGCTTCGGTTGGTATGGGCAAAGAGCAACTTCGTGAAGTCGAACCTGGTATCACCGTTCGTACCGTCAGTTTTGAACGCCTAGTGCAAGAACTGGCAGAAGATCACCAACTATATATGTTGGATAAAAAAGGCGAATTTGTTCGTGATGCAGAAATCGGTGGAAACCCATGTTTCTTGCTAACCGACCATATTCCGATGCCGAAGAAGTCTTTTAACAGCTTGAAGCGCCTTGGCACAGAGAAGATCAGCTTAGGTCCTAAGATGCTGTTCGCTTCTCAGTGTGTGGTATTGATCCACAATGAGTTGGACATTCGCGAATTTTAATTCTCACGAGTTAATCATTCGATAAAAGAAAGAGGACTCCATTGAGTCCTCTTTTTGTTTCTATAGTAATGCTAAGTTTACTTACCACCAATGCTCAAACGAGCAAAACGAACGTCTGGCGAGAAGAAAGTTCGGCTATCGTTAATTAGCTGAGTATCACCCACTGCCTCAACTTCTTGCAGCATCTTGTAGAAGTTACCCGCTACAGTGATACCACGCACTGGTTGAACGCGCTCACCATCACGGCACAAGAAACCACTCGCGCCAAATGAGAAATCACCACTCACTGCATCCGCACCAGAATGGACACCTTGAAGTTCGACTAACTCTAGGTACTCACCCGCTTTTACTTCTGACGCACTGCTGTTACCTGTCGTAATCACTTTGTGATTCGCTGATACGTCTAGGCTCGATTTTGCATCGCGAGCGGCACTTGCTGTCGAGACCGCGCCCAAGTAACTTGCGGTCTGGCTGTTGTGTAGCAAGGTTTTCAACTCACCATTAGCAATCATCACGTTGTCTTGAGTAGCAAAGCCTTCACTATCAAAACTTGCGATTGCCATACCATTTGGCATGTAAGCCGTATCAGTAAAGGTAATTAAATCACTCGCAACACGTTGACCAAGCTTGTCACCCAGTGGCGTAATGCCTTTCATCGCGCTTACGCCAGAGAAAGCACTGCCGAAAGCACCGAATAGACTTGCTAGCGCATTGATATGGAAGATAGCAGGGTAGTTACCCGTCGCAACCGGTGCACCTTCAAGAAGATCTCGAGCAAGGTTGTAACCGCCTTCTATACAGTAAGCTGGATTCAACTCATCAAAACGGCGACCAAGTGACATTCTCCCCGCCATTGACTGTTTGCCGTCTTTTTCAAACAAGGTATAAGCGTAACAAGTGAACGAGCGCTCGAAGTGTTGACACAATGTGCCTTGAGTATTGGCAATGATTAGTTGTGTTTCGCCATCGCTGTAACCATTGTAAGGTGCGCTAGAAGCGTGAGGTAGAGCGACTACGCCTTGCTCAAGTGCGAGAGACAGCTCAATTTTTTCATCAACAGAAGTCGTATCTTCTTGTGAAATCTCAGCAACATCAGTCGCAATTTGGCTGTTCACGCAACTAATTGTCTGATGTTCATCTTGCTTGGAAAAGCGAGCGCTTTGCAGTGCGTTAGTCAGCATCAAATCTAAGCTTGGTTGCTCTAACGACTCAGAATAGCTCGTTGCAACACGCGCATCTTTCACAACACGAACACCCAGAACTTGGCTTGAGCTTACTTTGTACTCATCCAGCTTTCCTTGGTTCGCTTTCAGAGAAAAGCTGCTGTTGCGGTTTACAATGACGTCCGCTTCTGCACCTTGGCGTTTTGCTTCTGATAGGACGTAATCAACCGCATTAAGAAGTTGTTGTTCTTGGCTCATTAGTTACCGCCTCCTACCAGAATATTATCGACTTTCAGCGTTGGCTGACCGACTGTTGTTGGCACTGAGCCACTCACGGAACCACACATGCCCGGCGCAAGCGCCATGTCCTTACCAACCATGCTGATTTCTTTCAACACTTTTGGACCTGTGCTGATCAGCGTTGCTGTTTTCAGAGGCTTGGTGATTTTGCCATTTTCAATGAGATAAGCTTCACGAACAGCAAAGTTAAACTCACCCGTGCCCGGTTGAACCGAGCCGCCGCCCATCTTCTTCGCATAGATGCCACGTTCGATGCCTGCCAGCATATCATCAAGTGAATGCTCGCCTTCTTCGATAAAGGTGTTACGCATACGCGAGGTTGGTGCGAACTTGTAGTTTTGACGACGACCAGAACCCGTTGGCTCGTAACCTGTCTTCATGCCACCCATTTTATCGACCATGAAGCTGGTTAGCTTACCGTCTTTGATCAATTGAGTGCGCTGAGTCTTCATACCTTCGTCATCAACATGAATCGAGCCCCATTCGTTGGTCATGGTGCCATCATCGACCGCATTCACTGCGGTGTGAGCAACCATTTCGCCCATCTTGTCGTGGAATACTGAAGCTTTCTTCGCAACTGAAGTGGTTTCTAGCAAGTGACCACATGCTTCATGGAAGATAACGCCGCCAAAGCCGTTACCAATCACCACCGGCATTTCACCCGATGGACAAGCATCTGCGCCAAGTTTTACTAACGCTTGCTGCGCGATAGTTTGACCTAGCTCTTTGGCATCAAGCTGTTCACTGAATTCCCAACCAGCAAGAGCGCCAGGACCTTCCATACCAGAAGACTGCTCATTACCTTTTTGCGCGACAGTGTTACCAGCAACACGAATGTAGTGGCGAGTATCGTCAACGTGTAGACCTTCTGAGTTGAAGATAGACACTTGTTGTTCACGCTGAAGCACGCTGCCAATAAACTGGCTGATATGCTCACTCTCAGCACGTGCGGCTTGGTCAACTTTCAATAGAAACGCGATTTTTGAATCTAGGTTAGCATCCTTACTTAGCGGCATGCGGCAACCATGTTGGATTGGGTAGCGGTTCAAATTCAAAGAACCCGCTGACGCGATTTGCTCACGCTTGTCTTTTGCAGCAAGCAGCGAGGTTACGCGCTTTAGTTCGGCTTCATCTGTGCTGTTGGTGTAACCGTAAAGCACCTTATGACCGAAAAAAAGACGAATACCGATACCAAAATCGATACCCGAGTTAACCTTATCCACTTCACCAGATGCGAGCTGGACAGTGTTGGTTTGGTGATGTTCAACGAATAGTTCAGCGAAATCAGCCCCCAAAAAGAGCGCATGATCGATCACTGACTTCGCTGTTACAGAATTAAGCATGAAGTCTCCTTGCTCGATGATCGTCTTAGCCATCCTAATTAACTGTGAAAAAGTTCAACAAAGTTAAATTGGCAACACGTTAAATTTTAACAGTTTTTTAACCTTGTTTTATGCTAATCCTTGCTTAACGAGACCACGATTATTTATTAAATATTCCAGGTTCTGCTCATTCACCAGAGCGTTGCACTAGTAAATTCCACCCAGCAAACCATTTAGGTGCTTACTTTATCACTCACCTCGCATAATTGAATACTCATTATAATTACGCTCAAAAAACGTATCCCTTCCGCAATGGTCCTGCTATCATCCGAACGAAATAGTCGGGGGGCCACACGACAAGTGTTGGCTGAGATCGAAATTCGAGACCCGTTGAACCTGATTCAGTTAGCACTGACGTAGGGAACTATGCACACTTTGCCTTTCGTCGCCCCTCTTAGGTAAGCGATAGCGATCGAAAAATCGATCTATCTGCAATGGTCAAAGTCAGTTCCTATACGTCTTGTAGTAGGAGCGACCATGACGCAGCAATCACAACCTCATTCACATCACACGCCAGCCTTGCCTACCCCTATCGTATTGACCATCGCGGGCTCAGACAGTGGTGGCGGTGCAGGTATTCAAGCCGACATCAAAGCGATGTCCGCAACCGGCAGTTTTGCTTGCTCGGTAATCACGGCGATTACTTCGCAAAATACCCAAGGCGTTTCTGCGATTTTCCCCATTCCTCTCGACCATGTAGAGAGCCAACTTGATGCAGTATTTACCGACCTCAACATCGTTGCAGTCAAAGTGGGCATGCTGGCCGATTCCAACATCATCAAAGTCGTTGCTGACAAAATTAAACAATACCAGCCAAAACACCTCGTGATTGACCCTGTAATGGTGGCCACTAGCGGCGATCTATTACTGGAACAGTCGGCAATCAGCACTTTAAAAGAAGAATTGATTCCGCTCGCAGACATCATTACCCCTAACCTACCCGAAGGCGCAGCATTGACGGGTAAGCCAATGCCTCAGTCAGAATCTGAAATGAACGATATGATTACCGACCTTCGTGCGCTTGGCGCCAAAGCTATTCTGCTCAAAGGCGGTCACCTTGAAGAAAATGAAAACAGCAACGATCTGCTTATCATTCAAGACAGTGCCGAGTTAATTAGCGCCAAGCGATTTCCAACCAAAAACACCCATGGCACAGGCTGCACGCTGTCTTCTGCCATCGCATCTTATCTTGGACAAGGCAACAATCTGCACAAAGCGGTGCACCTTGGTAAGCAGTACATCAGCCAAGCTATCGCGCACGCTGATGAATTGGATGTCGGTAAAGGTCACGGCCCTGTGAACCACTTTTTTGCGGGTCATACTTATGTTCGCTAACGCGATTGGCATTCAGCTTTCCGATGCTAGCCTGCGATACAAAGATAGCCAAACACCGACTTTAGCAGGAATGAACATGACCATTCCCGTCGGTAAATGGACGGTATTACTCGGACGAAGTGGCTGCGGGAAAACCACAATATTGCGTTACTTAGCTGGCCTACTGGATGACCAAGTTGACTGGCATGGCGAACTCATCACAACAGATGGCGCTGCACTGCATGACCGTATCGCTTACATGGCTCAGCAGGATTTATTGCTACCGTGGTTTAACGTGCTGGATAACGTCTGCCTCAGTTCTCGATTTTCTCAAGAGCAAGCACCAGAGCAAAATAGACAACGTGCACTGACTTTACTAAGCCAAGTGGGACTCGCCGATTACGCGGATGCTAAGCCAGCTCAGCTCTCTGGCGGCATGAGACAACGTGTTGCCCTTGCTCGCACTCTGATGCAAGACAAGCCTCTAGTTCTGATGGATGAGCCTTTCTCTGCGTTGGATGCGGTTACGCGCCATAAGTTGCAAACCTTGTCTGCCGAATTACTGAAAGATAAGACGGTTGTTCTGATTACCCACGACCCACAAGAAGCGGTGCGATTAGCTCATCAACTCTATGTATTGCAAGGCACGCCTGCACAAGCTCAGCACTTGGTTGTTCCGGATTCCAAGCCGCCACGAGTTCTCGATGGAGAGTGCGCCGCGCTTCAACAGGCGATTTTGGATCAATTGGAGAAAGACTATGAGTGATATGACTCAGTACAACTCCGTTTCGGCACGTATTAGTAAAAAAGAACGCGTGACCCATCCGGCTCTGCGCTTAGTTATCAGCACAGCGGTGATCTTGGGATTGTGGCAGTTGGTCGTGGTGATATTCGACATGCCAAACTTCATCTTACCTTCACCAATTGAAGTGCTGGATAGATTGGTCACTCGTTACGATGTCCTGCTCAAACATACTTGGGTTACCGCGCAAGAGATCTTATTTGGCTTGGCGCTTGGATTATCGATGGGTTTGCTGTTCGCATTGCAAATGCTGATGTTCGAGCCGCTGAAGCGTTGGTTACTGCCCATTCTGATTGCTAGCCAAGCGATCCCTGTGTTCGCCATCGCGCCAGTACTCATGCTTTGGCTGGGTTACGGCATTGCATCGAAAGTCGTCATGGCGGCGATCATCATCTTTTTCCCCATCACGACATGTTGCTATGACGGCTTACGCAATACACCAACAGGTTACCTCGATCTTGCCAAGACCATGGGCGCGTCTAAATGGCAGCTACTTCGTCATATTCAATTGCCAGCCGCCCTACCAACTTTAGCCTCAGGTATTCGTGTTGCCGTCGTTATTGCGCCAATTGGAGCAGTGGTCGGTGAGTGGGTAGGTTCAAGTGAAGGCTTGGGTTATCTGATGCTCCAAGCCAACGCTCGCATGATCATTGATGAGATGTTTGCGGCGCTGTTTATCCTAGCCGTGCTGTCTATCTCACTCTACTTCATCACCGATAAATTATTGAAAAAAGCCATCCCTTGGGAAAGCAAATAATTACAGAAAATAACCAAAGAAAATTGGGAAAGAAAAGGAAGAACCCCGTGAATAAAAACAAACTTATGAGCGCTGCTGCTCTACTCGCTTCAGTGGTATCAACCAATGTGCTTGCAGCAGAAAAAGAGATGACACTGATGTTGGATTGGTTCGTCAACCCAAATCATGGTCCTATCGTGATTGCCAAAGAGCGTGGTTACTTCAAAGAACAAGGTTTGAAGGTCAACATTCAAGAGCCGGCAGATCCAAGCACGCCACCTAAGTTGGTCGCGGCGGGTAAAGTCGACATGGCGATTTCTTACCAACCAAGCCTAACTATCGATGTCGCGGCGGGTTTGCCACTAATCCGCTCTGCGACTTTGATTGCTACGCCACTCAACACGTTGATGGTGCTGGATAACGGTAAGAATGAAAACCTTGGCGACTTGAAAGGCAAGAAGATCGGTATTGCGATCGCAGGCAACGAAGAAGCGACAATCGGCACCATGCTAGCGCAAGAAAACGTGAAGTTTTCTGACGTACAAATCATCAACGTAGGTTGGGCGCTGTCTTCGTCTCTTGCGTCTGGCAAGGTGGATGCGATTTGGGGCGGTCTACGTAACTTCGAAACCAACCAACTGGCACTAGAAGGTTATAAAGCTAAGGCCTTCTTCCCTGAAGAACACGGCGTGCCAGCGTATGACGAGTTAGTCTTCGTAGCCAATGCAAAAAACTACGACAAAGAAGCCATCAAGGCATTCAACAAAGCACTAGAGCAAGCGACCACTTACATCGTTAACCATCCAAAAGAGTCGTGGAAAGAGTTCGTGGCTTATTCACCAGACACGCTCAACAACGAGCTTAACCAACGCGCTTGGAACGACACGCTAACTCGTTTCGCTCTTCGTCCATCCGCAGTAGATCTGAAACGCTACGATGATTATGCGCAGTTCATGTATTCACAAAACATCATCGAAACACTGCCAAAAGCGAAAGATTACGTACCGAGCTTTGACTAATTCTACTGACCTTAGGACCTAAGCCTAGGGTCTTTTGATAACGAGATACTCATAATGAAATACCAAGATTTGATCGACGCTTGCCGCCAAGATTGGCAAGAATACACTGAGCATGCTTTCGTGCAGCAATTGGCGCAAGGCACTCTGGCTCAGCCTTGTTTTCTGCATTACCTAAAGCAGGATTTTCTTTTCCTAAAGCAGTACGCACGAGCTTACGCATTAGCGATCTACAAAGCACGTACTTTGGATGACATGCGCCGTGCCCTACCAAGCGTACACGCATTGCTCGATTCTGAAATCGCCCACCACGTGACTTACTGTGAGCAATGGGGACTGACAGAATCCGACTTAGAAAACGAGCCAGAAGATTTCGGCACTGTGGCTTACACCCGTTACGTATTAGATGCTGGCATGACGGGCGATCTTGTTGATCTATACGCGGCACTAGCACCATGCTCTATCGGTTATGCCGTAATCGGTAAGATGCTGATTGAAGACGAAAGCACTGTGCTCGAAGGTAACCCATACGCAAGTTGGATCAACCTCTACGGTGGTGAGGAATTCCAATCTGGTGTCGCAAAAGGTGCAGAACACTTTAATCAGTTATTGGCGGAAATCGATATCAATAGTCAGCGTGGTCAAAACCTGATTCAGGTATTCAAAACTGCAACGCGTATGGAAGTGGCATTCTGGCAACAAGGTCTAAACGCTCAGCAAGATTAATCGGAGAGTCTCATGTTAATTGAACAAATCACCCAAGCATTAACCGCAGTACGCCAGCAAAAGCCATTAGTCGTCAACATCACTAACTACGTGGTGATGAACAACACGGCAAACGCGCTATTGGCTATCGGCGCTTCTCCAATCATGGCGCACTCCAAACAAGAGATGACAGAGATAATGTCGTTCGCTGGCGCATTGGTTATCAACATCGGTACCCTAGACAGCGTTTGGACACCACGTATGAGCTATGCCGTAGAGCAAGCCAATGCCAACGGTAAAATCGTTGTACTCGACCCTGTCGGTTGCGGAGCAAGCTCACTACGTACCGAGACATCACGTGAGATCGCACGCCTTGCCGACAAGTTGATCATTCGTGGTAACGCCTCAGAAATCATCGGTCTCGCTGGCGAACAAGCACAAAGCAAAGGGGTCGATGCGTTAGACAGCAGCGACGCAGCACTTGGCGCAGCGAACTTCTTAGTTTCAGAGTATGGTGCAAGTGTGGTGATTTCTGGCGAGACTGATTACATCATCACGAAAGAGCAAACTGTGCAGCTAAACAACGGTCACGAGATGATGCCATACGTAACCGGAATGGGCTGCACACTAACGGCACTGACGGGTGCTTTCGCTGCTGTTGGTGATCACTCCGGACTTGCTGCCGCGGCGGTACTGGGCGTTGTGGGTGAAATTGCGGCTGAGCAAGCACGAGGGCCAGGCAGTCTGCAAATGAACCTGTTGGATGAGCTTTACCAACTGGATGAAGAAACACTGGCAAAACGCCTAAAACTCCAAGTGAGTTAAGCTTTCTCTAACAAATACCGGCCTCTCATTCCCTGTAGATGAGAGGCCCAAAGGAAACAAAATGAACGCCTATCGTTTATATTTGGTCACCGATGACCAACAAGATTTAGCCACACTAAAGCGTGTTGTGAGAAAAGCCGTGGAAGGTGGCGTGACCATGGTACAAGTCCGCGAAAAACACGGCGATGTGCGTGCGTTTATCGAACGTGCTCAAGCCGTGAAAGACATCCTTAAAGATACCAATGTGCCTTTGATCATCAATGACCGCGTTGATGTTGCACTGGCAGTTGATGCCGATGGGGTTCACCTCGGGCAATCAGACATGCCCGCAACTATCGCTCGTGAGTTGATTGGACCAAACAAAATCCTCGGCTTATCCATCGAAAATGAAGAGCAGCTTGCAGAAGCGGACTCTCTTCCGATTGATTACATCGGCTTGAGCGCAATCTTCGCGACGCCGACCAAAACCAACACCAAGAAGTTCTGGGGTATTGATGGCTTGAAGATGGCGTTAGAGACGACTTCACTGCCGATTGTTGCCATTGGCGGCATTAACGAAAGTAACATTCCGCAACTCAGCGCCACTGGTGTTCATGGCTTAGCTTTGGTTTCAGCGATTTGCCACGCAGAAGATCCAAAAGCCGCATCGGAATATTTATTAGGGTTGATGAGCTAACCTTGCTCACGCCTGAACAAAGCGCTTATGGATGAGCGCGTTTGCCTTTCAGTACTTTCAACAACCTCTCCTTTCACAACGAAGAGCTGCAATGTCACTTTCACGCTCGAATTGACAGAGCGTTGATAAGTTTTTCACGCCAGATAACGTAAGATAAGCCCCTTATTTTCAAGTGGTTGAATAACCCTCAATAAAAACAAAACGCTCTCAATGAAAACCAAAAAATATGGATTGATGATGCTCGCCTTGTTTGTTCTTGGCATCATCCCAATGTCGCTATTTGGCTCTTATCACGATCTCACCTCACAGGTGCCAGAAAGTCTGGGTATTACTTTTACTTTGCTCACTGATTCTGCTGGCAGCAAAGGCTTTTTAATTACCTTAACACTGCTACTGCTTTCTTTATTTCACTTTAAACCAAATCGCACTGAGTGGATGCAAAAACTCTCAATGTTAGGGCTGTTACTTGTGATTGGCTTTGCCAGCAAAACGGGGCTAAAACTGATGACAGAAAGCCCGCGTCCCTACACGGAATTGCTCGCAGCAGAACAATTGATTGAAACACCAGAAACGTTTTATCAGTTGGATACAAAGCAGCAAGCCAACGTAATTAACCAGATTTCTGAACACGTCAGTGATTGGCGAACGCGCCATTGGCAAGGCGAGAAAGACTATTCTTTCCCATCCGGCCATACGATTTTCGTTTCGATTTGTTTGGCTTTCTTTGGTGGTTTGTTCTTACAGAACAAGTGCTATATCTCTGCACTGTCATTGTGGATGTGGGGAATGAGCGTCGCATATAGCCGCTTATGGCTGGGCATGCATCGCCCTGAAGATTTAATAGGCTCGGTCTTGTTTGTCGCGATTGTATTTACTTTACTCCCGACATTTCAGATTAAGAAATAGATGCCGTTTGTTTCTCTCGCTTCGCGCTAATGTGAACGATGACTAGATAAAAAGAAGCCAGCGATTCGCTGGCTTCTTGCTTTCAATCGCTACTTTTTTCTAGCCATTTCTTGGTGGTTCAAACGCTGTTAGTTCTAATTCTGGGCCAGTGTATTTTTCAATACGAACCAGTGCCGAGTTCGCCGCACAGCCGTTTGCAAGTCGAGAGGTCGGAATATCCAACGTTAACACGTTACAACCGCCGTTCTTACAAATGCCGGTTTTAGGATCCAAATCCGGCCAACCGCCTTCATGAATACACACTGAACCTTGCTTGATTCGGTCAGTCACTTCTGCACCAACCAATACTTGGCCACGGTTGTTAAACGCACGAACTAGATCGCCCGTTTTAATACCACGCGCTTTCGCATCTTCAGGGTGAATCCAAATAGGTTCACGGTTTGCAATTGCGTACTCTTCGCGAATCTTCGCGTAGTTGAATTGGCTGTGTAGACGATGCGCTGCGTGCGCGGTCATTAGCTGCAACTCGCCATCTTTCGCAGTACCCGTGTACTCGGTTGGTGCCATCCACGTTGGATGTGGAGGACAGTCTTCCAACTGATAGCCTTCAATGGTTTTCGAGAAGATTTCGATCTTACCACTTGGTGTACCGAGTGGATTCATGATCGGGTCTTCACGGAAATCTGCGTAACGAACAAACTGTGCGTTCTTCTCGTTCCACTTCATCTCGATCAGTTGGTTATCTTCCCAGAACTTGCTGAAGTTCGGCATTGCTACGCGAGAGCCACGGCCACCTTGTTGCGCCGCCTTGTAGAAGCCGTACAGCCATTCCATTTCGGTTTTGCCTTCGGTGTATACGTCACGGCCACCCGGAGCTAGCATCTCTGCCATGTCCGCGAATACATCGAAGTCATTACGCGCTTCACCTTGCGGCTCAACCACTTGCTTCATTGGCACCAAGTGTTGGTTACTGTAGTCACCCGTCATCGTTAAGTCGTTACGCTCGAACGATGTGGTGATTGGCAGAACAATGTCCGCGTGCTTCGCAGCCGCCGTCCAGTAAGGCTCTGAAATCACGATCAGCTCAGGCTTTTGCCACGCTTTGATCAGACGGTTGGTGTCTTGGTGGTGAGTAAAGTTCGCACCACCTGCCCACCAAATCATCTTGATGTCCGGGAACGTCAGTTCATGACCGTTATGATGGTAGGATTGACCTGGGTTTTCCAACGCCTCGACAATACGCGCCACAGGGAAGCTTTGCACCGCGCCAGACACCGCCCAGTCGTTCCCCGCAGAAGAGCCGCCACCCAGCGATGCCGAAATCGCAGGAAGTACGCCAGCATCACGAGCAGGGTTACCACCGTTTGAGTAGTGGTAAGAGAAACCAAAACCACCGCCCGGTAAACCGATTTGACCCAACATCGTTGCCAGTGTAACCAGCATCCAGTGACGCTGCTCACCGTATTGTTGGCGCTGCATGCCCCAACCCGCCATCAGCATGGTGCGGTTTTTACTGAAGATGTCAGCCAGTAGCTCAAGTTGCTTCGCAGGTACGCCACAGATTTGTGATGCCCATTCTGCTGATTTTTCTACGCCGTCTTCTTCGCCCATCAGGTACGCTTCAAACTTGTCGTAACCTGCGGTGTATTTATCGAGGAAGGCTTTATCGTGCTTACCTTGTTTCACTAAGGTGTGTGCGATACCCATCATCATTGCCACGTCGGTCATTGGGTGAGGAGCAATCCACTCCGCATTCTCACCAAAGAACTCGATGGTTTCAGAACGAATAGGGTCAATAGCGATAACCGTCTTGCCTGATTTTTTCAACTGATGGAAGAACTCAAGACCAGCACAGTCTGTTGAGCTCCACGCGATTTTTAGAGTGTTAATTGGGTTTAAGCCCCAAAGCACAACCACATCGCTGTGCTCTAGTACCACTGGGTACGTGGTTTGTTGCTCGTACACTTCGATAGAGCCCACAACGTGCGGCATGATGACCTGCGCAGCACCCGTTGAGTAGTCACCCAAGTGGCCTGAATAGCCACCCGCCATGCTCATGTAACGTTGCAGCAAGGTTTGTGCTTTGTGCAGCACGCCACTTGAACGCCAGCCGTAAGAACCAGCAAACACAGAAGCCGGGCCATATTCTTTACGAATGCGCATGTGCTGCTCGTGTATCAACTTGTAAGCTTCATCCCAAGACACCCGTACAAATTCATCGCTGCCACGAACTCCTTCGGGAGCTGATGGGTTTGCCAAGTAACCTTTGCGAACCATTGGGTACTTGACACGCGCTTTAGTGTGCACTTGGTCAGGACCGGTGCTTTGTAGGCTGTTTGGTACCGTTTGTGGCAATGCGTTCGTGGTTGAAACCAGCTTACCGTCTTGCACTTCACACAGCATTGGGCCCATGCGGCCCGCTGTCAAAATGCCCTTGCCACGCTGGTTTGAAGACGCAACAGACATAGGTGCAAATGAAGTGAATGCCATTGCACCAGCCGCCATACCAGTGCCTTTTAGAAATCCGCGACGGGTCATATTAGTCATAATCTTATCCTTCTATTTATCGTTAGTGACCAACCACATCTTTTGCATGGTGCTGGAAGAACTTGGTTAGAATTTCTAGGTTCTCGGCTGAAATATCAGTTCGATCACCCATACTCTTCGCTACCGGTCCCCATGCATTCACTGTGAAGTGATTTGAAGGAATTTTCGCGTGACAAGTTGCACAGTAAACGTTGTCCAACTCTTCTGCGTATGACCATACTGGTTCAAGCGTGTCAACAACTGGAGAATCAATAGCGCCAGTTAAAGAAACCGCGCGCCATTCGTTGCCGTAAACATCTGCCTCAAATTCACCAGTTTCAAGCGCTTGTTGGCCTTGCTCTGTTAGCGTTGCTACGATGGCACGTTGACCTTCTCCCATGTAAAGCACTTGCTCTGCGCCTTTCATTTGGAATGCGTTCAACTTAACAGTGCGGTTGTCGCCTTCAGAGCTGATTACTTCCAACTTCGTCGTTGGGTTAATTTTACCCATCTCACCCATTGCGATTTCAGTCACAGGGTAAACGACTTTGGCACCAGGTGATGTTTTTGTGGTGAAGCTCATCAACGTTTCAAATGCCTTGCTGTCTAGCTCTGCTTCTGGTGCAAAGTGCGCCACACCTTTATGACAATCGATACACGTTTGATCGTTTGCTTTCGCGTAAGCGTGCATCTTCGCCGCATCACGTGATTGCTCAAACTCTTCCATTGCATCGAAATCATGACACGAACGACACGTCGCTGAATCGTTTTCACGGAACTGAGCCCATACCGTTTCAGCCATATCTTTACGATGTGCTTCGTATTTCTCTGGCGTGTCGATCTTGCCTGTCACAAATTCGTGGTAAATGTCTTTCGACGCACGAATTTTGGTGATCAGGTAATCCATTGGTTCTTGAGGAATATGACAGTCAGAACATTCCGCGCGAATGCCTTTCGCATTACTGAAGTGCACTGAGCCTTGGTACTCTTTGTAAGGGGTTTCCATAGAGTGGCACGAGAGACAAAATTCAGTATCTGAGGTGTAATGCATTACTGCCGCACTCCCCCCCAAAGTTAACCAGCCCACACCAATGCCGGCAGCAACCAGCAGTGCAACATATCGTTTTTTTATTGACATAATTAGCAACACTTCCAAATAAAATGTAATTATAGGTCGCAAATTACTACTTTATGGGTAGCCCTCTTTTGATCCACATCATTTCCGTGTTGCTCTGTATGCCTCAAGTATGAAATTTTGTTATTTGCATCTCAAAGATGAATATATGGCAATAATCCATTACCCAGCCAACTATTCACCACATAAATCACTTTTATGAATGCAACTATTTGATTAAACAGATAAGAGGATGAGAGACTGAATCTCCACATTGATGCAGTAAGGACACGCATGTCAGTTTATATCGAGACGCACAGAAGCCAATTAAGACCCATCAAAGCCAGTGACTGGGAACTCTTTCAACGATTACTCTCCGAACAAGAGGTTATTGCGCTCTGTTTCGATCGTCCCAGCGAAACAGAAATAAGAGAAAAATTTGCTTCGCGATTATTACCATGGACCCCAAATTGCCAGCATTGGCTTTGCCTTGTAATACTCGATAAGCAATCTGAACAACCCATCGGCATCACTGGCTTTGCTATTGAAAACGGTAAGGCAGAGGTAGGTTACTTACTTTTGCCGGAATTTCATGGCCAACAGTTTGGAACAGAAACTCTTCAAGCGCTTCTATACTGGGCAACCTCGACACATAACATCAACCACTTTTCCGCGACGGTCACTGAAGGCAATATTGCGTCAGAACGTGTCCTGATAAAATGTGGTTTCGAACTCATTGAGGTCATTCCAGACGCATACCAAATTGGTGGCAAACCCTACGCCGATAAAATCTACTCACTACAAAAATAAGGACGTATTTTGAATAAAGTAGTCATCATTACCGGCGCAAGCCGAGGCATTGGAGCCGCAGCGGCGAAAAAGCTGGCCGAGCAAGGCTATCGCGTTTGCGTTAATTACCGCACTCAGCAAGAGGCCGCCGACCAAGTTGTGGCAGAAATACAAGCAAACGGTGGCAAAGCGATTGCCATCGCCGCAGACGTAGCCGATGAGAAGCAAGTGCTCTCCTTGTTTGATGAAACAGAACGTGAATTCGGTGCAGTGACGCACTTGGTCAACAACGTTGGCATCCTATTTACTCAATCGCCTTTGTCAGAAATCAGCTTGGAACGCTTTCAGAAAGTAATGAACACCAATGTGAATAGCTGTTTTCTCTGCTGTCGAGAAGCGGCGAGGCGATTCAGTGCAGGCGGTGCAATTGTGAATGTCTCCTCTGGAGCGTCGCGCTCAGGCGCGCCATTTGAGTATGTCGATTACGCCACATCAAAAGGCGCGATGGATACCTTAACTAAAGGGCTCTCGCTAGAGTTGGCAGAGCGCAATATTCGCGTCAATGGCGTTCGACCTGGTTTCATTTACACTGATATGCATGCCGACGGCGGAGAACCAAACCGAGTAGATAGACTCAGCCCTCAAATTCCTCTTAAACGCGGTGGCACGGTAGAAGAAGTGGCAAATGCGATCGCTTGGCTATTAAGTGACGAAGCCTCTTATGTCACAGGATCATTTATCGATATTGCAGGGGGCAGATAGAATGCAAGTCCATATCCGACAAGCGATTCCCGATGATTTAGACGAAATTTTTCAGCTTAATTTTCAAATTAATTCACTGCATTTTGCAAATGCGCCAGAAGCCTTTGTTGCGCCTTCAGAAGCTGACCGCGAATTTCTTGCACAAGCACTAGAGAACAAAGAGCGACTCTTTTTGATTGCCGAACGCGAACAGCAAATTCTCGGCTTCTTAACCGCGATGATCACCCAAAACGACACCGTCAGTTTTCTGATCAAAGACCCAATTTGTCGCGTGGGAACAATTGTTGTCGATGAAGCGCAAAAGCAGCAAGGAATCGGCCGCCAACTGCTCCAAACCTGTGAGCAATGGGCGCGCGACGCCAATGCCACACAAATTCGATTGGAAGTGATGGAATTCAATCAGCCAGCACAGCGCTTTTACGATAATCAAGGTTTTAAAACTAACTCACGCATTATGCTGAAACATTTGTAACGATAACGACAATTAAGCGCTTTCACGACTAAACCCACCTAAATCGTATTTATCGATGCAATTTACCCCCTAATTTTAGAAAAAGACGATATGATGTGCGGATAAGGAGATTCGAACATGATTTATCTTTTCGATTGGGGGAACACCTTGATGGTAGATTTCCCTCACGCACAAGGAAAAATGTGCGATTGGGAACACGTAGAAGCTGTTCCTCAAGCCAGAGAAACACTGGCAATACTTTCCCAAAATCATCCCATCTACATTGCGACCAGTGCATCTGATTCCAACATGGAAGAGGTTCAGCGTGCATTTGTTCGCGTCGACTTAGACCAATACTTAAATGGCTATTTTTGTTTTGCCAACCTCGGTATCGCTAAAAACCTACCTGAGTTTTATCTCGCCATCGCAAAACAGTTAGGGGTTAACGTGAGTGGAATAACCATGGTTGGCGATTTACCTCACAAAGATATTTACCCTGCGATGAAAGCGGGCGTAAACACAATTTGGTTTAACCCAACGGGCGCTGATGCACCAGCCGAAGCCATTCCTAACCAAATTCGTTGTTTATCTGAGCTTATCCCCTAACCGTTACTAACCTGCACTAATCAAGGAAGATGAATGCAAATCAGATCCATCAAGGTGAGCGATATCGCGCGCTTCACCGCGTTGTGGAATCGAGTGTACTCCGAAGGGGAATTTTTGATTTCTCCTGCACCCGATAACGCAACGCTTCGCAGAATCCTGCAACGTGTGGAAAACGAGTCCATCCCTCAGTTTGTCGCGTTTGACCGCCAAAAACTTATCGGTAGTGTTGAAATCTACCCAGCTGAGATGTGCGGTTACGAAAGAGGGCAACGCCTTCGCGTCGGTATTCTTGGTATTCACATCGACAAAAACTACCGAGGCAAAGGATTGGGGCGGAAACTATTGGCAGTCGCGATCGCACGTGGTTGGGAATTTGGTTACGACCAAATCGCACTCTACGTATACACAACCAACACACCAGCGATTGCTTTGTATGAACGGTTTGGATTTGAACATCAGGGGGAACTTGGGGAAGTGACCTTGCCAAATGGTAAAGTCTTGATGAGTCAAAAAATGATATTGTATAAAGCGCAAAGCCGTTCGAAAAGCCCAGATTTGTAGACTCACGATAACCGTTGTTCGCAACACTTATTCGGGGTTAACACCCTTGCGTCACATGCCCTCGAACAATTGAATCGTTAGAGGCTTGATTCACGTAGTAGAAATAGCATGCCTCTTCTGCCAGTGTGTAACCTTGCGGCCAAATGTACACCACGCGATCAACTCCCGATTTATCTAAGAACTGATAATCAGGAATCGCGACAAAATGAGCACTGTTTGGGTGCTGCTGACCGATGATGCAAAAATCACTGCCTTTGCACGGCACGTCAATTTTCGAATAACCTCTGGCTGGTAGATCGATTTCTAACAAAGCTCGAATACTATCGGCACTCGCTTCTGGCATGCCTTTGCGTGTTTTGACATGTCGGTCAATGTAGTGAACGTGCTCTTGGCCGTAAGCGTTATCAATCACTGATTGAGCATGAAAGAACTTGAGAGCCGTACCCAAAGAAGACTGAGAACTGTGCAGCATCGCAGCGTATGCTTGGCGATGAATATCGAGTAGTACTGGTAAAGCAGCTAATGCGATGAAAGCCAAAGTGGTAAGCACTATGGTGATTTCCATCAGCGTAAATCCCTTTGATTTCACGTTTCTTATCTCAACTAGCCCAAGACAATAGCCCCACATCCATGTGAGACCGAGCCAATATATCGCCAATTTCTTACGATTAAAGGCTTAAGGGGTAAGAAGAGACAAACACCACGCAAACTTGAGAACAGCAGCCAAAGAGCAGTGTAACAAAACGACGCTATGTGTCAGATATTAGACGGTTTTTACTCTCTAGTTACTGAGTAAAGGCACATTATTTCGCACCAGACCACGACGAACATTCGTGCACATTTTGCCAAAACGACGAATCTCATCGAACTGCGGAAAAATGCCGCGCTCCATGGCTGACTCCCAATAAGTGACTTCTGAATCGACCATTTCCAACAATTTCTTCGGACAGCCAATGCACTGCCCTTCTGGTCCACATACAAACGTTTCTGGTTCATAAATTGGTAGTTCCGCTTTTACTTGCTCGATGATGCTACGCATGGCGGTCATTCGATCTGGCTTTACCTTCATCATTCTGCTCCACGGATTAAGATGAAGCAGATTGTACCCACTGATACGCAAATGTCCCTAGCCAATTTAGGTATATTCTGTTTGAATCGATTTCTTTATCGTCAGATCCGGCTTTTTAACCACCAAATACACCGCCGTAGCTGCCAGTACGAAACCAGAAATCCCCATCCAATCAAATGACTCTCCAAACGCGAGCCAAGCCTGAATCGCCGTCGTTGGCGGCACTAGGTAGAATACAGAAGCTACGCTCGATGCAGCACCGTTCTTAACCATGTACAGCAGCAGTAGAATAGCTACACAAGAGAGCACGACGACCAACCACAACACAGTCAAAATAAACTCCAGTTCCCACTGCACTTGCATGGTTTCAAACTGCATCGCAACGGGCAGAAACATGACGAGCGCGGCCAAATATTGCACCGTCGCACCACCCACCATATCCACTTGTTGGCAATGTTTTTTCTGATACAGCGTCCCTAGCGTGATACCAACCAAAGCCAACAAACACAAACCAATGGCCAACACTTTATGCTGCTCGGATTGCCACTCCATTTTGCCCATCAACACCATAGCGATACCGACAAAACCAAGAGCCAAACCCAACCATTGCGAGGGTTTAAATTCCTCACGAACAAACGCCACCAGTAAAGCCGCGGTTAAAATCGGTTGAATACCCACCAGCAACGAACTCAACCCAGCAGGCATACCCAAGGCGATAGCGAAATAAGTACCGCCCAGATAGAAACCGTGGATCAACGCACCAACTACACAGCTGTGCCAAAAATCTTTTCCTGTCGGCAACCTTCTACGCAATACCGCCACAAGAACCAGAAACAATAAGACATTGAATGCCATACGGATAGAAAGTAGTGTCGCTGGCTCGGCATATTGCAAACCAAAACGCGCACCAACGAATCCAGAAGCCCAAAGGATGACAAATACAAAAGGGATGGCTCGGATTAACATGATCGCCTCACTCACGCTTGTTTTATGTTTTGAGATACTGCTAATGTAATTAGGTACAGTGTTTTCAAAAAGTGACAGATGGAAGTGTTTTTATGGGTACAGATTTATTGGGAAGCGGTGAAGGGAATAAGTACCTCGTGGTGGAAAAACACCTCAAACAAGCCATCAATGGTGGCGTTTATCAGGCGGATGATCGACTGCCCTCCATTCGCTTGTTGAGCCAAGAATTAAACGTCAGTAAAAATACCGTGATTCGTGCGTATCAAGAGCTGGAAGCACAAAACTTGGTTTACTCGGTACCCAAATCGGGTTATCGAGTTAAAGTCGCCTTGCCGACCTCTCGCTCAATTCCGGATCCGACTCGCGTGGATTTGCTCTCGATCTGCAAAGAAATCCTTACTTATCCTGAATACCAAGAGCGTTTGCCTACCGGTTCTGCCCACCCAAACATTGACTCCCCCGCGATCAAAAGCTTGTACGCCGAGATCGGCCGCCACAGTCGCCAGCAAACGCATGTACCGAGCCATTACCAATTACCACCCGGTGATCACCTCTTAATCAAACAACTAGCGAAAATCACGCAAGATTTGGGCACACCAGCCAAGTTGGATGAGATCATGGTAACGCACGGCGCTCAACAAGCAATAAGCCTAGCGCTGCGCGCAACGACACAAAAAGGCGATATCGTCGCGGTGGAGTCTCCTTGTTATTTTGGTAACTTATTGATGCTCGAATCACTCGGCCTCAAAGTGGTGGAAATCCCGAGTTGCCCACGAGACGGTATGTGCCCCGAAGCCTTAGCAAAAGCGATGTCGACATGGGACATAAAAGCGATCATCGTAACGCCAAACTTCACCAATCCTACTGGTGCCATGATGCCGTTAGAAAAGCGCCAGCAATTGCTATTGGCGTCCGGCAATGTTCCTATTATCGAAGACGATGTGTTTGGCGGGTTAAGCTATGACAAGCCGTTGCCAAGCTTGAGATTGCTCGATGACAAGCAACGCGTAATTTACGTAAATTCGTTATCCAAAACGCTCGATTCGCGTTTGAGAATTGGTTGGATGTTGGCGGGGCGATATCGAGATCAAATTGAGCAATATCTACTGTGTGAAAACATGGGCAGTTTGAACCTAATGCAATCCGCCGTGGCAACGTTTCTAACGTCAGGCAAGTATCGAACGCATACTGCGCGAATGGGTCGGGTTTATCAAAACAACATGCGACGATTTATCCAGATGCTTCATCAATACTTGGATGAATACGAACCTCTAAAAAATCGATACCAGATCAACGCCGTACAAGGCTCGTTCTTACTTTGGTTGCGACTGCCCGAAGACACGGACAGCTATGCGTTGTATCAAGCATGCAATAAGCACAGAATCAGCCTACTTCCCGGCACCGTATTTGGCACTCAAGGGCAATATCGGCATTGCGTACGCCTCAGCGTGGCAAACTTTGGTCATGAAACCGATTGGAGTCAAGCGATGCAAACACTGGCAAAATTGATAGCAAAGCATGCCTGTTAACTCGCTCTTGCTAAATGAACTTATGCCTACACACGCAAACACGTAACAACAAAAAACTCCACGCAAAGGTGGAGTTTTTCGTATCGTCATCGCCTTCAGTGCGACTTAATTTGCCACATTCTCGCGACGTTTTCGGCTAAGTTAGCAACGTTGACGTCGGCCTCTTTCATGGCCTCAGGTAAGCTCATCGCCCTTGGTACACAAGCAAACACCGCATCAATGCCGCACTCATAAACCGCCTGATAGTTGTCGCCCACACAGCCTGCTAATGCAATGACTGGTAAATTACACTGCTTGGCGACCTGAGCAACGCCCATCGGCGTTTTGCCATGTGCGGTTTGATGATCGATTCGACCCTCGCCTGTAAATACGATATCCGCATCCGCAACATGCTGAGCAAGTTTGACCGTTTCAAGCACAATCTCAATTCCCGGTTGCAAACGTGCTGGCGTGTACCCGAGCAAGGCCGCGCCCATACCACCAGCAGCACCCGCCCCTTCACGAGTCAGTACATGCTTACCCGTCGCTTGTTCCGTCAACTCGCCAAACTTGCGCAATGCGTTATCGAGCAGAGTAACGTCTGATACGGTCGCTCCCTTTTGCGGGCCAAAGATAGCCGACGCGCCTTTGTCACCACAGAGTGGGTTATCAACATCGCACGCTACCAACACTTCGCAAGTTGCTAAGCGAGGATCAAGACCAGAAATATCGATGGACGCAAGCGCCGCTAACCCGCCTCCATTTGGGGTAATTGCATGACCAGATTCATCAAGAAACGCCACCCCCAACGCGGTCAACATGCCCACGCCACCATCATTGGTAGCGCTGCCGCCCAAACCAATGATTAAGCGTTGAATGCCTCTGTCTAGCGCGTGTTTGATCAGCTGTCCGGTACCAATGCTACTGGTCAGTTTTGGGTCGCGAGCGTCACTCGGCACAAGGTGCAGCCCACTGGCCTCCGCCATTTCAATAACTGCGGTTTCGCCGTCGCCGAGGATGCCATAAAACGCTTCAACATCATTCCCTAATGGCGCGGTCACTGTTGTGAAGACTTGTTCGCCTTGAGTTGCATCTATCAAAGATTGAACCGTGCCTTCGCCACCGTCTGCGACCGGAACCGTAACAAACTCAGCATCATGCCATACGCGAGCAAGACCCGTTTTGATCGCCTCGCTCACTTGTTTGGCAGTTAAGCTTTCTTTAAATGAATCAGGTGCAATTACCACTTTCATACGTACTTCCAGAGACTTATAAGAGAACGAGGCTCAAAATGTACACCAATGCCATTGCCGTGACACCTTGAACGAGCGTAGCCATGGTTTGCGCGCGGTACGCTAAGCCCACCGACATGCGGCTAAACTGCGAAACTACCCAGAAGAAACTGTCGTTTGCATGAGAAACCGTCATCGCACCTGCACCGATCGCCATCACCGTTAATACGCGGCCCATTTCTGAATCGAGCCCCAATTGCGTAAGCATAGGCGCAACCAAAGCCGATGTGGTCACCAATGCAACCGTTGATGATCCTTGCGCCGACTTTAGCGCAGCCGCAACGATAAATGGCATGAAAATACCCACGCCCAGCGCCGATAGCGTCGTACCCAAGTATTCACCTAGCGGCGTGGCTTTTAATACCGCGCCAAATGCGCCACCCGCACCGGTAATCAAAAGAATAGGCGCAGCAGCCGTAATACCTTGGCTGATTCGCTCGCCAAATTCTTCAATCTTGTTGTCTGATTTGAGTAGGCGAACAGAAAGGAACAGGCCAATCACTAATGCCGTTAGTGGCTGTCCTAAGAAAGTCAGAACATCAAACACAAAACCTTCGCCCAGCGGTAGGCTTGGGAATTTCGCGATAGAGCCAAAACAGATCAATAAGATAGGAACAAAAATAGGAGCGAATGCTTGGCTCGCCGTTGGCAATTTGCCGTAAGACGCTTTGAGTGCTTGCCAGTCTTGCTGAATTTCTTCTACGGCTTCAATGCCATCTGGTTCAACATGTTGGAATCGGTTCGCCCACAACATACCCGCTAACGCCGCAACCGCTGCAACAAACACACCCACACCAATCACTAAACCAAGGTTAGATTCCAGGCCTAAGTTACCCGCAGCGGCAATCGGGCCAGGAGTTGGCGGCACAAACGTGTGCGTTGCGTATAGGCCAGTTGCCAACGCCACACTCATCGCAACGCTTGAGGTTTTTAAACGCTTAGCGAGTGATTCTTTGAGCGAGTTCAGAATGACAAAGCCTGAATCACAAAATACTGGAACAGAAACGATGTAACCGATGATGCTCATGGTCAATGTTGGGAAACGCTCACCCAACACTTTGATGACCGTATCGGCCATGGTGATCGCCGCACCACTTTTTTCCAAAATAACACCAATGATGGTACCTAAAACGATAACCAAACCAATGTAACCAAGGATGCCGCCAAAGCCAGAAGCAATGGTTTTGGCAATGCTATCTGCCGGTAAGCCGTAAGCAAATGCCGCAAGGAACGCCGCGATGATCAGCGCTAAAAAGGGATGTAATTTGAATTTGGTGGTCGTGAGCACAATAAATGCGATCACCCCAAGCAGGATTAATATAAGGTTCATGATAACTCCATTTATTCTTATTTTGCTGAGCGAGTCCGTGTTGGCTCACTCAACATGTAGGGACGCATGAATTATTAATCGTTTGCTTTCGAATTCCTTTAGGCGGAGTGACAAATGATGTGGTCAAAAAATAACGCGTATTGTGCAAATGCACAATGTCACGCCATTTTTGAGAGCCGAGTCGCAATATAAAGCTCCGCTAACCCCACAAAATTGGTGGTTGGTAGCCCCGTTATCTCGGTGATTTTTTCTAACCGATAACGCAGAGTGTTCCGGTGAATAAACAGCATTTTAGAGCATTCCGTCACATTGCCATTGCATTCAAACAACGCATCTAGGGTTTTCAATAATTGCCCGGATTTGTCTTTCTCTTTCAACCGTTTCACGCCATCAATAATTTGTTCACCTTGCCAAATATCCGCCAACGGCGCTAACAAAACAGGCAAACGAAGTTCATCGAACAGGTACTTACGTTTCTCTGGGTAGAACTGCTTGCCAATGGCTAATACCTGCTTCGCGCTTTGGTATGACAACGCGACATCTTTAGGCTCATTAAACAGCTGCCCTAGCGCAATGTGAAACGTATGCGAATCGTGATCGCTTAAACGCGACATCAACTTATCAATGCGTTCACTTTCGATTTGGCTATCCCACTGCTTGGCGGAATGACACGGTTTCAGCACCACAATTTCATTCACTGAGACAATCGCAACTAGGTTGTTACGCTCTGGGTATTCAAGCAGCTCAACAATATTGCGCACACTCTTCATGCTTTTCGAGGCGGACGGCGTCGAGACTTCAATCACCGTTGCCACCCGTGATTGAGTAACATCGATAGAAAGACGCATCGCCCAATCTTTCAGCTCTTCATCGGTCAATTTGCCATTGATCCAAGCCAGAATAAACTCTTCACGATGACGTCTGTCCCACTGAAATTTTTCCACCAGCGCAGCTTGCTCGATTGTCAGTTCAGCGGTCATTTTAACCAGTTTTGCAAAATCTCGGATTTTCTCCGGCTCGCCTGTGACGCCAACAATACCGACCACGTCGCCATGTAATTTCAACAACATATTGATACCGGGTTTGACACCCTGCAACGTCAAACATTGCTGCTCATTAAGCTCTAGCGAATCGCCATGATTCAGCGCCAGTACCGCGCCATCATGCACTTGCCCAACACGTTTAGGGTCGCCACTGCCAATGATGATGCCTGCCGAGTTCATCACATTCACATTGTGACCAATGATGGACATGGTTCGATCAACAATTTGTTGTGCTAAAGCGTGGTCGAGAATCACCATTTCGAGTTTCCAAATTGACCGTTTAATCACTCAATAAATCACAAATGGCAAACTATCGCGATGCTGCGGTTCTAAATAACGGAAGCAGCTCAAAGCATTATCCAATTAACCACATTTAAAAAGTGGATTAAACCTTCATTTTTAGCAGAGGGTTATATACTTAGAACAAAGGTTAGCAATGCATTCTTCACTGTGCATTGATGCCACTCGTCTACCTACAGAGGAGAGATCAACATGGAGTTACGGAATAAATCGGGGGAAGTTGCAAATATTGCTGATAACCTCACTTTGAAGGAAATCACAGAAATGGGCTACACCGTAGATTTATGCGATGAAGCATTTGCTCCTGGAGAGCATTGGAAAGCGGAAGGTAAAACGCAAGGTATGGGCGAGTATCCAGAGGAGTAAACGTCCTGACGAACCGGCGTACAAAAGCGTTCCACAAACAGAAAAACCGAGCGACTTAACGCTCGGTTTTTTACTTTTGAACTTCTTGAATAAACAAGCTCATCTCTTCAAGATAATTGCCGTTTGAGCATCCCCAGTCGGTGACCTCAATCAACTCAGTAACTAACTGTCCAGACTCATCATCTTGCACTCTCTGCACAAACGCTTCAAAACGTTCCAGTTGTGCCTGACTCTTAACGCCATGCACGGCATATTCTACAAGCAAGCCGTTGTACGTCTGCCAGCGCTGATCGCCCGCAACATCATTGCTTAAAATCACAGAGCACTTTTGTTGAATGCTTTCAACCGCATCATTTCTTGGTGGCGCGACTGTGGAACATCCAACTAAAATCGTACCTACCGCCAATAACGTAACTTTTGTCTTATTTATCATATCGTTTCCAACTGTATCGCCACGATATGGAAATCTTATTACACCTGATAAGGATCATCGATAGCGCACTGCAGATTAATTACTTAATAAACTGTAAACTCCATACCAGTCTTAACACTGCAAGCTCATAACTCCTATTAACTCACCCAAATGTAAACAAATAGTAAAATCACCTTTACGCGATGCAAAATCGACAAATGAGATTAGCGTTCCTTTCTCGCGACCAAGCGTGCAATAATCAACTGTCTACATAACGAAACCATTTGAAGGATCAAAATGACCGCAACGGATTATCTCAACGACCTCAATAAACGTTACCTTGCGATTCACCGCACCAAAGAAGATTTCTTTTGGGAAACTTACATGGGGATCAGCGATGACCATGATGGCTCGACGCAAGCACAAACGGCATGGACAAGCTTTTTAAGCAACGCCGAGCAAATTACTGACATCAAACAACAGCTTGAAGCCGCGGACTCAATTACCGACCCACAAGAGAAACAACAAACCATTACGGGTCTATCTGGTTGGCTGGCGATGTTTGAATCTCACGCTATCGAGGGCGAAAAAGCACAAGCGTTGAAAAATCAGCTCATTGCCTTTGAAGCTGAGCTCTTCAAGAAAAAACAGAACCACGTACAAACATTTACCGATGAGAACGGCGAGCAAGTAGAAGGTTCACTTCCAGTATTAAGCTCAACCATTCGCACCAGCAATCATGAAGAAGTTCGCCAATCGGCTCATCAAGCGTTGCTGAACCTTGAACAATGGCTACTGCAAAACGGCTTTATTGAACTGATCAAACTGCGCAACCAGTTCGCTCGCTCACTGGGTTATGCGACTTTCTTTGATTACTCCGTGCAAAAAACGGAAAAGATGAGCACTGAGCAGCTATTCGAGATTTTGGAAGATTTCGAACAACGCACGCGAGATGCACACCTAAACAGCTTAGAAAACTTGGCGAAAGAGAAAGGCGCAAGCGCACTAGCAGGCTACAACTTTGTTTACTCATTCGCGGGTGACGTTATGCGTGACCTTGACCCATACGTGCCGTTCTCAAAATCTCTGAGACGCTGGGTAGAATCATTTGGTCGCCTAAATATTGATTACTCTGGCGCGACGCTAACGCTGGATTTACTAGATCGCAAAGGTAAGTACCCGAATGGGTTCTGCCACGGCCCTATCCCTTCTTTCTATAATCAAGGCGAATGGGTCGCAGCGCAGGTGAACTTCACCAGTAATGCCAAACCAGACCAAGTGGGAAGCGGCTACGATGGCATTAACACGCTGTTCCACGAAGGCGGCCACGCAGCACACTTTGCGAACGTAAAAATGAACGCGCCTTGTTTCTCGCAGGAGTTTTCGCCGACGTCAATGGCTTATGCAGAAACTCAGTCGATGTTCTGTGATAGCCTGTTAACCGATGCCGATTGGCTAAAACAGTACGCACTGGATGATGAAGGGAATTCTGTTCCTGATGAGATTATTCAAGCAATGATCAACAGCCGTCAGCCATTCAAAGCTTATGAAGAACGTAGCATCTTGGTTGTACCATATTTTGAGCGCGCGTTGTATCAATTGAGCGATGACGAGTTAACGCCAGAGCGCATCACTAAGCTCGCTCGCGATTGTGAAAAGCAGATCCTTGGTTTGGAATGCAGCCCTCGCCCACTGATGGCGATTCCACATTTGCTATCCGACGAAGCAGCTTGTGCGTATCAAGGTTATCTACTCGCGCACATGGCGGTGTATCAGACCCGTGCATACTTCCTTGAGAAGTTTGGTTACCTGACGGATAACCCAGAAATTGGCCCACTGCTGGCAAAACACTACTGGCACGCAGGTAATCACTTGTCGCACAACGAAACCATTGTCAGCCTGACTGGCGAAGGCTTCAATGCCAAATACCTTGCAGACGTGTGTAACCTGTCGCCAGAACAGGCATGGGAAGTGCAGCAGAAGAAAATCGACTCACTTGCGACGCGAGAGCGAGCATCAGTCGCTTCACTGAACGCCGCGATTAAAGTCGTCGACGGCAGTAAAGAGCTGGCAAGCAACGCCATCTCTGACGAACAAATGTGTGACGATTTTGAACGTTACATCGTAGAGACTTACGGTCGATAACACGCAGAAAGCCAGGAGCTCGCCTTCTGGCTTTTTATTCTTTAGCTAATGCAATAGGAAGGAAGATCCATGTACCAAGAAGTCATCAAATTTTGGTTCGAGGAGCTATCGCCCCAAAATTGGTTTGAAAACAACCCAGAACTGGACAAGCGTATTGCATCGCGATTTGCCTCGGTATTAGAACAAGCCGCTCGTTGTGAACTGTTTAATTGGCGTAACAGCGCACAAGGACGATTGGCCGAAATCATCGTCCTCGACCAGTTTTCACGTAATGTGTATCGCAACACCCCAAAAGCGTTTGCACAAGACCCACTCGCATTAGCATTGGCTCAAGAGGCAATTCGGTTAGGTCACGACAAAGAATTAGCGCCTGAGCAGCTAAGTTTTTTGTACATGCCATTTATGCATAGCGAATCTCGCCTCATTCATGTCGAAGCTGAAAAATTGTTTCGCGCATCAGGGCTTGAAAATAACTACGATTTTGAGCTAAAACACAAAGCCATCATCGACCAGTTTGGGCGCTATCCTCATCGCAATGCGATACTGGGAAGAAAGAGCACTCCCGAAGAGTTAGCGTTTTTGCAACAACCTGGGTCAAGTTTCTAAATAACAATGAATAATGAGTTAACCATGAGAGACCACGCAGTATGCTGGCCATGCTTGCTAAAACTAGACGGCGACGATGAGCTGATCTACACGCATTCCCAGTCCGACTTAGACTCTGAATGCGAAGCCCTCATTTTTGGGCAAGATGATTACGTTATTGACTCAAATGGCAACACGTTCGAATTGAAAAACAATGGTTCGAACACCACTCTTTTACACCCAAAAGAACGAACGCTGTCCGTAGAAGAGGTTACGTCATTAATCCAATCGCATGAATTCAGCCTCGCGCAACGGTGCATTATCAAGATTCATTTCACCTCGGTGAGGCAAGCTGTTGAGGCCTTAGCTCACTAAATCAATCCCAATACGCACATCATTAAATAAAATTATCATTTTTATAATTTATGATAATTTCATGTAATCAATATCACGCCATATACTCTCCCACATCGAAACAAGACAACGTTCAAACACACATGTTGGGAGCAAACAAATGAAAATGAATCATGTCGGTATTATGGTCGGAGATATGGACAAAGCGGTTGAGTTTTACACGCAAGCGCTAGGTCTAAAAGTCGTTATGGGCAACACGAAAGTGATTGAAGAACGCGAAACGGCAATTGGCAGAATGTGTATTGCGGTCTTTGGGGAAGGCTTTAAAGGCTTCAACATTGCGCACCTTGTGACAAGTGATGGCATCGGCCTTGAGTTATTCGAAATGAAAGAACGTCAAGAGCGCCATGAAGTGGATTTTTCTCGCATCGGTATATTCCATTTCTGTTTACAGACAGACGATTTTGAAGGTGCTATCAAACGCACCGAAGCACTAGGTGGCAAAGTTCGCATGGACATCATGCGTTACCACCCAGAAGACGATAATAAGCCTGCGAAAATGGTTTACCTAGAAGACCCATTCGGCAACCTATTCGAGCTTTACTCACACTCTTACGAAGAAACTTACGCTTCTGATTACGAGTAATAGCCCCATCCATATCCCAAAAGGCTAGCAATACGCTAGCCTTTTTTGTTTGCTTTGAGTTGCAGTGTTTCTGCACTCGCTCTAGCAAAAAAACATCTGGAATTTGATCATTTCTCTCACCACTTTTAAGGTCACTTTATACTTACCTCAACACAATGCAAAAAGGAGTGAAGCATGCCCACCAAAAATCCAATCGCCATCAAAGCGCTTGATCATGTTGTTTTAAGGACCTGTAACCTCGATGCTATGTTGCATTTCTATCGAGACATTTTGGGCTGCCCTGTCGAACGCGAAGTAACGGAACTTGGTTTAACTCAACTTAGGGCAGGTAACGCATTGATTGATGTAGTGACGGTAGACAGCGAATTGGGCCAACTCGGCGGTAAGCCACCAGTTCAAAATGGTCGTAATATTGACCATTTTTGCCTGCAATTGGCGCCTTTTTCCGAGGATGAATTACTGGAATATCTGCGTGCGCGCGGCATTGAAACCGAAGAGTTTGCGAAGCGGTATGGCGCACAAGGGTTCGGTAGATCACTCTATATACATGATCCGGAAGGAAATGTCGTCGAGTTAAAACCTCAAGTGATTGATGAGTAAGCGAGTAAAAAACCTTGTTATATTCTGAAAATAACAAGGTTAACTTCTAAAATAATTATTGAAGTAAGAACATATTATTAAGTCAAAATTATATCTGGCTCACCTATTTCTTTTTCTCGCCACCATTGTTTATTTATATGTTCTTGATGAACGTAAAAACTCTCCCCCGGCATTGGCGTCAGCAGCGTTATATGTTCTTTTTGACAATGGGTAAGCAAATCTAAAATCGGTTCGTCCCAGCGGTGAGTAAATAGCTCGTATGTAGCCCAATGCACGGGCAACAGTTTTTTCGCATTTAAATCGCGAAACGCTTGCACGGTATGATGAGCCTGCATGTGCCCCCAGTTTTCGACCGGATAACCTTGGCCTTTCACATCAGCAGCCACTTCCAAACAGGCAATGTCGATTGGTCCACATCGCAGTGCGATCTCGGAAAAGTGCGAATCGTAAGCTGAATCGCCACTAAAATAGAGCGTCTCTTCTTTGCCTTTGATGACCCAAGAAGCCCACAGGGTCGAGTTTTTATCGAAATAAGTACGACCCGAATTATGGTTAGCAGGCGTACAAATCAGTTCGATTCCGGCATAGTGCACGCTATCCCACCAATCGAATTCCACGATGTTGTCTGCGCAAACGCCCCACTTTATCAGATGCTTGCCAACCCCTAAGGGTACATAAAAAGTCACGGGTTTATCGGCGTAGAAACGTATGGTCGATGCTTCTAAATGGTCGTAATGATCGTGCGAAATCACGATAATTTCAGGAATCGGCAAACAATCTCTGGCATGGGTATTGGGAATATTGCGTTCAAACCACGCTTTTGCGATGAACGGAGAAGCGTAATCAAATACCGGATCAGTCAGAATTCGAATGCCATCGACCTCCACCAGCATGGTGGAATGGCCCAGCCAAGTAACGCGCATCGATTCACTTCTCTGCGCAAACTGCGTAGGTTGAATTGGGAAATGTGGCAGATGTTCGTTAGGACTCAATGGCGTTCTACCACCAAGATAGCTCCAACACACCTGCCAGAATGATTGCGGGCTAGGGATATTTGGCATCTCGTTTTTAACGCGGCCGTTTTCAAATTGAGGCGAGTGGTGAACACGGTGCGCCAACTGCGCATGGTAGGTTTGAGGGGAAATCAGTGAACTTGGCTTTTGTGTCTTTTGTTCACTCGTTAGGTATGTGCGCTTAAGTATCGTTTCAGACATATCGTAGTTTTGTCTCGCTTGCGAACGCTCAACAGTAGGTTTATTAAAACGTGCGTGTATGTCTATTTCGTGACCAAAATGAGGTGTAAGATGAAGATTCAGTTTCAATCAAACGTTTTCTATATTAAGGAAGCGGTTCTCAAACCTTCTGAATACTGCGTCGGTTTGAAAGGAGAAAGCTATGGTGACTTGCAGCCAATACGATTTTATTGAAATCGCCTGTATGTTTAAGCTCCCTATCGAGATCACACTAAAAAATGGTGAAACTCATCAGGGCAACGCGTTCGACACAGGCTACGACATGCAGCGACAAGAGTGCTTGTTTTTAGATATGGATGGTGAGCACACCGCCTTCCCGACTGAACAATTAGTCGCAATGCGCGCGCTCAAAACCAATCCGCATTTTGACGAAGTGACATTTGAGTAAACGTCCTTCTTTCACTGGCACTGTCCAATAAAAAACGCCTCTCAAGCTGACACAACTTGAGAGGCGTTCTCTTACACTATTCACCGGAACTTCATGTTATTCACGCGACCGAATGAAAACCAGCATCGGCATCATGATCACGAACATCACTCCCACAAGCTGGAAGGTGTGCACAAACGCGACCATTTGCGATTGCTGCTGCAACATCTGTTGGTATTGGTCTAACGCAACCGGGTCGGTAATAGAAAGCCCCTGATTGGCCGCCCAGTCATGCAAGTTAGGATTATAAGGATTAATACCCTCTCCCAGCGCATGCCATTGCTGCTGACTATCACGATATTGGAACGTGGTGGCGATAGAAATACCAAACGAGCTACCAATGGTACGGAACAGATTGTAAATACTCGCCGCCGCAACAGATTGCTCTTTCGGAATCGTTAAATACGCCAAGGTGGATAGCGTCGAGAAGGTTAAACCAAGCCCCATCCCCTGAATCATACTCGGCATCACAATCCAAAATGTATCGATCTGCAGTGAGTACTGCGTCATCAAATAGCTACCAATCCCGATGCAGCTCAAGCCAAAGACTATTTTGATTCTGGGATCGAATTGCGGATTGAGCTTAATCACCAAAATCAACATCGCCGCTGACGCCAACCCACGCGGTGCCATTAATAAACCAGTGGTTGAGACCGGATAATCCAGCAAGCTTTCCAACAGCATTGGTTGTTGAGTCGTCAGGCCAAACATCGCCATCGACACCACGGCAATCATCAATGACGAGACCATAAGGTTTCGGTCTTTCAGCAGCCACAATGGCGCTATTGGACTTTTGGTTTTCCAACTGCGATAGATCCACATCACCAATCCCATGACTGCGAGCAATATCGCCGTCTGAATCATGCGTGAGTCGAGCCAGTCTTCTTCATTCCCTTTATCCAACACAAACTGCAACGCGCCCACACCTAACGCCATGTAACCGATGATCCACCAGTCAAAGTTAGGTTTGGATTTGTTGTCGATGTGGATATAGCGATAAATCAAAGAGGTACAGATCAAACCGAATGGCAAGTTGATGTAAAAAATCCAGCGCCAGTTAATGTTGTCGGTGATCACACCACCCACAACTGGGCCCAAAATAGGACCAAGCAAAATGCCGATGGAGAAAATCGCCATCGCTTTGCCTTTTTGCTCATACGGATAAATCTGCACTAACGTCGACTGCGCCAATGGAATCACCGACGCGCCGAAAGCGCCTTGGATAATGCGAAATAGCACCATCTCTTCAAGAGACTGTGCTTGCCCACAAAGCGCACTGGCAATCACAAAACCGACCACGGCAACCAGCATGACTTTGCGTTCACCAAAGCGCGACACCCAGAAACTGGTCATCGGAATGAAGATCGCTTCCGCCATGCTGTAACCCGTCAGCACCCACGTAATTTGGTCTGCCGTTGCGCCCAACGCGCCCATCATGTGCGATAGCGACACGTTCGCAACGGTCATATCGATTAACACCATGATGGCAGAAAGCATCACGGCGACGGTGGCAATCCCCCGTTTGTCTGCCGTAATTTGATGGCTCATTGCACGCTACTTTGCAAATCAATGGTGACTTCTGAGCTCGCACCCACGCGAAGTTGCGGCGCATCGGCCGGTACTTCTAATGCCAAACGTACAGGGAAACGCTGTTTGATTTTAACCCAGTTACCCGTTGCGTTTTCTGGTGGCATCAAGGAGAACGATGTACCACTCGCAGGCGACAGCTGCTCTACCGTTGCTTTCCACACCACGTCTGGGTACATATCAATCACCACATCCGCATGCATACCAGGTTTAATATGAGTAAGATCGGTTTCTTTAAAGTTCGCGCGTACCCAATAGCTGTCTTTTAAAATCACAGGGAACAGCGTTTGACCCACGCTAACGACCGAGCCTACGTGCGTATTGATTTCACCGGCAATGCCATCCACTGGTGACGTAATGTCGGTGTAGCTCAAGTTCAGCTCCGCTTGCGCTAACTGTGCTGCAGCTTGTTGAACGACCGCAGCCTCTGCGCCTTCTTCACCACGGTTCGCAATGGCTTTTTCTACCGTCGCGCGCGCTTGCTCTAGGCTCGCTTGGGCATTGGCTAGTTTGTTTTTCGCCGTATCTAAATCTTGGTCTGACGCCAGTTTACGTTTCACTAGAGAATCCGTACGTTTGTACTCCACTTGCGCTTCTGTCAGGTTAGATCGCGCCGCATCTAAGCCCGCAACGGCTTCAGTTACCTGCTTATCAGCAACGTCATGTTGCTGGACCGCCAATTGGTATGCCCCTTTTGCTTGCTTCACTGCCAACAAATATGGGCGTGAATCTATCTTCAGCAGTAGGTCACCTTTGTTAACAGATTGGAAGTCTTTGACATCCACAGAAACCACTTGGCCTTTTACCTGAGGCGCTACCGACAAAATTTTTGCCCTAACATAGGCATCTTCTGTGCTTGGGTGACTGTCTGAATACTGCCAAGACCAATACATCGCACCAAATGCGATAACACAGAGAGTAAAGAAAAGAGTTTTTACCAGCTTAGATCTGGAGGAGGAATGCTTTGCGATGTCGTCGCTCATTTATATTGTCCACTTGTTCAATTATGTGATCAGTGTAGGACTTTTCGATCTTCCGACAATAAAATGATCTGCAAGGTAAAGATCCAATTTTGCATGTTGCTAAGTGGAGTAAATGATGTGCAATCAAAACGAGGATAAAAAAGAGGGGCAGTCCCCGTAACCGCCCCCAAAGTCATGCCAATAATAGTAATGTGCGTGTAACTACTGGTTTTTCTTAGAACTTGTAACCGCCGCTGATCATAAATACCCAAGGGTTAATTTTGACGTCGGTTTTTTGCTTCTCTCCACCTGCTTTGTAAGTTGCTTCTGTTTCAATGTTTGCGTACCACGCAGCAGCGTTGAGGAACCATTGATCGTTGATCATGTAGTCCACACCAATATTCGCTGCTAGACCGAATGAGTCATCCAACTTAAGATCTGAAAGACCAGCGCCTTTACCCGTGCTATTGAAGCCCTCATCAAAGAACATGGTGTAGTTGAGACCTGCACCCACGTATGGACGGAACTTACTTTGTGGCTCGCCAAAGTAGTACTGCACCATAAGCGTTGGTGGAAGGTGTTTGGTGTCCGCGATATCACCAAGACCTAACAAGTCTGTTGAAATATCGTGGCTGAATGGTGTTGCTGCTAGAAGCTCTAAACTGATGTTGTCTGTAAACATGTAGCCAAACGTCAAACCAAGCTGCGTATTTGAATCCACTTTCAATTCTTCTTGAGAACCAAGAATCTTATCGCTGCTGTCGTTTGGAACGACAGACGCCGCACCAACACGAAGAACGAAGTCACCTTGTTTATGAGCGAAAACACTTGGTGACACGAGTGCAGCAACCACTGCTAGACTGCAGATTGTTTTTTTCATTTTTATTTCCTTTCGTAGGGCTTCGTTATGTCGTACCCAAAGGGGTGCCTGCTAACTGATCTGAGATTTCAAGTAAACTCAGCGCCTTGAAGCACACGGGTATCTATATCTTTTTGAGCTGTACGCAATCTAGCACATAGAAACCCTACTATTTTGATGGAAATCAATTTGTGAAAAATATAGGTTTTTTGTATGGAGAAACGCCATATTGATCAACAAATTATGCAAATAGGATACAATTCTGTAATGCAAACTGTGCGTGTGAGTTGCCATGCATACCCATAAATGCGAATCCTCTCGTTAAGGCTCGTAGCCAGCAAAAACTTTTTTCGTCCTCTACGTCTTCTATTTTCAAAAAACAACCCACTTAAAAAGCTCGTTTGACCCCTTAAAATCGCGATTTGAGGGGTTTGTAAAACACTGAAATACAAGAAGTTATTTTTCTGGAAAATCAGTCACTTGGAGTGCTAGTCTGCTCGCAACTAAGGAGAAGACATGTTAAAAACCGATCTCATTTTTGAACGAGAAAACTTTTCTCATCACGATTTTCAGAATGCTACCTTTAAAAACTGCCACTTTTATATGTGCTGTTTCGACCATGCCGATCTGCGCGATGCTAAGTTCATCGACTGTCGCTTTATCGAATCCAAAGCGCTAGAAGGGTGTAGTTTTCGCTTCGCGAACTTAAAAGACGCTAGCTTTACGAACTGCATGTTGGCGATGAGCCTGTTTAACGGCGCAAATTGTATGGGCTTGGAGCTACGTAAGTGCGATCTCAAAGGGGCAAACTTCCAAGGTGCGAACTTTGCTAATCGCGTCAGTAACACCATGTTTTTCTGTTCTGCTTTTATTACTGGCTGCAACCTCACCTACTGTAACTTCGAGCGAGTGTTACTAGAAAAATGTGACCTCTTTGAAAACCGTTGGAACGGTGCGAACCTCGCAGGGGCAACTCTCAAAGGCTCGGATTTATCTCGCTGCGAATTCTCGCCAGAACAATGGGGAACCTTTAACGTTGAGCAGTGTGATCTGACTCATGTCGAACTAGACGGGCTGGATGTTCGCCGCGTTTCTCTGTTTGGTGTTAAAATTTGTGATTGGCAACAAGAGCAATTGCTTGCGCCTTTTGGACTGATCATTCTCTAAGGAAAGGCCATGAACCTGTTTAAAGACTTACCGAATAACCTCGACGAGGAAGTGTTCGAAGACCTGCTGACCCACAAAAACCTGCGTATAGAACGCATTCTCTCAACGGGGCAAACCTCTCCCGAAAGTGGCTGGTACGATCAAGAAGAACATGAATGGGTCTTGGTTCTTAAAGGAGCAGGTGAGCTGACTTTTGAATCAGGTGTCGTGCAACGACTTGAGGCAGGCGATCACGTTACGATTCCAGCTCATACCAAACACAAAGTGAGCTGGACTGACCCAACGCAAGAAACCATCTGGTTGGCGGTGTTTTATCAATAAACACAAAACGATCTTAAACCAAAAAATAGGCGCTGAGTTTGCTCGATACTACTAAGCCGTCACTGGCACTGTTTGATTTTGATGGCACCATCACCCGAGAGGATATGTTTAGCCTTTTCCTCCACTATTCTGCTTATGGCCTGCGCAAACGAGTGGGAAAGGTCGCTATCATGCCATTTTATGCGCTGTACAAACTCGGAGTGTTACCCGCTCGTGTTATGCGTCCTCTCAGCAGTTTTATTGCATTTTCAGGGAAAGAAACGCAGAAAATTGAAGCGATTGGCGCTCAGTTTGCCCACGAAGTGATCCCGCTGTACTTACGGCCAGAAGCGATGGAAAGGTTGGCGTGGCATCAGCACAGAGGCGATACCATTGTGGTGGTGTCGGCATCACTCAATGCGTATCTCAAGCCTTGGTGTGAAGCGAACGGTTACCACTTGCTGTGCAGTGAACTGATCTCAGAACAGCCAAAACTGAGTGGCTTTTACCAGCAAGGTGATTGCAGTTTAGAAAAAAAAGTCTCGCGCGTTAGGGCCACGTTTTCGCTCGACGAATTTGCGTCTGTTTATGCCTACGGTGATACGCACGAAGACATTCCGATGCTCAAACTGGCAGACTACGCGATGCTCAACTGGAACGAGTGGAGAGCAAGCGAATAACGATATGTGCTCTGATTTTCAAGACAACCACTCGACCAAAGTGGTCGTTTTAGACTGAAAAAACAAACCCTTCTCACATGAGAAGGGTTTTATTGTTCAGAGCCAGAATAAATGGCTTAACGCCATACACCCCATTGACCCGTTGTGCCAGGTTCCTCACCAGACGTCCACCACTGGGCGGTCCATTCTTTGCCGTTGTGCGTCACCACATCACCTTGGTCGTAAACAGCCGTCTTGTCCCACAAGTTGGTTGGTTCAACTGGTGGCGGTACATCCGCTTTGATCAGTGACAACGCATAACTGAAGTCTGCGCTTGGCGCTAATACTTGGTTCGCATTCACGTTGTTACTATCGAACATGTAGTGGTTCATCTCTTGATGCCAAATGCCCACGTACCAATCGCCCGTTTGCTGCGCGTTAAATTGATCCGCAATTTCTGCCGCCCAAGTCGTCGTATTGTTTGCGCTGATTGGCAGTGAAATATCGACAATTTCATTGCCTGTCGCATTAAACGTACGGAAACGGATGGTGTCACCCGCTTCTACTGGTCCGAAACCTTGCTGAACAAAGTAGCCTAGAGATGTCAGATTATTGCCCGGTTCGGTTGGATCAACAGGGTCAGTCGGTGGCGTCGTGCCTGTTCCGTTTAACGTAATGTCACTACAGTTGTAGAAACCTTCCCCAGCGACATCAATACGCTGCCAACGAGTGTAAAGTACCGCATCGCCCGAACGATCAGCAGGGAAAGTCACCTGAATACGGTAGCGTTTTTCCGCATCAACATACACATCACCTGCGGTGTCGATCAGCTCTAAATCACTCCAAGTAAGAGGTTTTGAATCATCATAAGTTGGCTTGGTGAGATAGAATTCCCAGTATGATGGGTTGTGCGGCGCTTTGCCGTAAAACACCAATTCAATCTGGTTATTTGCATCTGGCGTAACATTGGTGCGCTGCCAGTTTGGAGAAGGAATGTTCAAGCCTTTCTTAGCTGTATCGCCAGCAGAACATAGCTCACCGTCGCGAACCACGGCTTTCACATGCTCCATATCTCGGTAATTTGGTACGTTTGCTGCAATTTCGCTGCGTTGCACAAACGGGTACGCACCAGATTCTTCAAAAGCCGCTTTACACGCTTGGTTAGGGATCTCGTTGGTCCAAAAGCCACCGTCTAAATAACACGTATTTTGACGAGCACTTGGAAACTCTACCCAGCCGTGGGCGTTGACGTTAAATGAGCTCAATGCGGCAACAGCGCTTAAGCTCAAAAGAGGAAGTGTTACATGTGATTTCATCGTTCATCCTTAATTTTGCTGACTCGCCGCTCTGAAACACAAGCGGTTTAAGCAAAACTAGCAGGATGGGATTATTTAGAAGGTGAGAATAAATATGGAAATTGTAAGAGTGCCATCTGCTTTCCAGCATTTGTTGTGAACCATTCTCATACTCGACTGACTCTTTCGAGTCACTTCAAATTCATGTGCCACAAAAACTGTCACTCTCGTTTGGCTATCGCTCGTCTTTTGGTGTGTCCATCACCACCATCGTTGTGATCGACTTGACGTGTTCGCACTCACCCAACACATCAGCATGGAACGCTTTATAAGCGGCGAGATCTTGCGTCTCTACGCGTATGAGATATTCGTTAGATCCCGTAATGTTGTGACATTCCACCACCTCGTTTACAAAACGTACATGCTCTTCGAAACCCAGCTGTGCCTGCTTAGAGTGCGAGGCCAAACCAATCGACACATAAGCAACAAAACCCACGCCAAGTTGCTGATTATCCAGTACTGCTCGGTAGCCTTTGATCACGCCTTTACGCTCTAAATCTTGCACTCGGCGTAAGGTTGCAGATGGAGATAAACCAACGCGTTCCGACAGCTCCACATTGGAGATTCTTCCGTCTCGTTTGAGCACTTGCAATATTCTTTCGTCAAATCTATCCATGATGATGTTTCATTGCTTATTTAGTTTCTAATCATCAAATAAAAGCACAATATTGACCTCAGTTCTACTTATAGTTGTTCTCAACTTATCGAGAACTGATTCAAGGAACAATCTATGGAATATCATCAACTGGGCGCTTTGGCGTTGTTCGCTTTTGTCTCCACTTTTACGCCGGGTCCCAATAACATTATGTTGATGACCTCAGGGGCAAATGTCGGCTTTAAACGCACTATCCCACACATGTTGGGCATTACCTTCGGCTTTGGTGCCATGTTAATTTTGGTGGGCATTGGCTTGATGAGCCTGTTCCATGCCTACCCGCTCACCCACTCCATTTTGAAAGTATTGAGCTTGAGTTATTTGCTGTACTTGACGTACAAAATCGCCACCAGCGACAAAACAGAAGCAAAACACGATTTTCGCCCGATGTCTTTTTTAGGGGCTGTCGCATTCCAATGGGTGAACCCAAAAGGTTGGTCGATGGCGTTGACGGCCATTACGGTATACAGCAGTGGCGGTGCATGGCTCGAACTGACTTTTATCGCCGGTATCTTCTGCTTAGCTAACTTGCCATCGGTAACATTTTGGACGGCGGCAGGTATGCAATTGCAGCGTTGGTTGACCACCGATAAACGCGTTAAGGGGTTCAACTACAGCATGGCTGCGCTGTTGCTGTTGTCTACGATTCCAATGATATAAGTCTATTTTGGGTTAAAAAACGACTCACTTTACGTAATTGGGAAAGGACAGATACTGCATTTTGCTTGAGGCTTTGGCGTTAATTCACAGTGTAAATTTGTTTAAAGACGCTACCCTCTTGTTAGGGAACTTGATAATCTTTAAATGAGAAAGAGAATAATTATCGAGTAAAGTAACAATGAAAAAGAAGCCTCAACCTAAAACGCTTGTTGTCACAGACACAGAAACCATCACTCCAAACATGCAGCGCATTACCTTGCAAGGTGAGGCGCTGAGCCACTTTCCTCGTGACTGCGAAGGCAGTTACATCAAATTACTGTTTAACGATATGGGCGGCGCGGATCTGAGCATCCTGCCAGAAGACGACCGACCAATCATGCGCACCTACACTATCCGACGCTTTCATCCAGAAACCAGTTCAATCGAAGTGGATTTCGTCCGACACGTAACGCAAGATCTGCAATGCGGATTTGCAGCGCGTTGGGCAATGGCCGCGCAAAAAGGCGACACGATCAGCATTGTTGGGCCAGGTAGCATCTCCAACTTAAATACTGAGGCGGATTGGTTCTTCATGGCTGCCGATATGACAGCACTTCCAGCACTTTCTGCGAAAATTCGTACGCTGCCAGAAGAGGCCAAAGGCTACGCTGTGATCAGCGTGATGTCTCCAGCCGACATTCAACCCCTAAACACGCCAGCCGGTATGGAGTTGATTTGGCTAACTGAACAGCAAACCTTGGCTGATAGCGTTCGCGAACTCGAGTGGTTAGACGGTAACGCTTCGGTATGGTGTGCGTGTGAGTTCGATTCAATGCGCGCGCTGCGCCAATATTTCCGCAATGAGAAAGAAGTCGATCGCGAGAATATCTACATCAGCAGCTATTGGAAGCAAGGCGTGTCTGAAGATGGGCACAAAGTGATTAAACGTGAAGACGCGGAATCCAACCAATAGTGGTTCATTTATTTCCAGTTCAAGCGCTTATCCCAATAAAAACGCCCGGCATCACCGGGCGTTTTAGCGACTTCAGTTGTATTAAAGTTCATGAAAACTCTAATCCGCTAGTTCCTGCGCTAAAAAGTCGATCAACAACCTCACTTTGGGCGATAAATTTCGGCTTTGTGGATACAGTGCCCAAATGCCTTCACGGTCGTCTCGGTAATCGGTCAGCACCTCGACTAGCTCACCGTTATCTAGAGCTTCTTGAACGTAATAGTCTGGCAACTGCACTAAACCCAAACCACGTTTGGCGGCGCCCATTAGCGCAAAACCACTATTGCATTTAATCCTCCCCGACACACGCAAAGACTTATCGCGTTTATTTTCCTTAAAATGCCAATAATCGACCGAACCAACTAGGCACTGATGTCGAGCCAGTTCGGATAATGTGTGAGGCTCGCCAAATCGCTCCAAATACATAGGGCTAGCACACACGTAATTTTGACGCGACGAAAGACGCTTTGCGATCATGCTGGAGTCTTGCAGGCGGCCAAGACGAATCGCCACGTCTACCCCTTGCTCTATCAAATCCAGTTTTTGATTGGTCAGAACTAAATCGAGATCCACACGCGGGTACTTCTCCAAAAACTGATGCAAGAGCGGTGCGAGGTTCATTTCCCCATAGGTCACAGGCGCTGTCACACGCAGCAAACCTCGCGGTTCGGTTTGCATTTGCGTTACAGCAAGCTCAGCTAGTTCTAGCCCTTCGACCAAGTGTTTGCACTGCTGATAATAAAGCTGTCCAGCTTCAGACAGAGAAACTTTTCGCGTCGTGCGATGCAGTAACTTAACCGCAAGACGCTCTTCAAGTGCCGATACGCGGCGACTGATTTGTGCCACTGACGTTTTCAGTTTAGCCGCGGCAGCTGTAAAGCTGTTAGTTTCCGCTACGGCAACAAACTCGCTGACTCCTTCCCAATTCGCCATGCTGTATTCCTGTCGACCTCTTCTAGACAAATAGTGATTACATTGTTCTCGTCGCGCTACGCTTTGAAAACTGGAAAACTTTACGCGTCAGGTAACGGACGAAGATCGTCGTATTGCGCATCAAGCTCAATGCCAAAATATTCTTTCAACGCATCCAGGTAGGTTTGACCTGGCTCTAGCTCTATTTCTGTTAGCGCTTCATGATTGGTGCATCTGAGTGTGTAGTTAAGCAGCGTCACCAACCCACTTTCTGTCGCTCTAGCAGCGACTCTTGCGCTAGTAAAACGTGAATTAGGCGAAGTCGAGGTAAAGAAGTTGCTACATGCAATGTCACCAGCAAACACAAACTCTAGGTCAAAGCTGTATAGATTGTTCCACGTGTCCGTTCCATCGGTTGAAAGCACTTGGAGGAAATAACCAAACTGAGCATCTTTGACAAAACGGAAGGTTTGTAAATCCGTCTGAATCACTTGGTCAAGGATAAATGGCAATGGCGCTCGAGGGGTATTGGAGCCAAAACCCACATCGACAATCCATGTTTGTTCCTCTAACGTCACTAACGTGATTTGATGACTACGACCTGTTGGTGTACCAGACACATGTACACGCCCTAGCAAACTTCGCGCTTCAAACCCAAGAGTGTTGAGCACATCAAGCATTAAACCATTTAATTCAAAGCAGTAACCACCGCGAGAGTGGTACACGGTTTTTTGAATAATATCTTCAATCTCAACAGAGACGCCTCGCTGCAATGCGATGTCAAAATTCTCAAACGGCAGGCAACGATGCTGCGCCACGTGAATTCTGTGCAATGACTCCAAATCGGCGGGCAATTCACTAGGCAAGCCTAGCTTGGTTAAATAGGCACTCAGATCCGTCTTATTCATAATCACTCTTACTTAGCTGATGGTTTGACAGTTTTCTACTTTAGCCCCTCTATCTAACTTCAGGTCAATCACCTTTTCCATTTCCCTTCCGCTTTAAGGAGGCATCGCACTCTTTTTACACGCTCACCTTATCATTATTACGCATATGTAAAAATCATTTTCAAAATGGACGGATTATCATTTTTACTGAAACACCTAAAATGAGCACCAACAAAACGACGAAGCGCGGTAAGCAAACCTTAACTACGCTTATTACGTCACTCCATATACTGAAAATATAAAGGAAACATCCAATGTCGCTTGAAATCAAACCTGGTCAAACTCACATAAAATCAAAAGCAATGGTCGCTTGGGCTGCAGGTGAGCCGCTTAAAATGGAAGAAGTTGATGTACAACTTCCAAAAGCCGGCGAAGTGCTAGTACGCATCGTAGCAACTGGTGTTTGTCACACTGACGCATTCACACTATCAGGTGACGATCCAGAAGGTATCTTCCCTTCAATCCTTGGTCACGAAGGTGGCGGTATCGTTGAAATGGTTGGCGAAGGCGTAACAAGCGTTGAAGTTGGCGACCACGTTATCCCACTTTACACTGCTGAATGTGGTGAGTGTAAGTTCTGTAAATCTGGCAAAACGAACCTATGTCAGGCCGTTCGTGAAACGCAAGGTAAAGGCCTAATGCCAGATGGCACAAGCCGATTCTCTATCAACGGCGAAACTATCTTCCACTACATGGGTTGTTCTACTTTCTCTGAGTACACGGTTCTTCCAGAAATCTCACTAGCGAAAGTAAACAAAGAAGCACCACTTGAAGAAGTTTGTCTTCTAGGTTGTGGCGTAACCACTGGTATGGGTGCGGTATTAAACACAGCTAAAGTTGAAAAAGGCGACACAGTGGCAATCTTTGGTCTCGGCGGTATCGGTCTTTCTGCAATCATCGGTGCTCGCATGGCTGGTGCCAGCCGCATCATCGGTGTAGACATCAACGAAAGCAAATTCGACCTAGCGAAACAACTTGGTGCAACTGACGTAATCAACCCACAAAAATTCGACAAGCCAATTCAAGAAGTGATTGTTGAAATGACAGACGGTGGTGTTGACTACTCATTCGAATGTATCGGTAACGTAAACGTGATGCGCCAAGCACTTGAGTGCTGTCACAAAGGTTGGGGTGAGTCAGTCATCATTGGTGTTGCTGGTGCAGGTCAAGAGATCTCAACTCGTCCATTCCAACTGGTAACTGGTCGTGTATGGCGTGGCAGCGCTTTCGGTGGCGTTAAAGGTCGCTCTGAGCTTCCAGAAATCGTAAACCGTTACATGGCTGGTGAATTCGGCTTACAGGAGTTCATTACCCACACAATGGGATTAGCAGACGTCAACAAAGCGTTTGATCTGATGCATGAAGGTAAGAGCATCCGAACAGTTATCCATATGGATCAATAATGCTGCCTCAGGCTCTCCTTTTGGGGAGCCTGAATTCCTTCTGCTAATTAGAGAGTTTATTCATGACCATTGAAAATGTAAGCCAAGCCAAAGTGTTTGGCGGTTGGCACAAGCAATATACACACGAATCCAATGCCCTAAACTGCACCATGCGCTTCGCGATATTCTTGCCACCTAACGCAACGAAATCAAATCCCGTACCCGCGCTATACTGGCTCTCTGGTTTAACGTGTACCGATGAGAACTTTATGCAGAAAGCGGGCGCATTTCGTATGGCGGCCGAGCTTGGCATTGCGATCATTGCACCAGACACAAGTCCGAGAGGCGAAGGTATCGCTGACGACGAAAGCTATGACCTAGGAAAAGGAGCTGGCTTTTACCTTAATGCGACGCAAGCACCTTGGTCACTGCATTACTGTATGTACGACTATGTGACTGAGGAGTTGCCTGCGATCATCGAAAGTAACTTCCCAGTCTCTGACGTGAAGTCAATTTCCGGTCACAGTATGGGCGGCCACGGAGCGCTCACCATTGGTCTGAAAAATTCAGAACAGTACCGTTCTATTTCAGCGTTCAGTCCAATCAGTAACCCAATGCAATGCCCTTGGGGACAAAAAGCCTTTACTGCTTACTTAGGCAAGGAGCTTGAAAGCTGGAAGCAATACGATGCAAGTGAACTTCTAAAACAACAACAATCACCATTACCAATTTTGGTTGATCAAGGTGATGCTGATGGCTTCTTAAATGAGCAGCTTAGACCGGAAGCGCTGATTGCTGCGGCAAAAATACACGATTCAAACCTAACCTTGAGAATGCAACCAGGCTATGACCATAGCTATTACTTCATCTCAAGCTTTATTGAAGAGCACCTCAACTTCCATGCAAAATATTTGTTTGCATAGTTAATTTAAGTAAGCTCATGAAATAAAAAATAAAGTCACCAAAACTAGGTGACTTTATTTTCTTTACGTACTAACAAATACATATCTGAATATCGATGATTTAAATATGTAAAATAATGTAACTTAAGAACAAATTCGACGTCCATTTCTCGCCTTATTAAATTCTCATTTCCGACACAGTATCTTTATTAAAAATGAAACAAAGTTGCACTAAAAACCAATTAAATACCGCGAAATCATTACGAAACTCTACCATCATCCCAATACTCTGAGCTTTTAATTAAGAAGCAACTTAATAACCTTGACGTGACGTAAACCGACAGTTATTTTTGAAACATAACGTATTATAAAATCTCATCCGGTTGGCTCTATAATTATAAATAAATTACCGCTAGCACCTTTGTCCTAGCTAAGAAAAAAGAATAAAACTCAAAAGGGCATATGATGAAAAAGATAGTCGCGCTAGGTCTGTTTTTTGTTGCGCCATTCTTGTCTGCAAATACGATCGTATTTAGTAGTAGCCAGCAGCCTAGTGTCATACTGGAACTGGAAGAGATCCAAGCTTTACCTACCACTAGCTACACGATGACATTGCCTTGGCTTCCTGCTTCGTCAGAGTTTTTAGGCGTTAAACTCAGCACGCTTCTTACACACGTCTACGGAAAGGTACCAGAGCAGGTTGATATCAGCAGCTTAAACGACTATCACTCGACATTGTCCCGACAAGATATTCTTCGATATCAACCAATACTGGCTTATCAACAAGATCAGAATTACATAAAAGTCAGGAATAAAGGCCCTTTCTGGGTGATATATCCACTCAATCTCTATCCAGAGCTAAACTACAATAAATATCATGCGCAAATGGTATGGCAAGTAAATGAAATAAAAGAAAAATAATAAGAATGAAGTTATCAGAACCCTATTCTAAGAAACAAAGAATATTGCAATATTCTACCACCAGCAAAATGCTGCTGGTGGTGTTTGCCGTTTCTTTGCTTCTCGCGAATGTCGTGCTTTTACAGCAAACACGTTCACTCTCACAAAATTTTAATAACGAACAAAAACAAGCGACTTGGTTTTTATTCCAACTCTCCAAAGAACTATCAGAACTTGTCGGCGAGGCCAGACGGTTAGATGAAAACGTATTGAATATTGATGGTGCAGAGCTTCAATACGAGTTAGCGTGGAGCCGCTTTGACTTATTGACCAGTAGCACGAAAGCCAATAAGTTCTTTTCTCGGAACAACATGCACCTTTACTTCATTAATCTTTTTGAAGAGTTCAAAGAGCTAGAAAAACAACTAGTAGAAGCTAGAACAGGTGACAGCCAAGCTGCTGCTGCATTTTATCGTTCAACTCAAACACTATATTTAGGCTTAATAGACTTCGTTAATCAAAACTTCCGCCTAAGCAGTAAAGCTTATGAAGCACAAAAAGGTCAAACCCAGCGCTTAATGCAAGCACAATATATGTTGTTTGCGACGTTCGTTTTGTCGATTATCTCTCTAACTTATTTCTTTTATCGTGAATCCCATTTTCATAGAAAATTGGCGCTCAGCGACCCTTTGACGAACCTAGGGAACCGCAATGCACTATTCATTACCCTAAACAAATTTACTCAAGAAAAAAGGCCCTTTTCTCTCTGGATTCTAGATTTAAATGGTTTTAAAGAAGTCAACGACACACACGGACACCAAGTTGGCGACACTGTACTGCGGGAAATCGCTAGGCGGCTTAATTCTATGGCACTCAATGATTTTACTGTTTATCGCATGGGAGGAGATGAGTTCGCGGTTATCCTTGAAGGTGAACATCTCAATGAAGAGAACGTACGTGAGCAGATAAATACCGTCTTTGATGCACAAATATTAAACTCCGATAAAGTCTCAACACTTTCAACAAGCATGGGCTTAGCGCAATACCCTAAAGACAGTGACAATGTTGACTTTCTTATCAGCATAGCGGATAAGCGCATGTACAAAATGAAATTTCAACGTTAAACGGTATATATGATGAGAAAGTTCATGCAAGTACTGCTTCTACTGGCAGTCATTGCGGCAGGTGTGTTGGCTTGGGTATTTATTCCATCGCACGAAACCATCGGGCAAAAAACGCTTGAGCAGGCACTCAACGACGACTACAGCCTCGTTGGACATCGAATCTACTCAACCGATCCGGATGCTGGCAACCGATTCGGCTACTTCGTATTGGCAACGGGCCAGAGCATTGAAGAGCAAGAGCCGTTTTTGGTCACTTCGGATCAGTTTATTCGCATGGAGCAAACGGGTGATAATACCTTGTCTGTGACCATCAATGGCCGTATTTACCATTATCATAACGACTTGTGGGTGCCAAAATCAGACGGGAAATTGCAACACTTTTTAGTCAGCGCAACCGCCAAGTACGTACGCTAAAACGGGAACATTACTACCCCCTCCCACCACACACACAAAAAAAACAAAGCCCCGCATACACTGCGGGGCTTTTTACGTGAAGAAGAAAATAACATCGAATAAATGAGCGTTACTTCGCTAACACTTTCTCTTTAATCACTTTGAGTACCCCAGCCTCTTGGTTGCTTGGCGCAGAATAACGAGCAATTTTCTTAATCTCTTCGTGCGCGTTGGCAACCGCGTACGAATGCTCACTGACTTGCAGCATTTCGAGGTCATTGAGGTAATCACCAAACGTCATGGTTTCTGCCGGAGTAAAATTCATCGTCTCTTGAAGATGCTGAATGGCCGCACCTTTAGAGGCCTCGGCATTCATCACATCCAGCCAGATTTTTGCACTCACCACGACTTTATGCGTTGCGCCAAACTTAGCGTTCATGGTCGGAAACAGGAGCTCTTCCGAACCGTCAAAGTGACAAATTGCTACCTTAATAAACTCGTCTTCGACCTCAAGCAAATCCGGCACATATTCACAGCGGTGGTAGTACTTTTGAAATTCTTCCAGCGATTGCTGATCATGCGTTTCGATGTACGCCGAGCGCTTGCCACACAATACGATGTTCGCTCCATCAATTTCACGAGCCGCTTTCACAATCTCCGCCACTTCCGCTTTAGGAATGGCGCAACTGTAGAGCTCTTTGTCTTGGTACATCACCAAGGTGCCGTTTTCAGCCACATACAACAGTCTGTTTTTGATTGGCGCGAACGTGTCTCGCAGGCTGTAATACTGACGACCAGACGCAGCGGAGAACAAAATGCCTTGCTCTTCCAGTTGCAAAAACAGATCGAAAAACTCTGGATCCAAACGACCGTACTGGTCAAGCAATGTGCCATCCATATCGGAAGCAATAAATTTGATGCAAACTTGTGACATTAACGAAAACTCTAAATGATGCTGCGAAAATATATCCATGTAAGGTACAGGATCTTGTATGAATCTCAAGTCGGGATGACGACGCTTTTCGCATTCACCAAGGGTGCTGTTTAAAGTAATCTTCACTGTGATCGATGAAAGCTCTCACCGCAGGAGACAAGTGTTTACGTGATGAATACAGCGCGTAAATGTTGAGATCATTTGGCTTCCAATCCGGCAACACCGACTCAAGCTGACCCGATTTGAGATAGATATTGCTCAAGTAAGTTGGCAACATCGAAATACCCATGCCTTGTAAAGCGCCATGCAATAACGCCGTGGCCTCATTGCTGGTTAGGCGACACTCAATTCCCACCGATTCGAACTGGTCGCCCTGAGACAAATGCCACACGTGACGCTCAAAGTTTTTGTATCCCAAACAGTCGTGTGAAGATAAATCTCGCGGATGCGCGATCGCGTGGTGAGTTTGTAAATATTGCGGTGATGCTACCAACACCGATTCGCACACCGCAATCGGCTTACCAATCAAAGAAGGATCGGGATCTGACGCAATTCGGATCGCCAGATCGATACGTTGTTCGGTTAGATCACTCACTGAATCTTGCAGATCTATGTCGATATGCACTTTGGGGTGCTTTTGCATAAAACGGTTTACTACGGGGATCAACTGTGAGAATCCAAATGAAGTACTAGACGCAAGACGGATTTTTCCGGACAGCTCACCATCAGCGGCAATGTTCGACGTTAATGTATCGGCCTGTTTTAACCAGCGCTCAATCTGAGGCAAGCTGCGCTCCCCTGCGGTGGTGAGGGACACCTTGCGCGTGGTGCGGTGTAATAAACGAGTTTGCAGCCAGTTCTCCATCGCCTCTACATAACGAGTTACCATTGGTCGAGACATGTCTAACCGTTCTGCGGTCGCGGTAAAACTGCCAGAATACACCACATCTACAAATACTTTTGCTGCCGTTACTCTATCCATACATTTGCTCGAAATAAGAAATAGTGATGCACATTATTGTGTATTTTTCCGAGCGTATCAATTTCCTAATATAGCTCCCGTTCCCAAGCCATCGTCGCTTGGCCCCAAATTCTTTAGGAGCTTATTATGAAAAAATTCACTTTGATTACTGCATCCGTTTTAATGGCAAGCCCTGTCCTAGCGGCAAACCACTCTCCCCTTACTCTTGAGGTTTACAACGCCGACGGTAACAGCTTCCACGCTAACTCAACCTTGGTATACGGTGAGACTGACGCCATGGTCATCGACACTGGATTCACCAAAGCTGACGCAATGCGCATTGCCGCTAAAGTGTTGGACTCAGGCAAAACGCTTAAAACCATTTTTATCAGCCAAGCGGACCCAGACTACTACTTTGGCGCAGAGGCCCTACACCAACAGTTCCCTGATGCGCAGATCATCGCAACGCCTGCGGTTCAAAAAATGATTAAAGAGAAATTGGCTGGAAAGCTGGCGTACTGGGGACCAAAGCTTGGCGCAAACGCACCGGTAAAACCAGTGATCCCTGTCGCGTACGACAAAGCATCATTAGAGCTAGAAGGTCATAAGATTGAAATCCGTGGTAACCATGGCACATCAGCACACCGCCCTTACCTATGGATTCCAGATAACAAAGCGATTCTGGGTAACGTAGCCGTGTACTCAAACGTACATTTGTGGATGGCAGATGCCGCAGACCAAACCGCCATCAATGCTTGGGAGCAGCAACTTAGCGAGATGCTTGCGCTTAAACCTCAAGTGGTCATTCCTGGTCACATGAAAGCAGGCACAAAGCTGAACGCAGACACCATTCGCTACTCGCAACAATACTTGCAGGATTTTCAGCAAGCGAAAAAACACAGCAATAACAGCGCTCAACTCATTGACACCATGTCAGCGAAATACCCAGAAGCTCAATTGCCAATCGCGCTAGAAATCGGTGCAAAAGTGCATACTGGTGAAATGTCATGGTAACCGTGCATTACTTCTTCGATCCCATGTGTGGTTGGTGCTACGGGGCATCACCACTCATCGAAGCCTTGATGGACACCTCTCAATTTAAGGTAGAGCTTCATCCCGGCGGTATGATTGAGAAACGCGCGATTGAATCTGAATTTCGTCAGCACATCATCAACAGTGACGCTCGTATCGCAACCGAAACCGGAGCAACGTTTGGTGAAGCATATCTGCAACGCGTGAAAAGCGAAGATGCGTTTGTTCTTGATTCTTATCTACCAACACAAGCGATCTTGAGTGCGGAGAAAATGGGGCTCAATCCATGGCACATGCTAAAGGCCATCCAATCCGCGCATTATCAGCTCGGGTTAAAAGTGAATGAAGCATCGACGCTCAAAGCCATTGCAGAATCGCTAGGTTTAGCAAGTGATGCGTGGGAGCAAAACATGACGTTAAGCGAAGCCGAGCTAAACGAGAGAATTCGCTCTAGCCGACAATTGATGCGCCAGTTGCACGTTGGTGGTTATCCAACCCTGATTGCAGAAGTAAATGGCGAGTACCTGACCTTGCCGCACTCGGCCTACTACGACAAACCGGCACAGTGGAAGCTTGCATTACAAAAACTGCAATAAGCTCTTCCCCACTCGCTCTTGTTCTTAATCCAAGAGCGAGTGCCAACACCGACATGGCAATCCTGACTCAAACAGGTACAATCCTCGCTCGAATTTTTACTCGCGCGGATACCCACCATGCACTCGCCTGAACATTGTTTTACTCGTTTTACTGCTGATACTTCTGACTATGAATTACCAACGCAGTTTACGTTTCCGTTCTACTACACGCCGCATCCGCTTTGCGTTATGGCCGCAAAGCAATTGCAACAGCACTTATTAGCGCAAACCGACTTCGAACACGATTTTGGTTTGGTTAATGAAGAAACGGGGCGAGGCAAAATGTTTGGCGTATTGCTGGTAGAAAGCCCTCAAGGCGAGCTCGGCTTTTTAAGTGCATTTTCTGGCAAAATTGCTGACCAAAACTTGATTCCAGGATTTGTCCCTCCTGTGTACGACATGCTGACCGATGAAGGCTTCTTCCGCGCAGAAACGGATGCCATCAACGCCGCCAATACGGAGTACAAAACCTGTGCCGCGAATCCGGAAGTGGCGGATCTTAAAGCGCAAATCCAAGCCGACCGAGCCGCTTATCAGCAAGAGGAGCAAACACAGCGCCAAGCGATGATTGATGGCCGAGCAGCACGCAAGCGACAGCGCCAACAGGGCGAGCAAACGCTCAATGCCGATGATCTCAAAATCTTGTTGGATGAGTTGGGTAAGCAAAGTGTCGCCGAGAAAAACGTTCTCAAATACTTAAAGCAAGCGTGGGATGAAAAGCTTGCAATCAAAGAAGCGCGCTTGGCCGAGTTAGAGCAGCAACTTGCTCATCTGAAAGAGCAGCGCAAGACACTCTCCAACGCTTTACAGCACAAACTGCATAAACAATACCGCTTCCTAAACAGCCATGGCGAAGCACGCGACTTGGTGGACATTTTTGCGGACACCACAAACCCAATACCACCAGCAGGTGCAGGGGAATGTGCTGCGCCAAAACTGCTCCAATACGCGTTTAAACACGAATTCAAACCGCTGGCGTTGGCAGAATTTTGGTGGGGTGTTTCGCCAAAGTCTGAAGTTCGCCAACACAAAAAATTCTACCCATCGTGCAACAGCAAATGTCAGCCGATTTTAGGTCATATGATGCAAGGGCTGGATGTCGAACCTAACCCATTGGCGGAGAATTGGGCAGAAGACAAAGAGCTAGAGATAATCTACCAAGACGACGCTATGGTCGTCGTCAACAAGCCCTCGGGCTTACTTTCAGTGCCTGGTAAAACTATCAAGGACTCTGCTTATACGCGCCTACAAGCGATGTACCCTGATGTGGAAGGGCCGTTTGTGATTCATCGCCTCGACATGGCGACCTCTGGCATTTTGGTGTTTGCCTTAACCAAGCGCGCGAACAAAAGTCTGCAAAAACAGTTTATGGCTCGCGGCGTAAAAAAACGTTATATGGCACTGCTCGAAGGCGTATTAAACGAGCCTGAAGGGGAAATTTCACTGCCAATGCGTGGTGACCCCGACGACCGCCCACGTCAACTGGTGTGTTTTGAACACGGGAAACATGCAGAAACCTACTGGCAACTGATTGAAGTCAAAGATGGACGCAGCAAGGTATACATGTATCCGAAAACAGGGAGAACTCACCAACTACGTGTACACAGTGCTCATCACATGGGGTTAAACATGCCGATGGTTGGTGATGGTTTATACGGCGAAAAAGCGAATCGCTTGCACCTGCATGCTGAGATGCTAGAGCTGGATCATCCATACAGCAAAGAGCGCATGATGTTCAAAGCTGAGTGCGAATTCTAACGTCTTCCCGATTTTAAATAACAAAAAGGCACTGACTAACAGTGCCTTTTTTGTTTTCTAACAACAGAATAAGCGTGATGCGCAATACCGAAAACCGTTAGCTCACCTTAAACTTGGTCCACACCTGAGAGCGCCAACGTCTTGCCATGATGATACCACGTACCCATTCATCGAGTGCGATTGCCATCCAAGCCCCTAAAACGCCATAACCCAAGTGGATGCCAAAGATGTAAGAGAAAAGCACGCCTAATCCCCACATACTCAAAATCCCCATTTGCACTGGGAACTTGATGTCACCCGCGCCTTTGAGCCCCGCGATAAAAATCAGGTTAAACACACGTCCGGCTTCGAGCAAAATTGAGCCCATGACTAACGAGCTTGCCAATGCGAGTATTTCCGGTTGATCGGTAAACACGCGTAGAATCTCTTCTCTAAACAGGTAAATCAGTGTGGTTGCCGCCGTTGATGCCACAAACCCCACTAAGAAGTAGATTTGTACGCGTTTTAAAATGCTACTCACCCAACCTTTACCGATGTAGTAACCAGTCTGAATTTGCGCTGCCTGACCAATTGCCAACGCGAAAGCAAACGAGAAACGGGCAATGTTTTGTGCATAAGTGAAAGCCGCCAACGATGCCGTCCCCATTTGCACCACAAAATACACAATGCAGATTTGCGCCACGTTGTAAGACAGCACTTCACCCGCGTTCATGCCGCCGATTTTTAAGATCTTTTTGTAAATCTCTGCGGGCACTTGTTTCATGGTCGACATCGGTAGTTCAATGCTGCTGCGAGCGAGAATAAACCATAACATTAACGTACCGATGACTTGGCTGACGACGGTTGCTATTGCTACACCTTGCACACCATACACAGGTAAACCGAATGGCTGGTAAAGCGCAATATAGTTACCAATGATGTTGAACACACCCGAGATCAAATTCACCACCATTGGGGAACGTGAATAACCATGACTACGCAGAATAGTTGTAAAAACAACGCCAATCGTAACGTTAAACGTCATCGCACCGCTTATCAGCAGATATTCATGAGCGTACTGCTCAACTTGCGCTTCCAAGCCGTAATACGGGAGTAGGTATATCGCACCAAGTACGGCAATCACACTCAATAGCACACCGACGAGCACAGACAGCGCAATACTCGCAACACCAACGCTCACTGACTCTTGCTCGCGTCCAGCGCCATTGTATTGGGCAATCAAAATCCCCGTACCGCTACTGACAAACGTCGAAACGATGATTAAAAAGAAGGTAATCTGCGTGATCACACCAACAGCGGATACGGCTTTGTCTGAGTAGCCACTCAGCATGAACACGTCACTGGTTCCTAAAGCCGTCCGTAGCAAAATTTCGACAAGAATTGGCCAAGCTAATGCCACGATGGACATTCGTTGGTTGATGTTTTGGCTTTTAGGCATGCTTGTAACCTTTCCTACAACTAAAAACTGCCTCACAATATTTGTGAAGCAGTTTAAAAATAGTGACTCGAACGAAGCTCGATATGAGGTTGTGATTTAGCGCGGATTCTAGTCGCATATTGGTCATAACGACAACAATATTTCGCCCTGTTTCGGAAAAATATTTCTAATGCATTTTCGAAACGACATATGCCTTGACGATACGTAGAGCAGAGATTGGTGAACAATACTCTCAATCAACGAGCACCGAACAGAATCAGGATAATCAATAGAAATGCGTCTAACTAGATACATTACTTTGAATTATCAGTCCAACCATATAGAGCCATGAAGAACCGTCATGAAAACCTGCATGCGCCACCATTCCTCTTTGAACACTCGCACCAAATCACACTGATGGCTTTGCACTAAAAATGACTGATATCACATTTGGAAACTTTGTTGTTCTATTTATCGCGAAAATACCGCCTAGAATAAGCGTACACGTTAATTAAGCAAGGATACGTAATGTCGACATTGGCTGGGGCGCGCTTAGAAGAAATGGCGGACATCCGCTCAACAAGAAAAAAGAAAATTGTCTTTTTATGCTCCAGTATCGCCGCTGCCTGTTTAACTTATGGTTCCATTGCTCAATCACTTGAGAATAACTGGGGTTTAAGCTTTTTCCATGCTTTATGTGCCCTGGCATGCTTAGCAATCAGTTATGTAATAAAAGTCCAGCGGCACCATCAATACGCCGACTTATGGCTAAGTGCTGTCTTAATGTTCGAAGGGTTATTGTTACTTCTGTATAACGACGCTCCGTCAGGCAAAATGTTATGGCTATATCCTATTGTCGCCACTCTGGTATTAATTAATGAGTTTAAGGTCGGTCTGCTGTTCAGTGGCACCTACATTTTACTGATCTTTTTTGGGGTCGCTTTTTTAGATCGACTGCCAACAGCCACAGAAATCATAGAGCGGAGATTGATGCTGACCCTGATAGCGACCGCGTTTGTGTGTCACACGTTCTCGTATTACTACACGAAAGTCCTCAATTACATTCAAACACTGTATCGTGAGGGGATTGAGGAGTTAGCATATTTTGACCAGCTCACTGGGCTTGCCAATCGCTGGAGCTTTGAGACTTGGGCGCGCGCAAAGCTCGATGAAATCAAGCACTCATCTGATGACAGCATCACCGCATTGGTCTTTCTCGATATCGATAACTTCAAGCACATCAACGACACCTACGGGCACGATATTGGTGACCAAGTACTTCAAGCCTTCGCCACTCGATTAAAAAATAACATTCGCAACAAAGACAGAAAAACAGATAAACACGACTACTCCATCGCTCGATTTGCGGGCGACGAGTTTGTAATCATGCTTTACGATGTAAAAAGTAAAGATGACCTCGACAGCATCCTAAAACGGATCGTGAATCTGTTTCCGACAGGTTACCGAAGCTACGATATGATTAACGAGTTAACAATGAGTGTAGGTGCTGCTATCTATAAGCAAGATGCAAAGGATTTGTCTGAATTGACTCGATGTGCAGATAAAGCAATGTACGCAGCTAAACATACTGGTAAAAACCAGTACGCCTTTTATGAGCACTGCAATACGGAAGAACAGTCAACATCTGATGCGCCAGCGGTACCAGAAGCTTGCTAATGACTAAGCGAACACATGCATCACCCAAAGCCCCACAACGAGGAATACGATTAACCACACTACTTGCAACGTTCTGTTCGGCTTGTCTTGCTGACGAGTGGGGTGATCTTTAAACGCACGGCCCTTCATTTTGCCCATTAAGCTCTTTCCTAGAGCACGTCGATAAAATTCACGTCTCTTATGAGCGGCATTGGCAACTTCGGTAAAGCGCTGTCTTTGCTCATTGGTGAGATCTTTGTCCTCGTAACGAGGAGGGAGATCAGAATGCTTGCGTTGTACTGCCATCACTTCCTCCCTGGTCGATGGGTACATTTTTATTAAGTATATACCCAAATAACCAAAAAGATGCGTTATAAGTGAAGCACATAGACGAAAAAACCACCCGAAGGTGGTTTTATGACGAGCAACAAATGAACGCTAGAAGTACTCACATAAATACGCAGTCGCTTCTTTCACTTGAAGCTCAAATGAAGAATTACCTTCCACTTCAAAAAACTCACCACTTTGATAAGTCGTCCAATCGCTCTCGCCAACACGCTTGACCACAAGCGCACCTTTTACAACCGTCATACGCTCTGGTGCTTGAGTACCAAACGTGTACTCACCAGGAAGCATCACACCAACGCTAACATCCTGATCTTTCTGGTTAAAGCCTAGTGATTTTACACTACCAGCAAAATAGCTATTTTCCTTAATATTCATTATTGGTTTCCTTATCAAAAGTCCGCTCTTTTTTACCTTGTTTCTTTCCGTTACTCAAGCTTTGAAAGCCATTAAACTCAACGTAATAACGCACATCCTTTACTACTGAGCGAGAACCTTTTTTCGCAAGGATTAATCAGGCGACCTAAACCGAGCAAGAAAACCTGCGAAGTAATGAATGTGAGCAAACAATAAAACTATCAATAAGATGTGTATCTGAATGTAAAAGTGGACATTAGATCATAGTTTCGTCGTCTCAATGGCGGGATTGTTTGTTTTTAAAAAGGAAGGTTTCCACCATGTTAAAAAAGTGGAGAAAATTAGATCTATGACGGACTCGACTCGCCGAAGGCGAAAAGCACGACAAGAACCAAAACTTTCATTTTTGGCTCGCCACCAATCCAAAATCCTCAAGAGTACATTTGTCTGCTTCGGGATGGGTCTGTTGACGTTTTTTGGCTATCAAATCCACCTCTCCTATCAAGACCACATTGATCCGGAAAAGGTGTACGGCGAATGGATTGAGATTGGCGCGCCACCCTACCAAACAGAACGTCTCGTTTTCACTGAAGATGGGGTATACCGAAACCATCGACTTATTACGACGGAATTTGAATTCGATGGCAAGGTCATCACGTTGAATACCGGATTAGGAAAGACATCGTATCAGATCTCGGGCTCTCATCTTTCACCTCAAATACGCCGTATTGAGCCTCTTATTCCAGATCAGCGATTCATTCGTAAAGGATTTGAGCATACCGTTCAGGGCTCTGAAACCGGTGCAGCCTCTAAACGTCGCGCCGCGTTGAGTGAACACTTCAGCCGTGACTAATACGTCTTCACGGCTATTTTTCCTTTCAATTCTCTTTCTATATCAATGAAACAAAACCTTAATAAACAACAAAATAAGGCCTTCATCGCATTTAACTAACTCGTTACTGAGTAAACAATAATTTTAGTTTCTGCTGAGATTTTATAAATTATTGACTCAGTCTGACACTTTCTGTGTAACAGAGTGCGAGTTTTAGTTAAGTTCTCTCAAGTGCCTCGAAAACCGTCTTAATTTTTTTTGACGAAAAAAAACTCTCTGAAATGCTGAGTGTGATGCTTTTGCACGTGGAGTAAATCCAATCATCTTATCTGGTGCAAGAGCAGCCTATGTTCTAGGTAGAACATGAATCCAAGGATTGAGAGAGAAGTTATGATTCGATTTAACCTATGTGCAGCTGGAGTTGCTTTAGCGCTATCAGGCGCTGCAGTTGCGGCTCCAACCGCACCAAGTATCGATATGTACGGTTCCAACAACCTTCAGTTTTCTAAAATTGAACTCGCGATGGAAACCACGTCAGGCTACTACGACATGGTGAAATACCATGAGCAAGCGAAGATTACTGTTAAATTTAACCAGTGGAGTGGCACACCTGGTGACACTTACAACGTCTATTTTGATGGTGTAAAAGTAGCAAGCGGCCCTATCACTGGTAGCCAAACGACAGCTTCGTTTGAATACGGCCAAGGTGGCTTATACCAAATGGAAATCGAAGCATGTGATGCGACAGGTTGTGCGAAAAGCGCACCAGCTGAAATCACAATTGCAGATACCGATGGTTCTCACCTGAAGCCACTAACGATGAATGTTGATCCAAACAACAAAACCTACAATACCGATCCAAGCGTCGTGATGGGTACGTATTTTGTTGAATGGGGCATCTATGGCCGTGACTACACAGTCGATAATATGCCGGTCGACAACTTGACTCACATCCTTTACGGTTTTATCCCAATTTGTGGCCCAAATGAGTCTGTGAAGTCTGTTGGCGGCAACAGTTTCAACGCGCTACAAACTGCTTGTACAGGTGTGCCTGATTATGAAGTCGTTATCCATGACCCTTGGGCTGCTTATCAGAAGAGCTTCCCACAAGCTGGTCATGAATACAGCACGCCTATCAAGGGTAACTACGCAATGCTAATGGCATTGAAACAACGTAACCCAGATCTAAAAATCATCCCATCGATCGGTGGTTGGACACTGTCTGACCCATTCTTCGATTTCGTGGACAAGAAAAACCGTGACACATTCGTCGCATCAGTTAAGAAGTTCCTGAAAACTTGGAAATTCTACGACGGTGTTGACATCGACTGGGAATTCCCTGGCGGCGGCGGTGCAGCTGCCGATAAGGGCGACCCTGTAAACGATGGCCCAGCATACATCGCACTGATGCGTGAACTGCGCGTAATGCTTGATGAATTAGAAGCTGAGACAGGCCGTACTTACGAGCTAACGTCCGCTATCGGTGTCGGTTACGACAAGATTGAAGACGTAGACTACGCAGATGCGGTGCAGTACATGGATTACATCTTCGCAATGACTTACGACTTCTACGGCGGTTGGAACAACGTTCCTGGTCACCAGACTGCGCTTTACTGTGGTTCATTCATGCGTCCTGGTCAGTGTGACGGTAGTGGCGTTGATGAGAACGGCGAACCATACAAAGGTCCTGCTTACACAACAGATAACGGCATCCAACTTCTTCTTGCTCAAGGCGTTCCTGCGAACAAGCTAGTACTTGGTACAGCAATGTACGGTCGTGGCTGGGAAGGCGTAACTCCAGATACGCTAACCGATCCAAACGACCCAATGACAGGTACTGCTACAGGTAAACTGAAGGGCAGCACAGCGCAAGGTGTTTGGGAAGATGGCGTAATTGACTACAAAGGCATTAAGTCATTCATGCTAGGTGCAAACAACACTGGTATTAACGGCTTCGAGTACGGCTACGATGCACAAGCAGAAGCACCATGGGTATGGAACCGTACTACGGGCGAGTTGATCACATTTGATGACCACCGTTCAGTGCTAGCAAAAGGTAGCTACGCGAAGTCTCTTGGTCTTGCTGGTCTATTCTCTTGGGAAATTGACGCGGATAACGGTGACATTCTAAACGCGATGCACGAAGGTATGGCTGGTGGTGTGGTTCCTCAACCAAACCGTAAGCCAACCGCAGCCGCTGGCGCAGATCAATCGGTAACAGGTCCTGCAAATGTGGTTCTAGATGGCAGCCTGTCAAACGACTCTGACGGCACCATCGCAAGCTACGCTTGGGAACAAGTATCTGGCACAGCAGTGGTACTAACAGGTGCAAACTCAGCGAAAGCAAGCTTTGATGCAGCAGAAGTTACTGTTGAAGAGCAATTAACTTTCAAGCTGACGGTGTCTGATAACGAAGGTGCAACGGCATCTGACCTCGTTGTAGTAACAGTGAAACCAGCAGGTGTTGTTGACCCAGTGAACAACGCACCAGTAGCGCAAGTTGTTGCTCCAGCAACAGCAAACGCTGGTGACGTTGTGGTTGTAGATGCATCTGCGTCTAGCGATGCAGACAACGATACCCTGACATTCAACTGGACTCTACCTCAAGGTCTGAATGCAACGGTTGAAGGCTCTAAAGTCACGTTCACTGCTGCGGAATACCCGCAAGACACAAGCTTAAGCTTCACTGTAAGTGTGAGCGACGGTAAAGCGTCTTCATCGGCAAGCGCGACAGTGGTTGTTGCACAGCACACAACCGATCCGAACCCTGGTAATTGTGACAACGCATGGGATGCGAGCGCTGTGTACACAGGTGGTAACCAAGTGACTCACGCAGGTAAAACGTGGGAAGCGAAATGGTGGACTCAGGGTGACGATCCTAGCCAATCTGGCGAATGGGGCGTTTGGAAAGAAGTTGGCGTAGCTAACTGTAACTAACTTCAGCCTTGCAGACTTTCTGCTAAATAAACAAAGGACAGCTTCGGCTGTCCTTTTTGGATTTAACCTCTTAACGAGGAGAGCAACACCAGAGACGAAAAAATCTGAGGTGTTACTTTCAAATCGAATTAGCGCAAAACGGAGCGAATCAATCAGTAAAAGTAAGGGTTACCAAGCACTATCGAGCAAACGGTCAAAACTACTGAAGACTTGCTCACACTTCATCACTCGACCATGCCCCTGACCTTGTGTTGTCACTAACTCAACGTTTTTAATCTCTTCAGCCGCTTTTGCCGAGACACTGTATTTGGTGAACTTGTCTTGCTCATCATGAATAATAATGGTGTGAGACGGACGCTCAGACAAACGCTTCATCGGATCAATGGACTGTAACGGATAACCAAATTGGTCTTCAACTTCTGAAACCACAGCATTAAAAAGCTTCATCGAGTAACCGGAACGTGCAATGCTACCGAATAAGTTCTCTACGTAATTTAATACCGGAGCAATAAGCAGCAAAGGCTTGTTTTCTAACTTACTGTGCCTACACTCAAGAGCAGAAGCGGTGCCCATGCTGTGCCCAACTAGGCCAACAATATCCTCGACCGTATCCAACACATCTTCTAATCCTCTGACAAACCCCGGAATGTGCCCATACTGCCCCTCACTCTCACCATGTGCCGGATGATCGTACGCCAAAGCAGTAAACCCTTTCGACGCAATATGTTCCATCAGTGGATAAAACTGACTTGCCGTTCCAGACCAACCATGAGTTAGCACCCAAATAGGTCCAGATCCCAAAGTATAGGTTTTGATGATGCCTGTATGCCCTTTAATTTCACCTTTGATAAGCCCTTGAGGTTCAATATTTTTAGGTTGCGTACGAGCCGGTGTCAGAAGAAGCTTGCGCGCGGTCTTCTTTGCATGTGACGGGGCCAGTGTATGGTGTAACCGAGTACTAATGTTCACCAAACTGCGCTTAATACTGAAACGTTGCGATGTATTAAAGTAAATTTTTTCACTCATAATCATGTCCTTAACTATCAGCTTTGCACAAAATAGAACGGTCGTGCTTTTTATACTGATAAGAAAGAGCGAAGTCAGCCGCTCTTTGTGATTTTATGTCTACGAATCTGGGAAGCGAATAACCGATATTAGCCTTTCCAGCGAGAAAATAAGTTGTCGATCCCTTGCCAAAACAGACGCAAGCTTTCTTGCTCACCTTTAATTGAGTAAAAAACATGCGCACTCAAATAGAGACCGTACAAATCAAACGTTGCTTGGCGTGTATCTAAGTCTGCTGCAAATTCTTGCTTCTCTTTGCCTTTCGCTATTTGGATCTCCAAATAACTCAGCCAAGTGTCTATGGATTTACGCAGTCCGGCCTGAAGCGGGCAATCTTTATCTGCCGTATCATTCCAAGCGTCAAGAAACATACAACTTCCTTGGAATGCGTGATTCCAAGTCATCCAAGAGTCGAGCAACCCTCGAATTTTACGCTCGATATTGCCATCCCCGAGTTCTCGAGCAGGCTCAATAACCCGATCAGCGAACACTTTATTGGCGTGATCAAGCACCGATAGCTGTAAATTCAACTTCGAATTAAAGTGGGCAAACAGACCACTTTTCGACATACCGCATTGCTTGGCTAACTCTCCAATCGTAAGACTTTCTAATCCGTCTTCGCTGGCGATCTCGAAAGCCCGCTGCAGAATAAACTCTTTTGTCACTTTTCCTTTTTGCATAGTCTTATTTTTAGCACGATCGTTCTTTTTTGCAATCTCGAGTTAACTGGTCTAACCATTATTCAGTGCTATTTTCGACTCACGAATCAGGTATTGATTGCGTTAATAGGTTAATAATTAAGAAGTTTGAAGTAAGTCTTAATTTTCAAAACAGCTTCAATGTAAGCGCAAGTCTGTTGACTTTTTCACGTATTACTTCAGTAACAACCTGCTATTTTCACCTAAGTTTTTTATTTAGGTAAACAATGTAATGGCAAAGAAACAAAAAATAGCCAGCTTAGAGTTTGCACGTATCATTGCAATGCTTGCGATTGTGGGTTTGCATTGCCAGATGGCACTGACGTACTGGCAGTGGGATGGGATACCATGGGTTGGCTATATGCTCAACCAACTGGCTCGTTTTGCTGTTCCGCTATTCTTTCTCATCTCGGGTTATCTAATCCAGCCGAAGTTGAGTCATTCACCTATCGATACTCTTAAGAACTACGCCAAACCGTTAATGAAGGTTTGGCTCATTTGGAGCATGATCAGTTTACTGATGCCATTCCAATGGCAGACGGTCGCTGAGGCTGGGTATCTCGCCGAAAGGCAAGGTTATTGGGGGTACTTAATGTCAACCCCGATCAATTCACTCATCGAAGGCGGACTCGTTCATCTGTGGTTTATTCCGGCTCTGGTCATTGCCGTAGCGTTAATTGCCTTTCTCGTGCATATCAATATGGTGCAACTGATACTGCCAACCGCAGTATTGCTATACATATACGGGGTCTTTGCTGGCAGTTACGCGACCATTACCGACCTGCCAGCGCCTTTCTTTACTCGTAACGGGCCTTTTTTCAGCACGTTGCTAGTTGCTCTAGGTTATTCCGCACGAGAAGCGCAGTGGCGGTGGTCGCGAAACAATACGGTTCGATGCATTATTCTTGGCATGGCACTGCATTTTGGTGAAGCTTACTGGCTGATGCAACATGACATCGCTTTCAACTCGCACGACTTCCTATTCGGTACCGTTATCTGGGCTGTAGGTGTCTTTATGTGGCTTTTGGCTCACCCTCATTTTGGCGACATGCCTTGGGTCTTCAAACTATCTCCTAGCGTGTTAGGGATATATGTTAGCCATCTGCTTATCATAATTGTCATGATGAATGTCGCTGGATTTATCGGGCTGCAACACCTCGCGAAAGATGTGTTTATTTATCCTGCAACGATTGTTGCAACCATACTGCTTGTGAAAGCAATTGACACTTCACCGTTGAAAAAATGGCTCCTACGCTAAATGCATTCAGCTCTAGATATAGCTAGCTTTAACTCAAAAGGGTTAGAGCTAGCCAGTTAAAAATGAGATTTCTCTCTCACTGACCAATTTTTGACTTTCTAATCCTTCAGAATTTGCTTTCACTCACAAAAAACATTGTTCATTTCCTTTAAATTGGCTCGACTATTACAACATTGCTCATTAAACGGAGGCTGTATGTGGGCAGGTCAAGGACTCGTTCCTTTTTTAGAGATTAGTCACTGGTTAACTTACGGTTTATATGCCGCTGCGGTTTTATTCGGCGCAGCAAGCATTGCGTCACTCAGAAAATAGTGGCGCACACTATCATTTCCTAACTCCTACTGTTAATTCGAGCTCTCTCACAACTAACTCATTCATTTGTGGCTAATATTTCTCCAACCAGACAAAGGAGAAATGTCTATGCCAATCTATCCAATTGTGGCTTTCTGCTGTTTGTTGTTCTCTAGCGCCACCTTTGCTGCATCAACCAATGAACTGAATCTTGTTAATTCTGGTGTCGGTTACGCGGCTCTGATTATCTTTTCGATCGCTTACATACTGGTTATGTTGGAAGAGTATCTGAAAATGAGAAAATCCAAGCCAGTGCTGCTCGCTGCAGGATTAATTTGGATTCTGATTGGCTACACCTTTGCTCAACACAACCAGCCTGAAATCGCCAAATCCGCACTAGAACACAACTTGTTGGAATATGCCGAGTTGCTGCTGTTTTTGCTCGTGGCGATGACTTACATCAACGCAATGGAAGAACGCAAACTCTTCGATGCCTTACAGGCGTGGATGGTTGGTAAAGGTTTTGGATTCAAAAAGTTGTTCTGGCTGACGGGGTTTCTCGCTTTTGTCATTTCACCGATTGCCGATAACTTAACTACGGCCCTTTTGATGTGCGCTGTAGTGATGAAAGTCTCTGGTGATAATCCTAAGTTCGTCAATCTTGCTTGTATCAACATTGTTATCGCAGCCAACGCTGGCGGTGCATTCAGCCCATTTGGTGATATTACAACCCTGATGGTGTGGCAGGCCGGTCATGTCAGCTTTGCTGAGTTCATTCCGTTGTTTGTACCGTCATTGGTGAACTACTTGGTTCCCGCATTTTTGATGTCACTTTTTGTTCCAAACACAAAACCGAATACGATTCACCAACACGTTGAGCTAAAACGCGGGGCAAGGCGTATTGTCGCGTTGTTCATTCTGACGATTGCCACCGCAGTCTCTTTCCACGCCTTGCTGCACTTCCCACCCGTTATGGGCATGATGATGGGCTTGGCCTACTTACAGTTTTTCGGATATTTTTTGCGTCAAACTCTTAAACACTCACTCGCAAAAAAAGCAGCTATGGCAATTGCCAATGGCGATGATCAGGCATTGAAGCGCTTAGGCTCAGTGGTTCCGTTTGATGTGTTTCATCGTGTGTCTCGAGCCGAATGGGACACCTTGTTGTTCTTCTACGGTGTTGTGATGTGTGTTGGCGGTTTAAGTTTACTTGGCTACCTCGAACTGGTTTCAAACGTCATGTACACGCAATGGAACCCAGTCTGGGCAAACGTAATGGTTGGTGTCCTATCTGCAATTGTCGATAACATTCCGGTTATGTTTGCTGTACTGACCATGGAACCAAGCATGTCGATGGGCAACTGGCTACTCGTCACATTAACCGCAGGTGTCGGGGGCAGTTTGCTTTCCATTGGCTCCGCGGCAGGCGTCGCTTTAATGGGAGCCGCGCGTGGACAATACACCTTCTTTGGCCACCTAAAGTGGGCTCCCGTCATCGCCTTGGGTTATGCCGCCAGTATTGCGGTACACTTGTGGATGAATAGCGGTTTATTTACTTAAAAACACCTAGAATTAGTCACTTAACTTGCAATGTAACCTAACGGTCGGATGGATGGTTAACGCCATCCATCACTTCAATCGCTCCCAACTCATATGGGTTGACGCCCTCTAAGCAGCCGACATTATAGCCATACTCACTCGGGTCAGAACGACGCTGATGGTGCGTATAAATACCGCACTCGCCACAGAAAAAGTGCTTCGCAGTGTGTGTATTAAATTGATACTGCTTCAAGAGTTCTTCGCCTTGCACAATACGAATACCGTTCAAAGGTACAGACGCGACAATCGCGCCACGACGTCGACACATAGAACAGTCACACCGTCTCGGCTTCTCAATACCATTGGGTAACGCCAGTTCCAGCTCAACTTTTCCACAGTGACAACTCAGTCGATGTAATGTGCTGATTTGGGTGTTGCCAACTTTCTTAATCATAACTTTTCCTTGTTGTTTTTCTATCTGTGTACATTATGTTAAACAGGTTAATATCATCATAATCTCGTCCAAAAACTCGACATCCATCACTTTTCGCGACATTTTATTGGCCGATTTGTTAGTTGCTATTTTGGCGATTGTCTATCGCGTCCGTGAGACGTGTTATCTCCGGCGCGGTTTTTAAACCAAGGAAATTAATTTATGGACAAAGATCATAGCCTAAGAGAGAACCTCTTGGCTCTGACGCTCGGCAGTGCGTTGGTGTCACTTGGGGTGATATTTTTTAGCAAAGTAGGATTGCTCACTGGCGGTACGGCTGGTTTGGCGATCTTCCTAACCAAAGTGAGTGACTTCAGTTTTGGTCAGATATTTTTCGCTCTTAACCTCCCTTTTTATATTTTATCTGTGATGCGCATGGGTTGGCGCTTCACTATCAATACCTTTATTGCGGTTTCGATTGTCTCTTTTGCGGTCGATCATCTGCATCATGTGATTGAGATTTCACGAATCGAACCTTTCTATGCGGCACTTTTGGGTGGTGGGCTGATTGGAATTGGTATGTTGGTAATTTTCCGTCACAAAATGAGTTTGGGTGGCTTTAACATTCTAGCGTTGTACCTTCAGGAACGTTTTGGAGTTCGAGCGGGTAAAGTTCAAATGGCGTTAGATTGTGCCATCGTGGTGATGTCACTGTTGATTGTAGATGTGCACCTTATCGCTCTATCTGTTCTAGGTGCCATCGCTACGAACTTGATTTTGGCGATGAACCATAAACCAGGACGATACCAAGCAAAAGCGCAAGCAGCATAATCATCGCTGCATAGTCAACAACCCTAAAGCCCCCAGCCAGTCGCTCGGGGCTTTTTTCATTCAACGCTAAGATCACGTCAACGAGCTCGTTTTGCAGTGCTGCTGCATCTCTTCATCCAATTTAGCTTTATATTTCTGGCTAAGATGGAAGTGTACTTGCATCAGCAAGTCATGTGCGTGGAACAGCTCAAGCGCGTCGCTACCATGTTGCTGACAAATATCTTCACAGCGCTCAGCATGCACTTTGGCTTCTTGCGGTTTATCCGCTTTAAGCAAGCTCATCGCTAAGCGATACTCTGCGCGCTCTTCTTGCATCCAACCCCCAGCCACTTTCCAATAGTCTAGCGCGAGTGTTGCTGCTTCTAACATCTTCGATTTTTCCATGGACGTGCGCTCAGCCAGCGCTTCGTACTGACATGCTAAGTTGTTTGCAGTGATCGCTATAGCGCGCGCTAATGGCCCTTCTGCATCGTTCGGCGTCATTCCTAACGCTGCTTTCACCAACCATTGACTCGCCAGTTCAAGCTGAGCAAGTGCAGAAAGTTCATTCGAAATCAAAGCGTAAACTCGGCGTTGTTCTTGCTCTTCCAATAATTCCATATTGTCAGTGCCATCTACGAAATAGCGCGCAACGGCAATACTGCGTTGAAATGCCAAACTCTCAGCAACCTTGCGTTCATCAAAGTGCTCTAAACAAGTAAGAAACTGTTCTGGGCACTGGAGATGCCCAATAGCGGTATGCAGCATCAATGCGAATATTCGCTCGATTTGGGTAACGTCTTCCACCTCGCTCAGAGCCGTTTCTAGCTGAGCATAAACTTGTTCGGGATTTTCCTCGTGATGCTGCCAACACTCACTCATGAAGGCATCAAAATCCGTTTTGAAAGGCATGTCCTTATTGTCCTTTTTCTATTCGTATAACGAATATGAAACTCTATACTATCGTTACCCCTGTGTAGCACGCTTAATCCCAATATGAGAATCGCCTCACTTAAAGCGGTGTACCTTGCTCCAGCGCGAGCAAACGTTGCTTGCGCTCCACTCCACCTGCATACCCAGTCAGTTTTCCGCTTTTGCCAATAACGCGATGACAAGGTACCACGATAGAAATCGGATTCTTCCCGTTTGCTAACCCAACAGCACGCACAGCTTTAGGGTTACCTATCGCATTCGCGAGATCTTGATAGCTCCACGTTTCCCCATATGGAATGGTCGTTAGTGCCTGCCAAACTTGATTTTGAAAATCAGTGCCTGTCGCTGCAAGGGGCAAGTCGAATTCGTTGCGCAGACCAGCAAAGTATTCATCCAGTTGGGTGACAGCTTGGCGCAAGACCGGATGCTGCTCGTCTCGCACCCCCAGCTCACTCGGCTTAGTGGTGCATGTTTCAAACCAAATGCCAAGTAAGCCCTCAGCGTTCGATTGGATAGTCACCGTTCCTAGTGGACTCGGCATTTCGGTATAAAATGTTTTCATGATTGATTCCATAAGTGAAACGTCGCGTAGCTTCCCCAAGGGGCCGCAGTGTGCGTATTCAGTGATGGGTAACGCTGCATCGCCTTTTTCACCACTAAGTCTTTATCTAGAAAGCAATCGGGTTGAGATTGCCCTCGCAGTTGAGCATAACTGACGGTCCAAGGTCCAATGCCTTTCAAAGCTAGCCACTGTTGGGGGTCAGCTTCTGAGTTGTCCTGCATAAACTGGGCGAAGCGCACTAGCGTCTCTTTACGGCTTTGCGGCATGCGCAAAAAGCTCACGTCGGCGTTCGCAATATCACTGGGAGTCGGGAAAAAACGTTTTTCTGACTCTCCACTAAGTGTGGCCACCAATAAGTTAAGTTGACCAATCGCAGCTTTAACCGACACTTGCTGGCCTAAAATCGCTCTAACCCCTGCTTCCCATGCACTCCATACACCAGGAATACGAATACCTTTACTCGACACGAGCCCAGGCGCAACATACTCCAAATGCTGCTCAACAGTACAAATATCAGCGTCAAGATCGAACATACGACGAATGTCAGACACCAAGTTTTGCAGCTTCGTTACGTCTTCAATTTCAAACGCCAGTTCTAAGTATCCTTCACCTTTTGTCGCTTTAAACCAGGCTTTGCTGTTATCCAAAAAAACGTTGCGCTGATAACTCTCATCACTCACTAGCTCAACCCCCTCAACCGCTCGCAAACGATAGAAGTCCAACATGTGCGACCAATTCAACTCACCTCGATAAGGTAAGGCAATTCGATTGCAACCCGCACCATCAAACTCTTTACGGCGTACTTGAGAAGGCGTTAGTTTGAGAAACTTTTGAAAAGCATCGTTAAAGCGGCGCGTACTGTTAAAACCTGACGCAAACCCCACGTCGGTGACCGACATAGAGCTGGAGTGAAGCAACTGTTTGGCGAACATTAGTTGCTGATATTGCGCATACTGCTTGGGTGACATACCTAGATACTGCTCAAACAACATACGTAAGTAACGGTCAGAAATCCCAACACGCTCAGCCAACTCAGACACCGAATGGTGATGCAACTCCCCTCTATCAATTAACGAAATCGCTCGTTGAAAGGTCGTCTCGACACCTTTCCATGCCCAAGATCCAGGCGCGCTGTCAGGTCGACAGCGTAAACACGGACGGTACCCTGCTTGAAGGGCTTGCGTCTTATCAGCGAAATACTCAACATTTTCTTCTTTAGGCAAATTTGCCGGGCAAATCGGACGACAAAAGATTCCCGTTGTTTTTACCGCCACATAAAATCGCCCATCAAAACGACTGTCTCGCGCGACTCGCGCCTTGTGACACTGCTCGAAGGTCAGTGAGGTATAGGGGTGAATAAACATAGTGCTTTCCTTGCTCATGCCTTTTGTCATTTATTGTTCATAGGCATCGTTCAATATAGTGTTATTGTAGCTTGCTTAAGCGCCCACAATTAGCCACTTTCGGAACTCAATATTGAGATTTATTGGCATTAGCGCTTTTGTACACTAAAGTTAGATCCAGAACATCACAACAACGTCGGCTAAAGGGAATTGGCATGGACTTACATACTTGCGTAATTGTATTAAGAAACCAAAAGGTTATTACCAGTAAATCCGTAGATCATTCTATTGGAATTATCGAAAGAGACTCAGATAACGAGATCTCAGAAATTCAGATTAATGCGACGGATGGACGTAATATTCGAACTTATCACTACAACAATGTAGAGGAGTCATTAGAGAGCTTAATGAACCTCTGACGGTTTTCTTTAACACACCTTTCTCCCTTGTTAAAAGCGAAAGCAATAGAGCACAGTACATGTGCTCTTTTTTTTGTTTAACAGCAAAAATGTTTATCGAAAATAATGACAGACCTTGATTTAAAACAGACAATAATCGGCAAATAAACACCCGAATATAAAAATCAAGACATTGATTTAAATAAATAAAAACCAATCATTCAATTTTTTAGAACGAGTTTATCAAAATCCTCCCGTTATTTTTATGCTCGCCTCTACCTAAACTGTTCTCAACAGCACGGGAGCACACGCTTCCCACTCATTGAAAAGAGTCAGAGGACAGAATCATGAAAGCACTATTACAGAAAATTACCACATCAAACGCAGGTTACAGCGCACTATCACTTCGCGTTCCAATCGGCATTATCTTTATGGCGCACGGCGCACAAAAACTATTTGGCTGGTTTGGTGGCTACGGCCTAGAAGGCACAGGTCAGTGGATGGCATCTATCGGTTTAGGTCCTGGCGTACTCATGGCGTTACTTGCGGGCAGCGCAGAGTTCTTTGGCGGCTTGTTCATTTTACTTGGTCTGCTAACTCGACCAGCAGCGGTTGCTTTGGCGTTCACGATGGTGGTAGCGATATTCTCTGTCCACTTTGAGAATGGCCTGTTCATGGCAAACAACGGTTACGAGTTTGGCTTGGCATTACTGGCAGCGAGCGTTTCTCTGGCGTTCTCTGGCGCAGGTAAAGCAGCGTTAGATAACTTTTTAAACAAAAAGCTCTCTTAAGGAGGCCTTATGATTACGGTAAGACATGCAGCAGACCGAGGTCGAGCAAACTTTGGCTGGCTTGATAGCAAACATACGTTTTCTTTTGGTAGCTACTACGATCCTCAACATATGGGCTTTTCTGAGCTGAGAGTCATTAATGACGATGTAGTCAAGCCTGGCGCGGGTTTTGATACACATGGCCACCGTGATATGGAGATCATCAGCTATGTGTTGGAAGGTGTTATCGCACACAAAGACAGTGAAGGTAACGTCAAAACACTACCTGCAGGTGAATTCCAACTCATGTCGGCAGGGAAAGGGATTTACCACAGTGAGTACAATGCATCGAACCAAGATACGCTGCGGTTTCTACAGATTTGGATTCAACCGAACACATTTGGAACCAAACCAGGTTATCAGCAAAAAGATTTTGGTCGCAATCCTGGGTTAACGACTATCGCAACTCCAACTGGAGAAAACGGCACGCTACTTATTAAGCAAGATGCGACTTTGCATCAGTTAATTCTTGAACCAAGTAGCGAACTAAACTTTGAGATTGAGTCGGGCCGAAATCTATTCATCCATCAAGTGACTGGGAGCCTTAGTGTCGACAATACCACTTTGACGGCTGGCGACGGCGCGAAGGTTGAACACCAGAGTAAGGTTGTTTTGCGCAATACATCAAACGAAAGCACAACAGCCCTGTTGTTTGACTTACCATAACTATCGATTCATCGAGATAAAAACAAAGCCGCCTTGATTTCTCAAGGCGGCTTTTTCGTTTTTCTGACTTTTCATTCAACGCTATTCGTCGGAAGTGCCAGAACCAATTTGCTGAAAACTGTAAGCGGTCAGTGGATCGATCTCTTTGACAATTTCTTCCACTTGCTTAATCGCGTCTACAGACGAGCTAGCTTTACGATAGCTCAAATAGATAGGGCGACACCAATCTTCTACTCCAGACACCTTGTGAAGCTGCCCATTAGCGATAAATGGCTCCACGAGAGAGATTGGTAAGTACGCGGCTCCACCCTTCTCTAAAATAAAGTCCAATGCGATACGCGCTGTTGAAGTGCGTAAATATGGAGCCGGAATCTTAGGGTGACGCTCAGAATGCTCTGAGGAGAAACGCGTCCCCCAGTCAACGTACACATATTTGTTTTCGAAAACGGTGTCTAAAGAATCTTTCTCAGTTGATACCAGAACGAGAACAACATCTGCCACTTTTTTACAGTTAAGCTCATCAGCTTTGATCTGATCGAACGCAAATGCCATATCTAACGTGCGCTCTAGCAAGCTACGACTGAGCATCTCACGTCCCATCACTTCTGCCATGAAGCCATAACCACCAAACGAATCTGTGACGACACTTAAACAATTCTGTAAATAAGCGTCCCAAATGTTTGGCGTGCCACCTAACGTTAGTTGCAGCGCTTTGCCATCTTCAAGCGATAATTCTAGCTTCGCTTGTTGCAATGTAGTGACCATTACCTCGGCATAGCTGATTAAGCGCTCACCTGCAGAGGTCAACTTTATGTTATTTCGATCACGAATAAACAATTGCGTATCGAAGTAACTTTCCAATTGTTTGATACGTGCGCTCACAGCGGCTTGGGTAATATAAAGGTTCTCAGCAGCACGTCCGAAGTGACGAACTCTTGCCAGCTCTAAAAATGTTCGAAAGACTTTTACATCCATAAACCATCTCCTGGTTAATATAAAACCAGATTAACAACTAATTAAAATCATGACGACAAAAAAGTTTTGTTTTTCTTTTGTTAGATTTAAGCCTAATTTTCGCCGTAAGTTCACTACATTCATCAATAACGGTTACAGAGGCTGTTGACATGTCTGACACTGAATTCCGTCATGGCAAAAAACGTTTTTACGATAACGTAAAATTCCCACGCGGCTTTGCAAAGTCTGGCGATTTTACTCTTTCAGAAGAGGAAATCCTAACAATTTATGGGGATACAATGCTTGGCTTAGAGTCAGGCGAATTAACACCTGAAAACAGCGAAGAGAAACACTTCATCAAGGTGTTAGAAAACCCGGGCAAAGCAAAAACAAAACTTGAGCGTACATGGCTAAAGTACACCCAACTTGCTCGTGGTCGCAAGCGCTTCCATACGCTAAATGGTCGTAACAAGCCTGACGCCACAGAAGAATACATTGAAGAGAGTTTGGTTGAAGACGATTAATAACCAATAACCTACCTAGTTCTCGCCTTTTTCTAGCAGTAGGCGAAAGCTCGTTTGACTTTACTGAGCGAGCAAGACAAGCTCATTTCTTCTCCTAAAGCCCAAGGGGGCATTCTCCCAAGGGCTTTTTTAATATTTGGGTGATGACCGTTTACTTGGCGAGCGTCGCAATCTTTTTCAGAAAGCTCTCTTTCAAATGCTCTTGGTCATATTCCAAGTGATAGGTGTTGTGGAAGCCAATTTTTAGCTCAACACCATTTCCTCTCAAGAAAACGTTGTACCCATCGTAGTCAGAAAACGCTTCTACACCTTCATACATTTTACCAAATTCGGTTGGTGTACCGTTGTTCATCACACATTCGTAAGCCTGTAGTACTTTGCTCGGATCTAACTCATTTTTCATACCGAATTCCTCACTGGTTTACACATTTCAATTATGGTTAAAGAATGAGCGCCATGCCATATCTAACCCATAATATTTGAAGTTCGTGTGCGATTTCGCACTCTGTAGGTTGTTAAAAAACAAGGTTAAGTGCGAAGGCAGAACTTAATTTAGATCATAAATTTTATCTATTGATTCGTCAGTTTCATAATGCAATTTCTTTGTAAAAAATCGTCTTATAAAAGCATTTAGATATAAAAATCGTCGACAAAACCAACATTGGTTAAAGAAAAAGCAAAATTTTGACCTAAAACAATAGCAGTTCGCCACCACTTATTTTATAATGCGAATTAATATTTCAGTACATCGTCAATTCCAATAACTAGGGGCACAAAATGAGACTTATCCCGTTAACTCGAGCAGCACAAGTAGGTAAGTGGGCAGCTGCGCATATCGCTAAGCGTATCAACGACTTTAAACCTACCGCTGAGCGTCCATTCGTTCTGGGTCTACCAACTGGTGGCACTCCTCTAGCAACCTACAAAGCCCTAATCGAGCTTTACCAAGCCGGCGAAGTCAGCTTCAAAAACGTCGTGACTTTTAACATGGATGAGTACATTGGCATCCCTGCGGATCACCCAGAATCTTACCGCTCGTTCATGTACAACAACTTCTTTAATCACATTGATATTCAAGAAGAAAATATCAACCTACTGAACGGTAACACAGACGATCACGACGCAGAATGTAAGCGTTACGAAGACAAAATTAAGTCTTACGGCAAGATCAACCTGTTCATGGGCGGCGTGGGTAACGACGGTCACATCGCGTTCAACGAGCCAGCGTCATCTCTTTCTTCTCGTACTCGCATCAAGACCCTCACTGAAGACACTCGCATTGCGAACTCTCGCTTCTTTGACGGCGATATCAACCAAGTGCCTAAATACGCGCTGACTATCGGTGTTGGTACGCTTCTAGACTCAGAAGAAGTGATGATCTTGGTCACTGGCCATAACAAAGCTCAGGCACTTGAAGCAGCCGTGGAAGGTTGTGTAAACCACCTATGGACAGTTTCTGCTCTTCAACTTCACCCTAAAGCGGTGATCGTATGCGACGAACCAGCTCAACAAGAACTGAAAGTGAAGACAGTGAAGTACTTCTCTGAGCTAGAAGCAGAAAACATCAAAGGCTTTTAACCCATAGGATGGCAGCCTAGAAACACACTAAAAATACAAAACCCGTGTTGAACACGGGTTTTTTCTTATCTGAACAGCGGGCTTAAGTCGTCAATAAGCTTTAATACCAAACTGACGAAGACGCTTAGGAAGCACTTCATCCAACTTGTCTAGTTCACTCGGTTCGACTTCGATAAGATTGAAATGATGCTGCTCATAAACAGTACGAATGGTCTCACGGTCGGCCTGAGCCATCTCCCCATCGTCACTTCCCCAAAATTGCAAATAGACTTTGCCACCTGGCAAGTAAAAATCGCTAGTGACATCTTGGTCAATCGGCAACTGACGCTCATAAGCGTGCACAACACCAGCCAAGTACAGCCAGTTGTCGATGAGCAACTCCCCCTTAGAGCGCACGTAATGCCCATCTAATGTTCGGTGCTTGGCTTCAAATTTTTGGCGAAAGCTTGAGTACGATTTATCCGTAGAATGTGACTCCGCGTCTTGCCCTAAAAACTCAATGACAGACTGCTTAAGACGCTTGTTACGCAGCACCACATCGTGCCATACGACAAAGGTATTTTGTGTTTCTTTATCGGTTCTTTGCTGCCCACCAGCGCGCACACCAGCTTCTGTGACACTCCACCCCTCTTCGGATTTGGTCAACCAACCCAGTTCACTCAAAAGCTGGTTCATGCGCTTCGCATTCAATTTCAGCTTTTCACCCAGTTGTGTCGCGCTCAATGTTTTCCCTGAGCTGGGAGTCAGCTCAATATGTAAGTTGGTCGGCCAGACGATGAACTGGCCAAATTTAGGGTGATCCACATACTCACCGCCAAACTTTGCCCCTTCTTCGGTCAAAATCCACTTTTCATCTTGGCGAACGATGTAGCCTGCACGTTTGAGATCGGCAAACAGCAGCTTAGCTTCTACCTTGCGCATTTTCGCTAATGCCGACGTCGATATTTTTTCAGACATGTGGGTACCTCATGCTGCTGCAAAATTGAACACTATGTCGTCATAGTAACGTATTGATTTCACGGCTTGAAGTCAGGCAAACAAGATTTCGTGTTACAAATAGCAAAGCCAGCGTATAGGTGCTGGCTTTGTTATTTCGGTAAAAAAGCGAATGTTATTTAATAAAAGCGATGCATCCTTGCAAAATCACTAAATTCACAATGTCGATGAAGAATGCACCGACAATTGGAACCACCATAAATGCTTGTGGTGATGGACCATATCGACTCACGATGGAGCCCATATTCATGACCGCAGTCGGTGTAGCACCTAACCCAAAACCGCAGTGTCCGCTAGCGATCACCGCCGCATCGTAGTTGCCTCCCATCATGCGGAATGTTACGTAGTAAGTGAACATCGCCAACACTGCCGACTGAATAGCAAGAATAATAAGGAATGGGATCGCAAGATCGAAAATATTCCACAATTTCAAACTCATCAAGGCCATGGCAAGAAATAGAGATAGTGCAACTGTGCCAAGAATATCAACGGTTTCTAAATCAACCTTGCGCGCCTTCGTCACTTCCATGATGTTAGTGATAACAACACCAATAAACAGCGCATACACAAAATCGGGAATCATTAGCCACTTGATGTCAAAACTGCTTACCCAACTCTCCAGATACTTCGCGCCTGTCACGCAAAGTAAAATGATGGACAAGCTTTCAACGACTCTTTTCGCTGTGACACGATCTTCCTCATGTTCGTTGTACGTCACCAGTTCAGGGAAACTCTGATGACTTTGATTGGTGCGTCCGTATTCCGATTCCAAGTTGTGTTTGTTTAGTAGCTTTTGTGCAACAGGGCTGCCAATAATCCCGCCCATCACCAAGCCAAATGTAGCAGAAGCCATTGCCACCTCTAGAACATTATGCAAACCATACATTTCTTGAAAAGTTTGCGACCACGCAGCTCCAGTTCCATGTCCGCCAGAAAGCGTAATGGATCCGGCGATCAACCCCATGAGTGGATCTAACCCCAACGCTGTTGCTAAGGACACGCCGACCGCATTTTGGATAAGAATGTAGACCGATGCCACAACTAGGAAGATGAAAACCTTCGCACCGCCTTTAATCAGTTGGGTGTAATTTGCCGCTAAGCCAACGGTTGCAAAAAACATCAGCATAAAGACGTTTTGCAGTGGTAAATCAAAGGAAACATCCACACCGTTTAAGTGCATCGTCGTGATTACGCAAGCGACCACTAGACCACCAACAATTGGCTCTGGAATATTAAATTTTTTTAAGGTTGGTAACTTGGTATTGATGAACTGCCCTAAAAACAACACGCAAATTGCGACGAGGAACGACTCCTGTGGGCCGATAGATATTACCTGATTCATGAGACCTCTTTACTCTACTCTTTCTCATTCATTGAGCACGCGCTCAACGTGAGATAGGTGCCTAAGCCAGTCAGATTGCCTCTCGAAACTTTTGTTTTCTAGGCCTCTTTGACCATTGATTCTCATCAAGTAAGAAATAGGCAAACCTAAAATTATGCTAATTATCATTCAGTGAGAATATTCATTTAGAACAGGCGATAAGTGTATTGATGGGAAGAGAAAAACAACACTTCTCAACTTATGAGAAGTAATTAATTTCCATATAAAACAAAACCTCAAAACAACGACCACATAGGTGGATATTTAGAGCGAATGAGACAGGCGGATACACTAGGTTTTAAATTATTACTTTCTCTCTAACGCACTAGGTGTTATACATATATATAACACCATCTCAACCAAGAGATTCACTCATGACTAATTGGCATGATCGCCAACCGATATTTCGACAGTTGGCAGACCAGATCACGCAGCAAATACTGCAAGGTGTCTGGCAAGAAGGCGATGCTCTGCCCTCCGTCCGTAGCATCTCTGCAGATATGAAAATTAACCACCTCACAGTTATGAAAGGCTATCAATTGCTTGTTGATGACGGGCTAGTGGAGAAAAAACGCGGTCAAGGTATGTTTGTCGCTTCAGGAGCAAAGCTCAAATTACTCGCAGACGAGAAGGCACGTTTTCTTCAGCAACAAATTCCACAGATAGCCGACACAATACAGCGTCTGGATATGTCACTCGACGAATTCATTCAACAACTAAAACCACACTTGAAAGGTGACCAATGAGCGCATTAGTCAGTGTAAACAACGTCTCCAAGCAATATCAGCAACAAGGAGAAGCACTGCATGAAGTGAGTTTCGACCTACATGCAGGACAAGTACTTGGCTTACTCGGCCATAATGGCGCAGGTAAATCAACGCTTATTAATGCCCTACTCGGTGCACATGAATATCAGGGCACTATTCGTATCAACGGATTTGAACCCATTATGCAACGCGACAAGATAATGCAGAGCTTATCCTACATCTCGGATGTCAACGTTCTGCCAGATTGGATGACCGTTGCTCAACTGCTTAACTATACCGAGGGCGTGCACTCAGGGTTCAATCGCGCCCAAGCAGATACGCTACTTCGTCAAACGGACATCAAACCTCGTGCGCGTATCAAATCTTTATCCAAAGGGATGAAGGTGCAATTACACCTCGCGATTGTGATCGCGACCAACACCCAAATCCTCATATTGGATGAACCGACACTCGGGTTAGATCTCGTGTATCGCGAGACGTTTTATCGTCACTTATTGGAATGGTTTCACGACGGCGAGCGCGTGTTGATCATCGCCAGTCATGAAGTATCAGAGATTGAGCACTTGCTGACAGATGTTCTGATTCTTAAGCATGGTCGCCCCGTTCTGCAAACCTCGATGGACAGTATCAGTGAAGACTATTTCATTCTTGAAGCCAACAACGAGCACCGCACACAAATTGAAGCGATGAACCCACTCTCGTCACAAAAAGGCCTCGGTTCAACGAAATGGTTACTCAAAGCCCAGTATGCCCAACAAGCAGAAACAATGGGCTCCATCCATGGGGTGAAGTTAGCGGATTTATTTTTAGCATTGCAGAAGGAGGCAGCGTAATGCGCTCAGTTGTCGCGATGTTGCAAAAAGAGTGGTTAGAAAACCCTCTTGTTTTACGTATTCCACTGTTTGTGTTGGCGTGTGGAGTTATTCTCTTTGTGAGTTTAATGAGTAACGACACTCTACAACACAATATGTTTTTCCAAATGAGCTTTGGTGGCGATGTCAGTGACATTCACAAAGAGCTTGGTGATGATGTCAATACGTTGATAACCGGAGGAGCAGGGCTGCTGTCTATCTTGTTAGCCGTTCAGTACTTCCCAAGAACGCTACGCAAAGAACGGGCGGAAGGCTGCATTATGTTTTGGCGCAGTATGCCTGTCAGTGACATAAAAACCCATTTAGTGAAGCTAGGATTTGGCTTATTGGTGATTCCGCTCGTCTGCTCGGTGCTCGTACTCGCTGCAAATTTAATGTTGTGGTTGCTGAACATCTCTACTGATCACCAATTGGCTTTATTGTACCGCCAAGCCTCGTTAGGTTACGTGCTGCTGCATTGGGGAGAGTTTTTAATCAGAATGTTTTTCGCCGGTATTCTGCTGTTACCGCTGGCATTAACTGCGATGGCTATTTCACAAAAAGTGAACTCACCACTGGTCATTTTGTTTATCGCCATTTATGCGCTGCGTTGGATGCCTATCGCACTTTTTGGTTTCTACGGGCTAGATCAGTTTTTCTCCGAAGTGCTTTACCTTCCGCTGCACGCCATTATTACACCAAACCCATTCAATGCCATTCCTCAAGCGGGTTGGTTAAACGTTGGCATTTACGCCTTCATTGGTATTCTTGGTTGGACAGCTAGCCTCAAGTTCAGCCGAACTATCCAATAATGCTTCGTTCAATAAACGACCAAACCAAGTCATAAAAAAACGGTCACAACCAGTGTTGTGACCGTTTTTATTTCGCCTCTAGGAGCTCATCCACTTAACTTTAACCAAGGAATGAAATGTAGCCTTGCAAGATAATTAAGTTGACGATGTCGATAAAGAAAGCGCCCACAATTGGCACCACCATAAATGCTTGTGGCGACGGGCCAAATCGGTTAACGATTGAACCCATGTTCATTACGGCTGTTGGGGTTGCACCCAAGCCAAAACCGCAGTGCCCCCCTGCAATAACCGCAGCATCGTAGTTGCTTCCCATCACTTTGAACGTAACATAGTACGTAAAGATAGCTAAGACGACAGACTGCACAGCTAAAATAACCAAGAATGGAATCGCTAGATCAAAGATATTCCATAACTTCAAGCTCATCAGAGCCATCGCTAGGAACAGAGATAGCGATACCGTACCTAACATATCGACCGTTTCGGCATCTAACTTACGAATCTTGGTCACTTCCAAGAAATTCGTAATGATCACACCAATGAATAGCGCATATACGAAGTCTGGAATCATCAGCCATGAGATTTCATACGTGCTTACCCATTGCTCGACATACTTGGCCCCAGTAACACAGATCAGTAGGAAGAAGAGTTTCTCCACCACTTTTTTCGCCGTTACTTTATCTTCTTCGTATTCATTGTAAGTCACCAACTCCGGGAATTTCTCGTGAGTTTTGGCATCTCGACCACCACGACCATACTCAGACTCTATGCTGTTCTTTTCCACCAGACGCTGCGCTACAGGGCTACCAATGATACCGCCGATGATCAAACCAAAAGTCGCTGATGCCATTGCAATTTCTAAGACGTTATCCAATCCATACACGTCTTGAAAGGTTTGTGACCACGCAGCACCTGTACCATGACCACCTGACAGAGTAATCGAGCCAGCAATTAACCCCATCAAAGGATCTAAACCGAGCGCCGCCGCAAGTGAAACGCCAACGCCGTTTTGTATGATGATGTAAAACGATGCGACAGCTAAGAAGATAAAAACCTTCGCACCTCCTTTCATCAACTGAGTGTAATTTGCGGCCAAACCAACTGTCGCAAAAAACATTAACATAAACGTATTTTGTAATGGCAAGTCGAACTCTAAATCGATGCCGTTGAAATGAAGAGCAGTAATCATGCAGGCTACAATAAGACCACCTACAATCGGCTCAGGTATGTTGAATTTCTTTAAAATCGGTAGCTTAGCATTAATAAAATGCCCCAGGAAAAGCACACTGATTGCGACCAAGAAGGACTCCAGTGCACCTACAGATATTAAATGATTCATATCGCCTCTTATTATTGTTCTCTTCATTCTCCGTAATGAATGAGTGTTAGTTTAACCTTCGTTCAATAGCAAATTTTCTCGCTTTATTGTTTCGAAAATACTCAAAAAGTTGGTGTAGATGCGCCTTAGGCTAGTTTAAGGGGCGCTCCTTAAGCGATGTGTCAGTTTTTACGCTGTTAGCAAGCCCTTAAATGTGAAAGGAGCTGATACAGCTCCTTCAAATGGCCCCTCGCAATACCTGTGCGTTATCGCTTGGGCTGTCGTGTTGTGAGTAAATTCTGGGTGACACTTTCTGAACCACTTCGGGCTCCCTTACTTAAACAGAATGTGTCAATTACTATCAAACAAAGTTCCTTCCCGTTGTAACCGCTAAACGCCGAGAGCGCGTTCAAAACAATTGGGTTTGCCTGTTCCTGTCGTAGCTTTTCAACTCTGGCTCATGGTGTATAAACGAGCCGAATCCAAGGAAACTCTCAGGCTGCTACAAACGTTTTCGTCACAACGGAGCAGGATTATAACATATCGCTGATAATTTTCTTCAATTCAGTGACATTCACCAACCCCATAGTTAAACCTTGCAATGATTAACTGCCTATTATCATTTTCACAGATAAAAATCGAAGCGCAGTTACTCAGTAAGCTTCTTAGAATACGATGCATAGCTAATAACTTCACCGCCGTTCTTATCCAAGAGGTCTTGATAAACGCCCTAGAGAACCAAGCAGCCGAAATATGCGATGTTATCATGATTGCTTTTCGAGACCGACGTCCCGACTTTGGCTAATGAGTACACCCCCAACTATGCATCAGACAAAAACATGTATAATTTTTTATACAAGTTATTCAATAACAAGAGTCCCACATGAACATTCATTCGCTTTGCGCTGCGCTATTACTCAGCATCGTCTCATCAGCTACAGCAGCTGAAAACATTCGTATTCAATATTCTCCCATAGAGACAACTCATGAAAAAATCGCCCAACAATCGATTCAAAGCAGCGATGTAAACACCATCTTTGTTGAGCTGTCTCAGGCCTACTTTCCATTTGATAAAGCTCTCACGCTGGTTTACGGCGGAGAAGATGGTCCAATGTATGATCCTGATACACACACAATATACGTTCCTTACACTTTTTATTTGGAGTCGCTCAATTACTTCTCCAATAATCAGTATGAAGAACGCTTCGGAAAATCCCCAAAAACAGGGGCGCTAGATACGTTATTGCACACTTTACTTCATGAAGCTGGACATGCTTACATCGAAGATCAAAGCATCCCTGTTCTCGGAAAAGAAGAAGATGCGGTCGATAATTTTGCCACTATTTTAATGATTGACTTCCTAGAAGATGGCGCAGATATGGCCATTAGCGCCGCCGACATGTTCGCATTCGAATCCGACGACAGACCGGACTACTACGATTTTGGCGAGTACATTGACGAACACAGCTTTGATTTGCAGCGTTACTTTTCAACGTTATGTTTGGTGTACGGTAGTGATCCTGAGCAATACAAAGCCTTACTCGATGAAGTAGAAAAAGACTACCTGCGTGATCGCAAAGAGTTCTGCCAATTCAATTACGGCAACATTCGCGACAATTGGCTGCATTACTTGCAAAACAATGAACCAAAAGAAAATTCGCCACGTAAAAGCGATTAGAAAATCTCAAACAAGAAAACCGCAATGACAAAACTCATCATATTTTATGACGGAACCTGCCCGCTTTGTGCCAAAGAGATGAAGGCGCTAAAACAACGCGATGCCAAGCAGCACATCAAAACCGTCGATATCTATAGTGATGCATTCTCAGATTATCCGCAGATCGATCCTGAACAAGCCAACACCATTTTGCACGCCCTCAACGAAAAGGGGGAACTTCTGCTTGGGTTGGATGTGACCCATCGTGCGTGGCAACTGGTCGGTCGCGGTTGGTTGTATGCACCGCTGCGTTGGCGCGCTGTCAAACCTGTTGCGGATTGGCTTTACCTCAAATTTGCCAAAAACCGCTACCGCGTCTCCTACTGGTTAACGGGCACTTCTCGCTGCAATAACGGTTCGTGTTCACGTTAATTGTGATCCTGCTTAAAAATGCTACGACCTTAGTCTAAATTTATAAACTTCCAGTACTTCTGATTGATTAACTCGGTTAATCTCTAAGCATTACAACAATAAGTATTAATAATTTTATCAGGCAAGCTTATTCAGCTTGTCACTTGTAACGCTGCGCCGAGAGAAGGACGTCTCTATGAATCTGACGATCAGAAAACGACTATATATCCTTTCAATAATTCCAATTCTAACCATGGCAATAGGCATGATGTGGTTCACCTATCTACAAACCACAGCCTACAACGAACACGAGATTGAGCAGACTCGAAGTCAAATGATGGAGATGAAAAAAGCCGAGCTCAAAAACTACGTCCAAATGGCGCGCTCCGCTGTCGAGCCACTGCTCGTTCAAAATGCCCCACTTGAAGAAGCACTGCCGATCTTGAAACAGTTGGAGTTTGGTCAATCCGGCTACATCTTCGGTTACGATTCAAAAGGCGTGCGTGTCGTGGTAGGTAAAAACACCAAAGGCATCGGAGAGAACTTCTATAACTTGCAGGACAAGAAAGGCAATTACCTGATTCAGGATTTGATCAAAAATTCCAAAACAGGTGAGTTCACGACTTATTACTTCCCGAAACTCGGTCAGAACGAAGCACTACCGAAATTGAGCTACTCGGTCTTTATTCCTGAATGGGATTTGATGTTGGGTACGGGCTTCTACACTGACGATATCGACGCCATTGTGGCAAACATGGAAGAAGCCGCGCATCAGGCCCTCAACACCACACTGACGGCAATTGCTCTGTTCTGTGTCTCGATTGCAGCCATCGTCGCGGTCTTCGCGGTGTTTGTTAACCGCAGCATCATGAAGCCTATTGAGCAGTTTGATGCTTCAATTCACTCTTTCGCGCAAGGCGATGCAGACTTAACCGCACGCATGGAAGAATCGAGCGTGCCGGAGTTCACCCAGCTGAGCCGAAACTTCAATATCTTCGTTGAAAGCCTGCAAGGCATAATCAAGAGCGTTAGCCACGTAGGGCAAGAAGTGGTTTCAGAGACCAACGACATGTCACAGCGAGCATCGCAAGTGGACGAATTGGCTTCAGGTCAACGTGAAGAAACCGAACAAGTCGCTGCGGCAATGACCGAGATGACAGCAACGGCGCACGAGATTTCCAACAACGCTAACCAAGCGGCGCAATCCGCCAAAGACGCTGATGATAACTCACAGCAAGCAAAACACATTGTTGATTCCGCAGCGAGCTCTGTCGAAGCGCTCGCTTTAGAAGTGTCAGAAGCCAGCACGGTGATTTCTCGTCTAGAGAGCGATGTACAAAACATTTCTTCTTCGCTAGAAGTGATTCAAGACATCGCTGAGCAAACCAACCTATTGGCACTGAACGCAGCCATTGAAGCAGCCCGTGCAGGCGAACAAGGCCGCGGCTTCGCAGTCGTTGCCGATGAGGTTCGTAAACTGGCGAGTCGCACTCAAGACAGCACAGGTGAAATTCACCAAATGATTGAGCAGTTGAAGTCTGGCTCGGATGCAGCAGTGAAAGCCATGGGTTCAAGCCAAGCGCGCGGTGAAGCAACGGTTGAAGAAGCACGAGCAGCCTCTGCCGCACTGCAAGAAATCCAAGCCGCAATTGCTAACATCATGGACATGAACACGCTGATCGCAACGGCAACCGAAGAGCAAAGCCAAGTTGGCCAAGAGATTTCACAACGTATTGAAGTGATCTCTCAACAAAGCAGCCAATCGGCACACCTTGCCAACCAAAACCGTGCAGGCAGTGGCAACCTTAACCACAAAGCTAACGAGCTGTACGACTTGGTCGGTCGCTTTACGGTTTAACGCTTTCCTCACTCTTACATCATGCATACAGCGACGCCAAAACGTCGCTGTTTTTATTTCTGCTATCCTCATACGACTTAGCTATAATGCCGCCAACTTAGCACCCATAAGGGCAAACCAGATGATTATTATGACCACCAATTTCGGTGATATCGAGATTGAACTGAACCTAGAACGAGCGCCAGTTAGCTCAAAGAACTTCAAAAAATACTGTGAAGATGGCTTCTACAACGGCACCATTTTCCACCGCGTTATCGACGGCTTTATGATCCAAGGTGGCGGTCATACAGAAGACATGGCAGAAAAGCCAACACGCGCCCCTATCGCGAACGAAGCAAACCGTGGTCTAAAGAATCTTGTTGGCACTATCGCAATGGCGCGTACCGATGCTCCGCACTCTGCAACGGCACAGTTCTTCATTAACTTGGAAGACAATGATTTCCTAGACCACACCGCAACTACCAACCTAGGCTGGGGCTACGCCGTGTTTGGTAAAGTGACTGCGGGTATGGATGTCGTAAACCGCATCGCGAAAGTAAAAACGACCTCTAAGCTTGGTCACGATGATGTGCCATGCGATCCAATCATTATCGAGAAAGTGACGATCAGCGAATAAACCCATTCGCCTCTGCAGAGAAATCGTCGCTATAAAACGAAGAAAGCGCCTAACGTCTGATGACTTAGGCGCTTTTTGTTTTTATGACTCAGCCGATTAGTTGGGCTTATAACGAAGTTATTGATAGAAAAGCTCAGCTTTGGCTCCGACTAAATCAAGCTCAGAGCCTTGAAAATCAGCCAGATATTCAGCAACAAGGTTGTACCCAACCCAATACCCCATGTATTTCGGCCAGCGGCTTTCATCGCTGCCAAGAAAGTAAGCGTCGAAGTTGTAATCTAGGCTGGTCAACTTATCTTTCACCTCAGCATAGAAAGGGCGCCAATCTTGATCCTTGATGTTCTCAAACAAGCTCGGAGTGACGCCGCCATTCACCTTACGTTCGAAGTGACAAGCTAACCCTTCCATAATCAGTACATCACCAAGTGCAACGCCACTTTCTCCCGCTCGCATACGGAACAGGTGATGCAACTCATGCGCTAACACCGCAGCTAGTTCTTTCTCAATAACGTTTTTAATATCAGTACGTTGAGTATCAAGCAGAATCTCTACACGATAGGCACTTAAGCAATAGCCACCGATCCCCGTCTGCGGTACGTCATTGCGATCAAACGGGCTAATGGTGAGGTCAATGTAACTCAAATCAAAGTAACTAGAAAGTTGTGAGCTCAGATCATCAAGTTTTTGATGTAAATACTCAGAGATTGGAGACAACTCTCCCGTCGCATTTAACAGGGTTACGCTATAATTCATTTATCTTCCTTGATAACTTGGGTTAAGAGTAGCGAGTTTACAGTGTAAAGAGTGAGCAGTTCTAGCGATTACATCCCTTTGAACAAACTTTGAGATGCACGGCTCACAGCGAGCTTAGTTTCTCCAACGTGAACAAACATTCTTCCAGCAAAGTCTTTGTTTACTTTGCTAATTTTGCACACTTGCACAACGCTTGAACGGTGTACTTGCCAGAACTGTTCTGGGTTAAGCTGCCCTATCAACTCTTTCAACGATGTGCGAATCAAATACTCCTGCACTTTGCCCTGTCCTTGTTGGGCATACACAGAAACGTATTTTTCTTCCGCTTTGAAATACAACACATCAGACGTGGCAATCAGATGAATATCTTTCCCTTGCGTCGCTTTGATCCACTGAAGATATTGCGGCGTTTGTGGCGCAGATAATTGTTGTAACTGTTCTAACAGGCTGCTCATCTGCACATTACTGCTTTCTTTCTCTCGCTTAGCAAGGCGTGCTTTCACTCTTTCACACGTCGTCAGGAGGCGCTCATCCGAGATAGGCTTGAGCAAATAATCGGCGGCATTTTGCTCAAAAGCTTTGATGGCGTAATCATCGTACGCGGTGACAAACACAATCAAAGGTGGATTAGCGAATTGATTGAGTTTTTGCGCTAATGTCATGCCATCCAAAACTGGCATACGAATATCAAGAAACGCGATGTCAGGTTGGCTTTGCTCAATGGCTTGCAACGCTTGTTCACCATCGGCGACTTTGGCTATCACCTCTAGCTCTGGCCACACTTCAGCTAGGCTTTTATCAAGATGACGCCTCAATAGCGGTTCATCATCAGCAATAATGGCAGTAAACCCTGTATTCATTCCTTTCTTCCTTGATTACGATTCCATTGGCCAGCGCAAGCGAACACAAACGCCACCCTGAGCAGACTCACTGATAGAGACCTCTCCTTGCCCTGCGAACAAAGCTTCAACTCGCTGCTTGAGATTACTTAGACCCACGCCAGAGCCCATGTGCCCACTAACGTGATTCAAGCCAACACCTGTGTCTCTGACTTCAATCTTCAAGTTCTGCTGTTCGCGCTTAATGAGCAAGCTGACTTCACCACCTTCTCGCTTTGGCTCAATACCATGGATGATGGCGTTTTCGATTAAGGGTTGAAGCATCATCGGCGGTAGCTCGGTTCTGCCTAATCCCTCTTCCACCTCAATCTTGTAACTGAGTCGGTCACCTAAACGGGTTTGCTGGATGCCTAAGTAAGCCTCAAGTAACGCCGTTTCATTGTCTATGGTGGTGTGTTCTTCGCGTGAGCTTTTTAGCGTTGCTCGCAGCAGTGCGGTTAACTGTTCTAGTATCAGCTTAGCTTTATCGACATCTTGCGACATGAGCGCGCTGATATTCGCCAAGGTATTAAATAGGAAATGTGGTTCAATCTGGCTTTGCATCTGCTTAAGCTGACTCAGCAACAGCGCACGATCTTGCTCTGCTTTCTCGCGTTTGATGGCTTCCAACTCTCGTTGAGCGATTGCATGTTGCTCGCGTGAGTAGAAATAGAAAAAGCACATGGCACTGAATAACAACCCCATGAGACCAACCGACAGCATACTTGAGATACCAAAGTATTCCCCAAGCCAAAGCTGGGCGTTCACCACACCAAACAATAGGCATGCCGTCAGCGAGATAGCCACTTCCGCCAAACGAGGAATGGTAGGAAATAGGCGGTCGACAAGCCATGAGAAGAAAATAGCCGAATAGCCAAATCCAAAGCTAACCGCCACATGAATATAGAATGGACCGCCCCAAACCGAGAGCGTCATTGCTGCGATAAAGAGACAAAATGCCGTGGTCACTAATAAGCTACGCGGCCATCCACTTTTCACCACTGATTTTGCTGAACACATTTAGAATTTCCCTTTGATGTTAAATACAATCATATGCTTATCATTGATTTGTGCGTAAGCAGATTGGTCGTCTCCGGTTAAAAAGCGTGCGGCAACTTCCACTTCTACACTTTGATCGCCGGTATCAATCCATTGGTAGTTAAGCCACTGCGTGACAATCACACCACCATCTTGTGGCGACAGCATCACATCCAACGTAGGGGTTACATCACTTAGCCAGCCCATATCCGCTTCGCCGTTCCATGCAGCCCATGCTTCTACATCCCAACTCCAGTGCAGCATTACGTTATGCTGAACGATATTGGCATGCTGAAACCCTTGGGCGTAGCTTGTCGCAAGTAGAGCGCTGCTAGCCAACAGAGAGTTGTTAGGTTCAGGGATCTGAGAGAGAAACTCTCCACGCTCTATTGCTTGTTGCCATTCGTTTTTCGACCATGCTCGGCTGTCGTACCAATATTCAGCAATCACGTTGTGTCCGGCTTGGTTTGCCCAGTTCAATCCAACTAAGGCTTGGAATGCGCTGCCCTGCTCCTCAACTGAAACGGGTTGGTAAAGGTCATCTTGCTGAAACTGATAGCCGACACTTTGCTTTTGCCACAGCATGGAACCGTGCATGGCGATGGATTCATCCCACACGGCAATGGCACTGGCTCCGAGTAAACCTCGGCGCACATCATCGTAATAACCAATAAGTTGATACTCGGTGTCACCCACCAGCGCATAACGACGAATACCAACACCTTGTTGCTCTGCGTCTTGATCAAGTGCACTTTGGTCTTGTTGCCCCCAGCTTGAATCCGTTGCAATCACCGTCCACTCGCCTGCCATATCGTAGTGTGAAAGTGAAAACACACCCGCACCTTCTTCTGCTACTAAGCCAACAGGATTTTGTCGATAAGGCTTAAACAGATCCAAAGGTCGGTAGCCATAACCCACGCCCCAATCAATGCGCAACTTACCTAAGCTCACATCAAGTGTGGTGTCACCGACTTGCCACTCCCCTAGCCAAGCAAGTTCTCGAATCAGTAGTTGGTTATCAGCTTCACTCCACCAGTCACTCTCTCCTTGTTGGTTGAGGTACAAACCTTGGCTGTACAGAGCGAACAAGCCACTGAAGTTTTGATAGTTCACTTGCACATCCAACAGTGCATTAAGTGAATCACGAGAACTGCCCTGCGCCTGCATAAATGCGCTATCACGCTGCTTGGCAGTTTCGTAACTGACAGCCCAATCCCACTCAAAACTCAGCTCATCATTGGCAAAAACTGGGGCTGCTGCGCCCACACACAACGACGCAGCAATCAACAAACTGGTGCTTTTGTTAAGGTTAGGCTGGTGCGATTTCATGTGACTTCCTTGCTCGTTTTCATGGTTCTATTTAAGGAGTTCAGGCTAAAGCTGAGTCGTATTGGCTTTCGGCAAATAGCTTGGGTTGTAGAACTTGTTGTCCAGCTGCCAAGGCACGATCTCTTGATACTCGATAACGGTCTTTTTGCTCGGCTGAATGCTATCAAGCAAGGTCATCTCACTGACGTAGTCTTCACCTTTGTCAGTTGCACGCCCATATTGCGCTTGCTTGGCGAGTTTGCCAGAGCGCAAGTAAAGATCAGCTTTGATTGGAAACGCATCTTGCTCAGACAACCACAAGTCGATCTTCTGATAGCTCGCCCCTTTGGTTTTCGCGGTTAACGCAAGGTGATAAGCCGCGACACTTTCCGCGTTTACCGAGACAGTTTCTGTCGCTTTCCATTCACCTTGATAATCTTGGCTCCACGTCAAAGTTGAGATGTCGCCGATAGACGCTTCACCAAGCAGCTTCTGCATTGGCGTAATGCGAATCGGACGGCGGCTCTTTGGCATTTGTAGCCAATAGTTGTCGCCCATCATCAACATCTTTTGCCCGGCTTCGACTGCCGATTTGAACACCACCAGCGATTCACGATTTGGGCGCGTGTACACGTGGTAAAGGCGGGTTTTATCTAGTTCTTGGTCTTGATATAAGCGCACCAATGACACCACTTTGGAGGAATCATCTTGCAAGCGGTAGCTGTCGGCTTTTTCAATCAATTGCGCGACTTGCTGTGCATCTAACGCTGTTTCATTCGCACTGGTATTGATGCTTGCAACGCCAGTTACCATCAGCAATGCAATTGGTAATAGTGATTTGAAATTAAACATAAATCAGTGCCTCCGTAATTGGCTTGTTCACCCCTTTGCGTGCCGAGAAAAACGCCGCAACCAAACAAATCATCAATACTGCAAATCCTGCTATAGCTACCAGCTCCCAAGAGAAGTAAATCGTTAATGGGTAACCTTCTGTGCGTCCTGGCGGTGGCGGCATTTGCACATCCACGACCATCAGTAAGACGGTGACTAGCGCCGTAAACAAAGCGCCGATTAAGCTACCAATCACCGCAAGTAACCCTGCTTCGCGCAAGAACCCAGCAATAATTTCGCGAGGGTAGCTACCAAGAGCCGATAAGGTGCCGATTTCACGGGTGCGCTCAGTCACCGACATAGTCATGGTGTTGAACAGCGCAACAAAGACCACCAGCGCCATTACTGCACCCATGATGCCGAAGATACGATCGTACAAATCTTTCACTTTGAGATAGAAGAACGCGCGCTCTTGCCAAGGCGTAATCTCAATATCTTGATCACCAAAGTTCTGTTTTTGCTTACTCAGAACCGAAGCCACTTGTTGCTCGACTTGGTTAGTTAAACTGGTGTCGAACAGGAAGACAGATAACGCACTGACTTTGTCTGAACCGAGCAGCGATTGCGCGCTGTTGATATGCACGTACAGTTGGCGTTTATCAAGCTCAGGCACGCCAGTTGAATAGATACCACGAACTTTGAAGTCATACGCGTTCAATGCGCCGTCGGTAGTGGTCGCCAGCAAGGTAATCCAATCGCCAACGTGCACACTTAGGTTGTTCGCCAAATCAACGCCAAGCATCACTTCTGGCTCTGTAGGGTCATAACGCGATGCATGAATGTCGGACAGCGTTTGCCCTTCGCGCACATCCAAAAACGGTCCTTTCATATCGAATTCACGTTCGTTCACGCCAATGCCGATAAAGATCGATGATTTGTTACCGTTGGAAATCAAACCACTGAACTCAACTCGTGGTTGCACACCTCGCACTTCATTCAACCCAATCAATTGCTTGGTAATGTCGTCTGCATGAGTTAAACCGTTACTCAGTGGCATCTCTTCTTCTTTGGCGAAGTAACCCGGTGTGGTTAACGTCAGATGCCCCGTGTCACGCGCTGTCGATTCTTTCAAACTGTCGTAGGTGTATAGACCAAAACCGCCCGCACTGGTTAAGGCAAACACGGCAATGGCAATGATCAACATCGACAATAAACTGCGACGGCGATTGCGTTGCAGGTTCAACCAAGCAAGGCGAACTGAAACTGGAATTAGCTTGCCCATGAAACCTCCTCCACACTTGCGTGCGTTTGGGTAATTTTGCCGTCCACCAATTCAATGGTGCGATCGCAGCGGGATGCCATACGAGGGTCGTGTGTAGCGACGACAAAAGTGGTGCCTAGCTCGTGTCCGAGCCCTTTCATAATGTCGATGACCTTGTTGGCAGTTTGGCTATCAAGACTTGCGGTTGGCTCATCAGCAATCACCAACGCTGGTTTGTGCACTAACGCACGAGCAATTGCCACACGCTGCTGCTGACCGCCCGACAAGTTATCGGGCATGTGATGAATAAACTCACCCAACCCAACGTGTTCTAGCATTTGTGTGGCGAGCTCGGTTTGTTCTGCTTTTGAAAAGCCGTTGAGATGCAGCGGATAAGCCACGTTCTCTAGCGCCGTCATCACGGGGACAAGATTGAATTTTTGGAACACAAAACCAAGCTTTTCTCGGCGCATTTTCGCCGCATGCATTTGTCCGGTTGGGTATGGGCTGCCTGCAAATGTCACCTGACCTTGGTATTGAGTATCCAGCATGCCAAGCACGTTAAGTAAGGTGCTTTTGCCTGAGCCCGACGGTCCACACAATGCCACCATTTCGCCGGCAAACACTTCACCAGACACATCTCGCAATGCACGCACCGTTTGGCTGCCAAGGGCGTAATCGCGGCTAAGTTGATTAAAAACGATCATGACGCCTCTCTAATATTTCGCTAGCAGCGCTTTCGCGGTTTGCGTTTCTAAATTGCTGTCACCCAACTGCTCCATTTGTGCTAACCATGTTTTGGCTTGTTGAACATCTTCAGCGCGCAGTGCCGCTTCAATGGCGTAGCGATAAATCCAAGACGTTGCGGCGAAAGGTTGCTGGCTAAAACTCGGTTCATCGAGCAGAGAAAGGTACAGCTCGTAGCCACGCTCAAAGTGATTGAACATGTCAGGTAGAGAAGTAAATGTGGTAGCTGCCATAGCGGTGGCTAGTTGGTATTCCGGCAAACCTTGTAAGCGTTGTTGCTCTTGCAGTGGTACTGGCTGATTCGCCATTAGATCCAAACCTTTTTGGATAGTAGCAAGACCGCGCTCGGTGAACTTCATCTTGTTCCAAGGCATAAACGCCTCACGACCTTGCAACGTCTCAGCACTGCCCAAGTAAACCAAGGTCACCGGCGTTGCGCCCTGCTCTTCGAGTTGTTTGGATAGTTCGCCATAAACAGTATCAACTAAGCCAGAGTCACCCTGCGCCGCTTGGTTGAATTGACTGAGTGTGCGCTCGCTTGGGTTAGCCAGAGCCAGATTGCTGCTAAGTGCAAATGTGGCGATAAAGGTACTTGCCAGTTTAAGAGCTTTGATTAAGCGAGATTGAGAAACCATCATGTACTGTCCTTAGTTGAACGTGATTTGATGGTTTCAGATTAAGGGAGAAGATCGCACGCTGCTTTTGCATGCGACCAATGGCAATTATGCGGAGTGAATGGTATTGAGAGAGGATGAATGACATTCACTTAAACAGAAAATACAATTCCGTTCATTCGTAACGCTACATTTTTACGGCAGTCACAATAAAAACACTGGCTTAAAATCTGAGGCTAGTGTATTTATCCATCCCACAACTACCCATAACAGACAGTGCGCACTCTCCTTTCTTACACACCTTTGCATGGTGTCTGTTGTTTCGAAATCGAGATTCTTAGCATCGGAATAGTTTGAACTCTTCGAGTTTTAGTTGTTTTCGCACTCAAAATAGGTGCGTTATTAGGTCGTTGAAAATGAATAAGCGTTATTTCCCAAGAGTTGATTTACCACTGCTCATGGCGATCATTCCGATCATGCTGTTAAGTTCGCTCACTCTCTGGAGTGCCAGTAGCTTTAATGAGGCGATGCTCTTCAAACATTTGGCGCGCTGCGGACTGACATTAGTTTGCATCTTGGTCATGTCCTCGATTCCAGCGTCCAGCTATCAGCGCTCAGCTCCATATCTCTACATTATTGCGGTTGCTCTGCTACTTGCTGTCGCTTTATTTGGTGATAGCACCAATGGCTCTAAACGTTGGCTCGATATCGGCTTCTTCCGCTTTCAACCGTCCGAACTAATCAAACTTTCCATTCCAATCATGATCGCCTGGATGCTTCATATTGAAGGAGGTCGACCAAACATTCGGAAAATTGCGTTTTGCTTACTTATTACAATGATTCCTGCCGGGTTAATCGCGCTACAACCGGATTTAGACGGTGCAGTTTTTACCATCATTTATGCATTGTTCGTTTTGTTTTTGGCTGGCATGAGCTGGAAAATAATCTGCGGGTTTATTGCGAGCATTTTAACGTTAGCACCTATTTTATGGTTCTTCGTTATGGAAACCTATCAAAAGAGCCGTGTAACACAGTTCTTGCACCCTGAGTCCGATCCACTGGGTTCGGGTTACCAAATCATCCAATCTTTGATTGCGATTGGCTCAGGCGGTATGAAAGGCAAAGGTTGGATGAATGCAACGCAGGGAACACTTGGCTTTATTCCAGAAAGTCATACGGACTTTATTTTTTCGACCTATGCAGAAGAGTGGGGCTTTGTTGGCAGTTTAGTCTTACTCGCATTGTACTTGTTTATTACTGCACGCGTTATGTTGCTTGCATGTCAGTCTGACCACTTTTTTAGTCGGCTGGTAAGTGGCGCATTAGCGATGAGCTTTTTTCTGTATGCTTTTATCAATACGGGCATGGTGAGTGGCTTGTTGCCAGTAATGGGTAGCCCACTTCCCTTCTTTAGCTATGGCGGCACGGCGATGCTAACTCAAGGTATCTGTTTTGGTGTAATCATGTCGCTGTGTTATTCCAAATATCGTAACGCATAGCGTTGCTTGAGAAAAAGCGATCAAAAAAGGCTTCCCTAAAGAAGCCTTTTTACAACGATATGAGCGAATTAATTACAGCTCTGCGTTGTGGTAAACCTGCTGAACATCATCACAGTCATCTAGAAGATCTAGGAATTTCTGGAACTTCTCAGCATCTTCACCCGATACAGGCGTATGAGTTTGCGGAACGAATGTGATTTCTTCAACATCGATCGTTAGATCTGGGAATGCACCGTTAAGCGCAGTTTTTGTTTTGAAGAATTCTGTGTGAGGTGCGAATACAGTGATAACACCGTCTTCTAGCTCAACGTCAGTAACGTCTACGTCTTCCATCATTAGCGTTTCTAGGATGATTTCATCATCGTCGCCTTTGAACTGGAATACCGCTTGGTGATCGAACATGTGAGAAACCGAGCCCTCAACACCAATTTTCGCACCGACTTTCACAAAGCATTGGCGTACATCTTGGAAAGTACGGTTGCCGTTGTCTGTTAGACAGTCAACGATAACGCTAGTACCGCCAGGGCCGAAGCCTTCGTAACGTGCTGGAGTGTAGTCTTCACCACCGCCACCGTTCGCTTTGTCGATCGCTTTATCGATAACGTGCGCAGGAACTTGGTCTTTTTTCGCTTTTGCGATCAGGTGTTTCAAAGACAAGTTCATGTCTGGATCACCACCACCGTTTTTCGCGCACATGTAAATTTCTTTACCGTATTTGGAATAAACTTTAATTTTCGCGCCTGCAGTTTTCGCCATAGAGGCTTTGCGCACTTCAAAACTTCTTCCCATCGGGATGTCTCTCTAAATTCAAATTTAATGCGAAGGATTTTAGCAAAAAGCGAAACCTTTTCAATTTCGCTTAGCAAAGGAATAGGGAGGTTACCTCATTCGTCGCATTGGATTGAACCATTGCCACGGTTCGCGTTAAGCGACACCCATTACTCGTTTGTACTTTTCGACCGATTGCTGGAAAAACGCCTTTTCATCAGCATCGTTAATCTTGGACAACTGTTCTTCTATTGCTTCAGGACCAGATTTGGCCTCTCTGAGCTTCCAAACCAAAAACGACGCCTGCTTATCCAGTTCGATTTTGTTTTTTTCGTCAGGCGGCAATAGGGATAGATTAAACGACATTCACAGCCTCAAGGTACTTTAAATACTAGCCGGGCACTATATCACACAGAGTTACAATTACAGAATAGAAACGCACTTAACTTGATCGATTTCAAGTTAACTATTTAGGCACAGCGCTGATTTTCAGTGCTTTTGGTAAATGCTGTTCGAATATTTGTTGTAATCGAGTCTTGGTAACGGGTTTAGCCACGAACTCGTTCATCCCGACATCGAAGCAATGTTGCTGATCCTCTTTAATGACATTGGCACTTAGCGCAATAATTGGAACGTGTTTCCCCCACTCTCCCATTTTTCGAATTCGCTCCGTAGCAAGAAACCCATCCATCACAGGCATTTGGCAGTCCATAAAAATCAAATCGAAAGGCTGCTGATCACACAGCTGCAATGCTTCTTCGCCATGGTTGGCGACACTCACTCGCACACCCAGTTTTTCTAACATGATGCGAACTACCTTCTGATTGACGATGGTATCTTCAACAACCAATACCCAAGGTTTATCATTATCTTGAGGGCTGATTTCGTTGTCTTCCGCTTTCCGGAAATCTAATACATTAAGTTGGTCGGTATAGGTCGGTTGCGCATTTATTACAGCAACAGGAATCGAAAATTCAAAACAGCTTCCCAGCCCAAGCTCACTTGTTAGTTGTATTTCCCCTCCCATCAAGTTAACCAACTGTGCAGCTATCGCCAAACCAAGCCCTGTCCCACCATACTTTCTGGTGGTACTACCATCAGCTTGTTGGAAGCGTTCGAAGATTGCTTGTTGGTGCTCTTTCGCAATACCAATACCAGAATCCACAACTCGAAACCGGATATGAGCGGTCTCTCCATCAAGTCGAGATAACGCTACAAGAAGCTTCACATGGCCGCGCTCGGTAAATTTAATCGCGTTGCTCAACAAATTGTTCAGAACTTGTTTCAATCGTGTGGCATCACCTTGCACTTCCATTGGCAAGTGAGGATCAATATCGCTGAGCAGCTGTAAGTTTTTCTGCTTGGCTTTGACACTATGTAAACTGATGACATCGTCAAGTAGCTCGCGAAGATCATAGCTCGTGTATTCCAGCTCTACTTTGCCAGCTTCAACTTTAGAGAAGTCCAAAATGTCGTCGATGATCGTCATTAGTGAGTGAGAAGAACTGTCAATGATCTCTACAAACTCTTTTTGCTGGGGATCGAGGTCGGTGTCATTGAGCAACGACGACACACCAATAATGCCATTCATCGGTGTGCGGATCTCATGACTCATAGTGGCGAGAAACTCACTTTTTTTACGATTAGCGACTTCTGCCCTATCGCGTTCAGCCTCTAACTCAGTCTGGTGCTCTTTCACTTTCTCAACACTTCGGTTGTATTTCTCTGCCAAAACACTCACTTCATCAAAGCACCATCGTTTAGGGAGAGTCACTTTACTCGGCACTGTACCGCCACGAAAATCGCTCACCGCACCAGACAGCAATTGTAACGGATTGACCAACAAGCGAAACGCCACCCAAAGAACACCAATGATGAGGACAAGAATTTTGATCGCTTCTGTCGTAAGTAGAAAAAAGAACTGCTGCCAAAGATCTTCATATATCGCGCTAAGATCCGATTGAACCGTTAATATCGCGAGATCATACGTTTTATCGCCGACCCGATACTGCATCGGCCAGCTTCTCTCGACAACATCCTCAGAAAGCGCCGAACCTAATTCAATGATAACTTCGTCTTCACTAGCAATACGCAAGTAGTCCACCGAGGGCATACGCATTGCACCTTGAGCTTGTGTCAGCAACAGCTCCCTATCCTCTACCCACAAACTCGCAGAAAAGCTCGATAAATAGCTAGACTCAACCTGCTTTAATTCAACATCTAAATGGGCTAAATCTTCGTGAAAAACTCGATATAAGCTCACTGTAGAAATGATGACCGTAAAGATTAAACTCAACGTTAATACCGCCAACATAAGTTGGTTGCCGATACTAAAACGACGTTGAGATCGCTCTTTTTCATCCATATGAAACCGCTCCGATAAACTTGCGCTACTCTAAATATAGCTACGCACAAATAATAATCGAGGATACGATGAAAAGACTTCTACTTAGATTGGCTTTTAGCTTAATTGTTGTAAGTTCTCATGTGACCGCAAATCAAGTGAACTATTACGTCATTGCTGAACAAGCTCGACCATTTCAAATTGAACAACAGGGACAAATGCACTCCGGAATTGTGACCGATATCGTCAGCGCTATCTTCGCGGAGTCGGATTACCAAGTGAATTATCATACTTATCCATTTAAACGTATGATTTCCATATTGGAAGAAGGCGCTGAGCCAAACTGGTTAACTTATGGCAGCCCGAACTGGGGCAAGGTGCAATCGGAAAATTTATCTGAGGAGCCCATTTACACTGTAAAACATGTACTGGTGTCGAGTAGCGAGAAGCCTTTAGAATTCAAAAATATGGATACCATGCATGGTCGTTCTATTGTATTACTGCTGGGGTTTGATTATCCAAATTTAACACCGTTCTTTGAAAATGGCAGTGTCAATGAAATGCGCGTGAAAGACTACAACGCCGCATACCGAGTGATAAGCCGAACCCCTGGAGATACAGCTTTTGTCGAGATGGAATCCCGAGTCCTTTACAACTTAAAGCGACTCAATTTGCAGTTAGAGAATTTTCAGATACAGCCTTTCAGCTCGGTTATTCCTGACTACTCAATCTACCTAGCTTTTTCACCTCAAATGCAACCAGAAACTCAAAATTACATCAATACACGACTCGTTGAATTAAAAGCCTCAGGGGAAATTGATGAAATCATTCAAAAGTATCAATGAATCAACTCATTAACAAAAACGCCAACGATGATACGTTGGCGTTTTTGTTTCTGGGAAATCTGTAGCACTTACTTAATGTGGTTAACAAACTTAGGATCAAACATGTGCCCCAATTTACTCGCCTTGGTTTTCAGGTAATGTTGATTACTTGGGTTATTCCCTTCTTGTAATGGCACTCGTTCAATGACGTTAATATCAACCGCTTTTAAGGCGGCGAGCTTGCGTGGGTTATTCGTCATTAGACGCACAGCGTCAATCCCCAAATGCTCTAGCATTCCTTTACAGAACGCGTAATCACGCATATCAGCGGCAAAACCTAAACGCTCATTTGCTTCCACGGTATCTGCGCCATCATCTTGTAAGTGATAGGCACGAATTTTATTAATCAAGCCGATTCCACGCCCTTCTTGACGTAAATAAAGCAGCACACCACATCCCTCTTTGACGATGTTTTGTAGCGCTCTATTAAGCTGAAAACCACAGTCACAACGCGTGCTAAATAGAGCATCTCCGGTAAGACACTCCGAATGCAACCGAATAAGTGGTGCTGCACTTTTTGTTGGCTCGCCATAGACCAGAGCAAGATGCTCTTTATTTGTCGCGGCTTCAATAAAGCCGTACATCATAAATGTGCCCCACTGGGTGGGCAGTTTGGCTTTATCGATAAACTTCACGAGATTGTAAGGCTCAACATGTCTCAGCTCTGCCCGCACATTCATCAGAATCTCTCCTAGATGATTTTCTCCTTTACCATCTCCCCCGTCTCCCCAAAAGGCATCTTTATGAGAATGCTCTGTTAGGCAAGCGTTACCCGTTCTCATTAATTGCTGCGCTAATGGTGGATTTTGTAGAAACTTTTCCCTAACGATGAAAGCCATAACAGCCAACTTTATATCGTCCCAATCGCTTCTGACAAAGTGTTCGTATTTACGGCTTAAAGCAAACGCTTCATCAGGGGTGCTTGCGTGCTGAATTTTACTTTGCAACTGAGCATCGAGAAACTTTTGGGCTTGGTAATAATGTTCGCTGGTGGGCCAAGTTTGGGAGGAGATATTGACTGGGGCATGGCAAAAATTTGAGAGAAAACCGTGGGGCTCATCGGGCTCATAAAAAAGGATTTGATCAACCATACTTGCGCTCCTTGCTTTGTGGTTGCGATAATCAACAAAAAGCATATCGCTACTGATATATCTAGTAACACAAGGTCAGATTGTCAAACTTCTTCGGGACGGGAGTGTGAAACTCGTGCTTTTGAGGCGCAAGACAGATAAATGGAGGGTTTGAATAAGAGAGTAATAGAGTGAAAAAATAAAAAGGGCAGTCCGTCGACTACCCTATGGGTTGCTAAACCAACCTGAGGCGATCAGTGTATCAAGCCAAGCTCCCTTGCTTCTTCAATGGTCAACCCACTTTCACGGATCTCACGTAACGCTTCAATGCGTCTTCTGGCTTCTGCTGATTTCACTGTTTTCTCTGGCTTCACAACGGTTTCCTCATCAGGTAATTCCCATTTGTGAGCGATGTTGGTCATCTCGTCATGGTCGATAGAATTAATGGACATATTTCCTCCGAACACACCATGTTTTCGATGCGTAATCTATAGCAAAACCGGAACAAGGTGGTAAGAAAAACTGTAGGGAAATGTGACCCCTCCCGCCCTTTCGTTAACTCCTTAATAGATTCATCATTTAAGTTTTGCTAAGGGACAAATTTACGATTAAATTTGAGTAATTCCCCCTACGAAAAGTGTGCTGATCTAGCTCTCAATTCTGCTCTTCTTTAGTTTTATCAACGACGCATTACACCACTTCCTGTTTAACCTAACTTTCGAGTCACTTCACTGATTCATAGCTTGATACTTTCTAAAAACCGCCACACCTGATAATGATAATAATTATCTTTTAGATTGGCAAGGTGTTTATATGGATGGTATTAACTTAAGTCATGCATACCACAATGACCCGGTCATCCAGATCCGAGATTTGTGCGTCGATTACATCACTGATAATGGTGATTTTAATGCGGTAAAGTCCGTCAGCTTTGATATCGGCAAAGGCGAAGTATTTGGTCTTGCCGGTGAATCTGGATGTGGTAAAAGCACAATCGCATTCTCAATAAATCGTCTTCATAAACCGCCAGCGTTCATTTCTGGCGGTAAAATCTGGTTTGATGGCAAGGATATCCTTAGTATCTCAGACTCTGAGCTGACCGCTCTAAGGTGGAGTGAAATCGCCATGGTGTTCCAGAGCGCGATGAACTCACTCAACCCTGTCTTAACGATACAAGAGCAATTTGCAGATGTGTTACGACACCATCAAGGCCTCACTAACGCTCAAGCAAAAGATAGAGCAGAAAAGTTGTTGGACTTGGTCAATATTCCTCGAGAACGCTTAGCAGAATATCCTCATCAATTTTCAGGAGGAATGCGTCAGCGGTTGGTGATAGCCATTGCTTTGTCTCTAAATCCAAAACTGATCATTATGGATGAACCCACAACAGCATTAGATGTAGTGGTACAGAGAGAAATTTTACAGCAAATTTATCAGCTTAGAGATGAGTTCGGTTTTTCAGTCCTCTTTATCACTCATGACCTGGCACTCATGAGCCAACTATGTGATCGAATTGCAATCATGCGTCACGGAGAAATCGTCGAAGTCAATCGAGCATACGATATACGCAATCATCCTCAACACCCCTACACGCAAAAGCTTTGGGCTTCTTTCCCAAACATCCATGACGTCCACAAACAACCAGAGTTACAAGGAGCGTAACCATGAGCCAGCCTATCATCCAAATGAAAAATGTGATTAAAGAATTCAAAGTAGGCGGTGGTTTAGCGAAAGAGGAAACCTTTCGTGCGCTTCAAGGAGTGACTTTTGATCTGTACGCAGGAAAAACCTTGGCTCTGGTTGGAGAGTCAGGCTGCGGTAAGAGTACTTGCGCTCGCTTAATAACCAAAGTCTATCCTGCAACGGAAGGCGAGATCCTTTTCAATGGCACTGACATAAATGAGATCACGTCACGATCGGCTCTACAAGAATATCGCAGTAAAGTACAAATGGTGTTTCAAGATCCGTTTGGCTCTCTCAATCCAACTCATACCATTCGCCATCACCTAACACGTCCTTTAAAAATTCATAAACAAGTCAAAAACGAGCGCGACATCCCAGCCCGCTTGGAAGAGCTCCTAAAGCTGGTGGAACTACCTGAAGAGACATTGAATAAGTTCCCTCACGAACTCAGTGGTGGGCAACGTCAGCGAGTAAACTTAGCAAGGGCTTTAGCGGTAGGTTCGCAAATCATTCTTGCGGATGAGCCTACGTCTATGCTGGACGTTTCTATTCGCTTGGGAGTGTTGAATTTAATGCAACGAATGAAGCAAGAGCTGGGAATTGGTTTTTTATACATCACTCATGATCTGGCAACTGCGCACTACATCGCGGAAGAAACCGCAGTAATGTACAAAGGGCAAATCGTTGAATGGGGCGACACGCATTCAATACTTAAGAATCCGCAGCATCCTTATACTAAGCTGTTGATTTCTGCCGTTCCTGATCCTGACTTACCTTTTGGTAACTTAGTGAAAAATGAGCCAAACTATTCGATAGATGCCGATGAAATTCGTCAACGTAGCAGCATAATTGTCGACGAATTTGATCAAATAGGGCCAAATCACTATGTAAAACAATGGACTGAGGCAGCGTAATGGATTTGAGTACTTGGCAAGATCAAATCGCCATGTGGTACGAACAGCGGAAACATGATCAAGTAGAAAAATTGGAAACGATCTTATATCAGGTGCCTGATGACGTGTTTGGACCCGAATTGAGTGATCTTCAAAGTAAAGCGATTGCTTGCTGGTTGGATGGATGTTTACGCGTGTTTCAACATGCAAGGTACCAAGACCCTCAGAAAGCATATCAAACTTTGCTTTATACGAGTGCAAAGCTTGAACAAGCAGCATGCCAAGTCTCGACTGATATTCTGATCAAAGATTGGTGTTTGAGACGACTTCAGCACCTCACCGTTGTGGCGTTAGAGTTTTGTAATCAGCAGTGTGATCAAAACAAGTGGCAGGAACAAGCCCATAGCTTAATCGAATCACATGTTGCGTTGATGCGTTCATTACATTGGAATGAACCCAAGAAGCATGATCAAGGTTTACCTCATTAGTCCGGAAAAATGATCAAGGCTTAATTAGCGGAATTTTAGGCAAAAAAAAAGCGAGTTTCCTGAGGAGAAACTCGCGAAGTCTATTCAGAATGAATGTAACAATATGAGCCAATCTATTAATCATCAGAAAGGACAAAAGGTTGTCTATTCGGGATAAATAGTAGTATTAGGCTTGGCTTCTAATGTCAGTAGTTTGTAAGAGTTAAGTCTGTTTTTTATCATCGAAAGACATTGTTACATTTCAAACCGATACATCACACCTATAGCTTGATACACATCAAGCGACACTTTTAAATCGCCATTTCATCCAAGGCACGAAATACCATTTCATCCATGTGACCATCGAAGATTTGACGACAAACTTTCCGACGCACCGCTAACCCCGCAATCAAGCGCTCGATGGTAAGATGCTTAACATCGTTCTGGGTGTTAAACAGCTCGACGGTTTTACTTAATGTCTCATAAGGAATCGGCTCATCCCCTACCCTTAGCCAATCGAGCTTCTCTATGTAATCTGAGCACTCTTCTTTGATTGAGGCATACGAGTGCCCTGTCATCGCAGACAAAGCCGTTATACTGCGTTCTAGAGCCTCTGGTGAGGTATATTTAGATAGAGTAATGGTGATCTCATCAGCATTGATCTCTACCAAATGTTTTCTTTGCTTCACGCGTCTCCCTAAATTTCCTCTTGGAGACGGTGCTTTGCGTTGAATGGGCTCAAATTCGCCGTCTATGATGCCTGAGAGCTCCTCAAGCTGTTGTCGGGTTACCATCTCATTACGAAGTGGATTTGGCAGCGTAGGCGCCATGTTACGCTTTCCTGCGTTGGTCGTTCGCGCTCGTGAATAACGTAAGACCTCTTCGACATCACATTTGATGTCGATCTGGTAGTCCATCACTTTGTCATTTTCGATCATGGTTTCGATCGTCAGGTGATAACCCCACAAATTAACGACGAATAGATCATCATTCCCTTTTCCATCAGACAAACGCTTTAGTTCTCGGATCAGATCCATGGAGAAACGTCGCCATTCAATGTTACGTGCAAGTTTCTGGTTTAACTCACTCAGTAGCATGCAATCCGTGTGACGACGAACCATGCGACTACGGAAGAAAGAGTACAGTTGAAACACTAAAGTATGTTGTTTCAAGATCTCTGGCGGAAACAAGAAGAAATAATCGCGCGTTAACAGCTCTTCATAAAACGAAGGTTCCCAAACTAAAATATATAAGTTTGGCTTGATACGAATTTCACCATCGCTTCCCTCCACAGGTGCCTCTTCAGAGGCCGTGATGGTTCGAGCAAGAAAACGAAAACGATCACTTTTGAAGCCCTCTGGCATGTTTTCACTTAGCCAACGTCCAGTAAGTTCATGGAGCTGAAAATCAGTGAATTCAATGCGATCAATGCTATCGCGAATGGAATCACGAGCTGGGCCACTGTCTTTTTTGCCTCTGAGCGACAAAATATCAGTGATGTATAGCGGCGTTTTGTTTGGTACGTGAGCCGCATCAAGCTGATACTGATCTTTGTGATGATCATGATACTGAACCGTTAACGTGAAGAGAGCGAACAGGGTCATGAGATCATCCACAGTCATGATATTTTTGGATGATCGCGTCTCGATAACGGCTTTTGTGCCAGAGATCGACACCATGGATTTCTGATAACTTTTTCGAGTTCTTGGTGGCGCAAGTGCTTGGTCAATGATCCCAGCCCAATTTGTTGGAGATACAACAAATTGATCGGCTTCATCTTTCATCGTGGGAGGTGTGTTTAACCCGTGCTCATTCAACAAACGTTTGTTTACTTGAGTCTGAGCCAATGCTTTCGAACGTTTTTGTTTTTCGTTCTGGCGAACTTTGTCGGTAACAAGACTTGTTGCTCCCAACACAGATATAAGCTGATTGGGATTCACAAATTTATGTAGCATCGTTTTACCAGCAAGTCCCTCTTCAAAACGCACTCGAGTTTGAGTAAATAAACCAATATTTACTGCCGCGCGCAAACGTTGTTGCAGGGCTGCACGTGTGAGTTGCCCATCTGTTGCTTCCACAATCTCTGTGGTTGAAACCAAACCATCCTTGCTGCTGAAGCCTCGTAATGAGATCAGATTAAGCAACTCTAAGATGCTTTTAGTCACCCCTTTGAAATGTTGGTACTGCTCTACCCAATCCGCAGAGGATTCATGTACCTCAAAAAGATGGCCATCTTTGTGGCTTCTCGGTGCTTTAATCAGAATTTTTTCATCAGCCGTCATTTTAGATCCAGATCACACTAGCCGTAGTTGTGCTATGGTTCCGAAGAATAAAGAAAAACAGATCATAAATAAAGAAAAAAGATTGTTTTTTAAATAACTGATCTTTTTGATTAATCTGATCTTAATTGATTATATGATCTAATGATCTGGCTTGGAGTTTCTCGCTAAGCTTTTGTTCTATAAGGCTATTATTTTCATGTATTTCGGAACTATGATCATAAGAAGTCTGAAAGTATGATCAACAATAACCTGAAAGCATGATCATATTTATTCGTAAGCATGATCATTAAGGTTATGAAAAGATGATCAAAAGAGTCTTGAAACGATGATCATGATGTTTTTACAGGTTATCCACAGATGCAGTATTTAATAATGATCTTCACGATGATTATATTGTGCATTGGTAATGTTATTTATACTCGGATCGATGATCAAGAGCCAATATATCTATCGTTCTGGCACCCGTATTGATGAGATATCACTCATCTGATTAAAATACATTCAAGTCGCTCATATTTAGAAGTAAATCCTAGTCTCTGCTTATTTACAGGAAGCATGATCATGAGAGTGTGATTTATCATAGCAACTTGCGCAATTTCATTGTTCCGGCTTCTATACCGTCAATTTCTGCTCAATCCCCCATTCTGTCTGCACTCAACCGTAAATCAGAGAAGAAAACTCATGCTTCCGAGAGATTCTAAGGCTTGATCATATTTCCGATTAATGGATCTTATTTTATTTGCGTGTTTACACCGTACTCTGCTCAATTTTGCCATGATCATGCTTTCGGATTTGTTTATTAACACGGAAGCATGATCATAAGTATACCTTGATCATACTTCCATAGATGTTTCGCTAGAACTGCCCTATTTTGTTCGGAGACATGATCAAGGTGTTCAGGTCTTTATTGTTCCGATATTACTTACTATTTTTCGTTTAAATTAGGTTGGTCTAACATAATCCGTAATTTAGCTTAAGATTATAATCGTTCCGGTAGAAAATTGATTTACATTGTAAATGAGTGACGCTGTAACACTTTTTATTTTTAAGTTTAGGTGTCCACTTATGAGAAGATTATTTGATTAAACATAGTTATCTTTTTGACCATAAATCATAAAAGCGTCGATTTGGGTGTTTTTTTATGTGATGGTAATTCAAAATGTTCGTGCACCTTTTTGTTGTTTTTAGTCTTTACTGCTGTACAATTGCAATTATAAATCCTTCCAACGGAATTTGGCATGAAAAGAGAAAAAACGATTGAAAACCTTCTTGAGTTAGCGGAGCTGACTCAGCAGGTTCAAGCTGACCGTATTGAAATTGTTTTAGAAGAGCGAAGCGATAACTACTTCCCACCAATGTCGAAAGCGATGATGGAAACCCGTTCTGGTCTAACTCGCCGTAAGCTCGACGACGCGATTGGTAAAATGGAAGCCGCTGGGCATCAATTTACTAAAAACAACGCGAATCATTATTCAATTACGTTAGAAGAAGCACACATGCTCATGGATGCGGCTGAAGTGCCTAAATTTCATGAGCGTAAAAAGAATTCAGGTAACAAACCTTGGATTATTAATGTGCAGAACCAAAAGGGCGGTACAGGTAAATCAATGACCGCGGTTCATTTAGCGGCATGTTTAGCGCTAAATTTGGATAAACGATACCGTATTTGTTTAATCGACTTAGACCCACAAGGCTCGCTACGTTTATTCCTCAACCCGCAAATCAGCATGGCAGAGCATGATAATATCTATTCTGCGGTAGACATTATGTTGGGTAACGTGCCTGATGGTGTGGAAATTGACAGTGAATTTTTACGTAAAAACGTATTGCTGCCAACGCAATATCCAAACTTAAAGTCGATTTCAGCGTTTCCAGAAGACGCGATGTTTAATGCGGAAGCATGGCAAACGCTATCTGAAGACCCATCACTCGATATCGTCCGTCTGCTGAAAGAGCAACTGATTGATAAAATTGCTGATGACTTCGATATCATTATGATTGATACCGGTCCACACGTTGACCCATTAGTATGGAATGCAATGTATGCATCAAATGCCTTGCTAATTCCTTGTGCGGCTAAGCGTCTGGACTGGGCTTCAACAGTAAACTTCTTCCAGCATTTGCCCACGGTATATGAAATGTTCCCGGAGGACTGGAATGGTCTTGAGTTTGTTCGCTTGATGCCAACCATGTTTGAGGACGACAATAAGAAGCAAGTTTCTGTTTTAACTGAAATGAACTATCTTCTAGGTGACCAAGTTATGATGGCTACTATTCCTCGTAGCCGTGCGTTTGAAACCTGTGCCGATACCTACAGCACAGTATTTGATCTGACAGTAAGCGATTTTGAAGGCGGTAAGAAGACACTAGCTACCGCGCAAGACGCTGTTCATAAGAGCGCACTGGAATTAGAGCGTGTGCTGCACTCTAATTGGCCGTCATTGAATCAGGGGTAATAAGTAAATGGCTTTGAAAACGTCTGAATTAAACGCGAAATTATTTGGCAAAACGAATAAGCGTCGTGTTGTGACTCCGCAAGAGGCGCAAACTGCGGCAAAAGAGAAAGCTCAAACGATTGAACTAGCAGTTGCAGGTGAAAATATTGTTCAGTTTGAACTTGTGCGTATTCCTGCAAATAAAGTTGCGACAGAAACAACAGTATTTGTTGATAACGCTCGTGAGCAATCGTTCTTAAACGAACATGCTTTATCTGATGTTTTAGTCACACTCAAAGAGCGTGGCCAACAATATCCAGCAGTGGGTCGTAGAACTGAAGATGGCAAGATTGAAGTTTTAGATGGTAGCCGTCGTCGCATGTCTTGTATCCTCGCTGAACAAGACTTTTTGGTTTATGTTGCTGACAACATTAATACTGACCATGCTAAGTTTTTGTCTGATGTGGCAAATGCTCACAAGCCGCTCTCTTTATATGAAAAAGGGAAAGAGATGCAGGCTAAGCTTGATAGTGGTGAAGCTGAAGATCAGAAAGCATTGGCAAAAATGTTCCAGTGCAGTGAAGCGTTGGTAAGTGGCGCTTTAAAAGCCGCAGCATTACCGTTAGAACTGCTTCAAGCGTATCCGAATGTTGGCGATCTCGGTCGTCCAACTATCGTGAAACTGCACAAACAGTTTTCAACGCTGACGCCAGAGCAGCAGCAAGAGCTGTTAGATAAATGTCGCTCTAGCGAAGGGTTTTTATGGCAGCGAAGCACAGCTCAAGGCGTTGCTCGTCTGACAAAAGAAGTCACGGAAAGCATCGAAAATTGGATTACTGAACTTGCACCAGCAAAACCTGGCAAGAAGACGGAAAAAGTCGACTTAGTAAAAGGTCGAGCAAGCTATAGCCGAAAAGGTAGCAGCCTGGCGTTGAACTTGAAGAAAGTTGACGACAGCTTAATGGAAGAGATTCTTGCGTTTGTACAAACCAAACTGCAATAACAAATGATGATTGAATCAACCGCCTCCGGGCGGTTTTTTTATATCTGAGAAGCGTCAAATTAAAGATGTGATACCATTGCGTCAGTTCAACGTTGGATAGACAAAATGCAGACACAATCTGATTTCCTTTCATCACTTCAACATCAAGCTCACCAATCTTTCCAAAGGATTGGTGTAGTCATTCAAGGCGAGGCTTCTTGGCAAAATGCGTTGATGTCAGAGTTCCATAAAACGCAGCGCCATCAACGTTGGTTTTCTGTTGGTGATTTTGGTTTGAAAAACGTATCCAGTGTTTCGTCTAAACAAGGGCACATGTTGCTAGGCAGAGAGTGTGACGTTCTATTGTTTGATGCTCGAAATGGCTTTGACGCAAATAGTTTTACCGCCACGCTTGGCTCATTGGTTGGCGGCGGTTTTCTTATTGTCATTACTGAGCTGCGACAAAATGCGAATTTTGCTCAGCAATGGATGCATAAACAATGGGAGAAGCTCGTTGTTATTGAGCAAGACAAACCATTGCCAACGGCTCCAGACATCAAGCAGGCAGAAAAAGAAAGCCACTACACGGAACAAGAACATGCCATTTCTCTAATTGAAAAGGTGGTAACTGGACATCGAAAGCGACCGTTAGTTTTGACCGCTGATCGTGGGCGCGGAAAAACAAGTGCCCTTGGCATTGCGTGTGCGAGCTTATTACAGCAGAAGCCACTTAGAATCTTAATTACGGCACCATCTATAAAAGCCGTTGAGCCTGTTTACCAACATGCTTTGCGGCTACTTCCTAATGCGCAGCGTATTAGGAAGGACAGATTAGAATCAGGGCAGGGAGCCATTCAATTCATTGCTCCTGACGAACTTCTATCGAGCAGACCTGAATGTGATTTGTTACTTGTCGATGAAGCGGCTGCAATTCCAGTTCCTATGCTCAAAAGCATTACCGAACATTATCATCGACTCGTTTTTTCTACGACTGTTCATGGTTATGAAGGTTGTGGCCGGGGCTTTACGATTAAATTTGTTGATTGGCTTCAGAAACAGCGTTCGGGAATGAAAACATGGCACATGACACAGCCCATCCGCTGGAGCATGAATGATGCGCTTGAATCATGGCTCTATGACGCGTTTTTGTTGGATGCGGAGTTAACGCACCATCAACTTAAACAGGTCGACTCAATTTCCCTTTCTAAAGCCGATAAGAACAATTTGATATCGCAGCCTAGTTTGCTGCGTGAGTGCTTCGCTCTTTTGGTGAATGCTCATTATCAGACCTCGCCGAATGATTTGATTCACCTTTTGCAAGACGACAACAGTCAGCTCTATTTTGCTAAGCAAGATAATGCGGTTGTGGGGGTGATATTAGCGGTCGAAGAGGGGGGCCTTGACGATGAATTGATTGAAGAAATCCAGCTTGGTAAGCGTCGTCCTAAAGGACACTTAGCTCCAATTACGATTGCAAACCACCTAGGATTCCCGAATGTCGCGAATCTATCGACGCTGCGAGTCATGAGAATTGCGGTTCATCCAGCATTGCAAGGCAAAGGCATTGGTCAAAAAATTCTGCAGCAACTTGAGCAAATGGCTGCTAAACACATTGCCTACTTATCCACGAGTTTTGGTGCGACGGAAGAGTTGCTCTATTTCTGGCGACAATCGAACTTCCGTACAATTCGCTTAGGGTCAATGCGCGATGCTGCTAGCGGTTGTTATTCAGTCTTGATGGTCAAACCTTGTGATTCCCAACAGACGGCTTGGGTCGACCAATCTCAGGCGCTATTTGAAGAAATGTTGTCTAACAATGTGGCTGACGTCTATCCAAAATTAGAAGCCCCTATTTTTCGAGCTCTATTGCCGCAACCTTTGGGAATGAGTCCACTTCATCCCGCTAAGTTATTACTAATTGAATGTTATGCTGATGGTGGTAACAGTTATGAGTCTGTGTCTGTGTGGCTTCAGCAGTGGTTACTTAACTTAGGTTTGAACTCCGCTTCCGACTTGATGATCAGTAAGCTTTTTCTTAACCGTAGTTGGACTGAATGTGCTCAGCAATTTGGTTTACCTGGAAGAAGGCAAGTTGAGCAGCAGTTAAGGGACGAAGTAAGACACATTTGGAGCGATTTACACTGTAAATAATAAAGAGAAATTTACACTGTAAATGAAATTACTGGGAGCTGATTTTACACTGTAAATCCAGCTCCTTTTTGTTTCAGCGTGTATTTTGATTGAGCTTTAGGCTAAATCGAGTTTTCTCTTAATATCCTGTTTAACCGTTATTGATGGATTACTTTCTTTAGTGACGTGAGCCCTATAATAAGAAATGCGAGGTTTGTTCAGAAAACGGATTTGGTTAGACTGAAAGTGTTGATGGGATGCAAAGTGGTAAGGGTATGTGGAAGCTGTGTCTTGAGTTATCTGAAGATAAAACCAAGGTGATAGCCCGTCTTCCGGGTGAAGTGGATCTCGGTGGTGAGCTAAATCAAAATGAATTAAACGAGCAGCTCGTCGTAATGAACGCCGAAAAGATGTTTGTTGTAGAGGGGGAAGTCGTTAGGTTCATTAACTGCGCCAAAGAACGTAAAGCTGAAGCTTACGAAGGCATCGTCATTGCAGAAAAACGCAACGCACAAGTTGAGGTCGAATTGTCGAATAATGACATGCTCGCCAGTATGAACGTTGTCGGTGCTTACGGAGGCCGAGGTTTACGCGGCCCCGAGATTGTTCAAGCTCTTGCTAAAGCGCGAGTTTCGAAAGGCATCAACAAACTGGCTTTGAAGAAAGTGTTGGTTGTCAGCACTCAGCTCAAACCTGGCGAAACTTTTTCTCAACCTGTAGCGGTTGGAAAGCAACCTAGCAAAGGCAAAGACGCTCTTTTTACTCCTCTTGTTAAAGACATCACCAAACGCATCCTCAAACCCAAAGACGGCCAATCTGCTAGCGACAAAATTGATTTACGTAACCTCGGTGAAACTATCGCGGTTGACGTAGGCGATGAGGTGATGCGCCGCACGCCTGCGACCAAAGGTACGCCAGGTTTTACTGTTCAAGGGCGAGTTATTCCTCCACAAGCTGGAAAAGACAGCCCAATGAAGCCTGGAAAGGGCACCGAGATATGCAAGCACGACCCAAACCTATTGATCGCATCGGTATCCGGTACGCCTCTGATTAAAGACAAAACCATCGAAGTTGATAACGCACTCTGTCTCAATAGCGTTGGTGTGAATACAGGTCACGTGAAATTCAAAGGGAATGTGATTATCGGTGGCAACATTGAATCCGGCATGATTGTTAAAGCGACGGGTTCTATTACTGTAGGCGGCTTCATTGAATCGGCTGACGTACAAGCGCAAGACGACATTCAAGTTGGTAAAGGGATCATTGGCCACACCGTGAGTGATGGCCAGCCAAAGAGTTGTCACGTCAAAGCCAAAGGTTCGATTCGTGCCAGCTACGCCCAATATTGTGATTTGCAAGCCGGCGAAGATATTGAATTGGCGGTGCACAGCATGAATAACGATATTGTTTGTGGGCGCAATCTGACGGTGCTGGATGCGAACGGTAGGAACGGTACGCTCAGCGGCGGAGATGCAAAAGTCGGTGACAAAGTGGTGTGCTTACAATTGGGCGTAGAAGGCGACACCGCCACTAAGGTAGAAGCGTTCGCGCGCTATTCTGCATTTAAGGAGCGATTAGCAGAGCTCAAAGATCAATACAAACGCGCTCAAGAAGGCACGATGGATGTGATTCGTAAAGAGCTCGAATTTAAGAAACGTCCTAAAGCCGAACGTACCGACGAAGAACAAGCTCAGATTGATGTGATGAAAACACAAAACAACGAGCAGCTTGAAGCGATAAAGCAAAAGCTAGAACAAACGGAACATGACTTTGAAGTCGCGTTAGAAGAAAATATTGTCGAAGCCAAAGAGCGTGTATTCACTCGCGTGACGGTGCAGTTTGGCGACGAACAAGTAACGACAAAGCGCACTCATGGCGGTTGTTCGTTCCGTTTCAATCAATACGAAATTAAAGTCTCGGCGAACTTGGAAGAAGAGGACGTCGCTGCGGTTTAAGCTTTCTTACTCACTGAGCCCACACGTCGCAACAAGATGTGTGGGCTTTTTTTATCTACAAATCGACAATGTGCTCTTGATAGTAGTCCGCAAGCGCACCCACTTGGCTGCTACACATTACTTTCATTGCTTGTTTAATGTGTTCTATTGGCCAGTTCCACCATTGGATATTGAGTAGAGTTTCAATCTCTTTATCGCTGAATCGTTGACGTACGACTTGGTTGTTTCCAACCACCACAGAATAAGGTTGCACGTCTTTCGTCACTACGGCGCGTGCTCCGACGACGGCTCCATCGCCGATGTTTACTCCGGGCATGATCATCGCCTCACTGCCAATCCAAACATCATTTCCCACCACTGTGTCTCCGGCACGCTCGAAACCGTCTTGTACGCCTTCTCCAAATTCTTCAGGAGAGAAGGGGAAGGTCGAAATCCAGTCAATGCGATGACCTTGGTTTCCTGCCATCATGAAGGTGGCTCCAGAAGCGATGGAACAAAACTTGCCAATGATTAATTTGTCGATGCTATCGGGTTCTCTACTTTGCCATTCTTGAAGTGTGACGGGGTCACCCAACAAGTAGCGTACCGCTTGCTCTTCGAAGCTTTTTTGATGATAGAAGCCCGAGTAATAGCTGTAATCGCCAACGATGATATTGGTATTAGTGATGTGATCTTTAATGACTTGACCTTTTAACCACGTGTCGAAAACACTCATAACTCATCCTTTCAAATTTAGGTTGTACAGAGTTTAGAGGCTTTCTATTATTTCCAGTAGTTTGATTTTAGAGATTCAGAATTACTGTATGGAAATAAAATGGCTCAGCTACGTACCACTTTACGTCGCTTTGTGCGAGGAGCGAAGTATTGCTGGCGCAGCAAAGCGCCTGAATTGTTCGAATGCGCATGTAAGTCGGCAACTTAAACAGCTTGAAGACATATTGTCGGTGCAGCTTATTCAGCGAACTACGCGCCAGTTTAATTTGACCTACGATGGTTTGCGGTTTTATCAGCAGGTAAAGCAACTGCTCGAAGGCGCTGAGCAGATCAATGAGCAAGTCATGGCAAACGAGATCGTATCGGGAAAATTGAGAATAGCGGCGTCCGCTTCTTTCGGAGCTGCGTTACTCAGCCAAACATTGATCGAGTTTCGATTGCAACATCCACAAGTGAGTGTTGAAGTGATCTTCACAGAGACACCTCTCGACTTGATTGAGGCTGGGTTTGATATCGCATTCTACTTTACCGATACTCCCCCAGAGGGATACGTCGGCCATCAGCTACGCACTTTACACTGTAAACCGATCGCTCATCGCTCGTATTTAGCTGATAAACCAAATGTAAGTACGCCAGAGGAGCTTGGTGACTTAGAGCACATCCTTTATAAAAGTCGTGACTTGGTGTTAGACAAGTGGACGTTTACGCATAAGCAAACTCAACAGCAGTGCAGCATTGAGTTAGAAAGTACGCTGAGTTTTAATCTTGTCCAGTCCATGTTGGATGCTACTTTGGCTGGCTGTGGTGTAGCCATGTTAGATGAATTTGCATTGGCTAAACTCGAACCTGCACAAAAAGAACAACTCGTGAGTTTGCTTCCAGAATGGCAAACGGATGCGATTTTGCCGCTTTATCTGCTTTACCCAAAACGTGAGCACTTACCAAGAAGAACGCGAGCGTTCATTGATCACTTTAGGAACATATATTCTGTCGGCGAATAGCGACAACAAACTCAGCAACAATTGTGGAAGCAAAGGAATGCGAAAACACTGTCACCAGCTTCCCTGATGCAGGCGTGTTTGTTAAAACAGGTAACGAAGAAAACATATGGCGAGGGTGAGCTTCTTGAAATCAGCATTAAAGGCAATAACTACTGACCGGACACAGAAGAAGCTCATGGATTCAGCTAACTTACATTAAGTATCGTGCTTACAGCTCGTAACGCAGACCTAAGTGGTAGTAGCTTTCGTCTGCGTGTGCACCGCCAAACGAGACTTCTTGTCCATTGCTGTAGCCACGCGAGCCGTTACGATCAACGTAGTTTGTGTAGATAGAAGAACGAGGCGTCAGTTTGTATTGCACTTCTAGCGTTGTATCTTTCAGCTCTAGCTCGTCACCATCACTGTTTTCTAAAGAACGATAACCAGCACGCAGTACCCATTTGTCATTTACACTGTAAACCGCCGTTAGTTCCATCACTTTGTCGGTACTGGTTTGTGAGTAATAGCCCTCTAGTTCATCTTCCGAGTACAACGCACCCAACATCAAATCACCTAGGTAGTAACGCGTACCTGCGCCCCAGAATGTGTAATCGGTGTCGTTGCTTTCACGTGCATCACCTTTATTCTTCTGCATCGCTATCACTGGTGCCAAGGTACCCAAATTCCCCATGTCTAGCGTATAACGCAGTGCAGCGTTGTAACCGTAGTCGAGCTCAGAAGTGTTGTTTCCTAAAATGTACGCGACAGAAAAATCGACATTACCTAGGCTGTTTTGGTATTGCAGCGTGCCATCTTGACGGAAAACTTGCGTTGCGGTTTTGTCGACTTTATTCGCTTGGCGCGCCATAGAAACATCGGAAGAGGCGAACACATCACCAATGTCGGTAAACATAATCAACCCAGATGCCACGCGACCACCAGTAATGCGACCATAATCTTTCGCATCAATACCCGCCCATACATAACGTGCGGTCAGAGACGGTTTGTCGTTTACTTGGTTTGCGTATTCAGCGGCACCCACTTGGTATTGCGCTTGGCCGATGATCGACGCGTACTCGTTGATGGTTTGTGAACCGTTTAAACCAATACGGCCATCAAACTCGCCATTTGCATCGCCGTGCTCATCATTTTTACTGGTGACATTGAAACCAAGACGAGAGTAAATATTTAAAACTGACCCATCTTCCGCTTGATACAGCTGCGCTGCCATTGCGTTTGATGCCATCAATGTTGGGAGAAGTAGAGTCAAAATGTGCTTTTTCATGATTAACGACCTTTCATTTCTATTGTTTTAGGTACGACAAAGCCCCTTCCGAGTAACGGAATAAGAAAAATTGTCGTGAAGTAGAGAGAGGGTGCGCCCTTGTTTGCCAAGGGCGCGAGCTAGTCCATTCCTATAGGGGAAGAATGATTTAGCTTAAATCGACGTCTTTGCAGCCAAAGAAGTAAGTCGCGAGGAAGCCGACGATGTAAGAGATAAGCAGGCCAGCAACAAACACCATCATGCCCGGGAAGATGCCATTTTCTGATGTCATGAGAGGAATTGCCACGATACCGGACGGGCCAAACACCGTATTAAGACCAACTGGTAAGCCAAGGTAAGAAACTAAACCGATAAAGAAGCCGCCCGCAGCACCACCAATACAAGCTGTAACGAATGGTTTTACGCGTGGTAATGTCACGCCGTAAATCAATGGTTCGCCAATGCCTAGAAGACCCGGAATAATAGCGCCTTTAACTTGAGTGCGCAGTAGAGCGTCTTTTTTGGCTTTGAAATACAGCGCCATTGACGCGCCAACCTGACCGCCACCAGCCATCGCCAGGATAGGGAATAGCAAGTTAAAGCCCTGTGTTTCCATCAATGCGAAGTACACGGGAACAAAACCCTGGTGGATGCCAAATACCACAGAAATTAAGAACAAACCTGCCAAGATTGCAGCGCCTAATGGGTTATCGTTCAAGTTGAGGAACAACCAAGACATCCCTTTAAACAGCTCGCCGCCGATTGGCATGATGATCAAGAAGGTTACCGCGCCCATGATCAACAGAGTGATAACGGACGTTAAGATCATGTCCAGATCATCTGGCATGTATTGACGAACCTTACGCTCGACTTGCGCACCGATGATCGCCGCCAAAAGTACGCCGATAATGTTGCCGCGCGGATCAATCGCAAAGCCGAAAAACTCGTTCATGCCAGAGTAAATGCCGGATGTAGCCTCTGGGTTGTAACCCAGCACAAACAAAGAGGCGAGAATGGCACCATTAACACCAGAGCCGCCAAACGCTTGCTGCGCGTTGTAACCAATCAGAATACTTAAGAAAGCAAACAGACCCTTACCAAAGACTTTCATGTAGGCAATCAAATCCAACATAAACTGGCTTGGTGTCTGGTCGAGAACAAACATCTGTTCCAATAACGTCGCAAAACCTAGCAACAAACCAGCGGCAATAAAGCCAGGGATCAACGGCGTAAAGATGGTGGCAAACTTGCTTAAAAAACGCTGAACTGCACTGGTTTGTTTGCTCTTCATCTGTTTTTTCTGCTCGGCCGCGACGGCAGAAAGATCTTGTTGCGGCATATCTGGTTCTTCACTGTCACCAGAGGTTAAGCTGTCGATCAGTTGATTCATCATCTCAGCCGCTTGTTGAGCTTTTCCAGGACCGAGAATGATCTGAAACTGCTCATCGCTTTCCACCACACCCATTACGCCGGGAATTTGCTTGATAACTGATTGATCAGCCAAGCCATTGTTGGCGAGCGATAAACGCAAACGCGTCATACAGTTACCACATTTGCTTACGTTGCTACTGCCACCCACTGCGGACAGCAACTGCGATACTGTGTTTGAAGTTATTTTTGCCATAGGGTCTATCCTTCAGAACTCGGATTATTTAATTATTATTTAGTGCTGCGCGAATAAAGCCGTTGTGCGCGGCGAGGCGTGATTTGGCTTGTTCGGCATCCAAATCGGCCAAAATCATTAAGATGGCGGTTTTGCAGTGGCGACCACAGGCATTTAATGCTCGCTCTGCTTCTTCTTTTGATGCGTCGGTTGCTTCCACAACAATGTTGGTTTGGCGTAGGATGAGCTTGGCGTTAGTGGCTTCTACATCCACCATTAAGTTGCCAAATACCTTACCGCTACGAATCATTGCGCCTGTCGTGAGCATGTTTAGCACCAGTTTTTGTGCGGTGCCGGCTTTCATGCGAGAAGATCCAGTGACAACCTCTGCGCCAACTATCGGCAGAATCGCGATGTCGGCCGCTTCTGCCATGGTACATTCTGGATTACAAGCGATAGATGCGGTCGTGGCTCCGATGGATTTAGCGTACTCCAAACCACCTAGCACATAAGGTGTACGGCCACTTGCAGCGATGCCTACAACCACGTCATTCTTGGAGAGGTGAAGTGCTTTTAAGTCGTCTTGGCCCATTTTCGCGTTGTCTTCTGCGTTTTCTACCGCTTTTAAAATCGCTTGATGTCCACCAGCAATTAAGCCAATCACCATATCTGGGTGCGTGCCGTAGGTAGGAGGACACTCGCTCGCATCAAGAATGCCTAAGCGACCTGACGTACCAGCTCCCATGTAAATTAAACGGCCACCATTTGCAAAAGCTTGGGTAATTGCGTCAACTGTCTCTGCAATTTGTGGTAGCACCGCTTTTACCGCGAGCGGGACTTTTTGATCCTCTTCATTAATGACTTGCAGCATCTCGATGGTCGAAAGCGTATCGATCTCGGCACTGGCTGGGTTACGGCTTTCTGTCACCAATCTGCTTAAATCAATTTTCATGTTTTGCACTCTTCGTAATGTTCAATCTGAGGGCGATTTTATGGAATAAAATATTCAGGTTTGGTGATAAAAATCACACTTGAGGTTATTCTTTATGCAGGAGAAATTTGGAATAATGAGAGAAAATATACGTCTATTACATCCGGGATTAACTGTCTTGGTTAGAATAATCAGGGGGTTAAATCAAACGCCTATTATTTCTGTTTTGGAATAATTTATTTAAAATTTTTGAGGTTTTTGTTGTGTCAGTTATCAATAGGATAGTCGCGAGGCGTACTCAGCTTTCGCAAAGCGGTCGTTTGGTTGGCGATTGGATTGTTGAAAACGCAGAAAAGGCGGCGCTGCTCACCAGCCAAGAACTTGCGGCGCAAGTAAAAGTGAGTCAATCGAGCATTGTGAAATTTACTCAGCGTATCGGCTTTAAAGGTTACAGCGAGTTTACGTTAGCTCTGAATGAAGAGATTGGCCGTAAGCATGCGATGGGGTCGACACCGTTGCACAGTGATATTTTGGCAGATGATCCCATCGCGGTTATTTCACAGAAACTGGTGAAAGCAAAAACAGATGCTATGTTTCAAACCACCAATACGCTGTCTTACGAAGCGTGTCACCAAGCGGTGAAATGGTTGAGTGAAGCGCGTCGAGTGCAAGTGGTCGGGATTGGGGGCTCTGCACTGACCGCGAAGGATTTAAGCTTTAAACTGCTTAAACTTGGTATTACGGCGCTTTCTGAACAAGACAGCCACGTGCAGATTGCTGTTGCCCGCACGCTCTCTCCAGAAGATGTTCAGATCGCAATCTCGTTTTCGGGTGAGCGCAAAGAAATTCTCGTCGCGGCAGAAGCGGCAAAAGAGCAGGGCGCGAAGGTGATTGCGTTATCTGCGCCTGGAAGAAGTCGCTTGCGCGGTATTGCCGATATTACGTTTGATACGATTGCCAATGAAACGGAACATCGCAGCTCATCCATTGCTTCGCGTACCGCGCAAAACGTGATCACCGATTTGCTGTTTATCATCTTGGTTCAGCAAAGAGACGACAGTGCCCGTCAGTTGATCAGCGATATCAGTACCGACATCAAACAGATCCTCACATGATCGCTTGTTTAACAGCGGACTAGAGATCCGGATCGTGCCTCAGCAAAGCAATAAAAGCAGAGAGATGTTTTTCAATGGTGAGATCGGCAGAAATCGCTGGTAACTCCAACGTGATGCAAGGTAAATCACGTTCACTACACCAAGTGCCGAATGAGCCGGGTGTTTCGTAGTCGATATCGTCAACGATTGGCAGTTGGAACTGTTCGCCGAGCCATTTGGCAAGGTCGGAATGTTTGGGATCATCCACAAAAGCAAGCGGTTCATGAAACGACACCACAAACTTTGGCTTGCGCAGTTCAATCAAGTTAATTAATGCGCTAACTTCAGGCTCTAGTTGGTTTTTAGTGCCAGTTTTCACCTGTACGTCTCGAACGGGTGTGTGAGAGCTCCATCGATACACTGTGCCATGCTCAGTCCAATTTTGGGTTGGAAACGCGCGATTGAGATCCACTTGGTTTGCATTTGCGCGTGTGCCTAGTTGGTTGCCGTCAGGATTCATTGACAGAATCACATCATGTCGTAAGTTTTCAGCAGGCAAGCTTCTTAGCGCGCAGGACAAACCTGCAATCGAGGCCGTCTCGTCCCCGTGAGTGCCTGCCAAAATCAAACCTCGCGAAGCACTTTCGACTTGAGCCGGAAAATACAGTAATGGCGCACCAAGCACGGATTGACCGTATGATGTTGGCCGAATTAAAAATGCCGCTCTTTCCGTTCTTGGAATTAGACTCACCGTAATCTCCTGATTGATGAAGTAGTATCAATATCTAAGCTAATTACACCTAGCTAAACTGAACCGTTTAAACTCGTCAACGGTTGAAATGTTAATTGTGGCACTTGCTTCACAAGACGCGTTAGGAGAACGAAAAACGATATGGATTTTAAAAAACATTCAACGGCGTTGCTGATTTCCTCTTTATTCACCCCTTTTCTTGCTACATCAGTTGCTGCGGAGACCTTACCTAAAGACATTCAACTTGCCGCAGAACAGCATTTAGTACGTGCGAATGACGCAGAGGCGGCGACGCTTGACCCAGCGAAAGCCGAAGGTCTGCCAGAAATGCATGTGATTCGTGACTTATTTGAAGGGCTTGTGATTCAAGATCGTGACGGAAACATTATTCCCGGTGTGGCAGAATCATGGGAAACCAACGACAACCAAACCTTTACTTTTCACTTGCGCAAAGACGCGAAATGGTCGAATGGCGAGCCTGTGACAGCGGATGATTTTGTCTATTCACTGCGCCGAGCGGTGGACCCGAAGACCGCTTCTCCAAATGTTTGGTATCTCAAACTCACCAAGATCAAAAACATCGCCGATGTAGCAGAGGGCAAAAAGCCTTTGGACGATCTCGGTATCAAGGCAGTGGATAAATACACCCTACGTTTTGAGTTGGACAGTCAAGTGCCGTACTTTGTTGCTATGACTGGGCACACGTCCATGATGCCAGTGCATCAAGCGACAGTGGAAAACCGCGACAAGCCGTGGAGCGATCCAGACCAATTTGTTAGCAACGGTGCATTCACATTGGATAAGTGGGTCGTGAATGAGCGTATTGAACTGGTTAAGAGTCCAAGTTACTGGGACAGCGCAGATACGCATCTAAACAGAGTGACTTACATTCCGTTTGAAAACCAAAACGCGTCGATCAATCGTTATGCGGCAGGAGAGTTGGATATCACGTCCGATGTGCCGACTCATATGGCGCAGAAGCTTAAACAAGATTACAAGCAGGCTTACACGGTGGTGCCATTACTGTGCACGTATTACTACGCGTTCAATACCACTCGTCCGCCATTTGATGATGCGCGAGTGCGTCAAGCGGTGTCGTACTCCATCATGCGTGATGTGATTACGAATGGTGTCACGCAAGTGGGCAACCTTCCTGCGTATACCTTTGCGCATCAGTACACTGCCGGTTTTGATGCGACGCCCCCTGAGTATAGTAAGTGGAGTCAGCAACAACGTGACGAGAAAGCGCGTCAGTTGTTAAAAGAAGCGGGTTACAGCAAAGACAAGCCGCTCGATTTTAAATTGCTGTACAACACCAGTGAGGCAAACAAATCGATCGCGGTTGCGATAGCGTCGATGCTACAAAAAAATCTCGGTGCAAACGTGGAGTTAGAAAACCAAGAGTGGAAGTCGTACTTAGTGGCGCGTAAACAAGGCAATTTCGATGTGATGCGTGCTTCCTGGTGCGGTGATTACAATGAAGCGTCTACTTTCCTGAGCTTACTTCGCTCAGGTTCTTCGGGTAACTTTGCACGTTACAGCAATGCAGCGTACGACAATGCGATGAACAGTGCATTGGCTGCAACCGATGAGAAAGCGCGCCAAGGATTTTACGACCAAGCTGAACGGTTGCTGGCGGCAGATATGCCCATTGCGCCAATCTATTATTACATGCAAGCGCGTTTGGTTCGTCCAACCGTGGGTGGCTTTGCAAAAAACAACGTAGAAGGGCGCATTTACTCGAAAGATCTCTACATCAAGAAGTAGCGCTCAAAACAAGCGATAAATACGAAGCCCCGAAGATGTGTCTTACGGGGCTTCTTTTTATTGTTAGCGAGCGGAGAGCTTGTCCACTAGCATTGCGATTCGTTTGCCAAGATACTCCGCCGTTGCAACATCAGAGGCATGCAACTGACCACCTTCACCACCTTGTGCAACAATATCACCTTGTACACCATAACGATTCAGGTTTTGCTCCCCAGAATTGCTGATCTTATCCAACCCGATCCACATCATGCCGTGTTGGTTAGCGAGCGTTTGTAGATATTGTAATGTGCAAGATTGGTCGCCATTCATTGCTCCACCACTGGTAAAGCCAGCCGCGATTTTGCCCGCCCATTTTTGGTAATACCAAGATTCACTGCTTGCATCGGCAAATGCTTTAAACTGCGCTGCTACACCGCCCATATAGGTCGGTGAGCCAAAGATAATCGCATCACACTCAGCAAGTTCATCCATTAGTTTAGGGTTCACAAAACGTCCCTCAATAATCTCACTGCCTTCAATTCGGTGAGAGAGGATTTCACATTCATCTTGCTGCTTAATGCCTTGTTGTTCAACGCCTGTGGCAATCGCGCGAGCAAGCTGACCAGTAACGTCGGTTTTAGAGAAATAAATAATCGCAATTTTGGACACAATGGTTCCTTTTTTCATTGTTGATTTTTAATCGTGCGACTAAGGCTAAAACCTCAAGCTAAGTTGAGGTCAAGAAGAGATTTGAGATAGATAAAGTACGAATTGGTATCTAAAGAGCTTTCTTATAGGGTAAGTCGACGGCATAACTACAGTGAATGCAATGACGATGAATGTCGTTTATAAAAGCGTTAAAGGAAGATCTTAAAGATGTAGAAAACTCTCTTGGAAACAATGATAAAGGTACTGATGCTAGTGATGATTAATAGGCGGAAAAATAGATTAAAATATGTAAACTCAGACCTGATCCAAGGCGGGAAAAGTACATTTCATCGTTTCTTAAGGCGAGGGATTATTATCATTATGGTAGGAGGCCTTTCTACAGCCTCTTCCACGGTATTTGCACACTTTATAGCGGGGGTGTTTGATGTGGATATGAATGTTCATCCAGAGAGCTTAGAAGAAAAAGTGCATGCACTACTTTTTGTTTCGTTCAGTCTTGTTTTTTACCTCTTTTATGCCCTTATCTCGCTAAATATTAGTGGGTGGCTCATAATGAAGCTAAAAATATAAGCCTAACTAAAACCATGTCCTTGTATTTTAAGGAAGATGGAACTAGTGACGATTTTTTCTTTGCTTGCACCATCTCTATTTTTTGTATTTATTTAAGGTTCGTAAAGAAGAAGCTTACTTTGGTTAAAGTGGCGCTTTTGGTTTCGGCGGTGTGTCATGTGTTTATCATGAAAGAATACAGCGGTGACCTTTCAGTTTATGCGTTTTGTCTCTTCACTGTTGTTCTCCATTAACTTTGGGTTATTTGTGACTACCAAGTGATATTAAAAAGCCGATGTAGATACATCGGCTTTTTAGTGGGTTATGTGCCGTCCTAAATAAGGTTGACACTTTCTACCCCCAAAATTGGAGAGTGTTATGAAATCAACAACTAAAAGAACTCAGCGCGATTACTCCCTCGCTTTTAAACTCACTGTAGTTGATGAGGTTGAAAAAGGAAGCCTCACTTACAAACAAGCCCAAGAGAAGTATGGCATCCAAGGTTGCTCTACGGTTTTGGTTTGGCTTCGTAAGCATGGTCGACTAGATTGGTCTAAAGGGACACCTAACTTTATGTCCAAAGGAGACTCTATGGCCGAGTTCAATTTACCTCCTACACCAGAGCAACGTATTAAAGAGCTTGAGAAGCAGCTCGAAGATGCTCAACTCAAAGCCGACTTCTTTGAAGCTGTCGTGAACGTTATGGAACGTGACTATGGTGTTAGAGTGACAAAAAAGCACAAAGAAGCGTTGTCCAAGAGAAAACCATAGTAGGTTTGAGCGTTACGAAGTTTTGTCAGTTAGTACAAATCTCTCGCCAAGCTTATTATAAGCAATGCCAAACTCAATCTCGTTGTGAACATCATGAGCATGCTGTCATTGGCTTTGTCCGTGAAGTCAGGCTGAAGCAGCCACGCATTGGCACGCGTAAACTGAAGTTCTTAGCAGCAACAAAGGGCATTCAAATAGGTCGCGATAAGCTCTTTGAACTTCTCAGAAAGCATCGGCTGTTAGTGAGAGCAAGACGAGCCTATCACCGAACGACTGACAGCCGTCATCGATTTTTCTGTCACCCAAACAAAGTGAAAGATGGGCTGACACCAACGAAGCCAGAACAACTGTGGGTTGCTGATATTACTTACTTGCCAACTCAAAATGGAGAGAGTTATCTCAGCTTGGTTACAGACGCTTATTCAAGGAAGATTGTTGGTTTTTATGTGGATGACAACATGAAAACTCAATCAGTTAAGCGGGCATTTATCTCAGCTCTCAGGCAACGGCAGAGTGAAGAAAAGCTAATACACCACTCAGATAGAGGCTCACAATACTGTTCGAAGGAATATCAAGATATCCATAAGAAACATAGAGTGACTTGCTCAATGACAGACGGGTATGACTGTTATCAGAATGCTTTAGCTGAGCGTGTAAATGGGATACTCAAAATGGAGCTCTTGCTGAAGAAACCGAAAGATCTGAAAGAAGCAAGGACGATGGTAGCAGAGTCCGTAGATATCTATAATCAAATGAGGCCTCATACGGCTTTAAAATACAAAACGCCCGATGAAGTACATCGAGCGTTTTAGTTAAAAAGTGTCAACCCATATCAGGACGGGTCATTATTTCTTTCTGCGAGTATAAATTCGAGATTTGGCTTTACTTGGCTCTGGCTTGTTTTTCGCCAGCTTTAGTACCGCTTTTTGCAAAATCTGGTTGTTTGGGTAAGTGATCAAGTTTCCGTTGTCGTGCTTAATTAACACGTGAAACATACTGATTTCTTGAATCTCACCGCAGATGTCTTCATCTTTGTCTACGACTTTAATTCGGTCACCCACTCGGTACGGGAAGACAAAAAAGATCAAAAAGCTGGCAGTGATGTTGCTCAGAATTGACCACTGCGCAATAAACGCCACACCTAATACGGCAAAAATGGACGATAGGAACAAAGACACATCGCCATAGCCAATACCTGTGATAATGGCAAAAATAGAGGCGGTCAAAAATAGCAGCGCGACATTGAAACAGCGCTGAATAAAACTCAAACGAGCCTTTTTTACACCTTTCGCTGTTGCCAAATTTAGGATGGCTCTATTTACAATCCTCTTCAGGATGCGATACGCGATCAGGACAAAAATGCCCATCAATAGTTTGTAACCGAGGGAGCCCGTAGTGAAATACTGGCTCACTTGCTCTAATTGGATCCAATCATTCATTTCTTCATCTCGACGATATCTAGAAAGCGGCTTTTATAGCTGATTTTTTGCTGTAAGTAATCACAATTTTTCTTTACACCATTTGTCTCTGTGTTGAGGTTCCACAGAGTGCTATATAAGTTAATCAAAGACTTAGTGAGTATTACAAACTCTTTGGCTTTATTACTTATATTCAACCAAAGCTGACGTGATTTTGAAAAGAGCAATCTTTGAGCTGTATCCCATATCCGACATTCTATGACGCTAGTTCCTTATAAACGAGCTGAATATGACTTTTGTCCTGATAACCTAAGGTGTATTAATTGAAATAGCTTTTAGGGCGTTGAAAAATGGAAGAAGATGAAAAGGCGATTATGATTTTATTCGTGATTGTTGGCCTTGTACTCGTTTGGGTCGCGCTTGAAGAACTTAATTATCTCGGGCTCCCAATAAAATAAGCCCCGTTAAACACAAGTTAAACGGGGCCCTTGTTTTTTATCAATGTGAATTCAGGCTAGCTAACCGCACGCACTTTGCCTTGTTTCAAATCGTTCAGCACTTGCGCTTTAGGGCCATCTGCGATGATGCTGCCTTTCTCCATCACAATTACGCGATCAACGATGTCGAGCATAGACGTTTTATGCGTAATCAGAATCAGCGTTTCACTAGGTTTCAACTGTGCTAATTGATGTTTAATGTGCATCTCTGAGCGATTATCCATCGCACTGGTTGGTTCATCCATGAGTAGAACAGGAGGACGACCCAAAAATGCACGAGCGATCGTGACTGCTTGACGTTGACCACCCGAAAGCATTGCACCGCCTTCACCAACTTGGCGTTCTAAGCCCGCTGGGTCAGATTGCGTAAACGCAGTAACACCGGCACGATTCGCTGCGTCTAGTACGTCACGGTCATCGGTTAATGGGCGACCTAGCGTAATGTTGTCGCGGATAGAACCAAAGAACAGATTCGAATCTTGCGGCACACAACCAATATTACGGCGAATGTCGACATGATGCAGTTGTGCGATGTCGGTATCATCAATGCGAACATGACCTTCCGTCGGCTGATACAAGCCCATGATGAGACGCTCTAACGTGGTTTTACCCGAACCGATACGGCCTATGATCGCTACTTTTTCGCCTGGGTTAATGGTCAAGCTCAAATCTCGAATCGACGCCACCGGTGAATCTGGGTAGTGGAAGGTCACGCGTTCAAGTTCAATTTTGCCTTGTACTATTGGACGGTGAATGTAACGTTTACCTTCTTCTTGTTCATCCGGCATTTCCATGACTTGATTGATAATTGTCATAGAAGACTTCGCTTGGTTGTAGCGCGTAGAGAGTAAGGATAACTGAACCAAAGGACCAATCGCGCGGCCGCTAAGCATGGTTGCGGCAATCAAACCACCCATGGTTAAGTCGCCCTCTGCAATCAAGTAAACGCCTAGGATGATCATCCCTACGTTACTACTTTGCTGCACAAAACCTGCTGCGTTTTGAATGCTATCCGTAATTCGGCGGCTTTTTATATTCCAGTTCGCCATGTGCGCAACTGCCTCTTCCCAGCGGTATTGGAATTGGCTTTGCGCACTGAGCATTTTTACGGTTTCTAACCCAGCCAAGCTCTCTATCAAATTGGCATATTTTTGCGATGCTAGGCGTGAACCCTCCTCAATGGAGCGGCGCAGCGGCCCTTGTATCAGTAGCGAGTGAATAATCAAAATGACCACGCCCACCATCGGTACATACACAAGATCGCCAGCCATTAGCCATATAATCACTAAGAACAAAATGGCAAAAGGCAAATCAATGAGAGCACTGACGGTCGCTGAAGTAAAAAACTCTCGAATAGATTCGAATTCTTGTAAATGGCGAGCGAAGGCACCGACCGAAGGCGGCTTCGATTCCATTCTAATCCCCATCACTTTGCTGAACAGTTTGGATGAAATCAGAATGTCAGACTTCTTGCCCGCCACATCAATGAAGTAATTTCTCAGCGACTTGAGAATGAAGTCGAACAGGAACACGACAAAGATGCCGCTTGCTAGTACCCATAGGGTTTCAAACGCAAGATTCGGAACCACTTTGTCGTACACCAAGCGAGTGAATAGCGGAGCGGCAACCGCAAAGAGGTTGATGAGAAGTGATGCGATTAAAACATCACGGTAGATGCGTTTTGACTGCCACAAGGTTGACCAGAACCAGTGGCCTTCGTTGGTTTTGAGCACTTCGGGAGAACGCTCATCGAAACGGAATTGCTTTTTAACTAAAAAGTACCGACCAGTGTATTGCTCAAGTAGGTCTTCTAATGGAATAGAGATCGGCACCATTCCACTTTCTAGGGTGGTGACTTCGGCCTCGCGTTTCTCCATATTGATGCTGTTGAGAACGCAAGAGTCACCGCCTTTAAGAACTAAGATTGCCGGCAGAATTAGGCTAGAGATGCTCTCCAGCTCTGCGCGGTTTTCCTTGGCAACCAATCCGGCCCTTTCCGCTGCTCTTGGTAGCAAAAATGGGGTCAGTTTACCGTCAGATAGCGGTAGTCCGTTGACTAGCGCTTCTGGCGAGTTAGCTAACCCATAGTAACGGCTAACGTAGATGAGCGAATTCAGTAAAGGGTCTTTCATCGTTGATAAACCTTTTTATTCCTTGTCGACGATGAATCCTTGGAATACCTCAACAAAATGTTCAGTGAGGAAGTCCAACTGGATTTGAGTTTCGATACGCGATGCGATAGTCGTAATACCAAGGTTGTGGGCAGTACGAGAGATCGACGTTAGCGTGAATTTCTGTTTTTCGTCGTGCAAGTTGTGTGTGAATAGGTAATCGAGCTTCACATAGTTCGGGCGGAACTCTTGGATGTATTCCAAAGATTGGAAGTTACGTCCGTAGTTATCTACGCCGAACTCAGCACCTGATTGGCGAATGGCATTACATAACAGTGCTGTGTGGTGAGGCTGATCGATAAAGCATTCCTCTGGAATTTCAAAGTGTAGCTTAGAGGCCACTTTGGCGTGTTTTTCCAGCATGCTAGTTGTCCAGCGAATAAACGATGGTTGAGACAAGCTGCTTTGCGCGATGTTAATCGCGACTGGGTCATTAAGTTCACCACTTTCTAGCATCTTAATCATTGATTCAATGACATACTGGTCAAAGATGTTGGTGGCGTCTAACTGTTCTAGTGCGAATAGGTATTGATTCGCACGATACGTTTCACCATCTTTTTCGATGCTTGAAAATACTTCGTTGTGGAATACTTTACCCCATGTGTTTTTCGCAGCTTGGAAACGGAATTTAACCCAATCACTATGAATGGCTTCTTCAACCAACGCTTTCCATTGCTGTTTACCCATCAAACTAGAAGGTGTATCACTGCCAATGAAGCCGTATGGCTTGTCTGGTTGCGCTTTGGCTTTCGATAGTGCGTTGTCCACCATCGAGAGGATTTCAGAGCGCGTTTTCTGATCTTTGCTGTGTGCAACCCCTAGTGACGCTTTAGGTTTTGCTAAGCCTGTTGGGTCAGTATTTAGGCCGTTCACACAATTGACGATGCTGTCCGATAAAATGCGTAACTCGCTCTCATCCATATGAGGGAAAAGCAAGCCGAACTCATCACTAGACAAGCGAGCAATAGTGGCACCCGGTACATCAATGGTGTTTTTCAAACGTTGAGACAGTTCTTTAACGTGGGCATCTGCGCGTTGGTAATCTTTGGTCTCGTAAATGTCCCCAATGTATTCAGCATGGAGTAGCGCGATACCCCCTTGCGTTTGCTCTGCAAGCCATTGGTCGATTTGGTTGATGTAGAATGAGCGGTTACCCAATTTAGATATAGGATCGAGGTAAGCCTGAGCACGCAGACGTTGCGCCTCTTTGGCTTGCTCTTTGAATGATAGCTCGATTTGAGCAGACATCATGTTAATGCCATCTACCACCGCGATAAGATCTTTGGTTCTTGGACGAGCAAGCGGTTCACCAAATTGGTTATTCGCGATTTCATGCATTTTATTTACGATGGCCGTTAATGGTTTTAGCGAGCGACGTAGGATGTATGAAATTGCCACTAAACCAGCTAGAAAAATAACACTGAATACAGACAGCAAGCCAATAAAACCTTGCCAGAGCTGCTCGTAAGCTGCGCCTGGGTGGCTAATGATTTCTACTTCGGCGAGCTGCATCCAACCACTGGTCACAACACGCTTATCGTGAATCGCTTTAAATAGATTCATGTCGATAAACCATTGTGGCACCGTACTTGGTTTAACTGGGTAAGTACGCACGATCTGGTAGTCAGAATCTAATGCTGTAAGACGAACAACGGAGTAGGTGCTGCCGTCAAACAGAGCATTAATCACGGACTCAACCGCGACTTTATCTTTGTCCTTTAGGTAAGGAGCCAGTGCCAAACCTACGGTGTTAATAGTGTTGTTGACCTCTGAACGTTGCTGTTGCTCCAAGCTGTCTCGAGTCGTGTTGAATTGGATTACGAATACTGATGCCAACAAGAGTATAAAGACCGTAACCATCCCCACCACAAGCTTCTTATATAGGGTCATGTTTCTCACTCGTCATAGTTAATTTTAGGTTTATTTAACTGCAACTTACGTTCGCGCGAGCGTAAGTCATTCCAAAGGCTCAACCGTGATGCTTTCCCTGCCAGCTCTCCAGTGCTAGCAGATGACTTCATCAACCACAGGTTTGTACCATTAAAACTGTATATCGGTAGCAAGTCGCTACGCTTAGAGGCTCGGACAATGTCAGGATTGATATTATCGAGAATGAGCGGCTCAGAACTTGGGGTAGGGTAGTAAGCTAATACCATGTGAAACTGATTCAGTTCGATGGCTTTTACGTATATTAACCGCATCTTTGAATCTGGTATTCCTAGCTCGAGTAAAGAGAAGTACTTAGCAATAGTGAAATCTTCACAGTCTCCTGCGTTACTCCCTAAAAATTCGAGTGGCGTAGCCCAATAATCTGTCTTTCCCCACAGTTTTATGTCGTCAACGAAATACAGCTGATTAAAAAAGTCGTTAACGCCAGCGAGCTGTTCATGAGTCTCTAATTGTTTAAATAAGTCGAGGTTCTTTCGCCATGTATTTACGCGCAATCCCGCACGTTCGCCGTACACCGCTGTGACCGTATTGACCCATCGTTGTTCTTTACTGTTCAGCGCACCAAGTTGGAACGACAAACAACTTAAGCTGATTAATAATGTAACTTTACGCTGCAAATTGGATCGCATATTCGACTCGTATCACAAGTATACTCTTCTAGAGAGTTCGTCAGTGAGAAATAAGTGCTTTTTATTTAATCACTTATCGCTCAATACTCCCTATCGCGAGTATCTTAATGTGGTTTACTCCTTCAAGGCGTTCGTTTTGGCACTTAAAATCGGTTTAAGTAGATATTCCAAAACGGTTCGCTTCCCTGTGATGATATCGACCGATGCTGTCATTCCTGGAATGATTGGTAAATCTGCATCTTGACCAAAGTTTGTTTTTTCGGTGCGTACACGAACAATGTAGAAGCTGTTGCCTTCTTCATCTTGAGTGGTATCCGCGCTGATATGTTCCAACTCTCCCTCTAAACCGCCGTACTTTGTGAAGTCGTAAGCTGTAAATTTCACGATAGCATGAAGATCTGGGCGTAAAAATGCGATGTCTTTTGGCGCAATTTTCGCCTCTACCAATAGTGTGTCTTCTGTTGGTACGATCTCGACGATATCCATACCAGGTTGGATAACACCACCGACAGTATTGATGTTCAGTGTTTTGATTTTGCCTGTTACTGGCGAATTCACAACCGTTCGGTTTACTCTATCTTCCAAGCCCACCGCTGATTCAACCAAGGCAGATAACTGGTCTTGGGCGCTGTTGAGTTTCTCTTGCTGTTCAGAGCGGAATTTGAGTGCAACATCAATACGGTTGAGCATGGATTCTCGAATTGCTGATTGCAATACGGGAATTTTGAGCTCACTGGACGTCATTTCACGACGGGTATCGTTGACTTGGCGCTGTAATTTGAGCAGTTCAATACGAGGAACAACGCCTTCGTCTGCCAAAGGTTTGGTGATATCGAGTTCTTTTTTCGCGTATTGGTAGCTTTGACGCAAGTTCCTTACTCGCGCTTGGATCTCTACCAAGTCCTGCTGCTTTTGCTGCACTTGTTGGTCAATAACAGAAAGTTGGTTGCGCAAATTATCTAGATCTTCGCGATATTCTGCTTTTTGACGCTGTGTGAGTTGAGGTCGAGTCTCTTCCAAGGTTGGTGGGAAGGTCAGTTTACCGTAATCAAGTAGTACACTTTGACGCCAGTTTTCCGTTTCAAAATCACGATTAACGGCAACACTGTTAATAGAAGCGGATAGTTGCAGCACAGATGCGGTAAGGTTGGCAACTTGTTGCTCACGTTCACGAAAATCTGAGCGAAAGCGGGTGTCATCAATAAGCAGTAACTGTTGGCCTTTTTCAACCAACTGACCTTCTTTGACCAAGATTTCTTTGACTAAGCCACCTTCTAAGTTTTGGACTACTTGTATCTGTGAGGAGGGAATCACTTTGCCTTGACCAACCGTGACTTTGTCGATTTCAGCCCAAGATGCCCAACCTATTGCTGCAATGAAAAATAGCACCATAACCCAGAGCATAAAACGCGCGCTGTTGGGGGTATTGAGGAGCAATGCTGCAGTTTTGTCATCAACAAAATCCAACTCTTCATCGTTGAGTTTGTTGTAGTTATCTCGGCTCATCACAGTCCCTGCTTATATAATTACGGATTATCTTTTTGATCTTATTATTATTAACCGATCATGTCAGCATGCTCGGCTAATAAAATATGAGAAGAGGGTTATTCTCTCTTCAAATGAGCTTTCTTACACTTTCTAAATCAAACAAAAGCATAATTAGCGCCGGAGTATAGCTATTACGCCTTGAACTTGGCTTTATCCAACTGATGTTTTTTTAGTTTGTCGTACAAGGTTTTGCGTGATACCTGTAATTCTAGTTGAACCTCTTTGAGTCTGCCGCGATGTCTTTGCAATGCATCGAATAACAAGCAATATTCAAAGTATTCTGTGCGCTGAGTCATACTCTGAATTTCAAGACTTTTCTCACTGTTCCAATCTTCCATTCTAAAAGTATCTGGCTTGAGGGCACGAAGTTCAGCAAATTGGCGTAGCTGCTTAACGTTTTCTGGCCATTCGAGACTGGTGAGGTGTTTGACCTCTTCTAGGCTGATATGTGGCGGCTGTAACTGATATCGACTCGCTGTGTGGCGCACAAAATGCTTGTATAAAGGCCCTATATCTTCCTTTCTTTCATCGAGCGTCGGTAAGTGAATTAGAGTCGCCAGGGATTTTAGAGGTGGCTCGGCTTGGGTGGTCGCGCCAAAAACACGTTCAAGTTTTGGGTGCTTGAACAAGTATTCCCATTGCTCAAATGATACATGCTCTGCGCTATGTAAGTACAAACTGCAGTGGCGTTTTCCTTCACTTAAGCGGTGTATGGCTTTGTCGAGCGCTTCTAATGAAAGCTCATAGAGGTCTTCACCAGAAGCGGCGATTAGCTCACTATCTGGTGTTGCATGTATGTCGTGGGCAAATTGTGCAGCGAGTCGCCGACCCGTACCATCTTGACCTACAAAAATGAGCGGCTGGCTTGTAGGCGCACTGATCAAGGCGCGACGAATGCTCACCATGGCCTTACTGTGACCAATCATTTTCGGACCAACATGAGTTTGCATGTCGAGCTCTTTCTTAAGCCAGATGTTTTCTTGCAACAAGTTCAGTTTATCGCTGGCATTGTTGAGCGATTTCATGAGCTGTTCCGTTGAAAACGGTTTTTCTAGAAAGTCGTACGCGCCGCTTTTCATCGCATCTACCGCGGTTTTCACATCTCCATGTCCAGTAAGTACGATGAATTGAAAGTGATCGTTTTTGCTTCGCAAAGTTCGCATAAACTCCAAGCCATCCATCACGGGCATATGGATATCGGTAATGATAATCGCAGGTGTATTTGAGTCGATTACGCGTAAGGCTTCTACTGCGTTTGGTAAGCAGGTGACGTCTATCCCTTCAATCAGCAGGGCTTGAGACACGGCATCACGAATGTGTGGTTCGTCATCAACAAAGAAAACTGGGTTATTCATGGTCGTTTTCCACTTCTGGGGTACGTTTATTCTGATTGACTATTGGTAGCGTCACGATAAAGGTCATCCCTCCTGCTTGTTGTTCTGTGTTCTGATGTTTATAGGCACAGAGGGAGCCGTGATAGCTCTCTATAATCCGCTTGGAGATTGTTAAACCTAATCCTAAGCCCTCTGGCTTAGTCGTAAAAAATGGATCAAAGATTTTTGCTAGGGCTTCGTCTGACATCCCTGGTCCGTTATCGGAAACAAGAATGTCGCAACTGTCATCATGACACTGAACAGCAATGGATATTTGCGGATCGATACAGTGGTTTTCCATCGCTTGTGCGGCGTTGTGGAAGAGGTTTATCAGCACTTGTTCTAATTCAACGCTGTGAATGGCCAGCTTCACATCATAGTCGATGGCCGGAACTTTTAGTGTTACTCCTTGCTTAATAAGCTTGTTGCTCAAAATGCTGGTGGCAGTATGTACCGCGTCGTGCAGTACTGAGATTTCATTGTGTGAATCGTGCGTGGTTTTCCGAGTAAAGACTTTTAAGCGGGCAATGACTTCCGAAATGGTGTCATTAAGTGTCAGCATTTTGCCCAAATTGTCGGCGACCATTGGGTATTTTTCCATTGCCAACAAACGCTGCGAGTTTTCGGTATAGGTTCTTAGTGCGGAAAGTGGCTGATTTATCTCATGATTAATACTGGCTGATAGCTCGCCCAACAGTGCCAATTTCGCGGCTTGCGTCAGTTCTTGTTGTGTTTGTTTAAGCTCTTGTTGGCTTTGCTCATATTGGCGGATGGTCTGTTGTAGTTTTTGGTTGGCTTCACTCAGAACTAGTGTCCGTTGCACTACTTTTTCTTCTAGGCTCACATTGAGATGAGCAAGGCGTGCTTTGTTAACTAGGGTTTGGAACCACGCTAACGCAATTAGAGCAATGAGCGCATATAAGATCAGGAAGACGATATCGGCCTGTAAAACGGCGGCAAGAACGCTGTTGTGGTTAATTAAGGCAACGACGCGAAACCCTTTATCCAATAAGTGTGTTGCGTATGCGAGGTAATTCGGTGATAGAAGCAATTGATTGTCATCAAACTCCGTGACACCACTGTGCGCCGTCAACTCACCAAAATATTCGGGCAAGGTATCGCCATATTGACGCGTTTCGGTAAGTTCAATTATTGCACTCGATGACAGTGGGAAAAGTGCACGATAGCGCCAGTCTGGTAAATTGCTCATAAACACGACATTGTGTTTATCTGTAATGAGTACGTCTGTCGTGGTTTGCGAAAGGCGCTGTTCTAATTGCTCCAAATTCACTTTTACTGTGATCACGCCAACGACTTCCTCATTTACCCACAGCGGAGATGAGAAGAAGTACCCACGTTTATTCGAGCGTACGCCTAATCCAACGTATTGAGCGGGCTCACCGCGTCGCGCATTTTTAAAATAGGGGCGATAGCTAAAGCTAGAGCCGACAAACGTATCTTCTTGCTGAAAGTTACTTGAGGCAATGACTAACCCGGTGCGGTCATGAACGTAAATCGTATCGGCCAAACTTTGCTTCAACCAATCTGATAACAGTAGGTTGAGCTCTTGAGAGGGCGTTCCGCGCTCTACTGCTTTGAGTAGTCTTGGGTCGTGACTTAATAGGTTTGGTATCTGTTCAAACTTTGCCAGTTCGTAGTCCACTTCTTGTGACACTTGCGCGGCTTGTCTCTCTAGCTTTTGTTGCCATTGATCATGTTGGTATTGAGTTGCGTAATGATGAGTAAGCGCAAGCCCTGAAATGCCAACGGCACACAGTAGCAGTAAAAAATGACGTAGGGCTTTGGGGTTGAGTAAGTTCACGATCAGCTCACTGGTTTTTTGTGTCATGGTATCAAATGACGCACTGTGATGCTGTGAGCGGCAACGATAACAAGCACAATGATGTCCTTGTATTTCCTCAGTATCGGGAGCACAATCGACAAAAACGAGTGAAGGAGTAAAGATGGAACTTGCTGATATTCGTCGTGAGTACACCAAAGGTGGGCTGCGTCGTAAAGATTTGAAAGCTGATCCTATTGATCAATTTAATCTGTGGCTAGAGCAAGCAGTTGAAGCGGGTTTAACGGACCCGACTGCGATGACAGTTGCAACGGTTGATGAAAATGGCATGCCGTTTCAACGCATTGTTCTATTGAAAAACGTCGACAAAGATGGTTTTGTGTTTTACACCAACCTAGGCAGTCGCAAGGCCCAGCAGCTAGAGCATAACAGCAATATTAGTTTGCACTTCCCTTGGCATCCGTTAGAGCGCCAAGTTCATATTACTGGTGTGGCTGAAAAGCTTACCGCCGTAGAGAATATGAAATACTTTACTTCTCGTCCCAAAGAGAGCCAGTTGGCCGCAATCGCGAGCAAACAAAGTAGCCGTATTTCTGCCAGAGGTGTGTTGGAAGGTAAGTTTTTAGAGCTAAAACAGAAGTTTGCTAAGGGTGAAATACCAGTACCAACCTTTTGGGGTGGCTTTCGCGTAAAACCAAAGAGCATCGAATTTTGGCAAGGTGGCGAACATCGCCTTCACGATCGTTTTCTTTTCTCCCAGCATGATGGAAGTTGGGACATTGATCGTTTAGCGCCATAGGCTTATGGTCCCTCATGAATAAACAAACACCGCCGAATTGGGGCGGTGTTTTTGTAGGTAGAAGCGATGCGAATTATCGCTCTCCATTCAACACAACCGATAATTGATGCTTAAGCAGCGTTTTGGGTACAACAGAGCCGTAGCCTGCTTCCATTGCTTTATCTATTAGCTCGTTCTTGCTGTTCGCTGCAAACTTATTACGTAAGCGTGCGACGTGACCTTCAACGGTTTTTGTTGATATGCCCATGACCTGAGAGATAAATTGAGGCTTTTTGCCATAGAGCAAGAGGAAAAGTGTTTCTTGCTCGCGGCATGTGAGCTTCTCTGGTTTTGGTTGTAAGTCAGAAAAACGAAAGATGGATTGTTGATTTGGGTTGGTACTGATTGCACGACAAACCCAATACCCGACTTCAATCACGGCGGTGTCGGTGAGTTCTCTTCCGTAGAAAATGGTGCCTACGATGTCGCCTTTGTCATCTCGCCACGGTGTTTTAGTAAATATATGTGCTCGCCAGCGGCCATCTGGATAAGGGTGGATATCCAGAATTTTTAGTGACTCGCCAGTTTCGAGAACGTGTTTATCTTGGCGTTGAAATTCTTGCGCGCATTCAGTGGTTGGGCTGGCCATATCAAAATCAGTTTTACCCAAGCACTCCTCGGGCGACGTGTGCCCTAACAGTTCTGCGTATTCCTGGTTTACGTATAGGAATACCGAATCTTTATCTTTGCATCCCCAACAACCTGGTAGCTGTTTAAGGAGGGATTGTTCTATGGTATCGACTGAAATATTCACAAAAGGACTCACTACATACTGCTTTTACCAATACAGAGACGTCCGTGTTACATGGCTCGTATTGATGTTGCCAAGTAGGCAGTTACGTTGCTAGAACACGTTCGTTGATTGGCGCTCAATCCAATTAAATTCATGGTGTTCGATGTTTTCGTCAGGTAGTCATAGACAACGACGAAATGGAACGAAGAGTTTAATTGGGAAAATGGTCTGTTTCATTACAGATATGTGCGCTCACGGATGTCCGCCTAATGTTCGGCTTACAACTCGTATCGTCCTTGATCATGCTTCCTACAACTCAGTTGTAATGTGGTTGACGTTCATATCACTTGTGAGTGAAAGAGCAGCACCTAAGCATAGGAGAGGGACAGTGAGACAAAAGCTATGATATCAGCTTATGCCATTGTTTTCATTGTTGAGAAGCGAAAAAAAAGCCAGCCTGAAGACGGGCTGGCAACACAAGATATAATCTTGTCGACGTGTAGAAGAGGTTCTAAATTACCTAGCGAGGGTCTGCTAAGTAAGTTAGAGGTATCAATGAGATACCGAGAGCTTTAGATCGTATGCATCTTAAAGCTCGATAACTAATGTATTGAATCAGAAGCATATTAGTAAGGGGGGAAATCCCTCTATGTTGAGTTTAAGCGTGGGTTTCGATCCGTTTCAGGGACGACCTATCTAATATGGAGCACGATGTTTTACAAAATAACGGATTGTTCGGTAATAAGGATCTTTACATTGATTGATTATGTATACGTAAGGTGTTGCATATCTATCCGTTTTTGTTAATAAAATTGGTTGCTCACTGACCGTAAATTAACCTCGCATGATCATCGTTCCGGAACTATGATCATGTAAATGAACTTGATCATGCTGATTTGATCTTGTCGATTGAGTTGGGTAAAAGTTGCAACCCAACAAAGAAGGTATATGATGCGAAGACGTAAGCTGACCGTGTAAAGACGACTGTTTAAAATGAGTGATTCAGATAACCAAAAAATCCTTTCATATCAAGAGATTATGTTGCCAAAGCCGGCGGAGCTGATCACACTTCCGTCTTATATGGATTGCCACGATCATTCTTATACGCAGATCGTGATTGGTTTAAAAGGGCAAGCCGAATTTGAAGTGCGCGGGCGAGGTAATCTTGTCGGCCCTGGTCAAGGTTGTGTGGTTACCGCATGCTCTGATCATGCTTTCGGTGGCGTCATCAATCAATCGGATATTTTGGTGCTGAATATGCCCAAACCGACAAATGATGATCCCGAAATGCTTCAAAAAATCAATAACCTGGAGAGAGACCATGTCTACTTCCAGTTAGATAGTCAAATTCAGAAGCTGATACAGATGTTGGTTCAGGAAATGCGAAACCATCCGGATGACCTGCTGTTAAGTCGTGCGTGTAACGACACTGTGATTGCGTTAATGCAGCGCCATATCTCGGCATTTGAGACCAGTCGAAAAGAGTCGCGCTTTGATTTGGAGGCGATTGATCGTTACATTGAGCAGCACCTGAGTCATAAGATTAGTGTGGCTCAATTGGCCGGGCGAGTGTTTCTTGGGGAAAGTCAGTTCCATTGCTTGTTTAAAGAGCAGATGGGGATTACACCTCATCAATATGTTCTCGGAAAGCGAATCGACATGGCTCGTGAATTAATCGAGCAAGGGCACCTTTCTTTAGGGCAAATTGCCGAGTTTACTGGCTTCTCAAGCCAGAGTACTTTTACTCATACTTTTACTCGCTTACAGGGAATATCACCTTCCCGTTATAAAAAACAAGTTGGATAACAACGCGTTTTTTTAGGTCAAATAATCATCAATCAGAATGAAGCCATGCACTATGCATGGTTTTTTTATGTTTTATTCACGTGACCTATCTCTCGTTTTTTTAAATTCTCTGTTCTTTGCAGTGGTTGATATGCCACTTGATCCTACATTTTCTCTTAGAACGAGCTCTTCACAAAAATCTTATTGATATTCTTGATATTTTGTTGTGAATGCAATGAAAAAATTAAAATTTACAACACAAAATATTACCTATTTGAATGTGACTATGTGGATGTTTTGTTATAAAAGCGAGTTTTTGGCAAAAATGTCGTAGTTTTTGACAAGTATTCTTATCGGCCTCAAAATACACTGCCAGCCATTGATAATCCTCGAAGCGGTTTTCGAGGAGTGAGATTGAGGAACACACATGTTTACAGCTACGAACGTGTTGACACCGGAATTTATCGGGCAGCCGCTTGATAAGTTGTGGTCACTGATCTCGCCATTATATATGGTGGACGAGTCTCAATGGCTAGAGCAACTATTGCCACTAGCGACGCCGACAGAGGATGAAAAATCGGCGATCACTACCCAAACGACCCACCTTATCGAAGCCATTCGTGCCGATAAGAAGTCAATCCAGATGATTGATGCTTTATTGCTGGAATACAGCTTAGATACTCAAGAAGGTATCTTGCTGATGTGTCTTGCAGAAGCATTAATGCGCATCCCAGATGCCGCGACAGCAGATTCTTTGATTAAAGATAAGTTGAGTGTCGCAGACTGGAAATCTCACCTGAAAAACTCTGACTCTGTGTTTGTTAACGCATCAACATGGGGCCTCATGCTAACAGGTAAAGTGGTTGGTCTTGGTGAGCAAGGCACCCAGAGCCCAGGTCAGGCTGTAAACCGTCTGGTAAATAAATTCTCTGAGCCTGTGATTCGTAAAGCCATGTATCAGGCAATGAAGATCATGGGTCACCAGTTTGTTCGTGGTCGTACGATCGAAGAAGCGCAAAAGAACGGTCGTCCAATGCGCGACAAAGGTTTCACCTACTCATTTGATATGTTAGGTGAGGCGGCGTTAACTACAGCGGACGCGAACAAGTACTTCAAAGATTACCTAATGGCGATCGAAGCGGTAGGTCGAGAAACTTACGGCAATGACACCAGTCCAGCGCCTTCGATTTCCATCAAGCTTTCTGCATTACATCCGCGCTACGAAGTCGCAAATGAAGAACGTGTAATGACAGAGTTGTATGACTCACTAATGCAACTACTAAAACGTGCTATTGAAGTCGACGTTGCAATCACAATCGATGCAGAAGAGGCGGATCGCCTTGAGCTTTCTCTGAAGCTATTTGAGAAAGTGTACCGTAGCGATCTTGTGAAAGGTTGGGGCAAGTTTGGTTTGGTTATTCAAGCCTACTCAAAACGTGCGCTACCAGTCTTGGTGTGGCTAAATGCACTCGCAAAAGAGCAAGGTGACGTTATTCCTCTGCGTTTGGTTAAAGGCGCGTACTGGGACAGCGAAATCAAGTGGTCTCAACAAGCGGGTTATGCAAATTACCCAGTATACACTCGCAAAGAAGCGACGGACGTTGCATACCTAGCTTGTGCTCGTTTCCTACTTAGCGAAGGGGTTCGCGGTAATATCTACCCACAATTTGCAAGCCACAATGCTCACACGGTGACGGCAATTGCTGTCATGGCGGAGCACAAAGAATACGAGTTCCAGCGCCTGCATGGTATGGGTGATTCACTGTATAACCATGTTATGAAAATGTACGGTCAGCCAGTACGTATTTATGCTCCTGTCGGTAGCCATGCTGATCTTCTTCCGTACTTGGTTCGTCGTCTGCTTGAAAATGGTGCGAACAGCTCGTTTGTACACCGTCTAGTTGATGCGCGTTGTCCGATTTATGAGTTGACCCATCACCCTGTGGATGTGTTGACGGGTTTTGACACGCTACACAACGACAAAATTCCATTGCCTGCCGATATTTTCCCTGAGCGTAAGAACTCATACGGCGTCAACATTGACATCGACAGTGAAGCGAAGCCATTTGAAGCTCAGGTCGAAAGCTTCATGGACAACCAGTGGGTTGCAGGCCCGATGATCAATGGTGAACGCTTTGCCGAAAGCATGATCAAGGAAAATGCGGCTGAGATCATCACCGCACCATACGATCGCCGAATTGAAGTCGGCAAAGTGGCATTTGCAACTCTTGATCACGTTTCCGCTGCAATTGATGCGGCGCAAAGTGCTTTCTCTGATTGGAAAGGTGTTCCTGTTGAGCAAAAAGCGGCTTGTTTAGAAAAGCTTGCTGACTTAATGGAAGAAAATCTGGCTGAGCTGGTGGCGATTTGTCACAAAGAAGCGGGTAAAACGATTCACGATAGCATTGATGAAGTTCGTGAAGCAGTGGATTTCTGTCGTTATTACGCGAAACAAGCGCAAAACCTACAGCCATTTGAGCTAGAAGGCTTTGATGGTGTGAAACGCATTTCTAGCCGTGAAGGTCTTGGTGTGTTTGTGTGTATTAGCCCTTGGAACTTCCCGTTGGCTATCTTCCTTGGTCAGGTGACGGCAGCACTGATTGCGGGTAACACAGTGGTTGCAAAACCTGCTGAGCAAACAAGCTTAATTGCCGCTCGCGCTATTGAACTAATGCTTGATGCTGGCTTCCCTGCAGGTGTGATTCAGTTACTTACTGGTCGCGGCGCTGAGATCGGTCATGCACTGACTTCTCATGATGCTATTGCTGGTGTGGCATTCACTGGCTCAACGGCAACGGCGCAACGCATTAACGTTACGCTCGCGGAGCGCAGCGCGAAACCAGTTCCGTTTATTGCGGAAACAGGTGGCCAAAACGCAATGATTGTGGACAGTACTGCATTGCCAGAGCAGGTGGTGCGTGATGTGATTCGTTCGGCGTTTGCATCTGCAGGTCAGCGTTGTTCTGCCCTTCGTGTTCTATTTGTACAAGAAGATGTAGCAGACCGTATGATCAACCTGATTCAAGGTGCGATGAATGAGCTGCATGTTGGTTTACCTTACCTACACAAAACGGATGTTGGTCCGGTTATCGACAGCAATGCAAAACAAAAACTCCTTGCTCACCTTGAGCAAATGAGCAAAACACAGACTAAAGTCGCTCAGCTACAGCTGGATGAATCGTGCCAGCATGGTGACTTTGTCTCACCAAGTGCGTTTGAAATCTCGGGCATCGATGTGCTGAAAGAAGAACAATTTGGTCCAATCTTGCACATTGTTCGCTTTAAAGCGTCTGAATTACCGAACGTGGTTGCGCAGATCAACAGAACGGGTTTTGGCTTGACGATGGGTATCCATAGCCGTAACGAAACCACGTACCGTTGGATTGAGAAACATGCACGAGTAGGTAACTGCTACATCAACCGAGACCAAGTTGGCGCTGTGGTTGGTGTACAGCCGTTTGGTGGTCAAGGCTTGTCGGGTACTGGCCCGAAAGCTGGTGGTCCACACTACCTATTCCGATTTACTCAACATCTTCTTGCTCAAGCAGAAAACGCATAAGGAGTCGCATTATGGTTCATCAGATCACCTATTTTAAAGATGCATTCTCTGCGTGGGAGCAGTGGAATCTGACTGATTTTGATTACAAATGCGAGCATGTTCTGGCATTTAAATCTGCACTAGAAGGGCAGCAGTCTACCGTTGCCAAAGTGGTTTCTTACCACTTGCAACAAGCATCAGCTCTTCTTGCAGAAACTCACCAGTTAGTTGGCCCTACAGGGGAAACTAACGAACTGTATGCCGCAGGACGCGGTGTGGCTTTGGTGATTTGTGAAAACAACATCGAGCCTGCTGATAATGCGTTATACAGTGCTTTTGCGATGATCACCTGTGCCTTAATTGCAGGAAACAGTGTGGTCGTTTGCAGTGACAATGCAGAGCTAAACCAATTGGTTAAGCAAGCTGTAGCGTTGGCAAACTTCCCATCTAACTTAGTCCAGGTTGTTGCGTACGATGCGTCTGCCCCGTTGCTTGAGAGCGATGTACGTAGTGTGGGTTATGTTGGGCGTTTACAGATTGAGCATGCGCTCAATCTTCAACTAGCTAAGCGTGACGGTGCAATCGTCGGCTTAGTTTCTGAAACGGATTTAGAGTCACCGAAATTGGCTCATGATCCTCATCTCTCGTTGCGCTTCATTACTGAGCGCACTCGAACGATAAATATTACCGCGGTGGGTGGTAACGCAACTCTACTCGAGTTGGGGAACGAAACTCACTAACCTGACTTGTAATGCCAATCTGGAGTAACTGGACTGAGAGCCGGTCCAGATTGGTTTTTTATACTCTGATGTATTGCTGAGACGGTAAAATATCAGGGCAGGCAAGGAAGGAAATAATTATAACGAGGACTATCTAATGATAGAAAATAGCTTTGCTATCACGTCCACTTTTGTGGCGTATTTACTGATTATGGTTGCTATTGGCGTTTACGCGTATAAGAGGACTTCCAATTCATCTGACTACTTCCTAGGTGGCCGTAGCCTAGGTCCGTGGCCTGCTGCATTATCTGCAGGTGCTTCAGACATGAGTGGTTGGTTGCTGCTAGGTTTGCCTGGCTATGCGTACGCTGCGGGTATCGAGGCCTTCTGGTTAGCCGGCGGTCTACTTCTTGGTACATGGGCAAACTGGCTCATCAGTGCAAAACGCCTACGTACCTACAGTATCCAAACTGACGCGCTAACGTTGCCAGAGTTCCTGTCACGTCGCTTCAACGATAAGTCGAAACTGATTCAGACAATCTCTGCGTTTTTCATTCTTCTATTTTTCCTTTTCTACACCAGCTCAGGTTTGGTCGCAGGGGGCAAACTGTTTGAGACGGTATTCGGTCTAGATTATACCTACGCTGTTATCATCGGTACGGTGTGTGTCGTTTCTTACACATTATTCGGTGGTTTCCTAGCGGTATCTTGGACTGACTTAGTGCAAGGTCTGCTAATGGCGGCTGCGCTAATGATTGTTCCTATAGCGGTAATGGACGGTGGTTTAGGTCAGCTAAGTTCTGATCTACATGACATCAACCCAGAACTTGCAACGCTATGGAATGACGCGAAAGGCGAACCATTATCTGCGATTGCCATTATCTCTCTAGCGGCGTGGGGCCTTGGTTACTTTGGTCAGCCACACATCCTAGCGCGTTTTAAAGCGTCTCGTTCAAACAAAGATCTAACGACTGCACGTCGTATCGCAGTGATTTGGACGGCACTATCTATGGTTGGTGCAATGCTTGTTGGTCTTGTTGGTCTGGTTTGGGTTACGGGTCATCCGGGTACTCAACTAGAAGACGGCGAGAAGATCTTCATGCTATTGGTTAACGCAGTATTCCACCCTGTCGTTGCGGGTATGTTGTTAGCAGCAATCCTAGCGGCGGTAATGAGTACCGCTGACTCACAGCTCCTTGTTTCATCTTCAGCGCTTGCAGAAGATTTCTACAAGCAAGTATTCAAGCCAGAAGCGTCTTCTGAAGAAATCGTAATGATTGGTCGTATCGGTGTTATCGTTATTTCGCTTGTTGCGCTATTCCTAGCGATGACGCCTGATAGCTCAGTACTTGGTCTTGTATCTTACGCTTGGGCTGGTTTTGGTGCGGCATTTGGTCCTGCGGTTGTACTTAGCCTTTACTGGAGCGGTATGAACCGTAACGGCGCGTTAGCAGGTATTCTTGTTGGTGGTATCACTATCGTGGTTTGGAAGCAGCTAACTGGCGGTTGGTTTGATGTGTACGAAATCGTACCGGGCATCATCTTCTCTACGCTTGCTATCATTGTGGTAAGTAAAGCAACGGGCGGTGCTGCGCAAGACGTGTTAGACCAACACCAGTCGTTCGAGAAAAAACTGGTTGAACTAGACTAGTAACTTCCCGTATATGAACACAAAGCCCGCTATTTTAGCGGGCTTTGTTTTATCTGAAACTTAATTAACGTTAATGGTGGTAGCTTGAGATCAAAGCTTAGCATTGCTCGGTTAGATTGGAGTGTTAGTCGCGACGAATTTTGGCGTAAATAACGGTGTTACTCAACTCTCCCGATGTAGTTAGACGTTCGTTTCTGAGCTCTCCTTCGAACTCATAACCACAGCGCTCGGCTACAGCCCGGCTCTTTTGGTTGGTGCTATCAGCATGAATTGCGATTCTCTTGGCGCCCAAGTCATCAAACGCATAGCGCTCAACTTCGAGCACAGCCTCGGCTACATAACCATTGCCAACGGCAGCATTATCTAACCAATAACCTATCTCAAAGGATGGTACGTCGGGATCTCGAATCATCAAGCCGACCGCACCCAGTAAGCGATCGCTTTCCTTTTCAATCATGTAGTAACGCAGCTCTTCTTCGAAGTTTTCAAAGTTTGCGATGGCTTTCTCTGTCCCTTCTATCATCGCTTCTAATGTAAGCACATGAGGCACCCACGGCAGATAGACTTCGAGAGTCTTTTGGCTGCGAACGACAGCTTGATGCGCCTCTTCGGCTCGTTCTAAACAAGCAGGGATGAGTTTGAGACGTTTCGTTTCCATGCCGACTCTCCTATGGGTGAAAAATGAGCGGAAAATCATTTAAACAGATGTACTTAGAATGATCTAGTCAACGCCGTCATATTATTCACTTGGTTTGCCAGAGAGAAACTGAGAGAATCGAACCGTTATCAAACCAACTAGGTTCATTATGAAACTTTTAGTAAGAAACTTGGCTCGTCACATGACCGAGCAAGATATCCGCAAATTATTCTCAGCGTACGGCAAAGTAGAACTGTGTTCGCTAGTGCTTGATCAAGACACGGGTTTGTCGAAAGGCTTCGGTTTTGTCATCATGCCGGACGAAGCAGAAGCCATTTCTGCTCTTGAAGCACTGAATTTGACGAACGTAGAAAAAAGCAAAATTCGCGTGAAAGTCGCACAAGACTAACACAGAGAAAAGCCAGCGTTATTGCTGGCTTTTTTGTCTTTCTATTTAGAGACCAAATTGGCAACATTCTAGAATGTCTTCTCTTTTCGTTTTAGCGAGATTGATCATCAATTCTCTCTTCAAGTTGTTTCATTAAATCCTTTAACTGTAGAGAATCGAAATTGTCTGAATTCGGCACTTGGTAAGCGTCGTTGACTGTGTAGAGCATCAAACTTTTGCTAGAGAAGAACTCTTTCTGTATTTGGACTTTGACAATGTCATCAAGAGGTAGACGGAAGTAAACCGTTGAGCCCTGGCGGTACTTCAAGGTGTTGGTGCTTGCATCGATATCTAGCGTTTTAGGATTGAACGCGCGGCGCGTGAAGTACGTTGAGAGCAGTTTCAATCCTATTATTGTGAGTGCTACGAGTCCAAACTCGACGACCTTGTCTGCTAGGTAGGAAAAATAGAACAGCGACAACAATACAGTTCCTAACAAGAAAGGGTTGTTCTTGGGCAGATTTTGTGAAGTTTCATGGATGATCATCCGACATATCCCTCGACTTTATTCAGAAGCGACGAACGTGAGTTGGTAGACACAAACCTTTCGTTCTTTGCCTTGCATGCGCAATGTTTTGTCACCGATGTAAGGGATATTTAGTTTTTGGATCACTGATTTAGAACGCTGATTGTCCATCAAATGCATCACGGTTATTCCGTTTAACTCAAAGTGCATTCGAGCAAATTCGAGTAAGGCTTTGGAGGCCTCGAATGCATAGCCTTTCCCCCAATGTGGCACGCCAACCCAGTAGCCTAATGTACCGTAGCCCTCTTCGATACGCGGTAAACTCACTGCACCAAGTAACTCCCCAGTGTTTCGCAAGGTAATAGCGTACGCCACGCCTTGATGCTGCTGATACATCGGATCGTGCCTATCTATCCATGCTTGCGCCATCGGTCGCTCATAAGGATGAGGGATGTTTGCTGTCATGTCGGCAATTCGCTTATCTCCAGCGAGTAAAGCCACTTGTTGGCAGTCATCGATATTGAATGGCCGGAGGACGAGTCTTTCGGTAGTGAGAATCGGTTGTATCGTCATGCATTTCTTCCTTGATGAGACGGCTATAGCTGCTAGCAACTGGTTTGCGGGGTAAATCGAGATAACAAGGCGTCTCGAAAGCTCGATCTAGCCAGCTGTAAAGTTGTCATGCGCCTTACTAAATAATAAGCCCGAACAATTGCTTATGTGTAATGTGTCGTATTATTACACACATAAGCACGTTTGCTCATATTGATGGTACAAAAGTTGATGTCTGACCAATGTCTCAGTTTTTTGATACTTTCGTTCAATTTTTTGAAGATAGGGCACAAAAAATTAAAGGAGCTTTTTAATTGTGGAATTATTTTGAACAAAATATGTCAATTGTCAGTAGGACGAAAAAGTAGGGAGAAGAGAAATGCCGGATATATATTGCGCAGCTTGTAGAAAATCAACGCAACATAAAGTGATTATGAAGCGTTGCGAGCCTCAGTCTGTTGACTCGTTAACAGGCAAAATGGTGAGTTTTACACAGCTGATGGCGAAATTTGTATCAGGTGAACATTATTACGAGATGGAGCCTCAATACTACTGCCGTTGTTGTAATCATCGTGCAATTGGAGAGGTTGTTCCACATCCTACACGGCATACATCGGCCGCACTCTAATTCTGAGTGATAGCCATGATTAATGGCTAAATAGGGCAGTGTTGCCCGAACGACATATCTATACAGGCGTGTCATGCGCTTTCAAATTTGCGACTCCGCGGGAGCCGCTAGGTTGCTTTTTCTCTTCATATCACGGTTACTAAGTGAGCGGCAATAATCATAGCTCTTTCCCTCCTTCGTTGTTTTCTGGTTATTCTCTGCTGAATTTCACATGCTGTGCATTTGATGGTTTGCAATTGTTTGAGCAACGATTAATGTGATGCTTTCTAAGTGGTTACAAGGAAGTGGGTTAATGAGTTATCAATTGGACCGGATTGATTTACATATTTTGAGAGTGCTTCATTCGAGAGGCAGAATTCCGGTTGTAGAACTAGCAAAGCTGATTAACTTAACGACTTCTCCATGTTCTGATCGTGTAAAGCGGCTAGAAAAAGAAGGGTATATCAATGGTTATCATGCGGAGTTGAATGCGGAAAAGTTGGGGCTGGATGTGCAAGTATTCATCCATATTCGTTTAGACCAAACCAGTTTTTCTATTTTTGAAAAGTTTGCGAAAGCGGTGGAATTGATGCCTGAAATTGAAGAGTGCTACTCGCTCTCTGGAGATTTCGATACCATGATAAAAGTTCGTGTTAAGAGCATGAAAGCGTATCAGGAGTTTATGTCGAGCAAGTTAGGCACGCTTCCGGGCGTGATTCAAACTCGTAGTGAAGTGGTCATAGAAGAACATAAAACGGGATTTGGTGTTAATCCCGAGCTCCTTGGTTAGGCGAGGCATGTGTTGAGCCTCCTTATTTAGCGTGGCTTGGTATATTACTTTTTCTCGATTAAAAAAGGAGCCGAAGCTCCTTTTTTAATAAATCGGTGAGCGATTATGCCCCGATAAAGGTACTGATGACGCCAATTAAACCACCAAAAACACCGCCCCAAACGACTAGCCAGCCAAGGTGTTCTTTGATCATCTTTTGCACCATTTCTTTAACTAATGCCGGTGTTAATTCGCTTAAACGTTGATCGATGATACCTTCAATGTTCTGCTTTATCTCATCCATCATTGCAGGAGATTCGAATTGCTCTTTCAGTGCTTCTTTGATGTTATCGCTCTTGCTCAACTCAATGATGGATTCTTGCATCTTTTCGACGAAAGGTTGGCGCATGGGTTGTAGCGCTTCCGAGCCGCCAAACATCGCTAGCATGCCACCAAACTGAGAGCCTTCAATTACTTCCACTAGGGAATCAAATGCTGGATTTAAATCTACTTTCTCAATTACTGGTTGAAGATCGATGTTCACACCGCCCGCCATTTCTTTATTCAAGAATCGGTCAATGTTCGCTTCAGTAAAAAACTGTTCCATCATCAGGTTTTTGATAGCCAGTTTAAACTCTTCAAATCGCGCGGGGATCACGCCAGAACCGTATAATCCAGGCACTTTCTCAAACAGCATATGGATGGCAAGCCAGTTGGTGATGGCGCCTGAGAACGCAAACAGCCCTGCATACCAAAGATAGTCGTTTTGTAATTGATGACCTCCAGCCATCAAAGCGATAGCGAGGACATTCGTTAGCAAACTTTTGTTCATAGTGACCAGTTATATATGAATATCGGAAAGAATAAGTGGGCCTGATTCTATACCTAAGTCACATTAAGATGCTAGGTTTTGCCGTGATGAGTAGTCTTGTAGCGAAGGGAAAAAAATGAATGCTCGGAAAAACAAAACCCGACAATCATTGTCGGGCCACTGCTTTTTCTTAGAAAAACTAAGATTCTATTTTTAATTTTAGATGCGGTAGATCTTACAACAAAGTTGGCATTTCCATCTTTCTGAGTAGCCGAATAGCTTGTCAGCCCAACTTGGTTTGAGTTGTACGATCTGCATTGAACCACATTTACACATAAGCTAATTACCTTATTGTTAATATAATAACTAAGCCATCTATTGAGTATAGCTGTTTCTCAAAAAGTGAAATGACAAATGAAGACGGCTCAATACTCTGTATTGTGTTCATTGCAATGGATACGCAACGAGGCGGTATATTAGCAGAAAAAGTGTGAGCTTTATCATGGAGAGTGTTTCATATATGAGAAACCACAATGGCTATATGAGCATCTAGCCATGGATTAAAATAAAAAACGGCGCTTAAAGCGCCGTTTTTATTGAGCTTATCACTCGTTAAGAAGCGTGTTGATTGTCTAGTTCTTCAGCGATAAATCCGCCAGTTTGATGCGCCCAAAGCTGGGCGTAAATGCCGTTATTCGCAATGAGTTCTTGATGAGAACCTTGTTCAACGATGCTGCCTTTATCTAGCACGATGAGGCGATCCATTTGTGCGATGGTCGATAATCGGTGAGCGATAGCAATAACCGTTTTCCCTTGCATTAATTCATTCAAGCTTTCCTGAATCGCCGCTTCGACTTCTGAATCCAGAGCCGATGTTGCTTCATCCAATACCAGCAATGGTGCGTCTTTGAGTAGCACACGAGATATTGCGATACGCTGACGTTGGCCGCCAGACAGTTTCACACCACGTTCACCAACTTGCGCATCGTATCCGACATTACCAAATGGGTCGGTCAGAGTTTCGATAAACTCATGGGCATGCGCTTGCTTAGTGGCTTTCAGCAAATCTTCTTCTGTCGCATCTGGATTGCCATACAAAATATTGTCACGAATTGAACGGTGTAGCAGAGAAGTATCTTGGGTCACCATACCGATCTTTGAACGCAAAGAGTCTTGTGTGACTTCTGAGATGTTCTGTCCATCGATCTTAATGCTGCCGTCTTCGACATCGTGGAAACGAAGTAACAAGTTCACCAAAGTCGATTTTCCGGCGCCGGAGCGCCCAACCAAGCCTACTTTCTCTCCTGGTTTGATGTTGAGATCGAGATGGCTAATTACGCCTTTGTTCTCACCGTAATGGAAGCTGACGTTATCAAAGTGAATGCCTCCTTCAGTGACAACCAAGTCTTTTGCACCTGGTTTATCTTTAATATCAATAGGCTTAGAGAGTGTTTTCATTCCATCGACAACGGTTCCCATGTTTTCAAAGAGGGCGCCAACTTCCCACATTATCCACATCGACATACCATTTACGCGTAATGCAAGACTAACAGCAATCGCAATCGCGCCAACGCTAATGGCACTATCCAACCACAGGTAAATAGATAAAGCAGCAACGGAAAAGACCAAAATATAGTTTGAGATCTCTACAGCGACGTCGAAGCCGGTCACTAGGCGCATTTGACGATAGACCGTATTCAAAAATCCTTTCATGCCTTGCTCGGCATATTGGGTTTCGCGCTGGCTATGAGAAAACAGTTTGACGGTTTGAATATTGGTATAACTGTCGACGATGCGCCCTGTCATTGTCGAACGTGCATCGGCCTGTGCTGAAGCGACGTCTTTGAGCTTAGGGACAAAATAGATTTGGATAGCGATGTAAGCGAGTAGCCAGACAATCATTGGGATCATCAAACGCCAGTCTGCCGTCGCTAACATAATGATCATGCTGGTGAAGTAAACCGTAACGTAAACAAACACATCCATAGCTTTCATCACGGTTTCGCGCACAGCTAATGAGGTTTGCATGACTTTCGTTGCGACTCGGCCTGCAAAATCATCTTGATAGAAGTTCAAGCTTTGATTGAGCAAATACCGGTGTGCAAGCCAGCGGATAGACATTGGGTAGTTGCCCAATAACGTTTGATGAACGAGCAACGAGTACAAGATCACCAATATAGGCATGACAACCAGCAATAAGGCTCCGTAGAAAATCAAATCCGATTTGTTGTCTTGTAAGAACGTTTCTGGATTGCTGGTAGACAACCAATCAACCAATTGTCCCATGGCGCCAAACAACATTACCTCAACAACAGCCACAATTGTGGCCATCAAAGACATGATGATCAAAGGCTTTTCATAACCACGAGTGTAATAACGCAGAAAAGCGAACATCCCTGAAGGAGGCTGATCCGGTGTAGATTTGGGAAACGGCTCTGTAAAGCCTTCAAATCGTTTAAACATAACTCATCCTAAAGTTAAAACAGTGCCATTTGGGGTGGCTAAATCCATCGATTCACGCTGCTTTGGACGAAACCGCGTGTATGAGAGTTTTTTGCCTGCTCCTCGATAAAGCAGACCGATTGACGAGAGGGGCGAAAAAATAGTCTAACCGATTGTGTCTTAAATGTAACTAGTTGGTTATGAGTGTGATTGTCTATGGTTCTGATTCTTATGATGAATTCTTATCATGTTCATCGTGGTGCCATAAAAGCTTAAACCTGCAAAGTGACAATAAAATTTAAGGAAAAATGAACTTAATGCAGCAAAAATTACTTTTGGGCAATTAAATTAATTGTCAAAACAGCAAAACTGAAGTTAACAATAAATTTACAATCTCCTCATTCTAGTGATAAGGAATGTATTGGATGCTATTACACGAATCAGTGACCCAATTTGCTAATGGGAAAGAAGAAAGCACGCAAAGTGCTCAGCGCCAAACCGCAAACTGCGTAGTGATGGTGCCACCGAAAGAGTTTCGTTTTAATGAAGAAACCGCACAAGATAATGAGTTCCAACATAAAGTGTCACTCAGCCAAGAAGAAGTCTCACGTCGAGTAATGGCCGAGTTCGCGAGTATGGTTGCAACGCTGCGTCAAGAGGGCGTTCAAGTTGTTGAGTTTGATTATCCAACTTCAGATGTTGCAACGCCAGACGCGGTATTTCCAAACAATTGGTTTAGCACTACGCCAGATGGCACGTTGTACACCTTTCCAATGGCCTGTGAAAACCGTCAAAAAGAAGTACGTCCCGATGCACTTGTGGCAGCACTAGCGCAAGCAGGGCGAGAAGTTCATCGACGCAGCAGTCTAACTGAATATCTTGACGAGCAAGCGTATTTAGAAAGCACGGGTGTGATGGTGTTTGACCACCTAAATAAAACGGTCTACGCCGCACTCTCACAACGTTGTGATCGTCTGGTTTTAGAAGATTACGCCGATCGTATTGGCTATGAACGAGTGATTTCTTTCCAAACTCGTTTGCCGTCTGGTGCGCCGATTTATCACACCAATGTGATGATGGCGGTTGGCGAACAGTTTTGCGTGATTTGTGACGAAGTGATCCCAGAATTTGAGCGTCGTTTTGTAATGAAGTCACTCGCCAAAGACAAGCAAGTCATCTCAATTTCGCTTGATCAGATGAACCAGTTCTGCGGTAACATTCTGCAACTAGAAACGATCAACGGCGACAAGGTGATTGCGATGTCGCAATCGGCGTACGATGCATTCTCACCTGCACAAAGAAAGCAATTGGCAACGCACGGTAAATTGCTGCCATTCGACGTTTCTACCATAGAATCTATTGGTGGTGGTTCGGTTCGTTGCATGTTGGGTGAAGTGTTCTTACCGAATCGTAAAGCTGTGCTTTAATAAACTGCACATTTCTTTTCAGCCGCAGTGAAAGGCTGACGAAGCGTTCTCTTCAAGGGTTTTTAGCCGTTAGCTCTGTGGCAGTACAGACTAACGGCTTTATTGCGCTTTTTTGTTTTCTGACGATTTGCGTAGGCGACGCTTGGTTTAAGCGCCTAAAATAGGATGGTTCACCTAGCAGATTGTGGTAAAGTCCGCGCCTGCGTTTTACCGCATCTTCATTATTTTTATTGCTTCTTCAACCCAAAGTACAAGGTTTTCGTTAATGCCATTTTCTACTCTCTCATTGAGTTCTGAGCTGATTCACGCACTGCCAAAAGACTTCAAGAAACCGACCGATATTCAAGCGTTGGCCATTCCTGAGCTGTTGGCTGGTCAAGATCTATTGGCTTTGGCAAATACAGGCAGCGGCAAAACCCTTGCTTATGGTTTGCCTTTGTTGGAAAAGCTGGGTGTCAATCCAGAGCAAAAAGCGCTGATTCTTGTGCCAACTCGTGAGCTGGCAATGCAAGTGAGTGAAGCAATTAACCAAGTTGGTCAAGTTCTTGAACTCAACGCAGTGTGTTTGTGTGGCGGCGTTGATAAAGAGCAACAACAGCAGGCGCTAGCGACAAATCCTCATATCCTTGTCGCGACGACAGGTCGTTTGGTTGATCTGGCAAAAGACGGTTTAGACTTAAGCAATATCCACTACCTAGTGCTGGATGAGGCGGATCGTTTGTTGGATATGGGCTTTTGGCCTGACGTGCAAAATATTGCGGGGCTGATTTCAAACCAGCGTCAAACGGCAATGTTCTCGGCTACGTTTTCAGATGAGTTAAAGGGCAAAGCGAAGCTACTCATGCAGGCACCAAAGCAAGTCTCAGCGCATCAAGAAAACAGCACAAATCAAGACATCGTTGAAACGTTGTATTTGATCAATAAAGGCAGCAAAACCAAGGCGTTGATTGAACTTATCAAACAGAATGCTTGGACGCAGGCATTAGTCTTTATTGGTGCGAAAGAGAACGCCGATGGCTTAGCGAAGAAGCTGAATAAAGCGGGCATCTCAACCAATGCGCTGCATGGCAATAAGAGTCAAGATGAGCGAGAAGAAGCACTGGCGCAGTTTAAATCTGGGCAAATTCAGGTGTTGATTGTCACCGATCTACTAGCGCGCGGCATTCACATTGAGCAATTGCCTGTAGTGATCAACTTTGAACTGCCAATGCATGCAGAAACTTACGTTCACCGAGTAGGACGTACCGCTCGCGCAGGCGAACAAGGTGTGGCGGTGTCATTGGTTTGTCATGGTGAAATGGACGCACTAAACGCGATTCGTCACCTGACTCAACGTGCATTGCTAGTGCAAGATCTGGTTGGTTTTCCAGTAACGGATAAGCCATCAACTGGCGAGAGCAAACGCGCGCCACGCGATAAAAAAGCCAACCGCCGAACTCATGCTAAGAAGAGCATTAAGCAGTTCCAAGGTAAGTCGAAACGCCCAGCCCCGAGTGCGAAGTAAACCAAAAAAACACGCTCTGGCGGCATAGTCGGTTCAGAGCGTGGCTTAAAATTTTACTTTGGGGTGTTAACTCACAGTTGGGCCAACCAAGCGCATTTCCCAATCTTCAACTTCGCCGGTTTCTAGGCGGCGCTCGACTAACTTGCCCCAAGACTCGACTAACGGCAGTTCAGACAGCTTAGTGAGTTCTTCTCTATCTAAACAGCCAGTGAAAACCGCACCCATGATGCGAGCCAATGGCCATTCTGGATAAGGTCTTTCGCACAGAATAATCTCGTCACCTGCACCGATATCGCCTTCTTCCAACACTCGGAAATACCAGCCTGTTCGAAGCGTATCTTGCAGTCTTCTCGCCATGTCGTGTTGGTCAAAACGTACGTTAAGTTTCCAACAAGGCATGCGACCTTGCGACACTTCCAGTAGTGTTGAGCCGATGCGAATTTTATCTTTCAAGCAAATCGTGGATTCGGTGACGCCTTCGGAGCTGATGTTTTCGCCAAAGCCGCCGGCGGATTGGAAAATTGGTCTTTCGCCTAATTCTTGTTGCCAGATTGGGTAGTGTTCGCTTGGGTAAATATGAAGCGCTTTTTGAATGCCACCATGAAAGCGCGGATCACCTTGCTCATCACTGATAAAACCAAGCTCTGTTGCATGCTGGCGCTCAGGCAGCACTTGTTTGTTGATTGCGCTTTGCGCTCCATGAGCATAAGGGACGGTTTTCCCTGCTAGCACAGCTTTTACGACGCCGATTTTCTTCATATAACCTCCTTATTATTTGAATGAGAGATAAAGTGTTTACCTTCATTCGCGATGCGGAGCATGATAGCCTAGTAAACGTGTGTCGGAGTAGGGATGAAAAGACAACTAACAATGCTAACTCGCCAAATTGATTCGAAGTCAGGCGTCGTCACCTCCAATAAGATGATGGACGCGAATCCCCATTCTCCTGTTTTGGTGAAAACCATCGACATGCCAAAAGGTTACATTGATGCGCTGCATCAACACACTTGGCATCAAATCATCTTTCCTATCAAAGGGTTATTGCAAACACAAACTGAGCATTATCAGCACTTGGTTCCGCACACCTCTGCGTTATTTGTTCCTGCGGGTGTTCAACACGAGTCGATTGCTCTAAGCAACACGATATTTGTTGGCATTTACCTCAACCCTGAGTTTGGCGCAACGTACGAGCAACAAGTGAGAACCATTGCTTTAACGCCGTTTTTAAATGAGCTTTTACAAGAGATCCGCAGACAGTGTGAAGGTGAGACAAGCCACGAAGAAGTGCTGCATTTGCTGGCGGTGTTGCATGATCAAATTTTGAAAAGCAACGTGCAGACATTTCAGTTATTGCTGCCACAAGACAGACGACTAAAACTGATTTTCGAGCAATTGACAGACGAGCCCGCGTTAAGCTGTTCGCTAAAAGAGTGGGGGGAGAAAATTGGGGCGTCTGAGCGTACTTTATCACGGCTGTTCGCCAAGGAATTCAACACTTCATTTCTGCTTTGGCGGCAACAAATTCGGCTAATTTACTCGCTTTCTTTGTTAGATGAATCGTTGCCAATCCAAGCCATTGCAGACCTAGTGGGTTATCAAAATGACTCATCCTACATCAAAGCATTTAAAGCCTATTTTGATATGACGCCACAACAGTTTAGAGTGAACGGCGCATCGCGCAGGTAGAAATACAGAGCTTCGACTTCACTTAATGCTTTTGAGTAGAAGTCGCGAAACTTCCTTTTTGAATTTCAATTACATGGTATGAATAACAATGGCACCAACGATAAATACTCGAGTGAATCAATTCTGTTTTGGTCAGCCCCAAACGTCGCTGTCGTTGGAAAAAGAGCCCCTCAAACCGCTTGCTCAGGGCAAGGTTCGGGTGCGACTCGAAGCTACAAACATTAACCCAAGTGACTTGCTTTCCATTCATGGTGTTGGGCAATACCGCCGCGTTCACATACCACCTCGCGTGCCGGGATTTGAAGCGGTTGGGCGTGTGGTGGAAGTCAGTGCAGTTGGTCAAACTGACCTTCAAGTTGGGCAAAAGGTGTTGGTGGCGATGAGTGGTACTTGGCAATACTACATCGATGCCTCGCCTGAGAATCTTTTTCCGCTACCTGAGAGTTTGGAGAACGGCTATGCCAGTCAGTTGTACATCAACGCGTTAACCGCGTGGGTGATCACCACTAAAGTAGCTAAGTTGAACAAAGACTATGTGGTGATCATCAATGCAGCAGGGTCAGCGATCGGTAAGATATTTGCCCAGCTCGCCCATTCACTGGGTTTTACACTGATTGCTGTGACCTCAAAGCCAGACGAGTATCCGTACGATACTATTCCAGTGTTGGACGCGAAGAAAGACTTACAAGCGCAGCTGCAAACGCGCCAACTGCCACAACCAACGGTCGCTCTGGACGCGATAGGTGGTGAGGCTGGCACGGATCTCATTCGTACCTTGAAAGAAAATGGCCAATACATCAACTACGGAACATTGTCGTTAACGCCTTATACGCCTGAGTTTTTTGAATCGATGAAGGCCAACAACATCGACTTTAGTACATTCTTTTTGCGGTATTGGGAAGAATCGGTAGGTAAAGGCGGGAGAAAGACGGTGTTCGCTGAAATGTTAGAACACTTTATTAGCAGCGACATAAAGTTAAACGTTGCATATGATCTGTCGTTAGAGGACTTTCAAACAGCGATTGAAATGGTTGAGCGACGCTCGTCAGCAGTGTCAGGAAAAATCATTTTGACGCTGTGAATTACAGTGGGCCTGTTGAGAAAAGGGAGGATAAAATCCTCCCTTTTTTATGGGTTTATTTGTAATGATAGGGCTATTTTAGATGGAAGATTTGCTCTGTTTCGAGCGATGTCATCGCACGTACTTGACGCCAAATGTAATAAAAAATACCGAACATCATCAACATACTTGGGATGGCAATCATTGGGTAACTGTACAGCGTCATTTTTCCTAACTCTTCGTTAAAGGCAGCAGTACCAGAAGGGCTAGTCACAATCCAAGTCGCAAGGAAGTAGTTCATTGCAGATGAGAACGCAAAAGTACTTGCAAACAGGTAGTTAGAAGACATAAGGCAACGTTCGAACGCATCGGTTTTACCATTTTCTTTTAAACGTTGGTTAATCAACGCGAGGTTCAACACAGTGTCATTCAGTACTAACTTCTGCATCAGCGGGTAGCGGGTAAACGTTGAACCCAAAACCGCTAAACCGATCAGGCCAGGAATCAGGGCTTCTTTTAGTGCTAACCAGCGTGTATCAAGCTCTAACAAGCCGATGCCACCAGTTAGTAGAACACTGATAAAGCCCAGAGCAGAAATAAAGTTAAATTTCTTGTTACGGACAAGGTCCATACCGCCATAAATGATAGGAAATAGCAAAGCGACAACCAGCGCCATTGCTGTCCCTAGATGCTCATCGCCACTAAACTTCATCAAAATGAAGGAAGGGATAAATACGTTGAAAAGGATTTCAAATAAGGGATTCGGCTTTTTCGCCGTCGTGTTACTCATAATGTTTTACTGACTCTACTCTATGTCGGCTGTTATTGTACTTTGACAAGAAGTGTTCATCTAGTCGCGCTTGATGTAAAGCGTTAAAGCGTCGAGTTGTGTAACGACTTATGAAATAGACCGGAGCATAGCCAGTTAGTTTACATGATTGACTACTTTTTGTGTCTTAATGACTCTCCTTCTGTGCGATGATCTGATTACGCGCTCTGAATAATCGAGTCGCCACTGTGTTGTGGTTGAGCCTCAAGGCTTGGGCAATTTCATCATGATTCAACCCAGCCACTAAGCTCAAGAGCAACGGCTCTCGGTATTTGGGTTCGAGAATCATCATTTGTTTTTGAAGCCAATCTTGGGCCATGTCGTAGTCACTGCCAGGGTAGGTTTTTGTCTGTATTGCACACTCATCAATGTCGACAAAATCGTACTGTTTTCTATCAAAGCGCCGAGCATTCTCACGACGCAAAATAGTAATGAGCCAAGACTTCGCGGCGTTGGGGTCATTTAATTTATCAAAGAATCGCCACGCTTTCAGAAAGGTTTCTTGCGCTAAATCTTGAGCAAGGTGGTGATCTTTGCATAACCAATACGCGAGACGGTAAATCTCTTGGTATCGATCTTTCGTCAGTGCTTCGTAACGTTTATGTTTTTCCATAGCATTAAGATAAAAAGTTTGGAGAGCACGTTGTGTCTGCCAGATGAACGACAACCCTTTTTATCGCTTTTACAGTGATAAAAAGGGTTGTTCGATTAGGAAGACAAATTCGAAGAGTTAACCTTCCAAATATCGAAGGGTGACTCTGATTTCTTTCTTACACGCTTAAAATGGTTGGTTGGAAAAGCGTGAGTACTGGATGGCATCTGCGACTTCCTGAGCTTTAGACTCTGAAGTCATAAGGTGAAGTAGCTTAAGAGCAGCTTGATAGCTAACTAGGCTACCGTTCGAAGTGATAACGCCATCATCAATGACAAAATTCTGGTCGACTTGTACTTTGACTGCTGGGTAATCTCTTTGAAAGCCGTTTTCACCTCCGGCCCAAGTTGTTGCTTTTTTGCCGTTTAAAAGGCCAGCTTCGGCTAACAAATACGCGCCAGAGCAATTACTTGCCATCCAATCTGCCGCCTTTGAGGTAGTTTTAATAAAGTGAATGAGATCTTTATTTTCGATTAGTGCATCCATGTCATAGCTGGATGTTAAAACCAATACGTCGAGTTCCGGCAGATCACCAATCCAAGCATCCACACCAATTTTTAATCCTTCTTCAGTGGTGATGGTTTTCTGATCTGAGACGGAAATGGTGAGCACGTCATAATCACTAAACCAAGTGAGACGACTTGCGACGCCAAAAACCTCTAAAGGAGCAGTAACATCAGAGGTCAGTACGCCATCGTAAACCAGAATACCAATTCGTTTATCTGCGGCATGTGCTGTTTGAAGCATCCCAAAGAATAGGACTAGTGTCGCTATCAATAGTTGTAGTGCATTCTTCAATCCGTTTTTACCCATGGTTTTTTCCTCGTTAACAGAGCATCAAGTTATTGAGGTTCATTATATTTAGGCTAATTAGTGATTGAAGAGCCACTTTGTCTTTACTAAAGTGAATAAAATTCATGAATAGAGTTCATTGGTTATATGGATAAGATACGGTCCCTACGATTTTTTATTGCCACTTTAGATGGCGGTAGTTTTGCTGCGGCTGCCAAAGTGTATGGCACTGACCCTTCGACCGTGAGTAAAGCCATACATCGTCTTGAAAGCGATTTGGGTATACAGCTTTTTCAACGTTCTACGCGACAGAGCCGCCTGACAGAAGCTGGTCGTAGGTACGCAAATACTGCTAGGTTTGTACTGGAGGAGCTGGCGGCATGTGAGGATTCATTAAAAAGTCACAATGATGCGCTTTCAGGGCAGCTTAAGATTAATGTGCCAGTCTCGTACGGTCGCCTCTATATTCGTCCTTTATTAAAAGAGTTTTGCCGCCGCTACCCTAACATCACTATCGATATTCATTACGATGACGCCTACGTTGATATTATTGAGCAAGGTATTGATGTGTCGATTCGCTCTGGTGTCGTTCACGATAGTCAATTGATTGTGCGTCAGCTGAGCCCTATCGATTTTATCATTTGTGCCAGTCAGGATTACTTAGCGCGCCATGGTGTTCCGAGTGGCCCGGATGTATTCAATGACCATTCTTGGGTTCGTTTTCGTTTTAAACAAACGGGGAAACTGTTGCCGATTCGGATGCCAGAACCAGACGGTGCGAGTGAATATGACCCCGAAAGAAACTATATTGTAAATGACGGTGAATCCATGGCAGAGCTTTGCGCAGAAGGCTTAGGATTAACTCAGATCCCTCATTTTATCGCGAGAGACTGGCTTAAATCGGGGCGTTTAGTGCCGATATTTCCGAGCATGCGCCAAGCAGGAAATGGCGTGTATCTTCTCTATGCCAACCGGGAATATGTGCCTGCACGAGTTAGGGTGTTCATCGATTTTATCACTCAAGCAATACAGGATATGGATGAAACGCCATTCCATACTTGGGCTGAAACGTTGCCGATTTATCGACCGAACCAAGGCGATTGAAAACTTCATGTGAGTCTTTGGTTAAAACCCCCTAAGCTATATGGCGCTTTTATTGGTTTTTGTTAGTTTATTGGGCGTTATTATCGAAAAGCGCAGTTTGCTCTTCGTCACTCATAAAGGAAAGACAATGCCAACTAAGATCTTAGTGCCTGCTTTGGCCCTACTTCTCAGCGCATGTGGCGGCGACGGGGAGTCGTCAGCCCCAGCAGAAAGCGGCTCACAAAACACAGGTTCCACATCGTCACAAGGCACATTTGCCGAGCAGATGCTTGCAGCGGTCAACAGCGCCCGCTCTACTACACAACAGTGTGGCGCAACCACCATGCCACCTGTTGGGGCCCTGACTTGGAGCTACGATTTGGAAAGCGCCGCTTATCGACATTCAAGCGATATGGCGAACAGCGATTTCATGAGCCACACAGGCTCCGATGGCAGCAAGATGTCAGATCGAGTTAACGCAACGGGTTATGCTTGGAGCGCCATTGGTGAGAATGTCGCCGTAGGGCAAAGCAGCATTAACGCCGTCGTGAATGCTTGGTTATCGAGTGAAGGCCACTGCCTTAATATCATGAGTGCGGATTTTGATCAGATGGGCGCGTCGCTTGTCGAAAATCATTCTGCACGCTACGGATATTACTGGACTCAGGTTTTTGCCAAACAGCGCTAATGCGATAAAGAAGCCTGATAGATAAAATAAAACGCCAGCAGTCACTATCTGCTGGCGTTTTATTATTTACATCTCTTTTAGCTTGTCAGGTTACGAAGTTTTGGGTCATCCGCCAGGTATTCAACAAATTCAATCTCAAAACCGGCAGGGTCAACAAAATACACATTTTTGCGGTATGGTTCATCAGCACCAGGTTGGGCAATCGGATAACCTGCATCGGTTAGTCTTTTGATGATTGCATCGACGTTGTTGGTCACATAAGCAAAATGCGCTAGCCCAACTTGGTGCCCGCTCAACTCGCGGTTTTCACCTTCGCCATGGTCACTCATGGCTATGTATTGATACTCGTCGCCAAAATGTAGCCAGTTTCTTGGTTTGCCACTCCATTCGCCTTTACCTTCATCACGCACGTACCAATGTGGAAATGCAGTTTGGTAAAACTTCAGCATTTCAGGGATATCTTTCACGACTAAGTTAATATGTTCTAGTTGGATCATGATGTGCTCCTTTTTGTCATTTTCTAGCCAACGATGAATATGCTAAAATCTCAAGTTAAGTTGAGGTAAAGGGCTTTTTTAAAATTTTTTAGGGTTGATATCTTTGGATCTGGATACATTGAGAGATTCGGTGGGTTTGGTACTTTGAATCTGAAAGCTGGGTTAGGGGCTTGCAACCTTGTTTCACCTTTTGTTTGTTCGTGTTCTTGCTAATCATTTTCGATCGAGTTTGTGGTGAGTAGATTCCCAGTCTCACCTAGGTTCGCGGGAATGACGGAAAGAGAGTGCTAAACGAAGAGCGTCATTCTGAAAGAGCCTAAGCGAGTATTCAGAATCTACTTTCAGTGTGTTGTTATGTTGCGTTGTGAATTGAACTATCCGCGAGCACAGAACCAGTTCCTCCCTTTTGAGCTCTGCGTGTTGAGAGCTTCGGAGTTTGATACAAGGGGAGGTTAGGTGGGGTTGCTGGTTGAATGTTGGGTAAGGTGCTTGCAACCTTGTTTCACCTTTTGTTTGTTCGTGCTACTCATTTTCGATCGAGTTTACGGTGAGTAGATTCCGAGTCTCACCTAGGTTCGCGGGAATGACGGGGAGAGAACGCTAAACGAACAGCGTCATTCTGAAGGAGCCTAAGCGAGTATTCAGAATCTATTCGCAGCGCGTTGTGATGCTGGTGGAGTGAACTGAATTATCCGTGATTGTAGAGCCATTCCCTCCAGTTTGAACTCGGAGCGCTGAGAGATTTGCTTACACCTCTCCCCAAACCAAAAAAGCCAGCAGTTAATATCTGCTGGCAAAGTCTTTGGGCTTCTAGGTTTTTTGATTGTATTTCTTGTTACTCATCGCTGTCACGGTGCCCCGATTGGTTTTCCGGGGAAGAAAACACAGCACCGTGCGCTTTGTGCTCAAGAAATTGGAGATTAACCTTGCTTACGGATTAGGTAGTCAAATGCGCCTAAGCTTGCTTTTGCACCTTCACCCATCGCAATGATGATCTGTTTGTAAGGAACGGTTGTTGCGTCACCGGCTGCGAACACACCTTCTAGGCTCGTATCGCCACGGCTACCGACCTCGATTTCGCCGCGCTCAGATAGCGCTACTTCTGAATCTTTTAGCCATTCTGTGTTTGGTACTAGACCGATTTGAACAAAGATACCTGACAGTTCAATCTCTTTGATCTCATCTGTGTTGCGGTCTTTGTACTTCAAGCTTGTTACGCGAGTACCGTCACCCACGACTTCTGTTGTTTGCGCCATCGTGATGATGTCTACGTTTGGTAGTGAGTTCGCTTTGTCGATAAGCACTTGGTCTGCGCGAAGTACGTCTGCAAATTCAAGAACCGTTACGTGTTCTACGATACCAGCAAGGTCGATAGCTGCTTCGATGCCTGAGTTACCACCACCGATAACTGCGGTTTTCTTGCCTTTGAACAGTGGGCCGTCACAGTGTGGGCAGTACGCGACACCTTTGTTGCGGTACTCTTGCTCACCCGGAACGTTCATTTCACGCCAGCGTGCACCTGGGCTTAAGATGACACTCTTACTTTTCAGCGTTGCGCCACTTTCAAGCTGGATGTGAATCAAACCATCTTCTGTGTGTGCTGCGCCCATTAGCTTCTCAGCTTGTTGCTCAGTTACTACGTCTACGTCGTATTCTTTTAGGTGTTCTGCTAGGTCAGTTGCTAGTTTTGGACCTTCAGTGCGTTTTACCGAAATGAAGTTCTCAATTGCCATGGTGTCCATAACTTGACCACCAAAACGCTTAGCAACAACGCCAGTACGAATACCTTTACGAGCGGCGTATAGAGCAGCTGCGCTACCACCAGGGCCACCGCCGACAACAAGTACGTCGTATGGGTCTTTTTCGCTTAGTGCTTTCGCCGCTTTCTCGCTCGCGCCGTCATCCACTTTGTTTAGGATTTCAGTCAGAGACATACGACCTTGACCGAATAGCTCACCGTTCACGAATACGCTTGGTACTGCCATGATGTCGCGTTGTTTCACTTCATCTTGGAACAAACCACCGTCGATCATGGTTGCTTTTACTTTCGGGTTGATCGCCGCCATCATGTTGAACGCTTGAACCACGTCCGGGCAGTTTTGACACGACAGTGAAATGAAGATTTCTACGTCTAGATCTTTGTCTAGCGCTGCGATTTGCTCAATCACTTCTGGTTCTAGTTTGATTGGGTGACCGCCAGAATGAAGCAGTGCCAATACTAGAGAGGTAAATTCGTGACCCATTGGCAAGCCTGCAAAGCGTAGTGCTGTGCCTTTTGCTGGGTTAGTTACCGCCATCACTGGTTTACGTGCGCTTGCGTTGTCGTCACGTTCAACGGTGATTAGGTCGCTCATCTCTGCGATTTGGTTCGCTAGAGACAAAATGTCATTCGATGCTTTGCTTTCATCTAGACTAACCACTAAACGAACTTCTTCTTTTACATTAGCCAGATATTGTTTGAGTTGTTGTTGGATCGCTTGGTCTAACATAGTTGTTACTACCTTAATTAAAACTAAAAGTGGTTACTGTAGATAAAACCTGAGGGGGAGAGAGCAAATCAGGCAGAAGGTCGTCAAGGTATCTAACCTGAAGTGCTCTCTAATTCAGTTCTAATCAGAAAAAGGAAATCGGGAACTGATTAGAACTTAAATTTCAGTGGCTTAGATTTTGCCAACTAGGTCTAGTGATGGAGCTAGTGTCTCTTCACCTTCTTTCCATTTAGCTGGGCAAACTTCGCCTGGGTGCGCTGCTACGTATTGAGCTGCTTTCACTTTGCGTAGTAGGTCTTCTGCGTCACGACCGATACCTTCAGCAGTGATTTCCATTGCTTGGATAGTACCTTCTGGGTCGATTAGGAACGTTGCACGGTCTGCAAGACCTTGACCTTCACGCATCACACCGAAGTTGTTTGTGATGTTGCCTGTTTGGTCGCCAAGCATGTAGTACTGAATCTTACCGATTGTGTCTGAGCTGTCGTGCCATGCTTTATGAGTGAAGTGTGTGTCAGTTGATACTGAGTAAACTTCTACGCCACGTTTTTGAAGCTCTTCGTAGTGGTCTGCTAGGTCGCCCAGTTCTGTTGGACATACAAACGTAAAGTCTGCTGGGTAGAAGAAGAATACTGCCCATTTACCTAGAACGTCTTGTTCTGTTACTTCAACGAATTCGCCGTTTTTGTACGCTGTAGCTGCAAATGGTTTGATTTGAGTATTAATCATAATTTACTTTCCTTTGAATGTTTTAAGCTGAGCTGTTGTTGCTTTCGGAAAGTATATTCTCATCGGAGTGTGTTTAAGGAAAATCGCTTGTAGCTATCCTATTGATAGCCATTTCCTATTTCACTTGATAGGGAAATCTGATGTAAGTGGGTTTGCTTTGATAGGTTTTATTGAAGATGAAGGCAGAGTAGCAATAGAGAATACCGATGATTACTTTGAGTAGATCTTCTAGCTAAGATCGAAAGAGCCTGCATCTCGGCAGGCTCTTTCTAATAGGAAGTGGGGAAGCGGATGCTTTATTTTGTTAGCTCAGATTGTCGAGCACTTTGCCACACAACTTCTTCAGCATGATCATTTCATCTAGCTCTAAGGTGATTTTACACATCATGGCGTTTGGCACTGACTTAGCTTGCTCTTTAAGGGCACGACCTTGCTCGGTTAGATTGAGTACACGAACGCGTTCATCAGTTTCACTTCGGCCGCGCTCTACATAGCCTTTTGCTTCTAAGCGTTTAAGCAGCGGTGTGAGTGTGCCTGAGTCCAAATGCAGTTGTGACCCCAATTCTTTCACACTGGCACCGTCTTTTTCCCACAGCACCATCATCACTAAGTATTGCGAATAGGTCAGATCAAGCTCATCCAACAACGATCGGTAAGCTCGGATCACCGCATTTGCTGCGCTGTAGAGCGGGAAGCAAACTTGGTTTTCGAGTAAGAGTTTATCGTCGTCGGTCATGGTGTTGTCGGTGTAACACTGGCTCATTGGTGTTGCCTACCTGCTTACAGAGAAAGAGAGTTATAAAATAAATTGTGCACAATATAGTTGCAAACTATCTTCACTTCGATATAAGATTGCAAACAATTAAATTGTGCGCAACTTAAATTAAGAAGGACACTCGCATGACTACTCTATACAAAACTCAAGCTACCGCTTTGGCTGGTCGTAATGGTCAAGTAAAAACAGATGACGGTCTTCTCGATCTAGAGCTGTCATACCCGAAGGAAATGGGCGGCACAGGCGCAGCAACTAACCCAGAACAGCTTTTCGCAGCGGGTTATTCAGCGTGTTTTTCTAACGCGATTTTGCACGTAGCGCGTGAAGGTAAAGTAAACCTGAAAAGCGCACCCGTGACAGCGGAAGTGGGTATCGGTCCTAACGATAACGGTGGCTTTGCACTAACAGTGAGTCTAGCGGTAGAGCTAGACATGCCAAAAGAACAAGCGCTAGAGCTAACGCGCATTGCACACCAAGTTTGCCCATATTCAAACGCAGTTCGTGGCAACATTGATGTGGCAGTAACGGTAAACGGCGAAGCAATTTAAGCGGTTCTTATCACTGCACAAAGACAAGAAAGCCTGCAAGCACGCAGGCTTTTTTTGATTGGTATGAGTCGAGAATACTTAACGCGACTCTAGCGGGTAAGAGCGGTAGCTCCACATACCGTAGGTACGCAGTGCATCGCGGTAGATACCAAGCAATTCGCCATCGCTGGCTTTGGCTAAGTCTTTCAGTGGCTTGTCTGGATAGCTCACTGTGTCAAAAGTGATGTCTTGCGGGCCAGTTTGCCAGCTTGCGATTTCAAACAAGGTTTGACCACGGCGCACATGGCTCGCTGAGCTGATGATGGTCGCGTGCTTGATGTTATGACGTGCCAATGCGTAGCTGCTGAATAGGGCGTTACCTACCGTGCTGGTGGCGTAGTTTTCTTCAATGATGCGATCTTTGCTGATGCCTTTTTCAATCAGCCAATCTGCCATTAATTTGCCTTCGGTTTTGTGGTTCTTCGGTACACCACCCGTCAACACGATCAACGCGTCTGGGTTTGCTTTCGCCATTGCTAGCGTGGTTTCCAGACGCTCAACCAAGATTTGATGCATTGAACCATCTGGGTTCAGCGCGTATCCCAACGTGACTATAGCGCCTTTGTCATCCAGTTTGCCTTTATCGGCTTTCTCTTTTAGTGGCGTTGCAAGTACGCGGTCTACGGTGTCGAAGATGCGTTGGATATCTGCCGCTTTACCTGCATTGAGCTTCATGAGCGTCGCCATGTGTTTCGCTGATTCTGCTTGGTTGCCCTCAAAGCGTTGCCATACCGCTAAGTAAGCGTGCAAATCCACATCGTCTGGTGCGACAGAAAGAGCTTGTTCAAATAGTTCAATCGCGCGGTCTGCATTCTTGTTGTAGATCTGTGCGTTTGCCGCAGAAATCAGTAGGTCAGTGCGGTACGGCTCAAGTTTGTAGGCTTCTAGTAAGCGGTCGGTAACAATCTCCATGTTGCTCGGCATTTTGGCGGTAAAACCCGCATGCGAGATACGCGCAGGGGATTTGAATGCTTGTACCGCGTCATTCAGCAGTTGGTCGACAACCTGACGTTTGGTGACGATCTGTGAGTAGTCGGCGGAAGATTGGATAGCAGCATCGTTAGCCGCGATAGAGTATGGGGCAGCAGTCAGCGCAATTACGCTACCAAGAGCAATGGCAAGTAAGTTCTTCTTCATGGAATGTCCTAGAGGTGCTGTAGTACCTAGTTTTTATTGTGCCTAGCGTTGTAGGTCGAACGGGGTCGATGGAATTTTTTCAGTCTAGGTTCGCTTCATGAATAATCTGTGAAATGAATCCCAACTCAGCCGAGCAAATGAACGCGCGTGGTCAAAACGCGAAGTAGGATCACGAAAATACTGAGGTATTCGTTCGTGTTCTAAGTAATTGGATTAAAAGATAAACAGCGTTTGGAAGAACGGATTTAAGCAACCAGAGTAAGAAATGAAAAAGCCTGCAACGATGCAGGCTTTTGGTTTATTTGATGGCAGTGCAGAAGCTAACGTCTGCATGGTGCGTTTGTGGGTCAAAGCTGTGGTAAAGTTCAAAGCAAGGACGATCGTCGTTCTCAATACCGGATTCAATCACTTTGCTCATGACATCATCCCACGCTTTTGAGTATTGGCTCGGGTCAGTAATGTGCTGGCGCATCACGGCATATTGACCGCCGGGGAAGTCTTGCAGTTCAATGCCTTTCGGAACTTCGGTATCTTCTGGCACCATCAAGCAGATATCAGTACGGCACTTCTCGTCTGGCGTGATTTCTGGGTTGTCATGGTAGATGAAGATGCAGGTATTGCCTGCCAAACCTTTCATTCCTGCCCATTGATACAGGCGACCTGATGGCTCTTCATAGCCTTGGCCGTAAGGGCCGTTTACACGAATGTAAGCCAGTTTTGCTTTTTCAAAGTTTTGCGTTTCCATTGTCGTGCTCCATTTGGTGAGTTCAGAGCCAGTATATGAATCGCTTGGTGTTACTTCGTTTCCATTCTTGCGCAACGTGTGTCCAATCTTGCTGTTTCGTGCTAATTCAGAAAATTGCTGATAGTTTTCGCAGTCACGAAAGGCTGTAGGTGTGACGCCATAATGTTGTTTGAAGGCTTTGGCTAAGCTCTGTGAGCTAGAAAATCCGTACTCTAGGGCAATGTTCAATACCGGTTGCTTGGATTTGAACAAGTCATCGGCGGCGGCTTCTAAACGTAAACGTCGAATGAAGTCGGCCAGTGTTTCGCCTTGCACGGCTTTGAAGGTGCGATGAAAGTGATAAGGGGAAAGGTTCCCCAGCGCGGCCACTTCTGGCAGGTTGAGTGGCTCATTAAAGTGTTGTTCTAAATAACGAATCACAGGAACCAGTCGTTGGTGGTAGTCGACGCGCATCGGGGTATTTCCTTGTTCTGTTCAGCTTGTTTTCTCTGCTCAAAGCCTACCGCAATCCAACAAGCTTGCAAGGGAGCAGGGTGAGAAATGCGTGGCGAGATGCGCGTCAATCAGTCACACTCAACTAACAGATGTTTAAGCAAAAACGTTGCGCTTATTATCTTTACTAACCGCTAGGACAATCATGATAGCTTGGAAACACACTCTGCCAGAGTACGAATGGCTCATTCATCAAGTTTGGTACTTGGAAGTGCCAGAGGGTGAAGTCATTGACCCCAAGCCGCACCTTATTCCAAACCCGCGTGCTCATTTACTCTTTACGCCACCAGAGCAAGGCTACAGCTACGACACGGGAGACACAAAGCTTACTGGCAAAGGCTGCCATTTATTAACGGCTAACGAACACTTGCTGCTGTTGGAAGATACGGCTCCCATCAAGCGTATTGGTATCACCTTTCGCCCAGAGGGTTTGTATGCCATTGAGTCACTTTTTAGTGATGTATCTCAAGTTAGCGCAATTAACCAATGCGAATGGTTTGATTGGCTCAGCGCGGCGTTTGATGAGCGCTTTCAACAAGGTCTATGGCAGTTAGAGTTGCAAGATTCACCGCAATGTTTGCTGAACTACATCAAACAACATCTAGATGCGTTAGATATCGAACCTTGCCGTACCAAACCGTTTTTGGCGTCACAAAAAGCGGTATCCGTGATGGACGCTCAAGCATTACGCTCACCTGAGCTAGCGATGGATATTGATGAGATAGCCAAACAGTGCGCTTGTTCTCGCAGAACACTTGAGCGCAGTTTCAAGCAAGTGGTGGGGTTGAGTGTTAAGCAGTATCAACAAATGGCACGTCTGGAGCAGATGATTTTGACCCTCTACAAGCAACAAGAGGCGATTGATTGGGCGAGCTTCTCACAGCAATTTGGCTTCAGTGACCAATCGCATTTGATTCGTACCCTCAAACAGCAGCTAAGAAAAACGCCGAGCAAGTACTTGAAAAAGCGCGACTTAACCATCGATATCTATGGCGATTTTGAGTCGTGATACATTGCTACTCAGCCTGAAAGTTGTCGCAAAAATCCAATTTTTCTCTTATTCGCTGGGCTACTATTTTCAGCAGATAACGAGGTAACACATGTCATATCAAAAACTAAAACAAGGCGAAGCCATCCCATTTAATGAATCTTTGACGATCCAACTGATTCAAGGCTCTGATCTACAAGATATTTTCGAGATGTTGAACGACGATAAGGTCAATCAGTATCTGTTCTTCGCACCTGCTGACAACAGCCTGTATGAAGGTTTCTTTGGCCCTATTATTGAAAATACAGCACAAGCGATTAGAGACAGTGTCTGGCCAGATAGCCCAACGTTCGTGATTCGTGACCAGCAAAGTCAGTACATGGGAATGTGTGCGGTGACCGCAGTGATGTTCTTAACTGGCAACTACGAAGTAGGTTATCAATTACCTACTTACGCATGGGGCAAAGGCGTTGCGACTCGCGCTTGCCAAATGATGACCGAGATTGGCTTTACTGAGCTAAACGCCCATAAAGTCAGTGCCGATTGCTACGCTTCTAATGTTGGTTCTTACAAGACGTTAGAGAAAAATGGTTTTACTCAAGAAGGCCGTCAGAAAGACTACTACAAACTAGAGCAAGGCTTTGACGACAAGCTTTACTACGGTATGACCGCAGAACAATTCGCGTCTTTAAATCGCTAATAATTAGCTGACAAAAAAGTAGCTAACAACAACGTAGCCAACAAAAAAGGCCGTTAACCCACATGCTCGGGTTAACGGCCTTTTCTATATTCAGCGCTAAATGGCTAAGACTTAGTTGCCTTGGTTTTGGCTTTGAAGCTTCTCTTTTGCTTCTTCAACCTTTGAGAAATCCAATCCCAACTCGTCTACGGCTTCTTTGATTAGCGCAGGGTTTTGCATCACTTGCGCCATCAGCATTTGTAGCTTGTCTTGTGGCAAACCTAGTTGGCTGATGGTTGCCATTGCTGCGAGCGGGTTTTGCGTCAGAGTCTGGAAGATTTCGTTGATCTGTTCATCGCTGATGTTGTTCTCTTTCAGCAAGGCGATAATTGGGTTCATCATATTTCCTTTCAATCAGTGTATGACTTGGTTGCCAGTATTTGTTCTAGCAGAATAATTGGGGCTCCCGCGCAATATTTCAATACCCTGTTAGCTCCATGTAACCCGTCCCAGAATGAGAGCCATCAATACGCACCGGGCCTTCCCAATAAGGCACAGAAAGGGGCATTTTTGCGTTCGGGTTGAGTGCAGAAACCGTAAGCTCAATTTGCTGGTTCGTAATCGACACTCGCCACTGGGTTGGATACTTTCGCCCTTGGATTTCTGTTTGCTTGGTCGCCTTTAACTGAATGTCTTTTTGAGAAATGGCGATGCCAGCCCCATCTTGCTGCATCAGCCTTGCGCTGGAGTAACTGGCTTGACCGGTTTTGGAATCCCGCAACTGGAACACCACCAAGCTGGTGTCGTCACTCAATCTTAGGGCAAACCAGTCCCAGCCTTGTTGTGAGTCGAGTAAGAATTGCGAGCTCCACTCTCGGTCTATCCAGCCTTTGCCCGACACTTGATGGGTTTTGCTGTCGATCGTGACTTCACCGGAGACATCAATAAACGGTTGGCTGTAGTAATACGAAGCCACCTGACCATCGGCGCTTTTGGTGCTGTACCCTTGCTCTCCTTGTTTTTGATACGGTGCGCTGCTGGTAAGAGTGAGCGAATAGCCAAACTGTTCGGAGTTTGCATTCAATGTGGCAGGGAAGAGATCGGTGGTTGAAGAAGTCCACTGCCAATCATCGAGATAAACCCGAAATGGTGAAGTGTCGACGCCAGCGAGAGAGGCTTGATCGCGCGACCATTTTTCATCGGCGTAGTGTTTGTCTGCGGTCGTCACTGCGCTGTGCGCCATGTAGATTTGTTGAGCTTGCCATTCGGTTTTCTTCACGTCATCTTCGCCCGTTGGCGGCGCAGCAGCAAAGCGAAACTGTGTCCACTGGACGCCAAGTGGAGTGCCATCTTCATCAATCAAGTTAGCGGTTAAGTACCACCATTCATGACGAAAGTTTGGGTGTGCTTGATGGTCTGCAGGGAAGGTGAGTTCAATCCCTTTTTCTACGGGTGTGAATAAGTTGCTCTCGCTTTGTGTATCTCCACTGCCCAGCAACGTGCCCATATTTTGCGTGCCCATATTTTTTTGTTGGGCATCTTCACAACCGAATAGGAATAAGCTGCTTATGAGTAGAGTAAGCTTGCTTGCCAATCGAACCATCACAACACCTCGCTTTGCAAACTGGATACGACAGGCTTACTGACCAATCGCCACAGCGGAATCAAGGTTGCGATCACTGCCACCAAGATGGTGATTGCCGCAATGCTCAGCGCATCACTCCAATTCCACAGATAATTTAAGCTCCAACCAAAAGCGCGCAAGGTGACAATATCTGTCAGCACATATCCCACCATGGCTCCTAAAGGTAGGGCAATAACCAGCGTAAAACTGACTAAAGCGACGATCTGTCCGACCACCATGGTCATTAATTTACGACGGCTGACGCCAAGTGCATACAGCCTTGCAATAGCGGCTTTACGCGCGTCGAGTAACATGAAACAAGCACTGAACAAGCCAATCACCGCGACCATTAAAGTCACACCGTTGAGTGCGCGGGTAATGGCGAAGGTCTGCGAGAAAATATCCAACGCGATGGATTTGATTTGCGCCTGATCGTAGAGCTGATTTGGGTGCAGATTCAATTGCTCGCGCAGTTGCTCGTAGACGATTTGTGGGTCACCCGAGACTTTAATACCAAGGCTTGTTGGCAGGTCGGTAAAGCCACTCTCTTGCCATAATTTGGGTGCTAATAAGACTTCACCGTTGGGTGAGCCGTAATCGTGGAATACCGCACCCACAAGCAGGTTCTTATCTGGAACAGCATCAAGCGTGAGCTCGCTACCCAGTGATAAACCCAGTTTGACCGCAGTAGGTTCACTGATCGCGACTAACTTACCTTGATAAAAGCGTGACCAGAAGTTTTCCAAGTGCGATTTGAATACCATGGTTTGTTCTAAGGTGTCTTTGTCTTTGGTGCCAAGCAAAATCGGTAAGCCTTGCAGGTTATCGTCGACGTAGTATTGCTTGTAGACGGTCTCAACCTTATCGAACTGCCCTAATGCGCGCTCTACATCAGCGATTTCTCCTTGCGCAGGGCTGACGTAAATATCGGCGTGCAGCCTTTGTTCTAACCACTGTTTAAGGGTGGATTCAAAGCTGCCCACTAAGGTGTTCATCCCCATATTGGCAGTAACGGCGAGTAGCAGTGCCATCATGGCGAGAGAAAGCGGAGAAATCAGCTCGCGCAGCTCAGCAAACAGATACTGCATCAAACCGGAACTGGTGCGTTTTTCACACCAATTGGCTAATACGCTGATTGTTTTGGGTAGATACAAAGGAATCGACACCACAAGCACGCCGAGCCACGCCATGGTAAATCGGTGGTGCTCACTCAGCCATAAACCCGCAAGCGCAAGAATCGTTAACGCAGCACCTATCAAAAACAATTGGTTTTCGTTAGAGGCTTCAGGTGCTTGATAAAATCCGCCATGAGAGGAAAGCGGTTGGCGCACTCGCTGTTTAAAGTGCTGCCAACATGCCAATAGGGTGGCGGCTAACGTGAGCAGCAATGCTTGCGCCCACCATTGCCACTGCCAAGTGCCGGGCAGCAGTGTTGCGCCGTAAAGTTGTTCTAAAGTCAGTGCTACGGTCGGGTGCAGCCAATGGCTGAGCTGTATGCCCAACACAAAACCGAGGGAAGCACCGATGGTAACCAGAATCGTGAGTTCAACTAACAGCGCAGAGAACACAATGCTCGGCGCAACGCCCGCCTGTTGAATCTGCACTAACAGCCGATTGCGTTTCAGCAAGCTGTATTTTACGCCGTTGTAGGCAATGAACAGCCCGACTAAAAAGGCAAGTAAGCTCATTGCGGTGAGGTTGAGGTGAAAGCTGTCGGTCAGCGAACCAAGGTCTGTACTTTGGTTATTGGAAATCCATTGCCCTTGATCGCTAATCAGCTTCTGCCAATTTGCCTGCGTGTCTTTATCCCCTTTATCACCCGAATGGAAAACTGCAATGTAACTGAGCTGCCCTTGTTTATTGAGCAGTTGCTGGGCAAAGCCAATGTCCATCAACATTCGGCTACCTAACTGCCATTCGTCTGGTAGCACCACCACTTGGGTTGGAATGTCATCCAGAGTTAGGGTTTCTACTTCCCCTAAGTTTTGATGTTGAGATTGGCTCATCATCACGATCGGCTTACCGGCCAAAAGCTCAGGTAAAGGTAAAGCACTGTCGAACAAAGACACGTTTTGTTGGTTTTCTGACGAATAGCGCGAACGTGAGGAAATTGCGGCAATCAACTCACTACCTTGCACTGACCAGCGACGCCCTTGTTCGTCTCTCACTCGCCCTTCGATTACAGGTAGTGCTGCACTGAGCCCGTTTTGTCTAAGGGTGAAATAAAGAGACTCGGGCAGATAGTTTTGCCCTGCTGGTGGAATAATTAAGTTCTGAGCTTGTGCGCTAAGCTGCTCGGTAGATTCCGCATAACTTCGTTTGGCATTGAGGTTGATGGCTTGCACCGCAACGAATAAGGTCACAGCCAACACGATACCGATCAGAATCGCGGCGGCTTGCAGTGGCGCCTGCCGATAGTGCGCTGCAAACAGATTCAGGGCGAGTCGAGTATGAGTGAATCTGGTGTTTGATGGCTTAGTTTGCTTCATGGTGAAGCTCATGTTTGTTTACTTGATGGCTGTTCTGTAGCTGACTGTTATCCAATCGCAGCCGTGCTTTCATAAATTCAGCGCATTCATGGCTGTGGGTCACCAAGAGCACGGCGGTATTGCCTTGGGTGGTGATTTCACTGAGTAGTTTCATCACTTCCAAGCCTGCTTTTTGGTCGAGGTTACCTGTGGGTTCATCGGCGAGTAGAAGCTTAGGTTTGTGTGCCAATGCGCGCGCAATCGCGACTCGTTGTTGTTGACCACCGGAAAGGGCAGAAACATGTCTATCGAGCAGTTGGCTGATGCCCAGAGTCTCGACCAAATAATCGCACCAGTCGTTCCATTTCTGTTGATTCAAATGCAGAGGGAAGGCGATGTTTTGCTGCACGTTGAGTGGCGTTAATAGGTTGAATTGCTGGAAGATAACACCGAGTTTTTGGTGTCGAAATCGGCTCCATTGTGGGTCTTTCCAAGCCGCCGTGTTATCGCCATCTAACCACAACTCACCTTCGGAAAGCGGCTCAAAGCCAGCGATGACATTGAGCAAAGTACTTTTGCCGCTGCCACTTGCGCCCGTCAGCGCAACACTCGCTCCTGTGTTCAACGTGAAGTCGACGCCTTCCAACACGCGATGTGTCTCTTTACCATCAACAAAGCTTTTGCTGGCGTGTTTGAGTGTGACAAGTGGGCTTTCCATTTCCTCTCCCTGTATTCAAAAGGTGTCGTTTCTTTTGGCAATCACTATTGCAGTTAGTTCTCTAGAAACTTTAGACAACAATTAGATAAAAACAGCGATTTACATCGAGTTTAAGGTCTGTTGACCTTTCGAGCTGATTTTTGCAGCGAATTGTTGGGTATTTGTGCAAGGCAGAAGCTTTGATGTGTAGTTAGCCTACATGAAAAAGCTGATAACGCAGGAGAAATGACCAACAAACGCTGCCCAAAGGGTTCGGCTAAAATCGTTCTATGCCTTGTTAAGGAGTATTTACTTAGGATGCTAGGCTACACACTCCTTGCCTCGCCTAAAACGATTTTACCTCGAACAAAACTTAATCTCGAAAGATAAACAGACCCTACTTTGTACTGAAAAGAAGAGGGAAGAGATTAAATGAGGAAGGGATATGACAGGCATTAAAAAAGCCCGAGTCAGACTCGAGCTTTCAAAGATATTAAGCGTGGTCAGCTTACACGTAGTACGCTTCAACTTCGCCTTTAAGCTTGATTAGCATTGGGTTACCGAAACGGTCTTTTGCTTTAGGAGAAGCAATTTTTACCCAACCTTCGCTGATGCAGTATTCTTCTACGTCAGTACGCTCTTGGCCGTTGATACGAATACCGATTTGGTGCTCGAAGCATTCTTTGATGAAGAATGGGCTACGTGGGTTACCCGCTAGGCGATCTGGTAGAGCTGGTTTAGCTGTATCTGTCATGTTTGTGACCTAAATTCCGTAAAAAGTGCGCTATTGTAGTCAGTGCACTGTGTGTGTTCAAGATATGTTGAGAGTGGATGCGTTGTTTAACTTTCAAGTACCGCCTACAACCCCTTCAAATACTGCGCGTTGGCTGTTGGTTGAATCATGGCATTCAGCGTTTGGACGGTTTGTTCGCTGTACTCTTCAAGTAGAGCTAAGAACGCGTCAATCAACTCAGGTTTGCTTGCTGAGACTTTCGTTTCGGTCTGGATATCACGCAGATCGATCAACACATCGGTAAACAATTGCGGCAGATCGTGCATCACTTGCAGGTTTAAGACGTTGTGCTCGCTGTAGATTGAATTGTGGCTACCTTTTTGTTTTTGCACCACATACGGGTTGTCTTTTAGGTTGATGATCGATGTGCGCTTGTCACAACGCTTCAAACAGCCTTTGTTAACCTTAATTTTGCGGCAACCTTCGGTTTGTTGGAACAAACATTGGCGGCTCGTGAGTAGGGTATTTGGATGATAAATGCTGTAGAAGCTGCGCATGTTTTTCGGACGCTTTATGTGACGCATCTGCTTCATATTCAGCTCGTTAGAAACAAACGAGCCACTTACCGCGAACTCGTCTTGGAGGCATTTAAACGCGTATGAGTTCACCGTGTTCAGTTGCGGGCCTGCCACCCAGCCTAAGCCGAGCTCTTTTGCGATCATGCCGACGCCTGAGTTGTTGGTGATCAACAACTCAGGTTGGATGGTTTCCAAAAATACGCGCACGGCGTGATAGTCTTCGCCAATCAAAATGGCTGGGAACCAAGGTTTGAGCATTGGATTGGCTTGGAACAACTCAATCATCGCGTTCAGTTCACCAGACAATCCCATTGGCAGTTGATAGTAAACATCAATGTCGCGGTATTCGCACAGCATGGCTTCTTGTGCTGACGAGATCAGAACCGATAATTTTGGCGCACCTTGGCGAGGTTCTGGTTGAGGTAATGTTGGCAGAGTTGGCACATCAATCGATCCTTTCAAGCTGCTGCCGGATACTTGTGTCGAAGTGACATCGAACGACTTAGTTTGCTCTGCCACTTTCTCAATGATCGCGGTTTTGTCGTCGTAGAGTTTCTTTTTCACCGCTTGTACATCATCAGCAGACTGGCATTGATAAACCTTCGAAAAATGCTTTACAGCGTGGTCGCGCGGGTTGTCGATGTACATCGCCTTGCCGAAATCGCCTTGCAAAAATGCGTTGGAGAAATCACGGTTGAACACCGTGTATAACTCTGTGGTGTCTTCAGAGAGTTCCAAACCTTCGCACAAGCGATCGATTTGCTGACGCCAATTGTCGACCACGGTATAGACGTAGTGCGATTTCTTGATTCGTCCTTCCACTTTTAAGGAATACACGCCAGCATCGGCAAGCGCTTTCAAGTCCCCAAAGGCGGAGTTGTCTTTCATATTGAATGGGTAGTTGTTGCCTGTTTTGGTCGTTTCGTACTGTTCGCGACAAGGTTGGCTACAGCGTCCACGGTTACCTGATGCGCCATTGCGAGCTGAACTGATGTAGCAAATTCCGGAGAATCCGATGCAGTATGAGCCGTGGACAAACACTTCCATCATTACGTTGTGCTCGCGACCAAATTGCGCCAGATGTTTTATCTCACTGATGTTAAGTTCGCGAGATAAGTTTACTCGGCTTGCGGTGAGCTGGTTGAGAAAGAGGATCTGACCTTCGTTATGCGTGTTCAGTTGCGTTGAAGCGTGCACATCCAAATCGGGGAAGTGATGTTTGAGAATGTAGGCCAGACCGAGATCTTGTACGATCACGCCATCGATTTTGGTGGTGTTCAGTTGGCTGAGTAAGCGAACAATCGCTGGAATTTCACTTTCTAAAATCAGCACATTCAACGTTAGGAAAATCTTACAGCTGTGCTGATGGGCTAACGTTAACACGCCATTTAAGTTATCTAAGGTGAGGTTGGTCGCTCGGTTACGAGCATTAAAGCGGTCGAGCCCGCAGTAAATTGCATCGGCGCCAGCGGCAATGGCGGCTTTGATGGAATCTAAATCACCACCGGGTGCTAATAACTCAAATTGATCGCGTGTCACTACTTTTCTCTTTCTTACTAAAATAGGCGGCAAATGTTACGTATTTCACGCTTTTGATGCTCAGCTAGTTAACGCTTTATTAATCTGAATCAATTAATCCGTATTACACGGTCGACTCTTGAGTGGGTAGAGTGCAATTCGCGATAGCGGAATCTGACTTCTATAGTTTTCCTATATTTGGTTTTTCTATATCTAGTTTTCGACTCAGAGAGAGGAAGGGACGACAAATGAAAAAAGTAATCATCGGGTTGGTAGTGGCGTTGACGTCATTGAGTGCGTTGGCTGGTGAGGGCGTGGTAACCGTTGCGAGCACGCATTCAACAAAAGATACGGCGGATAAATTTGTCGCTATCGCGCAAGAAAAAGGGTTGAACGTCTTTGCGCGCATTAACCATCAAGAGAATGCCACGAAAGTTGATATGACGTTGCGACCAACCGAAGTTATCGTGTTTGGAAAACCTAAAGTGGGCACGCCACTGATGATCTGTGCGCAGGAAGTGGCGCTCGATTTACCCCAAAAAGTGTTGGTGTATGAAGATGCTGAAGGCAAAACGTGGTTAGCTTACAACGCTCCGATGTATTTAAAACAGCGCCATCATATTGAAGGCTGCGACGAGGTATTGAACAAAATCAGCGGCGTGCTGGGCAATTTAACCAACGCGGCGGCGAAGTAGGGCTGGTTATTGGCTTCGCTTTTTTTTACCCCAAAAACGAAAAAGCCAACCTCACAAGGAGGTTGGCAAATCTTACCTAGATTGGGGGTAGATAAGATCAGGAGGTGGCGAGTACGCTGTGCACTTCTGACTTAATTGAGTCAGACTGCGTACCGAAAATCGCTTGTAAACTGTCGCCAATCACTAATACATCTCGCGCGCCAAGTGCTTTTAGCTTAGCAACATCAACGTTAGCAATGTCTTTCACCGAGACACGCAGACGGGTGATACACGCATCGACTGACTTAATATTGGCTTTGCCGCCCAATGCCGCTACTACATCCACCGCAATTTCATCGGGTTGTCCGGCGATCTTCACTTCTGCAATGTCGGTTTCGCGACCCGGCGTTTTTAGATCCAACTTCACAATTAGGAAGCGGAACAAGCCGTAGTACAGCGTCGCCCAGATTGGACCGATGATGATGAATATCCACGCGTTGGTCGACATTGGGTAGTAAAGGAAGAACTGAATCGCACCGTGCGCAAAGTCCGTACTGTGTTTGATTTCCAAAAATGCAGTGATCGCAAACGCAATACCAGTTAGGAAAATATGGATTACGTACAGCACTGGCGCGACGAATAGGAAGGTAAATTCGATTGGCTCAGTGATACCAGTTAACCACGAGGTCAACGCCGCAGACATCATCAAACCGCCGACGATTTTCTTGCGCTCAGGAGTCGCGCAGTGGTAAATCGCCAGTGCCGCTGCGGGTAGCGCCCACATGGAGTACATAAAGCCACCAGACAGATAACCTGCGGTTTTATCGCCCGCGAAGAAGCGAGTGAGCTCACCGGTAAACTCTTTGCCGGTTTCTGGGTCTACATAGCTGCCGACTTCAAAGAAGAACGGCGCATTCCAGATGTGGTGCAAACCAACCGGGAGTAATGAACGTTCGCCCGCGCCGTAAACCGCCCACGCGAGAACAGGGTTTTGGTACGCTGCCCAATGAGAAAATGCATCAAGAAGTTGTCCGACAGGTGGCCATGCAAACGCGAGGATAGCACCAACGACGATCGCCGATAAACCCGTGACAATGGGCACAAATCGCTTACCCGCGAAGAAGCCCAAATATTCCGGCAGTTTGATGTTGTAGAAGCGGTTGTACATGATTGCCGCGACCGCACCGATAAAGATGCCGCCAAACACCCCGGTTTGCAGCGTCTCAACGCCCATGATGGTGGCGTCAGTTTCTAAGCCGCGCAGGCCAGTCACGATACCGAGCGATGCGTTCATAATAATTAGGCCAACTAAGCCAGCGAGCGCAGCCGCACCGTCATTGCCTTTTGATAACCCGAGCGCTACACCGACCGAAAACATCAACTGCATGTTGCCGAACACGCCTTCACCGGCGGCGAGCATCACTTTGTTGACCGCGTCTGGAATAAACGCAAAACCCGCGTTACCAATACCCAGCATCAAGCCAGCCACCGGTAACACCGCCACAGGCAGCATTAACGACCGCCCTATTTTTTGTAGTTGTCCAAATATACTTGCAAACATGGTTTCCTCCTGACGAATGCCAGTGTTGTCGGACCTGATTCCTTCAGGTCATGTTGTTTCACGTAAGGTCAGGATGATCATAGCGAGCAAGGCGGCGCCTAAGGTTACAAAAGGCAATCAGTTTGTAAGTGGCCGCTTACAAATCTCTTACACCGAGAAGTGAAAATTGTAATCAGCTCGATTGTGCATGGGCGTTTAAGAATGCATCATATTGGCCAGCGCCAAACTCAGGGGCAGGCAAAGGGACGGACACAGGGAAAGTCGGATGGAAAACAAGCAGATACTGGTCGTCGATGACAACCTCGACCTTCGCGAAGCGTTGTCAGACTACCTTGGCCGCGCTGGGTTTGAAGTACTTTGCGCAGAAAACGGCGGCGTGATGTGGCAGCTGCTCAACGATCACCATCCCGATTTGATCATCCTCGATATTATGATGCCCGGTGAAGATGGCTTTACCCTGTGCCAGAAACTGCGCAAAAACTCCGATATCCCGATCATCATGCTGACCGCCGTCACTGAAGAAGCCGACCGAGTCGCAGGGCTAGAAATGGGCGCTGACGACTACATCACCAAATCATTCAGCCCGCGTGAACTGCTCGCGCGCATCAAAACCATTCTGAGACGCAGCCAATCGACCGCCAATAGCAAACTGACGCGTAAAGTGCGTTTTGACGATTGGTTGTTGGATACCGTAACCCGGCAACTGACCCACATTGCTAGCCGCGAGGTCAAGCAACTGAGTGGCGCGGATTTGTCGCTGCTCGGTTTGTTCGTCAACCACGCGCAATCAATATTGTCTCGCGATGACATTGCGCGCGAGATCTGGGGACGCGATGCCGACCCGTTTGAACGCGGCATTGACGTGCAGATCAGCCGCTTGCGTCATCACCTTGAAGATAAAGACCGTTCGCTGCTCCTAACGGTGCGTAACAAAGGCTACATGCTGACCACGGACGTGCACTATGAGAATTAAACGCTGGACGGGATCACTGGTCGTTCGCACCAGTGTGTTCCTGTTGCTGGTGATCATTCTGGCGCAGGTATTATCCGGGATTATCTGGTATCAACACGCCAGCGAACGCGATAAAGAGGGCCTGACCACCACAGTCAAAAGCTTAGCACTGAGCGCTTCTTCCACCATCGCTTTCTTTCAAACCCTCCCTTCTGAATATCGCCACTTGGTGCTCAATCAACTGCGCAACATGGGCGGCACGCGCTTTTTCGTCTCACTCAACAATCACCAGATTGACGTCGACCCACTGCCAGAAAGCGAACGCAAAACGTTGGTCATCAACCAAGTTCGCGAGGTATTAGAAAGCGAGCTGAGCGGCATTCCTAATATCGAGGTGGAGTTCACCCAGCGCGACAAACTCAAAGTGTTCAACAACGAGCTACCTATCGACGAACTGCCGTTATTGTGGGCGCATTATTCGCTTTCGTTTGGTGACCTCAATCCGCCTATTCTGGTGATGCAGGTCGAAGTCGCACAGAATGAATGGTTTTATCTCGCGGCGGTGCTACCCGCGCCTTACATCAACCTAGAGACTAACTATTTTGAGCTGCGCCAATGGCTCACGCTATTACTGTCCGCGCTAATGCTGTTGCTGTGTACCTGGTTTATCGTTCGTAAAGAAATTCAACCCATTCGAGAGCTGGCAAAAGCCGCAACCCTGATGTCGAGCCGATTAGACGTGCCCGAAGTCTCTGAGCGCGGCAGTAACGAACTGAAAGCGGCGGTACGTGCGTTTAACAAAATGAACCGACGCATCGACAGCCACATTAAAGACCGCGAGATGCTGTTCAGTGCCATTTCACACGATCTGAAAACGCCTATTGCTTGCCTAAAACTACGGGCGGAAATGCTGGATGACGACGCCGACCGAGAACGCTTTATCCGCCTGAGTAACGACCTAGATTTGATGGTCAAAGGCGCATTGCAATGCATTAAAGAGACCGATATCCACGAGGAAATCGAGCCGATCAATTTCACCCAACTGATTCAGCACATTTCCGCCAATATCGCCGATGCGCCGGACACAATTCGCATCCACGGTGAAATCCGCACCCACTTTGCTGGTAAACCGTTAGCGATTAAGCGCTGCATTCAGAATCTGGTCGATAACGCGCTCAAATACGGCCATCAAGCGGACATTACGCTGAGTGAAAGCCCAGAGTCGATCCAGATTGAAATTGAAGATCACGGTGATGGTGTTGACGACTTATTACTTGAAAAGCTCTGCCAGCCATACTTCCGCGCTAGCAACGATAAAGAAGGCAGTGGGCTGGGGTTAACCATTTCACAGAGCATTGCAAAGGCTCATGGTGGCAACTTGTTGCTGAGCCATTCTCAGTTTGGCGGCCTCTGCGCCACACTGACTTTCCCGAGAGACTGACTATGAACAAACTGGCATTCTTGTTCCCACTGTTGCTCGCCCCTTGCGTCGCTCGCGCTGAGTCGCCACAAGGGGTAGAGTTTTTACATTGGTGGACTTCTGACGGCGAGCAGCAAGCGCTGCAAACACTTAAAGCTCAGCTAAAACGGCACGATATAGAGCTGCTGCAAAGTCCGGTGTTAGGCGGTGGTGGCGACAGCGCGATGACGGTACTGCAAGCACGCGCGCTGGCGGGCAACCCACCGAGCTTCGCGCAAATCGAAGGGCCAAGTATTAAGGCGTGGGATGCCATCGGTATTTTGCACAACGTCAACGCGGTAGCGGATGAGCAGCGCTGGGACGAGGTGCTCTACCCGCTGTCTATCGAAATCAATAAAACACAAAACGGCTACATCGCCCTGCCACTCACACTGCACCGCTTAAACTGGCTGTGGGTCAACCACAAGCTGCTTAAACAACTGAATCTGTCCGCGCCGAAAAACTGGCAAGAGATGTTCGCCGCCATGGAGCTTGCTAAGCAAAATGGCATCGTGCCGATCGCGGTCGGTGAGCAGCCGTGGCAAGTCGCCCAACTTTTCGAGAACTTAGTGATCTCCACTGGCGGCGTTGAGTTCTACACCAATGCGATGGTTAAACTAGAACGCGACAGCATCGACAGCGATACACTGCGCCAAGCGTTGAAGCAATTTCGCCGCCTAAGTTTGTTGATCGACAACCAATTACCCGACAGTAAATGGGATACGGCAACCCAAGCGCTAGCCGACGGTCAAGCGCTGTTTCAAATCGGTGGAGATTGGATTTTAGGTGAGCTGCTCGCCAATCAAGTCTCGGTTCCGCAAGAGGTCGGCTGTTACCCAACGCCGGACAGCGATGGTGTATTCCTCTACAACATGGACAGCTTGGTGTTTATGTCGAGCAAGTCGTTTTCTGCCGAGGCTGCTCAGCAAACCGCAAGCGCGCTGGCAGATGTCGAGTTTCAAGCTAAGTTCAATAAGGTAAAGGGCTCGATTCCGGTACGTACCGATATCGACATCAGCGATTTTAATCCGTGTCAGGTCCAGTCATATCAAGACTTTCACTACGGCGTTAAACACAACCTCGCTGTGCCGAGTATGATTGATTCAATGGCGGTCAATCCGGTTGCCCACCAAGCGATAAACTCGGAAATTTTCCGTTTTTACCGCAACCCCAAGATGGAACCCGACGAGCTGATAAAACGCATTATTGCGATTTCGAAAAGCGGTTAATGGCAATGAATCTGTGCCGAGATGGAATAAAAAAGCCCCAATGATTGGGGCTTGAGTGAAGCGAAGTATGCCGTTTAGAAATAGTGGAAGATCGGCGGTTCATGCATCAAGAAGTTTTGATGGGAGATGTTCCACGCATAGGCGCCCGCTAAGGTAAACACAACGTAATCACCAATATCGACGTGGGCGACGTGTTGATTGCGTGCCAGCACATCTTTGGGCGTACAAAGCTGGCCGACAAAGGTCGCTTGTGCATGCTGAATTGGATGAGAAATCTCATGGTGTTGCTCGCTTTTCAGGATGACGAATGGATGATCATGGCTCTGCGCCGCTGGCGTGCGGAAGTGGTGAGTTCCTCCGCGCGCGATGACAAAGTTTTCGCCAAGATTTTGTTTAATATCCAGTACTTCCATCACGTAATAACCGCATGCCGCCGTGATGAAACGTCCGCATTCAAAACGCAGTGTCCAGTCTTGCAACTGCTCTTTGGCGATGAGGAATTCCAACTTGTCGCAAAACTCCATCCACGGAAAGTGTTGCTCAGGGTTTTGGTAGTTAATCCCCATACCGCCGCCCAAGTTGATCATCAGCTCACTGAGTTCGAACTCCTGCTGCCACGTTTTCACGACTTGGAAATAGCGCTGCATTAACGCTAAGTGACGTTCAACATCGAGCTGATGCGACATCAAGTGAAAATGGAATCCTTTCAGTGACACTTGCGGGAAATCGCGCAGCAACATCAAAGCATTACTCAGTTCGGACTCGTCCAAACCAAAAGGGGTCGGCTTGCCGCCCATCGCCAACTTGCTGAGCGTGATGTCGCCGATATCAATGTTCATACGCAAAAAGATCGAAGCCGGGCGGTTGAGGCGCTCGGTTAGTGCTCCAATGCGTTGTAGCTCGGTGAGGCTTTCGACATGAATTGCATCGACATCAAGCTCAATCGCTTGTTGCAATTCACTTTGCATTTTTCCTGGGCCACCGAAGATCAATGGCTTATCGAGTTGTTGCTGGTGGAGGTGTGCCAGCTCCCCGCCAGATGCCGCTTCAAAACCATCGACATACGGCGCGAGTGTTTTGAGAACAGGGCCTGATGGATTGGCTTTGGCTGCGTAAAATAGCTCGACATTTTTCGGCAAAACGTGACGCAGTTGTTTGATGTGTTCTTCTAAGGCGTTTAGGTCATACACGTACGCGCACAAGGGTTGATTTTGCTGCTGTGCGAGCGTGTGAACTTGTTGGCTAACGCGTGTCGGTAGAGAGAGGGAATTAGACATGTTGCGCTCCTTTTTCGTGTTGCTGCCAAGGCGCGGCGACTTGGGTATAGCCCGACTCTTTATCGGCTTTTTGCATCAAGCGCGTGGTGAAATTATTTTTGCTTGGGAAGTGACCGCCATTCAGCAACGCTTCTAGTTCCGGCTGTTTTCCATTCACGGATTGCCAACGCACAATGGCACTTTGCACCGCATTCCACAGCGTTTGCTCTAGTGGCTCATCACCTTCTGCGATGAAGAAAATCGCTTCGCTGATGTTGTTGATAAAGGTGCAGTATCCGATGCGATTCCAGCCTTGTTCGCGACTGTAGCAAACCGATTGTCGCGCGCGTTCAGACAAGTCAGTTAATGTTTCTGCTGGCCAGAACTCCGGCAGTAATTTAGTGCCTTCCAAATCACGAATCCAAACACAACACGGCATCTCTTGCTCAAAGCCAATCAGGGTGTTTTGCAAATGCGGCTCAAACGCCACCCCGTGTTTGAAGTAGTAATTAAATACGCCCGGGATCAGGCAATGCAAATAGCGCTCAAACCACAGTGTCGCGATGTCGGAATAGCGATTTTGCGTAGTACGCGCTTTGTTTTTAAGGCGTTGAGCAATGCAACTGTTGCCGTTTTTGTCGTAAGCAAACAGAGCGCCAGCGAGGGTTGGTTTTAAGATATCGACTTCGCTCAGCGAGAAATTTTCGCGATACAAAATCCCAAACGATTCGCGCGCTTTGGTGTTGTCATCCCAATTACGCTCAGCGACACTTTCTAGATTCAATGTGGTGGCGTAAGGCTCTGTCATCACTTTAAATACGGGGTTGTGCAGCTGTTCGTTTTCTCGAATTGGTTTGAGAATCGACGTGAGCTGCACGGCGCTGTCGAGTTCGTACCACGCGTTTTTTCGCACGCAATTGGTTAATCGTACGTTGATGGAGAATTTCGCAAACCAATCCATATCTGGGTGGTAGAGGGTACGAACTGAAGAGGTCGGCTGCATCTTTTCACCACCTAAACCCAGTGGCGTGATCTTGCCTTGTTCAATGGCACGCTTCACGCTTGGGTTGCTCAAAATGGTGTAGCTTTCCCAAGGATGGCAAGGGTAGAGGGTCTTCCCATTGCTGGTGGTGTGTTGTGGCGCGAGCTGTTGTAGCATGCGTTGCGCAGGGTTAGCTTCTCCGTCGGAACTCAGCACATCAAGTAACGATGTATCCACTTCAAACCAGTACAACGGGACTTGCGCGCCGACTTCTGGAGAAAACGCCAAGAGATCATCCATGGTGACGCCCGAACGACTTTTCGGGGTCGGATGGAAAGTATGCCCCCAAATCAGAGACTGTTCCGAAGCGATAAACTCGTTGTGATGCGATTTGGGCGCGACGTTGAGAAACTGCTCGGTAACCAGCACGCTATTTTCCAGTTGTTCGATCAGCTCATGGTTGAACGGGATCGCCAACACCTGCTTGAGATAGTTAAGCAAAAGCGTAAGAGTTTGCGTGGCATCCAATTTCGCCCAACCAGATCCCGGCATTTTCGCCCACGGCAGTTCTGCCAATTTGATTTTGCCCAGTTTGCTCGCGTAGTGAATCGGCAAAACCAGCACGCCATTTTGTTGAGAAAGATGAACGGCTACCCGCTGCTTGGCGGAATAGTTGCGTTTTAACGTTTGGGGTAGCGATGTCGATTGGTAGTGCCATTCCACTTGTTGATTCGGTAGCGCAAATTCACGTAAGTAACAATTAAGAACACCCATTATCGTGTTGAGTTGGGCCTTCTCACGATTGAGCTGCACATCATGCGCGCGCAACTCGCTAGTCTGAGAGGATTGAGTTTGTAACATGTTGATTTCCAAATTTTGAATGGAGAACCAGCGCGATCAAGGTGATTACGCTGACTATCGCAGAAAGTAGGAAAGGAACCTCAAGTAGCCCCAAGCTAGAAATGAAAGAAGCGCAAAATCCCGCTGCCACGCCCCCCCATTTGGACATGGCATCAAAGCGAGAAAATACTTTGCCACTGAGTTTGCGATCCAGATTGCTCGCAAGATGCTGATGCAATCCGTGATAACAACACACCATCGCGATGCCGAAGATAATTCTCGCAGCAATGAGTGCGGTTTCGGATGCAATCAAATGCAAGGCAGAGCTCACGGCAAGCAATGCAAACCCAAGCCACAACGTGCGCAGCGGTTGATGGCGATTCAGCCCATCTGACAACACGTGGATTTTGCCTGCCAGCAACAGATAGACACCATGCGGCAGTGCGTACAAAAAACCGATCCATGCGTGGTTAGTGATGCCATATTGCTGCACAAACGGCGAGAAATAAGGAAAGGTCACCACCATAGAAAACGCAAACCCGAACTGAGCAAAGAAGATCCAACGAATGGCATGCATTGCGTTTTTCTGTGCAATGGGTTGTTCTTGCTGAGATTCTGAGTTTGGCTTTTCGAGGTTTTGTTCGGCGGGTTTATCCGCTGGCAGTGCTAGCGTGATGCCCATAGCAATTAAAGGCAAAACGCATAACCAAAGGTACGCGTTGAGTGGGTTGGTTTCGGACAAGCTCCAGCCGAGCCCAATGGGCGCAACGATCAGCGCCAAGCGAGCAGATAGTTGGGTTTTATTGAGTGACTTGCCGAGTGTTTTGGCTTCTTTAATTTGACTAGATAAGTAGCTGTTCGAGGCGGCCATGGTGCCGCCAAAGGTTCCTTGAACAATAAGACCAAACACAAACATGGCGAGGTTGTCTGCCAAGCCGCATAGCGCAAACCCTGCTGCAAGGCCAAGTTGCGCACGCAAGAGTGAGCGGCGGCGACCGTAGCGATCGGCAAAGTTGCCCCAAAATCGCGCCGCCAACGCAGTACAAAACGTAGGTAGGATAAACAATACCCCTGCCCAGTCCGCATCAATGCTTGCGCCTAATGTTGGCAACACGACGGGTAGAAATAGCGGCATACCTAACGCGGCAAACGCAGCGATAAAGTGGCACAACAACACACTGTAGATGAGTTTGGTCATAATCGTTTAACGTACGCTTTTTTTGATGGCTTCTAAGTAGGCGCGTTGCGCTTCTTCGCTAGAAAGCAGCAAGAAGTTCGGAGCCGACAAACCATAGAACTTATTGATGTCACTCGCGCCGGAGGCTTCTTTCGAGAGCAAACTGCCAGAGCTCAACAAGTATTTGGCGTGCAAATCAGGTGCTTCTTGCAGTAACTCGCGTGCCAGTTTTGTCTCTAACCCTTCGCCTTCCAATCGGTTGAGTTGCTCTGCAATGCTTTTGGCCACGATGGCATAAAGCGATGCTGAAGAGGCAATGCCCTTCGCTGCCATGGCTTCTACAATCGCTGCGATATCCAATTGTAATGTGATGGTGGTAAACATCTGACCGAGCGCCAATTCATTGTCGACTTTGATGCGTTGATCGAGCAGTTCATCGCAATCCACTGGAAGTAGTTTTGCGCCGTGTTTTTGGGCTGCATGCTCTGTTGCAAAGTGGAAGCGCTCTGGCCAAATCCGCGCCGCGTCGTTGTCTTTCATCGCGAGCGTCATTTTGCCCTGTTGATCAAATGCAATGATGGCGTTTTGCTGGTTGGACTCCAATGCGATGCCATAACGAAGCCACAAGGTGAGGTGCACTTGGCATAATAGGTCGACGTAATCTTGGAACCACGCCAGCGTATCTTGTTGATAGTAATGTTCTGCCAAATGTTCTAAGAACAAGCGGTCGTCAGGCATTGGGCTTGCTAGTGCTGCAACCGGAACTAACGCTTTGTCTTCGCAATGAGTAAGTGGGTACTCACGTACGATGTACGCGAAGGTTTTATCCTCGCCGACGTGTCCACCGTGTTTTTCGTTGCAATGGAACAAGCGACTGTTTAAATCGGCGTCCGTTTGTTCAAGGTGGCTGAGTAGGCGTTCAAACCAGTGGCCGTCATACAGTGTTGAAGGCTTGATTAAGCGAATATTTTTCGTGCCTAGCGATCGCATGATCAGCGGAACCTTGATGTGAATGTGCGGTGCCTCGTTGACGACCACAGTACGAACGGAAAGCGTTGGCGTCACGTCTAGATACGTTAAAGGCGCTTCTATTACACCTTCGGGTAAGGCTTCTAAAGATCGCAGGGTGAGCGGATGTGCAGGGAACAGAACGTGGCTCAGTGCAAAATCAGCAGGAAGCCCAACTTGCTCCATGGTCGGCCAGCAATCAGGTTGTTCGCTGGTTAATGTCACCAGTGATTTTTCAATCGCAATCCAATGCAGAGCAAAGCTTGGTGCAAACTCGGGCGCGTACTTAGCAAGGTCTTCATCGCTCAGACCAAACTTCGCCCGCGCAGTTGGATAGTACGGATGGTCAAGGTAAGAAGCGATCTGGTCGGCTAGCAGCAGTTTTTGATGCCAAGAACCAAGCTCGGATATTGGTTGAGAAATGTGGTCTGCGTGATGATGAAACGCTTGGTCACACAGCGCTTTGTGTTTCTCTGCACATTCCAGTTCTTGAAGGTATCCCGCCAGCAACTCGTGAGAGCTCTCATGCGCCAGTGTCGTTAGTAGCGCAATCCACTCTTTGTAATGCTGTTGATGCTCGACTTGGCCATTTTTCTCCACCCACCAACCTGGTGGTGTTTCGTCATTGGCGTGACCGTAGCGCCAGTGCTGCATGTAATACGTTGGCGCAACAGGTAAATACAACGTGAAATCAGAGTTGGCAAATATCAGCCAGACTTGCTCGTCTTGAGGAACAATTACCCCTTTTGGCGCGTCTCTACTGAACTTGGCCTTCGACAAAATGCCAAACATGTCTTCGCGTAAGCAAGTGTCGATCAATCGTTGCGTTAGATACAAAGCGTTGTCATTCATGCTGCCACCTCACGAGTCGGAGCGAGATCGAAATTGCTAAGCGCGTTCTGCAGCGCTTGGTCGAGGTTTCGCCCTGATGGTGAGACAATCGAAATTCGGGCGAGATAATCCTTATTGGAATAACTCTGTTGGAAGTGTTCTCCAGCGGTTTTTAGTACCTGTTGCTGGGTGATGATATCGTCATCGTGTTGGATGAACGACGTCGAACCTCCGTCGATCACACCGCTGTGTTCCGCAACTACGTAGTGCACGTGCGCTGACCCATGAATTTGGTAATCGCCGTCCAATCTTCGACCCAAATGCAGACCCAAAATTGTGCTAAACCAACCAAAGTGAGCGAGATTGTTGAGCAAGAATTCGCGGCCATCTCCAATACTGCGGTAGTTGATTTCCACCAGAATCGGGCCATTTTCCGTAATGATAAATTCGCTGTGGCAAACTCCAAAACCAACGCCGAACGCTTTCAGTTGAGCCAAGCAAGCTTCTCGGTGAGCAATGCCGTTTGGTCCGTTCCAGTCTGCGGCGGTTTCGATGAAGTAAGGCGGCTCAGAGAGCGACACATCAAAACCGCCCACGGCGATAAGTTGGTTACCGTCTCCTAAAGTTTCGAGCGTAACCAACGGTCCTTGAAGAAACTGCTCCACCAGAATGGCGGCGTTTGGGTGCTTTTGCCAAAACGCCTCGCAGTAAGCATCGAGCTCGCTTTGGGAGTCACAGCGCTGTACATCTAAACTTGCCACGCCTTCTTTGGGTTTTGCTACGACAGGGAAGGCCATGCCTAATGCCACATTCGAATGGCGATGCAGCAAACAGCTTTGTGTGTTGGGTAAGGATTTTTCATTTAACACTTGTCGAGTTAAGTGTTTGTTTTTGGCCTTTAACGTGACAGACCAATCTTTGGATGGGAGGCCAAAAAATTGCGCGCAGATGGCGGTGGAAGTTTGTAAGTGATCACTATTGCTAAAAATAGCGTCTGGCTTTAATTCATGCTCCGTGATGGTTTCGATGAGTTCTAATGGGTTGAAGACATCACATTCTAGAATGGTATCCGGATTAAAGTGACTATCACGACTCGCCAGCTCTAAATGGCTTAGCTTGTGGTCGGTGATAAGAACGACGTGAAGGTCCATCGCTTTAGCTGCAGGCACAAACCCGTGAGTGACTGCATCGTTAACGACATGACTTACGATAATCATCGTAGATTTCATGAGCTTTCCTAATTTTCTAACATTTTCTTCTAACGTTGATAAAGTCGCTCACGGTCGTCTTCCAATGTGCCTCTCTCGAGACGGAGGGCAGAAGTTTTAGTGTTTATTGTTATGATGTTTGATTTTTTTTGTTGTTAGTTGTGTTTTTAGGGTAAATAAATATAGAGCATAAAATTAATATTGCAAATAGAAATAATATTTGTTCTTATTTCCATCCGTTGGCTTTATAACAACTAAACGGAATTATGGAATGAATAAATTATTGACCCTGACCCCCTTGGCGGTCGCGATTGGTTCTTCATTAGTAGCACCAAGCGCAGTGGCTTCAGAAGAGACGAACTCAACCCCATCAGCAACTGAAACGATTCAAGTCTTCGGTCATCAGTACGAAGGTTATGCTGAACACATGCCTCAATCAGGCACCAAAACCGATGTGGAATGGCTTGATGTGCCACAAGCGGTATCCGTAGTAACGAAAACAGAAATGCAAGACCGAGGCGCGGTGCGCTTAGTGGATGCGCTAGATGGGGTAGCCGGGGTCAATAACACCTTGGGCGAAGGCAGCCGCGATCAGTTCATGATACGTGGTTTTGATTCACTCAACGATATGTACCGTGATGGCTTGCGAGATGACGGTACGTTGCAGTCTTACCGCAGCTTAGCGAATGTTGAACGCGTTGAAATTGTGAAAGGCCCTGCGGGCGCTTTGTATGGCCGTGGCTCGGCTGGGGGCATCATCAACTTGGTGACGAAACGCGCTAACGGTGAGAATTTTACTCACGTAAACGGCAGTGTAGGTAGCAACAACCAGTATGTCGGTCAGGTCGACAGCTCAATGGCGTTTACAGATAAGGTCAACGGGCGTATTAACCTGGAATACCGTCAAGCCGACTCGTACGTTGATCATGTTGATTCAAACGATTTCTTCATTGCACCGACCATTCGTGTGTTACCAGCGGAAGGTCACACCATTGATGTTGACGTGGAATACGCCCATCAAGAACTAGTGCCGTATCGTGGTGTGCCATCAAAAAATGGCAAGCCAGTTGATTTGCCAGTAAGCACTTACTTTGGCGGCACAAACGACTATCAGGAGTCAGACAGTCTCCGTATTGCGGTGGATTACGAATGGCGTCTGAATGATCAATGGGTATGGAACAACCGAGCGGCATTCAACCATATCGAACTTGAGCAAAAAGGCACGCGTCAGGGCAAAGTGACGGGTAATGAAGTGTCTCAAACCGTCAACAACTTTGGTTACGATCCACGTACTACGACCACTTTACAATCTGAGTTGGTTTGGGAAACCAGGGACAATCAATTGATGGTGGGTGCAGATTTCAACCAGATCGATATCGACCTAACGTTGGCAAGTGACAAAACGCTTCCTCCGCAAAATATCTACGACCCAGTCGTTGGTCCAACGCCTGATCCGGGCTTTAAGCCATTTCGTGACAATACCACCACCACGACAGGTTTGTATGTGCAAGACGTCTATACGTGGGGCGACCTTTCTTTGATCGGTAACGTGCGTTACGACTCGATGGAGCTCGAACAACAAAAAGCGGGCTCAGATAAGGAAAAATTGGATGATGACAAAGTCAGCTACCGTGCTGGTTTGGTATACCGCATCAATTCCGACACATCCGTATACGCCAGTTTAGCGCGCTCTTGGCAGTTACCGTACGCTGGTATCTACATCAATCCAAAATTGGCGGAATTCTTCCACACCGACTTAAAAGAGGTGGGTGCGAAAGCGTACCTTTTGGATAACGCATTAATGTTGAATGCGGCACTGTTCCAGATTGATCAAGAGCAACCACAAACTAACGTGGACGGCGATGTGATCGATAAAATTGAAGTGCGTCACCAAGGTATTGAATTAGAGGCTCGCGGTCAAATCACCAAACAGTGGGACATCTCTGTGGGTTACAGCTACTTGGACGCGGAAGACAAAGCCACAGGCAAAAAGCCGAACGATGTATCAGACCACTTGTTCTCTCTTTGGAGCACTTACCAATTGGATGACAACTGGCGTTTAGGCGGTGGTGTGAAGTACGTGGGCGACCGTTACGCAGGTAACGACGAAGCTGTCGCACTTGGCGATTACACAACGGTGGATTTGATGGCGGCGTACACCACTGGTCGTCATAAAATCCAAGCGAACGCTTACAACATTTTGGATGAGAAATACATTCTTGGCGCAACAAACGGCACGTCTGGCTTAAACCAGATTGGCTACGGCGCACCAGCCGAGTTTATGCTCAGCTACGGATATCAGTTCTAGGCTTTTTGTGCGTAGTTAGCGCCTGTTAGCCAATTTTTACCTCATATTGAGGATGTTTAGCCCCGAGAGCTTACGGGATGTATTCTGCCCGAGGCTCAATTTCTCGCAAAGGAGATCTTAATGTCTTACCAGAATTTGGATGGTAAAGTGCGTGTACGTGCTGGTTTGTCTACCACTTACAGTGTGCTTGCGATTGCAATCGCTTCTGCCACATCCATGAGCGCGGTTGCCGCTCCTGCTAAAACAGAACAAACTACCGCGATGGAAACCGTCGTTGTCACTGGTAGCGTGATTGGTAAATCTGAAATTGAAGACGTCAAAGAGTACCCAGGTGCTCGTACCGTCATTACCCGCGATCAAATCGAGAAAACCGCCGCAGGCTCGATTGATAATGCGCTACAGCGCGTGCCGGGTATTAAAGTTCAGGATGAAAGCGGAACGGGCGTATTGCCCAACATTTCCGTACGTGGTTTGAAAGCAAGCCGTAGTGGTCATGCTCAGTTCTTGATGGATGGTGTACCGCTAACACTTGCGCCATATGGTCACACTGGTCAGTCTATCTTCCCAGCAACACTGTCGATGCTTGATCGTATTGACATTGTACGCGGTGGTGCTGCAGTACAGTACGGCCCAAACAACGTCGGTGGTGTGATCAACTTAGTGACCAAACCGATTCCACACACGTGGCAAACTGAAATCAGTAACCGCCTTACCGTGTTTGATGGCGGTGATGCGCCGCTGAATGATTTTTACCTACGCACGGGCGGCTGGTTAAGCGACACATTTGCACTACAGTTGGAAGGTAACTTCCTAAAAGGTGAAAGCTTCCGTGAACATTCCGATACGGACGTGAAGAACTTTCAAGCTAAAGCACAGTGGCTATTGAGTGACACTCAAGAGATTCAAGCATTCCTGCAACGTTACGATGCTGAAACGCAAATGCCGGGCGCACTTTCGCCACAAGACTACGAACAAGATCGTCACCAATCGAAACGTCCTTACGATGATTATGAAGGTAAGTCGACACGCTGGAGTGTTAAGTACATCCACGATTTGCCATTTGCCGACAGTGCCGAGCTAGAAGTGCTAACGTTTGGCCATAAGTCAGAGCGTCTTTTCAAGTGGGGCTTTAACAGCGCGGGTGGCCATTGGGCGGATCCGGCTCTGCCAGCGACGGACGTTCGTACCTCTCCACGTGAATTTACCGTGTATGGTATAGAGCCAAAAATGGCGATGTACTTTGGCGAAGGTAAATCCGTTACTCAAAACTGGATCGTGGGTACCCGTTATGTTAATGAAGACATTGACTACAAACTCACTCAGACTCCAATCGCCGGTGGTGCAACCAGCGTTCCGCGTGATTGGCATCTAGATACGGACGCGTTTGCTGGATACGTTAGCAACGAAATTGGTTTGTTCAATGATACATTGAAGGTAACGCCTGGGTTGCGTGTTGAGTCGGTTCGAATGACGTTTACCGATCGTGGTAAAAAACAAACGGCAGACAACACCGTGACGGAATGGTTGCCAGGTTTGACGGTGGCATACAACTTAACTGACCAGTGGGTGACGTATGCGAACGCGCAAAAATCACTTCGTGCGCCACAAATTGCCTACATCCGAGGTTTGGGTGAAGAAGGTAGCGAACTGGCTTGGAACTACGAAGTCGGCGCGCGTTACACCCAAGATGCGACCAGCTTTAACGCTGCACTTTATCGCATCGACTTTGAAGATCAATTGCAATGGCAAAGCTCAACGCAGACCTTCGATAACATCGGAAAAACACTTCACCAAGGCATAGAGCTTTCTGCTCGTTACGTGCCTGAAGCACTACCTGCACTGAGTTTAGGCGCAAGCTACAACTATCTAGACGCTACGCTTGAAGAAGAAGGCGCGAATAAAGGTAATCAACTGCCTTACACCTCTAAGCATCAGCTTGGTTGGGATGCAACCTACGCATTTTACGGCATGGACACCACGCTATCGGGCTTCTACTTTAGTGATTCGTATACCGATAACGCCAACACCAGTGCCGAAGATGCAACTGGCGCAACGGGTAAAGTACCATCTTACATGGTGTGGAACTTCAACTTGGGGACGGATTTATACAAAGACGACAAAGGCAAGTTACGCATGAATGTTGCGGTGAACAACTTGTTTGACGAGGAGTATTACTTCCGCGGGATTGATACAAGCCCAGTTGGTCGGTACCCAGCTCCGGGACGCTCTTACACACTGGATCTGAACTATCAGTTTTAAGCGTTTCGTTCACCGAGTTTGAAAAGAAAAGTCGCCAATTTACCTTGGCGACTTTGCCGATCTTAGATACTGGAAAACTCTTAGCACTGGAAAAAAGCAAGATGAAAAATAAAAAACAATTTACGATCAAACACTTTTCAACCGTTTTGCTGATGCTACTGAGCTCAGCTTTGATGTCATTTAGCGCATTTTCTCAGGCGCGCAGCGTGCAAGATGAGCAAGGCACTTTTGAGCTAGAAGCGATACCTCAACGTATTGTGGTTTTAGAATTTTCGTTTGTCGATGCATTAGCGGCAGTCGATGTCTCACCGGTAGGCGTCGCCGATGACAACGATGCCACACGAGTCATTCCTGCTGTTCGTGCCAAGGTTGAGCCTTGGCAATCGGTCGGCATGCGCTCGCAACCGAGTTTAGAGGCGATTGCGGTGCTCAAGCCGGATTTGATCATTGCTGATGCAGAACGTCATCGCGCGATTTATCAAGATTTGCAGCGAATTGCGCCAACTTTGCTGTTAAAAAGCCGTGGTGAGACATATCAAGAAAATCTCGAATCCGCACACAAAATCGGCGTGGCAATTGGCAAACAAGCGAAAATGACACAACGAATTGAGCAGCACAAACAGACCATGGCGGAGTTCAAACAGCATTTTGCAACACAAGAAACCATTCAGTTTGGTGTGGTTTCTGACAAAGGGATGTGGCTGCATAGCCCGGTTTCTTACGCTGGTGGCGTTTTGAGTACGCTAGGCATCCAAAGCCCGCTGGCTCCATCTGAGCAAAAAGCGTATATCCCAACCAGTTTCGAACTTTTACTAAAAACCAACCCTGATTGGTTGTTAGTTGGACTTTACTCTCAACCAAATATTGTGGATGAGTGGCGCAAAAATCCATTGTTTAAGTTGCTAACTGCTGCAAAAAAACAGCAACTTGTTGAGGTTTCTCCTGAACTGTGGTCGTTAAATCGCGGCATGTTGGCTGCGGAAGAAATTGCCCGCAATCTTGAAGCGTTATTGGAGCGCTCATGAGTGAGGCGATAAGCTCGGAAAGCGCGTCTTCGGTTAGCAAATCGCATTGGAAAGCGAGCTTGTTTGTCTGTGCTATGGCGTTGTGTACGCTCTCAGGCTATGCAGCCTCAATGATTGGCTGGTCCAACTTTTCTTTGAGCGTTAATGATCTGACAAGCTATTGGTTTGCGTTTGATGAGGGCAATATGCTGCATCAAATCCTCGAGACGCTGCGTGCGCCTCGTACCTATGCTGGGTTACTAATTGGCGCTTCGCTTGCGGTATCTGGAGTGCTGATGCAAGGATTGACTCGTAACCCTTTGGCGTCGCCATCCATTCTCGGCATTAATGCTGGTGCGGCTTGTTTTATGGCCTTGGCGTCCATCGGCGTACCATTCTTTAGTCAATTGAACCCAATCATCAACGCAGTACTCGGCGCGCTACTAAGTGGTGGTGCGGTCATGTTGTTGGGTGGTTTTTTCTCCGCGCGTTCTCACCCATTGCGTTTAGTGCTAGCGGGCATTGCCATCAGTGCACTGCTGATAGGGTTAACTCGTGCGTCGGTAATTTTGGCGGATGACATGGCTTACAGCGTGTTGCATTGGTTAACGGGTTCACTCTCTGCCGTAGATTCTGAGCAGTGGCAGCAACTGTGGCCTTTTGTGACCTTAGGTTTGGTGCTCGCCATGGGCTTAGCGCGAAACTTAAATTTACTCGCGTTGGGGGACGAAGTTGCTGTTGGGCTAGGTGGTAACATTCGTCTTACGCGATTAATCAGTGGTTTAGCGGTTGTGCTGTTGGCGGGTACTAGCGTGGCGATTGCTGGGCCAATTGGCTTTGTCGGGTTGTTAGTGCCGCACTTGGTACGCCCGATTGTTGGTCACAACTATCACATTCTCATTCCGGTTTCCGCTTTGTGTGGCGCGGCATTGGTGACGTGGTCAGATGCTTTATCACGATCGATTGCCTTTCCGGCTGAAACGCCAGTGGGCGTGATTACCGCGCTGTTGGGCACACCTTGCTTTATCGCGATTGCAATGAGGAAATCATCATGATGAATCAAACCAAACTGTTTGCATTAGTTGGATTGTTGCTGATTGCGTCTTCTCTCACGCTGTTTGTTGGCGAGGCGAACATGTCGGCTCAACAGGTTTTTGCATTACTGTTTTCTTTCTCTGACTCGGACTTTGTGATTCACCAATATCGATTACCGAGAATGTTGCTCGCCATTGGCGTGGGCGCTGGGTTGGGGCTGTCAGGCGTTTTAGTTCAAGGCGTCATCCGTAACCCACTTGCCTCACCAGATTTAATGGGGATAAGCGCCGGAGCAGGACTGGCGGCTACCGCTTGTTTGGTGCTGTATCCGAATGCGCCAGTGGCAATGTTGCCGATGGTCGCTATGGCGGGAGGCTTGCTTGCTGCTGGCTTTATTGCTGTGCTGGCTTACTGGTCGAAACCAACACCAGCACGTTTGGCGCTGATTGGTGTTGCTGTCAGCGCATTTTTAGCCAGCGGTATCGATTTTCTTCTGATTGTGCACCCTATCGAAATCAACACGGCGATGGTATGGCTAACCGGCAGTTTGTGGGGACGAAATTGGCAACAAGTGCCGTTTATTTGGAGTGCTCTATTGCTGCTACTGCCATTGGCGTTTTGGCTGGCTTGGCGGCTAGATGTTATGGGACTGGGAGAAGAAAGCGCTACTACGCTTGGCACGAAACCAAGACAGATCCAAATTCTTGCGCTGATTGCTGCCGTGCTATTGGCGAGCATCAGTGTGTCTGTGGCAGGCACGATCAGCTTTGTTGGCCTGCTTGCGCCGCATCTTGCGCGTTTGCTGTTTGGCCACAACCACAAGTTGTTGATTCCAGCCGCTGCAACCCTTGGCGCTTTGTTGGTGATTTGCGCCGATGGTTTAGCGAGAGGCTTACAGCCGCCAATTGAGCTACCAGCGGGAGTGCTAACATCTGTTATTGGCGCACCATATTTCATTTTTCTTTTGTATCGTTACAGAGGTTGGTAAGCATGTTACGAACGCAGAACTTATCCGTCGCGTACGGCAAACAGACCATCATTCCAGATCTCTCTTTGTCGATTCCTCAAGGTAAAATTACCGCACTAGTTGGTCCAAATGGTTGCGGTAAATCGACACTATTAAAAACCTTGGTACGCATCAATAAACCTGCTTCTGGCCAAGTGTTGTATGACGACAAACCACTAAGCAGCTACGGTGATAAACGCTTGGCGCGTTCGTTGTCTTTGCTGCCGCAGATTCTTGTCAGTCCTGAAGGTATTACCGTCAGAAAACTGGTCGAATATGGCCGCTCGCCTTATCTCTCTCATTGGGGCAGGTTAAGTCAACAAGACAAAGCCTTGGTCGAGCAAGCAATGCAAGATACTGGCGTGATTGAGTTTGCTGACAAGCCAGTTGAATCGTTGTCTGGTGGCCAAAGACAAAGGGCGTGGATTGCGATGGTAATGGCGCAAGATACCGACGTAGTGATGCTTGATGAGCCAACCACTTACTTGGATCTCTCTCACCAAGTTGAGCTGATGAAACTCATGAGGCAGATGAACGACAAAGGCAAAACAGTGGTGGTAGTGCTGCACGATCTAAACCAAGCGTGCCGTTACTGCGATCATTTGGTGGTGTTGGAAAAAGGTCAGTTAGTCACGCAGGGAACACCGCAAGAGGTACTGACAGAAGGTATGTTGGCATCGGTGTTTGATTTACAAGCGAGAGTATTTAACGACCCAATCTCAGGCACGCCGATGTGTGTGGCGGTGTAGGTTTACGTCTTTCGAAAGCTATCTGCAATAAAAACGTCGATCCATAAAAACAAACCCCTCTAGTAACAAAGTCGCTAGCGGGGTTTGTTGTTTTTAAGAGCGTCCTTAATGTGGCGTTTAAGCCAGTTTAAACGTTGCCACTTTCGAGTTGAGATCCTCAGCTTGCGATTTCAGCTCAGCAGATTGATTCATCGATTCTTCGGCACCAACTACCAAGTGATCGGTCACATCTTTAATGGACGTGACGTTTTGCGTGATTTCATTGGTTACGTGCGTTTGCTCTTCGGCGGCTGTCGCAATTTGCGTTGCCATATCGCTGATCAGCGCAACGGCCGCGTTGATTTCATCCAGAGCCAGTGCTGCGCGATCAGCATCTTCCACCGAACCTTGCGCGAGCTGAGAGCTTGTATCCATGATAGTCACAGCGCGTTGTGTGGTTTGCTGCAAGGTCTCGATCGTCGAGCGAATTTCTTCGGTTGAGGTGTGTGTGCGTTGTGATAGCACGCGAACCTCGTCTGCAACAACGGCAAAACCGCGACCTTGTTCACCTGCACGCGCCGCTTCAATCGCCGCATTCAGAGCCAGTAAGTTGGTTTGCTCTGCGATGTCTCGAATCGTTGATAGCACGGTTGAGATGTCTTGCGCGTGCTGGTTGAGCTCACCGATGACAACGCTCGCTTGGTTGACTTCAGAAGACAAATTATTGATGGACGATTTGGAGTTGATCACCAACTCATGACCATTTTGTGTGCTTGCTGAAGAGTCTTGAGCGGCTTTAGCCGTCTGCTCTGCATGTGCGGCAATCTCTTGCGTTGCCGATGCCATTTCGGTCACAGCGGTCGCCACCATAGTGATTTCTTGTTGCTGATGGTTCAGATCAGAAACCGACTGATTCGCGCGAGTCGTGCTCAGTTCTGATTGCTGGCTTAGTTCTTCCGCTTGGTGACGAATATGACCAATAAGCTGCTGTAAACTTTCAACAAACTGGTTGAAGTTTTCAGCCAGTTCACCAACTTCGTCACGGTTTTCTACTTTGATGCGTTGAGTCAGATCGCCGCTACCGTTGGCGATTTGCGCAAGCGCATTCGAAACATTGTAGAGCGGACGGAACAAGATGTTACATAGCAGGTTAAACAAAGCCACACAGATAACGACGACGATAGTGGTTGCGATGATTTGATCCCAAACTGCATCGTAAAGTGGGGCAACCAACGAGTTTTGATCTAACACTGTGACCGTTGTGAGTTTGGTACCCTCTATGTGGCGCGCGTAAATCACATATTCGATGCCGTTAATAGAGACGCGACGTTCTGTACCTGAACGTGCGGCTGACGTAATGTCGTTGTTGTTGAGGCCTAGCTTGCTAACCGGTTGATTCAGCAGTTTACCGTTGTTATGAGTGAAAATATTGCCCTGTTCATTGGCAATAAACATATAACCTTCACCCGGTAGGATCACTTGGTTGAGGCTGTTCAGGATATCACCGATCTCTACGTCAGCACCCAGAACGACGGTTTGACCATGCAATTGCAGGGCTTTACCGAGCGACACCACATTCGCACCAGTTGCAGCAGCAACGGTCGGATTATCCATAAAGACTTTCGATGGATTGGCAATGGCGTTGGTGTACCAGCCCCACTTGCGAGGATCGTTATTACCTGGTGGCAAAACCACCCCATTAGCGTTGTCTTGTGACCCGTCCGGGTAAGCGAGGAAAACGTTATCGAACGCGCCAGAGTCTCGGACTTGTTTCAAATGTGTAACCAGAGAACGTTTCTCTGAATCAGAAGAGAGTGAAGTCAGTGCGCGCTCTTTAGAGAGTAGCCAGTCCTTTACGTATTGATTGTAAGATGCGCTAGTGCTTTCTAGTCGCTGTGCGACTTCGACATCGAGCCTATTTAATGAATCTCGAAAAGACAGCCCCTCTACCAGCACTCCCCCTAGAATGATGGCGGCACTGGCAGAGATTGCCAGTTTGTTTTTTAATGATAGATTTTTGAACATAAAGCGAATAATAGATCTTTGAATAATAGTTGTTGTGTTTTTATTCTCATCAGTGCTCTCTGCGCTGTTGAATATGCAGCAGAAAGTCAGATTCGAATCTGTTCAATAATTATATTTTATTGCTCAAAATAAATACTGACTCCATGTCGCGAATTTGAGTTTTACACCAAATAAGCAAAAGGATTTGGAACGATATTATTTATGTATTTGTAAAGTAAGGATTTGTCGATTTTTGTAAATGAGAATTGATTTCAATAAATGGTGATCTTTATCACATTTGCGTGTCTGATAATCCATTAAAAATGTGAAGGTTATAGCACCGGATATATATTGATTAGCTTAATCATTGTTATGGGCAATCGTTATGCGCAGTATATTGTTAGTCCCCGCGTTATTAGTGTCAGGGTGTGCTCTGATACAACAGTCGACGCCGATTCAACCTGACGCCAACTGGCACGTGGACCAGTTATCGAACGGTATGAAATACCATCTCTATCCAACAGAAGACCAAGAAGTCTCGGTCCGTTTGGTGATGAATATCGGCTCATTCCAAGAAACATCTTCTCAAAAGGGTTACGCTCACTTTGTTGAGCATATGGCGTTTAATGGTAGTGAGCATTTTACCGGTAACGACGTTGTCAAACTTTTTGAGCAATCTGGTGGTAGCTTTGGCGCTGATATCAACGCTTTTACCAGTTATCAGCAAACGTCTTACCAACTTGACCTTGCGAATAATACGAAGCTAGAAGATGCCCTGAAGTGGATGAGAGATATCGGTAACGGACTTGAGTTTGCTCCTGAGCAAGTAGAGAAAGAAAAAGGGGTGATTCTTGGGGAATGGCGACGTGCTAATCCAGATGATAAGTCCTTTTCTATGCATGCTTACCAAGCCTCGATTGAAGGCACTATGTATGGTGAACATGACCCAATTGGTACTCGCGAAGCGATTCAAAACGCTTCCTCGAGTAAGTTAAAGGCGTTTTACGACAAGTGGTACCAGCCACAAAATGCCGAGTTGATTGTGACTGGTAATATCGACGTAGATTCACTGTCCAAGATTATCAAAAGCAAGTTCTCGAACTGGGAAAGTACCTCGGATACGGTAATAGAGAAGCGCCGTGATATTCGAGTGAACAACGAAAACAGAATCTTGCCAAGTAACACGATGGAATCACCAAGTCTTCATTTAGTGATTGAGCGTGGTCTAAGTGGCAGCGCGACGATTGAGCAACAACATGAAGTGTGGCGTGATGAAGTCGCAACACAACTCATTCAACAGCGTTTGATCCGTGTACTCAGTGATGCCGCTGAACCTTTTCAATACGCTTATGCAGAGCCCTATTACTCTAACTATCAGCGTATGATGTCGGCAGGGATTTCGTTTGCACCAGATCGCCGCGAACAAATGCACCAGACTTTCATTCGTACCTTGGCGTCGTTAAGAGATTATGGTGCGACTCAATCCGAGTTAGATAGCGTTATGTCAAATTGGCAAGGTGAACTTGCAAATATTGATTCAGATTGGAGTCAGCGTAAGCCAAACAGTTACGCAGAAGCACGTGTTTTTCAAATTGGACAAGACAGTGTCAGCCAATCAAAAGAGAATTATGCCCAGAGTTTGGCAGAATTCATCAACAACGAGAATTTAGAGAGCATTAACACACAATTGACGGCTTTGTTATCTCAGCAGCCAAGCTTTTTTATTGGTTTGGGGAAAAGCGAAACGTCAGAACAGTTCAATGGTGTATTTGCCGCTCTAAACAGTGCCTATCTTCAAACTGGCGAAAAACCGTTAGAGATGTATGACAAAGTGGATGGATTCTTAAAGCCTACCCAGGAAGGCAGCATCACGAGCATGCGTCAGGAAGCGGGTGGTTTTCAAGTCTATACGCTATCAAACGGTATCGAAGTGTGGTTCCAAAAAGATACTAAAGCGGGTGGTCGAGCGTATATTTACTATGCGAGCCAAGGTGGTAAAGCCGCTGTTGATCCGACGTTGTATGCCGCTTATGAAATCGCAGCAACAACGGCAATACGCAGTGGGTTAGGGACATTTTCTGGTTCAGAGCTAGATAGCTACTTACGCAAAAACAACATTGCGCTTGGCGCGATGCTTGATGCGACCAGTCACGGAGCTCAAATTACGGCGCCAAATACGCACCTAACTGATGCTTTGAATGGACTATACAACCTAGCGACGGAGATTAAAGTCGACGAGCGCCAGATGGAAGCAGCGAAGCAAGAGTTTAAACAGCAGAGCGGCGCTTTTTTTGAATCACCGATGGGAAAACTGATTCAAAAAGCAAACGGCAATTCTTATTTGCCGGGTAGTCGTCATCGTATAGTGTCCAGTGATGATGTTGAACAAGTGACTTCCGAGCAGATACTAGCGGTGCATGAGCAACTTTTCAAAACCAATGATGGTTTTAAGATGGTTATTGTTGCAAACGTAGAGCCGGAAGAAATTACACCACTTTTGCGTAAGTATGTGGCCTCTATCGAAATGAAACCGAGTCGTTCGATTGATTATCACGTTGCGTTTAACCCGGAAGTGCCGGAGCGAACTGTGGTTGCGGATGGGCATGAACCTTCATCGTTGTATGTAATGCGTTTGACTAATACGAGCGATTACCAACGTACGGCAAGAGACACGGTTATCGAAGATATTTTGCAACGTATTAGTAATGCACGTGTTTTGGATATTGTGCGAGAAGAGTCTAGCCTTGATTACAGCCCGAGCATTTACACCATGACACAAGATCGCGAACCCATCTCTGATTGGCTCTTGGAGTCTCAAGTTGAGCCCGAAGACGTGGCACTTTTAGAGAGTAAACTGGGCAAAGTGTTTGATGGTTTAGCGTCAAATATTACCCAAAAAGAAGTGGATACGGCCGCGAAACAACTGGCAGTCGCGATGCAAGGATTGGATGACAACCCAGCACAGAGATCATGGGCATATACTCGTTATTTGGTGCATGATTACGGCGTCGATGTGTTGCTTGACGTTGAGAAAGTGGCTAAGAGTGTGACGTTAGATGAAGTGAAAGCGCATGCAAAATCAGCTTTTGGTCCACAAGCAAAACGCTCGGTAATGGTTTTAAATCCGGCCGAATAATCACGTAGTTTCTGACGAAAATCGTGGCAATAGTAATAAAAAAGACGGCGTGAAAGCCGTCTTTTTTAAGCACTTTAATCAAAGCTTTTATGCTGATTTACGCGAAAGTCGCTTTTCATTGTTGGTGTTATTTTCTTTTGTGATCGCACTGTCTTGAGCCTTACCCTTTAACGTTACCACTTCCTTTTCAGGTAATTCGGCTGCTTCACCAAAGAATTTGCCACCAGGTTCAATGCTGAGGTTATTGCTCCAGATCCTACCGCTTACGCGTCCCTTGGCAAGCACTTGAATGTGTTCTGCGTGACAGTTTCCGTCCATCATGCCATTAATGATCAGCTGTTTAGCGTAGATTTCACCGTTTACTCGCCCGCTTTCTGCGACAACGAGAGTGCCTTCCACGTTAATTTGACCATCGACGATGCCATCAATCTGGACATCGTTTTCTACTTTGAGTTCTCCGCTAAGAGAACAGCCTTTGGCGATGAGAGTTGAAGCTGCTGAGCTACTCGTTGTTCCACTGTTTTGATTAAAGATTCCCATCGTATTCTTCGCTCCTTAGTAAAAATGTCTTCGAAATCATTAAGGCTCCAATCGACAAATGGTTTCGGATTCAGTGCTCGCCCAACAAATCGCACCTCGTAATGCAGGTGAGGGCCAGAAGAGAGCCCACTGTTGCCGGAAATTGCAATCAGCTGCCCTTTTTTGACGAACTGACCACTTTTTACTTTGAACGCTTTCAAGTGCGAATAAGAACTCGAAAAACCGAAAGAATGTTGTAGCCTGAGGAAGTTACCAGAGCCTTTATTACTGCGGCGGGTAACTTCCACTACCCCATCGGCAGGGGCATAAATTTTGGTACCGATATTTACGGCAAAATCGAGCCCACGATGCATTTTGGCAACTTTTGTCACCGGATGGATACGCTTACCGAATCCGGAAGATAGCCGTACGTTGCCGACTGGAGAGCCACTTGGTATTTGGTTTAATAACACCATGCGAACGTTTGAGGTTATCGCCGCTGCATCGAGCCTAGCATCCAAGTTATTTGTCGAGGTATGTTCTCCAACCCCAAGCACTTTCTCTAATTCACCCAAACGTTCCGAAACAAGTTGTACCCGTTCTTCCCGTTCTGAAAGGTCATTTTCTAGCTCTGATTTAAGTGTTTTCAGTGTGCTGAGCTCTTCACCCATGGTGCGTGAATGCTCTGTCAATTCAGCTTGTTTTAACGCTGCATTATCAACGCGAGTGTACAAGTGATGAATTAAGATTACGGTCGCGGCCAGAGCAACAACAAAAAAAACGAAAAACGTTTTTATGTTGCGTTGCATCCTTTTACTGAAGTACCAATGTCTTGAGCCATTGATAGTTGATATAGAGATCGTCAACTGGTCTTTCATCGTCTTCTATTGCTCGTATTTGGTATACGTCTCGTCACTGAGTTAGTAGGAATGTAAGGAAAACGAGTAGGGACTGCCAGAGGCAAATTGGAAAGAAGTGTCAGGTCGTGAGGCGTTTTCAGATATTAGATAAAAGACTCAATAAAGATTTAATATTCTGCTGATTTTGGTCGTAATTACTCCAAATCGCTTCATTTAACTGAATATTATGATTTTTAAGGCGGTTATCCGAGAAATTGGATTGTGAATATTGCCAATAGCATCCGCACGCAATTCAACTTACTTCACGGTTTGCCTTATAAATGTTGGATAATTTATCAAACCGACATTCATTACATCGATAACTTGTTTATGATAGCGGTTGATATAAAGCACTATTCATTGGCTTTAAACCTAAGCGTTACATTTCGTTTAGGAACACATAACTATGACAACGGAGTTGGTCGTGAAAAAACTACTATTGGCTACAGCAGTGGTCGCAGCAGCAGGGGGCGCTGGCTACCTGTACCAAAACAATACTACCGCGAGTGATGCAGGCTCACTGTTAACGCAAGTTCCTGCAGATTCACTTATGGTGACGTATCAGACTGAACCTTTTAACCATTATAAATACATGAACGCATTCGGTACGGCGAATCAAGGCTCGATTGCAGAACTTTTTGCCGATGAACCACTGTCTCCACAACAGCAGTTTGCAGTTAACTTATTCGATGGATACCTAGAGAGTGCTGCGTCGCCAGAAACATTAAAAGCTTATTTGGGCACCGGGGAAAACATTAATCCTGTGTTGTACACAATTGGTATGGTACCGGTGTACAAAGTGGATATTGAAGACCCTGCCGCGTTATGGAAAACACTGGATCATGAAGAGCAGATGAGCGGCGCTAAGCATGAGTTGGTTAAGCTTGGTGAAGTCGAGTATCGTCGTTACGAGATGACTGATTCAATTGACCCGCAGGACGGTATTGGCTTGGTTGTAGCCGTGGTTGATAACGTGCTTACGTTAACGGTTGATGTTCCGCAACTGGGCGTTCAAAACCCGATTAAAATGGCATTAGGGCTTGAAGCACCAAGTCAAAATATTGCTGACAGTGGACGCCTTGAGGCGTTGCAAGCCAAATACGGTGAAAACAACAACTCTTTTGGTTACTTTGATCATCGCGAAGTGATTAAAGGTTTGACGACGAAAGATGGCAATATGTTTGCTCGTCAAATCAGCACGTTGGATGCAATAGATCCTGAACCAACTATTGAGGAAATGCGTTCACCAGCCTGCCATACTGAGCTTACTCAAGTTGCAGAAAACTGGCCTCAGTCCGTCGCGTTTGCAGAATACAAGATGAAAGGCGATCAGGCGTTCATTAAAGGTTCTTTTGTTGTTGAGTCCAACAATAAAGTGATTCTAGATGCGCTCAAGTCAATTCGTGGTGTATTGGCAGAGTCTAAAAGTGATAAGAGTTTCTTTAGTATGGCGCTTGGTTTAGACATTAATACGCTAGCGCCATCGATTGGTCAGATTTGGGCTGACTTGACCCAGCCTCAATATCAATGCTCTTTATTGACACAAATGCAGCAAGAGATGGGCGGCCAGAATCCAGCAGCCGCTGTAAGCATGGGGTCAGGCATGGTTAACGGCCTCAAAGGCTTAAGCCTGCAAATGTTTGATATCAAAGTAGATACTAATGCTCAGCATGGTGAAGTATTTAGCCAGCTAGATGGTATGTTGTCTCTTTCTGCCAATGATCCAATGATGCTTATTCAAACTGCGCAAATGTTCGTTCCTGAACTTGCTCAATTGCAAATTCAACCGGATAACCAACCTGTTAATGTCAGTGACCTATTAGAAATGCATACTGGCATGAAGGTGGACGTGTTTGCTCGTCTAAACGAAAACCATTTCACCCTTTACAGTGGTGATAGTGCTGCGGAAGCAAGCAAAGAAGTGATGGCGCAATCACTTTCTCCAAATGGCTTGTTCAGCTTTGATTTTGATTCAGAGCGTATTTTGGAAGTGTTAGAGAGTGCGTCGTCAATCACTGGGGAGCCGGTTCCGGATGATGTTGTCAAAAGCTTACAAGGCGAGCTTGTTGGTGGTATGACGATGGACGTGACAGACCAAGGTATTGGTTTTGAGTTTGATTACCGTGGTGCAACTAAACCTGTAACGGTTGCACAACAGTAACACATTGAGTAGAAAAAGGCGGCATATGCCGCCTTTTGTTATTATGTACCGCATTAAAAAGCGAGTGGGAAGAGCGACGCTTACTCATCTATTTGAGGATGAGAGTATTGCTGATATTCAGGTAACTCTTTTCTTAAGTTACCAAATGTCGCCCATGCACTTTCTTTTGAAAGTTTGTTGATCAGCCAGTTTGGCAATAGACCTCCGGGATCAGCAAACGCCTTGTATTCCACGAGTGTTGTATCGTTTGTGAGTTTTTGTAACTCCCAAGTCGCATCAACCGAGCGAATTCGAACATAACCATTTTGTTCAGCAAGATATGAGTCAGGTGCGCTTTTGATTTCTATGGTGAATCCCAGCTCATCGACCCAGTACTTTGAGTAGGTGACCATATCCCGATTTTTGGCAGGCCATGGTGCTTTAAACTGGGTGTAAACGATGTTCTCGGTGGCCGATATCTGATTTAAAACCCGGCTATGACTGGCATTGTCAATCCAGTTCGGGATGTTGTCACTGTCTTCCAGTAGCGTTAAAAATGCACCATAGCTGGTGGGTGTGAACATCCGGGCACGGATCTCAACTAAACCGTCACTATGTTCTCGGGAGTAAATTGTGATTCCATTCTTGTCACTCTCGAACTGCCAGTTCTCGTTGGCGCTCGCATCAGTACCAGCGGATATCAATGTGGCGAGTGTTACGGCGCCCATTCTTAAATGCAACATCATGTTAGTATCCGCCAACTTTTCCTAAATTTAAATTTATACGATTTGTTGTAGCTATAAGGACAATAGTATGTTTGTTGTTATTGTTCTGAAGGTTGCTCTGCACTAAAGCCACGTTGAATGTTGGTGAAGGTAAGCGATGCAAATATTACGATAACGATCGCTAGATGCCATGCTTGACTCAATCCAAGCTGCACCAGAGTTAAGCTGACCAATGAGGAGACGACCATTTGTCCACCACCAGACATTGCCGCTGCGGCACCTGCTTGCTTTTTATAAGGTTGCATTACCATCGCTTGTGCACAAGGTAGGGCAATACCATTACCCAAGATCATTAATAGCTGTCCTAGCATCAGAAATAGAGGCTCAACAGGGCAGAAAAATAACCATATTGCGGCAGCGAGGTGAAGAAATGGGGTGCAAAGCAGCATTTTTTTATTGCCAATAATTGGCCTTACTCGGTTACAAATCGTGGTACCACATAACATACCCAAAGCGGGAATGAGCGCCCACATCGCGTATTGAGCGGAGGTCATGCCAATTTGATCTTGCATGATAAATGGCATCACAGAGACTGTCGTAATCATTAAGCTGAAGTTTAACCAACTGATACTGGCGAAACTCATAAAGTAACGAGACGTAAGTAAGCTCTTGTATTGGAGTAACATTTTTCGGGGTGACGGAATGACAGAACGTTTTGTGATGGTTTCTGTGAACTTAAAGGCGATGATTACCCAGGCCAGCGAGACATAGCCCAATAGAGAAATAAACACCATACTCCAACCGAAGTGGAAGTTGATAAAGCCGCCAATCACAGGTGCAATAAGTGGCGTGATTGAAGCCGCCATGGCGATGTAAGACATTGCCACTGGGAGTTCATCCCCGCTAAATCTATCTCGAGTCGACGCCCTCGCGAGTACCGCGCAGCATCCTGTACCTAACCCTTGTAAAAAGCGCCCCATTACCATCCCTGTAAATGTGTCACTGAAGAAAATAATCATCAGCAGACCAGACATCGCGATGAGTAAACCGGTAAGTAATACTCTTTTTCGTCCTAAAGCATCTGACACTGGCCCGTAGATAAATTGAGAGGGGCCAAAGCCGAGCAAATAAATACTCACAAGTAGTTGAGCTTGGTCGAGGGAGATGGAAAAGTCTTTTGCTATCCATGGCAAAGAGGGCATGACTAGCCCCATGCTCAACTGGCCAACGCTAATAATAAGACAGGCGAGTAGTATAGTATGAAAGTTGATTGGGCGACTCATGACTGGTCTCCATTCAAACAACCTTTTTGGCGTCGTGATCTTAAGCCGCCTTCGTCATCCACTTCATTTAGCTTTGCTTTGACCCGCTTCACAGTCGATAGACTGACTTCGCATTGCTCTGCCACGTTTTGCAATGTGTAGCCTTCTAGCAGTAACGTTGCGATCTGTTGGTGTTTGGTTTTGTTTGCGGGGCGGCCGCGAAACTTCTGTTTCCATAATTCTGGCTGCTCTTTAATGGCCTGTCGCCCTTGCTCTGCGGCAAACAGGCGATGTTCAGTCTGCACTTTCCCATATCCAGATAACACTGTGAGTAGTGTTTGAGTTTGAACAGAACCTGGCTCAAAAGTTAGTGATTCACATACGGTTTTCAATGTTACCCCTTTATCGAGTAGCATTTTTATTGTGTTCAATGCTTGACTAAAGTCGCGACCAAATGCGGTCAGCCACCAGAGCACAATCGTATCCCCAGTTCTGACGGAATCGAGCAGTCGTAAGAATGCCTCTCTCTCGGTTGGAGGCATGCAACCACGAACCTTATCCTCAAAATGCTGAGCTTCGGGCGCAAAAGCTTTTAGAGTATTAAGGTGCTCTTGGTAAGCTCGATTTTTTGGCGAATAACGAGTGTAAAGATACGTGGTCATAAGGATTATGAGCCTCTTTTTGTTTGGTTCATATAGTGTAATGGCTCATAAATATACATGGGTTCATTAATGCTTACAACACTAAATGAGCCGTTTGGGAGTCAGAGGCAAATAAAAAAGCCAACCGAATGGCTGGCTATAGCTATTTAAGCTTTTGTTGTCTGGCGCTCGATTAACTTCACTGGCACCATCATTTTTACTAGGCTGCCGTTTTTCGTATTAATTTGATCAACAATGATCTTCACGCACTCGCGAGCGAGGCGACGGAAATCCTGGCGGAACGTGGTTAATTGATAGCTTAACCATTCTGTCTGAGGAATATTATCAAAACCAATGACTTGTAAGTCCTGAGGAATCCTCAACCCGCATTCTATACGGGCGATATCCATGACCGCCATCGCAAGGTTATCGGTTGCACAGAACACCGATTCAGGCCGATTTTTGTCTGCCAGTATGGCACGGACTTTATCAAGTGAGCTCGCGTAGTCATAGCTGGCTTCAATGATGCGTGGCGTCTTGCCGGTTAGGTCTTCAAATTCAGAGCAGAAGCCGCTTTGACGTTCGTCATTCGTAAAGGTTGGCACTTCTCCCGTCAAATAAACCGCGTTCTTCACGCCACTTTTGTGCAGAAGTTGCGCAGCTTGTTGGCCTGCTTCGTAGTTGTCACTGATAACGTAGCTACTCCTAGTACCTTCAACAACTCGTGCGTATTGAACAATTGGGATATTAAACTCTTCACATTCTTCATAAAGGGACTTATTGAAGGTTGCGGAAGCAGCAATGACACCATCGACGCGATACTGGAAGATATTTGGGATTGAGTGGCCCTCTTCTTCATCCACTTGCCATGGAATCAATACGGCAGAATAACCTTTTTTCTGTAACTCACTGGAAATTAATTGCAGTGTTTTCATATGGATAGGGTAATCCGCATCAGGAAACACCAAACCTATCAATTTCGATTCGTTTGTGGTCAGGCTACGTGCAAAGGCGTTAGGGCGGTAGTTAAGGGCTTTAGCCGCTTCAAAGACTTTTTGCTTGGTCTTTTCGGATACTGAGCTACCCGGAACAAACACGCGCGATACAGTAGATTGAGAGACGCCTGCCATCTTTGCCACATCTTTTGATGTGACTACGTGTTTAATTGATTTCATGAATAAAACTTAGTTGCCAGTAATTGAGGTCATAAGACTAGCATAAATAGGTACGTATTCATAAATGTTCTGACAGGGTATCCTAAGTAGAATAATGGCTTTGGAGTGTTAAAAAGCAAAATGTGGGTTAACCCATTTGGTTTGCTTTGAGCTAGCACTAGATCTAGAGCGTAGATACTGTCCGTTTGTTGGACGTACAGTATCTACGTAAAGAACATTAATTTGCTTGTTTGACTGCAACTTTACGTTTTGGGGAGAGGAGTGAATACCCCATGTATCCGATGCAAGCGGTAGCGACAAGAATAGAGCAGCCACGCATAAAGTTAATCAGCATAGGAGCGTTGTCGGTAAACGCGTTGATCCCCCAAAGCATCACGAGAGAGAATACAAACATCACTAGTAAGCCATAACATGGAGCATCGATTTTGCCGGGAACGACATACCAACCATCTTCCTTGATTGGTTTATTTAGACGAGCATATTCCGCTTGCTGGCCTTTCACTGTGTAAAGATGCATTTCATCTTGTTTACCCGTCAGGAGAAGGCTAGCAATGTAAGCGACAACGGCATTCACAAGGACGCCAATCACGCAATACCAAGGCCACGCAATATCGGTCGCAACGGCTACATACCAAATCACCAAGAAGCTAGCAGCAACGCCAATCAACAAGCCTTTTTCCGTAATGTGTTTTGAGTAGAACCCAAGGACAAACATACAGAAGCTTGCACCGACAAAGTAAGAGCCTGCCTTACTCAGCACTTCCAGTACCGAGCCTGTGCTGGTGGCAAACATGATCGCTGGAATGATGACCAAAATCGCCCACGCCACCGTGAAGAAACGCGATACCTTCAAGTAATGCTCTTCCGACTCGTTTTGCTTGTAGAAGCGTTTGTAAAAGTCAGCCACAGAAACGGTCGCCATTGAGTTGAACGCAGAGTCGAGACTTGACATACTTGCCGCCAGAATCGCAGCGGCAATGATGCCCATCAAGCCTGGCATTCCATATTCACTCGCATAATGAAGAATGATGGTGTTGCCGTTTTCAAACTCTTTACCGTCGTAATAAGCGTTGAATAGGACACCAAGCAAGATAAAGACAAAGTAAATAAAGAAGGCCACGTAGCCCATCATCAACATTGCCTTTTTCGCATCGCCCATGTTTTTCGCGGCCATACAACGTTGTACCATCATCTGGTTACCGCCATACACGGTGGTGTGGAACATCGTCATTGCGATAACGCCAGCCCATACCGTCGTTACTTGGCTTAGGTCAAAACTTGTTTGTAGGGCATCGGTCATTCCTTTCGCTTTGAGCTCTGCCATGACCTCCGTCATTGGAGAAGGCATGCCATTCCAAACGGCTTCAATGATGATGAATGCGCCAATAAATAAGATTACGGCTTGAATCACATCGGTCCAAATGACAGCCGCGATACCGCCCATTACGGTGTAGATAAGGGCAATTGCAGTGACGATCATGATGCAGTACATGACGTCGATACCAGTAATGAACTCTAAAATCATTGCTGTCGCATAGAGTACCGCTGCCGAGCTCAATGCTTGTTTGATAAGGAAGATAAACGACAAAGTCAGTCGTGAAGCCTTACCGAAGCGTCGTTCTTGATACTCGTAGATGGAGGTTAAACCGCTGTTGTAGAAAAACGGCATAAACACAGCCACGATGAAGAAGATAACGAGCGGGTAATTGAGGTGAATCGCGATAACCGACAGACCTTCTTTGTAAGACCAAGCTGGCCCGCCAAGGAAAGACATGGCACTCACGTAAGTACAAACGACAGAAATACCGATCGCCCACCAAGGGATGCTCTTATCACCCAAGGCGAATTGGCTAGCCGAAGTGACTCGCTTTCCGATTACTGCACCCAGTACTAGCGTGAGGGCGATGTATCCCCCAAGGATGCTCCAGTTAAGTGCGCCAAACTCATGCATAATTAGGTCCTTCTAACTGTTCTTTCATTTGTGCAAACACGTCATAGCCAAGTTGCAGCAGGATATGAACGATGTCGATCGCCACCCAGTTTTCTTTCAGTAAATCTCCTTCGCGTCGCCAAATGTCCATAACGCGAAGTTCGATGTGTTTTCCGGTTGGGGCAAGACCGAGCCAGCCACTGTGACCAGTGTGAGTACCATGCATATGTGGCCAACCACCTGTGGATACGTAGTCATTTTTGGCCAAAAAATTGACCTCAATATCGACACTTCGATCTGGGAACGCAAACACAAATGGCGCTTGGTGCTGGTTACGGAAACCTTTGATACCGCGCGTCGTGCCAATACCTGCTGGGCCGTACCACATGAAGTCATTGTGCCAGTAGTTTTCTAAATCCATCGAGAAAAGATCTTGACCATCAAAACGACCCAAGCAAGACAGCATATCTTCAACCAGCTGGGCGCTCTTTTCACTTTCTTCCAAAGACACAACAGATTGTTGAATACCGTTAGAAGTTGCAGGAGAAGGAACCAAGCCATCGTGACCTAAGCTTTTACGAAGAGGGTTGCAGCCTGCTTGATTCATCGCGTCGATGAAGTCTGGGATCATGTAAGATTCGGTGATTTGGTCGTTCTCCACACACACCATTTCGGTGTAACGCAAGTAGAGTGTTTTCCCTGTTGCTGGTATGCCAAATAGTGGTTGTTCAAATGTACCGATAAAGTAGCCGGTAGAGTTGTACCAAGTGCGGCCTTCGTATTCGCCGTGCATCACAATTATTGGTCGGCGCTCGGCGTCAGGCAAAGCATTAACAAGTGGTGAGAGGAAAGATTCGTGGGTTGCATTTGGGCCATTAAGATCGTTCACAGGGTGCGCCACGCACCATTTTACGTCAGGGTTCAAAGCTTGCAGAGCGGCCTGTTTTTGCTCGATGTCTGCGGCTTTGAAGTAGTTCTGGTAGAACTGTTCGATGATGTTGAGTGACATGTTGCTTCCTTACTGTCTGTGATTTTAATAAATAGTGTTTAGTCAGCCGTTAGCCTTGCTGTAGCAGGATTTGCTTCCAGATTGCGGTCTCGTCAAACAAAGTGAATTCGCGACGAAGACCCCAAGGGCCAAACTCAGCGTGGCTGATCCCCATGATGTAAACCTCTTTTCCTGAAGGCTTACCAAACATCCCATATCCCTCATGCTTACCGTGCAAAGACCATCGAATTGCCGCGCGTGGTGACATCATGTCGTCATCCCGGCCAATACGATGGTGAACGGTAAATTGAGCATTTGGGAAAGACGCACGAAGTGCCATCCAAAAATGATCGACTTCCGAGTGTGATAGGGCATTTTGACCGCCAGTGTATTCGCCGATGCAAGCGCGGTCGTACTCTTTCGGTACTATAGAGAACTCGGCATTCATAAGGCTTCTGAGAATTGCTTCATAGCGCTGACCATATTCGTTGTCGTTGCCTACGCCCAAATAAGGTCCAGGAATGTCGACTTCAGGTGTGAACGGAAATGGGCTTGATTCCACGCCACCTTCAAATTCGATTTGTTGGCGTGCAAACTCTTCTGACGTCATACCCAGTTGTTTCGCGATATCGGCTTGATCGCGAACCAACCATTCGTCATTGATTTGGTTATTGATAGCGTGGCAATCTGCGATAATACGGAAACGAAGTTTGCGGTTCGAGGCTTGCCCGTAGAAGCCGTTGCCACTGTGTGTTGCAGTAGAGATGATTCGATGAGAAGAAAGCATGCCTTGTTCCGGGGTGCCTGACCAAATGACGTCTTCGCCATATAGCGTGCGATCGGGAAACTCGGCCAGTGTCGCCATTGTTGCACTGATCACCCCTTCGTTTCCTTGAACGATAGAGAGTGGAGTACGCACAACAATGTCGGGAGAGTAGTAGTGTTCTAAGGTGTTTAAACCTCGGTCTTCCCAAATCTCTTTTGTGATACCAAGAATGTAGTCGGGAAAATCACGCCACTTTTCATCGAAGCCAACCATGGCCATAAATCACCTCCGTAATTGAATAATTATGTTTTGATTACGTATTCAAAATATATCATGTTGCCATTTTGTCAACGGATTGTTTTTCAATTGTTTAAATAGCGTGCTGATGATCAGATTTTTAACAATTGAGCGGAAAATAAACTAAAAAAGTACAGGAGAGATGGAAGCTATCTCTTATCTAGACGTGTTAATAAGAAAGGAAGTCAAAGTTTTTTGTATGAATTTCCTAATATCTTATTGTTTTTAATCGCTTAATTTATTTTTATCTGTTTGAATGGAAACAAATGATTAAGCCAAAACTGATAATCATGCAGATCAAGGCACCCAAATAGACTTTATCGCTAACATTCAGCTATTTTGGTGTCAATTATCCTTATATCTTTCAAATTTTCCTTTTGCATACGAATGCTTTAAGGCTTTTTATTAAATCGGAAGTAAATAACGAATAAGCCACTAGAAAGGTGTTTATCTAGTGGCTATAACAGTCATAAGCGCTCTATGAGTGCAACGATCAGGATAAAAGCGCAGGTAATGATAGCGAGATGGCAGGGATGAAGGTAATCAACATCAAGGCCACTATCATTGCACCAATCCAGCCCATGATGGCTTTAGAGAGCGACTCTATCGGTACTTTGCCTACCTGACTTGCCATAAACAGGTTGGCACCCAGAGGAGGCGTAACAAAGCCAATGGCCAAGTTCACGATCATCACGATCCCAAAATGAACGGGGTCCATGCCGAGTGCTGACGTAATGGGTAACAGAATTGGCGTGAGAATAACAATGGCTGCCAGCGTTTCCATAAAGGTACCGACAAGCAACAACAGGACATTGATGCAAAGCAGTATCAGAAGTTTGTTTTCAGTAATCGATAGAATGAACTGAGCAATCTCGGTCGGTAGACGTTCTAGGGTCAATATGCGGCCAAACGTCACGGACGCACCCACAATGACGAGCACAGCGCCAACTAACAGTGACGACTCTAGAATGATTTTCACCACTTGCGTTGGTTTGAGTTCTTTATAAACAAACATGCCAAAGAATAAGCCATAGAGAACTCCGATGGCGGCTGATTCGGTAGGCGTGAAAATGCCGGAATAGATGCCACCGAGAATGATAACGGGTAGTAGCATTGCCCAACTGGCTTCTTTTAGCGCATCAAGACGCTCTGCCCAAGTCGCTTTGTGCTCGTTACCTGTGTAGCCCCGTATTTTGGAGACAATCAGACAGTAGCCGATCAATACCATACCAACGACCAAGCCAGGAATGATGCCCGCCATGAACATCTTGGTGACCGAGACCTCAGCAGTGATCGCGTAGACGATCATCACCACAGAAGGCGGAATAATGACACCAATCCCGCCGGAAGAGGCTATCAAGGCACCTGCAAAGCTGCGGTCGTAGCCTTTCTTCACCATCGAGGGAATCATCGTCAGGCCGATAGCGGCAACAGTGGCAGACCCTGTACCAGAGATGGAAGCGAAGAACATACACGCCACAATGGCCACGATGCCAAGCCCGCCAGTAAAGTGGCCAAAGAAGACCTCCGCCACATGCAATAATCGTTTTGAGATCCCTCCTTGGCTCATAAGGTTACCTGCCAAGGTAAAAAGAACGACGGCGAGGAGAGGGAAAGAGTCGAGCCCTGTTACCATCCCTTGGACTAAAAACTCGATGTTAAGAAATGGCAGACTGAGTATCGCGACCATACTGGCTGCCGCCAGAGCAATACCGACCGGAACGCCAATGAGCAGAAGCAGACCAAAGCTGCCAAACAAAAGTGCAGACGTCATGCGTTAAACTCCAATAGTCGGTTAGAAGTACGATACTTTGCTTTGATATGGCGATAGCGTTGGCGAGAAAAGCGAACTCGTTCATTGCTGGTGGAGCACGCGTTCACACGTTGATAAATGCTTGTCACTAGGCGCGCGCAGCTTAATAGTGCGCAAACTAAAACAGAGGTATACAAACACGCAATAGGAATTTCCATTGCGGGTGCAATCTGACCGAGTTGCAGGCTGCGGTTTATAACCTTAAATCCAAACCAGGCGACAGTGGCACTAAAGGCAAGGTAGATAAGATCAGAGACAATCAAACTGAATTGCGTCCAATTGCCCGGAAGTTTATCTATGAACACACGAATGCGGATGTGTCGATCATCTCGGATACAATAGCTGATGCTCAGGTACATCGCCCATACGAATAAATAACGTGCCAGCTCTTCAGACCACGCGATCGTTGCGTCAAATAGGCGTAGTGCGATTTGCAAGCACAGTAAAGTTGTCATCGTCGAGATCGCGATAACGATAAGGGTAGGTTCTAGGTATTTGTCTAGTAAGCGAAACCACTTCATGTTCACCTCCAAAACGAGAAAGCACGACCTGTTGCCAGATCGTGCAAAAGAGTGGGAGTTATAGGCGTTCTATCTCGGCCATCACGTTGTCAAACAAGTCTTTACCCGTTTTACTGCGCAAGTCCTGGTACACGGCCGCATTCATTTTCTCTTTCATGATGCTGCGTACCTCGTCTGGGACGATGTTAACCGTCATGCCTTTTGCTTCGAGCTCTTTGATTACTTCTTGGTTTTGCTGCGCGGCGAGCTCACGCTGTTTTGCGATGGTTTCTTTGCTTACTTCACTGATCAGCGCTTGTTGTGCGGCCGGCAGTGAATCCCAAAACGATTTGTTCATGAACAACACGTAGTTGGTGTATATATGGTTAGTTAAAGAGAGGTACTTTTGTGCCTCGTAAAAACGTTCGGCATAAATAGAGTAGATAGCACTTTCTTGAGCGTTAATCAGGCCTTGTTGTAACGAGGTGAAAATTTCTCCCCAAGACAGAGATGTTGGCGCAGTACCAATAGATTTCCACGCGCTTATTTGAGTGGGGTTAGATGCCGAGCGAATCTTTAGCCCTTTCAGGTCCTCAATACTATCAATTGGCTGTTTGTTGTTGGTCACGCTACGAAAGCCGACCTCCATAAAGCCAAGTCCATGAAAGCCTTTTGATTCCATAGCATTCAACAATGGTTGTCCGATCTTCTCACTGTCGAGCGCTTTGTGTGCTTGCTCTTCGCTATCAAAAAGGTAGAACACGTCGAGCACGTTAAACTCTGGGACGTAGGGAGAGAGTAAAACTGACGCACCAAACGTCATTTGTAAGTTGCCTTGCTGTACGAGTTCAGTCGTCTCACGCACATCGCCTAGTTGTCTCGCCGGATAGATTTCAACTTCTATCTCACCGTTTGAGCGAGCTTCCACTTCTTGTTCGAAATAGAGCATTGCTTTGTGTACGGGAGAGGTTTCTTGACTGTCATGAGCAAGACGAATAACACTGGTTGCAAACGTATTCATACTGCTAAATGCAAGCCCCAGTGCGGTAAGTGAAGTAAGGATTACTTTCTTCATCGTTCTTCCTTGTTTCTGGTATGACCTGCCATTGGTATTCGTCGGCAAGTCACACAACTTTTTATGTTTTTATAAATTAGTTGAGCAATTCATATCCATTTTGCATACGAATCCAAAATAAAACATTAAAGTAACAAGTCAATAACAAGATTGATAAATTGATGAGGAATTAAATAACGATTGGTGAAAATTTAATCGTGATCACAGAAAATGCCTTACTCGAAAGCAAGGCATTTTGTTTATGAAGAATGAATAAAAATGGATTTATTAAATGGTGCTACTACGTTCGATCAAGGTGCCTTGCTCGAAAAGGTATTCGCCAGTTGCATCCAGGTTGCCGTTGATTCGATTCATCAAATCTTCAACCGCTCGTTTAACAATTTTGTCGACTGGTTGAGCAATGGTGGTCAAATCATAGCTCGGCCATGCAGACATCGGAATGTTATCTACACCCATCACAGAGAAGTCTTGGGGGATCTTTGCTCCGGCTTGTCGCAAGCCATCCATCACACCCATGGCGAGGATGTCGTTTGCACAAAAAATTGCATCGGGTTTGCTAGTGTGCGACAAGATCGCTTTCGCCGCTTCTAAGCCTGCTTCAAAGCTGTACTTGGCTTGGATAAAGGTTGGTGACGGGGAGCCGAGTTCTTGCAATTTTGAAGAGAAACCCAGCCAACGCTCTTCACTGGTCATGGAGCCAGCATCGCCACTGATATAAGCACACTGTTTTGCGCCTTTCTGCGTTAAATACTCGGCTGCTTGTTGGCCCGCCAATCGGTTATCAATACCAGAGCTATTGGCATTAATACCCTCGGCGTAGCGGTTAATCAAGCTTAAATGAACGCCAAACTTTTCGCATTGGGCAAACGCGCGTGAGGTTAAACGGCTGGTGGCGATAACGAGTCCGTCCACTTGGTATTCAATGGCGCGTGAAATGGCGAGATCGAGGTCGTCCTTGTCGATAGGGCAAAGCACAACTTGTCCGCCTCGCTTTTGAATTTCGACAGCCAAAGCACGAGATTGCATGTCGTACATTGGGTTTGATTCGCTATCTAACGCAATCGCCACTAAGCCTGAACGATTCGAAATCAGACCTCGGGCGATGGCATTCGGTGTGTATCCGAGCTTAGCTGCGGCATCCATCACCATTTTGCGTTTCTTCTCGCTAATACTCGCAGTCGGGCTGAATGCTCTAGATACCGTCGATTGAGAGACGCCGAGCATCTTCGCGACGTCGATCGAAGTTACTTTCGCTTTAATGGTGATACTCCTTATTTAAGGCCATTGAACCTTCTCATACGTGCTGAGTGTATGGGCTAGGGGATTTCTGTGTCTAGAGCATTACATTGATAAGGCGTAAATATCAGAGAAAACTCAAGAATTCATCACATTTCTCTCTTGCTTGAAGCCATCAATGATCATTTTGTGTTCAGACCCAACACAAAAGAAGCTAACGCCGAGTTCACGCCATTCCCGAGCTTGTTGAGCCGTCGAGACAAACATGCCAACAGGTTTATTGGCGGCTCTGGCCGCTTCGATTACTCGCATACTTGCTTGTGCGACTTTCTCATCATGAACGCTATCAGCACCATAAGCGACAGTGAGATCAACTTGGCCAATGAAGAGCGCATCAATTCCTTCAACATTGGCAATCGCTTCAACATTTTCAACCCCTTGAGGGTCTTCAATTTGTGCAATGACAATCGTATTCGCACGGCTGTCTTTTAAGTGTTCAACCATGGGCTTAGTGGCGTATTGCGCTGCTCGACTGGAACCAGCATACCCTCGGCCACCTTCGCCGTAATGGCAGATTTTCGCCAGTTGCGTCGCTTGCTCAGCAGTACAAACATGGGGAATTTGTACACCCGCCGCGCCACAGTCAAGCGCGTTCAAAATGGTTGAAGGAGCGCTGTCTTGTACTCGTACCACGCACGCGAGGTCATTCGCTCTGGCCGCCATGATGCACAGATCAAGCGAGGAACGATCGAAAGGTGCGTGCTCTGCATCCAGTACCACAAAAGGCAACTCTGCCAGTGCCAATACCTCGATAATGTGAGGATGAGGGGTTTTAACAAATGTACCTAATAGCGTTTCTTTAGTCAGACGTTGCTTAAAATTGCTCATAATTCTCTCCTTTGCAAAGGTATGCAAAAACTAACACGGTGAAATGTAAATGATGAGTAAAAATGATGTGATCTAAAACTCATTTTTGATTAAAAATTAAACTCAATCAAGGTCCTTATTACTTACTTTTATTTGTTTAAATTAATCAATACAAAGGCTTAAGGGTGGTTTTTTTGGTTTGTTGACTTAACTTGTCAAATGTTAATTAAGTGTTTAATCTGATTTTGCATTCGTATCCAAAAGCATAAAAATAACCGTTCGTCAGCCTCAATGTTCAAGGAGAAACCCAATGGCACGCATTTTAAAAAACGGAATCACTGAAGAAGCATCAGCATCAAACGACGCAAAAGTGCGTCAGATTGTTGAAAACATTCTTGCTGATATTGAATCGAAAGGTGATAGCGCTGTACGTGAGTTGTCTGAAAAGTTTGATAACTGGTCGCCGGAGCAATTCCGCCTGTCAGAAGAGCAAATCCAAGCCTGTGTGGATGCGCTTGATGAATCGACTCGTCATGATATCGAGTTCGCTCAGCAACAAGTTCGAAACTTTGCTCAAATTCAACGTGACTCAATGAAAGACGTCGAAGTAGAAACCATGCCTGGTGTGGTACTGGGGCATAAAAATATTCCAGTCAACAGCGTGGGTTGTTACATCCCTGGCGGTAAATACCCATTGGTTGCATCCGCTCACATGAGTGTACTGACGGCGAAAGTCGCGGGCGTAAAACGTGTTATTGCTTGTGCGCCACCGTTTAATGGCCAGCCGAATGTGGCGATTGTCGCTGCGATGGCAATGGCGGGTGCGGATGAAATCTATTGCTTCGGTGGTGTTCAGGCGGTAGGTGCAATGGCTCTGGGGACGGAGACTATTGCACCGGTCGATATGATTGTAGGGCCGGGTAACGCATTTGTAGCAGAGGCAAAACGTCAGTTGTTTGGTCGCGTCGGTATCGATTTGTTTGCAGGCCCAACGGAAACCCTAGTCATTGCCGATGAGAAAGGCTGTGACCCGGAATTGGCAGCGGCAGACTTGCTTGGTCAGGCTGAGCATGGTTACAACTCTCCCGCTGTATTGTTGACCAATAGCGAAACATTTGCGCAAGAAACCATCAAAGAGATCGAACGTCAGTTAACCATTCTCCCAACGGCTGAAGTTGCGGGTAAAGCGTGGGCAGATTACGGACAAGTGATTGTGTGTGATAGCTACGAAGAAATGGTGGAAGTGGCAGACGATATCGCTTCTGAACACGTGCAAGTGATGACGGAAGATCCTAAATACTTCCTAGATAACATGACCAACTACGGTGCCTTGTTCCTAGGTCGTGAAACCAACGTTTCTTACGGCGATAAATGTATTGGTACCAACCATACACTGCCAACGAAGAAAGCGGCGCGATACACCGGTGGTCTTTGGGTAGGTAAATTTATCAAGACCTGTACTTACCAGCGTGTAACGGAAGCTGCGTCGCTAAAAGTCGGTGAGTACTGCTCTCGCTTGTGTGCACTCGAAGGTTTTGCTGGCCACAAAGAGCAAGCGGATATTCGTGTGCGCCGTTACAAAGGCAAAGTGGAAGAGGCGTAATATGTCGAAACTTGCCTTAGTCACAGGCGGCAGTGGCGGACTGGGTGCCGCCATTTGTCGCAAGCTAGCTGAATCGGGATATCGCGTAATTTTGACTTACAACAGTAATCAGAAAGCGGCCGAGGATGTGCTTTCCTCGCTGCCACGTAACGAGCATCTAGCATTCAAATTGAACGTGGCAGATTCTAGTGCGATTGAACAGCTTAAACATCAAGTCAGTGAAATAAGCGACAAGCTGGATTTGTTGGTCAACTGTGCGGGGATGACGAAATTCGTCGCGCACTCTGATTTGCAAAGTTTAGATGACCAGCTGTTTGACCAAATTTTCCAAGTGAACGTCCGTGCGCCTTTTGCCATGGTTCGAGCGTTTGAGCCTTGGCTTAAGCAAGCCAATGGTTGTGTGGTGAACATTACTTCTATCGCGGCACAGACTGCGATGGGGAGCAACATTGCTTACTGTGCAAGTAAATCTGCCGCGGAGAACATGACCCGTTCTTTAGCTCGCGCTCTGTCTCCCGAGGTTCGAGTTCTGGCTGTTGCTCCAGGGCTTGTCGACACTGAGTTTGTCAAAGGCTTGGATGACGCATGGCGTAATCAACAAGAACAATCCACACCGCTTAAGCGTTTAGCCAATGATGAAGAAGTCGCTCAAGCCGTGTACGCCGCAGCAGAAGTTTTGACCTTCTCGACAGGCAATACCATCGCGGTTGATGGTGGGCGACCTTTAGGTCTGTAACACACTTTCGGTCTGTAACTAACTTTAGGCTTGTAACTAACAATTCAAAGGCTAGGTCCAAACAAGGACAACAAGGATTTACAATGACTCTACAATCTAAAATGAATAATAATCTGGTCCGCTACATGGAGCTGATTCCGGGTACGAGTGCGTTTATTGATGCGCGCACGCCAGGCAGTGATCTCAAAGATAACTTTTGTATTATCGGTGCCGGGGTGGCAGAGAGCAGTCGTCAGCATGTTCATATTCGCGATACGGCGGGCTTTAATATTGGTGCCGCAGGCCAACCGCCGGGCATCAAAAATTCGTTACATTCTCATCGCACCGCTGAGCTTTTCTTGGTGTTCAAAGGTCAGTTCCGCTTTTATTGGGGGAACGATGGTGAACACGAGGCGGTGTTGTCTCACGGTGACGTCATCTCGATTCCAACCAATCTCTTCCGTGGATTTGAAGTGGTTGGCCGCGATTACGGCTTTATGTTCTCGGTACTTGGCGGCGACGATTCAGGTGGCGGCGTTATTTGGCATCCAAACGTTATCAAAGACAGTCAAGGTTATGGTTTATACCTCAAAGCCGATGGCACACTTGTGGACACTATTAATGGCGACCCGGTGCCACAAGAATCAGAATTGATGCCGCTGCTTACCGAAGAAGAACTCGCGACCTTCGATACCTACACCGCAGAAGAGATGATGCCATTTGTCGCTCTGCAAAAAGATTATCGTGAAATCAAAGGCGATTTCGGCGGAAGCAACGTGAAACAATACGCCTTAACGGGTCATCCTTTGGCGAGTTATGACTTCCAAGTAAAGAGTGACGATGAAGTGAGCATCATGGCTTATGAGCTTTCTGAAGGTGGCTCGATTCCTCAACACTGCCGAGAAGAAAAACAAGTGCTTATCAACTTTGATGGCGATACTGAAGTCGTCCTCACGCATCAAGGCGAACAAGCGAGTGTTGTTTTAACGCGCGGTGATGTGCTGAATGTTCCAGAAGGTGCGTCTTATTCACTGACGAACTTGCGTGGTAATAGTTTGACGTATTGCATTCTTGGGTCTGATCAACCAAAGCCGCTTGCAGGAGAATAAAATGACGCAACCCACCTCGTTAGTTTGGCTACCCGGACTACTTTGTGATGGCACATTGTTTGAGGAAGTCAACCGAGCGTTGCCAAGTTGGGTTGAGCCTTCATGCCCGACGCTGGCCTCATTGCCGTCAATGGAACAGCTGGCGCAGAAAGTGTTGCAAGACGCACCGCAGGAGTTTGTCTTGGGTGGCTTATCAATGGGTGGGATTCTTGCCTTTGAGGTGTACCGTCAAGCGCCAAACAGAGTCAAAGGCTTGATCCTCATGGATACCAATGCAGCAGATGAAAAGCCAGAGGTGACACAAAAGCGTGATGCACTGGTTAGCCGTGCGTTAAGTGGTGAGTTTGAACGCATTACGCCTGACACTCTGATGCCTGTGCTGATTCATCCAAGCCGTTTGCAAGACAAAGCGTTAAGTGAGCGTATAGAAGGCATGGCGGTCAATGTAGGTTTGGAGGCATTTGAAGCACATGCTAAAGCGTTAGCAACTCGCCCGGATGCTCGACCTTTATTGGCGGACATTCAAGCTCCTACGTTGGTGATAACAGGTAAAGAAGATAAGCTTTGTCCGCTAGACAATCATCTGCTCATGGAGAGATGCATCCCAAACGTCACGCTTCATGTTATCCCTGAGTGTGGGCATCTATCTACGCTTGAGCAGCCTTTAATTATTAGTGAAGTGATGACTACTTGGCTTCAAGATAACTTTGCTTAGTGTTGATAAGAACTTCATCACTCACCACCTTAAGGCTACTTGGGTATAGGTGGTGAGCGATGAGTATTATCAGAAGTAGTAGCGAATACCTGCCGCGAATTGATCATCACGGTTTTCGAATTTGCTGCCATCGTACTGATCTTTACCTAGGTCGAACTGGTATTCAGTCCAAACTAGGAATTTGTTCTTCTGGAAGTGGTATTCAAGACCAGGGATCAGCAAGTTACGCTCGTAACCTTGTGTCTCGTCACCACTATCCTCCATGTAGTTGTAGTTCAACGTTGGGCGCAAGCCGTTGTCGAAGTGGTAGTAAGTGTAGATTTCGCCACCTAGGGTATCGAACATTACGTCCGTACCGCCTTGGCTCACTGCTTCCCAGTTTTCGCCAACGTGGAAAGTCGCACCTGCGTAGAAGCCACCGTTGCTGTAGTTTGCGCCCAATAGCATGATGCGCATGTTGTCGCCGTTTTCTACGCCAACCACGCTTGCGTCTAGATCCGCAACTTCATTTTGATGGTAAGCCGCACCCAGTGTTACGCCATCAACGGGTTTGTAAGTGATCGAAGCACCCATGCCGTTTTTCAGTGAGGCTGTCGCATTGCTTGCTAGAGCAACATCTTCACGCGTGGTCTGGTAAGTAAAGCCGTAGCTCACTTTTTCATTAATTGAATTACGGTACGTAATTGAGTTTTCCGCACGACCAGCACCGGATGCGATACCCCAGTCAGCTAGGTTGTAAACACCTGAGCCACGAGTACCGAATACACGACCTAAATCGGTGTACCATGCTACGTCGTAGAAGGTAGACCACTGTTTAGTACCCGCAGCAATCTTGCCGTATTTTTCGTGATCAACACCTGCGTATAGCAAGCGGTCGTAAATGTTGTCGCCGTTCGCGCCAGAGTTGTAGCCCCATTCCGCGTGACCGAAACCAGTCCAGCCGTTATCCAGACCCATTTGGCCTTTCAAACCGAAACGTGAGCTGCCGCTGTTCCATTCGCCGTTGTCATCACCGCCACGGTCTTGGTAGCGAAGATCGAAACGGCCATCGATGGTTAGGCTGTCGCCAGCGTCATTAACAAAAGTGTGTGCAGCAAAGGCTGAGCTAGAAGTAAGCGCTGCTAAAATCACTGCAGAAAGGGTCGACTTTTTCATCATCAATCTCATTATTCAGGGCGCAGAAAGCCACCGTGCGTTCATGCCCGTTTTGAATAAGGGTTCTATCTTGAGGTTGTGCCCCATCCTTGAGGCACGAGTTGGGAGCATGTCGCCTGAACCGAGAGGGGATTCAGGCAACATAAAGGCGGGTTGACAATCCGCCCCTAGGACTTCTTAGAGAGAAGGGTTTAGGATCTGTTGAGTACGCTCGAACACGTCTAGACCTTGCTGTTTTAGCCAGTAAGGAAGGTCGATCAGTACCCAGTTCTCAGATAGCTTGTCGCCGTCACGGTAGTAAACGTCAACCACTTGCATGTCTGCACGTACTTCACCACCTGTCATACCTAGGAAACCACCGATAGGCGTGTTAGATAGGTTTGGCCAGCCGAAGAAACAAGAGAAGTTACCTTCTGCGAAACGACATACGTGGCCGTTAAACTTCTTGTCTTTTAGGTTGTTACGGAACGGCAATTGGTGCTGCTGTTGGTAACGAGGGATTGTATAAGACGCACCGATACCACATGGACCGTACCAGATCATGTCTTTAGACCAGCTCTTCTCAAGAACTTCTGGTGGGCAACCCATAGCGCCGCTGTCGTTTAGTGCAGATAGGTCATCAACCATCTTGTTCACTAGTGCTAGTGTTGCTACGCCTTCTTCTGGTGCTGCGTCTTCGAACAGTAGACCATCGTGGTTACGAGGACCAGGGTATACGAAGTGCTTACCTGTTGATGGTGGCAGTGGGTAACAACCCGCTTGGTCCATTGCACCTAGAAGGTCTAGGAATAGGCCAGTCTTAGTGATCTTGCCGTTTTCAACACAGTTAAATTCTGCGTAACGGATGTTCATGATTTTGCCAGTTGGGCGCATGCCTAGGTATTCAGCGTCGAATAGACCCATGAAGTGACCCATGCTCATTACCCAGATTTCACCTGATGTTACTTCGTTCTCACCACCGATGAAGATGTCTTGACGACGCTGCATGCGAGTCATTGATTTCATCAAAGGAGCCCAGAAAACGTCAGCCGCTGCTTGAGCGCCTTGTTGCTCACGGAATGGGTAAACACCACGCCATAGGTAATCTTCTGAAGTGTGTGCTTTTAGTACTTCTGCCACGTTCTCGTGAGTTGCGTTTTCCATTGCGCTGAAGTATTCACGTACAACGCGTTTCGCTTTTTGATATTTAGACATAATAAACTCTCTTATTTGCTGTCGAGTCGGCTTTGGGAACAGGACTCGAAATTAAGTTTTTTCATCCGGCCGGGGAGCCAGCCGGAGTTTTTGAAATTCAGTTACGCTTTTGCTGCTTCGGCTTTTTTGCTCTTATCGAACACGCCGCCTTTTAGTGTCTCTGGCAGTGATAGCCATAGAAGACCAGCAAGGATCCATACGATTGGTGAACCCCACATTGCGGTTTGTAGGTCGGTACGTTCTTGGATGAAGATAAGTACCATTGGTGCCCACATACCGAGGATACGACCGCCGTGGAATAGCGCCGCGCCGTAGCTACGTAGGTGTGCTGGGAACAGTTCTGAGAAGTAACCACCCCATACCGCTGAAGAAGACAGACCGAAGTTGTAAATCAGACCAAGTAGAGCCAGCATGTTTAGGCCGCCAATCACCATGTCGCCAGGTGCAACAAAGAAGATTGAAACCATGATGCCCGCTAGGATGAAGCCAAATGCGTTCACCTTACGACCGAATTTGTCAGCTACCCAACCCCAGAACCACGCACCAAACAGTGAACCAAATGCTGAGATAGAGAAGATGAGACCGATGGTTGCACCGTCGAACATACGTACATCACGTAGGTAAGTGGTTACGAAGCCACCAAAGAATTGGAAACCGTAGAAATTAAGGCCAGCCAGTAATAGACACGTTAGAGTGATCTTACGGTAAGGCTTGCTTAGCATTTCGCCCCAAGAGCCTGTTTTCGCTGGTGCGTCTGATTCTTCCGCTTTTGCTTGTTCTTCTTCACCGTAAGCGATCACTTTGCTGTCGCTAGGTAGCACAAAGATCATGACCACAGCGGCTGCCAATGGTGGGATACCACCAACAAGCATTAGGCTTTCCCATGGTGCATCAATGCTTGCAATAAATGCTGCATACGCACCCATTACCATCAGTGCTACAGAGAACATAGAAGACGCGAATGCCGTCAACTTACCACGTACCGTTGGCGTAAATAGGCCGATCATCAAGCTTACTGCCACGGTGAAGTAACCACCCAGTGACAAACCAATGATGAAACGCATTGCTGCCCATGTTGTGTAGTCGGTGAACATCATATTGATGATCGTTGCGCCACCGTTTAGGGCTGTGATGGTAATAAGAGTGGATTTCTTACCAAATTTTGTTGCGAACCAAGCACAGCTCAATGCACCGATAAGTGCACCAACCGACTGCCATGTATAGAACTGGGCAGTGTCTGACAGGCTAATACCATCATACGCTTCAACGATGTATGGGCGTACGTAGTCAATAATTACAAAGTTATAACAATAGAAAAAGTAACCAACCAGTATCGCTAGATAGGCCGCTACCCTTTGAATCATAGGAACTTCGCTCATGTGTCTTTTGGCATTCATGACCGATAAACCTCTATTTCACTTAGGATTTGTTGCTATTCAAACTTAATGAACACGATCTTATTTGGATCATCTTCGATTTCGTGTCGGGGTGAATCATAGTTTTTTTAAGGTTATTAGATCCGTGATCAACATCAATTTTAAAATGAATGCGTACCCAGTTAGTGGTTTTTAGTGATGGGAGTCTCATTTAATCGGTCTTTTTGGCATTTTTGAATATATAACCGTCTATATTGGTGATTATAGTCACAGTTATGGCGGGATTATCGTTTAGATATGCTTTTTTAAAGTAATATCCAAGCACAAATAATTAGCACCCAGAATTATGGAAACCCTGAAATGGTTACGTACTCAAGTTTTGTGGTGATTGCGTTATACGTGTTAATCACCATATTAATCAGCTATTTAGTGAATAAGCGCTACAGCAATGGTGGCGACTTTTCTACGGGTGGAAAGCAATTTGGCTGGTTTACGGCAGGTGTTTCGATACTTGCGACTTACATTAGTGCGATGACGTTTGTAGGGATGCCAGGTTGGGTTTATAGCTCTGGCATGGAAGCGATGAGTATTCACCTTAACTATCCCATCGTTATCTTTTTCACCGTCATTTTCTTTGTGCCAGTCTTTTATAAGCTGGGCTTGACTTCGATTTATGAATACCTTGAGCACCGCTTTGGGGTGTATGCAAGAACCATCAACTCGATTGTGTTCATTGTGGTTCAATGTATCTCTGCGGGTGTGATTTTGTATGCTGTGGCGCTGATCTTAGTGCAAGTTCTGCCTATCAGTATTTCTGAAGCCATCATCTACATCAGTATTTTCACCGCTTGCTATACCTATGCGGGCGGGATTTCCACGGTTATCTGGACCGATATGTTGCAATCGGCAGTGTTGGTGGCAGGCAGCATCGCTATCTTTGCCATTCTAATGACAGAGATTAATGCGGCAGATTACCTTTCTCGTGATCACCTGAATATCATCAATTTAGACTTTGATTTAGGCGTAGATACCACACTCTGGGCTGGCGTGGTTGCCGTGAGCTTTTTGCATTTGAGTGTGTACGGCACCAACCAATTGATCATCCAACGCACGTTAGCGACGAGATGTGAAAAGACGGCGCAGAAGTCGATGCTGTTGTGTGGTTACGGTGCGTTTTTCGTGTACTTGTTCTTCGCAGTACTCGGTGTTCTTTTGAGTGTTTTCTATCAAGATCAATCGTTTGAAAACAGCAACGAAGTGATTTTGGATTTCGTCTTCAACCACACTAACCCAATCGTCGTTGGTTTGATCATTTCCGCATTGGCAGCGGCCGCAATGTCGACCTTGGATTCGACCTACAACTCGATGGCGACCGTCGCGACGTTCGATATCTACAAGCGTTTCGTTCGCAAGAGTGCCGATGATGAGCACTACGAAAAAGTCGCAAGAAAGATGAGTTTGCTTGCTGCGGCCATGGTGGTAGTGCCAGCTCTTCTAGCGGTATCGAATGAATCGGTACTCAAAACCATCGCTAGTCTGACTTCTATCTTTGTTGGTATCCGTTTGGGTTCATTCGTGCTTGGTTTATTCTGGGCGAAAGCCAATGAGAAAGGCGTGATCGTTGGCAGTATCATGAGTGTGATTGCGGTGTTTACTGCCATGTATCTCGACGTAGCTTGGCCGTGGTTTGCGCCAATTGGTACTTTTGTCTTCCTGTTGTTTGGTGTGTTAGTGAGCCGTCGTTGGGGCGCGGTGACTGCCGAGCAACAAATTTTTATCAATAATCAAAAACATCTTTTTGCAAAGCCAACCGCAAGCCATTACGGGCTGTTAGTGTTCGCTGTGGCGACCATCGCTGCTTGTATGGTTCTCCCTGATTGGCTTTATGCTGCATTGTCGTAATAGGTAAGTTTATGCTGTCCATCTTTGATATTTACAAGATTGGTGTGGGTCCTTCTAGCTCTCACACCAATGGTCCAATGATCGCGGGTTACCACTTCACTCGTTTGATTGAATCGAACTTGGCAAAAGTGGTTCGTATTCAGGTCGATTTATACGGCTCACTCTCGTTAACGGGGATTGGTCACCATACTGACCGTGCAACCATTTTGGGTCTGTTGGGTAACAAACCAGATACCATCAAAATCGCTTCTGCGAATAAAGCGATGCGCAAGGCGATTGAAGAGGGCATGATGTCTGTCGATGGCCGTCATGAAATCGAATTCAACTACAAAACGGACATGTTGTTCCATGAAGAGAACCTTCCTCTGCATGAGAATGGAATGACGATTACTGCGTTAGATGCGCACGGCAATCAGGTTGGGTTTGAAACTTACTACTCTATCGGTGGTGGTTTCATCGCAACGGCGGATGAACTGCAAAATGGCAGTGCGACTGCACCCGTAGAAGTTGAGTTCCCATTCTCCAGTGCAGACGAAATGTTGGCACAGGCTGAGAAGAATGGCATGAGCCTCGGCGGCATGATTCTGAAAAACGAACAAGCATTTCAGGATATGGAAGCCATTAATCAACGCGCAGAACAGATCTGGCGTGTGATGACGCGTTGCATGGAGCGTGGTTTCGAGACAGAAGGTATCTTGGACGGCGGCTTGAACGTGACCCGCCGTGCGCCTAACTTGCTGAAGAAGCTTGAAGCAAATGCAGCAATTGAAAACGATCCAATGGAAATCATGGATTGGATTAACCTGTTTGCTTTTGCTGTGAGTGAAGAAAACGCGGCTGGTGGACAAGTCGTAACGTCGCCAACCAATGGTGCGGCGGGTGTGATTCCAGCGGTATTGATGTACTACCATCGCTTCATCAAAGAGCTCGATACTAAACAGCTTAAAGACTTCCTTGCTGTATCCGGTGCGATTGGCATTTTGTACAAAACTAATGCGTCTATCTCGGGTGCCGAAGTGGGTTGTCAGGGCGAAGTTGGCGTGTCTTCTTCCATGGCGGCAGCTGGCTTGACCGCGCTGCGTGGTGGCAGCAATGAGCAAATTTGTATTGCGGCTGAGATTGCCATGGAGCACTCACTAGGCATGACTTGTGACCCAATTGGGGGCTTAGTGCAAGTTCCGTGTATTGAGCGTAATGCGATGGGTGCAATGAAAGCGATCAATGCTTCTCGCATGGCATTAAAGCGTAATAGTAAATGTTTGATCTCGTTGGATAAGGTGATTGAAACCATGTATCAAACGGGCAAAGACATGAACAAGAAATACCGCGAGACGTCACTGGGTGGGTTAGCTTTGATTCACCTAGCGCCGCCTTGCGAATAATGAGTTAGGCACATCTAACCAACAAAAAAGCCGAAGCACTGAGATGCATCGGCTTTCCTTTTTTGGAGCGTTTATAACTTAGCTATGCGTTTGTTCACCTTTTGGTGTGCTTTGGTTTGGTTGATAGTGCAAAATCACCATCGAGGTGGGTGACAGCAAGACTTCGCCTTCAGCATGTCCTGGGTTGAGATTACGTACGTTTGTATCACAGATCGTCACCCATTCTTGCTTTCGCTCATTGGGGAGCTTAAAGCGCGCTGTGGCGTTAGTTTGGTTGATGAGGTAGACCAGCTCTTGCCCTTCTTTACCGATACCAAGGTGAAGTGCGACGGAGCTTAAACGGTTCCAATCATCGTGCTCCATTAAGCGACCGTCTGTACGGCGCCAGAAAATACGGTTGTTATTGCGGTTTTCGCCACTGAAAGCTCGGATAAATGGCACCATGTATTGATTTCGGTTGGCGACCATTTGTGACATCCATGCTTTGAAATGTTGCTTACGTTCTGTCTCTTCCCAGTTCAGCCAACTGGTTTCGTTGTCTTGGCAATAGGCATTATTGTTACCGCCTTGGGTGTGAGACAGAACATCAGCAGTGAGAATGTGTGGGATACCGAAGGCAAACAGCAAGCTAGCAATAAGGTTGCGTTTTTGCTTCTCACGCGTGGCGATGATCATCAGATTTTCCGTCTCGCCCTCAACACCGTAGTTTTCTGAACGATTGTCACCGTGACCGTCGCGATTTTCTTCGCCATTGGCTTCGTTATGTTTGTGTTTGTAAGACACTAAATCTTGCAGTGTGAAGCCATCGTGATACGTGATGTAATTTACGGTGAGTTTGTATGGCCAGTTCGCTGCACTATAAATGTCACGAGAGCCCATTAATCGAGTGGCAAACTCTTTTAAATAGCCTTGATCACCGCGCCAAAAACTGCGGGAAATATCACGCAGTTTGTCATTACATTCGTTCCAACCAAATGGAAAGTTACCCACTTGGTAGCCATTTGGACCAATATCCCAAGGTTCGGCAATCAATTTGGTTTCACGCAAAATTGGGTCTTGCGCAACGGCTTTAAAGAAAGCTGCTTCTGGGTTGTAATCATCGCCCTGTCGACCTAACGTTGCAGCCAAGTCAAAACGGAAGCCATCGACTTTAAATTCGCTAACCCAGTAGCGCAATGTATCCATCACAAGGTTTAAGGCTGGTTGGTAGGTGAGATCCACTGTATTTCCGCAGCCAGTGTAATTGGCGAAGTGGTTGCCATGTTTGATGTAAAAACAGGAGTCGAGGGCTTTCAGGTTGAAAATTGTAGGCCCTTCACCACCTTCAGCAGTGTGGTTGTAAACCACGTCGAGAATCACTTCGATGCCGTTTTTATGCAATTCGCGAATTGTTGTTTTTAATTCCGTAACGGCGTCTTGTTCTGCGTAGCGCGGATCGGGCACCATAAAGAGATAAGGGTTGTATCCCCAATAATTGACCTTTTCCAACTCTAGTAGGTGAGGCTCATGCATGCATGCTGCGACAGGTAGCAATTGCAGCGTGTTGATGTTTTGTTGTTCGTAAAAGGCCAGCATTTCAGGTGATGCAAGACCTAAATAGCGCCCCCTCAGCTTGTCCTCAACCTCTGGGTGGCGTTGGGTAATCCCTTTGACGTGCGTCTCAAACAACACCATCTCTTCTCTGGGTATACGCGGGTGATCCGTGTTTTGCCAGTCAAAATCATCTTCGATAACGACGCACTTCGGCATATCGAAACTTTTGGCTGGAGAGTAGGGAGGGTGATAGTGGAGGGCTTTATCTATTGATTTTGCGTACGGATCAGAAATTAACAGTGGCTCGTCCTTGTGGGAGACAAGGTAACCGTATTTTTGCCCCGGCTTAATATCTGGAATAAAAGTATGACGTATGCCAGCGTATTCATTCGGTAAACCGTGAAGCTCGTAGCTGCCATCGTTTGCAAACAATGCCAGTTGAATGTCTTTTACGCCCGGAGCATGAATAGAGAAGTTACAGCCTTCTTTATTCAATGTTGCGCCCAGGGGGTAGGGGCGAGAGAGAAGTCGTGTCATCGGAGATACTTTATTTAATATTTATTGCTACCTTTAGGAAACTATAAGTTAAAAACTTTGTCTTACTAAGGTCAACCACCCTAAATATAAAAATGTTCGTGTAATTTAATTACTTTATGTGACGGCTTAGAGTCAAAAATATGAAATGGCTATCACTTTGTAGCGGCTCAAAACCGAACAAACTTACTAATTCCTCCCTAGATTGGTGATCTGACTCGAAAAAACACCATTCGGTAAATTTTCTACTCCCTTCTCATCCCCCTTAAATTAGTTTGGGGCGGAGGAAGTCATCCTTGTACGCCTCGGGTAATCTCACAACTGTTGAAACAAACGGGGATTCGTTCCCATCTTACCTCTCTTTCTTTAGGTGTGTTTTTACTGCCTATATTCACCTAAAAGAGTGAGCAGGGAAGACAGAATTATAAATACCCTTAATGGAGTTAAGAATGAAAAAAGTAAGTGCAATTGCTGCTGCTGTAGCTGCAACTTTAGCTGCTGGTTCTGCATTCGCAGTGGATTTCCACGGTTACATGCGTGCTGGCGTTGGCGTGAACGCTGACGGTGGTCAACAATTAACATTCGAAAAGAACAAGATCGGTCGTCTAGGTAATGAAAGCGATATCTACGGCGAGATTCAACTAGGTAAAGAAGTTTACAACAACAACGGCAAAACGTTCTACGTAGACTCTATGGTTGCAATGACTTCTAACGGTTCAAACGACTGGGAAAGCACTTCTGCTAACTGTGGTTTGGATAACGGCGAAGTGAAATGTGTAGACGATGCACAATTCGCACTACGTCAGTTCAACGTTCAAGCTAAAGGCCTACTAAACTTTGCTCCTGAAGCAACGCTTTGGGCAGGTAAACGCTACTACCAACGTCACGACATTCATATCTCTGACTTCTACTACTGGAACATCTCTGGCGCGGGCGCTGGTGTTGAAGGTATCGAAGCTGGTCCTGGTAAAGTTTCTTTCGCTTGGGTTCGTAACGACCGCGGCGATATCGCAGACCCAGGCAACGATGGCGGCGCAACAAACGTAAACACTCTAGACGTACGTTACGCAGGTCTTCCTCTATGGGACAATGGCTCTCTAGAAATGGGCTTGAACTACGCAATTCTTAACGAAACTGACGCTGCGCCAAACGGCACTAAAGATGCGAAAAACGGCGTAATGTTCACAGCAGAATTGACTCAAGGTCTAGACGCTGGTTTCAACAAAACAGTGCTTCAGTACGGTACTGAAGGTTACTCTAAAACAATGGCATTCTACGGCGACGGCAGCTGGTACGGCGCAGAAGCTGACAACGGTGCATCTGGTTACCGCCTAATCAACTGGGGTGTAATCGGCATGGGCGACAGCTGGGAAATGGGTCACCAGTTAGTGTACGGTGTTGGTGAAGACATGTGGGCTGGCCAAGACAAGTGGGAAACAATGTCTGTTGTTGTTCGTCCAATGTACAAATGGGATGACAACCACAAAACTATTTTCGAAGCTGGTTACGCTATCGACGATAACGACGGCGAAGAAAACAAATACGGTAAGCTAACTGTTGCTCAAGCATGGTCTGCTGGTTCTAGCTTCTGGGCTCGTCCTGAAATCCGTGTTTACGCTTCTTACCTAACGGCTGACAAAGAAGACAACACTAACACATTTGACAACGGTCGTTCAGATGATACGTTCCAGTTCGGTGTACAAGCTGAAGCTTGGTGGTAATCATCTAACCACTAAGTCCTAAATTGTCCTAGAATGATACAGCCAGAACTTATCTGGCTGTATTTATTTAAAAAACAATAAAGAGTCGAGGTAGACAGTAATGAAAAAATGGCTTGCTCCCGTACTGCTGGGCATGTTGGCTACTGGTTGTGCGTCTGTAGAACAAGTAGAGATGAGTCCAAAAGGTCAGCAACAAGTGATCACGCAATCGGGTGATATTCAATGGGTACCGCTTAACGTGCCTGTGGTTACTGAATTCGCTTTGACTGATAAAAGCCAAATGTTGTTGGATGGTAACAGTGCTGGCGCTATTGCAGCGTTTGCTCTTCCAGGTAACCGTGGCAGTCTCGATATCAAATTAGAGACATTCGTAAGTAAAGAACTTCAATTTTATGCTCCTAATGTCGCAGTGATGAACTCGGCAGGAGAAACCATTTACCAAGCAGATTTTTCAAAGTTTAAGTACGAACCAGCAAAACTGTTGGACAACGATAAATTCGTACTTGATCTCAATGTGATTCCAGACATGACAGGTAACGATCTGCATGTGTTGGTTTACACGACTTCCGCCGATCTAAAAGGAAGTACACAAGTTTTACACCCTGCAAAAGCCTTCGCCATGGCGCGTCACACTCAGCCGCCAGATATTGCAGACCCTCTAGCGAAACATAGCCCACTCGGTCAGTTCCGCTTTTCGGTATCCGCGAATGATATTGTGAATACTAAGATTGTTGCGAAAAACGACAACATTCCCCAAGGTACGGACCTTACTAGCTACTACTACAGCTCAATTGAAGCGGCAGTCGCAGCGAATGATATTCCGAAAGCGCTCACTTTGCTTGATGAAGCAAAAGAGCTAGGTATTGAAGGTGCACAACAAGTGTTTGTGAAAGCCGTAAATAGAAAATAATCAGATAAAAAAAGGTCAGCGAAATGCTGACCTTTTTCATAGAAAATAAACTAATAAAAATACCCCTACATAGAGTTACCTTATTCACATAATTATTTTTATTACTTTGTTTTTTATATAGGTTGGATCAATAATTAATGGCAGTTCCTAATTTATTTTTTGTACTTAGGAAATAAACAAACTTCTCGAAGTGATTTAAATTCACAATCTGACGATATTTATTTGTCGTTTGATATTTCCATTTTAATAACGATTAATATTTCTTTTAACCGTTGAGTTTATTTTACTTTGGATATACTAAAAAGGAATTACGTGAAATGAACATGATGAAGACCTCTCTTGCTGCTGCTCTACTTGCTGCCTTAGTGGGTTGTCAATCGACTGCAGAACCAGAAGCGGCCGCAGAGCCTGTTGTTAATATGTCTCAAGACGAAGTGGTTGCTTTCATGAAAGCGTGTGACAACCCAGATAGCACAGCGAAAGGACCTATTTCTAAACCACTATTTGTGGTGGGTACGTTTGCGGATTCCGATTGGAAACACGTGCCTCAGCGTCAATACACCTACAAAGGGAATAATTTCTACCAAGCCGTGGTTCAAGAAAAAGTAGGCTCCTACAAAATGCAGTACGCGACCGAGTTGTGGTTCCCACAATTTACCGCAAAAGGTAATAGAATGAACGTTGGTGAATTAACACCATTAACATTTGGTGGTTACGGTACGGATACTTCGGTTGATATTAAAGAAGATGGTAAATATGTATGGAGTCTTCAGTTTGAAGGAAAAGGCAAACCTGTTCATGTCATGGTAAATAAGTGCCAATAATATTCCATTCAGTTATTTAAAATCTATTTTTATTTATTAACCCCTGCATGAAACACATGTCGGGGTTAATTTTATTACTCAAATTTCCGTAGTTTATTTGAGTAAGTTAGGGAGAATAAAATGCGTAATATCCTACGTAACCATCGCCTGTCTCGATCGTTGCTTGCGTTAAGTGTGATTGGTGCTTTATCTGCGTGTAATTCTTCTGGTGGTGGCGACACTAATAGCAGCACTCCGCTACCGGATACCAGTTATGCTTGCCAAGCCAATGTCATGGCGCAAAGTAACCAACTTCGTACTTATCAAATCATGGTAGAGAGTTTTGTGGATGGTGATGCGAGCATTGGTCACGGTACAGGTTATGGCACCAGCCATCATAACGGCGATTTGCAAGGAGTGATTGATTCACTCGATTACATCCAAGATTTAGGGATGAACGCGATTTGGTTGACGCCAGTTTTTGAATCGGAAGCGATAGTGGGCCAAGAACACTGGGCCGATCGTCTGGATGCCACGGGCTACTTTGCAACGGATTACTTCACCATTGATCCACGTTTTGGTGATTTAGAAACGGCGAGAACCTTGGTCGAGGAAGCACACAAACGCGGCTTATACGTGTTTTTTGATGGTGTATTTGGTCATCACAAAGATGGTTTGATCAAACCATCTCCCTCCGGTTTGTTGCCATCGGGATCGAGCAATCCCGTTGATTACCCGGCCAGTCTCGATTTCTACAAAGAAGTGGCAACCTATTGGATCAAAGAACTGAAGATTGACGGCTGGCGTTTAGATCAAGCCTATCAAGTTCCGACAGACGCTTGGACACAACTTCGTAAAGCCGTCGATGAAGCCTCACAAAGTGTGACGTACACCAATAGCAAAGGCGAACAAGTGAATCCGTTGGGCTATATGGTGGCAGAGATTTGGAAAGGGGAGTCTGAAATCGCGAATGAGGCGTATGGATCGAACAGCGATCCAGCATTGTGCTCTGCGTTTGACTTCCCTATGCGATATCGCATCGTTGAAACTTTGGCCGTGAATGAGAGCGGCGTGGGTGGTCGCGGTGCGGATTGGTTAGACAACGGCTACAGCACACACAACCAATATCCAACACATGCGCAGCCGAATTTGATGATCGGCAACCATGATTTAGTGCGCTTTGGTGACTTGTTACAGCGCGGAAACTTGGCGGATGTGAATGATGCAGAATATTGGTTACGCCATAAAGCCGCGTTTGCTTTCCAAGCGGCGTACACCGGGCCAATCACGTTGTACTACGGTGATGAAATCGGGGATCAAGTGGATGGTTTTGCCGCAAAAGAAGACAACAGCACCTGCGCCATTCAAGGTTTGTGCGATGATCACGTTGCGCGCAGCAGTGCGAAAATTGAAGGCGTGACGGCGACGCTTGATGCAAACCAAGCCGATCTCAAATCTTATGTGACATCGCTGATGACAATGCGCGATGCGCATCCTGCACTTTATCAAGGGTCACGCACGAATTTAGTTGCGAGTAACGGCAGTTATGTGGACTTGAAACAATCTGGTTCGGACAAAGTCTTGTTTGCGCTAAATACCTTACAGAGCGCTAGAAGCGTCACTCTTACTCAGGAGAGTGTTGGTACTGGTGAGTTGGTGGATTTGCTCACGAATGAAAAAATTACTCCGAGTAATGGTCAATATCAGATTCTGATGTCGCCACTACAAGGACGATTCTTTGCGGTAAAACCTTAAGGAATTATCCAGAATTGATGCTCACCAGTTGAGCTGACCACAAGCTTTCTTATAAACAAGCCAAGTGTTGTTGCTGACCCCCATAGGCTCACACTTGGCTTTTTTCTGTCTGTTTTACTTTTCCCTTAATGGTTTTACGACGATGTAGCCAACAAGTTGCTTCGCTTTTTGTATTGGCATTTGTTTTCAGCAGATGGATATTTGTGAGATAAGCTGCACATTAAAAAGTAAATTAACACTTGTGCAACGTAGAAATGTGACTGAAGGATTACTTATGCCCCGCTAATATGTTTATCGTGTTTGGGATTTATATAACTAATGGAAAAGTATAATGAAATCCATAACGAACTCCCTCTGTCTCCTTGTTGCTGCTAGCTCTCCGTTTGCATATAGCCAAATTATCAACGGTGACTTTGAACAGTGGAATGGCAATGTACCTACGCAGTGGTCAGAGATTGACGCGGGCATTACAGTGTCGCCAAGCAGCGAGCAAATCAAATCGGGTGGTCTGGCTGCCCAGGTCGTCGTGAATACAGGTACCCAAAGCAACACCGACTTTTTGCAAACCATTAATGTGGAGCAAGGGAAAACCTATCCGTTTTCTGTCTCGGTTTATCATACCGAAGGAAATGTAAAAGCACGTCTGGTGGTTGATGGTTATCACAATTACTCGAACCCACAACAGATAAACCAGTGGCAAGAGCTCGTGCACAATTACACAGCGAGCTCGAACAAGACCATCAACGTCGGTTTGCGTTTTTACGATGAAGCCAGTTTTGATGGCTCAGAAGTTGTCTACGTCGATAATTTTCAACCGACCGAGGCAAGTACACAACCTCCTGTAGAAAATTGTAGTGATCATGAGGTGGTTCTTACACTCACGACGGACAACTATGGCTCAGAAACTAGCTGGGAGTTGAAAAATAGCCAAGCGCAAGTGCTTTTCTCTGGTCAGGGGTATGAGTCGTCAACCTCTGTTGAAAAGACCATGTGTTTGGCCGATGGTAACTACCAATTTACGATTCAAGACAGCTATGGCGACGGCATTTGCTGTGGCAATGGTTCGGGGTCTTACGCGTTGAAGGTGGGAGATAAGACTCTTGCTTCTGGCGCTGAATTCTCGAAAAGTGAAACCACCGATTTTAACTTAGGTGACACAACGACGACCCCACCAGTGGTTGATGGTTACTATCAAGCGGCATCTGGTAAGACGGGATACGCTCTAAAAACAGCGTTGTTTAACATTATCAATAATCACTCCAGCCGAGGTTATTCTGCGGTCTGGACCTTGGTAAAAGATGCCGATATTGATCGTTACTATGAAAATGATGGCTCTATTCTCGATATGTACTCTGAAAAGCCATCTGCTAGCGATACAGTAAGCTTTACCAAAGTCACAGACCAATGTGGCCAATACAAAACGGAAGGGGATTGCTACAACCGTGAGCACTCTTTTCCGAAAAGCTGGTTTGGCGGTAAGGTTGAGCCGATGAACTCAGACGGTCATCACTTGTTTGCAACTGATGGTTATGTAAACGCGAAGCGCAGTAATTGGCCATTTGGTGAAGTGGGCACCGCGACCTACGTGTCTAGTAATGGCTCTAAACTTGGCCAAGCAAGCACTAGTCTGGGCTACTCCGGTACGGTGTTTGAGCCGATCGATGAGTTTAAAGGCGATTTTGCTCGTGCCTATTTCTACATGGCAACCCGCTATGAAAATATTGTAGGTAACTGGGAAGGCAATTCAAGCAATGCGGATGCTGTCCTTGATGGTTCAAGTTCGACGGTTTTTGAACCTTGGATGTTAAACATGCTGAAACGTTGGCACAAAAATGATCCCGTTAGTGAAAAAGAACGAAACCGCAATCAACAAGTGTTTGATTTTCAGGGCAATCGTAATCCATTCATTGATCATCCTGAGTTTGTTGAACAGATTTGGGGAAACTAACACCTTTTTGATTTTGGTATCCACCATTTAGTGACGCCAACAAAACAAAGGGGAAGCGTGATGCTTCCCCTTTTTCATTACGGATGTTTTTAAATGAAACTAGTTTTTCGTTACCGTCACGATTGGCGCCGACTTGTCAGCCGCGTTGAAGTGGAAGTTGTAATTTCCTGCTTCTGCAATCGCAATTTTCAGGTTTGCACTACCGCCACCGACTTCCATCGTTAGCGCTTTACCAAGCTCAACACTGCCTTCGCCACCGAAGTTGGTGTCTGCTGCCCAGTCTGCGCTCGCAACTTTCATCTCGTAGTTGCCCGCCGCTAGGTCAATGTCTAGCGAATAAACGTCATTTGCAACATAGCTGAACTTCGCTGTTGAGTCTTGTGCTGGAGCATCCCATGTAGTGATAGTGCCACGTAAGTAAAGTGCTGTTTCACCGAATGTTGGTGCATCTGCTGACTTGGTCACTGACACGACCGGTTTTTCTACGCTTTCATCTTGAACATGCAGCGCGTTCAGAGTGAAGTTGTACTTACCTGTTTCAGCAACAGACAGCTTACAGTTACCTTCTGAACCTAATTCTAGTGAACCAGAAGCTATATTCGCAGCATCACAACCGATGTTTGGATTTGCCCAACCAGAGTCCGCGAATTTGAACTCGTGTTCACCAACTTCAAGAACGCCAGTTACAGAGTACATACCGTTGCCAATAAAGGTCATCGCCCAATCACTGCTATCAGACCACTCGTTCATCGTGCCTTTCACGTAAACAACAGTTTCGCCGTAAGGAGGAATACTCGATACGTCTTTGTTATCCGTGTTTACTGGTAGGCCAGCACCTTGCGCGCCGTTTTGTGGCTGCACGAATACCGCTGTTGTCAGTGCTGGTACTGTGAACGTTTCATTGGTGAAGCTTGCACCTTTGACGATGTCATCCGCAGAGTTTTGTTGAACTTCATGCAGTTCGAAACCAGTTGCGCCAGCAACTTTGAAAGATTTCTCAGTTGATGTTGAGTTCACAACGGCCACGACAGCATCGTAGTTCGAATCCAAATCGGCACCCGCTGATGTACCATCGTCGATAGACATCACAATCAAGCCTTCCACTTGGTCTTTCCCTACGTTGCGGAAGTCCACACGGTTCATCACTTCTTGCGCGGTATCTAGGCGGAACAGTTCGCTTGTGCTACGGATTTTTAGTAGCTCTAGGAATTGTTGCTTAGTCAGCTCGATGTCGGTTGAATCTGGTTTCGCCGTGCTGTCACCAACGATGGTTTTGATCAACTCCCAGTTTGCACCGTCTTTGTCTTCACGTGGTAGACCAACGTTCCAGTTATTGTCGCTTCCGTCGAAGAATACACGGTTGAACCAGTCACCAGAATCGTACGAGTCGCGCTGCATAGATTTAGAGCGCAATAGCTCAGAACCCATGTGGATGAATGGAATGCCTTGACCAAGCATCACCGTTGATAGGGACACAGACTGCATACGTGCACGCTCGGCAGATGAAGTGCCTGTCGCAATCTTGTAGGCGTTGTTATCCCACAATGTTTGGTTGTCGTGCTTAGACACGTAAGAGATGTTCTCTGATGGCACTTTTGTGTAGCCTGCAGGCGCACCATTGTAATCAACGTTCTTACCCAGCTTGGTTTCGCCTTTGTAATCAAGAAGGATGTAGTCAGCCAAGTTACCAGCCATACCTAGACGAACCAGATCTTGGTTGTGTAAACGACCATTCACCGACTCTGCGTCAGTTTTGGTTTCTTCGTTAGGGTAAGCGGCGTTACCAAAGCCTTGGTTAAAGCGAAGTGGGTGCTTACCTTCAGAATCTACACCGCCATCAAACGGGCTTCCGCCACGAACTGCGTCACGCAGACGATCAGAGAAAGTACCGATTTCTGTCCCCGCCATGTTGACTTGTGTCGCCTGATCGAAGCGAGCGTTTTGCGCGACTTCACCAAAGTCCCAACCTTCGCCGTAGAACAAGGTATTCGGGTCAATTTCACGGACTTTTTCAAGTGCGTAAACCATCACATCTTTCGGCTGGTGGCCCATAAGGTCAAAACGGAAACCATCGACTTTATAGTCATCCGCCCATACCATCAATGAGTCAACCATTAGTTTACCCATCATCAAGTTCTCGGTTGCGGTGTTATCACAACAGGTTGAGTTTTCGACGCCGCCAGTGTTGACGTTTAGGCGGTGGTAGTACCCAGGGACAATCTTATCCAGTACTGATTTTTCGTTCACACCAGATGCATTTGTGTGGTTGTACACGACGTCCATGACCAGTTTCAGATCCATTTTATGCGTCGCTTGAACCATTTCGCGGAACTCAAGAATACGCTTAGATCCGTTAGGATCGGTCGCATAACTGCCTTCTGGCACGGTGTAGTGGTAAGGGTCATAACCCCAGTTGAAGCTGTCTAGCATGCGAAGATCGTTCATCAACGCTTGTGCTTTGCCCGTTGTTGGGTCGTAGCTATTTAATACCTCTTCAATCACTTTGCCGTCATCTTCGGTCTCACAAATGGAGGCTTCTGGCTTGATGCCACAAAGTTTACCCACGGTGTCGGTGATATCGACTCGCTTGTCAGCGTCTTCATCCACGGTTGCAATATCAAATGCTGGCAGGATATGTAGCGTTGTTAGGCCAGCATCTTTCAGGGCTTTTAAGTGAGAAACAGACTCACGCTCAGGTTCTGTAAGCGCCAGATATTTGCCATCAAGACTTGGTGTGCCTTTACTGTCGTTAAAACTGAAATCACGAATGTGTGACTCGTAAAGGACGTGGTCTTCGTCTTTTTTAACCGTTGGGCGTGCGTAGTTTTTCCAATCTTGAGGCATTAAGCTTGGATCATCTAAATCAACCACTTGCGAGTATCGCGAGTTTTTAGACAAGCTCATTGAATATGGGTCTGTTACCAAACGCGTTTCAACGACCCCTGTTGTAGGGTGGTACACCTTAACTTGGTAGCGATAGTATTTGTTGACAACGTTGCTTTGTGCCTCAGAAACCCAGATACCTGTTGCTGGGTCTTCCGTCATGGCAACGGTCGCTTCTTCTGCTAAGTTTTCATCGTAGATTATCAGATCAACATCTTGGGCAGTTGGTGCCCATAGTTTGAAGGTTGCGGCACCGCCTTCCACAATCGCACCGAGTTCTTGACCGATCGCGTTACCTGCCTTGGAATCGGCAAACACCGCATCCAAAACACCCGGTTTTTGCACTTCAGTTGCAGAAATGACGTCACCATTTGCGTTGTAAGCCACCATAACGATTTGTGACTTCAGGATCGTACGCAAGGTCGCGTCATCGACATCGATACCCGCAGCTTGAAGGCTAGCAAGGTGACGGAAGCGTGATTTCAGACCATCAGACAACTCACCAGCTTTTGTCAGCTCAACCGCTGTACCGCCAGAGATTTGCTTATCTTCATCCATTTTGATGTCATTGCTAAGGCTGTAGAACAGCTTCATGGAATCCGCACTGGTCGCCGCTTCCCATGCAATGGTGTTGGCGTCTAACCAATGGGCTTTTTGACCATCAATATCAACAGGGCGCTCTTCTATTGGCTCGTAGTAAAGTTCACTGCTGCCGTGGAAGCCAAACAAACCTTTCGATTCGCCGATTTTCGTCAACTCTACTTTTGAGTTTGCGCTGCCGAACGCTTTCTCATCACCTTTGTGCAGAATGAAGTTCATGCATTCGTGTGGGTCAGAGGCGTCAGGGTTTATTTTCAGTACGTAGTAAGCACCGTAGGTGTCGTTGATGCCATCGAATGGGTGTGGCGCAGACCAATCCGTTCCTGTTCCCGGAATGCCCATTGCGTCTAAATCTGTGCTGGTACAGCCCTCACCGTTCCATAGGTGCAAGCCCCAACCTTCGTAGTCGCTTGCTGTTGAAGCTGATGCTACGTCACGTTTGTAATAAATGACGACTTCGTTCTCTCCCGCAGGGTACAAGCCTGAGCCAGGGTTCGTCGTATCTTCGTTCGTGCTATCACTACCACAACCGCTGATTACCGCGACGGAAATCAAAGGCAGTACGGTTTTGGCAATTGTTGATAATTTAAATGTCTTATTGTCCACGTTTACAAATCCATTGTTATTGAATTGATATTGAGCTGCGCGCTGCCTTCGCTGACTCAATCATCAAGAAGGTTTTGCACACGCTAGAAAGGCAGATGCCAAAAAAGGAAATGTTCAATTAGATGCTAATACACTGAATCATCAGCAAAATGTGAGAGCAGGCTGTTAAGTTTTTTACAGGTGCAAATTTTCTGTCACAGTCGATTTTGTTCACAAATTAAATAATAAAACAGGCGCATAGTGAGAGATTCTGCACATCATTAAAATGTGAATTTTTATGGGAGGAGTAAGGGGGGATGATAGGGGATGAGAATATCTCAGCCCCAAAACCGTGATTAAGTTCTATAAAAATGAGGGCCATATTTTTCTTTTAAAAATAAGTTGCAGTGATGTTGAGTAAAATACCGCCATTAAGTATTCGCAAGCTTCAGATTTTCGCTAAGTGGTCGTTATATAATGAAGGTAGTCGGCATTACGTCGGCGCGTAATCATAAGATTTCCCTGAAAGGGAGTTGAATTGGGCCCTGAAACCAAAAGAGGCTATTTATGAGTAGTATGGGCATTGCCATTGCGGCAACTGGCCTTTCACTCGTCCTGATATTTGTGTGGATGATCTCGTTGTCGATGCGGAAACAGAGACTCGAGGCAGAGAGGAAAGCTCGCGAAGCCGCTTATCGAAAGGCGATGCATAAAGCGCGAGAGCAAGAGCGTAAAGAGCGAGAGTTCAAAGCAGAAACCGGGCATATCCCCACCATTTTATTTCTAGCGAAAGAAGCCGAAAAGGACAACATTCGTCAAGCGCTGTATTGGTATGATAAAGCCGCTAAACTGGACAATGTGACGGGGATGTATGGCATTGTTCGCTTAAGTGAACGCATGCGCGAAGATGTGATTTTAAAAGAGCAGGCAAACTTCTGGCGTACCGCAATTGCGGGAATGGAAGGGGATACCGAAGCGAAATTTTCGACGGGCAAGGCCTTGGTCTTTGGTCGAGGAACTGAAAAAAATATCCCAAAAGGTAACCAACTGATTGAAACTGCCGCCGAAGAAGGCTGCATTGATGCCATGATTTATATGGGGGAATGGCAGCTTTCACCAGACAATAGTGCAGGACGCAGTGCAGATGCGCTTTACTGGTTTATGAAAGCGGCGGAAAAAGACAGTGCGGATGGCAAGATCCAAGTCGGCTTATGTTACCTAAATGGCATTGGTACAGAAAAAAGCATGGTTAAAGGTTGCTACTGGCTAGAACGGGCCGCGGAAGGTGGCAGTGCTAAAGCGATGTATCATGCTGGCGAAGCGTGGAAGGATAAAGGTAAAACGGGTAATGCAATTGCTTACGTTTGGCTGTTTCTTGCTGCCAATATGGGCTACCAACCTGCGCGTACGTTACGTGATGAAGTGGCAACCAATATTGGTGTTGATGTTGTCGTTGGATTGCAGTCCATAGCGAAGCCGTTGCAAAGAAAACTGGCCTCAGGAATGGTGAGAAAGCACTCTATTATTCGAGCCCTTAACAAAGTGTACAAACGCGAAGCGTATTTTCCTGCGGAAGAGGAGCTCAATGCGGTGTTGAATGATGAGAATAAAGACGCCTCCGAAGCTTGGGAGGAGACATCAACACTAGATTTTCAGCCTAAGATGACAACGGTAACAGCAGAAGACCAGGCAAGCACATCGCCCAACGAAAAAAAACTCTCTAAAGATGCGCTCGATTTCACTCAAAACTTCCTTCAGCCATAACCTATCTTATCCAGAAGCCTCAAGATTGAGGCTTTTCTTTTGCTCTTTTGCCAGTATCTCTATCAGTCACGACAACAGAATGTAAGCTTACTTAAGCAGTCATTTTACTGATGTGCATACTATTTATGCGATTTTTCAACATATTTTTAGTACTTAACTAAGATGGGATCTGTTTACCTTAAAAAAGAGGTTTTTCCCTCTTTATTTACTTCCGCTATTGGGCTTAGATCAAGCCTTTTCAATTGATAGTAATAATGATTGAAGAGCAATACTTGATGCCCCGATTTATAGGTGAATAGTATTCATTACTTTATCTAATAATGTAAATTAAAAAATTTATTATAAATCTTAAATTGTTCTTTTATATTTAGGTGTCGATTATTGATTTTATGATTAATTAGGCGCAAGATAACGTAAAAATAAAATAGCATAGTTAATATGCAGAATTACACTAGGAAGTAACTTTTTCATTACATGTTTCATAATAAATAGAGATAATTTTTTATCTCTGTTTTTATTTATATTAGAGATTTGTGTATGTTGAGAATCATTAGTGCAGATAAATTTATCTCTTCAAGGTTTATCTTAGAGTACAGTAAGGCTGAGTTCGCTTCTTTATTAGGTGTTTCCGTCGCTAAAATAAGTAATATTGAAAGTGGAAAATCTTCAATCCCCCCGGTGTATGATTACGCCATTAATTACTTGTTGAGTGAACATCCATTTAAAGATAGTGCTGTTGAGGCTTTATGTTCTCATGAAACGTTAAACTTTGCTCGTCGTATTGACGTCAATACCAAAGTAAAACGCTTGTCCTGTAAGCGTTGCGATAGCCGTAGACTGCACGTTATGGCTGGCATGAGTGGCTTGTATTTTGTCGAGTGCATGGATTGTAAACACACTATGTACTCGTCAGGCATGTCTGTAAAACGTTATCAGCAATGGTCGAATGATGGAGTCAAACTAGATAGTCATTTATTTAATTGAATTGTGTTTCCTTTGCACCTAAAGTAAAAAGCCATCAATACATGTGTTGATGGCTTTTTTATTATGTGTTTAAATTTAGTTAAAATTAAAATATTTATCATTCCTAATAATATAGTCCTAATAATTATATAGTGATGGAAATCTCAAAAAATTATTTTCTTGATATTTTATTTCTAACAACAATGGCTGTGGTCACACAATTTTTAATTACTTTTCCTTTTAAGCCTGGTTTCAATATCATTGGGCTATCAATTGGAAAGTGATAAAGATCGCGAAATTTTAATTCGAGAAAATAAGACTTTTAAATATGAAAATTTAATCACGAAATTTGTTTTTTGAATTTTAAATATCGTTTTCGTTTGTAATATCTGTACCTGTCAATTTTAAAGAACAAAAAAGAGATATTCCAAATGAAACGTTTAATTATAGGTGTTAGTAATTACATGCCAGAAGACTTCAGTTTATTAGCTGAATCTTTAGATGAACAATTTAATCGTCATTTACAACCTTTAGAGCAAGTTGAATTAACCGACGTTGGTGCGGCTATTATTACTTCAGCAGACATTAAAGCAGGTCTGCATAAAATGATTTCCGAAACGGGTTACGGTATTCCAGTTTTCTTAGTAACGGATGAAAACCCAGTTTCGGCAGAAGATTACGTTTGGCTAACTGGCGTTATCGATTTGGAAAGACAGTCAATTGAGTACTACTGTCGTCAAATCAACGAAGCAGTAACCAAGTACGAATGTCGTCTGCTTCCTCCTTTCTTCAAGCAATTAACGCACTATGTTGAGATGGGTAACTCAGCGTTTGACTGTCCGGGACACCAAGGTGGTCAGTTCTTCAAAAAACACCCAGCTGGTAAACAGTTCTACGATTTCTTCGGTGAAAACCTGTTCCGTAGTGACTTGTGTAATGCGGACGTGGATTTAGGTGACTTGCTGATCCACGAAGGTTCTGCACACCAAGCGCAAGCGCACGCTGCAAAAGTATTTAACGCGGACAAAACTTACTTCGTACTCAACGGTACTTCTGCTTCAAACAAAGTGGTGTGTAACGCGCTGGTAACTGAAGGTGATTTGGTACTGTTCGACCGTAACAACCACAAATCGAACCACCACGGTGCGTTAATCCAAGCGGGTGGTATGCCAGTTTACCTAGAAACGGCGCGTAACCCTTGGGGCTTCATCGGTGGTATGGATGAGCACTGTTTCGATGAAGAGTACATTCGTGCTCAAATCGCGAAAGTGGATCCAGAACGTGCACGCGATGAACGTCCTTTCCGTCTTGCTATTATCCAACTTGGTACTTATGACGGTACTATCTACAACGCTCGCTACGTAATGGATAAGATAGGTCACCTTTGTGACTACATCCTGTTTGACTCTGCATGGGTTGGTTACGAGCAGTTCATCCCGATGATGAAAGACTGTTCACCACTGCTGCTGGATTTGAAACCAGAAGACGCAGGTGTGATCGTGACTCAGTCTGTTCACAAACAACAAGCTGGCTTCTCTCAAACATCGCAAATCCACAAAAAAGACCGCCATATCAAAGGTCAAGCTCGTTACTGTAACCACAAACGCTTTAACAACGCGTTTATGATGCACGCATCGACTTCACCATTCTACGCACTGTTCTCTGCGCTTGATGTGAACGCGAAGATCCACGACGGCGAAGCAGGTCTGCGTTTATGGCGCGATGCGGTTAAGACAGGTATCGAAGCGCGTAAAGAAATCCTTAAGAGTTGTGAATTGATTCGTCCGTTCATTCCAGATGAAGTCGAAGGCCAACCTTGGGGCAGCTACGACACTGACGTGATCGCAACGAACAAGAAATTCTTCATGTTTGAGCCAAACGCAAGCTGGCACAAATTCGAGGGGTACGGTGAAGGTCAATACTTCGTTGACCCATGTAAATTGCTACTAACCACAGCAGGTATTGCTGAAGATGGCAGCTACGCAGACTTTGGTATTCCTGCAACGCTTTTAGCGAACTTCCTTCGTGAAAATGGCATCATCCCTGAAAAGTGCGACTTGAACTCTATCTTGTTCCTACTCACTCCTGCGGAAGATATGGGTAAGATCCGTCACCTTGTGGCTCAAATTAACCGATTCGAAAAATTCATCCGTGATGATGCCCCTTTAAGTATCGTACTTCCAAGCGTCTACGAAGCGAATAAAGAACGCTACCGTGGCTACACCATCCGTCAGCTATGTCAGGAAATGCATGACATGTACAAAGAGCTGAACGTGAAACAGTTACAAAAAGCGATGTTCCGCAGCGAGTACTTCCCACAAATGGTTCACAAACCTGACGTAGCAACACGCAAATACTTCCGTGGTGAATGCAATTACCTACCACTTAAAGAGGCCGTGGGCCGCGTAGCCGCTGAAGGTGCACTTCCTTACCCTCCAGGCATTATCTGTGTGATCACTGGTGAAGTCTGGACTCAACAGGTGGTGGATTACTTCCTATCTCTAGAAGAAGGCATTAACCGCTTCCCAGGCTTCGCGCCAGAAATTCAAGGTGTGTACCTTGAAGATGTTAACGGTCGCACTACCGCACATTGTTATGTCCTAAAAGATTAATCTACCCGTTCGCACCACGCTCCGGCCTCGGTGCGAACCGCTTATTCGTGGAGAATAATTTATGAGTACTGAAACTAAAAAAATGTCGGTGGTGCAGTTAACCATTCTGACGTTCATCAATATGGCTGGCTCCGGTATTATCATGCTGCCAAGTAAACTGGCGCAAGTGGGTACCATTTCAGTGTTGTCTTGGCTGATCACGGCTGCGGGCTCTTTGGCGTTGGCTTATGTGTTTGCAAAATGTGGTCGCTTTAGTAAACGAGACGGCGGTATGAACGGTTACGCGTCTTACGCATTCGGTAAATCGGGTGCGTTTATGGCGGGCTGGACTTACGGTTTGTCGCTCCTTATTGCGAATATTGCGATCGCGATTACCTGTGTGGGTTACGGCTCCGCATTCTTTGAAGTGACCCTATCTCCGGTCGAAACCTGTTTGTACACCATCGCCATTCTTTGGATTTGTACTTTCGCTAACTTCGGTGGTGCGAAAATCACAGGTCAAATTGGTACATTCACCGTGTGGGGCGTAATCCTACCAGTGTGTTCATTGGGTATTGTTGGTTGGTTCTGGTTTAACCCAACCATGTACATTGAAGCTTGGAACCCACACAGCTTGCCATTTGGTGAAGCGGTGAGTGCTTCTATTGCGATGACTCTATGGGCATTCCTTGGTCTTGAATCAGCTTGTGCGAACTCTGAAGCGGTAGAAAACCCAGAGAAGAACGTACCAATCGCAGTGCTAGGCGGTACGCTAATCGCGGCTGTGGTTTACATTGTATCGACAAACATCTGTTCTGGTATCGTTGCAAACTCTGAGCTTGCCGCTTCTACAGCGCCATTCTCAACCGTATGGACAGTGATGCTAGGTTCTGCTGCTGGTAAAGTGGTTGCGGGTCTGGCGGTATTGGCTTGTGCGGGCTCTCTATTGGGTTGGCAATTCACTATCGCGTCAGTGTTCAAATCGTCTTCTGACGCGGGCTTCTTCCCTAAATTGTTCTCTCAAGTGGACAAACGCGGCACACCGATCAAAGGTATGATCGCGATTACTATCATCCAATCAGTATTGTCTCTAATGACGATTTCTCCAACGCTGAACGAGCAGTTCGAAGCACTGGTTAACCTAGCGGTAGTAACAAACGTTATTCCTTACATCTTATGTATGGGCGCAATCTTTATTATGCAGCAAGTGGCGCACGTGCCAGAGCGCGAGATGAAAACCACCAACGTTATCGCTCTGATTGGCTCTCTGTACAGCTTCTATGCGCTTTACGGCTCCGGCTACGAAGCGATGATGTGGGGCTCTATCGTAACCTTCCTAGGCTGGAGTGCTTACGGTCTGATTGCTGCGAAGCATGAGCCTTTAGAAAATTAAAAAATAATACAGAAAGAGCCTTCCCAAACGCGGTGTGGAAGGCTCTTTGCTTTTAGGCATTTACGCCAAATCCAAGTCAGCTTAATGTATTTGAGGCTAGACATCCAATGACGTGAAAACTCATTTTCGACATTTGGAGGACGAAAGATGATAAGTCAACCTGTTAAAATCGGTGACGACACCGCCGTAGTCATTCCAAGCGTAATCCTGGCTCAGCTCGGGATAAGGGAAGGAGATACCCTAGAAATCGCACTGAATAAAGACAAAATGGAAATTAAGAAGATGGTGTTGAAAACCAGCGCTCCAACTTACTCTGAAGATATTGAGGAGAATTGAGTTAGAGAATCTTGGTTTGTCGGATACACTACTGGTTTCGCAAAACTGGCGCTTGCCGCTGTCTTTGAACTATCGATAACTACAATAAGAGGTAAGGTACTATGCAAGGTATCCTCTCTATACAATCTCATGTTTCTTTTGGTCATGCTGGTAACAGCAGTGCCGTTTTCCCAATGCAACGCATGGGTTTCGAAGTATGGCCGATTCATACCGTTCAATTTTCTAACCACACGCAGTATCAAGAAGGCTGGACTGGGCGAGCGTTTGCGGCTGAAGACATCAGCGAGTTAGTTCGTGGCCTTGGTAACATCGGCGCACTGGAAAAGTGCCAAGCGATATTGACGGGCTACCAAGGTAGCGCAGAGCAGTGCCTTGCTGTTGAAGATACCGTGACGAAAGTGAAGCAAGCGAACCCGAACGCACTTTATGTTTGCGACCCTGTGATGGGCGCGCCAGACAAAGGCTGCATTGTGGCTCCGGGCATTGCTGAAAATCTTCTAACGCGTTTGATGCCAATGGCGGACGTGATCGTTCCGAACCAATTCGAGCTAAGTCAATTTTCTGAGATGGAAATCCACTCACTAGACGATGCGATCACCGCATGCCAACGTGCGCTAGAAAAAGGTCCAAAAGTGGTGCTAGTTAAGCACCTTTACTGCCTAGAAAATGGCAGCTTCAACATGCTATTGGCTACGCAAGAAGGCATTTACCTTACGAAGCGTCCTCAATTTGAGTTTGCTAAACAACCTGTTGGCGTGGGCGATCTTATTTCAGCTATCTTTACCGCGGGACTCTTAAAAGGCTGGTCTCCCAAGCAAGCTTTCCAACATTGTCATGACGCATGCTACGGGGTGTTAAGTGCAACGTACCATGCAGGCGAATGGGAGCTGCAAACTATTGCTGCGCAGCAAGAGTTTGTTGAGCCAAGTAAGCATTTCTCAATTGAAGAGGTGGCTTTGGTCACCGCGTAATTGAGCGCAATTAAACAAAAAAGGGGAGCCATCATCGGCTCCCCTTTCTCTTTGTTCTGTCGGTCTTACTGAGCTTTTTGCTGCTCTGATTTACAAACTGCTGCCGTAAAGACAACGTCTGTTGAGCTGTTTAGCGCAGTTTCTGCAGAGTCTTGAATCACACCGATAATGAAGCCAACCGCTACAACCTGCATGGCTACGTCGTTTGAGATACCAAACAGGCCACACGCTAGAGGGATAAGTAGTAGAGAGCCACCTGCAACACCTGATGCGCCGCATGCAGAAACCGCAGCTACAATACTTAGAAGTAGCGCAGTCAGTAGATCAACTTCGATACCCATAGTGTGCACAGCTGCAAGCGTTAGTGTTGTGATAGTGATTGCAGCACCAGCCATGTTGATGGTCGCACCTAGAGGAATAGATACTGAGTATGTATCCTCGTCCAGTTTTAGCTTCTCACATAGTGCCATGTTTACTGGAATATTCGCTGCACTTGAACGAGTGAAGAACGCTGTTACACCACTTTCACGTAGACAACGGAATACAAGTGGGTAAGGGTTTTGTTTGGTTTTAACGAACACGATCGCCGGGTTTACAACGAGTGCGATGATCATCATTGCGCCAAGAAGAACCGCCAGAAGGTGTGCGTAGCTTGCTAGCGCGCTAAAGCCCGTTGTCGCAAACGTTGAAGCAACCAAGCCAAAGATACCAAATGGTGCAAGACGAATGATAAAGCGCACAATGTGAGACACGCTGTGGCTTAGATCTTCAAATACGGCCTTCGTTGTTGCCGATGCGTGGTGTAGTGCAAGACCCAGACCCACACCCCAAGCAAGAATGCCGATGTAGTTTGCTTCTACTAGTGCATTTACTGGGTTGTCGACCAGTTTAAACAACAATGTGCGTAGAATTTCAGCAATACCTTGAGGAGGCGTTGCACCTTCAGCACCGGTGACAAGCGTTAAATTGGTCGGGAAAAGGAAGCTTAGAACCACTGCTGATAGCGCCGCGAAGAATGTACCCATCAGGTACAGTACAACGATTGGGCGCATGTAAGTGTGTTGGTTTTTCTTTTGGTTTGCAATTGAAGCGGCAACCAAAATAAACACAAGAATTGGCGCGATCGCTTTAAGCGCGCCGACAAAAAGGCTACCAATTAATCCCGCGCTTTCGGCATGGCTTGGAGAAATTGTCGCGAGCAAAATACCAAAGACGATACCGACAAGGATCTGGACGACGAGGTTACCACGAGCATATCGGGCAACGAGGCTGTTGTGTTGCATACATCATTCCTGCAATTTTATGCCAGAGTGGCAGGGCAATAGTCCATCATTACACGGCGATAATGCCCTTATATTACAAGGGGTGAGCATTGCTTCTGGTCACTAAGACACATGATTATCAATTATCCTGTTTTTATAAATTCAGCCATTTTCTTGCTGAATATCACATATCTTAGCTTGGTAATATTTTGTGTCTAGTTTTAGTTTGTTTTTGGATTAAATGTTTGCTCAATGTTATTTAAATAAGATTTTTATGTTGAAAATTATCATTAGTTATGAGTAATGGTTTTTAATAAAGTTGTTAAAAAGGAGACTTTCGTCTCCTTTGATTTTATTGACAACTCAAACGCAACAAATTAATAACTTTGTTGGCGCCTGCGCTTATCACTCATGGCATTGCGAGCAAGTTTACCGAATCGTCGACTTTGTGCTCGTTGCTCTGCCAAAGTCGCGCCGTTAAAGGCTTGTTCTCGCAATAGTTTTTGATAGTTATTGAAACGACGAACCTCCAGTTTGCCATTTGCAATCGCAGTTTGAACTGCGCAGCCTGGCTCAGTTTGGTGCTTACAATTGCCAAAGCGACAACGCTGAGCGAGCGCCTCAATGTCAGAAAATGCCTCACTGACCCCCGATTCACAATCTGCTAGTTGAAGCTCGCGCATTCCCGGAGTATCAATCAAGATGCCGCCATCAGGTAATAGATGGATAGAGCGCGATGTAGTTGTATGTCGCCCTTTGCTATCGTCTTCACGAATATGCCCAGTTGCCTGTTCTTGTTGCCCGAGTAATGCATTAACAAGAGTTGATTTGCCAACGCCTGAAGAACCGATAAAAGCGAGGGTTTGTCCTTCTTTGCACCAGGTCATGAGTTTAGAAGCACTCTCTATTTCTAAGCCGTTGACTGTCTCTATAGCTAATAGAGGGTCGAGCTTCTGTACTTGGCTTTTTAGTTCATCAGTATTGTCACACAAATCGGCTTTGGAAAGCACGATGACGGGTTCGACTTCGGCTTCATGAGCCAAGGCAAGATAGCGTTCAATACGACTTAAATTGAAGTCGTCGTTAAGGGAACAGACGATAAACACTGTATCCACATTGGCTGCGATAAGTTGCTCTACCACTTTGCTGCCAGCGGCTTTGCGGCTAAAGAGGCTCAAGCGATCCAGTAAGCGAACAAATTGCTGATCTTCATTTAAGATTACCCAGTCTCCGACGGTCATATTGGGTAAAGAATGGTGGGCATTAAGATGAACTTGCCCAGTTTCTGTTGCCAATAAATAACCACTTCGGTGATGCGCAATTACACGAGCAAAGATAGTGTTGTCGTAATCGTCTAATGTCAGTTGTTGCTGAAAAAATGGTTTCCAACCCAATTGTTTTAGAGGGTTTGAAGTTGAAACTAATGTGTCACAAAAAGTATGTGTTTGATTCATTATTGAATTATCCCAGACGCAACAAAGCGCCTTAATACAAATCGCATTAGGGTCTAATTCGGATAGAGTTGACCCCGGTGAAGACCGGGCAGAGAAGGGGAGTTGTGGCTATGCCACAGAGTTGGTGCTGTTAGGGTTACCCTTGCGATGCCCAGTTAGTGTTATTCAATACAATCATCTTGTGTCCTCTTCGTTGGTTAATAAATAAGTGAGTTAATTAAGCCAAAGGAGTATAGCCGCCCTTTTTTAAAGAGGGTAGCTATACTGCAAAAATATTAACTTTGTTTTGTGATGCGCTCTTCCATAATCTGCGAATACGTGTTGGCTTTTAAGCCGTATATGATTTGGACATGACGATCATCCAATATCACGACGCCATGCGCGCCATGATTTTTGAGTGCGTTCTTATCGATGACGGACGTCGCTCTGAGGGTAAGACGCAGCCGAGTCGCACATGCACCAGTTTCTAGCAGGTTCTCTATGCCCCCAATGGCGTCAATGATCGTATCGACGTCTTGTTCGACATTGGGGTTGGTATGAGTTAGGAAATTGAAAAATTGCTTCAGCACTGACTTAACCGTCATTTGAAGAGTCTTCGGTCGTTAGTTTTGAAATGGCTTCAACAATCGGTGCCGGTGAGAGCGTATGCGGTACTTTAGTGATTAACGTGCCATCCGGCTTCAAGAAGTAAAAGTAAGAGCTATGATCCAGCGTGTATTTTAGTTCCGAGCCTTCCAATTCTGTCTTGCGGAAAATGACACCATAGTTGTGTGCCAAAGGTGTCGTTACATCAAGTGGTGCCGATAGGCCTTCAATCATTGGATGGAAGTAATGGGCATATTTTGCTGATGCATCGGCCTCATCACGCTCTGGGTCTAAAGAAATGAACATCGGGCGTAGTTGTGCTTTTTGCGCGTCGTCAATTTGATTCAGTGCTCCTGCCAGCATTGCAAGAGAAGTTGGGCAAACGTCTGGGCAGCGAGTAAAGCCAAAATAGACGACTCGGATGCGAGGGTCATTCACATCGAAGATATTGACGGCTTGGTTATTTTCCCCAAACAATACCGTTTGTTGAGAGGTGGAACTGTCCACTTGCTCTGGCTTCGTTTTCTGATTATCTAAATAGCTCTTTACGCCAAACCCGAGTGCGAAAGCAGCTACGAGAAATAGGGACCAATTGTGGCTCATAACGATTCCTTATCTTTGCATTTTTATAGCAGGGTAAACGGTATTCTCTCCATCACTGAGTTCACCAACCCAAGTCATTGCATCCTCCGTGCAAACCGGGAGAATGATGTCACCTTGATATTGGCCAGGAGCGATTTGCTTCAGCAAAAACTTAGGCTCACCCATCTCCATTTCTCTTCCTGAAAGACTTAGGATGAGTTGCTTAGCATCGCTTGTATGCCACTCAACATTTAGAGTGGTAGGAACCAAGGGTTGAGCAGTTTCTGAGTTTAGCGTCATCGTAACATTTTCTTGGACGCAAGAGGTTGTAGAGAGAAAGCAGTATTCATCTATTGACTTGCTTTGAGTGGAAGAAGAAAAGCTTTTTATTAGAGTCGGGGCATAAAATCCCGCAACTAATGCGGCTGAAACAGCGGCGATTTGTAACAGTTTCATTAAGGTTCAGCATTTATCACTTAACATTACGAGCATCGTAGCACAGATGCGCCGCTCGCCAACTCGTGACCTCGGTAAATTGTGCGTTATACCTCGGTGACCAGCTTCCTTATAACGCGACGGACTTTATTGCATCAAATACAGCAGAGTTTTCAATTGAGATGTTTTGCCCTTAGCCAATAAATAAAAACGGAGCCAATTGGCTCCGTTTTTATTTGGTTCAGTATGTGTTTGATACCAAAGTCATTTATCTGAGTCTGCGAATTTCTCTAGACCTAAAACCAGAGCAATGGCTGCAAGCATCATCACGACAGCAAGTACTAACTGAGAAGGTTGTGATGTCACGTGTTCAAATTCAAATGGTGATAGGTTGTGCTGTAGCAATGGCACTTGTTCGCCCTTCGAATTGGTGCGCCAAGTGATGGTTTCTTTCCATGGCCAAATCTTTGGCAACGTACCAATCATTAATCCAGTCAAAAACATCAGGGTGAAATCACGGAACTTGCGTAGTAACCACGACAATAAGTGAGAGAAGGACAGTAAACCGATCACGCAGCCAGACAAAAATAGCGCTAATGTATCGACTTGAAAACCTTTCACTGCGGCTAATACAGGAGCATACATGCCAATCAGCAGCAAAATAAAACTGCCAGAGATACCCGGCAAGATCATCGCACAAATCGCGATAGCTCCAGCGAATAAGGTATTAATGGCCGTTGGTTCCATGTGTAAAGGTTTGAGCACAGTAATACTATAAGCAAACCCGACACCAACGAGCAGAATGACAAAGCGGACAAGATCGCGTTGCTCAACCTGACGAATAATGTGATACACAGAGACCAAAATCAGACCAAAGAAAAATGACCAAAGTGGGATCGGGTGTGTGTCAAGAAGCCAAGTAATCAACTTTGCTAGCGTTGCAATACTGGTGAAAATGCCGGCAAACAGAGCGATAAGGAAGAATCCGTTGATGTGATTAAACGCGGCTTTAACCCCTTCTTTTCGCCAGATAGAGAAAAGTGAGGGGTTAATGCGTCGAATGCTTTCAAGCAGCGTATCGTAAATACCAGTGATAAACGCGATGGTGCCGCCAGATACACCAGGTACAACATCTGCTGCACCCATGGCGATTCCCTTGAAGAAAGTAATTAAGTAGTTCATTGCTCTAATGCTAAGTCGTTTCGATGGCAGAGAGTATACAAACATTGCGATGAAAAAAGTATGAAATAGTGCTGTAACTACTTGGTTTTATATCCAATCTATTGCCTATCTTTATTACCCGCCAAGAGACAATGTCGCCGTAACGAGCTTTTAATGCTTGGTTTACATTTTTGAGATGATTAACTCTACTATCAATTATCAGTCTTGGTTGCATTATGCAATTGCAATTTGCATTGCAAAGTTGCATTTTGATAATTCGCGCGTGAATAAATCCAGCTTATATGAGATCTTGTGCCCAAAAATAAGTCTTTGCATTTTGGCATGATTAATGCATAATACTGCTCGACCCTTCTTAAGCCGAGGGTCACCTAGCCAACTGACGTTGTTAGTGAATACAATTTGTTCACACTAAATATAAGCCAATCGCGATTATTGCGGTTGGCTATTTTTTTATATGAACAACGTTACTTACGTGCTTTGCAAATTGCACCTCTCTTACTGTCAGTCATAAAAAAGGGCTGACGTGTTACGCCAACCCTTGTGTTTTACTTTACGTTTTAACCCGTTTATCTAGCAGTTCAGTATCCCATTAACTGTAGCAAATTTTCAGCTGTCACAATGGCTTCTTTACGATTAGCAATATTAAGCTTTTGGTACAGGTTGCGAATGTGGGTTTTAATTGTCGTACCTGCCACATCCAGCTCTTGTGCGATTTGCTCGTTACTAAAGCCTGAATAAATCAGTCCCAGAACCTGCCATTCGCGTTGTGTTAATGGGCTGGTACGTACTAGCTCTGGCACATTAGGGTGATTCACCAACTTTTCAATAAAGTCTTCATCAAAGTGAATCGACCGGCTACGTTGATTCGATGAAATGTCCTTCATTAACTGTTGAGCACGGTGACGCTCAAGATCGCCCAGTTCATGGCGGAGGCTCAACTTCTCCAGCAGACCGCCAATGGTTGCACCATCAATCAGGAAGTTTCCGACCATGCCAGTTTGGTTCGTCATTACTAATGCTTCTTTTAACAGAGCCTTGGCTTGCTCCTCATCTTTTTGGCGAGCAGAAAGGACCGCTTCAACCACTAAGTTGCGATTAGTATCTGTGATTAGGTTAGTGCGACGAGCTTCACCTTGGAGAAAATCTAACGCAGCACGAGCGTCGGTATATTGGCCTAAATTAATGTGGGCGCGAGCAATGTTACGCCATTGCAATTGAGAAAAGTGGTTGCATGCCGATTCAGGACGAACCGCAGTGTTGAGCCATTCTTGCATTGCATCGGTATTCCCGCGCGCTTGCCAAAATAGAATCAACGATAGTGAAGCGTTTGCAGTCCAATCTACGTGATAAGTCGACTGTTTCATCAAGTGCTGTATATGCTCAATGAATTTACCTGCTTTGTCTAATTCACCGCGTCCAATCGCAATACGCGCCAACATCGAATAGCTATGTAAGTGCTTGCTTGGTGAATGGTTTTCGAGAATTTGCAGACCTTTGTACGCGCATTCTTCCGCTTCATCAAGTCGGTTCCAGCACCAAAGTACTTGCGCGCGAATACGCAGCAAAAATTCATGAAGAGGAACATGCTGAAGCTGCTGATCTTCAATCAGACGAAATGCGGAATCTTGTAGTTCAAAGGCAGCTTGCACGTAACCTTGTGCAATTAAAATCTCGCTTTGCTGCAATATTGCCCATAACGCTTGGTGATATACCTGATACTGACGAGCTAGCTTTTCAGTTTGTTGCATCATCGGCAAAGCACGGTCTAGTTTACCTAGCACGTGGTTAACTTCACCAACAACCGAAGTCGCCACAATTCGGCTACGGTAAATTGTGTTATCAAGTTGGCTAAGCGCTAGCTCCGCTAATTCGAGAGCTTTTTCTGGTTGGTTACTGTTGATAGCCACTTGAGCAAGCAACGCGTTTGCTTGACCTTGATAATGAATATCTAACGCAATGTTACGCTTTTTGTGTTCCTCTTCCGCTTCTTCAAGCAGGTGGCCCACTTGGTTATAACGATGCTGACTTTGAGCCAACCATGCTCGGAGCATCGTAAGTTTTGGGTGGCTGAACAACAGATCATCGTCCAACTTGTTAATTGAGCTTTCCAGTGTGCTGAGTTCGCCTTGGTTAAACATCTTCCAGCCGAATTCGTTTAGGATCTCTACCACTAAGTCCTTATCATTCGATTTTTGTGCATGATGAATCGCTTGGTGTGGTGCTTTTTGTTGTAACCAAGCGATAGCAGCATTGCGGTGGAGATCTTTTTCTTGCTGAGGAATACGAGCTTGGCGCTCATGCGATAAAAACTCGCCAAATAAGTTATGGAACCGGAACCAGTTCTGTTCCCCTTCGAGCGGATAAATGAATAAGCCGTAACGGTTAAGCGATTCAATCATTCCCAGTGCATCTTCGCGTTGGGTAAGGGCAAACACTAGCTCATCATTGAAGTGGTCAAGCACGGATACTTGCATTAAAAAGTGACGAGTTTCGTGATCGAGTAAGTCAAACACTTCTTCGACCAAGTAATCCCACAAATGCGCGTGATTGAACTGCGATACCGACTCTACAGTTTGCGCCAATGTGCGGTTTTGATGTTGGGCTTGTAATGCGATCAACTGCATCGCCGATGGCCAACCTTCAACATAGGTTCTTAGGCTGTTCGCCATGTCTTCATCAATACCATCGGCGATACGCTGGTTAAAGAAGCGAGTGGTTTCTTCGGTATCAAACGCCAACATCTCGTTGCCAATTTCGATCATTAAATCACGAACACGTAAGTTTGCAGTGCCTAGAGGCGGCGCTGCACGACTGGTTACCACAACGGTGAGGTTGTCTGGCATGTGCTTTAAAAAGAAACGCATGGATTCATGGATTTCATCATTCGTGATTAAATGGTAGTCATCAAGCACCACGTAGCATTCTTGATGAAAGTCAGCCATTTCTGCGAATACTTCGCTAAATAGGGAGCGTAAAGACGAGATCTGACGTTTTTCCGCCAGTTTTTGTGCGTTAGCGCAACTGAAGTTGGTGGCTTTGTTTAATGCTTGAAGCAGATAGTTTACAAAGCGAAAGCCGTCGTTATCGCTGTCATCAATGCTGTACCAACCGACGTTTGGCTTATCGGATAGCCACTGCGCTGCCATTGTTGTTTTTCCGTAACCTGCTGGGGATCGGAATAAAACCAATTTGTAGTAAGGCGCTTGCTGTAGTAAGTCCAACACTCGTGGGCGCACGATGGCATTGTGCAGGCGTCCTGGTCGAGTAAGCTTAGATGGAATCCACATTAGTAGTTATGTCCTTATTTATGTATACCCAAATGACAGCAACGTGATCATTCTAGTAAAGCCCCCTTGAAAGCCGTCTTACTGAATGATGTCATCAGCATCAAAAACACTGTTTGAATGCCGGATAATGTCGCTACTGTTGGGGCTTGCGTCCGTCTGAAAAACCATTCCATACGGTCACTTAGATATAAAAGCTAGCGAAAACTAGAAATAACTCACATCGCCTAATTCTAGTTTGTATAAAAAGCGTACAATCCTGTGAGCTGAGTGGGATGTTACGACATCAGAAATGTTCGTTACTTTGATCCACTTCCTAATTCTCAAGGGTTGATGGATTTACCATCAACTACGCCCTTTATTTGTGATTGTCGTCACTTAAATATCGTTTGTTTCGTTAGCGTTAAGATCGCGTTGCACATAGATTACGAAAAGTTCTTCTACGCTGACCGAGTTAATGTGACCGATATTACAATTTTCACATCATCAGATGAGTGGACTATAAAAAGCGTCATGAACGGGTTTTAACCTTTCTCACATTCCATTGTGATCAAAATCACTAAGAACTGGCGCAAAGTTCACTTTGTTGAGATTTGGATCACTAACCTAGCAATGGTACCCCCTCTACGCCCTCAGCTCTCCTCCTTCAAAGGATGAGAATTAGGAGGATGTTTATTCACAGAGGTAAATGCACGATGTATGGCAGATGAATTACCAAAAGACGTGAGAATTTCGTAATGAAACCTACTCAACAAAAACAATTTGACAAGAAGTCGTTCCAAGAAAGCGTAAAGAAACACCTATCTGTAACTTACGCTCATACGATTGAAAACGCAGACAGCCGCGCATGGTACCTAGCAATGGGGCATGCTCTGGCTGAATTTACTACTCTAGATTTGCTTGCGACAGAAGAAGATCCACGCATTAAAAGTGCGAAGAGCGTTAACTACCTTTCGCTAGAATTCCTTATCGGTCGTTTGACGGGTAACAACCTAATCAGCATGGGTCTGTATGAACAAGTAACAGAAGCAATGGCTGAACTGGGTTACAACCTAACTGATCTGCTAGAAGAAGAGCGCGACCCATCATTGGGTAACGGTGGCCTTGGTCGTCTGGCTGCGTGTTTCATGGATTCATGTGCGGCACAAGAATTCCCAACTGTCGGCTATGGTTTACATTACGAATACGGTCTATTTAAACAGTCATTCAAAGATGGTCGCCAGCAAGAAGCACCTGACGCTTGGCGCGGTGTAGAAGGCTACCCTTGGGAAATTGCGCGTCCAGAACTTGCGCAAGAGATCGGTTTCTACGGTCACGTTGAAGTGATTAACGAGAACGGTAAAGAAGTTCGCAAATGGGTACCAGGCATGACAGTAAGAGCAATGCCTTGGGATCTTCCAATTGTGGGTTACGAATCAGACACGGTTTACCCGCTACGTCTTTGGGAATGTCAGGCGATTGCACCATTCTCACTAGCAAGCTTTAACAATGGTGATTACTTCGAAGCTCAGCACGCACTGATCGACGCAGGTAACATCACTAAAGTGCTTTACCCGAACGACAACCACGAGAAAGGTAAAACACTGCGTCTAATGCAGCAGTACTTCCACTCAGCAGCGTCTGTACGTGACATCCTACGTCGCCACGAAGCTGCGGGCTACTCGCTAGCGGATCTACCTAAGCAAGAGACTATCCAGCTTAACGATACACACCCAACGATTGCGATTCCTGAACTAATGCGCATCCTGATGGATGAAAAAGGTTTAACTTGGGAAGCGGCTTGGGAAATCAGCTCTAAGACATTTGCGTACACCAACCACACGCTACTTCCAGAAGCACTAGAGACATGGCCAGAGTCGCTAATCCAGCACCTGCTACCACGTCACATGGAGATCATTTACGAGATCAACCACCGCTTCCTACAAGACGTACGTGCAATGTGGCCGGGTGATGTCGCGAAGCAACAGAAGCTTTCTATCATCGAAGAAGGTTTCCACCGCATGGTTCGCATGGCAAACCTATGTGTAATCGGCTCTTACGCAGTAAACGGTGTAGCAGCACTTCACTCTGAATTGGTTAAGAAAGACCTATTCCCAGAGTTCCACGAAATGTACCCGACACGTCTACACAACGTAACGAACGGTATTACGCCACGTCGCTGGTTGAAGTTCTGTAACCCAGGTCTGTCTCAGCTTATCACTGAGAAAGTCGGCCCAGAATGGCCAGCGAAACTAGAGCAACTTGAAGGTATTGCGAAGTACGCTACTGACGCGACATTCCAAAAAGAATTCATGGCAGTGAAGAAAGAGAACAAAGAACGCCTAGCAACTTGGGTGAAAGAGAACATGGGTATCGAGCTCGATACTAATGCAATCTTCGATGTTCAAATCAAGCGTCTGCACGAGTACAAACGTCAGCATCTAGACTTGCTACACGTACTGTCTCTGTACCACCGTATTCTTAATGAACCAGGTTTTGAGTGTACGCCACGCGTTGTGTTCTTCGCAGCAAAAGCAGCACCGGGTTACCACCTAGCGAAAGAAATCATCTTCGCAATCAACAAGATTGCAGACAAGGTGAACAACGATCCTCGCATCGGTAACAAGCTGAAAGTGGTATTCATCCCTGACTACCGCGTGAGCATGGCTGAAATCATTATCCCTGCGGCTGACGTTTCTCAACAAATCTCGCTAGCGGGTAAAGAAGCATCAGGTACAGGTAACATGAAGATGGCGCTAAACGGTGCGCTAACTATCGGTACAATGGATGGTGCAAACGTTGAGATTCGTGAGGAAGTAGGCGATGAGAACATCTATATCTTCGGTCTAGATGTTGAAGGTGTGAAAGCGCTGAAAGCTCAAGGTTATAACCCATTTGATTACTACAATGCGGATCACTTACTCAAAGCGTCCATGGACCTACTACTGGGTGAAGAATTCACTCCAGGTCAACCGGGCTTACTGCGTGCCACATACGACAGCCTACTAGACGGCGGTGACCCGTACTTATGTCTTGCGGACTTTGCATCTTACGTGAAAGCGCACGAAGACATGAGCGAACAATATAAAGATCAAGCTGGCTGGGCGAAGAAGGCCATTCTTAATACCGCCCTTGTTGGCAAGTTCACGTCAGACCGCTCAATCCGAGACTACGTGAACAATATCTGGAAACTTGAAGCGGTGAAACGCTAATAGAACCTAGTTAAGACCAAGGTAGCCAAGCGCTACCTTTGGTCATTTTCCAAAAGAAGTTATTGATAACAATAAAACCCTACATGGAAGGTGTTGGTATTACCTTCGGAGAAAGCGATGAAAGAACAAACAGCATTAAAGAAAGTCGCGGAAATGGCGAGATTGGCTGATAGCTATGTCAGTGCTTGGGGAGATGAGGCTAAAGTGTCTGAGGAGACGCTACGCCGCTTGCTCGCTTCGCTTGGCTACGATACTAGCAGTGATGAAAGACTACTGGCTTCTGCTGAAAAGAAACATAAAAAAGACGTACTAGCCCCTGTTCTTGTTTTACGCGACGGCGAACCAGTCGAAGTGGAACTAAACCTAGGTACGAGTGCTCGTGAGAGTGAATTCAGCTGGCGTTTAGAAACAGAACAAGGAGAGGTACTTGAAGGCTATCTTCAGTCCCAAATTGTTCGTGATGAGCGTGCTGAGGGTGGCCCTCTAGTGTTTGCATTGCCAAAGAACTTGGCTTGGGGTTATCACAAACTGATCATCAGTCGTAAGCGTCGTAAAACACCTTACGAGATGTCATTGATCATTACGCCGAAAGCGTGTTTCAAACAAGACGATCTAAACCAACACAAAAAGCTATGGGGTCCTAGTATCCAGCTTTACACACTGCGTACTCAGCATAACTGGGGCATCGGTGATTTTGGTGACCTAAAACAACTGGTGAGTGATATTGCCTCTCGTGGCGGTGACTTCATTGGCTTGAACCCGATTCACTCGCTGTTCCCTGCGAATCCAGAAGGGGCAAGCCCATACAGCCCGTCTTCTCGTCGCTGGCTGAACATCATGTACATCGACGTAAGCTCTGTACCTGAGTTCGCGCTTAGTGCAGAAGCACAACAGCGAGTGGGTAGCGCAGAGTTCCAACAACGTCTACAAAAAGCGCGAGACTCTCATTGGGTGAGTTACACCGAAGTTTCGCAACTAAAAATGAGCGTTCTTCCGCTGCTATTCAGTGAGTTTAAAGCTCGCCATTTAGACAAGAACACCGATCGCGCTCGTGCCTTCTTGGACTTTGTTGAAAAAGGCGGCGACAGCTTGCTACATCAAGCTGCATTCGATGCACTTCATGCTGATTTACATGCAGAAGATGCAAACATGTGGGGCTGGCCAGTATTCCCTGAGAAATACCGCACATTCGACGCAGCTGGTACTCAGAAGTACATTAAGGACAACCAAGATCGTGTTCACTTGTACATGTACCTGCAATGGATCGCAGACGATCAAATCAAAGAAGCGCAAGCGCTAGCCGAAGAAAAAGGCATGGCTGTGGGTTTATACCGTGACCTTGCGGTTGGTGTTGCTGATTCTGGTAGTGAAACATGGGCTGATGAAGGCGCGCTAGTATTGGATGCAAGCATCGGTGCACCACCAGATGTACTTGGTCCACTAGGCCAAAACTGGGGTCTGCCTCCGCTTAACCCTCAGGTTTTAGAAGCGACTGGCTACGACGCTTACATCAAATTGCTACGTGCTAACATGAAGCATTGTGGAGCATTGCGTATCGACCACGTACTTGGCCTGCTTCGTCTTTGGTGGATTCCAAAAGGCGAGAAAGCGACAGAAGGCGCATACCTGTACTACCCAGTTGAAGACATGCTAGCCATCCTAGCGTTGGAATCTCACCGTCATCAGTGTTCTGTAATCGGTGAAGACTTGGGTACTGTACCTGATGAAATCGTTGATATCCTTCGTGATGCGGGTGTGCATTCGTACAAAGTCTTCTTCTTCGAAACATCAAAAGACGACGGCGGTTTTATTTCTCCGAAGCACTACGCTGAGCAGTCTATGGCTGCGCTGTGTACGCACGATATGCCAACACTACGCGGTTTCTGGCACTGTGATGACTTGAAGATGGGGCGTGAGATTGGTCTGTACCCTGATGAGCAGCAGTTGGAAGGCCTATTCGCTGACCGCTTGAAGTGCAAACAAGGCATTCTAGACAGTGTTCGCTGGCATGGCTATCTGCCAGAAGGCATTGGTCATGATGCTCAGTACGTGCCAATGGATTCATACCTAAGCGAAGCGCTGCAACTGCACGTAGCCGCGGGTGACTCTGCACTGCTTAGCGTTCAGCTTGAAGACTGGCTAGAAATGGATCAACCTGTCAATATTCCTGGTACGGTGGATGAGTATCCAAACTGGCGTCGTAAATTGTCGATGAACCTAGATGAAATCTTCAGCCGTGAAGATGTGAATCGTATTTCTAAACGCCTTACTGAAGTTCGCGCACAGGCGAGTAAGTAAGATGCCTAGAGTGGCGTAGATGGACGAGCTGATTACCAATTTTGTTAGCTCAGAGGTACGAAAGTTCCGTCTAGGTCACTCATTCCTAAAACACAATCCGTTAGGATGAAGTACCGTTATTATGCCCGCGACAATAGCGGGCATTTTTGTATTTTGACGCCGTTTACGCAACGAACGTGAGAAGCGGAGTCTTTTTGTGAGTTCACAACGTTGGCTGTGGAGAAACCGATGTTTGATTCAGATCTCTGGTCTTGAAAAGGATGTTGGCTCTAGGGAGAAAGATTTGAAAACCACCAAAACCAAGAAAATAAAGAAACAACACGAACGCGCATACGAACTGCTTGCTGAGGCGGCTTACTCAGATCCATTTGCGGCGCTGGGTCCATTCATTGACGACGAAGCTTCGCTGAGAGTTTGGATGCCGGGCGCAAACAAGGTTGAACTGCTTGTTAATGGTGAACCTCGCGTGGCGCTTGAGCGTGATGGCGACAGCGGTTTCATCTTAAAAGAACAACGCGATTTACACCTGACCCACTACCGTTTAGCGGTCGATTGGAATGGTGTTGAACAAATTATTGATGACCCGTACCAGTACCACAATATCTACCAAGAGTACGAGCATCTGCATACGCCAAAAGACATGTATCACTACATGGGCGCGCACTTTGTCACGCTAGAGCGTGGCGGTGAAAACATCTCTGGTGTGCGTTTCCTTGTTTATGCACCACATGCATCTGCTGTTAGCCTTGTGGGTTGCTTCAACCAATGGGATGGCCGTCGTCATCCAATGCAACGCTTAGACTACGGTATCTGGGGCCTATTCATTCCTGGTTTGGAAGAGGGGGTACAATACAAATTTGAGCTCAAAGGGCCAAATGGGGAAGGGTTGCCACACAAACAAGACCCTTGGGGTTTCTACTCTGAGCAATACCCATCGTTCGCATCCATTACCTACGATCACAAGCGTTACCAATGGCAAGATGCGAAATGGCAAAACCGAGCAGTGACACAAAAGCGTGATGAAGCGTTATCGTTTTACGAGCTACATGCTGGATCATGGAAGCGCGACGAGAACGGTGATTTCCTGAACTACCGCGAACTCGCGGAGCAGTTGGTGCCATACCTTGTGGATATGGGCTACACCCACGTTGAGCTGATGCCTGTGTCTGAGCATCCATTCTATGGTTCATGGGGCTATCAACCTGTTGGCTTGTTTGCACCAACTAGCCGTTTTGGCTCACCTGATGATTTCAAATTCTTCGTGGATGCGTGTCACCAAGCTGGTATCGGTGTAGTGCTGGATTGGGTTCCTGCGCATTTCCCATCGGATGATCATGGTTTAGCTAACTTTGATGGTACGCCTCTGTTCCATGATCCAGATCCTCGTCGCGGTTGGCACCAAGATTGGAACTCCTACATTTACGATTTAGGCCGTGAACATGTACGTCGCTTCCTTGTCTCGAATGCGCTGTACTGGTTTGAACAATTCCATATTGATGGCATTCGTGTCGATGCTGTTGCGTCGATGCTCTATCTCGATTATTCACGTAGCCACGATCAGTGGGTCCCGAACGTTGATGGTGGCAACGAAAACTACGACGCAATCGCAACCTTAAAATGGATGAACGAAGAAGTGTACAAGCACTTCCCGAATGCGATGACGATTGCGGAAGAGTCAACGGCGTTTCCGGGTGTGTCTGCGCCAACCTTTATGGGTGGTTTAGGCTTTGGCTTCAAGTGGAATATGGGGTGGATGCACGACAGTCTTTCATACATCAAAGAAGATCCTGTTCACCGCAAATACCACCACAATACCATCACATTTCCGCTAGTTTATGCGCACAGCGAGAACTACGTCTTGTCTCTCTCTCACGACGAGGTGGTGTACGGCAAAGGCTCTATTCACAACAAGATGCCGGGCGATGAATGGCAGCAAACCGCAAACCTAAGAGCATACTACGGTTATATGTATGGTCAACCGGGCAAAAAGCTGAACTTCATGGGCGCGGAAATCGGTCAAACGGCGGAGTGGAACCACGATGATCAGTTGCAATGGTTCTTGCTAGAATACGAGCGTCATCAAGGCGTTCAAAAGCTGATGCGAGATTTGAACCACTTGTACCGAAATGAAGCGGCGATGCACGATCAAGATTGTGTTCCTGCTGGTTTTGAGTGGCGTCTACAAGACGAGGCAGATGCAAGCATCCTAGCGCACGAGCGTATCAGTAAAGAGGGTGAGCGTATTCTCATCATCACCAACTTTACGCCCGTACCACACGAGCGTTTCCGTTTAGGTGTTCCAAATGCAGGTCAATACGAACTGCTGCTGAACACGGACGACAGCAAATACGGCGGAAGCGATTTTAAAGTGCTGACCAGTGTGAAAACGGAACAAGTCGAAAGTGAATCACTGCCTCAATCACTTGAGCTTCGTTTGCCTCCACTTTCAACCGTGTTCTACAAGCTGCACAAATAATTTAGTCTAATCAAATTCTAAGCCCGTTTTACATTGTAAATCGGGCTTTTTTTGACCAAGTTTTCACTAACGATAAACAGACTGCATACTCTATACTTGCATCATATTGTTTTGTTAAATCAGGCTAGGTCGGACTTTGAGAAAGATTAAATCCCTTCTGTTCAATATCTTATTAGTGCTTTTGCTTTTACCAGTGATGCTCGTTGGCATAGTGAAATACATCGATCCACCAATTTGGGGATGGAAGCTCAGCCGCATGATTTCTCCTCCTGAAGGATTTCCTGAAGAGAGTCAAAATGAATGGGTGCCTTTGAGTGATATTTCTAAACACATTCAACTGGCCGTGATTGCGACAGAAGATCAAAAGTTCCCGACCCATTACGGAGTGGATTTTGATTCCTTGTTTAAAGTGATCTCAGAGTCTGGCGAGAACGGTCCCTCTCGCGGTGCGAGCACGATTACTCAGCAAACTGCAAAGAACGTGTTTCTGTTTCCTTCACACTCTTATGTGCGCAAAGCGTATGAGCTTTATTTTGCTCTGCTGATGGAAGCAATGTGGAGTAAAAAACGCATTCTTGAAGTGTATTTGAATGTGGTGGAGTTTGGTCCAGGTATTTATGGCGCGGAAGCCGCTGCGCAAAACTACTTTGGTATTCCTGCTAAACAACTTTCAACACGCCAAGCAGCAAGGCTTGCGGTGGTGCTGCCAAATCCGTATCGCATCAAAGTTTACCCTCAGACTTCTTACACCATCAGCCGCGTCAATTGGGCGATGAGACAAATGCGTAACCTTGGTAGCATTCAGCTTTAAACTCCTTTTTACCCTGCTCATAAGTAGAACTACGCCCCCATAAAAGCAAAATGTGAAGCGTCACAAGCTTTAGGGCGTAGCCTTTCAGAATGATGTGCTCAGTTTTTCATCCATTTACTATTAGTGTGAATAAAACTACAACACGAATACTGCGCCTATGCGCAACCAATGGACTGAACGATGAAACTGAATCTGATTACGACGACCTTATTGCTTGCATCGGCAAGTGCCATCGCCGAGCCAAACATCACCATTTCTACCACGACCAACAGCCGTGACTTTCCTTTAAGTGCAGAGCAACCTTTGGTTGTGCCCTTAACCAAAGACGGATACACGCTCAAAATCACGGGTGTTGAAGGCGACTGTGTCGCGCCTGATGGTCAGAAGGTCAAATTCAACAAACCTATCGCGCTGAACTGCGGAAAACCAACAGAACTGCCGTTAAAAATCCGTTTTACTGGCGATTACTCTTTTGCTTTTGATGCGGAAGCCAAAACTCTACGCTTCAAGCGTGAACCTAAGAAAGCTGCCAAGACAGAATTCAAACGCCCAATCCCACAAGTGCAATGTGAGGTTTACCAAGGCGGCGAAGTCACCATCGCGCTGGGTGACAGTTTCCCCGATGGCACCAAGTTGCGTGATGCCTATTCTGGTCAAATGGTCGAAGTAAAAGATCAGCAAGTATCGCTGACACCAAGCAAAGATTCCGGCGGTTTGGTGCTACTAGAGCCAGTGAAGAAAACCAAAGAAGCAGTACCGTTTGATTACCGTAATGCCAACATTTACTTCGTGATGGTCGACCGTTTTAACAATGCCGATACCAGCAATGATAACAGCTATGGGCGCAAGAAAGACGGCAAAGAAGAGATTGGTACCTTCCACGGTGGTGACCTAAAAGGCGTGATCGAAAAGCTAGATTACATCAAGAGCCTAGGTACAGATGCAATTTGGCTGTCGCCAATCGTTGAGCAAGTGCATGGTTTTGTGGGCGGCGGCGATAGCGGCTCATTCCCATTTTACGCTTACCACGGTTACTGGACGCGTGATTTCACCAAGATTGATGAGAACTTCGGTAACGAAGATGACCTGAAAAAGCTGGTGGAAGAGGCACACAAACGTGGCCTTAAAGTATTGATGGACGCAGTAATCAACCACACCGGTTACTCAACGTTAGCCGATTTGCAATTTGATGGTATTGAGGTGTTAAAACCAAACGCTGAACTACCTAAGAAGTGGGGGGATTGGCAACCAAAAGCGGGTGAAAATTGGCATAGCTACCACCAGAATATTGATTACCAGAGTCCAAACTGGGCGAAATGGTGGGGCGGTGACTGGATAAGAACAGGTCTACCGGGATACCCAGCTCCGGGCAGCAGTGATATCACCATGTCATTGGCGGGTTTGCCTGACTTTATCACTGAATCAGACAAAGCCGTGAAGCCAGCTCAATGGCTATTGGATAACCCTGGCACTCGCGTTGAGGCGCGTGATAATTACACCGTCTCGGACTACCTAATTGAGTGGCAAACTGATTGGGTGAAACGCTTTGGTATTGATGGTTACCGTGTCGACACGGTGAAGCACGTTGAAGGCGATGTGTGGAAACGCTTGAAAGAAGAGGCATCAAGCAGCCTTGAGCAATGGCGTAAAGAGAACGGTAAGTCAGGTCAGCCATTCTGGATGATGGGTGAAGTATGGGGACATACCGCTTATCGCAGCCCTTACTTTGACGATGGCTTTGACGCGTTGATTAACTTCGACATGCAGAAGAAGTTAGACAAAGGCGCGGCGTGTTTCAGCCAAATGGCAGACACTTACCAAAGTTACGCAGATACTATCGCCAATGAGAAAGACTTTAACCCTGTGAGCTACATGTCTTCTCACGATACCGAGCTGTTCTTCTCTCGCTTCAAAGATTACGGTATGCAGCGTAACGCCGCGAATGCACTGCTTCTGAGTCCTGGTGCTGTTCATGTTTATTATGGTGATGAAATTGGTCGTAACATTGGTCCTTACGCGGATGATTTCCACCAAGGCACACGTTCTGACATGGTGTGGAAGCTATCGGATGAGAAGCAAGCGCTACTCAAACACTGGCAAACCCTTGGTCAGTTCCGTAAAGCGCACCCAGCGATTGGTGCAGGTCAACATCAAGTGATTGAACAAGAAGGTGCGTATGTGTTCTCTCGCTCGCTTGGCAATGACAAAGTCGTTGTGGCGTTTGTGGGTCGCGAAAAGTAGTTAGAACTTCGTTTTAAGCCTAGATAGAAAAAGCCCTTCCTTGAGTTATCAGGGAAGGGCTTTGTTGTTTTAGTTCGCCAGTTCTTGGTCGATGACTTGTTCTAGCTCGTCAAACGGCACATAGCCAGGAATGACTTGATCATTAATGATCAACGCAGGCGTGCCGCGTAAACCAAGTTGCGTGAAATACTGATAGTTTTTATCAAGCAACGCCTTGGTCTCTTTGTCGTCGACAAGCTGCGCTTCTGTCCCCGTTTTTTTCGCGATTTGATTTAAGGAACGTGCGTCATGTGCGCCCGGTTTTTTCACCAATAACTCATGCACTTGTTCGTACTTATCTCGCTGGTTTTGCCAAACATTTAATGCGTAACTTGCCGAGTTGTAGCCGTTTTTCTCGTATTGTTCTTTAAAAGAGACATTGAGGTTAAGCACTTTTACCTGCGGATATTCCTTACCAACTTTGACCAGCTCTCCTTCTAAACGTTTACAAAAAGGGCAGCTGTAGTCCGTTACGTTAATAATGGTTAACTCAGGGTTTTCAGCACCAAAAGAGGAATGTTTGCCATCACTTAGATATTGACGAACCTCCTTTAAGGTGTCTCCAAATGACTGTTGATAAGCAATGTATTCTTGAAGGTTTTGGTGCAATGAATCAAGAATTTGAGGGTTATCTTTTAGTATCTGATTAACTTCCTCTAGCTTTTGTTCTGCGGTCTTTTCTGATGCGAAAGATACGGCAGATACGATAGCCATCGTTAACGCCAAAAGTGTACGAGTGAATGTCATAATATTTCCTAAAACTTTTAAATTTCGTTGTTTGTTATGTGAAGTGAATAAAATATGTACAAAAGTCAGGCGGAAAGGTCTCTCGCCTTGCTGGCTTTATTCTCTAAACACGCAAAGTTTTAGGTGAACCCGATACTTTTCCGGTATCGGTTCTGTGTATTCCAGATAACGAATTGCTGTGGTTGTCATCGGCAGCGCCACAATCAAAGCAAACAGAAAAAATGGAATAAGAATATGATCAAACTGATGTTGGTACGCTTGAACCAGCTTTTCTGAAAGGTCGCAAGATGGTGATAAATTCACACTCTCATCTTGCTGACCCTGTATTTGGTGAGCCTTCGGGCAGCTTTTCGAGAAACCAGAATTTTGGCTTAAGCATATCATCACCACCCAAAGAACGAGGGCGAGTGTCCATTTGGCTATTTTATATTGTGAGCGTAACAATGGGTCGTATAGTCCTGTTAATTCTGGTTTATGCCGTTTACATATGACCGGGCCATCCTAACCTAAATTTCGTGGCTGAATGTTACTTTCGAGTTAATCGATATTGCCTCAATGCCAAAGTATGAAGTACGTCATGAATGTTGTAGAAAGCAATATTCGTCAGAATCATTTGTTGAGTTGATGAAGAAGTCGTGAGCTATCGACATAGATTAATATACCTAATTGTTAGCACAAATTTTTATTATCTTTCAATTGTGATTGGAATCATAAAATAAAACTTCATAATTGAGTGGCATGATTGTTCGGTAAATGGATTGATTTTGATCATCTCTCTAGCACGTCGTTCAAGGGATCATCTATGCGTTCTGTTCCACATACATAGGTGAATTTATGACAAGCCCTGTTCATGCTGAACGCAAGGTGACGATCGGGTGTTACATTGCACTCGCGTTTGCGGTTGTGTTCTTTTCTGGTCTGATGCAATCCAACGAATGGTACGGTGTATTCGACTTTACAACGCTTAATGGCTCTTTCGGTAAAGTGGCTTACGGCGTAACGGAAGGTGCGGATGGCGCGGTACAAGCTGCGACTACCTCTTTCCGCGGTACTGGCGGTAGCGGTGCTCGTGACGGTTTCATTTTCGCACTTACTTTGATTCCAACCGTTATGTTCGCATTAGGTATGATCAACGTACTTGAGCACTACGGTGCGCTTGAAGCCGCTCGTAAGCTTCTTACTCCTCTTCTACGTCCTCTAATGGGCATCCCTGGTAACTCTGGTCTGGCTTTGATTGCTTCTCTACAAAGTACCGATGCTGGTGCGGCAATGACGCGTCAGCTAAAAGATGAAGGTCACCTAACTAAGCGTGAAACGGACGTATTTACCATGTTCCAGTTCACTGCAGGTGCAACCATCGTGAACTTCTTCTCATCGGGTGCTGTGCTGTTCACACTGACGATGGCTGACGGCTCTCTAGCAGTAACGTCTTCTATTGGTTTAGCAGTTGTGGTGATGTTCGCATTTAAGATCATCGGCGCGAACCTGTTCCGTATCTACCTGAACATGACGGAAGGTAAAGAAGACAAGCAAGACCAAAACAAATCAGAGAACTTAAAAGAGGAGACGGCATAATGGGTGACGTTAAAGCGAAAAAACCAATGGTGACGGATATCTTCGTCGAAGGTGCTAAGAAAGGTTGGGTGATTGCGACTACCTCTACGGTGCCTAACGTATTGATGGCATTTGTTATCATCAAGGCGCTACAAATCACTGGCGCGCTGGATCTGATGGGCACGGTGTTCTCTCCAATCATGGCGGTGTTTGGTCTTCCGGGTGAAGCTGCAGCGGTATTGATCGGTGCTTGGATGTCGATGGGTGGCGCAGTGGGTGTGGTTATCACGCTGTTTGACCAAGGTCTCCTTAACGGCACGCACATTGCGATTCTTGCACCTGCTATCTACCTAATGGGCTCTCAAGTTCAGTACATGGGTCGTATCATGGGGCCAATCGGTACTGAAGGTCGTTACATCCCAGTTATGATTGCAATCTCAGTATTGAACGCATTTGGCGCAATGCTGGTGATGAATCTGTTTGTCTAGGAGTGAGTCATGCAATTCTCTCTAAATGAATATCTAGAAGAGCTACGTCCGCTGATTAATGTGGATTGTGGCACTTACACGACTGATGGTATCGAGTTTATCGCTTCTCAATTTGAAGAGAAGTACCAAGCGATGTCAGGTTGGAGCGTAAAACGCATCGACTGTGGCAAAGCGGGCATCGGTCTTGAAGTTCGAAACAAGCCGGAAGCTGAGCAAATCGACGTGATGCTGATTGGTCACATGGATACCGTGTTCCCTGTGGGTACCGCTGAGCTTCGACCAATGTCTCAAGATGCAGAAAAAGCCTACGGTCCGGGCGTCTCGGACATGAAATCTGGCTTGCTGAACATCGTATACGCGATGCGCAATCTAGACCAAGCGGTGTTGGATAAGTTGTCTATCGCTATCTGCATGAACCCAGATGAAGAGACGGGCTCTCTGGACTCTGTGGATTGGATTCAATCAGTTGCGAAAAACGCTAAGAATGTGCTGGTTGCAGAAGCAGCACGTGCAGACGGTGGTTTAGTGAAAGCGCGCAAAGGCATGGCTCGCTACAAAATGACCTTTAATGGCGTTGCTGCTCACGCAGGTAACGAGCCAGAAAACGGCCGCAGCGCAATCACTGAGATGGCGAATTGGATTCTGGCTGTCAATGCAATGACCAACTTTGAATCTGGTACTACGCTGAACGTCGGCATTGTTTCTGGCGGCAACGGTGCGAACATCGTCCCTGAGCACGCGGAAGCGATCGTGGATGTGCGTTTCTGGAGCAACGAAGAATACGATGATGTCGATAGCAAGCTAAATGGCATGCTGGAAACACCATTCGTTGGTGGCGTGAGAATTGAGTTGGTTCGTGAAGCTTATAAGCCTTCTATGGTGCCAAGCCCACAAACAGAAAGCCTGATGATGCTAGTTGAAGAAGCCGCAAGTGAACTGGCGATCGACATCAACTGGAAAGAAGTAGGTGGTGGCTCTGATGCAAACAACACGGCGATTCTTGGTGTTCCAACTTTGGATGGTCTAGGACCTATCGGTGCGGGCTTCCACAGCGATCAAGAGTACTTGTTGCTTGAGTCTATTGAACCACGTATCAAAATGTTGATACGTGTACTGGAGAAGATTGTTCAATAAGGCATTCTGCTTCTAAAGCTTGGCTCCCAAAGCTGTTGGTTTCAAAACCATTTGGTTTCCAAAGCAATAATCCCTGGACTTCGGTTTGGGGATTTTTTTATCTAGCCATTTTGTTTCCTTTCTTCATTATCATTACGCGCTATTAATCCTACGTTCAGGTTCATCGCCTTAATATCTATGCCACAGTCATAAATTTAGGAGGCACGATGACCACAAGCATGTCTGTAAATTCGGCGTCCGATGACGTCTTAGACCAAACGATGCAAGCACCAGATGAGAAAACCTTCTGGCGTAATGTGAAAGCGTCGGTTAGGAAAGCGGGTGAAGAAATTGCCGTAATGGGCATAAAATCATGGCTCGCGATGACAGATTCTAACACCTCTGTTCGCCATAAGGCGATTTTAGGTGGAGCATTGGCTTACTTCGTATTACCAACCGATATGGTGCCAGACGTACTCGCTGGCGTCGGTTTTACCGATGACATGGCAGCACTTACCTTAGCCGCGAACTCAGTCGGTAATGCCATCACTAAAGAACACGAAGCACAAGCCAGAGAAAAACTGAATTCGATGGTGGAGTAGGTATGGCCCATCAAACATGTTCTATGTTTGGTTTAGCGCAAACAAGAAATTGTTATTTTTAACATTTACTCAAAGCACACGAGCTCGTAACAATACGTTTTTCCGTAGTAGATTTGCTCGATTTGAAAGGGTACTTTCAGATTCAAGTTTTTATCTAAGAGAAACCTTTCATGTACAGGTATACGCCAGATATTATTGGTATGCTAACTTTGAACGTAAAACCGTTGTCATCTCAATTAGTGGTCCTCCGAGTCGGTGTGCGTGGAACCATTCATGAGTTTCAAACTATTACTGATGCTAACGGATCGTTTGCCTTCCCTGCATTTGAAGAGCATGAGTCTCAAGACTTATTGAACTTAGATCAGAAATACGTGCTCGTTTTCCTGAAGACTCATCTAGCAAATGGAGAAGAGGTGACGATATGGGAGTCTTCAATTGATGGTTATGAGACTTATGAGTTTGCTAGAGAAAATATGGGAAATTTGAATTGTGAAGTAACCAATGAAGTTTACTACTTCGCTTTTTCTTATTTTGGAAATGGTGAAGATGATACTTATGTGTACAGTCAGTGCAAACTAACTGGTTATGTAGAATCAGGAGTATACGAAAGTTAAGTAGTGAATTACTTTAGAGAAATATTCTGCGAATTAGCACTTTGATTGATATGTTTAAACTTGATTGAGGCGTGCAGGTATAACTTTTTCTTTTAAAGAACTTTGAGTTTAATAATCATCACAATCATAAACTCTATGAAAAATGTCTTTTATATAAAAATCCATTTAAATTGCAGTTGCTAATAACCATTAGATCTCCAGCATTTTCTAGATTGATATTCTTGAAAAAGTATCGAAACTCGGTACCTTCAAGCTCACAGTAAAGATTACTTAAGTTGTCCTTTATAAATATAGGTGGTGAAACGTAGTTTAACTGAGACTCCCAAATATATTTCTTTTCTTCATTTATATAGGTATATATTCCGATATATGAATATGTTTGATTCAAAGCTGATTCTTTGAACCTTTGAGCATGTATGACTGGTTTAAAGTGAAATTCACCTAACTCATTAGTACTTGAACTCCTTTTGTAATTATTTTTTAAAAAATTAGCTTCTAAGTAAACCGTTACATTTTCTAGAGGTCTTTGATCAAGAACTAAAGTACCTTTTACCTCTGGGCTTAATGTATATTTAAATTTCTTAAAAAAATCGAACATACTTTCGTTGAAACCTAATGCAAGTATTGGAAATGAGAAAATGAATAAAAAAGACTATTTTTAAACATGAAATTATGATGTATGTATCTTAGTACCAACTTAATTATCAGACTACTATCTATCGCGATTTGGTTTTGAACTTTAATTTGATAATGGAATTTGTATCTCTATATGATGAAAATGTTCCTTATATCATTTTCAAAGTAATAAACATAGGCGAGTTATCTTAACCCTCTAGATGAACTAATATAGAATCGAACTACTTACCGATTAGTAATTGAAACAACCTCGGGGGACGAGAAATTTATCTAAACCTTTTTGACTTCGGGTTAATTGGAAATAAAAAACCACCTTAGAGTAAGGTGGTTTTTGCTTAGACAGGATAATTTAACTTGGAAGGGTTTAAGCTTCCGCGCGTTTCAGGTGCACTTCTTCTTCGGCTACGCCTGCCATTGGGTCGTTGAAGCGAGCTTCATCCAATGCACCCTCTGATTTTGCAACGATGACGGTTACAGCACTGTCACCAGTGATATTTACCGCGGTACGAATCATATCAAGAAGACGGTCAACACCCATGATGAGCGCGATACCTTCAAGCGGCAGACCAACTTGGTTCAATACCATAGCAAGCATGACAAGACCCACACCAGGAACACCTGCGGTACCGATAGACGCCAGAGTTGCCGTCATGATAACCATTAGGTAATCGCCCATAGTTAAATCAATATTGAAAGCTTGAGCAATAAACGCAGTTGCTACGCCCTGCATGATCGCCGTACCGTCCATGTTCACGGTTGCACCAAGTGGTACTGTGAACGATGATACACGGTTCTCAACACCCATGCGGTGCTTTGCTGTTTCCATTGTCACTGGAATCGTCGCGTTTGATGATGCGGTCGAGAAAGCAAACATGATCGCGTCTTCCATCTTACGCAGGAACGTAATTGGATTTAGACCAGTGAAACCTTTTAACATTAAGCTGTAAGTGACTAGGCCGTGCAGGACAAGCGTCCCCGCCAGTACTAAGAAGTACTCTGCCAGATTGACGATTGCGCCCAGACCAAGACCAGTAAATAGCTTCGCCATTAAGAAGAACACACCATAAGGCGCCAAGTTCATCAAAATCGCAACCAGTTTCATGATCACTTCATTCAGATCAGCGAAGAACGCTGCAATACGTTCACCAGGTTTGCCTGCTGCGCTGATCGCGATACCAAATAGTACCGCGAACACAATAACTTGCAGGGTTTTACCTTCAGCCATCGCACTGATAGGGTTGGTTGGGAACATATCGATGATCACCTGACCCAAAGATGGTGCTTCTGCTGATTTGAATGAACTTGCTGCGGTTAGGTCAGCGCCAGCACCTGGCTGGAACAGAGTACCCATAGTTAGAGCAAGCGTAATCGCGATAGCCGTTGTTGTAACGTAGAAAGCGAGGGTTTTACCGCCCATGCGACCCAGTGTAGAAAGGTCTTTGAGAGAGCTAGTACCACAAACTAACGAAACAAATACTAGCGGTACAACAAGCATTTTTAAGCTGGCAACGAAGATCTGTCCACCAACTTCGAATAATCCATTAACAATGTATGCGTCGACAAATCCGTTGTCGGCAAAAAGTGTGCGAATTGCAAATCCTGTCAAGATACCCGCAACCATACCTAAAATTACGCGGCTGGTAAGCGACATCGGTTTCTTGGTATTCATGAGAACACTCCTTATAGTTATGCACCTTGAGTTCACTTCAAAGCGGCGAGCAGATTAGCAGCGGAGTGAGAAAATACGAAAGAATAATCCTCTAAATGGTTAATAGATGTGAACTTTATCACTAATAAAAATGGGATTTTAACCAAATATTAACGAATTGGCCGGATTAAAAGTTTGTATTTTAACACTTTTATCGAATATACAACCGATAACAAAGAGGATTTACAATAAATTTTAATAAGAGATAGAGTGCATACTCTCTTTGAGTGGATGCATTTCTGCATAACTATTTAAGTTGTATTCAGACTAGCGGTCGCTTCTTTAGCGATACTTTAGTATTGAGTGTTCATCAGAGCCAACGAACCTTTTATGCTTTCATATTTGTCAACTCAATGATGGTTGGCAAGTGTAGTTAGTTGGAGGTGATCCCAGCTCCAATAACTTTGACTGGTATTTTTAATCCCTCCAACCCAATAGCATTGTTTCGCTCGTATTAAACCCTCCAAACACTGCTTGCCAGCCTCAGTGATACGGACGCTTTGTTCCCACCAGTGCCTTTCACGTGATTCAATCGTGATCAACGGTGTTTGACACTGTGCTAGAGGGAGGAGTAACGCGTAAAACATCACGTCTCCTAGGTAAGGAAGAGGTTCTAGTTGTTGATATTGCTCAAACCAATCTTTGATGGGAATTGAACGATTTTGTGAGCTCAAGACCTTTAGTGCGAGGTGTTGTGTCAAGCTCAATCCAGTTTGTGAATTAGGTAACTCTTGCAAATGGCGTTTAAGCACGTTGAATATATTGGGCAAGCAATCCAGGTTATGCTGCTGAATCAAATTAACTATGGAAATAGGTGTCGGTGATGTAATAGCGTGCCAACACCGTTTAGCCTGACTGAATAATTTTGCTGTCACAGGTTTACGGTATCGCCAACAAGAACGAATAGCTTCTTCAGGCAACTGCCCAAAGCCGATGAATCGTTCAGTGCCCGGGAACTGGTTCAACTCAATGATCTCTATCACTTTATTCTCTACATTCTCTAACTGTGTTAGAGCACGAATTAGCATCAATTGATCATAACTGTCATGTTCGACCCAAAAGACGATTCGTTCAAATACATCACTTTGCAACAGATCGAGGTTTGATTGTTCCAATGTGACTATATCTTGAACCGAGTCTTCACGCTTCATCACAGGCAGCAGAGTCTCTACGACATATTGGGCACGAATGGCAAGGAAGTTCTGTGGTGTTGCTGGTATGGGGCCAATACAAAGCGGATCGATCAGGGCTAAAAATGTCCCTTCAAATCCGCTGGCTTTAAGTTGTTGTTGAATGTCGTGGCCACAACGAACGTGTAGCGTTTTTACTTTTGCATCTAGGGGCGGTTTTTGTTCTTTGATGGCTAGTTTGTGCGCTTCTAGCTCTTCGACATGAGCTTTTAGTTTACTCCAACTGGATAAGCCCAGTTCTCTTGCGAGTGCATGTTGAACGTCAGCCAATTGAATTGTATTGGGAGCCAAAGATTCTGGTTTGGAGTGAAATCGCTTAACTAACTCCAACGTGGCGTCATCGTATAGGCGGATAGCTTTGAGCCTTTTTTTAGCAATGGATTTTTGCTGATTGATATTGATCGAGAAGCTATTTGTAGAGTTCATATTTCACCTTTCTTATTTCTTCCACACTCGCCTAAATAGAAGCTAAAAAGAAGGTAAAAACAGATTGTGCCTGCTAAACCAAGCAGGTGAGGATATTGCCGTGAACCGAGTTCTTTCCGCGAGTGTTGGGTGCTTTAGGCATGAGCAGAGTGATAGTAGGTGGTCGCTATCCTTCGTGCAACCTTTTGTGAGAGTGTAGCGTCACAAAATGGCCGTTTCTCTATGTTTAGGGAGAATCAATAGGCGATAACACTAGCGATTCAACTCAATACCACTGTTGCTAGACTCGAGTTTCTACACTTTTGAGTAAAATACGATAAAGCGCTTGAGTCGCAGGACCACTTTTGGCTCCTTTGGGCAAAGTGAGGTGCAGCGCAACTTGATATTGATGGGAGTGTTCGAGCTCCAATACTTTAATTTTATCGCTCTTTCGGGCTGAGACTAAGTGCGCTGGTAGCCGACAAAACCCAACGCCTTGCTCTACGGCGTGAAAAGCGTGGTCGAAGTTATCGACGGTAATACGCTGACGTGCGCGTAACCAACCCACATCTCTTTTCGTTTTGTCTGAATCACCTAAGTCACGGATGACAATTTGGCTGGTGGTTGCAAAATCGTCGATGGAAACATGCGGCTTTTTAGCGAGTGGATGGTGTGCTGCGATTACAGGCAGCATGGTTGTTACGCCAAATGCTTCGGCAGGGTAGTTGGTTATCGGTAAGTTGATGATTGCGATGTCAGCGAGCTCATTTACGACCATTTCGGTTGTTTTGCTCAGTGACGTTTCAACCACTTGAACGGAGGTCGTGTTGTTGTCCTCCAAAAATTGACTGAGTGGTGCATAAAGCCAACAAGGGTCACAAAGATGATCTACTGCGACCGTGATTTGAGATTCCACCCCACTTTTTAACTGCTCGCTGATGACTTCTAGTTCCCGCGCTTGTTCAAGCATGGATTGTGCACGACGCAGTATGGTTTTGCCGTGCTCTGTCAAACCCGCTTTGCGCCCTCGTACTTCGATAAGTTGAATACCAAGTTGGTCTTCTAACTTCCTCACCGAGTAGATCAATGTAGTATGGCTCTTGTTGAGCAGTAAAGCTGCGGATTGAATGCTGCCTTCTTGATTAATCGCTTGTAGCGTTTGCCATTGTTCTAAGGTCGTTTTTAGTCTCATGAGTCAATTTTTTAGACAGTTAATGGCGAAATTATGAACTTTTCTGTCAGTTTTATAAAGGTAATAATCTTGTCATCGAAAACGAGTCAATAAGAAGAGGAGACTCAAGATGGCGAAATTATTGCAAGTTGATTTTGAATTTCATGGTCCGTTTGGTGACGAGATGTCGAATGCTCTGGTCGACTTAGCTAAGTCGATTAACCAAGAGCCGGGCATGATTTGGAAAATCTGGACGGAAAGCGAAAAAGACAAACTCGGTGGTGGTATCTATCTTTTTGAAGATGAAGCCACGGCGCAAGCTTATCTCGAAATGCATGCCGCACGCTTACGAAAAATGGGCGTAGTCGAAGTACGAGGTCAAATTTTCGATATCAATGTGCCGTTAACGACGCTCAATCAAGGGCCTATTAGAGGATAAGGAGATGATGACCAACCGCACTTTTCTAACCGTTCATGGTGTCGTATATACGGTATTCGCTTTTGCGTTGTTTTTTGTACCAACCATAATGTGGCCGATGTATGGAGTACAAATTAACGACCAGTACGCGCTGTTTTTATCGCAGCATACTTCGATCTTTTTAGGTGGAATCGCAGCGGTGAGTTTGATGTTACGTAATGTGGAATCAGGGCATACTGCGAAACAGCTGTTTAAAGCATTATTGATTACTAATGGCTTAGGGGCAGTGATTACTACCTATGCCGGCATTATCGGAGTATTTGTCGGTTTTGGTTGGAGTGACCCAATATTCTTTGTCTTGCTTAGTTTGATTACGTACAAGCAACTAAGAGTGCAATAGAAAAAGCCCTGCTGTTTCTAGCAGGGCTTTGTCATATTTGGTTTAATTAGCGATCTAAATTCAAGTTATGATTCGCTTTTGTACGCGTAGTTATAGTAGCCGTATCCATAGCCGTATGAGTTAGATGCTTTTTTCTCAACTGCATTGAGAATCACACCTTTAACTTCAACGCCTGATTGCTCGAAGCGACCTTGCGCGACTTCAATCTCCTTCAAAGTCGTTTGATCAAAACGAGCGACCATCAGAGTTGTTCCTGCAAGCGCGCCAACAATGCTTGGGTCGGTAACTGCGAGTACAGGCGGTGTATCGATGATGATTAGATCGTATTCTTTTGATACTTGTTCTACAAATTCAACAAATCGTGGATGCATCAAAAGCTCTGATGGATTTGGTGGTACTTGACCACGAGTAACCACATCCAAGTTTTCAACTTGACTTGGCTTGATTGCGGTTGCTCGATCAATTTTTCCACTTAGTAAGTCAGATAACCCTTGCTCTGCTGTGAGGCCAAAACATTGCTGTAAATAACCTTTTCGCATGTCAGCATCCACCAAAAGGACTTTTTGACCCGTTTTAGCCGCAACTGCAGCAAAGTTAGTTGATACAAACGTCTTACCTATGGAAGGCGCTGGGCCTGAAATCATTAAGACATTGTTTTTGGCTTCCAACATTGCGAAGTGTAAGCTGGTTCGAAGTCCACGTAGTGCTTCAATTGATAGATCTGCTGGATTGGCATTTGCTAAAAGAAGTAAGTCTTTGTTGTTTTTACGTTTTAGCTTGTTCGCAACTTCCAATTGTTGTGCTGATTTTGGAACACTTGCATATACAGATATTCCAGTTTGCTCAATTTCATCAGGAGAAGTCACTCCACGATGAAACGCGGTTTTTACCAGAACAAATGCGACAGCTACCATGCCTCCTAGAAGAGTAGCCAAAACCACAATCAAAGGTTTTTTCGGTTTAATAGGAACGGCGTAAGATTGTGCATTGTCAATAATACGCACATTACCCACGGTGCCAGCTTTTATGATATTTAGCTCTTGAACTTTATTCAAAAGTTGGATGTAGATTTGCTGGTTTACTTCGACATCACGAGTCATACGCAAGACTTCGCGCTGTGTTTTTGGTAGTTTTTGAACTTGTTTGTTAAGACGCTCTTTCTCTTGCAGTAATGTCTGACGTTTGTCTAACAGCGATTTATAAGCTGGGTGGTCTTGGGTGAATTTTTGACTGATTTCACTTTCTTTAAATGTTAGCTCATTAAGTTGGGCTTCAAGTGCCACCATCACTTTTAGAGTCGATTGTGCTTCGAGATTTAAATCGATAGATTCGTTTTCTTGTCTAAAACTGTTCAATGTATCTTCTGAAATAGTTAGCTTGTCCTTAATCTCGGGTAAATGACCTTTAAGGAAGTTGAGGCTCTGCTCAGCTTCAGCTGAGTTTCTTCTAACATTCTGCAAAAAATAGTTTTGAACAACGTCATTTAAAACAAGCTGATTGTGGTCTGGGTATTCACCTTCAATACTTAGAGATACAATACCTGTTTGGCTACCTCTCTCTGAAATAGAAAGTTGTGAGGCTAACTTGTTGATAGCATCTAACTTGCTTATTTTACTTATTGTAAAAGTATCTTCATTTTGAGCATTGAGCTGGTTCACTTTTACACGATAGCCATTCATCTCAATTAGTTGACCAACTGAACCAGAAAGTACCATTTGGTCTTCAAGCATCAAGCTGAATTGACCTTTCTCGATGTCTGTAGCAATCAGTTGATGAGATAATCCTTTAGCCGTTCGAGGTACTTCAAACGTGGTCAAAGAAATGTAGTTTTGAGTACCGTTGATTCGTGCTAGACCTTTACCAACAAAAGGTAAGTAATCAGGAGTGGCAATGGTTGTTAAGTTAAACTTATCAACGGTATCGCCAAGAATCATTCTCGATTTAATTATTTCAATTTCTGTAGTTGCAGATGATTCGGCAGAAAAGAGTTCTCCCATGTCACCGACCATCGCCGAAATACCACCTGAACTTTTCTTTTCGATTTGTATTAACGAGTCGGCTTTGTAAATCGGAGTTGATAGCAACGCGACCGCGATACCTAATGTTGCAAAAAAGAGTGTAATACTGATGATAAACCATTTCGCGTCTATCAATATGCCGAAGAGCTTGCCTAGGTCGATCTCATCATCAGCAAGAGCAGATGGTTGTATTGTTTGGTTAGCCATTATTTTTTATTTCGCCAAGTGATCTGAATTTATATTTTTTTTGCCCATGCATGAGCAGCATTTTCAATCAGAGATAATGCATGCTCAAAGGCTTCTCTACTCTGTCTGTATGGATCTGGAATATCCACGGAACCTATCCAGTGACCAAATAACATTGCTTTACCTCTAGCCTCTGGTACCAGCTCCGTCAAAGCATCGATATGACCTTGTTCCATCACCAATATTAGGTCTTGTTTTGCGCACAACTTAGCGGTTAGCTGCTGCGCTTTGTGGTCTAGCAGGTAGATACCACGTTCTGACGCGACAAGTCTGGCGGTTTCATCTGCTGGCTTTCCGGTTAGGCGACTTTTTTCTACGGCAATACCCGCCGAAGAAATCTGTTTATCTGGGAGTAGTTGCTGTAGTAACCGCTCTCCTGTGGGAGAGCGACAAATATTACCTACACACACGACAAGAATGTTCGAAAACATGTTTTGCTCCTTATAGACAACGTTTGAATGACTTGTTTATGTTCAAACAAGCCCTTCAGAATGCTTTTTCTATGGCCAAGTCCTGACTCGAAGGACGCCTTCTGTAAGTTCATTGAAGCCTGAGATGGTAGGTACTAGTTGTGCAATAACGCGATTCCAACGACTGATAGGCGCCGCAGTGACATAAACGATGTCATACGGTTTCAGAGCAAATTCAGTACCAATAACGAGCGCTGCCGCATCGGAGACATCAAGTTGATATATGTCGCCCAGTGAACCTGCGTCTTGTGACCTCCTAATTACGAATACACCTGTCGCATCCGCTGATATCTGATTAATACCGCCAACGTTGCTCAGAGCTTCCGTAAGGCTCATGCCAGCGCGATCTATTTTCAGTAGTTTAGGATCGTTAACTTCACCCATAACGAAAACCTTTTGTGAATCATTTCTTGGCACATGGATGATATCACCTGGTTGAAGTAGCCTATTTTCAGTGAGGTCGCCTTCTTGCATCAGCGCATAAAGAGATATGTTTTCAACTATGCCGTTTCTTGTCAGTGTTACATTTTTCCAGTCGGCGTTTTCGGCTAATCCACCTGCACGGTTAATTGCATCTAACAAGGTGAGTGGGATGTTGGTGATTGGTTGTTGTCCAGGATTACTTACTTCACCAGTAATGTAGGATTTTTTCGAACGAAAAGCTGCTACGCTGACATCCACTTGAGGACTTTCTATGTACTTTGCTAATCGGCGAGAAATATCAGCACGAATTTGACGAACGTTTTTACCCGCAACTTCAACAATACCTATATATGGATAGAAGATAGTACCATCAGCATGTACCCAATTCCCCGCTTCAGCAGAGCTGCGATAAGAACCAGCAGGAATAGTTAGTTCTGGGTGATCCCAAATAGTAATGTTTAGTATATCTCCAGGGCCAACCTCATACTCATAAGCGCTAAGTTGGCGATCTAGTTCAGGGTTGGATTTGGCTTCTATCCCCAAACTTTTAAGTTGAGATACTTTATCAAGTGTAAGTGGAAAAACATTGAAATCAGAAGTGCGACTAACATTGCTGTCTTCGACGAAGTTTTTTCCATCTGTGGAAAGGTGACTACCGGGTACAGTACATCCAGAAAGAAGTACTGAGGAGAGCACTAAACTAGCTAGCTTTTTATGTTTGAAATTCATGTTTTTTCATTCATCTGACGTAAAGAGCGAGTTGCTGGTAGCAACATTCTTTTCCAGAAAAGACTTCACAACATAACCTTATAAGCACCACCTTCTTCTATTTATAAAGTGCTCAATAAGGGATTGATTGCATCTGGAGGCATGAACTCTAATGAATTTCAATGATTAGAGCATTAGACAATAATGCAGCAAGTGTCCAGATAAATATCGTATTTTTATGTTTTCACTTACAAGATTTCATATTTCGGATAAAAAACTTGTTCAATTAGCTCAAATTTTGTTTATTAGCTCTATATGTAGTGTTTTCTTTCTAAAATACAACCAAGAAAATCTACCGACTAATTATCTCGTTGTATTAAATAGGATTATCAAAAGTGTGACTCGGATCTCTTTTTTGTTTTGTTGTCTTTCGACATGGTCACTTCTTCGCTAGCCCCTTCCCATTCAAATACGGCAGGATGTGCGGACGTGATTCGCCAGCCAGTTTACTGGTGACTTCTTGCGACCAAGTACTCTGTTTTTGATTGCTCGAACGGTTTGCATAGTAGTTTTGCATAGTTTGGTCATACGTCTGAATATCATCCAAGTTTAGGTCTTGATACTGATTCTCATGCACCACGACATGCTTAGGTAGGCGAGGTTTTACTTCAGGGGCTTGATCTGGATGACCAAGACACATACCAAATAAAATGGCGGTATTTTTAGGTAAACCTAATAATTCGTCTACTTTTTGGGCATTGTTTCGTAAACCACCAATATACACACCTCCTAGTCCCATCGACTCCGCCGCAAGCAAGCAATTTTGTGCCATGATGCCCGAGTCTACAGCGCCTATTAGCGTTAACTCGGTAAAATCAGCTTGAACATCTGGGTTGATACTGGCGTGGCGTTGGTAATCAATGCAAAACACCAAAAACTCAGCCGCGCTTTCAACGTACCCTTGATTTCCGGCATATTGAGCTAATAGCGTACGTTTTTCTTTGTCGGTCACGCGAATAATTGAAACGACTTGCAACATGCTTGATGAGGACGCCGCAAGGCCGGCTTGAAGAATGGCATCTAATTGTTCGCTCTCAATCGGTTGTGAGGTGAATTTTCGAATTGAGCGGTGATTGAGAATTGTTTGAATCGTGCTGTTCATGGTGACTTAACATCCCCTGTTACGTTAAAGGCTGAAGACTCACCTTAGCGACATTTGATGAGTCGGTAAACTATCTCAAAAGAAAAACAATGCTTGGCGCATAAGTGTGAAGACGATTCGAGATTACACCACTCGTTCTGTTTGAGAGCGTATATACTGTTTTTAGAATCAATAATTTAAATGCAGTGGAATATATGAAAGAACTCATTGTTCATACAGTTACGGTGTTTATGGGCTTCTTTGCCATCATGAACCCTATCGCCAATATTCCCATCTTTTTGAGTTTAACTGCTGATGAAGATAAAGAAACCATCCGTTCCATTGCGCTCCGCTCGGTTTTTATTGCATTTATTATCATCGCGATATTTTCTATTGCCGGTAAGTTAATTTTTGATTTGTTTGGTATCACGCTTTATGCATTGCGAATAACAGGCGGTATTTTGGTGTTTTTGATAGGTTTTAACATGCTTCAAGGTGATTCGACGCATCAGAAAACCAAAGAGAAGGCGTATTCACCAGCTCAGCAACGGGCGGCATTGAGTATTGCAGTGTCTCCACTGGCGATGCCAATATTAGCTGGGCCTGGAACGATTGCTACCGCGATGAACTTTGCGACAGCGGGTGGTTTCGATCAAACCATTATTACTATCGTTTCTTTCGCTGTCCTCTGTGTGATCACCTATGTACTGTTTTTATTTGGAGACAAATTGGTCAAAGCGGTTGGACCAAGTGCTCTAAATGTTGTGACTAAAATGATGGGCTTAATTCTAGCGGTTATTGGTACTCAAATGTTCATTGATGGCGCGGGCGAAGCCTATAAAACGGTTTTCTCCTAGATTTCTCTTAGACCTTGCCACCTTGGTTAAGCCCGCAATTACATTTCTAACGGGTACGGATTTTTTGAACTTTAGTTTTCATTTTCTAAGAGAGAAATAAATAGACTTCACCTATTTCAATAATAAGAATATTCAATTGTTGTGATTGCACGAATTTCATTACTCTTTTGGCAAGGAGAATGGGGGAAATATGGCAACAAAAGCAATTGTAGTAGAAGGTGGCGCGATGCGAGGCGTCTTCGCAAGCGGAGTGTTAGATGCGTTTTTAGAGCAGAGTTATAAACCGTTTGATTTTGCAATCGGTGTATCTGCTGGTGCATCAAATTTGATTGGGTATTTGACCGACTACCCGCATCGCAGTATTAACGTCATTACTAAGCTGGCCACAAGCAAACGCTTTTTTGACCCGACTCGCTTCGTTAAAGGTGGAGACCTCATCGATGTGAAGTGGTTGTTTGAAGAATCTAATCGCTTGTATCCCGTCGATGAAAATAAACTGTTTAATGGCGTTCCTTTTCTCGCAGCGACAACAAATGTAGATACAGGGCAGGCAGATTACTATCGCGTGACACCTGATAATTTTCACCATGCGATTGAAGCGACAACAGCATTACCGATTGCCTACAAGCATACCCCTTGTTTTTCTGGTGGTTGTTATACCGATGGTGGGGTCGCGGACTCTATCCCAGTGCGTGAAGCTTATCGTCGAGGGGCTCGCGACATAACCGTAGTACTCTCTCACCCGCTGAATTATGCCAAAAAGCCAGTTAAGACCACATGGCTGATGAAGAAACTTTTTGCGGAGCACCCCAAAATGGCGGATGCGATGTTAAGACGTGCAGATAACTATAATCAATCATTAGAGTTTATTCGTAACCCTCCACCAGGAACACATGTTAGGGTAATTGCCCCACCAGATAATTTTCATGTTCAGCGCTTATCAATGCGACAATCCGTTTTACTAGAAGGGTATGAAATGGGACTGATTGAGGGGCGAGCGCATCTCACTAGTTTATCTGGTGTTCATGGTTTAGACCGGGAAAGCTGTCATTTTTGCGTTTGATTATAAAAGAGCCTCATCGTGAGGCTCTTTTTACTTAACGTTCAAAGGGTGATTTAGTTGACTTTATCCCAAGCCATCTCCCAGTGTGAACCTATTCCAGGCTCGTAATGATTTGCGCTTTCTTTCCACTGCATACAGTAACCAGAGTATGGGAAAGGTTTACATTGATAAATGCCCCCGTCGCTGGCAAGCACTTTTGTGCCCGCCGTGTAGCTAGATAGTCCTTCAGGGAAGACAAAATCGTACTCATCAGATGGTGGTGGAGTAACTGACTCTTCTTTTAAGTGAAAGTCGAGTGTTTGCTGATCCACCAAGTTGCCATCTTTATCCTTAATACGTGTTACGAGCATATGGTGACCCGGCTCCGATTTACTTAAAGCGAGCGATATCGCCTCTACCGAGCCGTCTTTCATTTCGTTTGCCCAACTTGCAAGTGGTTCGCGATGGTGATTGTAAACGGTGAGTTCTGCATTTAAATCGCCTTCAGCAGTTAGTGTCAGATCCAACGTTGTCGGTGTTGACTCAATGATATATTCGTCTGCTAAGCCATCTACTGTGAGTGAGTATTCTGGAACAGGAGTTTCAATGTTATAGCCGATCTCTACTCGCTCAAGGCCGCTATTTGCTTGCAGATACACCGGATTAGTACCATAAACAGGAGTGAATTTATCCTCTGCATACTGCCCGGCTTGCAGTTTTGCTTGTTCTTGGTTTAGCTTAGTCGCGAGTGCGTAAGACCAGTTTTTCGCTTGGCCCATTGCTGCATCGGTAATTTCTAGTTCAGTTCTATACGCTATGTTTTCACCTGCTTGATCAAATACGCGCGTATAAACCGAATCCCCAATATTTAAATCCATTGTAGGAATAATTTGACCGCCTTGCTTCCAATCTGGAATAACGGGACTGTCACCATCAAATTTCACATCGATCACGTTATAAAATGAGGCTGCAGTGTCGCCAACATCCCATACTGCCAGGATGACATGGTATCCCTCGCGAGTAGGCACATTACATTGATGGCTTACCTGTTTCGGGGGTTGAACCATATTGCCGTCGACGACACAGAAAGGAGTTAGATCAAAAGAGTCTCGTGATAGTGAAGCGTTTGGGTTCCAATCAGGCTTGGTGATGTAATATTTCCAGTCGCGCGTCACGTGGTTAGCGGTAAATGTCCATTCAAAAGTTTGTGTACCTGCTTGAATAGTGCGTTTTACCCAACGGTCGGCAGTTTGCTCATCAAGGGCAGCTGCTAAAGCGGTTTCGGCACTCGCTATTTTACCATCGCGAGGCCCTGTTTCGGGAAAGCCATCAGGGCCTTCAACGCTTTGCGGTTCATATTGAATCGCACCGCAGTTATTATTTTTTTCGTTAGTATCTGGCGTTGGATACTTACATAGTGCCGAGCGACTTGCAGCGACACCACCATTGGTTTCTGATACATAACCGTGAGCCGCAGCACCTGAGCTAATGCTTGCAAGTGCTAACGCGAGTACGGATTTGGTTGGAAATGATTTCATCACATGTCCTCTGTTATGGCTGACAAACTAGTGTCACACCCCGGCGCATGCTGAGCATAAAGCAACGCTACAGAAATTGGACTTCTGTAACACTGCGTCATGGTAACCCCGCTATCATGAGCATTCTTTTAGATTTTTAAATGCTGACAGACCGGAAGCTTTGCGTCCCACCCTTTCGAATGGTTTGCCGAAATGTGATTGAGCAGCCAAAATTTAGCTTAAGAATTTACATGTGGAAAAGTAAACGTCACTGACATGGAATCCTGTTCTCAAATTGAAAGATAACGATATCTTAACCTCGTCAATATTGTGCAGTGTTGTCTTGCAAGATATTGATTTTAATTTTGTCTTTATCTTTTTTTTATAGTCATCGTGAATGAGTGGGGGTTTGTTGGGGATAAGTGGAGAGGAATCGTGCTAAGGGTGGAAGAAGTTCTGTCTAAAGGGCGGAGTGTACCGCCCTTTGAATGGTGTTATTTCGGCATGATCACAGTATCAATCACGTGAATGACACCGTTTTTAGCTTTCACATCGGTTGCAATGACATTTGCATCGTTAACCATGACTTTATCGCCCATGGTTTTAATCATCACATCTTGCCCCTGAACCGTAGTCGCTTTGTCTAGCTTAACAACATCGGCAGCCATCACTTTCCCTGGGACGACGTGATAAGTCAAAACAGATACTAACTTGTCTTTGTTTTCCGGCATTAAGAGCATGTCGACTGTGCCGTCTGGCAGTTTTGCAAAAGCGTCATCCGTTGGTGCAAAAACAGTAAATGGGCCTTCCCCTTTGAGAGTGTCAACCAAGCCCGCTGCTTTTACCGCAGCAACAAGCGTATTGAAAGAGCCGTTTTCAGCGGCAACGTCGACAATATCGGCTTTCATCATGCCATGCTCATGAGCCTTGACGGGAAGCATAAAAGATAACGTTGCCATCAGTGTCGCCGCGATAACTAAGATACGTTTGAACATAATGTGTTCCTTACTAGTTGAGGGTACAACGGGTTCCCTGGAGTGTGTTTGCATTTGTACGCATTGTGATTGAGAGATGATCATCGCGTCCTACTTTCTTTTGAGGGTCTAACATGTCGCGCAAGAATTCGTCTGCCTTCTTGTTTCACATCGGCTCGTTTCCGCCACGTCCATAAGCGCTCTCTTGCTGCCTTAGCTGCGTTGTCTGGTGTGATAATAGGTGCAAGGTAACGGCTATCTGGCTGCAACTGATACATGACAGCTTCCATCTGGGTCATTGTCCAAGGCTCGAATAAAAGAGGGGGAGGAACCATTTGCAATTCAGGTACCCACTTGTAGATGAACGTGCCGTCAGGATCATGTTCTTGGGCTTGCTTGATCGGATTATAAATACGGATTGTGTTAGTCCCGGTTACTCCTGCTTGCATTTGGAATTGTGGGTAATGAATTCCGGGCTCAAAGTCGAGAAACAGTTGCGCTAAATGCGTTACACCTACTCGCCAATTCATGTTCATGTGGTGAGTAAGAAAGCTAACCAGCATGGCACGCATGCGAAAGTTAATGTAACCAGTGTGGTGCAAACAGCGCATGCAGGCATCAATCAAAGGTACGCCAGTATGCCCGGATTTCCATGCTGCTAACTTTTCTTCATCGAAAGTACTACTTTGTTTAATCAATGGTTCGTAAGCCCGATTAACGCAGTAAAACTCCATGTCGTATTCCGATTCGAATTTTTGGATGAAGTGACAGTGCCAATGAAGCCGTGAAGACAATGCAATTAAGCTGCGACGAAACCCAGCCACTTGCCAGTGTTTCAAAAGGTATTGATAAACTTCACGCAAGGATATGTTACCCCAAGCGAGGTATGGAGAAAGGCGAGTACAGGCTGTACGTGAGGCAGTGGGACTAGAAATGCTTCGATAGTAATCACGACCTCGACGATGAAAAAAGTCCTCTAGTGTTTTCCAAGCGAGCCGGCTTCCTCCCGTTTGCATTCCTTTGCATTTTGATAGCCAGGATGATGGTGGCGAAAACGAACAGCCGAGAGTTTCTGCATCCAATGAATGCAATAAGTCGGTTTGGAGCTCAATAGGGCTTATTGAGGCTCTCATGACAGAGTCCCAATGTTTGTCCCAACCTTGCCGGTTTTTTGCACCTCTGATAACAGCACCGTGTTCGAACTCAAACCAGTCGATGTTCTGCTCATACAGCCAAGCGGCAACTTGTTTGTCGCGCTCAAAGGTGCAGTTGAGTCCTATTTCTTGGTGAGAAAAAACAGCGTTGATTTGATATTGCGCTTGAATTGATTGGAAACATGCTAAGGCATCGTCATACAGCACCGTGATTCGATGCCCATACGCTTTGAGCGTCTCATCCATGTCTTGCAGTGATTGCCAAACAAATCGCCAGTGGCGCTCAGAATAGTGTGGGTTGTTCAATAGCAATGGTTCAACAATATACAAAAGCACAGTTGGGTGCTTTGTTGATAATGCTTGAGTTAGTGGTTGATGGTCAGTCAGCCTTAAATCTCGTTTTAACCACACGACATTGATTGTTTGCATCGGAATCCTCTTTGTTTCCGATGTTGTACGCAAGTAAACCGAAGAAATCTCATCCAATGATCGGTTTTATTCCACAAAACGTAGAGGTAACTTTTAGGGAGGTGACACATGGCAATACCATTGAGTAAGTTACAAAAATACTTCTATGTAGACAAATTGGTCATTCATTCGCTTGATCTCGCATTGTACCAGGCATCTGTCGTGATTGATGGAGAAGCGCAATTTATCACTGATGACAACGGTATCTTTTTGAGGGCTCATTCCCTGATCGAGATGCAAAAGAAGTGCAGGAATATCAAGGCAAATAAGCAGGTTTTAGTGCATCAAAGTGCTTATGATGAAATGGTGGGGCTACCCGAAGGCAAAAGAGACAATAAACTAGAGGTATTGGTGCGTAGTAAAAGCGAGCCACCTTACGGCAGCTCGCTAAATATAAGGAGAGTTGGGCTTAGTCTTGTTTACGCTGCGCTTCTTTTTGCGCGTACTTAGCGGCACGTCGGGCTTCTCTTTGCTTGGCACTTTCACCACCAACATGCTGCTCGCCTCGCTGCTCTGCAAGAACAATTTGTTTTTCACGCTCGCGGAATCGAGCAATTTGTTCTTCTGAGTGTGTGCCGTGACATTTTGGACAGCTCACGCCTTGCTCGAACAATTCTGACTGTTTGTCTTCTTCAGTGATCGGTAGACGACAAGCGTTACATAAATCGTAATCTGCTTTTTCTAGCTGGTGGTTCACTGCAACACGCCCGTCAAATACGTAACAATCGCCTTCCCACATGCTCTCTTCTTGAGGAACTTCTTCAAGATATTTAAGAATGCCGCCTTCTAAGTGGTAGACCTCATCAAAGCCCTGTTCTTTCATGTAAGCCGTTGATTTTTCGCAGCGGATACCACCGGTACAGAACATCGCAACTTTCTTGTGTTTTGCCGGGTCCATGTTTTCTTTTACATAGTCTGGGAATTCACGAAAGGTTTCAGTATTTGGGTTTACAGCGCCTTTGAATGTCCCGATCTCGATTTCGTAATCATTACGTGTATCGACAACAAACACTTCAGGATCAGCAATAAGATCGTTCCACTCTTGAGGTTTCACGTAAGTACCCACTACGTGGCGAGGGTCTATACCTTCAACACCTAATGTTACGATCTCTTTTTTCAATTTCACTTTGGTGCGATTGAATGGCTGGGTCTCAGAATACGACTCTTTGTATACGGTGCCAGTCAAACGAGGTTCGTTGTTTAGCCACTCCAGTAGCGTATCAATACCTGCACGATCAGATGCAACAGTACCGTTGATACCTTCACTTGCCAGTAGTAATGTTCCGCGAATATGGTGTTTTTCCATCAACGCAAGTAATGGCTCGCGTAGCTCTTGATAGTTATTCAGCTCAACAAACTTGTACAGCGCACAAACTACATACTGACTAATGAGGTTTCCTTTAAAAATACAGGTGGTCAACGACCTTAAAATTTTAGCGGCACGAAGTATACCTGACTAAACTAGTCGGAAATACGGACAAATTATACGGATATTATGAGTAGGCGGGGCCTGGCGGTCTTTGATAGGAGGAGCATGTCCGCAGGTGAAGCCGCTATGTGTTCAAATTATAAGCATTAATTATAGTGGGTTAGGTAGGTTGGAGCCGATACTTTTGGTTTAGATTTATGCTGTTATTCTGTTTTAGGCCCTTCAAAAAAGTTAGGCGCAAGAAGCACCAAATAATCACCGGAGTCATTGACAAGGAAAGGACATGTCGCAGTTTTATACATGAGGTGGTGAGGGATAAAGGTTTAGGGACAAAGAGTGAATGACTGATCGCCATTGTTCATAAACCGCTATAAAACGCCTTTTCACCACATACTGAAAAGGCGTTTTTCTAACGTCTGCCGTGCTTATTTCAACGTAGCTGCGGTCTGTTTACCCATGGCTATGAGCCTATCGAGAATACGTTCACCGTCGGCACGTAAACCGTTGTGCTCGTACTCATTGGTGATCCACGCTTTTGAATTTGGTATTAACGCGAGCGTCTCTCGACTGATATCCATTTCAACAAACATATCATCGGCGTAAACGGCGCAACTGACAGGCACTTTGTTTTGAGCCAGTTGTGTTTGATCGTACAGCGCAGCCCAATCTTCTTTCGCGGCTAATATTTCTGCGGCGTCTTTTAGTGGCTTGAGGTTAACGTATTGGTCGAACATCCATGGGAAGACCATTTCCCCCGTAAAGTAAAATGGCTTGCCAGATTCATAATTAAACTCTGATCGGGTTTGGCGAACGCGGTGCGCACTCCAATTCGACGCGAAGCTTTGACAGTAAATCGATTCATGCAAAATGGCGTAGATCGGGTTGGTTTGGAAGTTTTGCTGCGCCAACATATCGTTTAAGAACTCATAACGAAGTTGTGGTTTGCCGTTCACTTCAATCAACGCGCTTTCTAGCCAATAGTAAGTTGGTAAGAAAGTATCACTCACACCAAAGTTGATGCCGATTTGTTGAAATTGTTCCACCGTGAAGCGTTGACCATTTGGTAGGTACTCTTCATTTTCTAGCAAGTGATTCGCAATGTTTTGGCAAAGTTGCTGTGCATTGGGAAATTGTTGGAAGAACGCTTGGTTTTTCTCCATGGTGCGTTTGAAAGTGGCTTCATACACATCGTCGGCATGACGCGAGACTGATGGCACGCCACCTGTGATGTAGCTTTGTAGCAAGCTGTCTGGGAACAAAGACAAATAGGTGAGGGAGCAAAAACCACCAAAGCTTTGACCTAAGATCGCCCATTTTTCGACGCCAAATTGCTCACGAATGTATTCCGCATCACGAACAATGTTGTCTGCGCGGAAGTGGCTTAAGTAGTCTGCTTGTTGCTGCGGTGTGAAATGAGCCAGAGTCTGATGATTAATCACCGAACTATTGCCCGTACCGCGCTGGTCGAGGAGCAAAACTCGGTACTCTTGCAGCGCGCGTTTTACCCAGCCGTTATTGCCGTTTTGACGCGGAGAGGGAAAGCCAGGTCCGCCCTGAAAGTAAACCAACCAAGGTTTGGTCGATTCTTCATCGCCAACTAGGCAAACCGCACGGGCGAAGACTTCAATGGTGCCTTTGCTCGCGTCTTGGTAATCCAGAGGAACGGTAAAACTGTGGGGAGTGTAATGCAATCCTGCGTCGATAAATGATTGAGCGTTCATTGTTATCTTTATTTCCTTATTGAGGGGTAGCGCTACTTTACTGCGAATGGCATGAAGAACCAATGCTATTTCCCAATCGCCTCTTCAGTTCTATACCTTGGTCAAATCAATGTAAGTTCAAGAAAATGAAACGATTAGCGACTGGTGCAACTGGTTGAGTGAGCTATGCTCAATAGAGTTGCGACAAAGTAAGAGCATGGAGGAAGTCGGATGAAAGTGTCACTGGCTCGATGGACAATTGTGACTTGTTTAATAAGCGTACCTACTTTTGCCGTTGTTACGCCCAACCCACCTCAGTTACAGGCAAAAGGTTACGTATTAATGGACTTTCAATCCGGTGCCATTATTGCCGAGCATAACGGGCGAGCAGGCCTTGCTCCGGCGAGTTTAACCAAGTTGATGACCGCTTATGTAGTTGGACAAGAAATCAAAGCGGGGCGTTTGAAATGGGATGATGTTGTCACCGTGAGCGAAAACGCGTGGTCGGCCAAGTTTCCCGGTTCTTCTAAAATGTTCATCAAACCGAAAGATGAAATTAGTGTTGCGAACTTAATGCGCGGCGTGATCATCCAATCAGGAAATGATGCGTGTGTTGCACTGGCTGAGCATGTTGCAGGCAGTGAACGCGGCTTTGTCGCCTTGATGAATGGTTGGGCGGAGAAATTAGGACTGCAAGACACCTATTTTGTGAACTCCCATGGTCTTGATAGTGATGGCATCCAAACCTCACCAACCGATATGGCAAAACTCATGCAGTCGATCATCAGCGATGTTCCTGATGTGTATGCGCTATACAGTGAGAAAGTCTTCAAGTGGAACGACATTACACAGTACAACCGCAATAAATTGCTGTGGGACAATTCCATTGATGTCGACGGGGGCAAAACCGGCTACACCAGCAATGCGGGATACAGCTTGGTGAGTTCGGCCAAAGAAGGAAGAATGCGCCTTATCTCGGTGGTGATGGGCACGCCAAGTAAACAGGCTCGGATCAGCCAATCGAAGAATCTACTCAGCTATGGTTTTCGTTTTTATGACACCAAGCAAGTTGCTAAGCAAGGCCAAGTTGAGTCTAAAGTTCGCGTTTGGAAGGGAAATACCAATCAAGTTGAGGCGATCTTTGCTAAAGATGCCTATCTCACTCTGCCTCGTTCAATGACGGCTGGGCTTGATAAGAGTGTGGTGTTAAATGAACCGTTGATTGCGCCGATCGCGCAAGGAGATGAGATTGGTAAGGTCGTTTGGAAAAGCGATGACAGTACCGTGGCGAGTTATCCCTTGGTCAGCAGCCAAGCGGTAGAAGAGGGCTCGTGGTTCGCTCAGCTTTGGGACAGTCTGGTGCTGTGGGTGAAATCGTTCTTTAACTAGAATAAAAACGAGCAGAAGTGTCTTTCTGCATTTTTTTGTTGATGGCCGCCCAGCTAAACGCTGGGCGGTGTTTTATTTAACGGTTTATTCCGACAAGGTGATGATTGGTAAATCGTCCCAAATCTTACTTTCATCCGATGCGCCACCGGAGAAGTTCCAAGGGCCTTTGTCTTGTTCTAGCGGACGGTAAGTTGCTGAAAGACCGTCTAGGTCCCAAGTCGTGACATAGAAACGGATACCATCGAGCGAATCTGGGCGGCCTAGTGCATCGCTAGCAAAGTCCATTGAAATGGTGTTGTTGGCTTTGTCTACTGTCACTGTTGGTGCTGGCGTTACGGCTTCTCCCCATGTCGTCGCATTTGCTCCTTTGGTGTTGTAAATAGAGCTTTGCCAGCCAAAAACAACCGCATTGCGACTCCAGGTTCCGCTTGGCATAGAAGCGTTGACCTTCGGTAGCTCAGACAAGTTGGTTGCGGCTTCTTCCGGTAAATCAATAAAGATGGTGAAACCCACGTGGTCGAAGCCGTTTGGTGGTAACCAAGTGTCGGTGATCTTGTCCATGGTGAAGGTCAAACGTACGTTACTGCCAACGGTAAACACTTCTGCTTTGTTGATCGCGAGCTGGCTATTGTTTTTATCGAATGTTGGATCCGTTGGTAGCGAATAGTTACCGTTAGGACCGCCCATGCCATCTTGCGCATCACCCGCGTCATCAATAGTGTCGTCTGGCGTGTTCGACCAGCTTAAGTCCGACACAAAGTTAACATCTTCAATGCCAGCTTTTTTCTCAGTAGAATAAATCGCGAAGCGGTGTTGCTGTTCGCCAATCGCAAAGTGACGAGTCGACAGCGTGACGCTAAACTGGCCATCAGCGCCTACAGTAATGGCTTGCGCTGTTTCCAAGTTACCATCGACGACGAGGTTCAACTTCTCGTTGGCGTTCGCACTACCCGCGATAACAATATCACCAGTGATGGTTTTTCCTTCCCAATCCTGCGCCAGTTGGATGTTGAGGTCTGGGGTATTTACAGATTGGTTGCTGCTTGTTTTTGAGTAAATCACTGCTGACTTGGCTGGCAACTCAAGGGTTACGTGACCATTTTCATCTGCGACTAACTGTTCTGGAGCGTCTGCCCAGTTCGACATGATTTGCTGTTTGAAGACGGTACCGCCCGCTTGCTCTACATCGAGTTGGTTCATCAACATCGGCGAGTTGGATGTGTTCATCACAACCAAGACTTCGTCGTTATCCAACGTTCGGGTAAAGGCGAAGACGCCCGCGCCCGCTTTATCGCTGCCAATCACTTTCATTTCGCCGCGTGTCATGACTTTGTTTTCAGTGCGTAGCTTGGCAAGTTCTTGAATAAACAAGTACATCTCACTGTTTTGGTCGAATGAGTCTACGTAGTCGCCATCTTCACGGTAACCGCCAGCAAACATCGCATCGCGCGCTGCTGACATTGCCTGTTCAGTACCTTGGTAAATCACAGGAATACCCGGCACGCTCATCATGGTGATCAGTGCTTGCTTCATGTCATTCACGCTACCTTGCGACAGAAAGCGCGGCATGTCGTGATTATCAATGAAGTTCGGCATGATGTATGGATTCGGGAACATCTCCATCATTTTCTCAAGACGGAAACGTAAATAGTCGGTCGGTTGTCCTGATGCAAATACGCGCGTCATGGTCGCTTGCAATGGGAAGTTCAGTACCGAGGTTAGCTGTTTCGGTGAGCCACTTTCACCGATGTAAGTCAGCATCTTATCTTCGCCTTCGGTGTTGTATGGCGTAGATGTTTCGAATACTTCACCAAAAGTGAGGAAGTTGTCACGACCGGTATCAACCGCTTGCGTCATCACACCATCGTTGGCGTGTAGGAAGTCGTTCCAGAAATCGTGTTCAACAAACTTCACGGTATCGATACGGAATCCGTCGACGCCGACTTCGCGAATCCATTTTCGGTAGCTCTCTTTTAGATAAGCGCGTACTTCAGGATCGGACGTATTAAGGTCATCCAAATCAGAGAGTTGCCAGGTTTTTTCTTGTACTGGGTCGTTATGGTCGGTGATGCTTGGCGTCCAGTGGTAGCTGCCTGTGCCGTCTGTTTTACACTCATTCATGTTGAGTGGGTACGGCAGCTCTTGCCCGGCAGGTAGTGCATTTTTTATCAAACGGAAACCTTGGCAAGGAAGGCTAGGATCGTAATTGTATGGGGCATCGTAAGTGAAGAAGTTACCAACATGGTTGGTCACGATGTCTTGAATCAAGAACATGTTACGAGCGTGCACTTCTCGCGCTAACGCTTGGTAGCTTTCCATGTCACCAAAGTGCTCATCCACTTTTTGGAAGTCACGCGCCCAGTAGCCGTGGTAGCCGCCGTAGTTTTGTTCTGCGTCCCACCATTGGTTTGCCACTGGCGGTGTAATCCAGATAGAAGTAGCGCCTAGGTCTTCGATGTAGCCCAGTTTGTCGCTGACACCAACAAGGTCACCACCACTGAATTTTTTATCCGACGTCGGATCGAATTCGTTTTGCTCTTGATCATTGAGAGCGCTGTCGCCGTCGTTAAAACGGTCGATCATCAGGAAGTAAATGATTTGATCTTGCCAATCAGGAGATGCCACGTGGCTGCCTGTATCGACTGGTGTGGTTTCGTCGCTTCCACAGCCAGAAAGGGCAAGAGCGATCGCGAAAGGAAGTATTTTTATTTTATTCATTGGGCTAGGTAGAGTTTCAAACACAGTTTTTGCCTCCGTTATGCAGCAATGCAGAAACGATAAAGCAAAGGTTTGAAATTGAGAGTGTCATTTTACGCCAAAAAAGACGTGAAATGATGTCACGAAGTGATGGTTTTGATCTGACCGACAGTTTTAATTGAGCGGTTGCACAATAGGATATTGTATCGGGTAATGCTCTTTCGCGAGCTCGTTGTCGGATTCATCATAAAGGCGGAAACGGCACTGCTTTGCAGTTTGAGTGAGCGATAATTGCAGCACCCAACAAGCATAATGTAGCGAGTGTTGGGTCAAGCGCATTGCGTGAGGTGTGGGGTCATCATCGACGTAACAGTCAATCCTCGCAACGTTTTCAAGTCGGCATGCCAGTTCGATAAAGAGCGTGTATTGCGCCCCGATATTAATAAGCTGCCGAGTCGGGACAATGTATTCCGTTGCGCCAATTAAAAGCCCCTTAGAAACCACATAGTCACGCTGGTGGTTATTCTCAATGTAACGTTCCCCATCGACTTCATAACAAAGGCGAAAGGTAAGGGGGTGCGCTACCGGAAGTTCGGTCGTTGCCCATAGTTCGGTGCCATGACTTAAAAAACGCTCGAAGAAAGCGGGGTAGCGCCGCCATGCGCCATCACGGTCACGGCATTCTACCGAGACCACTTTCTCAAACGCAATATTGTCCACTTCCATCCAGATTTTGCCGACAGGTTGGTCGATATGGTTATCGTCGAAGGTATTGGCTTTGGCGTAGTACAAGCGGATGGGCTGGTTATTGAGATGAGTGCGGTTATCCAAGCACTGCTGGCGATATTGCATTGGCGAAAACGGATACCAACGACGAAAAGTGCGGTGAAAGTTCGATGGTTCTTCATAACCAAGTTGATAGGCGATTTGCTGCGTTGTGAGTTGGGTGTCGGCAAGCAAAGTGAGTGCTTGATTTCTTTTAGCGAAATCAATGCATTGAGAGTAGCTCATTTGCTTTTCTTGCAGTCGACGTTGCAAGGTGCGTTTGGAGACGCCCAGTTGCCTTGCCGCTTGCTCTAACTTGAGCGCGTAATTGCTGTTTTTGATGAACAAGGCGTTCAAAACACTCAGTAATTCTGGTTGTTCAATTGGCTGGTGAGAAAGCAGCAAATAAACATGTTTCACCAAGTCAAACACGTTTGAACTCGTTTTAGAATCTTGCGTTTCCTCTAGAAAAATATCGGCCGCGAGTGGATTGTTGGCGTGAACTTGTACCTGTATTGATTCGCTTAGCTCAAGCATTTCCAACTGCATTTTGAGCAAGCCAAACACCGACTCCGCCCAATTTGGCATATCGGCCGTTCTACATTCGACTTGCAGATGGATTTGGGCATCACCATGTTGCAATGTGACGTACAAACGGCGGTCGAATAATGAGACACTTTTACTCCACCAAAGCAGCCCTTCTTGGAGGTTAGGCGCTTCTTTCAACATCATGCATTGCAAGGCCACCAACTTCTCAATGTGCCAATATTCGCCGGCAATTCGAAGGTGATTGTGACCGAGCTTTTTGCACAGAAAGGATGTAATAACGTTATCTTGAGGCAGCATGAGTTGAGTTTGGTTGCGAGCAAACATGCATTATTGCTGAAAAGATGAAGAAGTTCAGTGAGAACGCTCAAAGCCTTTCTTATCGTTTTATTTTCAAATTTATTTTGAAAATGTTTTTAATCGAAATCGGTTTTTCCCTTTATCTCATGAGGTTATGCTGTTACACAGCTTAAATTCATTAATTGGAGAACCTCATGGATATCGTACAAGCTGCAAAATCTCGTTACTCAACGAAAGTGTTTGACCCAACGCGCAAGCTACCTCAAGAAAAAATCGACGCAGTTAAAGAGCTGATTCGTTTTAGTCCATCGAGTGTGAACTCCCAGCCTTGGCATTTCATTCTGGCAAGCACAGAAGAAGGCAAGCAGCGCATCGCTAAAGCGGCGCAAGAGAATTACGCGTTTAACGCGGCGAAGATTCTCAACGCATCTCACGTATTGGTGTTTTGTGCAAAAACAGGCATTGATAACGACTACATTGAAGCGCTAATGGCGCAAGAAGAAAAAGATGGCCGATTCCCAACCGAAGAAGCGAAAGCGGCTGTGCGCGGTGGTCGTAGCTACTTTGTGAACATGCACTGTTTTGATCTGAAAGATGCAAACCATTGGATGGAGAAACAAGTTTACCTCAACGTGGGTACGTTGCTGTTGGGTGCTTCGACGCTAGAAATCGATGCAGTACCAATTGAAGGGTTTGATCCAAAAGTGCTGGATGAAGAATTTGGCTTGCGTGAAAAAGGTTATACCAGTGTTGTGATCGTGCCGCTTGGCTACCACGCGGAAGATGACTTCAACGCGAAAACGCCAAAGTCTCGCTGGGACGCAGAAACCGTATTCACCGAGATCTAATTCGAGCTTACTTACAGGTGACGTAGAACCCTGTAATCAATATATAAATCGCAAAAGAGTGATAAAACGATGATCCACTTAGTTGCAGAAGTTAAAGCCTATCCAGATCGTAAGGGTCAGGTGGCGAATTTGCTTTCTGGTTTACTAGAGCCAACTCGCAAAGAAGAAGGCTGTTGCCAATACGAGTTGTATCTCGACGAAAAAGTTGATGGCCTATTTATGTTCCAAGAAATCTGGGCATCGCAAGAGGCCTTGGATAAGCATTTGCAAAGCCCGCATATGGCGACGTTTCTTGAAACATTGGAAGAGAATGATTGGGTTGAATATACCCAGATTCGTCCTCTTCGATTTATCGCCTAATGACAGAAGGTTGCCAGCACGTTGGCGCGTTGCTGGCAGCATTTTTGTTGGATAAAGTCGCGGAAAGTCCGAATCGTTGGCGTCAATAATCGACGATCGGCGCACACCATGTAGAGCGGCACTGGGCCGCAATCCCACTCTGGTAACACTCGCACCAATCTTCCTTCGATTAAGTCTCGGCTAATGTCCATCAACGATTTATTCGCAATGCCTTTGCCTTTGATCGCTAACCGGTGTGGCAAGTCACTGTCGTTGCTCAACAAGTTACCGCTGACCACGATTTGTTCTTTCTCGCTGCCACGCGTGAGCGTCCATTTGTTGTAGACCGAATCCGCGACCATGTAGCACAAGCAGTTGTGTTGTGTTAAATCGGCAGGAGAGGCGAGTTCTGGATGTGTAGCTACGTACTCTGGCGATGCACATAATATCCGTTCGTTTGACCCACATAATGCCAATACGACCAGATTGGAGTCGGCCGGCTCGCCGTAGCGAATCGCAATATCGACAGGCTTGGTGTACATATCCGTCAAGCTATCGGACAGCTCTAGTTTAATGGAAACATTTGGGTAGAGATCGATGAACTCATCCACCCAATCGAGCAACATATTGCGACCAAAATCGGAGGGTGCAGTAATGTGCAGCTGACCAGACAACTCCCCGCGCGCACTTGAGATCTGATCCAACCCCTCTTGCAATGTTGCCAACGCTTGCGTGGTTTTGTCTAAAAACAGTTCGCCCTCTGAGGTTAAACGCAGGCTTCGGGTGGAACGCACAAACAACGGGAAACCGATTTGCCCTTCAAGACGCTTAATCGATGCGCTAATGGCGGCAGGTGTCATGTCCATACTGTTAGCGGCTTTTGAAAAGCTGCCTTGGCGCGCGGTTTCGACAAAAATATTGAGGTCGTTGAGGGCTTTCATAATGAAAAGGGCTTTTAAGAAGTTTGGGCTACTATAGGGGAGAGTCGTAGGCCAATTCAAGGTTAAAACATTAGGTTGCACGGCGAGTTTGAGTTAGATTAGCGCGCAACTTCACTTTACCGGATCAATAGCATGAGCCAACAGCAGCCGAATAACCCACTTCACGGGTTGAGTTTAGAGAAAATCGTCACCCGACTAGTTGAACACTTTGGTTGGAATGGCATGTATGAGCGCGTTCGTGTGAACTGTTTCAAGAAAGATCCTTCAATCAAATCGTCGCTGAAGTTCCTGCGTAAAACGCAATGGGCCAGAGATAAGGTGGAAGCGCTGTACATCGAGACATTCTGCTAACCGCTCTATGGTCTGCAGCAAGCGGCAAGCAGATTCTTAGTCTCGCTATGGCTCGCTAGAATGACGCAGCTTTTCTTATCGCGTAGGCTGGAAGAGTCGCGCTGCTGATGCGTCTCAAGCGAGATTTCGGATGGTCACTTAGGCTTGTCTGGAATCGCTTTTTTAGATGGTTTTGTAGAGGTCAGAGTCAAACTCGAACCGTCATTCTGAACCGCGAGGAACGAGCGTGAATCAGAATCTACCTTCAGATTGTATTGAGTTTATTCATGGCTTTATGGTCTGCAGCAAGCGGCAAGTAGATTCTTAGTCTCGCTTTGGCTCGCTAGAATGACGTAGCTTTTCTTATCGCGTAGGCTGGAAGAGTCGCTCTACTGATACGTTTAAAGCGAGATTCCGAGTGACTCACTTAGGTTCTTCTGGAATCGCTTTTTTAGATGGTTTTGTAGAGGTCAGAGCCAAACTCGAACCGTCATTCTGAACCGCGAGGAACGAGCGTGATTCAGAATCTACCCTCAGATTGTATTGAGTTTATTCATGGCTTTATGGTCTGCTGCAAGCGGTAAGTAGATTCTTAGTCTTGCTATGGCTCGCTAGAATGACGAAGTTTTTCTTATCGCGTAGGCTGGAAGAGTCGCTCTGCTGATGCGTCTAAAGCGAGATTCCGGATGGTCACTTAGGCTTGTCTGGAATCACTTTTTTAGATAGTTTTGTAGAGGTCAGAGCCAAACTCGAACCGTCATTCTGAACCGCGAGGAACGAGCGTGATTCAGAATCTACTCTCAGATTGTATTGAGTTTATTTATATCTCTATAGGCCTGCAGCAAGCGGTAAGTAGATTCTTAGTCTCGCCTTGGCTCGCTAGAATGACGCTAGTTCTCTTATCGCGTAGGTTGGAAGATTAGCCATACGTTATTCCCGACAGCGATGAAGAATCGCTGTCGGGAACCTCGCCTTTAATCTCTCATTTCTTGCTACTCTAAATGATGCGTGCTACCCACAGTTCCTTCCAAATCTAAAATCGACTGGCGAACGTGGTCTGGAATCGCCGCTTTTACGTTGTTCTTAAAATCAAACATCACACCAGTGGCGGTCGCGATGGTCGCAATTTTACCCCACTTCTTACTCAGCACTTGGTACTCCATCGTGATGCGATCTTCTTGCATGTCGATTACGCGAGAACCGACTAATAGCGTGTCTGGGTAAGTAACAGGCAATTTGTAGCGGCATTGAGTCTCGCTCAGTACTGGCCCAATTTGCGAGGTCTGCAGGTCGACCAGCAGGTTAATTTTGTTGAAGTAATCTAAACGTGCGGTCTCGAAGTAGCGAAAATAGACCACGTTATTAACGTGTTGCAGAGCATCCATTTCACCCCATGCGACTTTTATCTCTGTGATAACGGGAAAGTCCTTTAACAGTGTGTCCATTTCTATTGCTCCTTTTTCATCTGCTTTGCCACAAATTGCGACGCGACTTATCACTTTGAGCATTTATTCTAGATGTAATCATTTAATATGTAATAAAATTGTTTTTAAAATGTGAAATGAAATAGTGGTTTGATTATGTAAACCAGAAACTTTACATAATCGAGTTGAAGGCGTAAGTTTAACTAAGAGTAACCAGATAGGAGGTGTCTCATGATTGAACTCAAAGGTTTCAACCTCGCAAGAGTTGAGAAACGCATCGATTGGACAGGTGAGCTGTTCAGTTTGAGAATATCTGGCGCGCCTCTTTCCTTTAAAGCTGGCCAATTCACCAAGCTTGCTTTGCTTGATGATGAAGGTAAGCCGATCAGCCGCGCTTACTCTGTGGTTAATGCGCCAAGCGAGCAATTCGATTGGTTGGAGTTTCTAATAGTAGCCGACCCTCAAGGACAACTTTCTCCACGGCTCCAAAAGCTTAAATCTGGTGATAGCATTTATGTCGGTACCACCGCACATGGCGATTTAATCCATGATTCTATTCCTAAACAGGCTCATGACCTGTGGCTGCTATCTACAGGTACGGGGATTGGACCGTTTTTGTCGCTGCTGGATGATATAAACTTACCGCCTCACAATGAGCGCATTGTGCTGGTTCATGCCGTTCGTTTCGAAAAAGATCTGGTTTATAAATACCTAATTGAACAGCTTCAGCAACGATATGAAGGCAGATTAAAGTATATACCGATAGTCAGCAGGGAAGTGGTTGATGGTAAATTACAAGGCCGAATTCCTGAACTCATCGAATCGGGTTTACTGTCCAACGCCGCTGATGCGCCATTCTCAGCTCAGCGTAGCTTTGTCATGATGTGTGGGAATCCACAAATGATCAAAGATACCGTGCCCGTTTTACAAGAGCTAGGCTTGGAAAAGTATCGCCATCAAACTGGGGGAAATATCATTTACGAACGTTACTGGTAGCGTTTTGTTAAATTGATACGGTTATGCTCAAGATGTAATGATTACTTTTGAGATACGACCGCGATTTAGTATGTTCTTAGTTGAATATTATGTTGGCAATACCTAAACTGCGCTCACCATTGCGCGTCTGTACACTCAGTCATTCTCGCTTAACCAATTACATTGAGGTGACTGAAGTCCATGTATGCTTTTATCGCGAGCAAGCAACAGAGAATCATTGCTGGTTTTATCGACCTGCTCTTTGCGATGGTGGTCGTGTTAATCATCGCATTGAGTATTAACTCTTTTCTTAACGACTTTCAGCTCTCTTTAGCAGATAACCTCACGCTTGTTCGTGAAACTCAGGCGTTTTACTTGCTTTCTTTACCAACGGTTTTAATGATCAACTGGAATGCATTGAGTCATGGGCAAACCATTGGTATGCGCATGATTGGTATTAAAGTTGTAATGAAAAATGATAGTAAGGCAACGAAAGTTACAGCAGGGTTAAGGCTTGTTATTAGCTACTTGCTGGAGATGCTCATTCCGGGGATCCCGTTGGTAAATTTGGCATTGTTGTTCTTTCATCCGGAGCGACGATTGTTGCATGACTTGATCGCCAATACTAAAGTTGTCCAAGCTTCCTAATTTTTGATCAAAAAAGCCACGTGAAGTGGCTTTTTTAATATCGATAAAGTTAACCAGATTTACTGTTGATTAACATATTTCTTAAAGCGAGCTTTGGTTTCTGCGTCTGCTTTTTGGTACCAGAAGTGCAGCATCTCTTCAGCTGTCGAATCCGCTTTAACCGCAGTTGCTCTCACTTGCTTCATATCCGCAGGAACCTTTGCAGGAAGCGTGACTGGCTGCATGGTTGCTGCGCCAGCAAAAGCCACGGCTGCTGCACCGCCAGCTTGGTTATAATCTTCGATTTCACGCACGTAATCACGACCGATTTGCATACCCGGTTTGAGCAACTTGTCCTGGTCAACCGCGATTGCGTTGCCAGAATCATCAACCAGTTTCCAATCTAAGTCTTTGATCTTCTCTTCCGCATCACGTAGGTTGCGGTATTCTGGCATTTGTAGAGTGAGTTCGGCATTGGTCGCGTCAAATCGTGTAACGATAACATCGCTTTCAACACTTAAACGGTCATTACCTTGGTTGAAGTAAGGGGCGAAACGAAATACGACTTGGTTAAGGCCATCAGGTAACGTCAGTGTTCTTTCAGAGGCGAAAAAACCACCCGAAAGATCTGCTTTTTCACCGTTAGCCGCTAATACTGAAACGTTGTCAGGAACACTCACGGTTACATCTGCGAATGCCATGCCACTCATTGCGAGAGCAAGCGCACAAGTTAAAGGCTTGATCAATTTCATTGTTTTTATCCTAAGCAAATTAGTGGTCATCGAGAGTGCATCGTTCATTGCCCGATTGCAACTCCCAAGTGTAATAAGTATGAAAATTTAACAAGAACGTCATTTTTATCGCATTTATTACGACGAAACTGTGATCCAAATAGAATCAAACCGCTGAAATGCAGCGGTTTGATATCATAAGTTATAGATTAAATTTATTTCTAACTTATTGATTTATTATATGCCTGCACCGTGTCCAGGTTCTGATTGGTCATTAGAAGCGTCTTGTTGTTCTGCCATTTCTTCTTGCTGTTGTGCTTTCTCAATGCTTAACCACCAAACAAATAACTCATACCAAATTGCTAGGATAACGGCACCTAAGAACAGACCAACGATGCCGTAGAAAAGCATACCACCGATGGCACCGAGCAGAATCACAGGCATTGGCACGTCGACGCCACGTCCCATTAACATTGGTTTGAACAGGTTTTCAGAAAGAGCCGCAACTACGACCCAAACAGTAAACATGGTTGCTGTTGAGGTGTCTTGGGTCATGTACATGAAGCCAATCACAGGTAGCACAGCGAGCAACGCCGGGAGCTGAGCGATACATAAAATCATTAGAAGCAGTGTGAGTAAACCTGCTGCCGGAACGCCAAATACGAAGAAACCAGCACCGATCAACAGTGCTTGAATCGCCGCTACACCGACTACGCCAAGCAGTACGCTTTTAATTGTCGCTGCGATAAGCGTGGTCCAGCTTTTTGCGTTTTCACCTGCGGTTCGAATCGCGATGGTTCTTAGGCCTGATGCCGCAGATTCAGAGTACGTCATGAAACCTGCTGCAATCGCAAGTGACAAGATTGAAAGCAGTAAACTTCCCAATACGCCCCCAAGTGTACCCAGTAAAGATGTGAGCCCTGCCTTTATTTGTGGCATAAAGGTTTGAATAGCTTGTTCAAGATTAGTAGCGAATAGGGTCCACACTTCGTAGAGCTTATCACCCACGATAGGCCAATCCGCTACGGAAGCTTTTGGCCCTGGTATTTTCACTTGTCCATTTTGTAGTACTTCAAGCGCGTGCGTTGCACCATCCACAATGGAGCCTGATACCATAACAAGTGGCGTGACAAGGAGGGCAATACCAAGTAAAGCAATGGTTGTGGCTGCCAGGCCTCTGCGACCACCATATACACGCTGCAATTTTTGGGTAAGCGGCATTAAAGCGACGGCTATAATAGCGCCCCAAATAACCGGAAGTATGAAGGGTTTGATGATGTCGTACGTAAACATCAGCAAGACAAAGATCAAGCCAATGCGTATTGCTGATTCCACCATATTACTGATGAAAAGCTTACTGTCGATTTTTACCGATTGTTTATCCATTTTTGTTTACCTGATGATCAATGTTAGAACTGACGAGACTTGAAACAACAATCGCCATATAAAAAACACCTGTGATGGCCTCTAAATACACCACGACTTGAGCCAGTGGTGTTAGAGGACTAATGTCGCCATAACCGAGCGTGGTTAAGGTAACGAAACTGAAATACGCTGCATTGGAGAAGTTCTGCCCCCAAGAAATCGCTTCCATACCGGTAAAGGCTTCAGGCGAAAACTCAAGCAGAATGAGGTAGGCAATCGCCCACATCAGACCAAGCAGCAAGAAAAGCGCTACCGAGCCAATGACTTTGTTGCTGTTGACATGGCCGGTGAAAAGAATCTGTCTTGCGATGGATTTAAAAGTGCCGAAAAAGAACGCAAAGGTGAGGGCAAGCATCACCACATTCATCTCTCTGATGTCGAAAACGGTCTTGATCACAATCACAAGAACCCAAACACCAAACAGGCTGTAGAGGAAACGAGACCAGGTTTTGTCAAAGCGAAGGCTCGCAAAACAGACGATAAACGTCAGAACCGTGAAAGCCTGAAGTATGTGTTCAATCGTCCCTTCACCTACTACTTGTGCCATCGCACTCCCTAGCAACAAAATCACTAGCGCTAAGGTTAGATAGAAGAAGTTGTTTTCTTCATTAATGTTTTTGAGGTTTTTACCAATGACCATGGCTCTTCTCACTTAGTTATTGTTCACTGTCTGCGGATGACTCTTTCATCACCATGATGGACGCAGAAAGCCCGAATCGAAGATCAACATCTTCAGGAAGTTCTTGTAGGGAGATTCGCACCGGAATACGTTGTGCTAAGCGAATCCACTGAAAAACAGGGTTTACGTTTGGAAGAAGGTTGTAGCCGACCGTGCCGTCTTTGGGCGCAATACCCCAACCAATCGAGTCAACCGTCGCGTCAATTGGCGTGTCTGGGTGAGACATCAAAGTGACACGCGCTTGGCTGCCAGGTTCGATTTGCGCAAGTTGGTTTTCACGGAAGAAACCAAATACCCAAAAGCTGTTTTTGTCGATCAGTGCGAGCAGTGGTTGGTTTGCGACCGCTTGCGTACCGTTTCTAATATCGAGGTTAGATACAAAACCATCGACGGTCGCATAAACTTTGGTAAAGCTGAGATTAAGGCGTGCTGATTTTAGTTGCTCTTCTGCAGATTTGATTTGCAGTAGCGACTCTTCGTAAGCGATTTCACGACGAATCAGATCCTTGTGAGAAACCGCGCCACGGTCTTTGGCACGAATGTCTTTTAAGCGGTCATATTCGATTTTTTTACCGCGAGAGCTAACAATGGAGCGCTCCAGTGCTACTTCGGCTTGAGATAACGCAACCTGGTAAGTCGCAGGGTCGATTTCAAACAGTAAATCCCCCGTTTTTACTTCTTGGTTGTCTTGCACCGCGACATTTACAATTGGGCCTGATACGCGAGGAGCCACTTTGATGACGTTAGCACGCACTTGCCCATCTCGTGTCCATGGGTTATTAAAGTATTCCTCAAACTTTTGATAGCCGAGCCAAGCTGCGCCACCAAGAATGACAAGATTGAGTGCGATTACTAATAGTTTTTTCATCTTGTTTGGCACCTAAAATTGAATATAAAAGCTGTCGATGGCCACCACATAACCGACCATGATGGCAATAAACGTCAGAGACGGAAAAGCGATGAAGCGAGACAAACGTGTCTTGTTCAATATCATCACCGTTATCCACGTGGCCGTGACGGCGAGAAAGAGCACGAGTAGCGTAGGAGAAAAGTAAACGTCTCCCCAAGAGAGTTCATGAGGCATTACCGATCCTCCGTTTTGTTTTCATCACTGGTCTCAGCCGGAGTTTCGAGTCGCAAAGGCGGCAATACGCGGTTTTCTTCATTTAAATAACCATCCCAGTCAGTTCGTTCTGTCATTTGCTTGGCAATAGATTCACTGATGAAAGGCTTGCCTGTTTGGGTTTGCCAGCCTCCACCGAGGGCTTTGTAGAGCGCGACAACTTGGTTCGCAACATTACCTTTGATCGTTGCGTAGCTGTCTTCTGCGCGGGTCATTTTTTCTACCGAGTTAAGCAGACGTTCGAATGAAATTTGTCCGTTTTCGTACTGTGTCATGGATATGTTGAACGCACGAATGGAAGAGTTGACCGATTGCAAGCGTAAATCTTTTTGCTGCAAATACAGGTCATACGCTTCGATTGCATTGGTGACTTCATTAACGGCTTGCAGTACCTTTTTGTTGTAGTTCGTCAGCGTTTCTTGGAAGCGAGCATCTTCGAAACGAATGTTATTTTTCACGCGTCCGTATTGGAAAATGTTCCAACTGAACGTTGGGCCAACCACCATGGTGAGCGAATCGCTAAAACTGAAACTGCTGCCATCGGGAACCGTACTGTCGATACCGATGGAACCGAACAACGAAAAGCTTGGGTACAGAGCGGTTTCTGCCACGCCAATCTGCGCACTTTGCGCGCGAGCTTGCATCTCAGAGACTTGCAAATCCGGACGTCGCATCACTAAGTTAGCATCCACTTGCGTATCCAAAAGCGGTGGACGTGGCACAATGGAGCGCTCGTCGGTGCCCGATAGCGCCGATTTTCTGCCCGTTGATTTGAACTGGGCTTCGTACTCAGCGATTTGCTTGTGCATCCCATCCGACTGTAGCAGTCCATCTACTTCTTCTGGTAACAGACCCAGTAGCAAAGCCAACACAGTACGTGATTGCTTCATTGCCACTTCGAGGCTCGGTAGCGCTGCTTTGGTGGTGTAGAGTTGGTTTTTAGCTTGTTGAACGTCCAATTCTGTAACGTTGCCAGAGTCGAACTGCACCTGTGTAATGCGGACGACACGCTCTTGAATCTCGATATTGCGGCGAGACAGCAAAATACGTTCTTGGAATGTGCGATAGTTGATGTAATTGCGTGCCACTTCGGCGGTTATGGTGACCATGATGTCGTGATACGATGCGATGGATGCGTAGTAACCCGCTTCTGCCGACTCAATACCGCGAGCATACTTGCCCCAAACATCCATTTCCCAAGCAGCATCAAACGACAAAGTGGCGTTATTCACGCCCTGATCATTTACGTAGGCACGCGCTAGGTTTCCTGACACGGTTTGAACTTGTGGGTATTGCAAGCCAGTCGAAATACCAAGCAATGAACGTGCTTGGACAATTCGTAGCCCTGCGGCTTCTAAATCGAGGTTTTGTTTGCTCGCCAACTCAACCAGCTGATTAAGAGTTGAGTCATTAAATTGCTGCCACCATTGTTGTAGCTGTTGCTCTGATTGCTGCGTATCTTTGGCTGCTTTTTGCACCGACCAGTCACTTGGCAGTGGCGCCTGCTTTGGATGAACATAATCTGGTCCTACCGTGGTACACGCACTGAGTCCGAGCAAAGAAAGTATGGCGAGGCTTGGTTTGGTTAGTTTTGGAAGCATCATATCCCCACCTTTAAAAACGCTTCTGTTGTAAGTTCACCCAATCGATATCCTCGTAGGTTTGCTTGCAATGCTTGATTGCTTCGAACACGTTCCGTTTTAAATTCAGCAAGATATAAAAACCGGCTATCTCTGAATAAGCGTAGTCAGATAAATCCAACTCACTAAAAAAATCTTCCAGTTTATCTTCGAATGTTTGGTAATCCTGACTGTATTGGTCGAATACGGAGTCGAGTTCTTGTGTTGCTTGATGGCTGGCTAAAGCGCCTGCCATCAAAGGAATGATGGAATCGCGGTGTTGTTGACGAAGCTGAGTAATCAGCGGATTGGCCATCAACTTTTTCTCGGCGGCCATTAAGATGTTGATGTGATTACTGAGTACATCACACGCTTTGCTAAACGCGCCAATCGCTTCTGGCGTGGTTTTATCAAAGTGTTTGTGGTTGATTTTCGAACCCCAGACTTTGAGCTTTTTCGATGAGACATTGAGCGTCACCAAGTGCAAGGCCCGTTTGAGCGGCGTAATAACCGAGCTGGACTGCTGTTGATAGGTAGTGAACAGCTCTCGGGTATGTCGGAAGTAGCGTTCTTTTATGGTCAAAAAGAGGTGTTCTGGTCGTGAGCTAAACGGGAAGTAGTGCGCGAAAATAATCATGAACACCACCATGTAGAACAACAGCATGATCGTCATGAGGATCCCGAAGTGATAAAACATGTTGTTGTCTAAACCAAGAACAAACAAGCCAATCATATAGAAAATCGTCACTGGCCCGTTAAACAGATAAAAACCGATAAAGGTGTAGATAAAGATAAACAGGCCAAGTTCTAATCCGAGATCCAATTGCGGAAGGATGAAGACGTAAGAAGGTACCGCGAACAAGAAGCCGAAAGTGAACAGAACAAGTAACAATATCGGGTGCACAGGTACGAACGACAGCAAAGACATAAACATGGTCGAGAAGACCACGAACGAGTAGCCGCCTGGTGGATTGAAATAAATCCAAATCAGTCCTGCAACCCAATAGGTAACAAAGGTTTTGACCGCAGTTTTAAAGTTTTCTGCGTCCCACCATAGAAACTTGCCTTTCGGTTTCGGCAGTGGCACGTCAAAGGAGACATTGTTCGTCACAGAGTCAATGCAGCTAATGCTCTCCGCTAAACGCGACAAGTTTTGATGCATCAGTTCCAATAGGTGACCAAGCGTAAGCGCAGAGCCTTTCTCTAGGTGAGCTGCGTCTTCAAGCAACGCTTGGTTGTATTTGACTTTGAATTCCTGGGCACGATAAGCGGGTTCTTTTTCGTCCCAGACTTGTTGGCAGGTATCAAATAGCGCGTCAATTTCCGCCACGGCTTGAGCAAAGTTGCTGATGCTTTCACGGTCTTGCTGGTGGCTAAAGTGGCTGTGCGCCGCGACGGTCAATTGTTGCGTTACCTGCTTGTTCAAATGAACTGCCAAGCGCCACTCTTTCATGTAGGCCGACACGTCACTGCATTCCACACTGACCGTGGCAAAACGCTGTTCGAGCGCATTTTGAGCAGCAAACATCTGTTCGATGAGAGTGTCCACGCTAGGAGGTTGTGGCTCTTCCGCTTCTGGATTTTCTTCTCCGCCTTCTTGAGGAGAGATTTGCCCTGCCGATTTTTGCTCGAAATTTTGCAAGATAGAGGTGAACAACGCGCGTTGTGCTTGGTTGAGTTGTTCGATGAGCTGTCTTAGGTTTTGTTCTGTTTTGGTCGGGAATAAGAAAGTCCCCACGAGTGTGTAAACCACCACCCCAAACACCGTCATATAGGCGCGGTCAACGCCATAAAGAAACGCACCTTCTGCGTCACCGCCATTGGACATCATCAACGTCATCACGCCGGTCAGCATGAGTAGCGTTGGATCTTTTTGATAGGCATTACGGAAGTAAAAAATGAATGAGACCACAACCGACACGCTCAACATGTACAGCAAGCGGTCTTGAGCAAACAATCCCACCAGTAACAAGCCAACGACGGCGCCAACCAACGTACCGAACACGCGTAAGGTACCTTTGGCGAGGGATTCACGACGACTGCCTGTGGATGCAATCAGCATCACTGTGGTTGCGGCCGTCGATGCTTGCGGCCAACCCATGGCAAACGGGATCAGATAAGCCAGAGTCAGGCTAAGCGATACTTTAATAGCGAATTTTATTTTGTCGTTCATAGTGTCAAAGTTTGCTCAGGCTTATCGTTATAAGTTGATGAATTTCTTATGTGAATAATCAGAACCTTGTTCTGAATAAATTCGGGGGGGCGGAATATAGCGGGTGAAAAAGTGTGCTTTGTAAACCCTTTGTCAAAACAAAAAGTGCGTATTTGGCTTGATCTCGTGCTAGCCCTTGGCGTTATTGGTGAAACGCCTAAAACGAGCAAATTCGCGATCTGTGATGATTCTCACTTTTGAAACAAAATCGCTGCATTGTGTGAGCCAATTCTCACCTTATATTCTTCGCCTGGTACCAAAGCAGACCACTTGTACCATCTGTAATGAGCTTTACTGTTTTAAAAAGCATAGATGATGAATGGGTACTTGAGAGGGAAAGTTATTACTTTTTATCGGCTTGCCGATTGTTCGTTTGTTTTTTTGGATCGAGATAAAAAAGCCAAAGCGATGCCACCAAGAATGATGCCGCTGGTTAAAAGAATATGCAGTGAAAGAGGCTCGTGGAGTACGACGGTGCCGAGTAGCAAAGCAATGGCTGGCACGGAAAGTTGGCTGACGGCGGCTTGAAGCAAAGAGAGCTTACGCATTACTTGATACCAAAGCGTATAACCAAGGCCAGAGGCAATGGCACCAGATGCGATAGCGAGCAACACTCCGCTCAAAGAAAGGTGGATTGAGGACAAGATTAATGGCGAAAGGAGCACGCCAATTATTGATGCTGCGATGAATCCCCACGTGATTCCACTACTTGGAGAAGGCGCTTGTTTACCGAGCGCAGTAAACGCAGCCCAACAAACGCCAGAAATCAACATGAGAAGTGCAGAGCTAATATCGGGGCGCGTGGCAGATGGCAACATCAACCAAACAAACCCAACAATTGAAAGGCCGATACCGATGATTTCGAGAAACTGAAAGCGCTCACCTTGCCACCAATAGATTGCCAGTAACGTAAGTTGCACGGCACCAAACAAAAGCAAAGCACCTGTTCCTGTCGCCAGTTGTAAGTACGCGAAAGAGAAAAGGGCAGCGTAACCAAATAACGCCACGCCAGCAAAAAAGCGAAAGCGAGAAGTTGGCCGATCGGTTTTCCACTGACCTCTCACGACAAGCATTGCGATTAAGATAACAGCGCCGGATATCAATCGAACGAGAGTGAAGCTTCCTGCATCAATTAACCCTTCGGCCAAGGCAAGTCGGCACAATAATGAATTGGCGGCGAACGCCAGCATTGCAATAGCAGTGAGTAAAAAGGTCGACATCCTTGGCCCTTAGCGTGTAAATGAACAGCTAGTGTAGATCCAAAAGAACATTTTTATTAGTTGATAAAGTGATTAGTTATAGCTATCAGAGCAAGAAAGTCATTAAAAATAACCAGAGAAAACCTGACCTTAGCCTGAGTCTTACTGTGGTTGGGAAGGTTGTTTGTACAATGACTTAATGGTGTTTTTCAACCATAGCAATTTGGGATTGTACGCATTGCGTTTATGCCAAATCATGGTAAATGGAATCAGTAACTTGTCTTGTTGAGCTTGGTCTAATGGAATTGGCAAGCACACCAAATCGAGATGCAGCTTTTCTGTGTAACTTTTGCAATAGTGCGGCGCGGTGGTGATCATGTCATGCGTCGGCTGCGCTGCCATAAAAAGGGATTGCTCAAAGTTGGACATCGTCAGCCCGATAGAGCGCTGTAGCCCTAGTTCCGTTAATACTTCATCCAACGCCCAAGTTTCACTTTTTTCCCAAACAATATTGATGTGTTGGTAGCTCAGAAAGGTCTCGAGATTCCACTCTTGCTGTAATGCCGGATGATCTTTATGTAAATACACCATCGGCAGGTCATAAAATAGAATCTCAAAATCCAAGAAATACGGCAGAAGATCCAACGACTCTTTCGATCTCGGGTGACTCTCTCGGCCGGTAAAACCGATATCCGCCTCTCCTCGAATGATGGCGTCGAGTGAATCGTAATCCCAGTTACTGGTTTTTACTTTCGCTTCAGGGTATCGCTGGTGGATAGCGACGATGAGTCTGTCCAGCACTGTGAGCACTAATGGCGACTCAATCGTGATATCAAAACGCACTCCTTTAGGCGTAATATCGCTGCGTTTTTCTGCAATTTGGCTGCCAATTTGCAGCCATTCTGCGAGATCTTGCTCCATGCTTTGTGCCAAAGGCGTTGGCGCAAGACCTTTAGGTGTTTTGACAAACAAAGGATCATCGAACCAATGACGAAGTTTGTTGAGCGACTTACTTACGGTAGAGGGCGTAACGTTCAGCTTTTTCGAGGCTTTCGAGACGCTTTGCTCTTGCAACAATAATTGCAGAGTGAACAGTAAGTTTAAATCAAGTCGCGCTAGGGATTTCTTCATAATGGGTATCGTGAACAGGCTTTGGAATCAATAGTATTAGAGCAAGGCTGATTACGCTACCTAACACCAAGATAAACAACAACATATTCAGTGCACTAACGCCGATGAAACCCATAAACCAAATATAGAACGCGGAACTACAAACTTGAGCAATGCCCAGTAACGAGCTCGCCACGCCAGCTTGTTGAGAGAATGGGCTGAGCGCTTGGCTCATGGCCACGCCAAAGCCACAAGCGAAACCAGCGCAAATCAACCCAAGTCCGAACACATAGTAATGAGATTGTCCATCATGGAAATGGGCAGCACTGAGCACGATGCCTGCACAAGCGAGCAATACTTGAGAGGTGATCATTAAGGTTCGCTGCTTAAAAATCCCCAATGCCAATGGCGCAGAGAACGAAATCAACATACTGATCGTCGCAGTCCCCGCCATGATGGAAGAATAGCCACCGCGATCAAAACCAAGCATACTCATCACAACAATTGGTGAAGCGTTAACAAAGGTCAGGATGGTGGTCACTCCAAGTGCAGTAATGATCAGCCTACTGATAAAAAATCGCTCGAAGAACGTCTCTTGATGGCTCTCTGGCGTTGTCTGTTCTTCACCTTGTTGGCTGGGTAGTGATTCCTTGAGAACAAAAATGGCCAATACACTGACGAGAATGCCCATTCCTGCCATCGTGGTAAACAAACTCGGCCAAGGAAATTTCAGCATAATCAAGTGACCAATCACGGGTGCGATCACTGGAATGATACAGGTGATGCCATTGAGCATCGACAATACTTTCGCGCGGCGTTCATCGTCTAACGTGTCGCGTAAAATCGCGAATGCGACGACATAGCAAGATCCAGCCCCGATGCCTTGGCAAAAGCGAGCAATCAAGAAAGTGTTTGGTTGCTCAGCCATCCCGCCGAGAAAAGACGCGAGCACGAAGATCATCGCGCCGACGACGGCAACAGGCTTTCGTCCCACAGAGTCTGCAATTTTCCCCGCGAATAACATGGTGGTAGCCATGCCAGCTAAATAGATCGAAAACGCAATATGCAACTGAGACTCACTGGCGTTGAGATCTGACGCAATTTGAGGCAAACCAACAAGATACAAATCAATGGCAGTAGGGTAGAGTAAAACGAGTGCAAAACTACAAAGTAAAAAACGGGACATGGAAACCTCTCTATCGAATGGCGAGGATAATAGAGTGCTAAACGTTTGCCTGCGAGTGGGAAATACGACACTAGGTATTTCTATTTACGACATACCCTGTATGAATTGAGCATAAAAACAACAAGGAAGATTATGATTACTATTGAAAAGTATTCGCCTGAGCGACATGAACAAACTTGCGAACTTAGCGTGCTAGAAGAGCAATCGCAGTTTACGGTCGCGGATGTGGGTGAAATGCTTACGCGTCTTGAACCTACAGAACTTCCGCATCTGATTTTGACAGACGATGATGTGGTTGGCTTTTTTCTATTTGATGCAGCTTACAGTGAGAAATACGATTTTTGCCCGGAAAACAGTTTAGGCGTGCGGGCTTTGCTGGTGGATCACCGTCATCAAGGCAAAGGCATCGCCAAGCAAGCCATTCAACAGTTTGCCGATTTCGCCAAACGCCATTATCCCGAGTTTGATGCGCTTTATCTCACTGTGAATTGCCGCAACATACCTGCTTATCAGTGCTATTTAAAATCAGGGTTTGAAGATACCAATGAGCTTTACCACGGCGGCCCAGTTGGACCGCAGCACATTATGAGACAGCCGCTTTAGCTATGAAAAACCAAGGATGGAAAGATGAGAATTGAAATCGACAATTTAGAACGGCCGCAAGTGATTGCGATGTTGGAAGGACATTTACAGGACATGTACGCTACATCGCCACCAGAAAGCGTGCATGCGTTAGATTTAGATAAGCTCAAAGCGCCAGAAGTGACGTTTTGGACCGGATGGAAAGGTGAGCAACTGCTTGGGTGTGCGGCGATTAAAGAGTTGGATGACCAACACGCGGAGCTGAAATCCATGCGCACCACGCCTACGGCAAGAAACCAAGGTGTGGCATCTCAATTATTGATTCATGTGATTGAGCAAGCGAAGCAAAAAGGTTTGCAGCGCTTGAGTTTAGAAACGGGCTCGATGGAGTTTTTTAAACCAGCGCGCCTGTTGTATGAAAAGCATGGCTTTGTGTACTGCGAGCCGTTCGGGGATTACGAACTCGATCCGAACAGTCAATTCATGACCCTAGAACTGAGCTAGGGCCATGAATTTTTAGAAGCTAAATCCAATCGATTTAGAAATTCAGATTCAAGTTGATGGTTGGCGATAGGAGGCTTGAACGCTCGTCAGCCAATCGCTTTCTCTTCTCTTTCAGTCTCTTGGCATTGTCTTTGTCTGGATTGCCATCAAGCTGATTATCGATGACCGAGATTTCAGTATCGATTTGTTGGATGCGTTGCTGGCGTTGATATTCTTGATGACCTAACTGGTAGTTCTCAATGAACTCTTTGCTGCTGCACACACCGTAGTATTCTTTGCCTTCGATACCGACAGTGTACCCATTGTCTGGTGAGCAATATTGGATAGTGCCTTTATCAAAGCCTTCTTTCCATTTCGCTCGGTCGGGTGTCACACCCGCTTCACCACAGTCTTCGGTATAGCTATTGATAATGTTTGGATCGTTGCCATCTCGGCCATCTTGATAACCTACGTTGTACCAGTTCGCCGTTTTGCACTCATCCGGAGACATGCTGGCGCAACCTGAGAGCAAAGTCAGTAAAGCCAGGGGGATTAGCGCTCTTTTCATCAGTGACTGTCCTTTAAATAAAATCGAATTGATAACTTGAGTTTAAAATGAACACTGTTCATATCAATGGTTGAAATCATTGTATTCACAATTGTGGTGACTCATTAATCTAAGTGATAAATTTATTATGCTGAATAGAAGTGTGTTTGATTAGTATTATCCACGAACTGCGCCTTTGCTGCATCAATCCACTAGCCTTGGCCCCAAATTAAGTGATAATACCAACATAAAGATAAACACCGTCAATGAGGCTAAGACATTGAGCGAACAACCCACCGTCCTTATTATCGAGGATGAATCTGCTATCGCAGAGAACCTGATTCATGTATTAGAGATGGATGGCTACCACGCAGAGTGGTTTGCAACGGCAGGAGAGGGCTTAGCCTTTTTGCAGCATAACTCTGCAGCGTTACTTGTGTTGGACGTAGGCTTACCGGATGGCAATGGTTTTGAATTGTGCAAAACCATCCGTGAGTTTTCTGATATTCCCATTATCTTTCTCACCGCAAGAAGCGATGAAATTGACCGTGTAGTGGGCTTGGAGATTGGCGCGGATGATTACGTGACGAAGCCATTTAGTCCGCGTGAAATGTTGGCGCGCATTAAACTTAGAATCAAAGCTAAAGCGCCAATGATGGAGCACAAACCAGAGCCTGTGGCTGTTCCAGAACAACCTCAATTGAGCCATGATTTGGTTGCGCAAAACTTTGACTACGGTGTTGGCGGGCAAATGCTTGGGTTAACTGCGGTCGAATTTAAGATTCTCGATAAGCTGATTTCCGTCTCTTCCAATGTATTGAGCCGAGAGCAGCTCATGGTCGCGGCAGACATGGCGCCAGAGGCTGCATACGAGCGCAATATCGATACCCACATCAAAGCCATTCGCCATAAGTTGAAGCCGTTTGAGATGTCTGAACGCATCTGTACCAAACGTGGCTTTGGTTACTTTTACTGCATTAAAGGTGAATGATGAATCGCTGGCCGAAGATCCCGCTTGGACTCAGACTGTTTTTTCTCTACTTCATCTTAGTCGGAATGACGGCTTACATGGTGAGCAAAACCGTTGTCCAAGAACTTAAGCCAACCGTGCGTCAAACCACTGAAGAGACGCTGGTGGATATGGCGAACTTGCTCGCGGTATTGGCAGAAGAGGACGTTGCAAACGGAAAGTTGTCTGAGAGTCGCTTCTCCAAACTGCTAGCGGCTTATGGGCAGCGAGAACCTCAAGCGCGCATTTGGGAAATTGGCAAAAAAGCGATTAATCATCGAATTTACATCACCGATAAACAAGGGATTGTGATTGCGGATTCTTGGCAGCAAGACGTTGGCAAAGACTACTCACAATGGAATGATGTGTATCTCACGTTGCGCGGTCAATACGGCGCGCGCAGTACCATCGAAGACCCGAAAGATCCGCTTTCAACCGTCATGCACGTTGCTGCGCCCATCTACCACAAAGGCGAAATCATTGGCAGCGTGACGGTGGCAAAATCTAATCGCTCAGTACAACCCTTCATCGATCTTTCTAAACGCAATGTATTGTTTTGGATGGTGTGGATGAGTGGTTTAGTGCTATTGGCAGGGGCATTGTTTGCTTGGCGAATTCACTCGGCACTGAACAAGCTAGAAGACTACGCGACCAAAATGGGTGAGGGTGAAAAGGTCTCTAAGCCAACATTTCGTATCTTCTATGAGTACGGCACGCTAAGCGACGCATTGGAGAAAATGCGCAACCAACTCGACGGCAAACAATATGTGGAAGAGTACGTACAGACGCTGACTCATGAGCTGAAAAGTCCGTTATCAGCGATTAAAGGCGCGAGTGAAATATTGCAAATGCCATTGCCTGAAGAAAAGGTCACGCGCTTTGCTGGCAACATTGAGCGAGAAAGCGACCGCATGCAGTCATTGATTGATAAGTTGCTAGAACTTGCTCGTCTTGAAAAGCGCCCCGAGCTAGAACAAGTCGAAGCTATCTCGCTAAAACAAATGGTCAATGAAGTGGTTGAATCGGCGGATGCGCGCTTGAGTGCTAAGTCGGTGATTGCCAACATCCAAATTGATGACCATCTCTCCGTACTTGGTGATGCCTTCTTACTGAAACAAGCCGTTTTTAACTTGATGGACAATGCGCTGGATTTTGTTGATTCAGAGGGACGCATTGAATGGAAAACTGAGGTCACGAAAGAGAAGGTATGCCTGTCGATTTTCAACTCAGGTCCTCACATTCCTGACTACGCGATGCCTCGTTTGACCGAGCGCTTCTACTCCCTCGCTCGGGAAAATGGCGTTAAGAGTACTGGGCTTGGGCTAAATTTTGTTGAGCAAGTGACCAAGCTGCACAAAGGTAAGTTGCAAGTCGAAAACGTCGATTCTGGTGTGAAAGTGACCTTGATTTTACCAACTCCATAGAAACTCCACATTAGCTCCATTCGTTCTCCAAATTGCTGATTTAGATTACTCCCATCAGCAAATGGAGAATGAAACATGAAAAAGATCCTCAATAACCAACTCGGCACGAAGTTCGCCTTCGTGCTGTTTTTGTTTGTCTTACTGCAAATCCCGCTTTCAATGGTCACAGGGCTGATCTCAGAACGCTCATATCGCCAAGATGAAGTCAGAAACGACATCGCACGCAGCAGCAGCGGCGAACAGCGCATCATTGGTCCATTCATCATGGTTAATTACACCGAAACCAGTTACCGAGATGACAAAGTACAGATTAAAGAGCGTCGTAAATTTCTTTTACCTAGCACTTTTGATATGAGCGCGAATCTGGACAGTTTTGAAAAGTACCGAGGCATTTACCGCGCGCGTTTATACAAAGCACAAGTGGTACTGAAAGGCACTTTTGATGCAGACGATCTCGCGGCGTTGCAGGGGCTTGATATTGACAACATGAGCCTAGTCGTTGGCATTGAAGACAGCCGTGGATTGATTCGTTTGGATGACATGACCATGGCGAGCTCTTATATCGAAGTCGCACCGGGAACGGGGTTAAATCAGTTACCACAAGGCTTCCACAGTGATCTGACACTTGCAGACCTAAACCCAGCACAACCTTTGGCATTCGATCTTAACTTCTTGCTACAAGGGATGGGGCAGCTTCAAGTCACACCAATCGGCAGTCAAACAACGGTTGAACTCTCTTCAACTTGGGCACATCCAAGCTTTATCGGTGATTACTTACCGGTGTCATCAGAAGTCTCTGAGGATGGATTTAATGCACAATGGGCGAGCAATAACTTCTCTACCAATATCGCGCAGCTGTTCCAAAGCTGTTTGTCATCGAATCACGCTTGTCACGAGCTTGAACAGCGACAAATGGGCGTAGATTTGATTGATCCCGTGGACCACTATTTGAAATCCCACCGAGCTGTGAACTATTCACTATTGGTTATCACATTAGTGTTTGCGAGTTTCTTCTTACAGGAGCTGTTCCAAGCGCGTCCGATTCACCCTGTGCAATACGGTTTTATTGGTCTGGCTTTAGCGCTTTTCTATCTGTTGTTGATTTCGATGAGTGAACATCTGGGCTTTAACTGGGCATATGTGGTGTCGGCAGTCGCATCGACGGGGCTTTTAAGTGTGTACGTGAGCGGTATGTTGAGCAACACCAAACACGGCGCGATATTCGGAGTGTGTTTGCTCACTCTCTACGGATTACTGTTTGGCTTGCTACAAGCAGAAAGCTACGCATTGGTTATGGGGACATTACTGTGTTTCGCGATTTTGAGCTTCACTATGGTCATTACACGCAACATCGATTGGTACGCACGAAATAAGAAAGAAGAAGAAAGTGCAAAGGCGAATCATGAAGATATTTAAGCGAGCAACTCTCACTGGTCAGCCAAGCGATATGGTGGAAGAAACGTGCGCTATCCACCTGCGATTTTCTGCAAAAAATGGACTGAAAAGCTTGGTGTGTTTTATCGCATTGGTCGTTATTGCGCTCTATATTCGAGACAGCTTTATTCGTCCGACATTTGGTGATGTTCTGGTTGTGGTTTGGCTCTACTACTTTCTTGCAAGCTTGTTCTCCATGCCCGTTAACTGGCTGGTTTCACTGGTGGTGTTGATTGCGTTTGCTGTCGAGTTGGGGCAATTGCTTCAGGTCGTAGCTTGGCTTGGTATCGAACCTTCATCGCCTCTGGCTGTAATTTTGGGCGCCACATTTGATTGGAAAGATCTGCTGGCTTATAGCATCGGAGGTCTACTGTGTTGTTGGATGGAAAAGCAATGAAAACCGAGATGAAAGCCATTGCGCTACCAAACCGACTCCGCCATTCCAAACGAGGTATTCGTAAAAGGATCAAAATCAGTTTACTCAAGCGCGTGTACCTTTGGTCACTGACCAATAGAGAACTACTGTAGCGCTACTTCTCTATCTGAAATACAAAAGGGAATCTTAACTCACCGGCGCACAGGTGAGTTAAGACTCCCTTTATTATTCATTGAGACGTCTAGCTGCTACTTTTAATTAGCTTTCAAATGAAAGTTTCTCGCCGAACGTCTCTTTCCAGTCTTTATCGAACTGCTCAACCGCCGGTTTTACTGCTGGGTGAGCGAACATTTGTGCCGCCACATCGGTTGGCAATGTAATGGCTTCGATGCCCAGTTTCATCACTTCCATCGCTTGTTGAGTGTTCTTGAAGCTGGCTGCCAAAATCTTCGCTGGTAGTTGGTTTTGATCGAGCAACAATTGAAGATCCGCGACCACTTCAACACCGTTGCCGTTCATCGCATCAATGCGGTTTACGTAAGGTGCTAGGTAGTCAGCATCGCACAGTGCCGCTAGGAAACCTTGTTGAGCTGAATAGATAGCCGTGGCGAGAACCTGAATTCCCTCTTTTTTCATTAGCTTAATTGCTGCTAAGCCGGTTTCTGTTGCTGGCACTTTTACCACTATATCGTAAGGCAATTCATTCAGTTGGCGCGCTTCTGCCACCATACCTTCGACGGTTGAACTCACGACTTGAGCGTGAAAGCGAGGTGTACCGCCAAGTGCTTCTTGCATGCCTGCTAGGGTTTCATTCAGTCCCTGTTTTGACTTCGCCAAAATGCTTGGGTTTGTCGTCACGCCTTTTAGCGGTAGGCACTGGTTAAAGCGTTTTACTTCTGCCACATCAGCAGTATCTAAATAAAGTTCAATCATGGTTTCTACCTTAAACAAAATCTTCGTTTTGATGATGGGATCACTATAGATCTGACAATCGAACGAGATCTTGATTTTGATCAATTGAAGTTTCATTTGAAACTATAATAATTTCATTAAATGAAAGTTGAGTGAAACTTGTAAACGCTCAAATGAAGCTTTCAGTTCGAACAAAGAAAAGCCGCTGATAAGACTTAACCAGCAAGAAACGGATTAAGTACACAGCGGTAGCACAGACCAAGAGGCAAGCAGAGATGTATTTCAATATCCAACGATTCTCTACCCATGATGGCGATGGCATTCGTTCCATTCTTTTTCTTAAAGGATGCAGCTTGTCTTGCCCTTGGTGTCAAAACCCAGAAAGTCGCAGCGAAAAACATTCACTGTTGTTTGATCAGCGAAGCTGTATGGAAGGTTGCCAACTGTGCGTTTCTGCTTATCAAGCCACAACTCAATCCAGAGCGGATAGTGAAACGGTGAGCGATGGTATTCAACGCATCGACAACCAGATCATCATCAATCGCAAAGCCATCAAAGAAGACCAGCTGATCGCGCTGCGAGACGTCTGTCCTACGCAAGCACTGACTGTCTGCGGTGAAGAGGCGAAATCAGACATGTTGTTCGACACCTTGATGAAAGACAAACCTTTCTACGACCAAAGCCAAGGTGGTGTGACCTTCTCCGGTGGTGAGCCACTCATGCAAGCAGATTTGGTGGCAGAACTCGCGCAGCGTCTGCATGACAACCAAGTCTCTACCGCCATTGAATCGTGCATGCATGTGCCGTGGAAGAATGTCGAAAAAGCCGCGCCGCATATTGATTGCTGGTTGGCGGATTTAAAACACACTGATGAAGAAAAGTTTCTTAGCTGGGCGAAAGGTTCACTGAAACGCATCAAAGACAATTTCCGAAAACTGGCACCTATCGCGAAACGCATTGTGATTCGTGTTCCCGTTGTGCCGGGGTTCAATGACACCATCGAAGAGTTGAAAGACATCATCGATTTTGCGGCTTCACTAGAAAGCTGCCAAGAACTTCACTTGCTGCCGTACCACACGCTCGGCATCAATAAATACCGTTTGCTCGATATGCCTTACGAGTGTTCTGACAAGCCACTAAACAAACCAGAACTGCTAGAAAGCGCCATGCAATACGCAAGCGAAAACACCCAACTTAACGTGATTGTAAGAGGTTAACTATGGACCTGAATTACCTTCCTGAGCGTATCAAAGCGCACAAATCGGCACTGGTAAATATCGTAACGCCACCTGTCTGTACCGAGCGTGCAGAGGCATACACTCGTGCTTATCAAGCAAACGAAGACAAACCTGTAATTGTCCAACGTGCGCTAGCACTGCAAGAGCACTTACGCACTCGTACTATTTGGATTAAACACGATGAGCTAATCGTCGGTAACCAAGCGAGCAAAGTACGCGCTGCGCCTATTTTCCCAGAATACACAGTGCGTTGGATTGAAGCGGAAATTGATGAGCTAGCCGACCGTCCTGGTGCAGGCTTTGCGGTCACTGAAGAAGATAAGCAAAGCATCCACAGCATCACACCGTATTGGCGCGGTAAAACTGTTCAAGACCGTTGTTATGGCTTGTTCACTGATGAGCAGCAAGAAATCTTAGCCAGCACCATCATTAAAGCTGAAGGCAACATGACTTCGGGTGACGCGCACCTTGCGGTGGATAACGAGAAAATCTTGAAGCTAGGCATGAACGGCTTGTTAGAGGATGTTCGTCAGCACCGTGCTAACAATGATGTTTCGACCTTTGAAGGCTTGAAGAAAGAGCAGTTCTACAAATCGGTCGAAATCGTACTGCTTGCGATTCAAGATCACATGGTGAGCTACGCTGAATTGGCGGCAAAAATGGCGTTAGAAGAGACACGCCCGCTGCGCAAAGCTGAGTTAGAAAGCATTGCGGCAAACTGTCGTCATGTCGCGAGCCACGCTCCAGAAAACTTCTGGCAAGCACTGCAATTGAGCTACTTTGTTCAATTGATGCTACAAATCGAATCGAACGGTCACTCGGTTTCTTTCGGTCGTATGGACCAATTCCTCAACGAGTTTTATGTTCGCGATATCGAAAACGGCGCGATTGAAAAAGACTTTGCACTAGAGTTGCTACAAAGCTGCTGGTTGAAGTTGCTTGAAGTAAACAAGATTCGCTCTGGCGCGCACTCAAAAGCCTCCGCAGGTTCTCCGTTGTATCAAAACGTGTGTATCGGCGGTCAGAAGTTGAATGAAAAAGGTGAGCCTGAAGATGCAGTGAATCCACTTTCTTGGGTGATTCTGGAATCTTGTGGTCAGTTACGTTCGACGCAACCTAACTTGAGTGTGCGTTACCATGAAGGTTTAAACCAAGAGTTCTTAATGGGCTGTATTGAAGTGATTAAATGCGGCTTCGGTATGCCAGCGTTCAACAACGATGAGATTGTTATTCCTGAATTCATCAAGCTTGGTGTAGAGAAAGAAGACGCTTACAACTACGCATCTATCGGCTGTATCGAGACCGCAGTTCCGGGCAAATGGGGTTACCGTTGTACGGGCATGAGCTTCATTAACTTCGCCCGTATCTTGCTAGCTTCATTGAACGAAGGTGTGGATGCAACAACGGGTAAAGCTTTCTTGCCACACGATAAGTCATTAGCAAAAGGCAACTTTGAGAACTTTGAGCAAGTGACCGCTTCTTGGGCAGAGCAAATCCGCTACTACACCCGTAAATCGATTGAGATTGATACTGTAGTCGACAGCGTACTTGAACAGCAAGCTCAAGACATTTTCTGTTCAACGCTGGTGGATGACTGTTTGGCTCGCGGTAAAACCGTGAAAGAAGGTGGCGCGAAATACGATTGGGTATCTGGTTTGCAAGTCGGTATCGCGAACTTGGGTAACAGCCTAGCTGCCATCAAGCACCTTGTTTTCGATGATGCGCAAATCACTCAGCCCCTTATCTCACAACAACAGCTAGCAAAAGCATTGGCAGAAGATTTCGATGGCATGGAGAACGAACAGCTTCGCCAACGTCTTATCAACTTTGCACCAAAATACGGTAACGATGATGACGCGGTAGACCAACTATTGGCAGACGCTTACCAAGTGTACATTGATGAGCTAGAGCAGTTCGTTAATACGCGTCATGGGCGTGGTCCAATTGGCGGCGGTTACTACGCAGGTACATCAAGTATCTCGGCAAACGTCCCATTCGGTGCTTCAACCATGGCAACGCCAGATGGTCGTAAAGCGAAAACGCCATTGGCAGAAGGTGCAAGCCCGTCATCTGGCTCAGACCGTTTAGGTCCAACGGCAGTGTACAACTCGGTTGGTAAGATTCAAGCGAATAAGATCCTTGGTGGCGTGCTGCTTAACCAGAAGTTAAGCCCGGCAGCAGTTGAGTCTGAAGGGGACAAGCTCAAGCTTTCTATGTTGATTCGCACCTTCTTCAACCACCACAAAGGCTGGCATGTTCAGTACAACATCGTCTCTCGCGAGACCTTGCTAGCAGCGAAGAAGAACCCTGAACAATATCGTGATCTGGTTGTGCGAGTTGCAGGCTACTCAGCCTTCTTCACCGCGCTATCACCAGATGCTCAAGACGATATCATTGCTCGTACCGAGCACGAGCTGTAAGTACACTCACTAACTAAAACGAAAGGCACCGATTGGTGCCTTTGGTTTGCATACTTAATCCGCAAATGACTATACCTGAACGCATTAAAGCTTGTGCAAAATGGTCACGCATTTCTTCGTGATGTTGTCGTACTCTTTCGTCATGTAAGCGGTAGTGATCGCGCCCTCTTTCATGATGCAAATGGCATCGAGTAATGCAGCGTTGTCTGATTTGAGATAGTGATGAATTAGCTCTCTGACTTGCTGCTTATGGTAGCGGCAATACGTTGCGATCTCGCCACTGTCGTCACTGAATTCCGCGGACGTATTGATGAAAAAGCAACCGCGAAACTCGCCCAACTTTTCTTCAGAGCCATGAAACCAGCCGTTGAGTGCTGTAAATAACTGATCGATCACCTCCGCGCACGTTTGTGCTGAAGAAAGCTTTTCCTCCAACCATTCCATAAATACTTGGTGGCGTTGTTCTAATGCGGCGATGATAAGCGCTTCTTTGCTCTCAAAATGGTTATATAGCGTGCGTTTAGCCACGCCGGAAACATTGAGGACTTCATTGATGCCAATAGAGTTGATGCCTTGTTTATAAAACAGTGACAAAGCTGTGTCGATCAATAACTGTTTCTTTTTGTTCATAACTACGTCCTCAAAAAGTTCCATAAACACATATTGACAAAGGTAGACAGATTTGTCTATTTTATTTTGTAGACAATTCGGTCTACTTTGAGGTGTTTATGAATAATTTAATTTTATCGTTGGTTGCCGGGCTTGGCGCTACGTTGGCTATTGGCGTATTGTCCTACGCTGAGGTATCACTGACGGAGGTTGTACTCCTGATGGCACCATTTGGTGCTACCGCAGTACTGGTGTTTGGGGTGCCTAGCAGCCCTCTCGCTCAACCAAAAAACGTGATCATTGGTCACTTCATTACGGCATCTATCGGTATTGCGTTTAGCCAGTATGTTGACGTCACGCCGGTCACGCTCGCGATTGCGACGGGGCTAGGTGTGTCTGCGATGCTGATTACGAAGACCACTCATCCACCTGCGGGGGCAAATCCAATTTTGATCATGGCGTCTGGGCAGGGATGGAGTTTTCTCTTCACGCCTGTCCTGATTGGCGCGGTAGTGATTGTTCTGGTCGGTAAAGGGTTACAGTTGCTACAAAGTCAGTACTTAAACCCTCGACTGAATGGTCAGAAGACCTAGTCGGATTGTAGTTAGAGCCGCGAAAGGGAGTGATCTCTTTTGCGGTTTTATCTTTTGTCGGTTTGCAAAAACAAAATCTGATTCTCTCTTGGTATTCAGTCGTATACATCAACATGGTAGTTAAATTGGTACAATGCGATGAACAGAATCCACCCTAAGAAACTATTGCACAGTAAATGGACGGCAATTTCACCTAAAAACAAAGAGAAGCATTTTGTCGTGACGGAAATGGAACTAGATGAAGATGGTAACGTTGTGAGATGTGTCATCGAGGCAGTCATGAGTAAACGCGACCGAGAGATGAACTGGCAAGACCTAAAAGACTCTGAGCAATGGATGCAAGGGTGGAAGTGAGTGACGCTTCGTTGTTGGGCGAATCAAGCAGAAACGTGCGTTGCGAGTAGGCAAAAGTGGTGCTATCTGATACGTTGATAATTCGTTCTAACGCCCACTCAAAGGATTAATTATGATTGATTTCGACAATTCCTCTGTATTTAAGCTTAAGCCGATTGACGTTTCTAATGCCAGAGAAGACTTCCTTAAGTTCTTGATTGATGGTGAGACTATTTTCGCTGCTTTTAAAACAGTTCGTGACCAAGTGGTGTTTACGAACAAGCGAGTGATAGCGGCAAATGTGCAAGGGATTACCGGCTCAAAAGTGGATTACACTTCTTTGCCTTACAGTAAGATCAATGCATTTTCTATCGAGACCTCTGGTACTTTTGATTTGGATTGTGAAATCGAGTTCTTCATGAGTGAGGTGGGAAGAGTGCGTTTTGAAATTAAAGGCTCGTTTGATTTGATTTCTTTCAACCGTATGGTTAGTGAGTATGTACTAGGTTAAGGGATTAGAAATGAGAGCTTCGCTGAGAGACAAAATTATAGAGGTCTGTGACAAAAAGATCGCGAGTAAAGGTGAATTGGTTGGTCTCTCATTTTATGCGTTTTTCGCTAATAAAAATGACGACCCAGAGCTGTTGATGGAAGCGGCTACGTGGTGGATTCAGACTCATCAGCTCGACCACTTCGAAAAAGCAGTAAAAATAAAATCAATGGTCGAGTCGGGGAGCTAAATTAAAAAAAAGAAGTAAAGAAAGCAGACAAATGCTAATAACGTTGCGGACAAAACAGGGTAGATAATGTAAGAGTCCTGCTTGTTGGTTCGTTGAAAACATAGCGAAACAAGTAAGACGTTATAAACAACAAGTAACAAGCTGATCATGGTTCCGCTGTTTAGTGTCATACTTGATAGCTGAGTTAAGAAAAACGCCAATAAAAGGTAATCGAAGACAATGAGCCATAAAAAGGCTTTCTTTAGTAAGTCGCTTTTTCTTTTTTCGGATGATGTTATGTGCATATAGAACTCAACTAAAAAGTCACAGTAACAGAGGCTTTGGTTAGAGAGGTCACCATCAGAGTGGTGACCTTTTAAGGTTATAATTCTTGAATTTTTACTTCGCTGGTGGCGGTATCGCCGGAGTAATTGATGACTTCTTGACGAATGACTGGTTGGTTAAATTCAGCCTTATCTTTCGCTTTTTGCAGTTCACTTTCTTGGTGGTTGCCAAAAAGGGTCTCAAGCACTTTAGCGGCAGGAGTCGTTAAAACAAACAGCTCAATACGACGGTTTTCGCTAGAATCTGGCTCATCAGGATTAAGCAGCGCTCTATCTGACATACCCGTTACCTGCATTACTCTATCGTCCGGCATACCGCCTTCAACTAACGTATTTCTTGCTACGTCTGCTCGAGAGGCTGATAACGCCCAGTTAGATTGACGACCAAAACGCTTTTTAAATGGAATTGCATCTGTGTGTCCGCTGATGATCAGAGGGTTGTTAACACGATGAAATACAGGCGCTAGTGCGAGCAGTAAATCTTCAAAAAAAGGAGTAAGTTCTGCACCACCACGGCTGAACATATGCTGTTTGTAATCATCTTGAAGGACGATACGCAAACCTTGTGGTGTCACCGTGACGTTTACATTTCCCTGCGCATTAATTTGGGCAGTCATTTGCTCAATTACTTTCGCTAGTGCGGCAAGTTGCTCTTGAGTATCGAAGTTACCAGGAATCAAAGAATCAATTTCTGGTCCATCCCCATCACCTTTGAAGTAAGAGCTTACCACATGGTTGGAGTTGTGTTTACTTGGCACAGAAGAGTCCTGTGCCAAGTCGATAGGAGAAATACTTTGTGATGTATCAAATGGGTTGCCGTAACTCTTGTCGAATACGCTTGAACTATGCAAGTGGGCAACAATCGCTTTACGCTCTTCTTTGTCTACCACCTGCATAACCCAAAGTACAAGAAACAGCGCCATTAGGGCGATCATGAAGTCAGCAAACGCGACTTTCCACGCGCCGCCATGAGACGACTCATCATGGCTGTATACTTTAGCACGTTTGAACACTACATGCTCTTGTTTTTGCATTATCCCTCCTGTTCAGCTAACCACTTCTCCATTTGGTTGAATGTTGGTTTGATGTCTAGCTGAATATGTTTACGACCAGCGTCAATGGCGAGCAATGTCGGCTTTTTCGCTACGTAGGCAACCAAGGTTGCACGAACGCACTCAAAAGCAGTCATATTACGTTTTACTCGCTGAGCCATGGCGTTACTTAGTGGATCTAAGCCACAGTAACAACCGAAAATACCAATGAATGTACCAACGAGAGCTGCCGCAACGTGATAACCAATCATAGCGATTGAGCCATCAATAGCTTGCATGGTGATAATGATGCCACCAACTGCTGCAAGAATACCGAAGCCAGGTAGTGCTTCTGCTGTACGCTGTAGTGAGCGTGAAGGTAAAAGCATTTCGTTCTGTATTGCTTCGATTTCTTGCTCTAGCAGTCCCTCTAATTCATGAGGCGACATCTGTCCCATTGCCATTAAACGTAAATTGTCAGTAATGAAAGAAATTAGGCGATGATCTTCTGCGATCGTCGGGTAAGCGAGGAACATAGAGCTTTGCTCCGGAGCCTCAATATGAGAATCCAGAAACTTGTATCCGCGGTTTCTCGCTGTCTCTAGCAAGTTGTTGAGTAGTGCCATTAATTCCATGTAGTACTCATGCTCTTCTGTTGGACCTTTAATGGTCGCTGGCACTTGGCGACGCATTTCTTTCAGTACATGAGGCGGATTACCGATGATCAAAGAACCAGCAGCGGCGCCAATAATGATAAGGAATTCGGCTGGCTGCCAGATAGCACCTAAGCTACCACCGGCCCACATATATCCACCGAAGACGCACACCAGGATAGTGAGCACTCCAAAAAACTTTTGCATCTTGTGACTCCTAAGAGGACATTAATTGGTTGAGTTGTTTCAGCGCTTGTTTGTGAAGCTGACATATACGAGGTGGTGTCAGATCCAATACCAGAGCTATTTCGTGTAAGTTGAGTTCATGTTGATAGAACAGAGTCAGGAGCAGTTGATCGCGCTTAGGTAATTTACCCAAAGCACTGTCTAAACTACGACGAATATGTTCATGTTCCATGCCATCGTATTGCCCGCCAATGTAGCTATCACCGCTGCTCTCCATCAGTTGGTCAAGGCTTTGCATCTCGCCTGCGAGAGCGGCATTTTGGCGGTTGTAATAATCTTGCTCATTCGTCCCTAAAGCCTGGATGATTTCGGCATCCGTTGGCATTCGACCTAACGTTCGAGTGAGATCTCGAGTCACGTCGTTGAGCTCGTGGGCTTGTTGACGAGTCTTACGTGAACGCCAATCTAGTCGGCGTAATTCGTCTAAAATAGCTCCCCGAACTCGACAAACGGCGAAAGCAGGAAAGTGAGGATCGTCAACATCGCCATATCGGCGTCCAGCCTCGACTAGAGCGATAAGGCCTATCTGCTGCATATCTTCAATACTACAGTGAGAAGTGGCATGAACGCGCAGCTGGTTAACTACGCGTTTTACCATGACCTGATGACGTTGTAGCAATGCGTTTTCATCAATTGGTCGTGACGGTGTTGTCACTTCCTCTTCTGTGGTGTAAGTGTCTTGTACATTCATGTCTAACATGGTTGTGCTCCGTTATTGCACAACATATTTAGTCAACAAAACATCGTCGATTTCTCGGACGATGTCTGTTTTGGCAAAAGCGAGTAGAAGCGTTTGCTTCACTTCGTCTTGCAGAATATCGATGGCACCCGCTTGCTGTAACTGATCAAACGTTTTGTCGCTAAACAGTTTTAATAGAGAGTTTTGTACCATAGGCATGTATTCATCGATCTCTTTGATACGCTCTGGACGGCGTGTCTCAATTGCCAGTTCTAGCATCACAAAGTGAGTCTGTTTCTTGCCTTTAACGGTCAAAACGACTTTGTCCAAAGGATGGAAGCTAGGACCTTTACTTGTCGGTTGTTCTGTGACCAAAAAAGACAGTGGAGAGTCTTCGATCAGTGAACCAGAGTCAGGTGACTCTTGAGCGTGTTTGTTTAAGTACCAGATTCCGCCCATAATTGTGACGGCCGAAACGAGGGCACTGGTGATGATCATGGCGATAAACAGGGCGATCATTTGTTGTTTGGTCATAACCTTTTTCCTCGAAGATTCACTAAGCTTGAGTGCTTAGCCAGTGTTCTGAATAGTTAGTTGTTGTCGTGGTTTGGAATTCACCAGATTCTCGTGCGGCGAAAATATTGGCGTCTTCTTCGTTTGCATGTGGGTCATTTCGACCTTGGTTTTGATCAGAGCCAACATTGACATCGACATGAACGAAGTTTTGCTCTTGTAACTCAGTACGCAATCGTTCCGAAACTTGCATTAAAGCTTCTCGTGTTGCTGCGGCATTGGCGTTGATGTGGACACTTAATCGGTCACCTTCAACACGTACAAGTAAATCCAATTTCCCTAAGTCTGGTGGGTCTAGGCGGATTTTTGCTTCTTGTACATTTTGTTGAGCTTGGAGCGTCACGCGATCATGTAAAACTTGCATCATTTGCTCGCCCCACTTTCCGGCAGTGGTATCAACACGCACCGCTGCCCACTCAGAGCCTTGAGCTTGAACATGACTCGTAGCAACCGGTGAATGTGCAGGTTGTGTTGTAGGAGCTTGTGCTTGAAGTAGAGATGCGGTTGGTTGCCCTTGAACAGGTTGATTCAAAAGAGTTTGAAACTCAGCACCGGAGATAGGCAAACGCGAACTCGATGAAGTCGGCAGACTTTGCTTCACATCTTGTTTTGATGATGTGTTTAACATAGCGTTAGACGAATCTTGAGTAACAGACTTAACTTCGCTCGCAGCCATTAAAGATGACGCTTTTCCTAGTTTCTCAGCCTGCTTCTCTGCCATGGTAATCATACCCTGGGTTAAAGCTTGAGCTTGCGCTGCAAGATCAGTCGATTCTGTTAACCCTGGTGTACTGGTCAAGTTGGCATCCGGATCTGAAGCTGAGCGGTCATCAGTATCAAAACCATGACTTTGTACTTTGTTTGCGTTGTTCAAAGTAGAGGCCGTAAGGTGAAAACTCGGTACCGCTGACGCAGAGTTAAAGTCTTGCTCACCATTCTGCTTGTTCCCTGATTTAAAACCATGAGAAAAGCCGTGTACCGAGTTCGCTTGCTTGATGTGACCCTCATTGTTAGCTGGCGAATTACCCGAGTGCTGAGTGGAAGAAGGTATGATCATTGAGTTAGCTCCATGGTCATTGCTAATTGATAGGCCATAGCGCGTTCTTGATGGTCATTGACCATGTTCATCTCTTTTTTCAACTCGTTGGTCGACTTCTCTAATACTGCGAAGGCATTAGCGTGCACTGTTTTCGCTCGCTGGATTTCAGGTGCAAGCTTAGGATCTTTCAAAAAAGGCTTGTGACTGATCAAAAGCTTTCGCAACTGCAAGTCGTACCGCTTGAGCGCATGCCAATCGGCCGTTTTTGCGGCGAACTGGATGAGCTGAGATAAATGACGGAATCGCTCTGGCGATACTTTATGCTTGTTGTCCAAAATTCATCCAACCTTCACGAATGTTACCCATTACACGCTCAACGTTAACCAAGCGATTTGCATCGTTTTGCACGCTAGCGTAATAAAGTTCGACTTGGCAGAAGTCATACAGCTGGCGTAGGTTTTCCGCAATTTCACCGCCGTTTTCATCATCTAGAGCACTTGTTAGTCCAATCAAGATGTTCATGCATTTGTTGATTCCATTCCCTTTCTCGGCCAAACGATTTGCGGCTAGGTGGCCGCGAATACGTTCAACTTCATCGAGTAGGCCATCGATTAACATGATGACCAATTGGTGTGGATTTGCTGCTGCCGCTTGAGCGTCGAGATCGACTTGTTGGTACGAATCGTAACCAGAATCCATAAGCATGAATATTTCTCCTAAATTTGGAACCAAATGTCTTATTTTTGAGCATTAAACATGGACATGGTTTGGTTCATTTGGGTCATAATTGAATTCATTTGAGTGAATTGTTTGAGATAGCGGTTGTACGACATTTCGTACTTACGCTCTAAATTGGTTTGTTTATCTTTGATTCGGTCTAAGCTTGACTGTATTGCGTCTTTACGCGTGCTGAAGGTACCTGATGAGAACTTCAAGAAAGGCTCTACCATCGCGTCAAGAGAATCTAGCAAAGCGTCATCTCCATTAAACAACGCCTCTAAGCCTGCGCTGTTTGTTTGTTGAGCTTCTTTGAACTTTTCTTGATCAACTTTCATTTTACCGTTGCGGTCTAGGCTCACGCCGATTTCGCTTAGGCGCATACCATTGTGTTCACCTCGGATTAACCCCGTTAACTGACTCTCAATAGAACGCAATGTCGAGTCGCTAGCGAGCACGCCGCGTTTCTGATCTTCACCGCCAATTTGGGTGTACTGATCGATAGTCGAAACAAGGGCATTGTAGGTTTCCACAAACTTATCTAGTTGTTCTTTAGTGCCTTCGCTATCAGCTCCAATTTTTAAACCGATTGGCGAATCTCCCGCGGCTTGCGGTTTAGATACGGTAATGTCAACACCGTCGATGACACCTTCAAAAGTATTACTTGCGTTGGTTAGTTTCAGGCCTGAGTCTTTTGCACCTAGCCACATAACCGCATCTTGCGGAGCGTTGATTTGCTTGAGGTTGGTGAAGGCGTCTTCAAACCACGCTTGGCCAGTACCCGATGCAGATACGTTGATCTTATTTTCGACACCAGTCTCAGTGCTCGATAGCATAAAGTGTGTTTGACCATTCGAGCGAACTAGAGTGGCGTTAACGCCAGGGTTATCCGTGTGATTGTTAATCGCACTGGCTAAATCGCTGATCGTTGCAGTGCCGTCACCATTAACATCAACGGAGGACAAGTCTAGAGTCATTGTTTCACCGTTGATGGTGAATTCTAAAGATCCAGTTGTTGGTACTTCTGTCGTTGCCTCAAGGTCTGCAGGCATACCTGTAGATACTTGATGCGCCGTTGCCACTTTTTCTACAAAAATCTGATAGTTACCCGTTAGCGCTTTAGCATCCGCGTTTGCAGTAAAGTTACCTTCTTGAGAGAGTGTCGCACTGTTTTTGATGATGCTGTTTGTACTGTTATTCATCTCTTTCATTGCAGTACGAAAATCACGTAGTGCGCTTTCAACTTTATTAAAAGCTGACAGTTGTGACTGGTACACATTAGCTTGCGCTTGGTAACGGTTTTTGAATGGGTTTGTGTCCAATTGTGCGAATTGGGTTGCCATTTTTACTGGGTCTAAAGAACTCATGAGGTGTGCTCCTCTCATCTCTTATTGGCTTGAATACTTTGAATGCTACGCCTTAGTTTAATTATCAGTGGCAAGATACGTGCCGTATATTAAATTCAATTAAAACAAAGGTTTAAAGCTATTTTGTTTTCTTGGGAGGAAGTGGTGTTTCCACCTTGTTTGTTCCTCCTTCCTCCATGGAAAAAGTAATTTCCTTATAAGAAAAGGCGACCTAAACAAAGAAAATATTTAATTGTATTGACGGTTCTAATTAGGAGAGATGTTTTAATTGGACGTTATATTCAGCCTTTACTTCAGCTTGATTCAGATAATTATTACAGAGTGCATTAATTGCGTTCTGATATTATTTTTGATAGTGCGAAGTGCAAGTGTTCTCACTAAAAATTAAATTTTTTACGTTTCAAAGAATGTCAGTTATGAATGAATTTGCGTTGCGATTGATGAAATGTGCTCGTGCATATGAAGAGTTCATTAACAAAAAACTATTAAGTAAACAGAGCATCAATTCTGATGAGATAGCTAGTATCTTAAAGGAAGCTAAGTTCAATTTTCCTGAACTTAGAGATAGTAAAATAGGAAGCAAATTAGAGACGATAGAATTAGAACTGTTTAATAAGGTTTTATTTAATATTATGTTGAAATTCGGATTCAGAGTGCCTGAATCTCACAAAGATAATACGAGCTCTATTTATATTCGTAGATAAAAATAAAGCCTTCCATAGGAAGGCTTTATAATTAAGACGATTTAAATTAAGCGCACTATTAACTAAGTAATTAGCGTAGTAGTGACATTGCCATGCTTGGAAGCTGGTTAGTTTGAGACAGAACAGTTGTACCTGCTTGCATCAACATTTGGTTCTTAGTCATGTTTGAAGACTCTACTGCAAAGTCTGTATCCATGATACGACCTTTAGATGCTGTAACGTTTTCTACCATGTTACCAAGGTTAGCCATAGTGTGCTCAAGACGGTTGATGTTCGCACCGAAGTCTGCACGAGAGCTACCAATTTTTTCTACTAGACCGTCAGCGCCGCTGATTTTGTCTAGTGCTGCTTTTGCTTTAGTCGCGTCATCGATACCATCTGTAATTGCTGCATCAGCAAGAATAGTAGTGATTTCACCGATACCTGCGCTTGCGCTTACAGTCAATGTTTCAGCAGAAGATGCACCGATTTGGAATGTTACGTCACCTGCACCGAAGCCGCCGCCTTTAAGAAGGTTTTGACCACCGAACTTAGTGTTGTCTACGATGTTGTTTAGTTCTGCAGTAAGCTGTGTGAACTCTTTGTTAAGAGACGCACGGTCTGTTGCACTGTTTGAACCGTTCAACGATTGTGTAGCAAGGTCGTTCATACGGTAAACGATGTTTGTCATTTCATCCATCGCACCTTCAGCAGTTTGCATCATAGAGATGCCGTCTTGTGCGTTACGCATTGCTACTGACATGCCGCGTGTTTGCGCTTCTAGACGGTTAGCAATTTGAAGACCAGCAGCGTCATCAGCAGCTGAGTTCACACGGTAGCCTGTGCTTAGACGTTCCATTGCTGTGTTTAGAAGTCCGCTTGTTGTGTTCATTGTGTTTTGAGTTACAAGCGAAGCGTAGTTAGTGTGCATTGATAAAGCCATCTTAGTCTCCTTAGTTAGTCACTATATCTTTCAGGCCTCGGGATATTCCCTTGTCACTAACTAGAGGCGGTCGGTCGGCTTTAATGATTAATTTGAAAATTAAAAAATTTCTAAAAAAGATAAAAATTGATGATTTTTAGTGATTTGTATTCCATGAAAACCGGGAAAATCATCATATAAGCCTAAATTTTTTAGTTAAGTTAAAGAAACTATTGCCCAATGATCTTGTGGTTATCCGTTATAAATAAAAAAACAGCACGAATAAATCGTGCTGTTTTAAATATAAATGGTTGAGTTTCAACTATTCCTCATCAAAAGACTGAAAGGAGAGAGAGGTTGGGATATCGCTGAAATAACCAAAATAATAACTGGCACCCAATAAACGATAGCGGTTAAGTTCCGTTTGACTCGCTACACGTCCGGCAACCCAAGTATATTTATGCTTTCTTAAGAACTTAGCAATAGGTAGGAAAGCGTGTCTTTCTTCTTTATCCTCTAGTGTGACTGACAATTTGATCATATCGGGACTAAAGTCTGCGACGCGCTCGAAGTTCACTTGCGATGTCGCGACTTCAAACCAAAGTGAATATGCATTCTCTTTTAACTTTTTGGTGAGTGTGGCGACTTTATCACTATCACATAACGTTTCATCAGCTTGAAGAGAAGGAATCACATGTTGAAAAGCAGAAGAGTGGAATTGAATCGTCTGTTCGAGAAAATAAACCCCAGGCTCCCAAAGTAATGCATCCACGCGAATCGGCACGACAACATTACTAATCAAGTCGTGATGAAAGGCTTCTAACTGAAATTGTGTTTGTCTTAGTGCAAGGTAAAGACTGAACAAATCCAGGCAGTACTGCATTTGTTCAGAGAGTTTGAATTGATAGACACTTTGTTCTCCACGCATACCAAATCTCAACGTCAGGTGTTGGAATTCTACTTCCCCTGATTGAGCTTCCCTAATTGCTTGGCATGCGTGTTGGACATCATTGTGTTTTAAAGCATCAAAGACTAATTGATCGTCATCCGTGACGATGTGTTGTACTGCGAGACCAACCAAATGTTCGTACATCGCATGTGTTGAAATAAGATTAACCAAGGTTTCCTACCACATTGATTTGTTTGTTTTCTGGGATTTCGTTGTAAGACAATACTGCCAGCCCTTGTGTAAATGTGCGAGCGTAACGCGCTAGAAGAGGGCGCAGCTGTGGCATAACGAGAAGGATCGGAGGTAGCCCCTGTTGTTTAAGCTGTTGTCTAATCAATGGCAAGTTTTGTTGGAACTGACCAAGAATGTTTGGCTCAATTGGGAAGCTATCTAGTGTTACCGTACCAGAAGATTGTGCTTGTTGCAGTGAAGTTAGTAGCATTTGTTCTAACTCATCAGACAGTGCGTAGACATTTAATTCGTTCTTTTGTCCTGCAATTAAGTTAACAAGCGTACGCTTTAGTGCACAGCGTACATCAGATGCAAGTAGGATCGGGTCCTTTGTATTTTCCGCGGATTCCAACATTGTGTTGGCAATCGTGCGAATATCTTTTAGTGGCACTTGGTCCAATAAAAGCTGGCGATATACTTTCAGCTGCTGTGCTGGATTAAGTGCTGCTGCTAATGCTTCTGCTAGTTTCGGGGCTTGTTGTGTCAAACGCTGGGTTATTGCTTCCACATCGTCGTGCGTAAACAATTCTGCAAGGTTTGTCTTCATGATTTTACTAATATGAGTGGCAATAACAGTGCCATCATCGACAACTTGGTAACCCATATTAAGTGCTTTTGCTTTATCTTGATGCTCAATCCACACAGCTGGCAACTGATAAGCAGGATCGCTACCCAAAATGCCATCTACCTCACCGTAAGTTTCGCCAACCGCTATCGCCATTAAACGCTCTGGTTCAATAAAACCTTGCTCAATGACTTCGCCATTTAGAGCAATTGTGTATTGGTTTGGCTTGAGGCTCAGATTGTCACGAATACGAACTTCAGGTAATAAAAAGCCAACTTGTTCAGAAAGGTTTCGACGCACACCGCGAATTCGTTGTGATAAAGGTGCCCCTTGTTCTTTGTTGACTAGATGGACGAGTCGGTAACCAAGCGCAAGTGATAATGTTTGGACGTGAGGAATATCATCCCATGTCAGCGGTGTATCATCGTCTTGCATCGCTTGTGAAAGTGCTTCGACCTCTTCAATCTGGGAGTCTTGCACTGGCTTCTTGGTTTGACGCCACCCTGCGAACGCTAATGCGCCAGAAAACGCAAAAAAGGCTAGGTGTGGCATACCCGGTACCATACCGATTACCGCCATAATACCTGCGACAGTAAATAGCGTTGCAGGAGTTGCCAGTAATTGCTTTTGCATGGTTTCCGACATGCCATTATCGCTATCATTAATTCGCGTAACGATAATCGCGGCAGCCGTTGCCAATAGTAGTGAAGGAATTTGAGCAACTAGACCATCACCGATTGTGAGTAGGGCATAAGTTTTAAAGGCGTCAGACGCAGCGAGTCCATGCTCGAAGACACCAATACTAATACCACCAATGATATTGATAAACAGAATCAACAAACCTGCGATGGCATCGCCACGCACAAACTTTGATGCACCATCCATCGAACCATGAAAATCGGCTTCGTTGGCGACTTCTTTACGGCGTAAGCGAGCCGTTTCCTGATCGATAAGGCCAGCGTTTAAGTCGGCATCAATTGCCATTTGTTTGCCTGGTAAAGCATCCAACGTAAAGCGGGCTGAAACCTCAGAAATACGTTCACCACCTTTGGTGATTACGACGAAGTTGATGATCATCAAGATGACGAACACCACCATACCAACGACGTAGTTACCGCCAATGACGACTTCACCGAATGCTTGAATGACCTTACCCGCTGCGTCACCACCATTATGTCCTTCTAGGAGTACAATTCGCGTAGAAGCCACGTTCAATGTGAGACGTAATAATGTTGCGACCAGCAAAATAGTTGGAAAAACAGAGAAATCTAATGGTCGCTTTGCGGTTGTGCTGACCAGCAATACTAGGATTGCTAAGACGATATTAAAGGTAAACAGCGCATCCAGTAGCAGAGGAGGCAAAGGAAGAATCACCATTGCTAATATCATTAGCAAGACGATTGGAATGCCAACGTAGCCTTTGGTTGATGTTTGAAGTTGTTTTAACCGGTTAAGCATACTTTCGTGTCCTTGGATAAACGCGGGTTAATCAGTGCTGCAAATGTTTTGGAATCGAAAAATGAGGTAAAGGAATTGGCTCTTTTCCCTCACCTTTACGAAAGGCTTTCAATTGCAAAACGTAAGTAAGAATATGTGCCACTGCGATGTACAGTTGGCTTGGGATTGCTTGTTCAATCGCCGTCGTGTGATAAATCGAACGGGTAAGTGGCGGGGAGTTAATGATTTCCACTTTGTTTTCTCGGGCGATACGTTGAATGTGCATAGCGGTTTCGTCTACACCTTTTGCGACGACAAAGGGCGCGTCAGAAAGTGAAGGCTCGTATTTCAGTGCGACTGCATAGTGCGTTGGGTTAGTGATGATCACGTCAGCCGTCGGCACCATTTTATCGATCTTACGGCGCGCAAACTGTTGCTGTATTTGACGAATACGTTGCTTTACTTCCGGACGACCTTCATTATTTTTAAATTCCTCTTTCAATTCTTGTTTCGTCATGCGGAGTTCTTTTAGGTGTTCCCAACGCTGATAAGGAATGTCGATAACCCCAAATAACAACAAGGCGAAGCCCATTAAGAGTAAGCCTTCAAACAGAATTGACATTACTAGAGAAAAACCTTGGCTGAGCGGGAGATTTTGCATGCCAAGTAATGGCTGTAAGTGGTTGTCTAAATAGCCATATAAGATGCCGAATATCACGGCTACTTTGAACGTTGACTTTAAGAGCTCAACCACTGAGCGGGTCGAAAAAATGCGCTTTATCCCGCTCAAAGGATTAATTTTGATGAGCTTTGGCATCACGTTCGCGGGACGGAACATCCAGCCGCCTAGCACAAGGCTACTACCACAGGTCACGATAATAATGACGGTAAACAATGGTAATAGCATGTCTATGATGACCGCTAAACTTTGTCCCAATTGCTCGACAAGTTGTTTAGGATTTTCTAGGTCGGCTCGCGTCAGCATCATGTTGTAGCGAAAGATACCCGACATGCTTTCCCAAATACTATTAAGCTGAGAGTAAAAGTAGAGCGCCACTGCTAGAAATATTACCGCAGTAGTAAACTCTTTCGCGCGAGGAATTTGTCCTTCCTGGCGGGCTTTCTTTACCTTCTGCGGTGAGGCTTTTTCAGTTTTGTCTTGAGAAGATTGATCGCTCATGCTCCCCCCAACATAAAGTTACTCAAGTGTCTAATGGTGTCGTGAACGAGCGCCGTGTAGCGACCAGGAACACCAGAAACTGAGATTAATACGCTGAATAGACCCAGCAGCATCGTCATAGGAAAACCTAACGCATAGACATTAAGTGATGGTGCGGCTCGGTTCATTACACCAAAACTGATGTTGGCTAGAAGCATGGAAACAATAGCGGGCAAAGCCAAAGCGAGTGAAGAGGCAAACATCCAACCGAAAATATTGACAACACCTTGCAGAGAAAGCGATGTGATACCAGATCCGACTGGCCAAACAACAAAGCTTTGAATCACGATATCTATGACGAGTAAGTGTCCTTCTAGCGCGAGGAACAACAAGGTTGAGAAAATCAGAAATATGCGTCCCAAAATAGCGACAGAAAGCCCGTTAATAGGATCATTCATCATCGCCATACCTAAGCCCATTTGCAGAGAAATCACCTGGCCAAGCATGGTGAAAACGTTAAAGAGCATGTGCAAAATTAACCCAAACATTACTCCCCAAATAGCTTGCTCAAAAGCAAGGAACAGGGAAGTCATAGAGAATAACTCGACTTGTGGCATGGGTGGCATTAACGGTCCAGTAATGACAACGATCGAGAGGGCCAGTAAAGTACGAACCCAAACAGGAATAATCGCATCACCAAAGAAAGGCATTGAAATAAATACGGCTCCCACACGAAAAAACGGCCACCAGAGTTGACCGAGTATCGCCGAGAGCTCTGCAAATGTGATGGCCATTAGCCAATCATCCCTGGTATGTTGTGGAACAAGAAATCAAACAGTTCCATGATCTTACGTAGCATCCAGTGACCTGCAAAAATCACCATTAATAAGGTAACGAGCAAACGTGGCAAAAAGCTGAGTGTTTGCTCGTTGATTTGTGTGGCAGCCTGAAATACGGCGATACACAAACCGACAATTAAGCCTGGAACAACCAATACGGCAACCATCAAAATGATCAGCCATACTGCATCGGAAAATAACGTTACGGTTAGTTCTGGGGTCATAACTGCTCCTAGTTAACCGAAGCTGGCAGATAAGGTGCCAACTGTCATTGCCCAACCATCCACGAGTACAAATACCACCAACTTAAAGGGAAGTGAGACAATCAAAGGTGATAGCATCATCATACCCATTGCCATCAGGACACTGGCGACAACCAAGTCGATGACCAAAAACGGGATGAAAAGCATAAAACCAATTTGGAAGGCGGTTTTCAGTTCACTAATGACAAATGCAGGCAAGACAACGGCAAATGAAATATCCTCAACGTTTTGGTCGAGAGGCTCATTGGCAATACGTAACATTTGTTCAAGAGAACTTTGGTGCGTCTGTGCCAACATGAACTCTCTCACTGGTTTCTCTGCAACAGAAAAAGCCTGTATTAGCGTGATTTCGCCGTTGTCGTATGGCTGAAACGCATTTTCATAAATATCGCTCCAGACAGGGCGCATAATCAGCAAGGTCAATGCGAGAGCGATCCCGACCAACACTCTGTTAGGTGGGCTTTGTTGAAGACCAAGAGCTTGGCGCAAAATCGCAAGGACAACGACAATTCGAGTAAAGCTCGTCGCCATCAAAATAAATGCTGGAAGAAAACTGAGCGCCGTCATCAACAACAGAATTTGCAGTTTAACGCTGTATTCTTGTTGTGTGTCGCCATCAGAAACGGACAAGATAGTTAAGCCGTTGTCAGCCGCCATTGTTGGGAAAGCAAACAAAAGTGACACCAATACCAAAAGAGGTAACCAACGGTGCCAAGCGCTCAGATTTTTCATTGTGATGCCTACCTAAGATTATTGACCAACGCCACTCAATGCAGAGTCATGTACATCGATCAGACGAAGTCCATACTTATCATTGACAACGACAACTTCAGCGTGGCCCATAAGAGAACCGTTTACTTTCACGTCTAAAGGCTCGCCATTGAGCTTTTCCAACTCGATAACCGTGCCTTCACCCGCTTTCATTAAGTCCCCAAGTGGGATCTCCTTACTCGCAACTTCCAGCGTGACTGTGACAGGAATGCTTTTGAAAAAGCTAAGGTCACGTTCCGCAGTGGCTGGTTCTTGTTGGAGCGTATCTTCGGCTTCAAAGTCTTCTAATTGAAAATCATCAAAGTTCAGTTCTTCTGCGTCGAATGCATTAGTTTCTAGCGCTTCGCTCATCGCTGCGGTTCCTTATCAGGGTTAAAGATCAAAACAAGTTGGCCGTCTTGCTCGGCAATACGACCTGTAAATAGAGATTGGTTGCCAATGCTTACTGGAACCGTGTTAAGAAGCTCAATAGGTAAAATATCGTTGGGTTGTAAGCCAACCACATCACTTAAAGGCATCTTCTTTTTACTTAGAACAACGTTCAGTCGAACGGGGGTCGTCTCTAAAGAACGACAGAAAGGTTGAAACAAATCGGTATCAGGCTGCAGTTCAAGCTGCTCGATTAGCGTTTGAATAAGATGACCATCTAGCTTGAGATGAATTGAGCCTTGATGATCGTCAAACGCAATGTTTAATTGAACGTTAATGCCAATACCTCTAGGGGTCTCATACTCACCCGTGTCCCACATTTCACCAGGAGCAAGCCAACCGATGATGATTCGACTGATGCGCTCTTGTAAACGTAAGTCACTGGCCGTCAGAGTAGCGGCTGAGCGCTCTGCACTTGCACCATAAAATCTATCAGCCAACTTTATGAGCGTGTGAGGGTTACCATGGATGAATACCATGCCGCCTTCCTGATGTTGATAGGTCGACGTTTGCTCTTTGTCCATCTCAACCGATGTAAAGCGGTGCAAGTCTACTGAGGTTAAGCTAGCTTCCACTTTTCCTGTGCTGAGCCAATTTTGTAATTCAGTCGTAAGGTTTGAGCAAGATTCTGAAATTAAATTATCGAGCTTCTCACGAATGATATGAATAGGTTTGCCTAATAATTCTACATCAAGTAGTTGACTATCAGAAATAGGCTCGCTAACTCTATTTTCCATTTATATTTTACCGTGCGTTAACAATCGAAAGTGTTTTAACTTAATGGCGTGTAGTCTACACAGAAATTTTAATGATCTTTTAGCTCCAAACTCTAAGATTGTGACTTTAGTTCACATGTTGCTTTGTTCATATAGTCATAATCTTTTAATGAAATTTAAAAAGAGTTAGTTTTCTTTATAAATCGCTTAATAAATAAAATAACAATGTTGAGCGTTTTAGTTGTTATAGATTTTTTAAATTGCCTTTATGGCGTAACAACAACTTCAAATAAATAAATTATAAGATACTGTTTTTTATGCTTAAAGCTTCCGTTGGAGGCTAAGCGTGCTCTCTTGAGCGTTTTGTAACCAATTTTAATATTCAGAATAGGTAATTAAAATGATTAGCTATGCCAGTTCTCTCGGCTTGGTGGCATATTTAATTAAACGGTTTAAGTCATGGGAATGTAAGATATACATGAATCATGTCCGTTTGATAATTTGTAACACAATTATTGTTATCAGTTTTATTTTTTCAAAAGTGTCATATTCAGAAGAAGTCTTAACAATCCCTATGGACCTCTCTAAATGGACATATGAGGGAAATAAATTCAAATGCAACTTGTTGCAATTAAATAATGACTATGGGAAGTTTTATTTCCTAGCGGAACCTAATAATAAATTCTATTTTATTTCCGATATAGAATATGAAAACAATAAATGGAAAACGATTGCTTTAACAACTCAAAATGCTCCTTGGAGTGATGAGCTTTATAGAAAAGAATTTGGCTCCCTTGAATTTACTAAGCCGTCTCAGCGTTTCATCTTTAATAAAGGCGCTGAAGAATTCATGGATTCAATTGCTTCGGGTAGTTGGGTGACGCTGTCACTTAAAGGAAGTAATGCTTCCTCTGTTTCAGAGATTGTGATTCCTACTCTTCAAATTCAAAACGCATTGAAATCATTTAATGCGTGTCGCGCGCGATTGCCTAAATTGTCTTTTTCAGAGGCAAGGGATATGGCGCTCTCATTTGAGTTTGGTCAGAAGACGTTAAGTCGTGGACAGAAAGCAACACTAGAAGCGCTGTATAGCTATGTATCTGTGGATGATCGAGTGACCAAAATCCTCATCGACGGTCACACCGATAACGTTGGTTCAAGTTTAACGAACCTTTCTGTGTCACGTACTCGAGCAGAGCAAGTCACCAACGCTTTGATTGAGCTTGGGGTCGACGAGTCGATGATCGAAACACGAGCTCATGGTTCACGTTACCCAATTGCCAGCAATAACTCGGTTAATGGCCAAGCAAAAAACCGACGTGTCACCCTGCGTTTAGTGAGGGACAACGAGTATACGGCTGCGAAACACCACCCAGATCTACAATCACAAAATCAACAAACGAAAGTTAAGGTTCAATGATGACGAAAACGAAAATTTTGTTGGTTGAGCCAAATGAAGCTCTTGCTCAACCAGTATTGGATGTGTTGCAAAATGCAGGTTACACCGCGAAACACACTCGTACTGGTCGAGGCGCTTTGCTTGAAGAGCGAGCAGAAATCACTTTAGTGAGCTCTACGCTGCCGGATATGTGTGTTCGTGAGTTTGTCGCGTGTCACCAAAAGCAGCGAAATTCGGGTGTTGTTATTGCGATTGTCGATCAAGAACAAGGCATCTTGGCTGCTGAGACGATGAAAGCGGGCGCTACTGATTATCTATTACGCCCATTTGAATCTAATCAGTTGGTTAATCTGCTTAAACGTGTTGAAGCGTTAGGTAAGCCAATGGCCAACATTGTTGCGGAGTCTTGGAGAAGCAAACAAGTTCTGCAATTGGCGCATCGTGCAGCATGTACTAACGCGAGTGTGCTTATTACAGGTGAATCGGGAACGGGTAAAGAAGTGCTGGCGCGATATGTGCATGAGCACTCTCCGCGTATCAATGGTCCATTTGTGGCGGTTAATTGCGCCGCCATTCCAGAGTCAATGTTAGAGGCTGTGCTATTCGGTCATGTAAAAGGCGCGTTCACCGGAGCGACAAATTCTCAAAGCGGTAAGTTTGAAGAAGCAAATGGCGGGACGATTCTGCTTGACGAGATTGGTGAAATGTCACCTGCGGTTCAAGCGAAATTGTTACGCGTCCTTCAAGAGCGTGAAGTAGAACGTGTTGGTAGCCATAAAGCCGTTCAGCTCGATATTCGTGTTATTGCGGCAACCAACAAAGACTTACGTGAGGAAGTTCAAAAAGGCACGTTCCGTGAAGATCTTTATTATCGATTAGATGTGCTGCCTCTGCACTGGCCGCCTTTGCGTGAAAGAAAAGAGGACATTCTACCAATTAGCCAATTCTTTATTGAAAAGTATCAAGATAGCAGCCGCTGTCACCTATCCCAAGATGCGATTAGTGCGCTGAGTCAGTATCACTGGCCGGGCAATATTCGTGAGTTGGAAAATGTCATTCAACGCGCTTTGGTCATGCGTCATGGTGATTACATTACAGCCCATGACCTGATGCTGCCTATTGAGCTTGTCGCGTCAGTTCCTACAGCAGAGCCAACTGCAAGTTTTGGTCATGTAGAAGCGAAGAAGCAAGCTGAATATCAGTTTATTTTGGAAAAGTTACGTCAGTTTGGTGGAAACCGAACGAAAACCGCAAACGCGCTTGGAGTCTCTACTCGAGCGCTACGCTACAAGCTCGCAGCAATGCGAGAACATGGTATTGATTTACAGTCGGCACTAGGCTCGGCTGCCTAATAGGAGAAAAAATAGATGGCAAGTCAACCTACTCATGCGGTCTCGGCAGAGCAACTTATGTTGTCAAAAATGCAGGCGATGCAGGCACAAGTGCAGCCGCCAGAGTTTATCGTGAGTGCAAATCCTTTAGATCAACAATCACTAAACGCACCTTTATCGTTCTCACAAGCGATGACAAATGTGTTGGATACAGTGAATCAACATCAATCAGTGGCTAGTCAAAAAATGACGGCCGTAGAAACAGGAAAAAGTGATGACCTAGTTGGTGCAATGGTCGCGAGCCAAAAAGCCAGCTTGTCCTTTAATGCTTTGATGCAAGTGCGCAACAAAGTCGTGACCTCATTTGAAGATATTATGAAGATGCCGGTGTAATTCATGTCAGAACTAACCCCCCAAGTCGCCGGAAACACAGCTATGGCTACCGGCACAGCACAGACATTTTCTACTGCCAACGGCATGGACGATGTGACAACGAAGCTGAAGCAAATCTGGTCTAGCAGTCAGAGAAACTTAGTGCTATCTGCGGTGTTAGCTGCGATTGTTGCAGCGATTATTGTGGTTGCACTATGGAGTTCCTCGCAGAGCTTTCGTCCGCTCTATAGCCAGCAAGAGCGTTTTGATATCGGCGAAATTGTGTCGGTATTAGAAAGCGAAGGCGTAAGCTACCGCATGCAAGAGCAAAATGGACAAGTTCTTGTACCAGAAGGTGAGGTTGCGAAGGTGCGCATGTTGCTTGCATCAAAAGGTGTTAAAGCTAAGCTGCCGACAGGTTTGGATTCGCTCAAGGAAGATAGCTCTCTTGGTACGAGCCAATTTATGGAAACAGCGCGTTATCGTCATGGTTTAGAAGGTGAGTTAGTACGTACTATCATGTCTTTGAACTCAGTAGCGAACGCGCGTGTTCATTTAGCAATACCTCGTCAAACTCTATTCGTCCGCCAAAACAGTGAGAATCCTTCAGCATCTGTCATGCTTGAGCTCAAACCTGGTGAAGACTTAAAGCCCGAACAAGTTGAAGCGATCATTAACCTAGTGGTCGGCAGTGTCACGGCAATGAAGCCAGAATTTGTTTCTGTCATTGACCAGTATGGCCGTCTTCTTAGTGCGGATGTCGCTTCTGCGGAAGCCGGCAAAGTAAACGCGAAATATCTTGAATACCAGAAGAGTGTTGAAAAACAGATCATCCAACGCGCAGCAGATATGCTTACGCCGATTGTGGGGCCGAGTAACTTCCGCGTACAAGTCGCTGCCGATCTGGACTTTAGCCAAGTTGAAGAAACACAAGAAATTTTGGATAACGCGCCGGTTGTGCGTAATGAGCACACCATTCATAACAACTCGGTTGATCAAATTGCGTTGGGTGTTCCTGGTTCTCTAAGTAACCAACCGCCAGTGACAGGATCTGGTGAAGTGGAAACGAACGATAGCCAAAACACGAATGCGCGATCTGAAGTGAATCGTCAATATGCTGTAGGTAGTAGTGTTCGTCGTACTCAATACCAACAAGGCCAAATAGAAAAGCTTAGTGTCTCGGTTCTGTTGAACTCCAAAGCTTCGCCAGATGGTGTGGCGTGGAGTGAAGCCGATAAAGAGCAAATCTCAAACATGATCATGGATGCTGTTGGTATCTCTGCCACACGAGGTGACAGCTTAAGTTTAATGAGTTTCAACTTCACCCCAATTGAAATTGATGCTCCTCCTGCACTGCCGTGGTGGCAAGACCCTACAGTACAGCAGCCAATACGCTACGTTATTGGTGGCTTGTTAGGCTTGGCGATGATCTTCTTCGTACTGCGTCCATTAATCATGCACCTAACTGGCGTTGATAAACCTGTGCCTGAGCTAAATTTTGCTGAGCCTCAGGAAGAGCCTGACTACGAAAACTTGCAAACGCGTGAAGAGCGCGAGCATGAAGAAGTACTTGATCGCCGCCTATCTGAAAAAGGCATCTCAGCCTCTTCAGGTTTAGATGTAAACAGCGACATGCTACCACCAGCAGGTTCGCCATTAGAAATTCAATTGAAACACCTACAGCTTATTGCTAATGAAGAGCCAGAGCGCGTAGCCGAAATACTGAAACAATGGGTAAACATCAATGAACACAGTTCTATCAAAGCAGACGCTTAGTTATGTTGAACAAACCGCGCTCGTGCTATTAGGCATGGGCGAGGATGCCGCAGCGAAGGTTTTGCAACACTTTAGCCGTGATGAAACCCAGCGTGTGACTCGTGCAATGGCGAAGTTAAATGGCATTAAGAGCGATTCTGCTCGTGGTGTTATTCAAACTTTCTTTGAAGATTTCCGTGAGCACAGCGGTATTCGAGGAGCCTCTAAGGAATACCTATCTAATACATTGCGTAAAGCGTTGGGTAACGATTTGGCAAAAGGGTTATTGAATACGTTATATGGCGATGAAATTCGCAACAATATGCAGCGCTTACAGTGGGTGGAAGCAGAAACTCTCGCTCGTTTCATTGTGAACGAGCACCCACAAATGCAAGCAATTTTTCTAGCGTATTTGCCAGCGGACAGCTCTTCAGCGGTATTGAAGCACTTGCCACAAGATTACCATGACGAAATTTTGTTCCGTATTGCTCAATTGCAAGATATCGATCATCAAGTTGCCGTTGATTTGCATGAACTCGTTGAGCGTTGCATCGAAAAAGTATCCGCGAGTCAAAGCACGCCGTTATCAGGTGTTAAGCAAGCAGCAGATATCATTAACCGCTTTGAAGGTGACCGTGGTTCATTGATGGAAATGCTGAAGTTGCATGATGAAGATGTTGTTAATGCAATCGAAGAAAACATGTTCGACTTTATGGTTCTTGGCCGACAACGCGAAGAAACCATGGACATGTTGGTGCAGCAGATTCCGCTAGAGTTGTGGGCAGTCGCGCTAAAAGGTTCCGATATTACCTTACAACAAGCTATTAAGCGTTCAATGCCGCAACGTATGGTGAAAGCGCTAGAAGATGACATGGACGCACGCGGCGCTGTTGCGTTAAGTCGAGTTCAAAAAGCACGTCAAGACATCATGCAAATGGTACGTGAGCTGGATGAATCTGGTGAAGTTCAGCTGCTTCTCTATGAAGAGCCAACGGTGGAGTAAGGTCATGCTAGAGACAAAATCAAGTACTATGCGATTGCCTCCGAGCGGGTATCGTTTACACCGTTTTCCGCCTTTAGCGCAACCTAAGACTATCGAAGACGAATTCGGGCTAGATAACCAAGGCTGGCAAGAACCTCAAATAGATATCCAACAGCAACTTGAAGAAGGTTTTCAACAAGGTTTGCAACAAGGACATGAGGAAGGCTTACGCCAAGGTATCGAACAGGGCAAGCAACAAGGTCTGTTGGAAGGCCAAAAAGAAGGTTTCCAAAAAGGCTTTGTTTCCGGTGAGCAGTCTGGAAAGCAAGGCTTTTTGGAGGCGGCGAAGCCTGTCAATGAACTTTTTCACGCCCTTTCTCGTTGGCAAGATGAAAAAGAACAGCAACAACGCCATATGATTTGTGAACTGGTACAAAAGGTAGCTCAGCAAGTGATTCGTGCCGAGCTCACTTTAATGCCTCAGCAGATCCTAGCTTTGGTGGACGAGACATTATCTGCCATGCCTGGTAAAGCGGAAACAGTAACTGTGCATTTAAATCCGCAAGATTTAGAGCGCATTACTCACATCAATGCTGATTTGCCGCAATCTTGGAAACTGGTCCCTAATACGGAGCTTCCTATTGGTGGCTGTCAGTTAGTGACTGATGACGCAGAAGCGGATGCGAGCTGCGACTCTCGTTTGGAAGCCTGTATGGACAATGTAAAGCAACACCTTTTGGATGAAGTCAGTATTCCACAGGTAGAGTCTGAGCATGAGTAATACCCTAAGCCATGAACTATTAAGTGAGCGTTTGAGCGAAGCCTTGGCTTCGCTCGATTCAATCCCTGTTGCTCGCGTAACAGGGCGATTGATAAAAGTAAACGGCTTAATGTTACAAGCCGTAGGGTGTCGGTTTAAGCTTGAGCAGCGTTGTCTCGTAGAAACCGCGGAAGGCGATATGATCGAAGCGCAAGTTGTGGGCTTTGAACACACTATTGCTTACCTCATGCCTATCCGCCGTTTAGGCGGTCTGTTTGCAGGTGCAAAAGTCATCCCTCTTGATGGTGACAGTACCGTGCAGCTAAGCTCTCAGTGGTTAGGACGCGTACTGAATGGTTTAGGTGAGCCGTTAGATGACGGGGCACCGCTTAAGGGGGGTGATCGAGTTTCACTTGAACCAAAACCGATTAACCCACTGAAGCGACGCCCAGTTGATACGCCACTCAACGTAGGCGTGCGAGCGATTAATGGACTATTGACGGTAGGCAAAGGCCAACGTATTGGTTTGATGGCTGGCAGTGGCGTCGGTAAAAGTGTGTTAATGGGGATGATCACCAAAAACACGGAGGCCGATGTAATTGTGGTCGGGCTTATCGGTGAGCGAGGCAGAGAAGTACGTGAGTTTATCGAGAGAAACTTAACCCCAGAAGCGCGCAAGAAAGCGATCATTATCGCGGCTCCTGCTGATGAATCCCCGCTAATGAGGTTAAGAGCGACACTACTTTGTCATCGCGTTTCAGAGTATTTCCGAGACCAAGGCAAAGACGTTCTACTTCTTATGGACTCTCTAACCCGATACGCCATGGCACAGCGCGAAATCGCTCTTTCGCTCGGTGAGCCTCCAGCTTCTCGTGGTTATCCGCCCTCAGTCTTCAGCGTGTTACCTCAACTCCTAGAGCGAGCGGGTAACAGTGAAAATCAACATGGTAGCTTAACGGCAATTTATACCGTATTGGCAGAAGGGGACGACCAACAAGATCCTGTCGTGGATTCCGCGCGCGCCATCTTAGATGGGCATGTCGTTTTATCGCGTCAACTGGCTGAGCAAGGGCATTATCCCGCGATAGATATCAACGCGTCTATTAGCCGTTGTATGAATACTTGTACGCAGGACGCACACAGCACGATTGCGAATAACTTCCGTCAAATGTACTCCAACTACCTTCAGGTTAAAGAGTTACTGCCATTAGGGGGTTATCAACCAGGACAAGATCCTGAGTTAGATCAATCTGTTGCTATGTATCCAAATTTGCGTGCATATCTACAACAAGCTGCCAACGAGTCTGTAGATTACCCAACCAGTTTGACCGAGCTCGCGCAGCTTTTTCAAAGTGCTTAATCAAATGGGAGTGACAAGGCTGAAATGAAATCCAAGTTAAAAGCCGTAGGCAAGTTACAGCAAATGGAAGAAAAACAGCGTGACCGTGTGGGTCAACAACTTGATGCCATGCGTCAGCGTCACTCCCATCTTTCAATGCAATTGGAACAGTTGTCGGCGTTGAAAGGCCACGCTGGACAATCAACCCGAACCGGCCCGACGCTGACGAGCGCGGCTTTGATGAACTTTAATCGTGTTGACCAAATGCTACAAAGAATGCTTCGTCACCACGAGCAAGAGCAAGCCGTTATGCAAGCGGAATGTGCATCTGTACAGAAAACGCTAGAACACAAGCACGCACGCGTTCAAGGGTTAGAAAAAGTGCTTGAACGTTGGCGTACTAAGCAGAACTATGAAAAAGCGAAAAAAGAGCAAAAGATGATTGAAGACATCATTAACTCTCGCGTTAAGCGCAAGATATTATGATGTCTTGTTGACGCTACTAGGAGCGCGAATAATTTCTGCGGTGTCTTAGCCAACCAAACCAGCCTCCAAGCATGATCAACCCTGATCCGAGAGCACCGCCGCCACTGCTGCCGTTGTTACCAAAGCCAGATGTGTTGGTATCGACAGGCTCAAAGCCAGAGTCCCCTTCGCTATGATAATCTTCCGAACTTGCTAAGAGGGCGTTATAACTGGTTTTTACACCTGAGCTGGTTTGGGTCTCAATCCATGTTGCATAGTTCAAAATCTCGGTAAACACACTTGGAATCGCAGCGGATTCGCAAACTGAAGAACCGTAGCTCACAATGCCAATTTGCTGATACATGCCATTATTGTCTTGATAGGTGAGAGGACCGCCTGAGTCACCACGACAGATGCCAGTGTAGCTTCGTTCAGGAAATCCATTCGCACATAAACTTTCCTGAGCGTTAAACCCTGTTACCAACGAAGCGCATTGGGTGTCGGTAAGGGGTTTTACTTCTGCCCAGCGTAAATAGTTAGGGGGGCTTTCATCATTGGTTGAGGTCTGACCTAAACCGAATATCTGATAAACTGACTTGCTGCTGTAGTCTCCAAAGTCTTGCGGTAAAGTGATGGATTGGACGTTATCGGTGATAGGTCTAGTCAATTCAAGGACAGCGATGTCATTAATCCATAAATCGCTAGGCACATAATCAGGATGAATCGTGATAGAGCGAACATCTTTGAATTCTTCAACAAACACGTCATTCATCGTAGGGTTTTTGACTAGCACTCGTAGGTCGTTGATTGTCCAGCCGTCAGTAAAAACGCTTGGTTCTACGCAGTGAGCCGCAGTTAAAATGAAGCGGTCGTTTACAATGGTTCCCCCACAAATATTGGCAAACTGATTCGCGCCAGTTTTATGTAGAATAAGACGTGCAAAAAAAGGAAGTTGGTTTTGGGTAGCCTGCTGACCCCCAATAATTGCCGTGGAGATCCCTTGTTCTGAAAGGCGGTTATCATTTTCTACTTCAGCGGTCGTACTCAAAGATACTGCAAAACAGAGTGCGCTTAGCCATATTTGATACTGCTTCATAAACCATCCTTGGATGAAAAGTGCTCTTCTAACTTTATACTAGTTTTTCAGTGAATGTGCTTAACAAAAGTTTCTAATAGTTGAATGATTGTTGTAGCCAAGATCGCAACAGATGAAACGATTCAAGCTTTAGCTTGTGTGGCGGGCATACAAAGTAAAGCTGTTGATGAGGATTAATGACGGGTTCACCCAGCTCGATTAGCTGACCATATTTGATGTCATCCTTCACAAACAAGCGATGAGTGACCAATAACCCCAAACGACGAGTTGTGGCCTGGACGGCTTGTATCGACATGTTAAAAGTGATTGGTTTTTTATTTTTAGGTCGCTGGATACCCGTCGCGTCCAGCCACACGTTCCAGTCATTTTTTCTTCGTTCGTTAGTAACTTCAATGATGGGATACTGCTTTAAGAGTTGAGTGATGTTTGAGTCCTTGGTCTTCGCTATCAATTCAGGACTGCACACCAAAACCAGTTCATCTTCACTAAGCTTTTCGCAGTAGTAATCCTGCCATTCTTCGGGATTTCCATGCACCAAGGCCGCGTCGATACCTTCTTGTTCTAAATTGAATCTGCCAGACAGGTTTGATAAACGAACGTCTAATTGAGGAGCAAACCCTTGTAAATCTGACATTCGAGGAATCCACCAGTGAAGAGCCAATGAATTCACCATATTGAGCGTAACACGCTGCAAGTTCTGATCTTGGATGAGTGCTTCCGTTGCATCGACAATTTGCTCTAAAGCGGGTGCCACCTTCCTGTAATACTTTTTACCGTCCGCGTTGAGTTGAACTTGTCTGCCTATGCGATCAAATAGAGGCTTGTTGACTTGACTCTCCAGCGATTTAATTGCCTGACTTACGGCTGAGTGGCTCACACTTAATATCTGTGCTGCTTCTGTCATGCTGCCAGACTCAGCTACTGCAACAAATGCGTAGATGGACTTTAAGGGGACTAGTTTCCGCATAATTTAAAAACCGTAGCTGGTGATAGATAAGTTAAACTGTAAGTTTTTCTTACATCAATGGTTAATATTACTCGCTATTTACGATAAGTGATGTCTTTTAAAATGCTCCATATATTAAGGAGTATTGAATGAATGCTGTAAATAAATCTATCCTTTTCATGTTGATGTCTACGTTAAGCTTATCTGTTACTGGACTGTTAGCAAAGCAGTTGTCAGGCGAACTTTCCGTCACACTATTTAGCTTCTTACGTTTTTTGGTGCCTGCGCTTATCTTGCTTATCTTACTTCGTGTGAAAAACCTTACCTTTCCTAAAGCGGGCACGCTAAAGCCTATTTTATTGCGTGCTCTTTGTATCGGTTTGTCACAACTTTGCTTTATCGCGTCATTACAAACGTTAACGCTCGTTGAGGGGGTCGTTTTGTTTGCTACTGGCCCATTATTTATTCCCTTGGTTGAAAAGCTGTTCATGAGGGGGCGCATTCGTGTTTCAACATTGGCGGCTTTAGCAATGGCGTTCACTGGTGTGGTTATGTTGGCGGGCGGTGGAAGTGAGATCACATGGCGAGCGGATTTATTGCTCGGCTTGGCTGGTGGACTCTTCAATTCTGGTTCTCAGCTTACGTTATATAAAGTGAGTAAAACAAATATGTCGCCGCTAGAAATCAACTTTTGGGCGTTTGGTTTTGCTGCCGTATTTCTGTTGCCGCTAACTTTGTTTAACGACTTCGACGTGTTACTTAATATGAGTGTTATGGCGCCTGAGATTTCTTCAAATACGCTGTGGATCGGTATGATGTCTCTGATGATCATTAACACCCAAGTTTTTCGCTCCAAAGCATATAAACTGGCAAGCAGTGGCTCTCAACTTGCACCACTCATTTTTACTAACTTATTGTTCACTGCGGTTTGGCAGAGCCTGTTTTTTGAAGACCGAATGAGTCAAAGTCAAATTGTTGGGATGAGTTTAATAGTGCTCGCAATCATACTGAACACATGTTGGGTTCGTTTTACGGCGCATCGCAGTGGTGGTTTACAAGCGAGAACTTCTTAGTCTGTCGGAAAATGAAGGGGGCAGGTAGATAAATTGGTCGTGTGGTTTGATTTTTCCTGAGTATGGGCTAGCGTCAAGAAAGGTTCAGGGAGAGAAATCATGCTTACGCTAAATTATTACGTCGAAATTTCGGCGACACCGCAACGAGTGTGGGAAGTGCTAACCGATGTTGAGTTGTATAAACGTTGGGCACAAGCCTTTTCACCGCAGTCTCAATTTGAAGGAGCTTGGGAAGAAGGAGGTGGCATCACTTTTTTTGATCCAGATATGGGCGGGACAAGGGCGATCATAGATACGGTGCTACCCCTTCAAAAGCTTGAATTTCATCATGTTGCCATTTTTAATCCGGATAATCGTCAACAACTCGATGCTGACCTAGCATCTAGGTGGATCGGATCGCGAGAGATCTACCAGATCGATACCAACAACGATCGTTTACTACTCAATGTTACCATTCATACTCACAATGACTTTGTTTCCATGTTTAATCACGGATGGGAAAAAGCTTTACCCTTGATAAAAGCCATTAGTGAAGAGCAAGCTTAGGGTTCTTGCTTATCTTGGGCTGACGATGCGTTACCTGAAGGTATACAATAGCACGCAAGATAGCGCACCTAAGAGAGTGGATGATGGAATTTAAAGTTGATACCCATACACATACGTACGCCAGTGGTCACGCGTACAGTACCTTGATTGAAAATGCAAAGTTGGCAAAAGAGAACGGGCTGGATATGTTCTGCACGACCGATCACGCAGAATCAATGCCGGGTGCGCCTCATTACTGGTTCTTCTCTAACCAGAAAATTCTGCCTCGTTTTCTTGAAGGCGTTGCGATTATTCGCGGCGTTGAATCTAACATTATGAATACCGAAGGCGACATTGATATTCCACTGAGTGTGGACCGCAACTTAGATTGGGTGATCGCGAGTTTTCATGAACCCGTTTTTCGTCCAGCAAACAAGCAAACTCACACGGAAGCACTTGTTAATGTCATTCAGAGTGGTCGTATTGATGCGCTCGGTCATCTTGGTAATCCAAATTTCGACTTTGATTTTCAGACCGTTTTAGCGTGCGCGAAAGAGCACAATGTCGCGATTGAAATTAATAACACCACGCTGAAAGGCAACAGCCGAGTAGGCAGCGTAGACCGTTGCCACGAGATTGCACAAATCGGGAAAGATCTCGGTGTTTTCTTCACCACGGGCAGTGACGCGCACTTCTGTCACGATGTTGGTAATCTGGAGTTGGTTGGAGAGTTAATGGACAAAGTGGGTATTGATAGCAAGAAAGTGATTACTCACACCGCTCAGCAGTTTTTGTCTTTCTTAGCTTTGAGAGGCCGTAAACCAATTGCAGAATATGACAGCATTCTCAACGCATAAACTTGATTACATTTAAGGTATGCACCCGACGCCAGATTGCTTTACACTGCGACCCGGAAATACTCAACTAAGCTAGTTTTTCGCCTTTTATGGCGTAGGTTATTTGGGTGAATAAAGCCGACACAGAATTCGGCACTATAAATGGAGAAGTGAAAAATGTTACGTCCTTTAGTCCTAGGGTGTGCTATTGCGTTTGGCTCAACATACGCAATGGCAGAAGCGGTTGATTTAAAACAAAACATGAAACAGATGAAGATGGAATTCAAACAGGCGGCAGAAGCATCTGATGTCGAAACCATGAAATCTGCGATTGATAGCTTGCAAGCGATTGTTGAACAATCTAAGCGTGGTAATTACCCACCAGAGAAGTTTGATACTTACTTAGAAGGCTTTAACAAGCTGACGGTAACGCTAGATAAGATTGAAGCGGATCTTGATGCGGGCAAGCTACAAGAAGCAAAAGACCAACTGCGTGAAATCGATAGCCTTCGTGAAGAGTACCACGACAAGCGCAATCCAAGCATTTGGAGCAAGTTGTTCGGCTAATTATCTACTGAGCGGAGCATTTGCTCGTGGCAGTGGATTACGCGTTATCTCTAAGTAATGAATGAACACATTATCAGCCTGCCATTTCGGCGGGCTTTTTTGCGCCTGTCAATCGATGCATTCAAGAAAACCTGTGAGGTAGCAACCACTTATTGATACTGTTTTTTGAGCTATCACTCAAAATTGGTTACGCTGTGTGAAATTTGTTAAGTCACCGTTATGCGTAGATTAATTCCCTTTTACCGCTCGATGTTATTTGCTAGTGCTCTCAGTTGGGTGCTAGTGACGCTGATGCCTGTTATCAATGCTCATGGTAACAGCATGGGCGTGTGGGCGACGCTATGTACGCTTAACGGTTTTGAGTTGGTTCAAATAGAAGAGGGCGACAATTCGGTCAGCCACAAAGGCAAGCCTTGTCCGTTTAGCCACTTCTCGACTTTTCATCACGATACACTTCCAACGACACCGATACTTTCAAGACAGAGCTTGGTGACTTCTGACAGCTACGCTTATTTGGCTCTAAGTGTGCGATTTGAAACACCAGTTCCTAGAGCGCCGCCAGTTTCTCTTTTCTCATAACGAAAACAATAACAAGTAAAGTCACATAACACTGCCACTTCGAGCAGTGGTACTCCCAAATCTAAGTCAAATAACGCCGCATACGAATGTGTATGTGCAGGATGCGTTTGGCTGAATTTGGGTGTTCAACAATGAAAAAAGGAAAATACACATGTTGAGAAACTCGGCAAAGCCTCAACTCAAGGAAGCCTCACGCGCAAAATCCATCTACTTTATGACGTGGCGATGGCACTTTTACGCAGGTTTGTTCGTCATTCCATTTATGCTCATGCTTTCCCTAACGGGGTTGGTGATGTTGTTTGATGATGAAATCGAACTGGCTCGATACGAAGCGACATTACAAGTTTCACCACAAGAGCACATGATTCCTGTCTCTGCACAATTGGAAACCGTAAAGCAGGCGTATCCCGATTTTAATGTCGCTCAATTTGTACCTGCTAAAACGGCCGATATCGCCAACCGATTCTCGATTCAAAACCAAGAAGGCAGCTCGCTGATTGTTGCAGTAAATCCTTACACAGGAGACGTACAAGGCACCATTAATCGTGGTGATAGCATCTATGAACTGATGAATAGTATTCACGGTACGCTGCTCATTGGCGACCTAGGCGACCGTTTAATTGAAATCGCCGCAAGTCTGGGGATTTTGCTGTTGGTATCTGGTTTGTACCTTTGGTTACCTAGAGACAACGCAAGTCGCGCCGGCTTTTTGAAAATTCGCCTTAACAATGGCCCTCGAATTTTGATGCGTGACCTGCATGCGAATTTAGGTGGCGTGCTGTCGATTGTACTGTTGTTCTTTTTGATTTCAGGATTGTCGTGGGCAGGGATCTGGGGTGCGAAAATGGTACAAGCTTGGAATACCTTCCCAACCTATTACACATGGGGTGAGAAACCGGAATCCACACTGACACACAAAGATCTTAACCATGGTGCTTCAGAAGAGATGCCATGGAACTTAGAGCTTGCTGCTGTGCCTGAATCGAAAGATAAGCCCGCTCATGATTATGCCAACATGAAGGAAGAGATGGCATACGCAGGCAGCCATGATGCGCTCTCCATTGATGATATCATCCTCAAGGCTGAAATGTTGGGCTTCACTGGTTATAAGTTGTTTTTGCCGCGCTCTGAGACGGGCGTTTACACCGTTGCAGCTAACTCTATGGGCGGCGACATTTCCGACCCAAGACAAGATCGCACCAGCCACTTTGACCAATATTCCGGTCGCTTGTTGGTGGATGTAACGTGGCAAGATTACAGCCTATTTGCCAAGTTCATGGCGGCAGGTGTGTCATTGCATCAAGGTGATGTCAGTGTGCTTAACAAAGTGCTCAACGTGGTGTTCTGTTTGGCGTTCATCTTAATCTCAATTACAGGTGTGGTGATGTGGTGGATTCGTAGACCAAGTCGCAGTGCTGCATTGGGCGCGCCACCTAAGTTTCAGCAAGACGGTATTTGGAAGCTTGGCTTAGTAACGTTGGTGATATTGTGCTTGGCGTTCCCGATGGGTGGTTTGGCAATTGTTACGGTTCTCGCACTGGATTGGCTGTTGTTTAACCGCGTCGAGAAGCTGAAAACGGCGTTGAATTAGTAAAGACAAAGAATGGAATAGTAAAAGAGCCAGCGACGTGCTGGCTCTTTTTATTTCTGGTAAATCTCCAGTGGCAAGCCATCTGGATCTTGGAAGAAGGTAAAGGCTTTGCCTGTGAATTCGTCAATACGAATTGGCTCAACTTCAACGTCATTCGATTCTAGGTAGGCTTTCACCTGTTCAACATCATCTACCAAAAACGCGAGATGTCGTAGCCCTTGTGCTTCAGGAAAGCTCGGTCTCTCTGGTGCGCCCGGAAAGCTAAACAGTTCCACTTGGCTGCCGTCAGGTAAAGCGAGGTCAAGCTTGTAGGAGTCTCTGGCTTCACGATAGTTTTCAGCAATGACTTTTAATCCCAACACTTCAGTGTAAAAGCGTTTTGACCTTGGGTAGTCGCTGCAAATGATCGCGACGTGATGAATGGCATTAAACATGGTTAGCCTCTTCAAACATGGCTCGTATCCTCAAGCATGGTTAGTGTCCTCGGAGACTAAATGCTCCTTAACGAAGTCGATAAACACGCGCAGACGAGCAGGCATGTATTTGGTTTGTGCATACTGCATCGCGATAGCGCCGTGGTAGTTACTCTTGATCATCCAATCCGGTAATACCTCCACCACTTCTCCTTGCTCTAACGCGTCTTTGATCACGAAGTCATGGAAGATCCCAATTCCCAAGCCAGACTTAACCCCGTTCAAGCGCATTTGAGAGTGGTTGACGGCGTAGCGTCCACTTACTGCAATCGAATGAAAGGCTTCCTCTTTAAAGAACGACCAGATGTTGTCTTTGTCATTCTCGGCGAGGTAAATACAGTCGTGCTGCTCAAGCTCAGTGGGATGCTCAGGCATACCGCGTTTGGTAAGGTAATCTGGAGAGGCACATAAAACGAGATTGGTCTTGCTGATCTCTTTGAGTACCAGATTCTCATCGGGTTTGTCGGTGAGCTTAAACGCGACATCAATGCCTTGGCGGAACAGATCGATCTCACCATCTGCTGCACGCAGCTTAAGCTGAATATTTGGATAACGTTCTAGGAATGGCAATACAAACGGTTGAAGCACCGAATTAAGAAATGCTTCAGGGGCTGCTACTGTGAGTGCGCCTGTTGGCTCAGCATGATCTTCCGCAGATAGCTCAACGGCTTGCTGCGCGGCATTCACCATTGCGATGCTTTGGTCGTAAACCTTTTGCCCAGCTTGAGTGATGATCAACTTACGAGTCGTGCGCTCAAACAGTTTGACCGAGAGGGCTTGCTCTAATCGTGTGATCAACTTACTTAAAGCCGATGGCGTCACGCCGAGTTGTTTGGCTGCAGCGGTAAAACTGCCTTCGTTTACCACTAAGATAAACGAAGCAAGATCAGGAAGTAGGGCAATGAGTTTTGGATTAACCATAATTGTTCAGTTCTGCGCAGCGGAATAACGATATTGTCTGGTACGGTTTCACGAGGTTCAAGTGTCACCGTCTCGCTTTAACGATATTTTGCCAAAAATGCATTGAGTGCAGGCAAGCCAGATTCACCAGTATGGTATTGCTGCCAACAGTGATAAATGGCCGTTTCATGGTCTGCAATTAACTCGATAGCTTCTCGCTCAGCGATTGAATACTGTTGTGAAGCGTTCACTTCTTCATGCCACTCTCGATACTTGACCTCATAAGGCTCCACCCACTTCAGAAGAGTCGCCACCAACTCTTGCCATGGTAAAACAATCCACTTGGTTGCATCTGCCAAGCCTTTATCTAGCATCTCTTGGTATCGACTTTCGATATCCATGCCATTTGTCAGCAGTACAGGTTTGAGCTTTTCTGCGGTGAGTTCTTCCACTTCAATCAAGGTTTGCCACAGCGTTTGTTGTTCACTTTGGGCGTAATGGCTCAAGTAGTGGTTGAAAAAAGCGATGCCGTAGATTTCGCCATAGTAGGCAGACAGAACGTTATGAATCATGGTGAGAATCGTGATTTAAACAGGGAATATCGCATTGTAGGAGGGGAAAGCGCGACGTGTAAACACCTGATTAAGAGTAAAAAAGTGCTGCTGACAGGATTCGAACAGAACTTGTGAGAATTTTATGAGAATTCGATGAAGTTGCTGATAGATTTGCTCGTCATTCTTAGAGGCAAGAACGCAAAACGTTCGAAACGTAATGCTTAACCTACTCAAGTCACGAACAAAGAAGTAAAGCCGTACAGATGGGCTTGGGTAGTTCAACCCTCATTAAAGGATGGAATCACAATGAAAAAACGTACCCAACTCGGACTCGTCATGACTTCAGTCGCTATGGCATTAGGCTCTGCATCAGTGAATGCGGCGGAATTGGAAATCACCGTGACAAACGCAACTAAAGGCATCTACTTTACGCCGCTTATTGTTGCTGCACATGGCTCTGACCTTCAAATGTTCAGAACAGGTCAAGCAGCGACTCCGGAACTAGAAGCAATGGCAGAAGGCGGTGATATCTCTGGGCTTGCTAGTGTGATTGGTAACGCTGGTGGTGCGGTGGTTGAGAACCCTGCTGGTGGCATTTTGAATCCAGGCGTTGCAACCACCTTCACCTTGGACAGTGGCGACCACGGATATCTTTCTCTAAGCGCAATGTTGCTGCCAACCAATGATGGTTTTGTCGGTCTAGATAGTTGGAAGATTCCAACGGAAGCGGGTACATACCGAGCAACGCTAAGAAGTTACGATGCTGGTACAGAAGCGAACGATGAACTTGCGTCTAGCATGCCAAACCCACCTTTCATTACCTTTGGTACTGGCGGCACAGGCGTTGAAGCAACGGTAACTAACGACAAAGTTCACGTGCATCCGGGTAACCTTGGTGATAGCGACCCAACCGGCGGCATCAGTGACCTAGACAGCAGCAGCCATCGTTGGTTAAACCCAGTTGCAACCATCACAATCGTTGTGAAGTAAGGGGGATGTATGAAATACAGAATCTTACTAGTTGCAGCTTCAGTCGGCTTGCTCGCCGGTTGCCCAAGCGATGATGATAATGACGTAGTGAAATCGTACCGCTACACCGTCAACGTGGCGAACTTGACTGCGAATCAACCAATGTCTCCGCTCGCGGTACTCACTCACAATGGTGACTACCAACTGTTTGAAATTGGACAAGCCGCATCTGTTGAACTTGAGCACCTTGCCGAAGGCGGCAGTAACGCCGAGCTGATTGAATTGATGAACAGCAATGACAGTGTTTACCAAGGTATTTCGGGTAATGGATTGGTGTTGCCTGGCGCATCGGACGAAGTCACCATCACGGTTGACCCTAGTCGTTACGGTTACTTGTCTGTGGCGTCTATGTTCGTGAATACCAACGATGCCTTTGTTGGCGAAACGGGGTTATCGCTCAAATCGCTCGCAGTAGGTGAAAGCTACGAAATGAGCATGAACGTTTGGGATTCGGGCACGGAACTGAACGATGAGCTTGCCGCAACCATTCCGGGTCCAGCAGGTGGCGGTGAGGGCTTCAATGCTGCTCGCAATGACAGCAATGACGTTGTTGCATTCCATGCGGGTGTTGTTAGCCAAGATGATGGATTAGTAAACTCAGCACTTTCTGCGAACCATCGTTTCTTGAACCCAGGTGCGAAAGTCACCATCACTCAAGTCGAGTAACACAGGCTCCGATGACGTCTCCTTTCCAAAGCGCTTGTAGCCGAGCGCTTTATCCCTCACGGCGTCATCGGAACCTTTTTTGAAAGAATTTCTAATTTGTTCCGGTCATGTGCAAAGTGAGGATACTCGAAGGCAAGGAAAGGACCATGGAACAACAGGCAATCAATTTAGTCGCGAACATCTTGTTGGTGGAAGATGACGATGATTTGGCAGAACTGGTTCAGATGCATCTCAAGTTTCAAGGACACCAAGTGTCGCGGGCCACAAATGTCGCCGATGCTAAAGCGCAATATCAGCAACAACCCTTTGATTTATTGATCCTTGACCGAGGTTTACCAGATGGTGATGGCCTAGACATCTGCCATTATTTGCGTCAGCAACAAGATTGGAGTCCAGTGCTCATGTTGACAGCCAGAGACGGTGAAATGGACAAGGTTGACGGTTTAGAAGCGGGCGTTGATGACTACATCACTAAGCCATTTAGCGTATTAGAATTCCAAGCACGAGTGCGAAACGTGCTACGCAGAGTCAGCCAAACCGCAGAAGCAAAGGTGGCAAATGAAGTCCTCGACGATGCGATGGATTTTGGTCCGCTGAGAATCATTCCGGAGTTGCACCGAGTATCCCTAAACGACAAAGACGTCACTCTTACCGCGACAGAGTTTACTTTGCTGCAGTTTCTCGCGACTCGTCCGGGCAGAGTCTACAGTAAAGATGAATTGCTCGATCACGTTTGGAACACCAGTCATTCTGGTTATCACCATACGGTGTGCAGTACCATAAACCGTTTACGCAGCAAGTTGTCGTTGTCTGATTCTGATCATCACTTCATTCAAACCGTGTGGGGTGTTGGATATAAGTTTCAGCCAAGACTCTAATGCAAGAAAGTAAGTCAAAACATCAAGCCAAGACAGTAAGTCGGCAGTTGTTTTCACCGTCATTTTTCAATCATCACGGGTGTTGCAAAAACACCGCTGTTTAAGGAGGCGATAGGATGAGCTTCAAATCTCGCTTGGTAGTATTTACTAGCTTGTGGTTCTGCCTCGCGGCGGTGGTGATTGCACTGACTTACAATTGGCAAAAAGAAACCATTGAGTTACGCACCAAGCAAAGCCTGCATAAAGAGCTAGCCAGCCACATGCGTGATGATAACCCGCTGATGATCGGGACGGATTACAACCCTAAAGCGCTCAAGTCGATTTTTCACACGCTCATGCTGATCGGCCCTGACTTTGAAATCTACTTCCTTGATAGCCAAGGCAATATCACCACCCATGCTGCACCGGAAGGGGCGGAGATCATGGGGAAGGTGGATCTCAATCCCATTAAGCAATTCTTAAATGACCAGCCTTTTCCTATTTTGGGTGAAGACCCACGTAATCGTGGTGAGCACAAAGTCTTTTCTGTCGCGGCGATAGAGGAATTAGGCTCAACGGTTGGTTATCTCTACGTGGTGATTGGCAGTACCCGACATGACGCCATTGCTAATGCTCAAGTCGATACTCCTTATATCGCGCTGGCAGGATTGGTCTTAGTCTCCATTTTAGGCTTTGCTCTTGGGGCTTATGTACTGGTCAAACGTAGCCTATTGAATCCGATTGAGCGTGTGACCAAGCAACTTCAACAGCAAGCTGAACATGATTTCCGCCTGCAACCTGATTTTACTCACCAAGTGCCGGAGCTCGTACCGATTGCGCACTCTTATCAGATGATGGCGAAGCATATTCAGCAGCAATTTTTACAGTTGGAGTATCAATCGTCTCATCGTCGTCAAAGCTTGTTGCAGCTTAGTCATGATTTAAAAACGCCGTTATCGAGCGTGCTGGGCTATTTGGAAACGTGGCGTTTGCAACATCCGAAATCCGATCCTTTAATTGACGTCGCTTTCCGAAATTGTGAGAAGCTCTCAACTCAATTGCATTCTCTATTAGACGCCGCACGCAAAGAAGCTCCAATGCCAAACTACGAGTACCGCCCCGTAGATCTGGGCGCTTTGATGGCAGAATGTGCTGAAACGATGCAGAGCCAGTTTTCTCGTAAAGAAGTGGTATTGAAAGTGGATATCGATAGCGAAATCCAAACCGTGGGTGACAAGGGGCTATTGGAGCGATTGGTATTGAACCTGCTTGAAAATGCATTGCGCCACAGCCCAATCGGTTCAGAAGTGCATTGCCAAGCGCATTTGAGTGAAGATAAGTCGCGTATCCACTTTACCTTCGTCAATCACATCGAGGAAGAAGCGGAGGGCGGTTCTTTGGGGATCGGGACGAAGATTGTCCAATCGATCTTAATGCTTCACCACAGCTACCTTGAGACCAATGCAACATCCTCTCAATATCAACAGAAGTTCACACTTCTCGCAATCTAAAGAGAAGTGTGAGACATAAGTTAATGTTTATTCAATAACACCACATACGACGCGAGCGCCGCCACCACCTAGCTTACTTGGGTGATCGGAGTGATTGTCACCACCTGCATGGATCATTAACGCTCGACCTTTTAAATCTGATAATTTTAGGCGAGGCGCGACAACGGGCTGATTGGCATTGCCGTCCATGTCCACATAGAGTGGAGGCAAGTCGCCTAAATGATTGTCATCGGTCCAAGGATAGCCATGCTTCCCTGTGTTGTTAGGATCATAATGGCCACCTGCTGCGCCGCCTAATACGGTTTTGTCATCCTTTTCTATGCTATCGCAAGATGGATTAGTGTGAACATGGAAACCGTGCACACCTGCTGACAAACCTGATAATTGAGGCGTAAAAACAACGCCATAATCACTTTGTGAAATCTCAATGGTACCCGCACTCTCATTGGTGTTGAGAGCAGTCATTTCTACCGTTTTCGCTAGCACGTTAGGGGCGGCGACAAGAGCGGATGCAACTGAAATGCATAGCAATCCTTTTAACATGGGACCTCCTTCTTTTAGGGTGTACGCTCAAGCACATATTAGTGAAAACCTGTTGTACTTATGTCTGTTGAGCGGTGAGTTTATGTAATAGAGTGATGTGTATCACTTTATGGTCTTAAACTGATATCTCGATCCGAAATCAGCTTTCTTTTATTTAGTCTTAACATGTTGAGATCGTTAAGATATAAAAAGAATAGACGCCAATCTTAAAATAGCCTGAATATTTTTAAATTAACGCAAAGTTAAATTTTTAATGACTTTATAACAAAGCTCATAATTGTTTTATAAAGAATTTGGTGGAATTGTCCGCAATAAAGAATAATCAAATTAACGAATATATTAATGTGAACATTGTTGTTTATAGATTTGTGGTCAAACTGTTGCTTATATCATCAAATAAGATAAAAAATTGGAACTAAAGTCACTTAATGGCAGAGGAAAAAATTAAACTCTGATTGTAATGGGTAATAATGTTTTAGTAACAGATAGTTACGCACTTAAAATTAATAATATGGCTAATTTCCGACAAGGATTGAAAAAGATGAAAGACAAGGAATCTATTCAGACTAATAGCAGCCGCCGTAATTTTCTGAAAGGCGCAACAGGAGCTGTTGTTGCTGGTGTGAGTGCTTCCGCTTTCTCAGGCGTAGCTCAAGCACGAGAACAGAAAATTGATTGGAGCAGCCGCGGGCTAGGTAGAAAACACGATAAGCGCTTCTGGCGTAAAGTGCGAAGACAGTTCGTTTTGGACAAACGAACCACTTACATGAACATTGGTACAACAGGTTCAATGCCAAAACATGTTCTTGAAGATTACGAGCATAACAACAAGCTAGTGGCTAAATATCCTTGGGATATGAAAGGCAAATTTGGCTCTTGGCCTTATGTTTCAGAGATGGTTAAAGACGTCGCACCAGGTTTTGGTGCTAACCCAGAAGAGATCATTCTCAGCCGCAACACTACTGATGGCTTATGCTCGATCATTAATGGCTTACACTTTGAACCAGGTGATGTGATTCTAACGACACACCATGAACATATTGCTGCAACATCACCTATGAACGTAGCGAAACATCGTTTTGGTGTGGATGTGGTAGAAATTCAACTACCAGTATTTACTGGTACCGAAAACGTTTCTGAGCAAGATTACATTCAAGCGTTCCGAGACGCGCTTGATGCGAATCAAAACGTTCGCCTAATTGTTTTCTCTCATATCACATACAAAACAGGAACCGCGCTACCAGCAAAAGCCATTTGTGCTTTAGCAAAAGAGTATGGTGTACCTACTCTTGTTGATGGCGCGCATACGGTCGGTATGTTTGACCTTGATTTCCACGATATGGATTGTGATTTCTATGCAGGATCTGGTCATAAGTGGCAGTGTGGTCCGGGCGCGACAGGTATTCTGTATGTTCGTGATAACGGTAACCGTTTGAATGAGTATTGGAGCGACCGAGAGAACCCGTTATGGTTGATCAACTCCTCACTTTCTCATGCTGATTACCTGGGTAAACAGCTGCAAATGCAATACATTGGTAACGATAACTATCCTGCGAAACAAGCACTAGTTGATAGTTGCAAAATGTGGGATGAGATTGGTCGAGACCGTATCGAAGAGCGAGTTGTAAGCCTTGGTAGTTTATGTAAAACCTTGCTTCAAGAGTACTTACCACAAGCCAAAATGTATTCACCAAACGTGGAAGGCTTAACCAGTGGCTTAACGACGGTTAACCCGTTCTCCGATGTAACTAATGAAGAGATACTGACGGAATTCCGAGATCGTTTACGTGAAGAGTATGGTTACATCATCCGTACGACTAGCTTTAAGCTGCATAAGGATGATGACTTTGATACTTACGCGCTGCGTATCTCTACGCATTTGTTCCATGACGAACAAGATGTGGAAGGGCTCGTAGTGGCGATGACGAATTTGTATTACTCGTCGTTCTAACATCGTTGTTTATCACTCAAGCGCCCATTATTGGGCGCTTTGTGAAAGGTAAGGATATTATTATGTCAGTCATAACATTCAAAAGAACTTTAGCGACGGTGGCGCTCATGGTTACCTCTGTTGCGTCGTCTGCCGCTTGGTCAGACGATTTACAACAAATCCGTGAACGTGGTGTACTGCGTCACATTGGTGTCCCGTACGCTAACTTTGTCTCCTATATTGAACAAGGTGAAGTGGAAACTTTGACTGGCTTGGATGTAGAGATAATAAAAGGTTTTGCCAAGTCGTTAGGTGTTCAGTACCAGTATGTTCCAGCACAGTGGAGCGACGTGGTTGGTAAGTTGACAGGGCAAAATGTGCAATATCACAACAAGCAGGCTGTTGTCGGAGAAAGTGTTCCAATTGAAGGCGATTTGATCGCAAATGGCGTTACTATTCTTGATTGGCGTTCTGAGGTTGTCGATTTTTCACAAGATTATTTTCCTTCAGGTGTATGGTTGGTTTCCAGATCCGACTCTAGTCTGAGCCCGATTAAACCAAGTGGGTCGGTCGATGAAGATGTTAAAAACGTCAAGCAGCTGATCGATGGTCGCGAAGTGTTAGCTTTAGAACATTCTTGCTTGGATCCTAACCTTTATGACTTATATGACACAGGTGCAAAAGTTATATTACCTGATGGGGCGCGTCTCCTTAATGAGATGGTTCCAGCGATAATGAAAAATGACGCGGAAAGCACATTATTAGATGTTGCGGATACGCTAATTGCCCTCGAAAAATGGCCGGGTGAAATAAAAGTCATTGGCCCTATATCTGAAAATCAAAAAATGGCTGTTGCATTCCGTAAAAATTCCCCTGAATTACGCAAAGCATTTGATCGTTATTTAGACTCGATAAAAAAAGACGGATCATACGAAAAACTAGTAAAAAAATACTATCCATCTATTTACTACTTTTATAACGATTACTTTATAGAAGATAAAAAGAAAGTCCGATGAATAAGGCCGTTAAAAAATTTTCCAGTAAAAGATTTATTACAATAAGCGCAATATTAGTTTCAATTTACTTAGCTATGCTTATTACTGTGACTAGCGTAGGTCAAAATAAATTAAAAGAATCTCAATACAGAGAACTAGATTTAAAAGTAAAAAGTTATGCAAGCACACTCGATAATTTATTTACCATAGCGAGTGAAGATGTTGATAATCTAGCTACAGATAAAACAATACAAACATTCTTTGGTAATTTAGCTTCTGGCATGTCAATGGAGTATGGGTTAGGTGCCAGTTTAATTAATTTAAAGCGTCGCTTCGATGAGAAGATAGACAGTAAGCTAATTAATAGCAGCCAAATCTATAAAAAGCTCACGCTGGTCGGCAGTGATGGAGTCACCATTGTCACCACTGGATTTGAAAACCTTGCCGAGCACAAAATGGACATACAAACCTTAATGACTCAACACGGGCATCCCGAAGAGGTTTGTGCGACGCGATACAATGATGACGTTCGCATTCAAGTCATTAAGCAAGTTAAGTTCTCCGGAAAGCCTGTTGCCTTTTTAATTGCCGATCTTAATAAGAATATTGTTATTGACCAACTTACTAACCAAGAACACGAAGATAGTTATAGCCGAATGGTGCTAAAAATAAAAGACGTGGAAATGGTTGTATGGGATACCATAAATAAAACACCTTCTCACAATAAGGATGAGAACTATTTCGTTTCTGAGGCTGTAGACGGAAAAATTTACTTTGAAGTGCCTGTGGATAAACATCACTTCAAATTGATGGCGTGGTTCGAGCCTTTGAGTGAACGAGATATATTTACATCACGGCTCTTTATTATTGGTTTGAGTATTCTGGCCGTTATGATCGTCATTGCTTTATGTTATGCATTCATCACGAACAATAATAGGATTGAATTGAAAATTAAGCTTGAGGAAGAAAAAAAGCGTAAAGATATTCTTTCTCAACAGAATAAAAAATTAACGAACGAAATTGAACGTCGAAAAGCGTCTGAAAAAGAACTCGCCTTCCAAGCTAAATATGACACATTAACTAATTTGCCTAATCGTAGTTATGGTTCCGAGCGATTGGCTTTGGAGTTAATTAGGGCATCGCGTAGTGGGTCTAAAGTTTTGGTGATGTTCATCGACTTAGACCACTTTAAGCAGATTAACGATTCAATGGGACACTTTGTTGGGGATGAAATCCTTAAACTCAGTGCTCAGCGACTGTATCAAGTCGCAAGAAAAACAGACTTATTGGCGAGAATTGGTGGGGATGAGTTTTTACTCGTCATCCCAGACTTGCCTGATAATGATACTGCAAAGCGAGTTGCTTCAAGTGTGCTTTCGGCGTTTAACGATCCGTTTGTTTGGAACAACCATGAATTCTTCTTGAGTAGCAGCGTCGGAATGTCTGTGTTCCCGGATGACGGAGACAACGCTGAGCAGCTCCTTGCATGTGCTGATATGGCAATGTATCGGGCGAAACAAGATGGGCGTGATGGCTTTTGTTTTTATAACCATAATATGAACCAAGATTTGCAACGCTATTTGGATCTGGAAAATCGTCTGAGAAGTGCGATCTCCAATCAGTTATTAGAGCTGTATTATCAGCCAATTATTGAGCTGAGTAGTGGTAAAATCGTAGGGGCAGAAGCGCTAATGCGTTGGAATGATGACAAGTACGGATTTGTAAACCCTGAAGAGTTTATCTCTATTGCAGAGAAAAATGGTTTAATTCATCAAATTGGTGAGTTTGCTATTCAACAAGCGTGTCGACAAGCGGCACAATGGCAAAGTCTGACTCCGTTGTTTGTTTCTGTAAACTTTTCTAGTGTTCAATTTAGGTACTGCGAGCGCTTACTTACGTTTATTAAACACAGCCTTGAGGAGTCTGGTCTTCCGTCAAATAAGTTCGATATTGAAGTGACAGAAAGTCTCCTCTTCAATCACGATTCTGAGCTATTAGACATGCTTAATAACTTACGAGCGTTAGGCACCAAACTTACTATTGATGATTTTGGTACTGGTTATTCTGCGCTGAGTTACTTGCAGAAGTTTCCGTTCGACCGCTTAAAGATTGATCGTAGCTTTATGCAAAATATGTTCGAGAACGACTCAGACCGCGAGCTTGTCAACGTAATCATAGCAATGGCGAAAGCGCTGGATCTTAAGATCGTCGCAGAAGGCATCGAAGAACAGCGTCATGTGGATTACCTGAAAAACCTAAACTGTGAGTTCGGACAAGGTTTCCACTATAGCCGACCATTACCTGCTAAGGACTTTGAAGCACTTTTGGCTAAGCCTACCTGGCTATAATTCCTTTTATAACAACCTCATAGAAAAGCATTAATTGAATTTGTGCCTAGGATTCATTAATGCTTTTCCACCTTAAGGTATAATCCTTCCTCCTTCCTTGAATTACACTACAATTAATTGATGAGTGATAGCCCGTGACGCCCGTCACATAAAGGCTAAGCCTAATTCTAAACGAGTAAATACTCGCCAAAATAACTAGGAAGGAATTTCAAATGTCTTCTGCATTCTACCAACAGATTCAGCAGCAAATCGAAGAAGTAAAGGCGGAAGGCCTTTACAAATCAGAGCGTGTCATCACGTCTCAACAGCAAGCGGCTGTTAAAATCTCTACTGGTGAAGAAGTACTAAACTTCTGTGCGAACAACTACCTTGGTCTTGCTAACCACCCGGCACTTATCGAAGCGGGTAAAGCAGGCATGGACGAGCACGGCTTTGGTATGGCTTCAGTACGTTTTATCTGTGGTACGCAAGACATCCACAAAGAGCTTGAGCAGAAGCTTTCTAAGTTCCTAGGTAAAGAAGATACGATTCTTTACACATCATGTTTCGACGCAAACGCGGGCCTATTTGAAACTATTCTAGGCAAAGAAGACGCAATCATCTCTGACGCTTTAAACCACGCGTCAATCATCGACGGTGTTCGTCTATGTAAAGCGATGCGTTTCCGCTACTCAAACAACAACATGGAAGAGCTAGAGCAACAACTGATCGCTGCGAAAGAAGCAGGTGCTCGCCACATTCTTATCGTAACGGACGGTGTGTTCTCAATGGACGGCGTAGTAGCAAACCTTCCGGCTATCTGTGACCTAGCAGAGAAGTACGGCGCATTGACTATGGTTGATGACTCTCATGCTGTTGGCTTCATGGGCAAAACAGGTGCAGGTACGCACGAGCACCACAACGTGGTTGACCGTATCGACATCATCACTGGTACGCTAGGCAAAGCAATGGGCGGCGCTTCAGGCGGTTACACATCTGGTAAAGCGGAAGTGATTGACTGGCTACGTCAGCGTTCTCGTCCATACCTATTCTCTAACTCTGTTGCACCAGCAATCGTAAGCGCTTCTATCCGCGTTCTAGATCTACTAGAAGAGAGCGGTGACCTACGTGATCGTCTATGGGAAAACGCAGCACACTTCCGTACTCGTATGGAAGAGGCTGGTTTCACAATGGGTGGTGCTGACCACGCAATCATTCCGATCATGCTTGGTGACGCAAAAGTAGCAGCAGAATTCGCAGAGCGTGCGCTGGAGAAAGGCATCTACGTAATCGGCTTCTCATTCCCTGTTGTACCAAAAGGTCAAGCACGTATCCGTACTCAAATGTCTGCGGCGCACTCTCGCGAGCAACTAGACCGTGCAATCGACGCGTTCATCCAAGTTGGTAAGGACATGGGTCTTATTTAAGATTCTAGGCCTTAGACAATAGGGCCTTTAATTAAGGTTACATTATGAAAATTAAAGCATTATCAAAGCTAAAGCCTGAAGAAGGCATCTGGATGACTGAGGTTGATAAACCTGAAGTTGGCCATAACGACATTCTGATCAAAATTAAGAAAACCGCTATCTGTGGTACAGACGTACACATCTACAATTGGGACGAATGGTCACAAAAGACAATTCCAGTGCCTATGGTTGTCGGTCACGAATACGTGGGTGAAGTGGTTGCGATTGGTCAGGAAGTTCGTGGCTTTGAAATCGGTGACCGCGTATCTGGCGAAGGTCACATCACGTGTGGTCATTGTCGTAACTGTCGTGGCGGCCGTACTCACCTATGTCGTAACACGATTGGTGTGGGCGTTAACCGCGAAGGTGCATTCGCAGAATACCTAGTGATCCCAGCGTTCAACGCGTTCAAGATCCCTGAAGGCATCTCTGACGATCTAGCGTCTATCTTTGACCCGTTTGGTAACGCAGTACACACAGCACTTTCTTTCGACCTAGTAGGCGAAGACGTGCTTATCACAGGTGCTGGCCCAATCGGTATCATGGCAGCGGCAGTAGCAAAGCACGTTGGTGCTCGCCACGTAGTGATCACAGACGTGAACGAATACCGTCTAGAACTTGCTCGTAAGATGGGTGTAACACGCGCAGTAAACGTGGCTGAAGAGAAGCTAGAAGACGTAATGGCTGAGCTAGGCATGACAGAAGGCTTCGACGTTGGTCTAGAAATGTCTGGTAACCCAGCAGCATTCAACTCAATGCTAACCACAATGAACCACGGTGGTCGCATTGCACTACTCGGTATTCCGCCATCAGACATGGGTATCGACTGGAACCAAGTTATCTTCAAAGGCTTGGTGATCAAAGGCATTTACGGCCGTGAAATGTTCGAAACGTGGTACAAGATGGCTTCACTGATCCAATCTGGTTTGGATCTATCGCCAATCATCACGCACCACTACAAGATTGATGATTTCCAAGAAGGCTTTGACGTCATGCGCTCTGGCATGTCAGGCAAGGTTATTCTTGATTGGGAATAACTTATTCAAGTAAGAAATGCGCTCCTTTTTGGGGCGCATTTTTGTTTCATGAAGATTCTTGTTTCGGGAAGAAATGGTCGCCAATCTTTTCTAAACTTCTCGTATCGTTCTGCTACTTTTTTTAGATTTTTTCCACTCAACTTCACCCTACCTTCTAACTCATTGTCGATTCTGTATTTGGAATAAGATAATAACCATTTGTTTTTAGTGGTTATTTTTTAGCATCATATGCTTAAAAAGCGTCATTTTTAAGTTTAATGTTTTTATTTGCTGTTCGTCTTTATCCTTATCCTGCTTCTTTTTATTGTTTTACATTTTATATGCATTTGGTTTGTCATAATTGAGCTATAACTAATAAAAAGGTTACCGATATACAGTGGAATGTAAAAATGGAGCTTTATATGAAAAGATTTTATCTGATGATGCCTCTGCTCTTAACCTCATTTAGTTGGCAAGCGAGTGGAGCGTCAGTGAGCGGTACGATTGATGTTTCAATTAACCTTGTACAAGGTTGCGTGATTAATGGAAATAATGCGGTAGATGCAGCTTCTGGCGTTGGCTTTGGCTCACTCGCCTTTGGAGACGTGCCTGCAATCTTCAGTGAACAAGATGGTGTGGTAAATGGTGGTAGTGCGACGGGTATTGAAGTGCTTTGTAGTAACGGTGTGACACCGACGTTTACATTGGGCACCGGATTGTATGATGCAAGTGCGACCGTTGGTACCTACGCGATGTCAAATGGCGCGCAATTTATTGATTATACGTTGTTTACCGACTCAGACCGAAGCACACAAATTATACAAGGCGGGACGGTAGCTCTGTCTGAATTTACTAGTGCAACATCGCAAACTATTGAGCTTTTTGCGAAAGCTTACGGTACGAGCAGCATTGCCGGTACATACTCCGATACCATCAGTGTGACGCTAAGCTGGTAAAACGTGACGCTGGTTGTTAGGAGCTTTTCACTTGTCGCGATGAGTTTGTGTTCTTTAACTGTGCTGGCTGATGCGACACAAACTTTTCAGGTGTCTGCCACCGTAGATACAGGTTGTTTGATTAACGGCGCAGTACAAGAAGAAAGCGCAACCCAAGCCGGGCAAATAGGCACGTTAGATTTTGGTGAGCATTCTTCAGTTTACGCGACGGAAGTACAAGGCAGCATCACTTACAGTTCATCACTCACATTAAGTTGTACTCCGGGTATTACGATGAATGTTTCCGTAAATGGCGGGATGAATGCATTGGACGGTGTACGTAAGCTAAAGCACAGTGAAGAAGCGACAACGGTAGATTACTTTTTGTTTCAAGATCTAAATTATACGCAGGTGCTTGATATTGACACGCAATACTCCGTCGATACCGACCAAGACCCAGATAATATTCAGTTTCCTATCTGGGCAAAGGCGACAATAAATGGGAATGAAATGGCTGGAATTTATATGGATACGCTTACGCTGACATTAGAGTGGTAAGTGAACTTTGGAGGGGTGAAATGGAATTCATACTCAAAAAACTATTATTAATAACCTTCCTTTTTGTTTTTTTCTCAAATGCCAACGCTAACTCATTATTAATTTGGCCGATTTACCCCAAAATATCAGAGGAGAGTAATGCAACATCACTTTGGATGGTAAATAAAGGCAGTGTTGATTCTTATTTACAGGTGAGAATTTTTAAGTGGGAACAAAACGAAGGAGAAGATAGTTATTCAAGTCAAAGCCAGTTAATTGCAACTCCTCCGTTTGTCAAAATTGAACCAGGTGAAAAGCAGTTAATCCGCATCATCAACCAAGATGAGGCCTCTGCGGGTAAGGAGTATGCATACCGAGTGATCATAGATGAATTACCGCCAACTCAAAACCCTCAAACAGAATTGACGGAAAATGAACTCGCTGTCAAAGTCCGAATGCGTTACTCGATACCTTTGTTTATTTACGGGAAAGGGCTGACTGATACTCAAAAACCAAACCGTGACAGTGAATTATGGGGTGATTTACAGGCACAGTTTATTAAGAAAAATAATCAGCGTTTTGTTCACATTAAAAATTCAGGAAAACACCATGTTCGCTTAGTGAATTTACAGTTGAATCTACCAAATAAAGATCCTGTCGTTATTTCCGATGGACTAGCTGGCTATATTCTTCCTGAACAGTATAAGGTTTGGTCTATTCCCCATAGTAATGTCAGACCCTTGAGTTTGAGCGCGAATATTGGAGGTAAACGTTACCAAATACCATTGAAGCAATAATGAATAGATTTAATACAATGAATGCTTTCTTTTGGTTGGTATTACTTAGCGTAACGTGGAGCAGTATTGGTCTTTGTGCAAATTCAGCAAACCACTTCTCTGAGCTACCGAGTCCTGAAAATTTCTCATTAGAAAAGTTTGAGAATATTAGCCTCAATCTGGAGTTGGTGATCAATCAAAGAGCAACAGGGCTTGTTGCGAAAGTTGAGCGAGTTGGCGATCAGTTCTTTTTGCTCCGGGAGGACCTCATTTCAGTTGGGGTTGCCGCCACGTCGTTGCCTGGAACCGAAGAGAGACTTGAGGTTACGTCTATCCCAGGTGTTAACGTGCGTTACTTGCAATCGTCATTGCAACTTGCAATTGACGTACCGCCTAATTGGTTACCGATGCAGAGCTTATCAGCGCAGGATATGGGGCGATTTTCCCCGGCTCAGTTTGGGCGTGGTGGCCTGCTTAACTACAACGTATTTGGTGTGTACGAGAACGAAAGCCGACAAAAGGAGGTTTCTATAAATCATGAAGTCAGAGCCTTTTCTGAGTTTGGCGTTTTTTCTACTACCGGGATATTTAAATCTAACTTTCATCGCGATGTTCAGTCCCAGCAAAGCAGCCAGTACACTCGTTTTGATACGAGTTACGAGTACGTCAATCAAGAGAAGCGAATTCGTATGGAGGTAGGGGACTATATTGTTCGCCCTTTATCTTGGAGCCAACCAGTAAGACTGGCGGGTATTCAGTTGTCGCATGATTTCTCTATGCGTCCGGATGTCGTGACGACGCCGTTACCTGCATTTTACGGTGAGGTCACAGCGCCCACTACGTTAGATTTGTTTATCAATGGCTTTAAAACTGACTCAATGAATGTTGGGCCCGGTCCTTTCATTATTAACGATATTCCAATGCTCTCTGGTGCTGGGGAAGCAACGGTAATTGCAACGGATGCTCAAGGTAAGCAAACGGTCATGACCAGCCCATTTTTTCTCTCTTCCGATCTACTCAAGACCGGATTTACATCTTACAGTGCGAGTATTGGTGCGATCAGAGAAAATTTCGGTAATGCATCTAACGACTATGGAGACGGTGGCGTGGTTACCGCTCTGCGTCATGGCATGACTGATTGGTTAACATTAGAAGCTCAAGCTGAAGCAAAAGATGACCTGATCGTTGCGGGGCTGGGCTTTGTCACCAATGCTTTCAACTTGGGTACGGTGGATGCCTCGTTTCGTGTGAGTAATTTTCAGGATCAATCTACCTCATATGCGCTAGGTTATAGTTATCAGTCTCGGCTGTTTAGCTTCGCTGCTCGAACTCAAGTAGAACAAGCCGACTTTTATACCTTATCTCATTTACCAAATTACGAAATGCTCGATGAAGGCAAGGACGCTTCACTCGCGTCGCGCCATCTATCACAAATCAATATGGGAGTCCGTTTGGGAGATTGGGGCTCACTTTCTGGTGGGTACTTTGATATTCAACAATCCGACTCAGATTCACGTACCCTAAATCTTACTTATAGCTACGCTCTGCCTTTTAATATCAATATGTCCCTTTCTTACAACCATAGTATTGGTGGTCAGAGTGTTACGTTGGCTCAATTCTCTCTACCTTTCAGTTCTTTGGGGGGAAGTTCGGGGCTAACGCTGAAAAGAGAGGACGATGGCGATGTTAGAGGGCGAGTGGGTTACAGCCGCCTTGCGCCAATACGAGGTGGGTGGGGCGTCAATTTAGCGCATGATATTAACGAACACCCAGAAAACCGTAAACAGGCCGATTTGACCTACCGTGCGTCATGGGCGCAGTTCAGAGCGGGGTTAAATGGCACCAGTGGCGACTATGATTATTTTGCGGAAATGGCAGGTTCGGTCTCTACGTTGGATGGAGAAATATTCCCGGCGAATGAAGTGTATGACAGCTTCGCGGTGGTGAGCACCAGTGGTTTTGAAGGTATTCCGGTTAAATATGAAAATCAAATTGTCGGAGTGACAGACGATGAAGGTTACTTACTTGTTCCTTGGGCTACGGCGTATTACACCGCCAAATATGAAATCGATCCACTTAATTTACCTGCCAATGCTGCGTTTTCTGCAACAGAGCAGTTTGCTTCGATACATTCGGGCTACGGCTACCTGTTAGAGTTCCCAATAGAGCTACAAGTTGCACTGAGCATGACGGTGGTAGACGAAAATCATTTGTTCCTTCCGATTGGTACATATGGCCGCTCAGAAACGGGCTTAACAAGCCAAATTGGTGGGATGGTTTTACCTACTTTGAAGGCGTTGACCCAGGCCGCTACATTCAGTTTTATCCTCAAGGACAGCCGCCATGTACAGTGTTTATTGAGGGGTTGTATCAGCGTGAGAGTCAAAAAATACAAACATTGCCTGAGCAGGTTTGTATCAAAGCCGAAGAAGAGACCGCACTATGATTTTGCGCAGCTGGTTTGCTAGCCTACTTCTCTTTTTCTCGTGCTCGACAATGGCTTGTCAGCTCACGGCGGCAGCACCTTTAATCTTGTTTGGCAATGTTTCTTCGTTTACTGTTTCAAGCTCTCAGCAGCAAAGCTCAGCTCAGCCTCATGCGGGGATTACGTGTGACTTTTCTACACTTGTGTCTTTGTTAAGTGGCGACTACGTATCAGCAACGTTTAACAGTATAAATAATGGTTTGCTATTAAATGAGGATGATCCGAGTTCGGAGCTCAGCTATCAGATTTTTGGCGATCCAGGTCTTTCACAAGAGTATGTATTCGGCCAAACTTACAATTTTTTTGAAATCGGGTTACTCGATTTACTCGGGTTGTTTGGCACTCAAGCCGAGTTTCCGCTCTATGCTCGGACGGGAGTGGGTAGTAATCTTTCCGCTGGGACTTATAAAGACCAAATCACCGTATCCTGGATTTGGGATTACTGTAAGGGTATCGGGGTTCTAGGGGTATGCATTGGCCGCGCCAATGGCAGCGCTCAAAGCGTGATTACGGTTGAGTTGGAAGTGACCCCTGATTGTATGATCACAGCGCCAGATATTGATTTTGGTTCGTCCCCATTAGTGGCCGGTTTTGAACCAGTCAGTCAGGTTATATCGTTAACTTGTACCAAGAATAGTTCCTTCTCCATTGGCTTGAATGACGGCCTAAATGCGTCCGGCGGTCAGCGGCGAATGATTTCTAGTGGTCACTATTTGGAGTATGAAATCTATAAGTCATCAACGATGGAGCGCTGGGGAGGCACCAGTTCTGAACGTCGTGAACACGGTGACGTCGATACTGGCGGCTCCATTCCGGATGGTGTCACTCCACAGAATTATAATTATCGCGCGCAGATACTAACCAGCCAAACGACCCCTCCTGCAGGTACTTACACCGATTCAATAATCGTTGACGTTCAATTTTGAGCATCATGTCAATTACATCATTAGAGGCTTCTATTCCAAAAATCTTTTGTAATCATAGTTTTCACTCTGTCACTGCTTAATTTTGTGAGATTAGTATGGCTTTATTCTCACGGAATTTAACTTTCAGAAATAAGGAAAATGATGAAGAAGTCACTAACAACACTAGGTTTGGCGCTGGTATTTACAGGAACAGCTTATGCAGCAAGCTGGGGCTACGAGGGAAACCATGGGCCAGCTCATTGGGGTGAGTTTGCATCTGAGTGCGCAAAAGGTCAAAACCAGAGCCCAATCAACATTGAATCGGCGACCGAAGCGAAGCTAGAAAAATTGAATTTCGACTACGAAGGTAAGGCAATTTCACTGCTGAACAACGGTCACACTTTACAGACTGGTTTAGAAGGTAAAAACACACTCACCATTGATGGGAAAGAGTTTACGTTGAAACAGTTCCACTTCCATACGCCATCTGAAAACCATGTGGACGGTAAAGAATACCCTCTAGAAGCACACTTTGTGCATGCCGACAAAGTAGGTCATCTAGCTGTTGTCGCGGTGTTCTTTAAACTGGGTGACGCGAACCCAGATCTAGCTAAGATGCTAGCTAACATTCCAACTAAAGATCAAGATGTTACCATCAAGGTTCCATTTGATGCTGATGCCCTTATCCCAAGTGATAAAGACTACTACCGCTTTAACGGCTCACTAACGACACCGCCATGCTCTGAAGGTGTACGTTGGTTCGTGATGAAAGAAGCACAAACTATTTCTCCTGAGCAGATAAAATCTTTTTCGGAAGTAATGGGGAAAAACAATCGCCCAATCCAACCGCTGAATGCACGTATGGTGTTAACGCAACAATAACCACTTCATGCGAAGAAAAATAAAAAGCCCGCTTAAACACAGCGGGCTTGATTATTTGGGTATTGGTGAGAACTAGAAGCCGTGATCTTCTTGCTCTTCCGCTTTTACCATTTGTATAGGATCAAGCTTAAGCGTCTGAGTAGGGAACGCGATATCTGCATCGTGTTCTTTAATGATGTTGATTACCTTAAGCAGTATGTCCTGCTTAACCTCATGGTATCTCACCCAATTCACGGTTTTAGTAAAGGTATAGATAAAGAAGTGCAATGATGATGGACCGAATGTATCGAAGTTGACGATAAGTGTTTGGCGTGCATCAATGTCTTTGTGATTTTTCAGCATTTCTTTTACCGCGGTGATAATTTGCGGCATTTTTTCAGCATCGTCGTAACGAAGTCCAATTTTTTCGTAGATACGTCGGTTCAGCATGCGAGATGGGTTTTCTACGACAATGCTGCTAAACACTGAGTTTGGCACATACAGTGGACGCTTATCGAAAGTTCGGATAATGGTCATACGCCAGCCAATGGGTTCTACCGTCCCCTCTATTTGTCGGTCTGGAGAACGGATCCAATCGCCAACTTTAAATGGACGATCGAAGTAGATCATAAGACCTCCAAAAAAGTTAGACAGCAAATCCTTCGCCGCTAAACCGACGATCAAACCACCAACACCACCGAAGGTAAGTAGGCCCGATAGTGACAGACCAAATGCCTGCATTACGGTTAGAATTCCGACGGTAATAAAGAACAGGCGCGCAACCTTAGCTATCGCTTGTACTGTTGTTTCATCTCGGTTCTTTTGTTCGAGAACATGCTCTTCAACATTGGTAATGAGCCGCATAACGGTCCATACGAAGATGCTGATGATTAAAATCAGTTTCAGCGTACTTAACCAGTTTATTTTATCGTTGAGCTCGCTCTCTAATATGATGCCGATAGAGACGGTTGCTGGCCAACACCAAATGAGTGTACTGACTGGCGCTTTTAGCGCATCAAGCAACATGTCATCCCAGTGGAAGGGCGTTTTCTCTACGAGCGCAGCGAGGCGAGAGCGGATCAGCCGCCAAGCTATCCAAGCTATAAAGCTAGCGAGCGTAATGAAAAGGACGCTTCCACTCCAATTTTGATGAGACGTTTCAATGTAGCTTTGTAATTCGGTAAACCACTGTGGCATATGTAACTTATTTCTAGTGAACCATGGAAGGAAAGGTAGCAGATATTACTCCTTCACCCCAGTGATTTCCTTTAAATCATTTACTTATGTCTAAACCGTCCGAGATGGACTTTTCCTTCCGATGACAAGAGAGTCACCTCAATGTTCTGTTGAGCGACCGCCTCATGCATGTTCAGAGGTACGCTACCAATGATTGAGGGTTGATATTTGGACGATCAATTATAACTTCTCTGACTTATCGCTAACATTTATCTTAAGTAAGTGTGAGAGTGTATTGGCTCTTGAATTAGCGGAGGCAGATATGGAATTTACAGAGCTGGATCGAAACGCGCTCTACGACATCTGGATGTCACAAAAAGCCAAAATGCACATCACTCAAATGGAAATGGCTAAGCGCCTTGGTTTGAGTCTACACGAGTTTTCTGGCTTGTTACGTGGTAATTCTCCACTGACGCTAGGTTTTGTAAAACAGCTATGCGAGCAGCTACATGTACGTCCTGGTCAGGTGATTCCGTCTTTGACGGAGCGTGATCTATCTGCATCTGGTACCGTTTATTTACAAAATCGTGTGACGGTGGATGGTGATATCAGTAACGTGTTTATCGACGGAAACCAAGTCGTGATCGAGTACGTTCACCAAGTTAGCTAGCTTGCTCGTCAAATTATCGGGTTGAAGAGCAATAAAAAACGAGCCACTGTTGGCTCGTTTTTTCGTTTCTGTTTTGCTCGCTCGCAAAGATTATGGGATTTTCACTAGCGAATCGCGTGAAAGATCCGCGATAGACTTAGCGCCAGTCAGCGTCATTGCTACACGCATTTCTTTATCGTACAGATCCAGTAGATTTTCAACGCCTGCTCCGCCTTGTGCTGCCAATGCGTACACAAATGAACGGCCAAGAAGCGTACAGTCTGCACCAAGTGCGAGCATACGAACGACATCAAGACCAGTACGAATACCAGAGTCTACGAAGATCTTAAGATCACCTTTTACTGCATCAGCAATGCTTGGTAGTGCTTTAGCACTTGAAAGTACGCCATCTAACTGACGGCCACCATGGTTAGATACCACAATGCCATCCGCGCCGAAACGTACCGCATCTTTCGCGTCTTCTTCATCTAGAATGCCTTTGATAAGCATTGGGCCATCCCAAAAATCACGAATCCACTCAAGATCTTTCCAGGAGATAGAAGGGTCGAAGTTTGCGCCTAACCAGCCGATGTAATCTTCTAGCTTTGTTGGTTCACCACGATAAGTTGAGATATTACCTAAGTCGTGCGGTTTACCAAGTAGACCCACATCCAGTGCCCAGCTTGGGTGGCGCATCGCCTGGAATACACGACGCATGGCTGCGTTAGGGCCACTCATACCTGAGTGCATGTCACGGTAACGCGCGCCAGGAACTGGCATATCAACGGTAAACACCAGCGTTGTGACTCCAGCAGCTTTTGCACGCTCAAGCACGTTCTTCATAAAGCCACGGTCTTTAAGTACGTAAAGCTGGAACCACATTGGACGTTCAATTGCAGGTGCGACTTCTTCAATCGGACAAACCGAAACAGTCGACATAGTAAACGGGATGCCTTTTTTCTCGGCTGCTTTTGCTGCTTGCACTTCGCCTCGGCGCGCGTACATACCAGTTAGACCAACAGGAGCTAGCGCGATTGGCATTGCCAGTTTCTCACCGAAGATCTCGGTTTCGAGGCTCAAATCTGTCATATCGCGTAGGACGCGTTGGCGAAGAGCGACATCACCTAAATCGTCAGTATTACGCTTCAGCGTGCGTTCGTCGTAAGAGCCGCCATCAATATAATGGAATAGAAACGGGGGAAGCTTGGCTTTCGCGGCAGCGCGGTAGTCAGTAGAAGCTGAGATAATCATAATGGTGTCCTAGCGGTTATTCTAAGCAAAGTTGTGGAGCAATTTGCTCTTTCGTTGAGCCTTCATCGCAAAGCAGTGAAGACATCAAAATGAGTATAGTTACCTATGGTTCACTTACGTTTGAATCGGTGATGTTGGTAACCCATTTACATAATTGGTTGAAAAATTTTATTAAATCACTCAATCAGTTATGCAAACTGGAAAGGGTGACACAGCTGTCGGGGGAATTGATGTAGCAAGCTAAATCAACATGTCGGGGTAGTAGTGCAGACAGCTGTGTCAAATTAGGCAGGGCTGTAAACCCTGCATTTCGCGTTACTTCATTAAGACATCTGTCATTTGGAAGCCATAAATCAGCACCAATCCAATAATGCCTGTCATTACAATGTAGTAGAACGTAGGGATAATCGTTTTACGCAATGTTGCGCCTTCTCGACCAAGCAAACCTACCGTGGCTGATGCGGCAACAACGTTGTGAATCGCAATCATGTTACCTGCAGCAGCACCGACGGCCTGGAGTGATACAACAATCACACTCGAAATAGACAACGTTTGTGCCACTTCGAATTGGAACTGGCTGAACATCATATTTGATACCGTGTTTGAGCCAGCGATGAACGCACCCAGTGCACCAACGGTGGCACTCAGCGCTGGGAACGCAGAACCAACAAGGTCAGAGGCGAAGTTTGCGGTTGTGACGGGCATACTTGCTAGGTCAGCACCGTTGATGCCTGAGTTGATAAAGATACGAACCATCGGAATGGTAAATACCAAGACAAAACCCGCCCCAATCAGTGTTTTGCTTGACTCGCCAAACGCTTCACGCAATGGCTTTACACTGCCGCTTTGTAACATTGCAGCAAGTAGTGCGACAAACACCAGAATGCCACCAGGAAGGTATAACGGCTGAATAGCAGCGCTAACGCCAGTCTCACCAAGAATGTTGCTGAACGACAAACTTACGCTTTGTACAAAGCCTTTCAGCTCAGGGCTAACGCGGCTTGCGACGAGAATAACTGCCAGCATTACATATGGAACCCAAGCTTTTACGATGCTCATTGGCTTGCCCGGATTATCGTTTAGATCGACTTTTAGCGAGCCTAACCACTCTGCAGGCCATTTGTCTTCGCTTTCGAAATCCCACTTAGTCTTTGGTACTAAGAAGCCTTTTTTCGCTGCGGTAACAACGATAGACAGACCAACCAAACCACCGATAAGTGAAGGGAACTCTGCGCCCAAGAATACGCCGGTTAACGCGTATGGAACGGTGAAAGAGACACCAGCGAATAGCGCAAATGGTAGAATATCCAGGCCTTCACTCCAGCTTCTGTTCTTGCCGAAAAAACGTGTTAACATCATCGCCATTAATACTGGGATCATCGTACCTACGACTGCGTGAATGACAGCAACGTGCGCTGTGATATCTTGCAGGTACATTTCCCACGTTGCACCTTGTGCGGCCAACGACTCACTGATGTTATGGGTGTCTAAACCTTTGTTTACACCTACGATGATAGGCGTGCCTACCGCGCCGAATGAAACAGGCGTAGACTGAATCATCATGCCCATTAGGACAGCGGCTAGCGCAGGAAAGCCGATTGCAACCAGTAGTGGTGCAGCGATTGCTGCCGGGGTACCGAACCCAGAGGCGCCTTCAATGAACGAGCCAAAACACCAAGCAATGATGATGGCTTGTACACGGCGGTCAGCCGAAATATCGGTAAATCCATTACGGATTGTGGTGATCGCTCCAGTGTGTTTTAAAGTGTTGAGCAAGAAGATGGCACCAAACACGATCCATAGAACAGAGACAGTAATGCCCAGTCCTTGGAATACGGAGGCCAGTACGCGATTGGCTGACATATCCCAAAACATTAGTGCGATAGCGACGGTTAGACCGAACGCAACAGGCATGGCTTTTTTAGCAGGCCAGTTGAGACCAACCAATAAGATGGCGGCAACAACAATTGGCGAAAATGCCACTAGGGCAAGTAGGGTTTCACTCATTTGTACATCCTTCGTACGCTGACTTCTCGAACGGTGTCAATCCGCTGTAGAGGTGACTTTTTGTTGTAATGGTTTTGTTAATTTGGCGTGAATTTACTCCTTTATTTTTTGTTGATATAGGGAAATAATGAAAATAATTAATTCCAAAAGTGACATAATGGTATGAGAGCAGACGACTTAATTCTATTTTCTCAAGTAATCGAACTTGGCAGCTTTAGCAAGGTTGCAGAGGCAAATAACCTTACAAATTCGGTAGTTAGCAAAAGAATGGCGAGGTTGGAGGAAGAAATAGGGGCTCAGCTATTATATCGAACAACGCGCAAATTAACCTTGACTGAGGCAGGTAAGGTGTTACTCCACAGTGCTAAAAATGTGAAGCAGGCCACTCAGGAGGCTATGGATGCTGTTGCAGGCTTTGGAGAGAATGTGAGCGGTCATATAAAAATGTCCGTGCCGTGTATCTCTGGAGATTTGATACTTGCTGATGCTGTTGCCGAGTTTTGTAACCTTCATCCGGGTCTGACCGTGGACATGTCATTGGATAACCGCTTTGTCGATTTAGTGGCTGATGGTTACGACTTAGTCATTCGAACTGGCTACCTAGCCGACTCCAGTTTGATCGCACGACATATTCTCGATTCCCAATGGGTGGTATGCGCGTCCCCTTCTTATATCGCTAAAAATGGGAAACCGATCGAACCGATTGATCTCACCACGCACAATTGTCTGCAATACGCTTACCAAACCACAGGTGCAACGGATTGGGAGTTTAAAGGAAAAGATGGTAATTACATCGTCAAAGTATCAGGCTGCTTTTCAACTGATAACGCGACCGCATTACGTAAAGCCGCTCTGGGCGGCCATGGTATTGCTTACGTCCCGCGCTGCTTGGTGTATCACGATATTCGTAATGGTCAACTGGTGGATATTTTTCCTGAATTAGTAGGTAAAAAGTTGGGTATCTACGCGGTGTATCCGTTTACTCGTCAACCACCGAACAAAGTGAAGCTGCTTATTGAGCACATTCGTGACCGATACTTAACGATATCTCATTATTTCTAGGTTCTTCATAGATTTAAAACAATGTCGTTGAAATCAAAATTGGGTGCTCTAAGGTAATCACCGCAATAAAACGATTGAAGATAAACAACTTAATAAAAACAACGGAGTAACACGGACGTTATGCATTACCCAAAAACACGTAAAGATTCTGTCGTGGACACTTATTTTGGTCACGACATTACCGACCCTTATCGCTGGTTAGAAGATGATCGAAGTGAAGAAACCGCACAATGGGTTTCGGGTCAAAATTCGGTCACCTTCGATTTCCTTGGTCAGATACCGTACCGCCAACAAATCCGTGACTTAGTGGCGAACAGTCAAAACTACGAAAAATATTCCCAGCCATTTGTACGTGGTGACTACACCTACTTCTACAAAAACGACGGTTTGCAAAACCAAAGCGTATTGTATCGACGTAAAGGCGAGGGAGAAGCCGAGGTTTTCCTTGATCCAAATACTTTCTCCGAAGAGGGCACGACCTCTCTTGGCGAAGTCAGCTTCTCTAAAGACTACCGTTTGGTCGCGTATTCCATCTCAGAAGGGGGTAGTGATTGGCGTAAGATCTTTGTCATTGATACGGAAACCAAAGAACAGTTAGAGCCTGAGATTGTTGATGCGAAGTTTACGTCGATTTCTTGGCTGGGCAGCAAAGGCTTCTATTACTCAAGCTACGATAAGCCGCAAGGCAGCGAGTTGTCTGCTCGAACTGAGCATCACAAGCTTTATTATCATGAACTTGGTACCCCTCAATCTGAAGATAAAGTGATTTTTGGTGAGTTGGATACGCAAGTTCATCGTTATGTGTCTGGTACGACGACGACAGACGATCGCTTCCTCATTATCTCTGGCGCAGAATCCACATCGGGTAATCGTCTGTTTTATATTGATTTACAGTCTGAGTTACAGGCAATTGTGACGCTGCGCGATACAACGCAAGGCGACACCTACTTAATTGATAGCCAAGACGCAACCTTGCTGCTTTACACCAACCTAGACGCGCCGAATGGCAAAGTTGTCAGCTACAACACTCAGACAGAACAATGGGCTGACGTGATTGCTGAACAAGAACAGCCGTTAGAAATCAGCAAAGGTGGCGGTTATCTGTTTGCGACTTATATGGTAGATGTGCTTTCTAAAGTGCAGCAGTTTAACTACCAAGGTGAGTGGATTCGAGATGTACAATTGCCGGGAGAAGGCACGGCTTATGGTCTGGCGGGTAAAAAAGAAGAAACCACACTTTATTACACATTCACTAACTACGTGACGCCTCCGACGATTTTCTCATTTGATGTCGAATCTGGTGAATCGACACTGTTTCAGGAATCAAAGGCACCGTTCGATCGTAATGAGTATGAATCAAAACAGGTGTTTTACACCTCAAAAGACGGCGCGCAAGTACCGATGATCATTTCATACAAGAAGGGCATTGCACTTGATGGTAGAGCACCAACCATGTTGTATGGTTACGGCGGTTTTAACATCAGCCTCACTCCAATGTTTTCTGGCAATGTAGCCAACTGGCTAGAATTGGGTGGTATTTACGCTGTCGCCAACATGCGAGGCGGTGGTGAATACGGTAAAGCCTGGCACAACGCAGGCACTCAGCAGCAAAAGCAAAACGTGTTTGATGACTTTATTGCGGCGGCGGAATACCTGATTGAAAACGACTACACGAGCTCGGATCGCCTAGCGATTCGCGGTGGTTCTAATGGTGGTTTGTTAGTTGGAGCGTGTATGACGCAACGCCCTGAACTATTCAAAGTCGCGCTGCCTGCGGTTGGTGTGCTTGATATGCTGCGTTACCACACGTTTACGTCTGGAGAAGGCTGGAAGTATGACTATGGCACGTCTTCGCAAAGCGAAGCGATGTTCCAATACTTGCTTGGCTACTCTCCTGTTCACAATGTAAAAGAAAACGTGCAATATCCTGCGACATTGGTGACAACCGCCGATCACGACGATCGTGTGGTTCCAGCACATTCGTACAAGTTTATTGCGGAGCTGCAAGACAAGCAGCAAGGCGCTAATCCAGTATTGATACGCATTGATGTTAATGCCGGTCATGGTGCAGGAATGCCGCTGAGTAAGCAAATTGACCTCACCACAGACGTGTATGCATTTACGTTACATAATATGGGTATTGAGTCGATTTAATGCCCTAGTTGTTCGAAGCTTCTGAGAATAAAAAAATGCCGCGACAGTGTCGCGGCATTTTTCATGGTTGGGGGAACTCAATTCATACTGTTTGCCAGTATTTGAGCCAGGTTGACTAAGTCTGACTCTTGAACCAACCAGTCTCGGCGGCCAAACCGAAAGGCAGCTACGCCATTCTTAAGACAAGATGAATTTATCACCTTTTCTTAATCCTAGTTTATGAATATGAAACTGTGATGAACCTAAGCCGCATTGTGCTGATTTTCACTGTTTTCAAGATCAAATGAGGCATCTATCAGTTTTTTCGTGTAGTCATTTTTAGGGTTTTGGAAAATCTTTTCGGCCGTACCTTGTTCCATGACCTCGCCCTTTTGCATGACTAGAACACGATCAGAGAGTGCTTTAACTACTGATAGATCGTGGCTAATAAACAAGTAGCCAATATTGTGTTTTTTCTGCAAATCTTTCAGGAGATCAATCACAGTCAGTTGAACCGAGCGGTCCAATGCAGAGGTTGGCTCATCAAGCAAAATAAACGAAGGCTCAAGAATTAGTGCTCGCGCGATAGCAATACGCTGACGCTGGCCTCCCGAAAACTCGTGTGGATAACGGTTGATGGACGCGGGATCTAAGCGAACCTCTCGAAGCACGTCGCGTGCTTTCTGCATACGTTCTTTTTTACTCAACATTGGCTGGTGGACAGTTAATCCTTCAGTGATGATCTCGCCGATAGTCATACGAGGAGAAAGCGAACCATAAGGGTCTTGGAATACCATCTGAACGTCTTTTTTCAGCTCAAAACGTTCTTTGTTTGTCAGCAAGGCCATATCTTGGCCTTTATATTCTATTTTGCCAGTTGAGGGCAGTAGACCTATCAAAGCTCGGCCGAGTGTAGACTTACCTGAACCGGACTCCCCAACGATCCCGAGGGTCTCTCCTTGTTTAAGCTCAAGAGAAATGCCTTTTACCGCTTCGAAGTACTCATTCTTGCTCGCAATAAAATGCGACTTTACCAAGAATTTGACTCGTATATCGTCAGCCTTTAACAGCTGCGTAGCACTTTCGCTAATAGGCTCCTTACTGCCTTTAGGAATCGAATTGATTAGCATACGTGTGTATTCGTGCTTTGGGTCCTTGAAGAGTGTTTGTGTTTCGCCTTCTTCGACGACTTCTCCTTTACACATCACAATGACACGGTCTGCAAAGTGTTTTACGACGCCTAAGTCATGAGTAATAAATAGGATTGCCATGCCCATCTGAGCCTGAATTTCTTTAATCAGGTGCAACACTTCTGCTTGAACCGTGACATCCAACGCCGTTGTTGGTTCGTCGGCGATCAAAATATCGGGCTCGTTAATCAGTGCCATCGCAATCATGATACGTTGCAATTGACCACCAGAAAATTCGTGTGGGTACTTGTTGTACGCTTTTTCTGGGTTTGGCATATGAACCAATTCAAACAGCTCTAACACCTTTGCTTTTGCTGTTCGTTTGTCGACCGGGCGGTGACACATGATGGCCTCAGCGACTTGGATACCCACCCGCATGTACGGGTTTAGTGAGGTCATCGGCTCTTGAAAAATCATGCCAATGCGATCACCGCGAATACTTTGCATTTCACGCTCTGTTTTATCCAAGATGGAGCTACCCTCAAACATGATGGATGAGCTTTCATGCAAAATAGCGTTGTCTGGCAGTAGTTTCATCAGTGCATTGGTTGATACTGACTTGCCAGAGCCAGATTCGCCAACGATGGACAGCGTCTCGCCTGCTTTTAAATCGAAGCTAACATTCTTTACTGCATCGACGATACCATCGTTTGTCGTAAAGCTGACTGATAGGTTGTTCACCGAAAGAATGGTTTTAGAAGACATCACAGATCCTTGTGGTTGATAAAGCAAATGATACTCAAGTAATGGACAGCACAAACCTAGTTGTCCTCAATGCTTGAGCTTTAGATTAATTATACAGGTGAGAAGGCGAAGATTTTGCCGAACTCATTGCTTGCAAATGTAAGAACTGCTCATGTGCGCGCGTTACGTGCTCGAGTTCTATCATCCATTGAGCATTACGTTGGGCAGAGCAAAATGCCGCCATGTGAGCTAACAAGTCTTCGCTCTGTTGACCAAGTAGGTGACCTACGCGCTCAATCAGTTCATGGCTCTCTAGCTGCAAAAATTGAAATAGCGCGTAAGTTTGATTGAGTATTGAGAACGCATCATGCTGTAAGCCGAGTTTGTTGAGAATCTCTGATTGCGTCACGCTGGCATCTCTAAGCCCCGTAATGAGACATACAAACTGGCAAGGTTTAGTTTGTGCATTTTCTAGCGCTAGATGAATGTGGTTGGGTAGATTGTTGAGCACGTCGTCATATAAACGATGAGCTTCTGGCCAATGGCCTTGTTCCATCAGTTGCTCCGCTTTTAAGTAGCGCATCCAGCATTGCTCAATATTCATATCCATCTCCACAACATTTGATTTGTTTAGATATTAAATGAAATTGATTATCAATTGCAAGTGCGTGTTAATATCACTTATGTGTTCATAAAATGTCCAATCAATCTAGGGTGGAAGGTAAATCACTTAAAATTAAGCAAATAATCTCTACACTCAAATAACGAAAATAAGAAAAAAGGAAGTGGATATGGCAATACTAAGATTGGAAGCTAAGCAGCTATATTCTGTAGCAGATCTAGAGAATATGCCATGTAAGTCGACCAAGGAGTTACCTCCAATTGATGAAATCGTGGGCCAAGAGCGCGCGCAAAAAGCGGTCGAGTTTGCGATGTCCATCAAAGAGAAAGGGTATAACATCTACGCCATTGGTCAGAATGGGCTAGGTAAACGCACCATGATCTTGCGCTATCTGAATCGTCACCAGCACGATGCAGCAGCCCTGTTTGATTGGTGTTACGTTGCGAACTTTGAGGATACCCGTACACCAAAGGTATTAAAGCTGCCTTGTGGTATCGGAAATAAGCTACGTGTTGATATTGAAGCTTTAATGGGCAAATTATTAAATGCTTTACCCCTAGCATTCGACAATGAAATGTACTTTAGCCGCGCTGAGCGATTAAAAAATCAATTGGCAGCTAAGCAACAAAACGAGCTGGATCGTATTAGTCGAGAGGCAAAAGAAAAGGGCATCAGCCTAACACTGACTACGCAGGGGGATTATCAGTTTGTCGCCATGAACGGTGATGAGCTTCATACGGAAGAGTCTTTTGATGTACTAAGCAAAAAAGAACAAGAGCAATTCAGCGATGCTATTGATGAACTCGAAGTGCGATTGCGCTCGATGGTTCGTGAGCTTACGGAGTGGGAAGAGACATACAGCGATAAAATCAAAAAGCTCAATGATGAAGTGACGCTTGATGTGATTACTCACTTCATCAAAAAACTCAAAGTGGATTACGCGCAATATTCCGAAATCAAAACCTACTTAACTGAGCTGCAAAAAGATATTGTTGAAAACGCAGATATCTTCCTTGACCAAAGTGGCGAGCAAGGCGAAATTGCGACGGCATCCTTGGATAAAAAATTGCCACGTCGTTATAAAGTGAATGTCTTGGTAAGCCGTAAAAGCAGCGAATTTCCTATCGTTGTTGAAGAAAATCCCAACTATCATTCACTCTTCGGGTCGATTGAGACTGCCACTTTCAAGGGAACGGTGTTTACCGACTTCTCGCTGATTCGTGCAGGGAGCTTGCATAAGGCGAATGGCGGCGTTCTATTAATGGATGCTCAGAAAGTACTTGAACAGCCTTACGTTTGGGATGGTTTGAAGCGCGCATTGCGTGCTCGTCAATTGAGTTTTACGTCTCTAGAAAAAGAAGTCACATTGACGGGAGCGGTATCACTCGATCCTGAACCGATTCCGCTTGATATCAAAATTATCTTATTTGGTGATTACCGAACTTACCAATTACTCCAACATTACGATCCAGAGTTCAGCGAGTTGTTCCGTGTGACGGCAGATTTCGAAGACGAAATGAAACGTACGCCGGAGTCTGAGCTGCATTACGCGCGCTTTATCTCTAGCGTGGTGCATGACAACAATATGCTGCATTGCGATCGCAAAGCCATTGCTCGGATCATCGAATACAGCTCACGTTTGTCTGGCGACCAATCCAAGCTATCTCTACATTCGGCTAATATCGCCAACTTGCTTCGAGAGTCGAACTACGTTGCTCGTCAAGCCAACTCCAACATGATCCGTATTGGGCATGTTGAAGAGGCGCTCAATAACCAAGAAATGCGAGTAAGCCGATTACGCGATAACGTAATGGAAACCTTTATTAACGGCACAACGCTGATTCGCACCGAAGGAGAAGCCGTAGGCCAAGTGAACGCACTTTCGGTATTGAGCACTAGTGACTACATGTTTGGTGCACCGAATCGCATCACAGCGACGACGTGTTACGGTGATGGGGATGTTATCGATATCGAGCGCAGCGTGGATTTGGGGGGCAGTATTCACTCTAAGGGCGTAATGATTTTGTCTGCCTACTTATCTTCCGTATTTGGTAAAACGGCACGAGTGCCATTAACGACAACCATTACCTTTGAGCAATCTTATGGTGGTGTTGATGGTGATAGTGCCAGCATGGCTGAGTTATGTGCGGTTGTGTCTGCTTTTTCAAAGCAACCAAACCGACAAGACATTGCGATAACAGGGTCGATGAATCAATTTGGTCAAGCTCAGCCTATTGGTGGCGTAAACGAAAAGATCGAAGGCTTTTATGATGTGTGTGTAATTAAAGGTCGTCATGACGGGCAGGGAGTCATTATTCCGCGCTCTAATGTTCACAATCTAATGCTTCGTTCCGACATCGTGAAAGCAGTCGAAAAAGGCGAGTTTAATATTTGGGCGATTGACCATGTTACTGAAGCTATCGAATTGTTTACGGGGAAAGTTGCTGGTGAGCCAACCGATGAAGGTTCTTATCCAATCGATACCATTTTTGGCCTTGCTCAAGCTAAGCTCAATTCGTTGAGAAAATAGGCTGAAACCGTCCTAAATGTGAATGTATCTCATCATAAGTGATCATAAGTTATCATAACGACAATATCCCGACGCTACTGTCGGGATATTGTCAATAACAGATTGAAAATGGAGAGTTTTTGTACTAGACAAAAGTGTGATCGACCTCTAATATTCGCCACTTGTTTATTCGTCTGGGATTTATCCCGTCGCAAGGAAGCATAGATATTCAAACTGCCGAAAAGTAACGTTGTTATAAGCACTGCTCGAGTTTGTTTGGATATAGACATCACGCATACAACTGAGGCCCTGTCATGCAGTTATCACTGAAAAATTTGTCAGTACGAACGCAAATTTTGGTTCCGGTATTATTTACCGCGATTGTTTTGTTTATTGCTCTTTGGATTACTAAAAACAATCTTCAAGCAGAGCAAGATGTTATTGCTTCCAACCAAGAATCTTTGGTTTTTCACAAAGACACATTGGCGAGTATTGACGACCAAATTTACCCTCTGCGCATAAGCGCGGTTTACGCTATTTACGATGCTTCTCGTCGTGAGAATTTTCTAACCGAATTGAAAGAAGGCTTAAAGCAAGTTGATGCCGATTTAAGCGCAATTGAAGCCCGAAACCTATTCCGTGACGATGCCGTTAAAGTTCGCCAAGCAATTGAATCCTATGTGCGATATTCAGAGCGCTCAGTTGCTTTCTTCAACCAATACGATCAAGGTTTGAAATCGGATAGCGAGTACCGTGCATTTGTCAAAGAGTATCGCAATGTTGGCCGAGAAATGGTCCAACAAATTAACACACTATCAAAGCATGTAAACGAGCAAGCTGAACAATCTACTATCAGAAGTCATCAGCAAAATGAACGTGTGCAAAATAACGCTATGTTGACGGTTTTAGCGGTATTTGCTTTCTCATTGATAGGCGCTTGGTTCCTATCTGGCATGATTGTTACACCAATCCAAAAGCTGCAAGAAGTGATGCGTCAGTTAGCAATGGGTAATCTATCAGTACGTGCAGATGTCGATGGGGACAATGAGATCTCTAAGCTGAGCAAAGATGTAAACCAAACCGCAGAGCAGTTATACAACACTGTGGACCAGTTAACCCGTATTAGTGAGGAAGTTGCATCTGCATCGACCGAATTAGCTGCGGTAATGACGCAAGCGGAAGCGAACGCTCAACAAGAGTTGGCGGAGATCGAGCAAGTTGCATCTGCGGTTAACGAGCTTGCAAGCACTGCGAATAATGTGAGTGATAACGCGACCTCTGCTGACGCAACCGCGCGTGAAGCTGATGGACTTGCTCAATCAGGTTTGGCTATCTTCCAAGAAAGTGCGGAAGCAAGTGCGCAAATGTCTCAAGCATTGAACGATGCAGCGCAAGTTGTTTTGCGTCTAAAAGAGCAATCTGTACAGATCAACGATGTTATTGAAGTGATTCGCGGCGTATCTGAGCAGACCAACTTGCTAGCATTGAATGCTGCGATTGAAGCGGCGCGAGCTGGTGAGTCTGGTCGTGGTTTTGCGGTAGTAGCTGATGAAGTACGAATGCTAGCAGCGCGTACTCAAGACTCGACACAAGAGATCCAAACGATCATTGAAGAGCTTCAAGCGCAGTCTGGGCTTGCGAATGACAGTATGCAAGTCAGCCTTGATATGCTTAGCCGCAACAACGAGCTGACGCAACAAGCTAATGAAGCGTTGGTTGGAATTACCGAGTCAGTCGCCAACATCAACGATTCAAACACGCAAGTAGCAACCGCAGCCGAAGAGCAGTCTCAAGTTACGCAAGATATCAATCGCAACGTGGTTAACATGTCGGAGCTTGTAAACCAAAACGTAGCGGGCATCAGCCAGAGTGCAAGTGCGAGTACTGAGCTTTCATTACTTGCAGAGAAGCAGAAAGAGCAATTAAGTTTCTTTAAGCTTTAATTCATCATCTACTTATCAAATCTCTAAATCCCTGAGTGAATGCTCAGGGATTTTTTTGTTTGTAATAATCGGATTTATTATCAATAAGTCTATCTAAAACAGTCAGTTAACAAGATTTTTTTGCGGGCAATATCACGTTTTGTGATATTGTTTTTACATTTTTTTCGTCAATTTTTTTTTGACGCGAACATTTTTTTTAACTCAACCGATAACTTGATGGTTGAGAGGTATTCATATCGTCATTTTAAGTGGTGTTTTCTTCTATAAGCGCTGTTTATTCAACACGTTGCGTGAAAAATAACAGCTGCTACTATGCCGCCAGTTTTCTCGTTGGTACAGAAAAGTCCTGTTTTTCTGGTGAGAAAACACATATAAAACAATGATATGGAAAATAACAATGAAATTAAAAACTTTAGCTGTAGCAGTGGCGCTAATGGCATCAGGATCTCAAGTTGTCGCTTCAGAACTATACAACCAAGATGGCACTTCTCTTGAGATGGGCGGCCGCGCTGAAGCGCGTCTTTCTATGATGGATGGTAAGGCAGAAGACCGTACTCGCATCCGTCTTAACTTCCTAGGCAAACAGGAAATCAATGAAAACCTATACGGCGTTGGTTTTTGGGAAGGTGAGTTCAAAACAAAAGAAGAAGGTGCCGTAGATAACAATAGTGATCTTGAAACTCGTTACGCTTATGCGGGTCTGGGTGGCAAATACGGTGAAGTAACTTACGGTAAAAACGACGGCGCACTAGTGGTTCTTACTGACTTTACTGATATTATGGCTTACCACGGTAACACAGCAGCACTTAAACTGCCTGTTTCTGACCGTACAGATAACATGCTGTCTTACAAAGGCCAATTCGAGCAACTAGCTGTACGCGCTAGCTACCGTTTTGCTGATCGCACAACAGATGCACAAGGCTTTACAGACAACGAGGAAGATGGCTTCTCTCTATCTGGTGTTTACGCGTTTGCTAACACTGGTTTTGAACTAGGTGCTGGTTACGCAGATCAAAACGACAGCGATGAGTTCATGCTGGTAGCTGCATACTCTGTAGGTGACTTCTACTTCGCTGGTAACTACACTGGCGCGGATATGGATGTTGCAGGCAAGACTTTTGATTACAAAGGCTACGAACTAGCCGCTGCTTACACTATGGGTCAAACTGTATTCACTTCTACGTTCAACAAAGGTGAACTAGAAGACGCAGATACTGTAGAAAACCTAGCTGTTGATGTAACTTACTACTTCAAGCCTAACTTCCGTGGCTACGCATCATACAACTTCGATCTAATGGATAACGAAGGCGCTGATGAAAAAGATGAGCTAGCGCTAGGTCTACGTTACGACTTCTAAGTCATGACTCTTATCTAAGATACTGCCTTATTCTTAGTAAATAAAAACCCCTTACTGAAAAGTAAGGGGTTTCTTGTTTTCTAGCACTTCAAAGCTTCTTGATAAGCGATAGGGGGTATCAAATCTATCTTTTTAGTGTGAGCTTAGTACCATCAAATTTGAGGTGACTGAGGAGGTTTTTAGCGTTGTTTTTACCAACCTCATCAAACTCCATTCCGTAGCGAGCATAGTGCGTTGATTTTTGTAAATTACAAATACGACCTCGCAATGGCGCTAGCATACGACTCTCTCCGGGCATCGTTAGATCCAATGAAACGTGGTCACCAACCTGAAGTGGCCGGCTCATTGGTGATGTTACAAAACGACAGCCACTACGAGATAAATCTCTTATTTCGCATTCAGTTCGATAGGCTTCTAAACAAACACGCGCTCTCAAATTTACTTCGTAACGCACTTCTTTGCGAAGCTGAAAGACCTGCATAGTGTTGGGTAGGTCTAGCACCAAAATTGGGTACGGATCGCCTAGTCGATGCTGTAATTGGGCCCGAAATGGGATAACGGCCCCTTCACCTCGATGAGAGTAGGCTTTTACATTGATCCAAAAGCCTTCTTGAAAATAGAACTTCAAGTCTTCATCGGAGATGTTCGGAACCTCTATCAATGCAGTATTATTTGAGTGACAGCCAACAAATGTGCTGGTTGTAATAAACTTTGTACCAACGGGGGTGGTGACGTTTAAGCTCACTTCACTGCCATGTTCGACCATTGCCATTGCATCGGTGCTATTTAATGTACTTGCCTGACGTTCTGGTGCCTTCTTGCTTTGCAGAGGTAGTTTGCCGTCTCTGGCAATTGGGCTCATATTTCTCATTATAATTGTCGTACCTGATGTAAGAAGGTAATCGCGTGAGGCGAAGCAGCACTCTCGCATGGTATCGATTTTATTCAGTGATATAGTTTGATTCAATCAATCTGTAACAAAAATTAGAGAGCAAGATATGCATAAAGTAACTCATGAAGCCACGAATAGTACATTCTGGGTTGATTTAGAGCAGGGCTATAAAGCCAAGGTGATTTACCAGCTTGAGGGTAATGTCATGCACATTACATCAACGGTTGTTCCTGAAGCACTGCGAGGTAAGGGGTACGGAAAAGTGATGATGGAAGCGGTGTTGCCAGAAATTGAGTCACTCGGTTATCAAATCAAACCAGTTTGCCCATATGTTATTCACTACATGGAGAAGAACCAAACGTGGTCACATCTGCTCGCATGATGAGTAACAACCACCAACGCTACCAAACTATTGGCCAGGAACTCAATCTCGGTATTTACCGCTCTGTAGAAGTCATACAATCGCTATGGGGAGGTTATGGGGAGTTAGTCCGAGCTACTTATTCTACTCGTTCGGTGATCATTAAGCATGTAAAACTCCCTAAGCCTTCAGAGCATCCTAGAGGCTGGAATACGGACCGTTCTCATCAAAGAAAGTTGCACTCTTATCAGGTGGAAGTGAATTGGTATGAGTATTTTTCCGGAGGGGTGGATACTCGCTGCCGAGTACCACAAGGTCTAAAAACGTTCCAATCGGAGAATGAATGGCTCATTGTGATGGAAGATCTCGCCGAGGTGGGCTTTCCAAAAGTCATCACAGATGCACAGCTAGAGCATCTACAAGCCTGCCTCACTTGGTTGGCGAACTTTCATGCGCGATACATCGATGTTCGTTCGGATAAGTTGTGGCATACCGGAACATACTGGCACTTAGCAACCAGACCCGACGAGCTTGAAGCATTGCAAGACACTGAGCTACAAAATGCGGCTCAATTGATTGATCAAACGCTTTCGCAAGCTAAGTTTAAAACACTAGTACACGGTGATGCCAAATTGGCGAACTTCTGTTTTGATGAAGAAGAATCAAGCGTTGCTGCGGTTGACTTTCAATACGTTGGATGTGGGTGTGCAATGAAAGATGTGGTACTGTTTATGAGTAGCGCCGTTAAGCCAGAACGTTGTGCAGAGATGGAAGTTTGGGTTTTGGATACGTATTTTGCTCAGTTGCAACACGCGCTAATGGTCTATCAACCGAATCTTGACCCTAATGAAGTCGAGCGTGAATGGCGTCCTTTGTTTGCTGTGGCTTGGGCAGACTTTCAGCGCTTTGTGAAAGGTTGGAGTCCCGACCACTGGAAGATCAATCCCTACACAGAAGCATTGACTCGCAGAGCGTTGGCTTACTTACGAAAGTGAGTCGAAGTTTAAAAAGAAAAGCCTCCAATTAGTAGGAGGCTTTGTTTTATCTTTGGCCTGGTCTGATGCGCGCCATGTAATAGGTATTGATGAATTCACCATCACGGAAGGAACCGTCAATCGCTTCACCTTCAATTTGAAATCCATGCTTTTTATAAAGCCCAATGGCGGCGTCGTTATCGGCATTGACCTCTATCTGAATTCTTCTCACATTTAACCAGTTATCTGCTAGTTCAGTGACTGTTTCTATCAATTTGCTACCAATACCGAGTCCATGGAAACTATCATGTACTCCGATGCCAAACGATGCCGTGTGCATCGTTCTTGGACGTAGAGAGTGGTGAAAGCCAATATTTCCGACGACTTTACCATCTATTTCAGCGACATAGCTATAAACACCATCAGGTATGTTTGACAATCTTTTCACCCACATCGCGAGCGAAGGCTTTGGGAGTTGCAGGGTTTCACGTTGTGCTTTTGGTTGTGAATAGATTTCTACGAGTGCCGCTGCGTCTTCGACGGTCGTTGGACGTACGATAATTTCCATGCCTCTCTCCTTCGCTTTTTAGTTTTAATTTTTAATCTAACCACAGTTTTCTTATTTGGATAGTGTTTTTTTATGTTTAATGGATAAATGCCTTTTAAATTAGCTTGTTATGATGTGTTTTTTTGAATTTTTAGTAGTGATTTGTCATCGAATTGAACGAGTAGATTGCAAAGGTGTTGAATTATTGTACTGAGAATGGCGCGTACTGCAGAGTATCGTGGTGAATTTCATGTCGCAGTAAATAAACGCATTTAGTCAAACTGTGACGACGGCACTGTGCGTCAGTTGACTTGAATCAATAGAGGATGGAGTTACCTCCTATGAGGTATAGGGAAACGACACGTTTAGGGCTACTTATGCTTAACTTGATAAGGGAGTTTTGTTGAGGAAATAGCATGAAATCCTCTCAGTCTAAAATATCGCAAAGTCGGCGCCGATTTTTGCGTGATACAGCTCGAACTGCGGCTGGTGTTGGCGCAGCTGCGTGTGTATTGGGCTTACAATCGCTACAAAGCCAAGCTCGAGAAACCAAAGGTGTGCCTATTCGTCCGCCAGGTGCATTGCCGGAAGGCGATTTCGAATCAGCTTGTATTCGATGTGGCTTGTGTGTTCAGGCATGTCCTTACGATACCCTGAAACTTGCGACATTACTTTCACCCGTCGCGACTGGCTCACCTTACTTTACTGCACGCGATATTCCCTGCGAAATGTGCGAAGACATTCCTTGTGTTGTCGCTTGTCCGAGTGGGGCGCTGGATCCGAAACTAACCGATATTGATGATGCTCGAATGGGTACAGCGGTTCTTATTGACCATGAAACTTGCCTTAACTGGCAAGGGTTACGATGCGACGTTTGTTATCGCGTTTGTCCGCTGATTGATGAAGCCATCACGTTAGAGATGGTTCACAACGATCGAACTGGCTATCACGCCAAACTTATCCCTACAGTGAATTCCGAAGTGTGTACCGGATGTGGTAAGTGTGAACAAGCGTGCGTGTTGGATGTCGCTGCTATTAAAGTCGTCCCGACGGATTTGGCGAAAGGCAAAGTGGGCAGCCACTACAATTTTGGTTGGAAAGAGCTCGACAAACCACTCGAAAATATCCTCCCTAGTGAGACGCCTGTGCCGGAAGGTGCGCTTGAATCGCTAAAAGGAGGTAAGTAATGGCAAAGAATTTAGCTCAAAATGCTGGCAAAGAAGCGCTTGAAAAGCTTGGTTGGTGGCGCGCGCATCGGTTTTTGATTTTACGTCGGCTATGTCAGTTCACCATCATTGCGCTGTTTATGGCTGGGCCGACGCTGGGAATTCTAACTGGTAATCTGTCATCAAGTATGTTGCTCGATAACGTGCCGTTAAGTGACCCGTTAATTGTGCTTCAAGCTTTGGCGACAGGGCATGTTCCGGAGTTTAATGCGTTGTTAGGCGTAGTGATTGTCGTGGTGTTTTACGCGATTTTGGCGCCGCGCGCATTTTGTGCTTGGGTGTGCCCGTTGAACATCGTGACAGACTTGGCGGCGTGGTTGCGTCGAAAGTTCAACATTAAAGCGAGCTATCGTTGGTCTCCCATGATTCGTTATTGGCTGATCCCTGTTTTGATGTTGGGCAGTGCGCTATCTGGCGCGATTCTTTGGACATGGTTAGATCCAGTTGCGGCACTGCATCGCGGGTTGGTGTTTGGTATGGGCGCAGGTTGGGTGCTAATCGCCCTAGTGTTTGTGTTGGATTTACTCTTGGTTGAGCATGGGTGGTGTGGGCACTTATGTCCACTGGGGGCTACCTATGGCGTGATAGGCCGAAAAAGCCTGTTGCGCGTTACTGCTGTTCGGCGCGAAGATTGCACCAAATGCATGGATTGCTTTTACGTTTGCCCAGAACCAGAAGTGCTTCGGCAGCCTTTGAAAGAGGGAGATCGTCGAGTTATGGATCAAAACTGCATTAGCTGTGGCCGTTGTTTGGATGTGTGTCCAGAACATGTGTTTGAATTTAAAAATCGCCTATCAGTAAAAGTCATTGATTAAGCCACTGAGCACATTTACTCATGCTTTAGTTCTCTTGATACTTGAACATCGCGCTTAGCCAAGGAATTGAGTGCGATGTTTATCTTCATAACAATATTCCTCAGCCATATCAGCTTGCTCTGGGTTGAAAATAATAATGATATTGCGAATTTGTTACATTTAAAGCTATGATGATGCCTTCATATTTAAAGGAAACATCATGACTACCTCATCGCACGGCTGGAGAACGCCGCAAAATTTCCTCCTGTTAATTTCCATTATCGTGCCCATTGCTTTTTCTACCTGGATGGCGTTGTTGAACAACTTTGTTATAGAGAAAGCAAACTTTGATGGTGCCGACATAGGCCTATTGCAAAGTGTGCGCGAAATTCCGGGTTTTTTGGCCTTTACCGCCGTGTTTGTATTGCTGTTTATCCGAGAGCAACGCTTTATGCTCGTATCTTTGGCGATGCTTACGCTTGGTACGGCATTAACAGGTTATTTTCCCACTTTGTACGGTCTACTTTTTACAACCTTGTTAATGTCCACCGGCTTCCATTACTTTGAAACACTCAAGCAGTCTTTGTCTTTACAATGGCTATCTAAAGAAGAAGCGCCAGAAATGCTGGGTAAGTTTATTTCTGTTGGAGCTTTGGCTTCTCTGTTTACCTACGGCGCCATTTGGGTTTCGCTCGAACAGCTCAAACTTGATTTTAAAACGGTCTATTTAATGGCTGGTGGTTTAGGTTTTGTGCTCATTTTGGTGATGGCATTTGCCTTCCCACAATTTAAGACAAAAGTGCCTCAGAACAAGAAGCTCATCCTGCGTAAACGTTACTGGTTATACTATGCGCTTACGTTTATGAGTGGAGCACGCCGTCAAATTTTTACGGTGTTCGCTGGTTTCTTGATGGTAGAAAAGTTTGGTTACTCCGCCGCAGATATTACGTTGCTGTTCCTGATTAACTATGTCTTTAACTTCTTGTTTGCGAAGCGAATAGGCCGTTTTATCGGCGTTGTAGGTGAGCGCAAAGCGTTGATGTTTGAATACGTCGGTTTGATCTTCGTGTTTGTCGGGTACGGTTTGGTGCAAACGGCTGAGTGGGCGGCAGCATTGTATGTTGTCGATCATCTATTTTTCGCGTTAGCGCTTGCGATTAAAACCTACTTCCAGAAAATTGCCGACCCAGCAGATATGGCGTCGACCGCGGGCGTTGCGTTTACGATTAACCATATTGCGGCGGTTGTAATACCTGTTACGTTTGGTGTGATTTGGCTGGTTTCACCTGCTAGCGTATTTTACATCGGCGCTGGTATGGCAGCAGTGAGCTTGCTGTTGTCACTCAATATTCCAGCGAAGCCGGAAGAAGGCAACGAAACTCGCTTGTTGAAGTGGAGTTAAGTTGGTACTCACTATCTAATCATTAAAGCGAATACCTGTAATTAGACTCGCTAAAAAGGGTGCTTATGCGCCCTTTTCTTTTTATTGCAAATAGATAATCCCTCCAATGGTTGTCAATGCATGCCACGTCCGTTAGGGTTTAGAACTAAGTATTTCGAAATAACTTGGGCATAACTGACGCGAAACAATAAGAGGGGAGCTATACAGTGCAGATACATGGCAGAGAGTTGGATTTAGATCTAGGAAGCCGTCACATCGTTATTCAGCGCCGCTATGAGGCGTTAGGTGCTGCAAACGACCTACTCATTGCTATTTGGTTTTTAATTGGTAGCTTTTTCTTTTTGAATGATTCGTTGATTGAAAGTGGTACTTGGCTTTTCATTGTAGGCAGTGCGCAGTTGATCATTAAGCCCCTGATAAAACTGATGAGTTTAGTTCATGTTGGTCGTTTGAATAAGCAACTTTCTGGCACATCAGCGAGCCGCTGAAATTACCGCTTCTTTTGAATACTTGCAAGCAAGAAGCCAACAGGCGAGTTATCGAGGGGAAAGACGGAAGATAACGTGGTCACAACACTAACCACGTTATGTTCAGTTTGAAGCTTCAGAATTTAAAACGGATACCAGAACAGTTGTGTGTCCATCACACGCTTGCTGATCGCAGCAATCACTATCACCGCAATCCCAGCCATGCAGATCATATCGGCTTTGGTCAGTGGTTTTAAGCTGTACCAAGTGCGAGAGGAGTGGCGGCCAAAACCACGTAGCGTCATCGCGTTTGAGATTTGATCGGCTCTGTCTAAACTAGAGAAAATCAGAGGTCCAAGAATCTTCGCCACGTTCTTCATACGAGTGAGCAACGGAGCCTTCTTACTCAGTTCTACTCCGCGTGCTTGTTGCGCGTGCATGATGTTAACAAAGTCCTTTTTCACTTCCGGCAAGTAGCGCAGCGTTAAGCTCACAGCATAGGCGATTTTGTAAGGCACACCTAAACGGTTCAAGCTGGCTGAAAACTCTGTCGGATGAGTGGTAAATACAAACACCAACGCGATTGGGAACATGCTGAAGTACTTCAACGTCACTGTTACTAGGTAAAACAATGTCTCTTGAGTGAGCGAGTAATTACCGGGTAACGAGAGTAAAACCGTTGATGAGCTCATGAACTCAGTACCTTGTTGCGGTGCTAACGCGAACATAAACAGGGCATTGATCAGTAATACCGTGCCAGTACCGAATAACAGCGGTTTGTAGACATGAAAGGGCACTTTGGTCATTTTCAGTAAGCCTAAACCAAGCACGATCAACAGCGCGATGATTCGCAAGTCAAATGTGGTCAACACCACCGTTACCCAAGCAATGAAAAGCAAGAACTTAGTAATGCCATTCAACTTATGAAGTGGTGATTGGGTATCGATGTAGTTGATACCAAACTTCATCTTATTGTCTTTCATGCCACCGCTTTCTCTAGTTGGTTTACGTCGTCGCTTTTTTGTTGGCGGTGCGCTTTTTCTACATTGATAAAGTGCTGCATAAAGCCATTGGTGTCTTCGATGCCAACTTTTGTAGCCAACTCAAACAGACTTGTTGTGGTGAGGTTTGCTTGGTCTAGTAGCTCTGGACTGCTGAATACCTGCGTCATTGGTGCATCCGCGACTAATTTACTGTCTGCAATCACGATAGAGCGCGTGGTGTATTCCAACACTAAATGCATGTCATGAGAGATGATCATCACGGTTACGCCCAACTCGCGATTGAGCTTTTCGATGAAACTCAGCATAGACGTGTAGTTTCGATAGTCCTGACCTGCCGTCGGTTCATCAAGGATCAGAAGCTCTGGTTCCAATACCAAAATTGACGCAATGGTTACGCGCTTTTTCTGGCCGTAGCTCAATGCTTCGATTGGCCAGTGACGGTATTTGCTCAAACCGCACAGCTCAAGGACTTCAAGTACTTTAGCTTCGATTTGTTTCTCTTCAACGCCACTATTACGGAGGCCGAAGGCCACTTCGTCGAAAATCATGTGATGGGAAATCATGTGATTCGGGTTTTGCATCACCACGCCCACTTTCTGGCTGCGCTCGAAGATGGTCAGTTCGTTAAGATCTTGACCATTCATACTCATTGAGCCGCTATCCGCTTCAATAACGCCCATAATCAGTTTGGTGATGGTCGATTTACCCGAGCCATTTTTGCCAAGTACAGAGACAAACTCGCCACGCTTGATGTCAAAACTCACGTCTTCTAACGCGTTTTTCTCACCGTCGTAAGAATAGGTGAGGCCACGGACTTCAAGCAAAGTCTCGGCTGGCGTTTTGGGCGGTTGTGCTGTTGAACCATCAAACCATGCTTGTACTGCCGGTTTATATTGCTCCAACGGTAAGGTAGTTAAGCTAGAAGGTTTTGCATCGCCCTCAATCGCGCAGCCTGCTTCTTTCAGTGCTGAAATATAAAGCGGTTCGCGGATGCCGTAATCTTCTAGCAAAGGCGACGCTAAAATTTCATCTGGCGTTGTATCGGCAATGATTTTGCCGCTTTCCATCAAGATAATACGGTCAACTGAGCAATGCAGAACGTCTTCAAGACGATGTTCAATGATTACGATGGTTTTGCCCGTTTCGCGGTGTAGATCATCGATGATCTCGATGGTTTTTTTACCCGTTTTAGGGTCAAGCGCAGCTAGTGGTTCATCAAACAAAAGGATATCGACATCATCGACGAGAATGCCCGCCAAAGAAACACGCTGTTTCTGCCCGCCAGATAAATCGTGGGGTGAGCGTTCTAGCATCTGTTCCAAGTCGACCATTTTGGCCGTGGCTTTGACCAATGGGTACATGTCGATATTTGAAGTTAGCTGGTTCTCCAGCGCAAATGCAATGTCTTCGCCAATGCTCAAACCGACAAATTGGCTGTCCGTATCTTGCAGTACGGTGCCAACTTGCTCAGTGTATTGGTGCATGTCGAAAGGGGCGGTGTCTTGACCATTGATGGTCAATGTTCCACTGGTTTCCCCTTTGATTGCGTGTGGGATCAGTCCGTTAAGACATTGCCCAAGGGTAGATTTACCACTACCACTTGGACCGATAATGACGATTTTCTCTCCTTTCTCTATCCTTAGATTGATATTTTTTAGCGTCGGTTTGTCCAGCGACTCATATCTAAAAGAGAAGTTAGAAAATTCGATTGTCATTCGACATTAAGCCTCTGTTAAGTTACGGCTTTGCTTGTTACGTTTAGCGACAGACTTAAGAATGAAGAAGCCAACAATAGCAATAAGAATGGTGTTACCGATCGCGATAATAGAAAGCTGGGTAAACACTTTAGTGAACGGTTCTGCGTATAAAATCGTGTCGAGGAATGCAGAGCAACCGTAACCAAATACGTTGCCTAATAGCGCAAGTACTACGAATAACGCGAAGTCTTTCATATTGAAATCACCTTTCTCCAAACGGTAGCGCGTTAGAGAAGGGAATAGACCGATAATCAAACCAACAATACCTGAACCAAGTACCCAAGTGAGCCATACGCCCCAACCTGCAAATAGGTCAGTAACCCAGTGACCAATAAAACCAACCAAGAAGCCAACAAGTGGTCCAAATAGTACTGAGAACAATGCTAATACTGCCATTGCTGGTTTTAGCGTTGTGTTTGCAAACACAGGGATGCCAAACATAGGTAAGCCGCCGATACCGTAAAGAGCAGCACCGATTGCAATAACCACAACAGTTTTAGCGGAAAGATTCATAGATAACCTCAGTTCAATAGTCGATTTTAAAGAACGTTCATTTATATTGTTGGAAAGCGTTAGTTATTTGATTGTGTAACATATATTCAAAACAACCAAGCTGCTTATTGTTTGCTCTATTTTTCTTCAGGAAATGTGTGATTTGATTCACGCATCCCTTTGACTGGCTTTGGTTTTAGCAAGCATTAAAAATAAGGCGCGCATTATACAGAATATTAATAAAAGTGGGAATGCTATCTATCTGGATGGCTAGAATGAATCAGGGGCTGATCGTCAGCCGGTTTGATGTTATTTTTACCAATAAATGAATGCGCTATATGTTCATTAATGGTCGAGGTATAAATAGTTCTGCCAGCTCTTCATACGAATAAGCACTTTGCGCATCACTGATACGTGAGTAAAGCTGTCTGAATAAACTGCAACTTCAACCGCAGTACCCATTGGTAGGTGGTATCCACTCAAGTCGTCGGTAATTTTCAGCTTCGCAAAAACACGTCCGCTCGTGCGCAAGGCATCAGTCCCAAGAAGAGCGCCTCGCGCTTGAATTTGGCTTTCACCAATGGCTGGAATCACGTCAATGACTTCGCCACGGAACACTTTGCCCGGAATTGCGCGGAACATAAATTCTGCTTCAAAGCCTGGCTTCAAGCGTTGTAATGAGTTCTGTCTGAATGCCGCGGTGTACGTAATGTCTTCGGTATGTACGAAGGTCATTGCCGGGGCAAGTGGCAACGGCACAGCCATAACACCAGGACGCAAAGCCAATTGCGTAACGTAACCATCGGTTGGCGCACGAACGACGGTTTGCTCTAAGTTAAACTCTGCTTTACGCAGCTCGGCAAGAAGTTGCGCGACTTGGGTATTTTCGCCTCCGATTTCAGAGTCCAGAGCGATTTGCGCTTGTTCTTGTTGCAAAATCGCAACGTCTAACATGGCTTCTGCCGCTTTATACGCTTGGCGTCGAGTATCCAAATCTTGTTCAGTAAACGCGCCACGATCAAAGCCCTTTTGATATCGGCTAAATTCCCTTTGTGCTTTATCTCTGTCCGCTTGCGCTTTCAATACAGCAGCTTCTGCTTCTCTTAGATCAGACTCTAAACCCAGGGCACCTTGGCTTGCTTCTTTGACTTTCGCTTTAAGGCGAGCAACTTCTGCTTCAAAAGGCACAGGATCGATTTTGAAAAGAATATCGCCCGTTTTGAGCGGTTGGTTGGCCTGGACTGGCACTTCCACCACGCGGCCACGCACGCCAGAGACGATAGGCGTAGTCGGGAACACTTGGTTACCTAATTGAGTAAATGGGTGGTTGTAGTTCATAAGCAGCACGAGTGTGCCCACTAACACTACGCCGCCAAGTACGGCGGTTGGAACGGTCCATTTGTTTAGAGGAATATTGAAAATTTTAAAAATGGCAATACAAAGAGCGGCGTAAGTCAGAATCAGCAATAAGTCCATTATTCGTCCTCTTTACTTTGTTCAGGCAAAGGCTTTTGCTGAATCTTTTGTTGTTTCAACATCGATACTTCGTTTTTGAGTTCGTTGACTTCATCGATGAGTTCTTCAAGGCGGTGATGAATGTCGTGTGTTTCTTGTTCTAGTTGTTTAAAACCCCAGCCGCGTTCCTTGCGCCATAATGTTGCCCAGATCCATAAAAATGGCCACAGCGCATGCAAAGTGAAAAGGCTGACCCAGCCAGCGTAGTGAATTGCGTCTTGGTGCGGGTGCTCTCTCTCTTTGGCGATTTCATATGGAATATCATGAATGACAATGATTCCGTAAAAGATCACTAAAGCAACGAAGATGAGTAACCCAAGTGCAAAATAGTCTAGAAACATCTTACCTACCTGTGCTTATTGCGAAATGGAAAATCTACGTAAATTAACAATTTAAGTATTTGTCTTAACTACAGATGAATCAAGCGGTTTTTATGTAGGAATTATGTTTATGCGATGTAAGTATCCACTGATGTTTATTGGCAGTTAAGGTGTTGCTGAGTACTTATTTAAACAAACAGTGAAGTGATAGAGGAAGGATAAGTAAAAAGTATAACAAAGCCCCAGATGTCAACCGGGGCATGGTTTAAAGTTCGGTACAGACTTGGTTTCTGCCGTTGGCTTTGGCGCGATAAAGAGCTTTGTCTGCACGATAAAAAGTTCGCTGAGTATTCTCGCCTTCTCGATGCAAGGTAATCCCTATGGATACGGTCAGCCCCCGTTCACCAAGAATATCCTCCCAACCATATTGATAAATCCGTTCACGATAATTCTCGGCATGCATTTCTGCGCGTTCCAGTTGGGTATTCTCAAGGATCACGAGGAACTCTTCACCACCAAATCGTACGCACGATGCGCCTTTAAATCTGAAGTAGGACGCCAGTTCCTGTGACACACTTTTGATCGCTTTGTCGCCCACCAAGTGGCTTAGTTCGTCATTGATGGATTTGAAGTGATCGATATCGATGACCATCAATGCAAATGCAGTATCGTGCAGAAGTAGATCTTTTAGTTTAACTTCTAACCAGCGTCGGTTGTGTAAAGACGTAAGTGGATCGGTAAAGACGTCCTGCTGCAGCTGAGCAACAGTATTTTTATGCTGCTTGGTGGTTTCTTTTAGTTCTTTGTTTTCTAGCTCTGACAAAATGAGTTTGAGTTGTAACTCAAAGCGTGAAAGTCGGCGTAGTTGAGCAGACCCTAACTCACCGATCGGAATATGTTTTACAAGATCAGATTCGATTCTATGCGCTTTTTTTTCACAATTTAATGCTTCTTGATACAACCCTTGAGAGGCGTAAACTTGACTCATCGCGTTATAAAAATGCTGAGTAACGATAGGAGATAGCTGCTTTTGAATCCTTTTACTGATGGAGTCCAACGTTAAATTAGCTAAAGAAGTGTGCCCTACACCGTTTAGACAATACGCAGTCTCAATTTTGACCATCGTGGATAACCAGTATGTCGTGGCACTACCCGTTGTATACTGAACATTCGAAATAGCCAGCAACGCATTGGGGTAGTCTTCTTGCAGACGATGTAATTTGGCTCGGTAGAGGTGAATTTGTGCGGCGAGGTTTTTATCACTGACGAGAATGCTCAGTTCTTCACATTCACTCAACAGCTCTTTGGCGTCTGCGGTACGGTTCAAGCTGATATAACAGGCAAGCATGTACAGCTTGTAACGAAGGCGTAGGGATCGACTGCCAATAGCGTGATCGATAGCATCTATTTTTTGATAATAACGTAATGCACGTTGGTGATCCCCATAGGCATCGCATAAATTACCCATTCCAATAATGGCCAATACGTACTCATCAATATAGCCGTACTCGACGGCGATATTGGTTGAAGCAACATACTCGGTTAATGCCGCATTGTAGTCACCTACTTCAACTAAACGCTCACTCAAGCTTGCTTTCACAGAAAGAATATCTTCTACATCTTCTGGTAAAACAAGCAACTCAAGCGCTTGTTTCAATTCACTAATGCTGTCGTTGAGCTGTTTGATCTCTCTTCGATACTCGGCGCTAATGATATAGCAATGCGCTTTCTCTCGGTTTGTTGACGCAATATGTAACCCTATGTGTTCCCATAGCGTAATCGCTTCTTCACCTGAAACGGAAGAAGGATCGATACCTGCGTCAGTCACCTTGCTAAGCAGTTGTTCCATTCTTCATTACCTCAATATAACTTTCTTCGAGCTGTTCTAACGTGAATGGGAAGGTCAGGATATCTTGCAAATACAGTATCGGTTTCGGGCCTTTGATTCCGCGTCGCTTCCATGGATAGATGTCTAACATCGCTTGGACAGTGCGGTAGACCTCTTCTGCTGCTTGACCTTTTTCTGCAATTAACATTGCTAGCCTGTTACTGGAAATTCTCGAGATGAGGTCGCTGGAGGTTGTCAATGCATGAACGAGCTCGGTACAAACATCGAGAACTTCGGGGTTTGAATGCTGAATCATAATGATGGCGTGGTTAGAGCGTTTGAGCTCCGTTTTAAACAAAACTAACTGTTCCCACCAGTAGGTCTCAGAAACGACATTAGAGAACTGTTTTTCAGGGTCGTATTCGTGTTGAGAGCGAATATGATTGATCAGCTTACGTGCTCGCTGCTCTAGTTGGCGTTTAGAGCCTCTTGCTTTATCCATGCTGATTCGATGAGTTTGTTCTTTGAGCATTTTGAGTGCGTGCTTACGGTATTTCTTGAACGCGTTAAACGCAGACTCAAAGTCACCTTGTTCTTCAGCGACTCGTGATTGTTGGAAGCAAATTTGGCTGAGTAGCTCACCGTGGTCGAAACTGAGTGCAGACTCTTCTGCTGCAAGTAGCAACTTGGCAGCGCTGTCTGTATTTTGGCGCAAAAGCTCAAGTCTTGCTCGGCTAATAAAAGAGTGTGCTTTCATCCAAACGAGGTCATGCTCAATGGCGAGCTGGTGGGCTTTTTGGGTGGCTTCTTCGGCCGCATCAAGGCGTTCTAGTCCAAGCAGTGCTAACCCTTTAAAGTCCCAGATCTCGGCTTGCCACGTACTGTCATCATGATCTTTTAATACTTCGGTTGCTCCATCCAGTACCGTAAGCATCTCGACAAACTTATTTAGTAAGTAATAGTCCCAAGCTAATAGGATGCGCGCTTTGCCTTCTAACCAAGCAATACGAACATTGTTTGCCACTTTAACGGCTAACTCATGAGTTGAAGCGGCAAGTTGGTGTTCATTAGTGATGCGCCATACATTACCAAGCCCAATTAGAGATTCGATTTGAATTTCAACATCATCAACAAGAGCAGATTGTTCGAGCGCATTAATCCAATATTGTTGCGCGGAATAATACTTTGCTTGGCCCCAATATTGGAGTGCAAAAAGATGGAGAATTTCCGGGAGATGATCGTCGGTTTCAAGCTGTGTTTGTTTGCTGTAAGCGTTTTTGACGAGTTTTAAGCCTTGTCGGTAATCCATTAGGCACCAACAGCATTGCGCCATGATGAGTAAGGCTTTGATCTCTCCGTCCACAAATAAAATTTGTTCCGCGCGGATACGATATTGCTGCGCAATATTAAAGGTATGTTTAGGGGCCGATTTTATTTGGCCTTTAAGCTTAGTGAGATCATCTTCTAGCTGAATTTGGTTTTTATCCAACGTTCACATCCATGACTATCGAACTGGAAATCACACCTAATATTAAGTGGTTAGATGCATGTTTCTTTACCAAAGCGATGCGGATAACGTTTTGGTAAACGATCAGGGGCCGTAATGTATACCGTTACAACCCCTAATTACTACATCTAAATTACCAATAGAATAGCTACGATAGGAGCTGTTTGATTGTCAAAGGTGCATCAGAGACTTCCAACCTTTGTGCAGCGGTAAGACCTTGTTTATCCTGATAGCACAAATTATGCCAAGCTCTGAATATATCTAAAAGAGGTAAAATACCAGCAGGTCGTAATTTGCGACGTGGCTCGTTAATGAAGCTTTCGAAAAGAATCTGAAAGCGGTTTTGATAAAACTTCACATGACGAGTTGTCGCAACGTTAAACCATTTTTCAGGCTCATTTTGATCGCCAGCGAGGTAGCAAATGCCTTTGTGGTTTTCGTTTTGACTAGAGATTGCCCAACGATCGCGCCACCAACTCATATAGGCGATATCGACTTTGCCAAAGGGAGTGCTCATGTCCCAACTAGCGTCCTCTTCTACGTACATCAAGTCGACACTTTTCTCTTTAATACGAGGTAAACAAACGCTCAGTGCAGCTGAACGTAGTAGGGGATCTTGAGGCATGTATAGAGATACACGTTTGTTTGGGCAGCACATATCAAGTACGTGCAAATAGTGTGCATACGAGGTGTATGGCGGACGGACTAATGCCCCTTTTGAAGGGTAATGAAATACAGATAGATTACCAAGAGGGTCTTCTACGTTACCGCGAGCCAAAATTGTTTGGTATTTTTGGTCAATTCGCTCTCTGAGGTGATAAGAAGGTTCCGCAAGCGGCTCACTTGCTTCCGCTACATACTCCTGGGAAACAAAACGAGACACCTCATCGTAAGGATTATGATCGAGCGTTGCGATTGGCTCTTCATCAGCGGAATAATTGACGTGCTGGCAAAGAATATAGCCAGAATGCGCTTCGCCAGAAACAATCCAATACACACCATTATTGCTGTTCGGTTGCAATGCAATATAGTTTGAGGCCAATTCATAATACGTTGCGTGGTTTACCCAGCGCGCATCAATGGTTGCCAGCTTGCGGCGGCAGCGGCTAGCTATATGGTCAACATGATCGTAAAAGGTTTTTGGGTTAATACTAAGCTTGCGGCAGATTTCTCGTACGGAATATCCCGTAAACAATAAACCCATCAAGTTCTCTTGAAATTGAAGCTTCTTGTTGGCACCAGACCACTTGTCGACAAAGGTACTTTGACACACTTTACAGCGGTAACGTTGGCGATCGCCACTGTAACCGAAAGCGTGATAGAGGTGTTTGTGAGTGTGGACAGAAAGTCCAAAGTTGTCGCAATCATCATTACGGCAAGCAGGCAACCCGTCACTGTGGACGTGCCGCAGGCGATGAAGTTCGTTCACGACATCGCGATTATTAAGTAAGGGGGGGAAAGCTCCACATTCACGGCATACCATCGCCGGACGCTTAGGGTTCGCATGTTGCAGAACGTAACGCTTTGCATCACTCAATCCAAAGTTGTCACACGCCAATGTTTTACAAAAGTTGAGTTGTAACCCATCTGCGTCTTTTGGCAGTTCGCCGTTAGACACAATCGCCCCCTCGGGATAATTCGGGCAGCCAGCATAACTCTGGCTGCAAATTATTACTTACTATTTGTTCTTAGATGTTGATTGCAGTTTCTAGTGCAACTTTCATCATGTCGTTGAACGACTTCTGACGCTCTTCTGAGCTTAGTTTTTCACCACGGATGATGTGGTCAGAAACTGTCAGGATAGTCAGTGCTTTCGCGCCTAGGTCAGCTGCTACGCCGTAGATACCAGCCGCTTCCATGTCTACACCTAGGATGCCTAGTTTTTCCATCTTCTCGAAGATGTCTGCTTCTGGTGTGTAGAACAGGTCTGCAGAGAATACGTTACCTACTTTTACAGGCACTTCCTGAGCGCGCGCTTGGTTAACTGCTTCTTCTAGAAGACCGTAATCAGCGATTGCTGCGAAATCGTGGTTGTTGAAACGGATACGGTTAACTTTAGAGTCTGTAGAAGCACCCATACCGATAACAACGTCCATTAGTTTCACGTCGTCACGTACTGCACCACAGCTACCTACACGGATAACGTTTTTCACGCCGTATTCAGCGATTAGCTCGTGTACGTAGATACAGCAAGACGGGATACCCATGCCGTGGCCCATTACAGAAACTTTTTTGCCTTTGTAAGTGCCAGTAAAGCCGAACATGTTGCGAACGTCACAAACTTGTTTCACATCTTCTAGGAACGTTTCAGCGATGTATTTAGCGCGCAACGGGTCGCCTGGCATCAGAACTGTTTCAGCGAAATCACCTGGTTGTGCGTTAATGTGTGGGGTTGCCATAAGTGCTCTCCAAAGTTTTGTTTTGATAAAACGCCTCTATTATAGAACGCTATTACCAATTCTGTTGAACTTGTTCGTTTTCGTTGAGGCAATAATATCGGGACGTACAGTAGCCCCTTGAGAGCTTAGTCACAAAAACCACGTATTTAGAAACTGCAACTCCTATTGATAACTAAATCTGTTGAAACCAAAAGAGCAATCGATTTGCTTTTGAGCAGTTTGTCGATTGCGCGCACAAATTCTTTGTTTTTGGGCCAAACTTTTTTCTGAAAGCTGGTTGATCGAAATACTTTCGAGTGAAGTAAAACGATTAAATTGTACAACTTATTTTCTTGTACAATCTGGAAAGGCTTGCTATAAGTTATACAACAAAACTTTTTGTATAGGGATGCGTCATCATGGAATCTTCAATCAAAGTAGGTATCAGTTCGTGTGTTTTGGGTGAACGAGTGCGTTTTGACTCTGGTCATAAGGTGAGCAACTTTGTGACTAAAGAGCTCAGCCCGTATTTTGACTTTGTTTCGGTATGCCCTGAAGTCGGCGTAGGTATGCCAGTACCCCGTCCAACAATTCGTCTTGTTTCTAATGAAGAGCGTGTTGCATTGGTTGAAACCAAAAATCCAGAAAATGATCATACCGACAATATGCTCACTTACTCGGCCAATAAAGTAGATGAACTTCAAAGCGAGCAGCTTTGTGGTTACATCGTTTGTGCCAAGTCACCAACTTGTGGCATGGAGCGAGTCAAGGTTTACAGCAAGAACAGTGCTGCGAAAGAAGGTGTTGGCTTGTATACACAAACATTGATGCAAAAAATGCCTTGGTTGCCTGTTGAAGAGGATGGCAGACTTAACGACCCTGTATTGAAAGAAAATTTTATTACTCGAGTATTTTGTCTAAATGACTTTTACGACTCGATGGATGGTGAGCCTACTCGTGGCAAAATCATCGACTTTCATTCGCGCTACAAACTGACGTTAATGGCACACCACCCAGAGTCATACCGATCCCTTGGCCGCTTAGTTGCCGATGTCGCTAATTATGAAATTGAAGACTTTTACCAAGAGTATCGTTTAGGACTGATGAAGGCGTTAACGAATCGGGCTAGCCGCAAAAATAACACAAATGTGTTGATGCATTTACAAGGGTACTTCAAACGCTCACTAACTAAAGAAGAAAAAGAAGAGTTAGCGACAGTGATTCACGACTACCGTATTGGAATGCTGCCTCTGCTAGCACCACTTACGTTGATTAAGCATTACTTAAATACTTACCCAGACGAGTATTTATCAAAACAGAAGTTTTTAGAACCGTATCCGCAGGAGATGAGATTACGCTATGGTTTGTAGTTCAGAAGAAAAACTATACGCGATCCGAGATGTCGCAGAAATCACGGGTGTAAAACCAGTTACGCTGAGAGCTTGGCAACGAAGATACAACTTGATCCAGCCTCAGCGAACTGAAAAAGGACACAGACTCTATCGCCAGCAAGATCTCGATACGATTCGCGAAGTCCAGAGTTGGCTCGCGAAGGGGATTTCGATTGGTAAAGTGAAGGGGCTGCTAGGAAAAAGCGCCGATGTCGAAGTCAAAAACGAGGTTCGCACACTCGAAGAAGTTGAAAACATGCTGCTTGCGCTGTCTACCCTGAATCGAGGAAAAGCAGAGAGTTTACTTGCCTCTGTTCTTAAAGAGTACCCACTAAAACTCGTTATTGATCAGTTTATTAGCCCAGTATTTGATGCGCTAGATATGGTAAAAGGATCGTTGCGATCCTTGCAGGTGGGGTTATTTCAGACTTGTTTGATCACTCGTCTTGCCCTTGTTATCGATTCTGAAAACAAAGCCGCTTCCAAAGGAAAGTGTCTGCTCATTAGCTTTGAACAAAACAGAGAATCTGAGAGTTGGATTCAAGCAGCGAAGCTTTGTGAACAAGGGTATCACACGACTTTGATCGATAAGGTTGATGATGTTTCTGGTCTACTAGATCACGAGGTCATTGAAAATGGTTCGTTTATCTACCTTTTCTCCAATAAAGCACTAGCTGCTAAACAAGTAGCGTCCATCAAAATGCTTCACGCACAGCTAGGTGATCGGATGGGGTGCTCTGAAGTGATAGAGAAATTACACCTAACTTAGTAGACAAAAGATAGGAGCTACCATGATTTTAGTATGGTTTCGACGTGACTTGCGTACGTTAGACCACACGGCACTCAAAGCGGCATTGGATTCAGGTCAGCCTGTCGTCGCTTGCTTTATCGCGACGCCAGAGCAGTGGCGGGAGCATCACATGGCGCCGATGCAGGCAGACCTCATTGCTCGTCGCTTAGCTTGTCTTAACGAGGAGCTTGAAAGCCTTAATATTCCTTTTTTGTACAAAGAGGTGCCGTCGTTTTCCGATTGTACAGATGTGATTAGTGGGTGGGCGGAAACACTTGAAGCCACGTCTGTCATGGCAAACATTCACTATGAGGTGAACGAACGAGAGCTCGATACACAAGTAAGTGAAGCGTTAGCTTCTCACGATATCGAATTTGAACTGTTTCATGACAAATGTGTGCACGCGCCAACGACGGTTCTTAATAAGCAAGGCGAATATTTTAAGGTATTTACGCCATTCAAGCGTGCTTGGTTAACGCAGTTCCATATGCCGACGGTAGTAAAACCTCACGAGCAAGCGCCACTCAATAAAAAGGTACTCGAACAATTAGAGTCGGCTCGATTTAATTCAAGCTTCACATTTAGCTATCCTCGAGAATCCAGTGAAGACTGGCTGGCTTCGACTAATGATATTTTGAAGCAGCTTAGGGAATTTGCACGGGAGCGCAGTGACGCGTATCAAAGCGAGCGAGACTTTCCAGCTATTGATGGCACTAGCCAACTGTCTCCATACCTTGCGATTGGCGCACTATCACCAAGGCAGTGTATTGCTCGTTTGTATGCTGAAAATCAACAAAATGACCTTACAGAAGGGAAAGCAACTTGGCTAAGTGAGATCATTTGGCGTGAGTTTTATCAGCACCTATTGGTTTTCGAACCAAAACTCGTCAAAGGCAAAGGATTTATCGATTGGGAGGATAAAATCCAGTGGTCCTATGATGAGAAAGCCTTTGAGCGATGGAAGACAGGAACAACAGGATACCCAATCGTTGATGCAGCAATGCGTCAGCTCAATCAAACAGGCTGGATGCACAACCGATTACGTATGATTGTCGCGAGCTTTCTTACCAAGGACTTACATATTGATTGGCGATGGGGAGAAGCGTACTTCATGAGTAAGCTGGTGGACGGCGATTTTGCAGCGAACAATGGTGGCTGGCAATGGTCTGCTTCTACGGGCTGTGACGGGCAGCCATACTTTCGTATTTTCAACCCGATAAGCCAAGGCGAAAAGTTCGATGCTAATGGTGAATTTGTGCGCCACTGGGTACCAGAAATCAAAAGTGTACCGAACAAATACATCCATAAACCTTGGACTTGGGAGGGCTTTTCTTTACTGGAATATCACAAGCCGATGGTTGATCACAAGACAGAAAGAGAGATAACCTTACAGCTCTTTAAAAGTGCCAAGGAATAGAGTGAAATGCTTAGCAAAAAGCGATCAATGAGTTTCGCAAAACGTACCCTGCTATCTGTGTCGTTATCTTTAGTGAGTGGTCTATCATTCGCTAAGATGTACGAATTACCAGAGGATGGAAGCCGTTTAATTGGTCGCCTTGAAAACCACGTCGTGCAAGAAGGCGAAACCATGGCAAATATCGCTAAGCTCTACGATGTGGGTATGCTAGGTTTAATGGCCGCAAACAAAGGCGTGGATCCCTTCTTACCAGAAGAGGGGCATGTTCTTACTATTCCGACACAGCTAATCCTCCCAGACGTACCTTATAAAGGTATCGTTATTAATCTAGCCGAGCTGCGCTTATATTACTTTCCGAAAGGAGAGAATATTGTCCATGTATTTCCTGTCGGAATTGGCCGAATAGGGCGCGATACCCCAGTAATGACAACGCGTATCAGCCAAAAACGACCGAACCCTACATGGACTCCTCCAGCCTCTATTCGTGCCGAGTACAAAGCAAAGGGCATTGACCTACCAGCCGTTGTTCCTGCGGGGCCTGATAATCCACTTGGTATGTTTGCATTGCGTTTAGCTTACGGGAATGGCGAATACCTAATTCATGGTACCAACAAGGACTTTGGGATTGGTATGCGAGTCAGCGCGGGTTGTATTCGTATGGACCCAAGTGACATTGAGTGGTTATTTGACAAGGTTCGTAACGGCGAAGACGTTAACATCATTAACCAGCCTATCAAAATGACACTTGAGCCTGACAGAAGTGTGTTCTTAGAAGCACATGAGCCTTTGACTCGTAGTAATGGCGAGAAAGATGAACTCAAAGTGCCGAAAGAGTTAAAGTGGTGGCTGGATGAATTCGGTATGAAAAACGTGAAGGCTAAAGCAGCAATCGCTGCACAGAATGGGGTTCCCGTCGAAATAACCGCGCCTTAACGGGCGTTAAGACGCGGTATCAAATCTTACTTAGTGTAAGACTGAGCGATGTTATCGATACGCTCGTTAGCACGCTCAGCTTCTTCTTGAGCAGCCATTGCTGCTGCGCCTGATTTTTGAACGTCAGATTGAAGAGCTTGTACGTCTTGGCTTAGTTGGCTAACTTGGTTGCTTAGTTCGTCTAATTTTGCTGCATTTGCTGTAGCTGCGTCATCAGAAGAAGCACAACCGGCTAGTAGAAGTACTGAAGTTGCTGCAGCTGCGATCAACGTTTTGTTCATATAAGAACTCCTTGCTTATAGTGAAAGTCTCGCCACTAGCTATTATTTTATACAGTAGCGAGGTTAAATGTGGTTACATTTTATCAGTACATGATGTAGCAAAAGTCAAAAAAACCCAAGAATTTCATGGAGTACCTGACGTCAACTTTTACCTGAACTTAACAAAGTTTAACTACCTATCCTTTATTTCGTTCTCACAACAGTTTTCATAGCAGGTGTATTTGCCACGTTCCTGATATCAATAATTTAGACGATATTGACACAAATGAAAGTTTATTGGCCCAAATAACTGCTATTTAAGTCGTTTTGTTGATGGATAGAAGGCATATTTGAACGGCTTTTCTCTAAACTTCCTGTCCAGCTGCTCATCAAAAAGGCTAGTCTTTACTCTGAACTGAGCCACAAATGATGTTTTACCGTTACCACAGGGAATTAGTTTGTGTGATCTCTATCTATACTCCTATGATTTGCGGTATTATACCGAGCTTTATTTTTTTGCTGCGTTAGAGCGGAAACGACACTACAGAGCGCTCAGACGCTGACTGATTTATTGGAGAATACTTTGCAATTTAAAGATCTAGGCCTAGACAACCGATTGTTGAAGAACCTAAAACACTACGATTTTAAAAAAGCGACTGACATTCAGCAGCAGGCGATTCCTGTTGCGATTGCAGGCAAGGATCTATTGGCATCTTCGAAAACAGGTTCGGGCAAGACTTTGGCGTTTGTATTGCCAATGCTTCATAAGTCTTTAAAGACAAAATCGTTTTCTGCGAAAGACCCTCGCGCGGTAATCCTTGCTCCTACTCGTGAGCTAGCGAAACAAGTATATGGTGAGCTTCGTTCTATGCTAGCTGGCCTATCTTATGAAGCAGCACTGATTTTGGGTGGTGAGAACTTTAACGATCAGGTAAAAGCTCTGCGTCGTTACCCGAAATTTATCGTGGCGACACCAGGACGTTTGGCTGATCACTTAGAGCACCGTTCGCTTTATCTGGATGGTTTGGAAACGCTAATTCTGGACGAAGCAGACCGTATGTTGGATTTGGGCTTTGCACCAGAGCTTCGTCGCATTCATAAAGCAGCCAAGCATCGTCGTCGTCAAACGTTGATGTTCTCTGCGACATTAGATCATGCAGACGTCAATGAAATCGCGGCTGAAATGCTCAATGCGCCAAAGCGAATTGCTATCGGCGTTTCTAACGAAGAACATAAAGATATCACGCAAAAATTTTACTTGTGTGATCACCTAGATCATAAAGAGGCAATTTTAGATCGTGTTCTTTCTGAGGCTGAATACCGTCAAGTTATTATCTTTACGGCAACGCGTGATGATACTGAGCGACTAACAGAAAAGCTGAACGAAAAGAAACTGAAGGCTGTAGCACTAAGTGGTAACTTGAACCAGACTCAACGTAACACCATTATGAGTCAGTTTGAGCGCGCAGTATTTAAGATCCTTGTAACGACTGATGTTGCTTCCCGCGGTTTGGATATTGCAACTGTGACACACGTCATCAACTTCGATATGCCAAAGCATACCGAAGAATACGTACACCGAGTTGGTCGTACTGGTCGTGCTGGAAACAAAGGGGATGCAATCTCTCTTGTTGGTCCAAAAGACTGGGATAGCTTTAAACGTGTAGAAGCATACCTACAACAAGATCTTGAGTTTTCATTGTTCGAAGATTTGAAAGGTAAGTTTAAAGGCCTTAAGCCACCTAAACCAGATTTCCGCAATAAGAAAGCGACCGCAAAGAAAGCTCGCCCTCAAGCGAAAAAATCGGCGAAAAAACCAGCTAAGCGTGACAAGAGCTTCTACAAAAACGTATCTGTGGGTGATGATGTCTTCATCCCTAAGAAAAAACCAGCGGCACCGAGCTCTGAAGAGTAAAAGCTGCTGTAGTTTCCCATTGATTTTAGTTCTTAAAAATCCGAGTGTTCGCACTCGGATTTTTTATGTCTGTCGCTAGGTGAAATAGCGTCTTTCCATACTCACTCGTTAGTCAGCTTTTATATCTGTCTGGTTGTATATAAACAGCATAGAACGCTAATTTAGGAAGTTATTAAGTTTTATAACCTCGGTCAAAGCAAACGTTTTTCCTCACACACTAGATAAAAATCTTACATGATCATGAAAATGATAATTGATCTCATTTTTATTTAAGGGCAGAATACGCGCCATTGTATTAATCCTATAAATGAATTCGCTCTCTATATGAAATTTACTCATGTTTTTTTAGGGCTCATAATTACCTCTAGTTCTGGCTTTGCTGCTGATGATTTCAACTGGCTTCGAGATGATGCTCGTAAAGATGAGCGAGTTCTTACCTACCTAACAGAACAAAACCACAAAACTGAACAGCACCAAAAAAGTTATCAGACGTTGACAAAAAACCTACTCACGCAGTGGGATACCATGGTGGCAGACAAAGGTGATAAGCCATGGTCGATCGTGAGTGGAAGAGAGTGGACGCTAACGCGTCGCGATGGTCGTTACTTACTGTTATCCCGTGCGAGTCAACATGCACCAGAAAACGTGGTGTTCGATTTCGATGAACGACAATCTGCGCATCAGTACTACCAACTTGGTCAATGGCAAGTGAATGGTGACACGCTCCTTTTCACGGAAGATATCGACGGCAGCGAACAATATCGTGCTGTGGTTGTTGATTTACTCTCCGGTCAATCTACGGAACTGGCGACGCACGTCGATAGTGGCGTATTGTTGTCACCTAACGGGAAAGTGGCATTCCTCGTTGCAAAAGAAAAGCGCACCCAGCGACCTCATCAGATCTTACGTATCTCCACTGAATCTTTGGCAAAAACAGTCCTATGGAATGAACCCAAGTCAGATTGGTTACTTTCTTTCTATCGTGCGGCAGATAGCCGTTATGCTGTGCTGCAAAGCAACAACGAGTCAACAACAGAGCAGAAGCTTGTCGACCTAGAAACGGGCACTGTCTCAGATTCATTGCGAAAGCCTGAAGTGGGTGTGGAATATTACGCGGATGTGGCGAAAGGTTACATTTATCTTAAAAGCAACCTGGAAGGAAAGTTCGCCCTTTACCAAGCCGAACTCGCACCGCTTGGCGCAACATGGCAACGCTTTACCAATCCTCGTGAGCCGCTTGAACAGTTCTACCTTTATGATGCAGGAGTTGTGGCACTTAGTAAGCCAAACAACTTGTCGACATTGACGGTGTATTCTTACCAAGGGCAGGAAAAAGTGATACTGCCATTGGAACACGATGGTAATGTCGCTTGGCTAAGCACATTGGGCGATTTTGAATCAAACAAAATTCGTATCCGAAGCATGTCGATGACTACGCCTCCTCAGTGGGAAGAGTTCGATGTAAAAACGCTGAATAAATCCTTGTACTCTCAAGATGCTTACCAAGACTTTGATAGTCAGCGTTATGTATCCCAACGTATTTTTATTAAGCACGACGGCGTTTCTGTCCCGGTCTCTTTGGCGTATCGCAAAGACAAATTGCACCCACAATCTCCTGTGATGATTTACGGTTACGGCGCGTATGGTTTTACGATGAAACCGTACTTTATGCCTCAGGTTATCAGTTTACTCGACCAAGGTGTGATTTACGCTATCGCCCATGTCCGTGGCGGTGGGTACTTTGGCGATGAATGGCACGAGCAAGGCCGTGGTGTGCGAAAAGCCAATTCTATTGGTGATTTTGTCGCGGCCGCGAAGGCGCTGCAAACATTCGAACGTGGCAATAGAGAGGTTTTCGCCATCGGTTCTAGTGCTGGTGGTACGTTGGTGGCCGGAGCGGTTAATCAAGATCCTAAATTGTTTTCAGGTGTCGTACTTAAAGTGCCTTTTGTTGATGTGGTTGCAAGTATGTCGGATACCTCACTTCCGCTTACCACACAGCAGTATGGCGAATGGGGTAACCCAACCAAACCTGAACAATTGGCGTTAATGAAGGCGTACGATCCGATTCTCAATATCCATAAAAACGCTTACCCACCCATGTTGGTTCAAGTCGGTTTAATTGATCAGCGCGTGCCATATTGGGAAGGCGCAAAGTATCTGGCTAAAGTTTCAGCGTTAAGTGAGCGCAACGGGCCGTACTTGTTGCAAACTGATTTTAATTCGGGCCACCAAATGGACCCACGACAAGCGCAAGAACAACAAGCAAAAGAATACGCATTTCTACTATCACTCATTAAAACATCTAAAGCGGAGCAGTAAATGAAGCTTACCCCAGTGTCAGCGGCAGTACTTTCGGTACTTGCTGCCAGTCAAGTGCACGCCGAATCTAAGGTTTTCTCAATGGAAGAGGTGGTGGTAACCGCCAATAAAATCGATCAGCCATTGTCAAAAGTGGCAGGTAGTGTCGCGGTTATCACAAACGAGCAAATCGAAGAAAGAGGCGAGACCGAGCTATATGACGTGCTGCGTAACGAACCTGGTGTAAGTGTGACGGGCGGTGCAGGACGTCCGCAAAACATTACCATCCGTGGTATGACGGGGAACCGCATTATGATCGTTCGTGATGGCATTCGTTCTGCGGATGGCTTCGGTGCGAATGACATTAATGATGCAGTTGGGAGAGATACTTTTGATTTATCCAATTTTGAATCGCTGCAAATCATTAAAGGGGCAAGTTCTTCGGTGCATGGCTCTGGCGCGATCGGCGGTGTGGTGATTTTAGAATCCAGTCAGCCGGGTGATTTCTTAAAAGACAAAGACTTCTACACCGATGTTTCCGGTACTTACACCGATATCAGCAACAAGTACAAAGGCACGAGTAATCTAGCTTTTCGTTCCGGTGATACAGAGAGTTTGTTTAACGTTTCATACTGGCAAGGACAAGAGACACGTAACTTTGATGAAGATTTGTATAACCGCGACCTCGATGGTTACAGCGGTGCTTATACGATCAACCACTTTTTCAATGAAGAGGTGATGTTGAAAGCCAAAGCGGAACTCTACACCCAGAACCAAGAGCGTTTGGAGGGTTCACCGTCCATTCAACCTGATGGAATTTGGCATATTGAAGACTTTGCTGAGGATGAAACCACAGAAGAGTACAGCGCTTATATTGGTGCAGAGGTGACTCCGATTAATCCAACTTGGTTCGAAGAGTTGGATACCAAAGTTTACTGGCGTCACACCGAAGTGGTGGAAGACACCAACCGTTTAATGCGCCAAGTGGATCACAATGGTTTGATCACCAAGCGTCGCGAGCTGGAACACAAAACCTTCATTGACGAAACAATTGGCTTCCGTGGCGATTTCACCAATACGATTTATGCAGCAAATGCTGAGCACCAATTGGCTTACGGTGTTGAGCTTTCTACAGACTATTACGAGCGCACAGATAGCGATTCCAAGATTGATTGGAACGGGGTAACGCCTTCGACCAAACAACCTTTCGCTCCTGCTCGTGCTTATAACATTGGCTTGTATGTTCGAGACATGGTGGAACTGGATAAATGGACCATCACAGGTGGCCTACGCTTTGATGCGCACCGTCTCACGCCAGACGGTGCGGGTGAAGTGGGCGGCTTCCCATTAAAAGATATGGATAGCTCAGAGGTATCTCCAAGTCTGTCGGTTTCTCGTGAAGTATTTGCCAACAACATTGCTTATGTATCTTATAACCATGGTTACCGTGCTCCGGAATACGATAAAGCGTATGGCTTCGTAAGCCACGACTTTGTGCCGCTCACGCCGTTTGTCATTGCACCAAACATGGATCTAGAGGCTGAAACTTCCGACTCATTTGAAATCGGTAACAAGTTCGATAACGGTCGTGCGTATGTCTATGCGTCTTTGTTCTACAACAAGTTTGAAAACTTCATCGACGTTGTGACCACGGGCTTTGACTCAAGCAATGGTAATTACATTAAACAATACCAAAACCTCGATGGTGTCGAGACGTATGGTGCAGAGCTTTCTGCGGGTTACGCGATCACTAAGCGATGGAACATCAGCACCAAGTTTGGTTACGTAGATGGCAAAGACGCGGAAGGTGAATACGTTCGAAGCATTACGCCATTCGAAGGTAACGCTCAACTGAAATACGCCAACCAAGACTTCAATGCTTACGTGACTTGGAACTGGGCCGCGGCAATGGATCGCGTTCCTAAATGCCAGACCACGCTTGGCCTAGCGACAGATTGCGCGCAGACAAGTGCGTGGAATACGTTTGATATTGGCGCAACTTACCACGTTTCCAAAGACCTTCGTGTTAGCGCAAACATCATCAACCTGTTCGACAAAGAATACATCCGATACCAAGACGTAGCGGGTATCGCTGAGGAAAGTAAGCGTTACTCAACTGAGCCAGGGCGCTACTTCACGCTGACTGCAAAATACGAATTCTAGGACGAAATCATGAAGCTAAAACCATTGGCGTTTTCACTGCTTATTGCATGTACCCCTGCGGCGCTGGCTGCAGAGTGGGATTATCCCTCAACGGATTCTGTGGTGACCAATGAAGCGCAAGCGAAAACTTATCTAGACAGCCACTACTCAGAAGCGGGTGAGTTTAAGTTCCGTTACAAAACCCAGTCTCAGCTTGGTGAGCATTACAATTTTGATGTTTGGGTAAACGGTGAATATCAAGCACAGCGCACCTTAGTAGTAACAACTGATAAAAATCATCACGTTGTGCGAGTGTTTAAGAGCCTTGAAGATACGATCATTCGCAACGGTAAACCAACGGTTGCAATGGAATTGGAATCACCTCGCCAACTGCAAGCACAAGAGCCACCTGCTTTGAGCTCTGGAAGTCTGGTTAATGTTGAGGTTGCTTTATTCAACCCAGATCTTCGCACCATGCAACAGCAAGCGGCACCAGAATCGACGTGGTCAGCACTGTCTGATTACCCTCAGCCGATCGAGTACGTCACCAAGTCGATTGAGGTTTTAAAGTCCGGCGGTAAGTTCTACCTCTCTAACCCAAGATTAAAGCAAGTGGATGCGACGGGTTTATTTGCAGCCCCAGCACCTGGTGAAGCGCCTGTACTCGATACGTTGGACTTCCTCAGCGCAGAAGGGGTTCAAGCATTTGACAGTGTTGATGAGATGCAAAGCACCGAGTTTGGTGACAATGCGTTCCCACAGTTGATGGCTTTTTATCATCTTGATAGCTCGATCCAATATCTGACAAGCCTGACTTACGACTTGTTTGACGAACCGCTTCGTTTTGACGCTCGCGGTTTATCAAAAGATAACTCTACTTACTATTACGGTCCGAAAGCACTCATGCTGGGTGTCGGTGGTGTTTCTCCGGATGCAGTCGATGCTGATGTCGTGATACACGAGCTTGGGCATGGCATTCATTACCAAATCGTACCGGATTGGGCGTACGGTCACACTGGTGCTATCGCAGAGGGTTTTGCTGATTACTGGGCGGGCAGCGCGAGCTACCGCATTCAATATTTGGATGCTTCGCGTCGTGGTCAAGAATTCGAGTTAGATACGGTGTTCAACTGGGACGGTGTGTTCGGAACACGCAAAACAACTCGTAGCTTATGGAACCAAAGAGCACGTTACTTCGAGAGCTCAGAGTATCCAGCGCACGTCAGTGTGGGCGGTGAACTAGGTGACGAGCTATGGTCAACGCCGCTGTTTCAAGCGCTTAAAGCATTGGTTGAACGATACGGTGATGATACCGATAACGTGTTCCGCGAGTTTGACGCCATTGTACTTGAAGGTATGTACGGCATTGGTCGTGGCGTGAAAATGCATGATCTGGCGGAATCGACCGTGTTTGCCGCAAACACCTTGTTCCCAAATAAAAACTACGCCCAACTCCTGACGGACAGCTTCAACAGACACAACTTACTTAAAGCGCCTCTTCGTGTTCGCTATGACGCTCGATACATCGCACAAGGTCAAGACGTTGGTTTGAGCCTGAGCCAAACTGGCCGTGAAGCGAGCATCAAAGGGCAATGGCAGCTAAACAACGCATCTGTTTTCGACTTTGATGAAACGCTTTCTGACTCGACCTCAATGAAGGTGGCGTTACCAAGCGGTCTAACATGTGGCACGCAATTCGATTCCTCTATTTCATTGGATTATCAATTTTCTGAAGGCCTAAAGACTCACCAGTGGAGTGAAAAGGTGATGCTGGTTAATGGTACGCCAGAGCTCGATATCCAGCCTCAACCAGTGAACTCCGCTTTGCCGGAACAGGGCGACAGACTGTTCTCTCAGACGCTATCGGACAAGTCACGCACGATTGATGATTCGTTTGCGGTTTACCTGAACATCGAACATGACTCACTGCAAGATCTGCAAGTGACGCTAGTGTCTCCACAAGGCAAATCGGTCGTGCTACTTAGCCATCAATCAAGCAATACCAAAGGATTTAAAGGTTACTTCACCGCTCAGTATGACGAGGAGTTACAAGCACTTGTCGGTCAACCGAGTTGGGGTACTTGGCGTCTCGAAGTGTCTGACCGCGTGTCAGGGAACTCTGGGGTGTTGAAAGAGTGGGGTGTGAGTCACTTTGCTCAGTATCAGTGTAGTGCTGATACCACTAAAGAAAGCAGTGGCGGTGGTTCAGGTGGCAGTGGTTCGCCTTGGACCTTGTTAGGACTTTTCCTGCTTTCAATGGTGAGAGTGATTCGCTCTCGTTAATTAAAATCAAAAGAAGATAAAATCTATGAAGTTTCAATATTCTTTCGTTGCTATGTCACTAGCCCTAGCTGGCTGTGGCGGAGGTTCTGGTGGTGACACGTCGGCACCGACCTATGATGTAGCTGGCACCATCGTTTCTGCAGGTACACTTCTTGATACGCCAGTATGTATCGATTTAAACCAAAACTACGTCTGTGATTCCACTGAACCGAGTGCTAAAACGGATAATGCCGGTAAATTTAGCCTGACTTCAAGCGACAAAAACGTACTAACCAGCACCATTCTTGCTCAAGTTGATCAAGGTTCAAACCAAACGTTGCGTCTTGCGGCTCCGGGTCAAAATTTAGCAACGGGTAACACGGTCAATGGTGTAACAACGTTGCTCGCGGGTCTTGTAATTGACGGTAAAACCGTTGCTCAAGCTGAAGAGATTGTGAAAGCGCAACTCGCCGATGCCGGCGTTTCTCTTTCTGGTACGGTGATGTCTAACGCAGAAGCTAGCGAGCTAGACAAGCTAGAGCAAAACACGGTTGTGCTATTAGCTGCGATGCAACCAAAGCAAATGATCAAAGGCGTAGCGCTGCTTGCTCAAAATCTTAGCTTTCAAGGTAAATCGTTGGCCTCTGATCTTCTGTCTGAAGCGGAAGTAAGTGCATTTGCTGAAGAAATTGTAGCGGTTGCTGAACAAACGGTTGGTAGTAACGATACGGGCGCCGTTCTTTATTTTGCTGAAGGAGCAGCAGACGTTGCTGAGGTTCAAGCGTCTTACCCTGGTCAAGATGCAGAATACGGCTTCGACAAAGAAGACAAGCAAACGTCGACAGGCGCTGGCTTTAAGTTCGTTAAGCTAGATTCACAAGGTGCAGCTTTAGCTGCAGATGCGACTGAGTGGGCTTGTACTATGGACGAACGTACTGGTCTTGTTTGGGAAAATAAGAGTGCGGATGCGAGCTCGGTTCAATTTAAAGATCGCCTATTTGCGTTTGAGTCTGAAACATTTAAGCCGTATTACGAAGATCTTGAAGTCGTTGGTTGTGTGGATGCTGCTGATGGCATCTGTTCAACAAGCCAATATGTTGAACATATAAACAAGCAATCACTATGTGGCATTAGTGACTGGCGCCTACCAACATACCAAGAGTTCTACGATGTTCTAGACTTAGGTGAGACAGAGAAAGATGCCGACGGCAATGTCTATGGTATGACGACAGCTTACTTCCCTCAACAGGGTAAAGGCAGCCCAGATGCTAATTCAGGTGCTATTTGGCTAAGTGATTTCACATTTAATAATTACTCTCCTGCTAACTACGAAGGTGCACTTCAATTTGCAGTGATTGCAGCGAGGGGCGCTGACCGTGGCCACGTAAGCTTTGTTGAAATTTATTCTGACAAAGTAGAGCGTGACACAGGCACGTCATTCCAATTCCCAATCCGTCTAATAGCAGTAAAGGGCCAATAAGATGAAGAAATTAATAACTGTACTATCTCTTGCTTTGGCTTCTCAAACTGTAATGGCTGCACAAGAGTGTTCTACTGACTTTGCTAAAACGGCACCTAACACGCGTTATACATATTCTGAGAGCGGTACCGTAACTGACCTGAAAACAGGTCTAACATGGATGCGTTGCCCTGTTGGTTCAACGTGGAATACGGCAAACGAAGCTTGTGATGGCGCTGCGACTAAGATGTCATGGCAGTTAGCGCTATCAACCGCTGAGCAAATCCGCAATGAATCAGGTAATCATGCTTTATATGACTTCGCTGGCAAAAAGAATTGGCGCATACCAAACATTAAGGAGTTAGTCGCGTTGACAGAACGTGCTTGCCATAGCCCTGCTATGAACGGCACTGCATTCGCAAGTGGCTACACGCTAGAGGTGGGTGACTATGCTGGTTACATCTGGAGTAACACACCAAACGGTGATGGCTCAAACGTTATGGTGTTTGATTCATTTAATGGTGAGGTTTACAACTGGAACCCACTAGAGTCAACGAACATTTCCTCTGTTCTGCTGGTTACTGACGAGGAGTAATCACCCCGTTGGATTTTCACGAATCCAGATGTTAATAAGCTCCGCCAGTGCGGAGCTTTTTCTTTTCTAACCTTTGGAACTTATCGTGTTGAGCAGAGTATTTAAACTTGGAACTGCTTAAGTTGATGTTTTTGATTTTCTGCTAAACCAGACAACTCTTGCGCTGCCGCGGCGGATTGCGTAATGCCAGTGACGTTCTGGCTCACTAGTTCATAGATGTTCGTTAAGTTGTTGTTGATATCAGCCGTAACCTGTTTCTGCTCTTCTGATGCGGTCGCAACTTGAGTGTTGATTGAGTTCAGATCGGCGATAGCATTACTGATATTAGCAAGTGATTGGCTAACTTCTTGTGTAAGAGCTTGGTTGTCTGACAACATGGCTAAGCTGGAATGCATACTTTCATTTGCGTGACCAGATTGTTGCTGTAGCTCTTCTATAATGGTTTGGATCTCTTTGGTGGACTCCTGAGTTCGCGCTGCCAGCATACGTACTTCATCGGCCACTACCGCAAAGCCTCTGCCACTTTCGCCCGCCCGTGCAGCTTCAATCGCTGCATTCAGTGCAAGTAGATTCGTTTGCTCAGAAATACCTTCAATCACTTCGATCACGCGACCAATGTGTTCTGATTGATCTTTTAGCGAAGTCACGACGGCAGCGGCTTCGTTAAGTTGTTCCGCCATCTTTTCACTTGCGCGAGTACTTTCCCCAAACATGCTTATACTTTGTGAGGTTAACGTACGTGCTTGATTTGATGCACTATCGGCTTCTTGTGCATTGGTCGATACTTCAGCTGCGGTCGACTCTAGCTGATTGATCGCCGAGGCTACTTGCTCAACTTCTTGCTTTTCTTGATCCGAGTTGACGCTGCTTTGAGTCATAACAGTTGCTAACTCGGTTGATGCTGATGCCACATCTTCACTAATGCGAACCAATGCGCTTACAGTTTCACGCAGTTTTTCTATGGTCTGGTTTACATCCCGAGCCAACTGAGACACTTCGTTTTTCCCGATGGCTTCGGCCTTAACTAGTAGGTTTCCCTTCGCGACTTCCTGCATCGTTACTTGAAGGTTACGAATCGGCGCAACGATGTAGCTGGCGAGTACCCAACTAATAAGTGAAGCGGCACTCAAGATCACCGCAAGCGAGACGGCGCTGTAAGTTAGCGTGGTTGAATGTTGTTCGCCATTCGTTTCGACTTCATCGGTGACGATTTGATTCAATTGTTTAGATAGTTTGTCGATGGCGTTGATCATCGCTTCGCCAGCTAATCGATACTCAGCCATTGCAGATTCGTACTTTTGATTGAAATCAGAGGTGGTGTAATCAGAAGAGTGTTTAGTGGTGAGCAGAGGTGTCATGGTAACGCGAGTGAAATCAACATAGTGATTCATGGCTTTACGCATAGCATTGACTTCATTTTGAACGCCAGGGAGATTGTCGATGGAGTTAAGAAAATCGCGGTTTTTGTTTTGTCGCTCAGAAAGCTCTTGGTTGAGAGACTGAACATCTTCGGCTCTAAATAGACTATAAATGGCTTTGATGCGCATGGCGTAAGTGTTGTCTACGATGCCGCTAAGTTCCTCTTTGTGAATGATTAGCTTATGGGTGGAAGCCGAAACCTTATTGAATGCTTGATCGAGTTTACCGATTCCGACACTCAGTCCAATGATGAGTAATATAACTGTGAATAGAACAGGCAGAAAAACCTGAAGTTTAATAGAAAGCGTACTAAGAAATTGACGCATGAGATTGACCCTCTATCGGTTTGATTATTATCTTTTTTATAAATAAGCATTTCGATTTTAATTGTTACATTTGCCAAATCAATGAGTTACTCATATCTAATTGTTATGAAATGTACCAAAATCGATGGGGTTATCATCTTGAACATGAGGCAACGTTATAAAAACGTTACGTTCAAATTGAGAGAGGGATAAGTCGCGGAATTAATAGTTAGAAATGACAACGTGTCATAGAGGGTTCAACTAAGTGAAACACAACTGTCATATTCAAATTCTAAAGTGAGCACCGTTCAAGTGAAACACAACGGCAATAAAGCCACTTAAGGAAATTGTGATGAAAAAGACAGTAATCGGTGCAATCGCACTTCTAGGCGCAATGGCAGTGACTCCTGTTTCTGCTAAAGAAACTATCTCTGCAGTGGGTTCTAGCAGCGTAACTCCACTGATGGAAGTTTTCTCTGAAACGTACATGAAGAAGAACCCTAACGTATTTATCGAAGTTCAAGGTCCTGGTTCTTCAGCTGGTGTAAAAGCAGCGAAAAATGGTTCAGCAGACCTTGGTATGTCTTCTCGTAATCTAAAAGACTCTGAAAAAGAATCAACACTAATCGAAGAAGTGGTTGCTCGTGATGGTATCGCAGTGGTTGTTAACCCACAAAACAAACTGCCAGGTCTAACAGCCGAGCAAGTGACTGCAATCTACAAAGGCGAAGTATCAAACTGGAAAGAAGTCGGTGGTGCAGACAAGCCAATCGTAGCCATTACTCGTGACACAGCTTCTGGTACTCGTGGCGCATTTGAAGACATCATGTCTCTAAAAATGAAGATTTCTGGTAAGAAGGTATCAGCTATCTCTCAACGTGCTCAAGTTGCAAACGGTAACGGCGCACTGAAAACAATGGTTGCATCTAACCCATACGCAATCGGCTACATTTCTCTTGGTACTGTAGACAACACTGTTAATGCGCTAGCAATCGACGGCGTTGATGCAACGGTAGCTAACGTTAAAAACGGTTCTTACAAAGTAGCGCGTCCATTCCTTGTTCTTTACAAAGAAGGCAAGCCATCAACAGAAACGCAAAAATTCCTAGACTGGATGCTAACTGACGAAGCGCAAGCGCTAGTTGACCAAAAAGGTTACATCTCAGTTAACTAATCCCATCGGGACTCTAAAGTTTGCTCAGCCCAACGTTTCGGGCTGAGCCTTTTCTATCCATTGTGTTCAACGGCATTGCCCAGAACCGTGAGATTTTTAAATGACCATCGCAACAAATAGTGAAAAGCTTATGAATACTGACGCTAGAGCTATCAGCAAGTCAGGCCTACGCGAGAAGCGTCGTGTAGACTGGAAAGAGCGCATCTTCCACGGCTTGTTCCTAACGAGTGCCGTAATCGGCATTGTTTCATTAGCCGTTATTGCATACTTCATCGTTCGAGAGAGTATTCCGGCATTCCAAGAAGCAGGCGTATCGGGCATTGTCTTAGGACAAAACTGGTTACCACCTGCGCTTTACGGTGTCGCAACCATGATTGTGGCATCTATCGTATCGACGGCTGGTGCTGTCATTGTTGGGGTTCCAATTGGTGTTCTGACCGCCATTTTTATCGCTGAAATCGCACCAAAGCGATTAGCAGACATCATCCGTCCAGCGGTTGAGCTGCTAGCCGGTATTCCTTCAGTGGTCTACGGTTTCTTCGGTCTGGTTATTATCGTTCCATTGATTCAGAAAGTATTTGATGTACCTGCAGGTAACACTATCTTGGCCGGTATTATTGTTCTTGGTGTGATGATTCTACCAACAGTAATTACGGTTTCTGAAACGTCTATCCGCGCTGTCCCTCGTACTTATAAAGAAGGTTCTTTGGCACTGGGCGCATCGAAAATCTACACCATCTTTAAGTTGCTCGTTCCAGCGGCTCGCTCAGGCATCATGACAGGTGTGATACTGGGTATCGGTCGTGCATTGGGTGAGACCATGGCGATTATCATGGTTATGGGTAACGCGCCGGCAATGCCAGAAGGCATCCTTGATTCGGCTCGTACACTAACTGCAAACATCGCTATTGAAATGTCTTACGCAAGTGGTGTTCACGCGAACGCACTTTACGCTACAGGTGTAGTACTTCTGGTCTTCATCATGTCGTTGAACGCTGTACTACTGTACCTAAACCGAGAAAAAGCGAAGTAATCGCTCGTTAAAGGTGACTATTATGGATCGCGCAAAACTAAAAAAAGCACGCCAGTTCAAAGATAATGTCTTTAACGCATTTGTCTGGATCTCGGCAGCACTAACGGTAGGTTTTTTGTTCTGGATTATCTGGTACATCCTATCAAACGGTCTACAACACGTAGATTGGAACTTCATTACTGATAACTATACGCGCACAGGTGAAGAGCACGGTATCTTCCCAATGATTGTGGCGACCATTTACATGGTTATCGCTTCTATCGCAGTGGCAGCGCCACTCGGTATCATGACGGCAATCTACTTGACCGAATACGCGAAAGTGGGCAGTCGTTTGGTGAAAATCATCCGATTCTGTACCGAGTCATTGGCGGGTATCCCGTCGATCATTTTCGGCCTGTTTGGTATGACTTTCTTCGTGGCGATTCTTGGCCTTGGCTTCTCGATTCTGTCGGGTGCATTGACGCTAAGTATCCTAATCCTGCCAGTTATCATCCGTACAACGGAAGAAGCGTTGATGGCAGTACCACAAACGTACCGTGAAGGCTCTTATGGCCTCGGTGCTTCTAAGATTTACACTATCTGGCGTTTGATTCTTCCAAGCGCAATGCCAGGTATCTTAACCTCGGTCATTCTAAGTATTGGTCGTGTCATTGGTGAGTCTGCTCCAGTATTCCTGACAGCAGGTATGGTTGCACGTATTCCGGATTCTTTATTGGATTCAGGTCGTACGCTAACCGTTCACCTATACAAACTGACTACCGAACTGTTTACCGTTGAAGAATGGAATCAGGCTTACGGTACGGCAACAGTGCTTATCGTAGTTGTTCTCTTGATCAACATGGTAACGAAACTGATTGCTAGACGTTTTAACACCGCAACTTACTAACAACACTAATTAAGAACGCACGTTAAAAGACACGAATTCAAGAATTAAGAGATTAAGACAATGAACAAATTTGATATTGAAAACCTAGACCTATTCTACGGTGACAACCAAGCACTGAAATCGATCAACTTACCAATTCCAGTTCGCCAAGTAACTGCACTTATCGGCCCGTCAGGTTGCGGAAAATCAACGCTTCTACGCTGTTTGAACCGAATGAATGATCTAATCGAAGGCGTGAAAATTACAGGTAAATTGGCGATGGACGGCGAAGATATTTACGGCAACATTGATGTTGCTGACCTTCGCATCAAAGTCGGCATGGTATTCCAAAAGCCAAACCCATTCCCGATGAGCATTTACGAGAACGTGGCTTACGGCTTACGTGCTCAAGGTATCAAAGACAAAAAGACAATTGATGAAGTGGTAGAGCGTTCGCTGCGCGGTGCTGCACTTTGGGATGAGGTGAAAGATCGCCTTAAATCACACGCATTCGGTCTTTCTGGTGGTCAGCAGCAACGTTTATGTATTGCACGTACAATCGCGATGGAGCCTGATGTGATTCTGATGGATGAACCAACGTCGGCACTTGACCCAATTGCGACACACAAAATCGAAGAGTTGATGGAAGAGCTAAAGAAGAACTACACCATCGTTATCGTGACTCACTCAATGCAACAGGCGCGTCGTATCTCTGACCGCACTGCGTTTTTCCTAATGGGAGAACTGGTCGAGCACAACGATACGCAAGTGATCTTTAGCAACCCTCAAGACGACCGTACTCAAGGCTACGTAAATGGTGATTTCGGTTAATCCACCGTATTTACAAGCATAACTAAATAACTATAAGCGATGGTAACTTTGCCCCTCTTGATGAGGGGCCTTTTTCTTTTTAAGTCGTGGGCTTATAACGCCTACCAACACAAAAAATCTTGTAAATAAGTACAACTTTCCTCCCCAGTTTATAAAGTATGTAACTTATGTGAAACATGGCTTTAAAAGTGCTGAAGAGCTCTCGAATGTAACACTAAGTCTGATAATTTTGCGAATGACTTAACAGCTCAAATTTGAACGTATTGATTGCATATCATGGCCTAAGTAGTTTTTTATCGAGGATAAAAAAGTAGATTAGGTTGGTAGGGTGAGTTTAAGAAGTTTTACAAGAAAAGTGTCTTCAACGAGGGACCATCGGTTGCTAGCGGAGGCAATCTTTGATCATTTAGAGAGTCTGTTCTCCCCTCAAGCCCTCGCTATTTTTGAAGATCCTTCAATTAACCCTCGTCATTCGATGAGCTTCTCTCGCGGAGAGCTTTACCCAACCCAAAACTATCCTGAGACATTCTGGGAGTGGGCAAGTCAGTTTGATACCTCTGAAAGCATCATACCTCTGGCGATCAACACTTGTAACTGGAATCACACCCGAGATTTAGGCGGTGATAGTTACATCATGATGCTCGACAACACGCCTATCAAACGTACCTACCTACTGATTCAATCTGTACATGCTCGCACAGCACATAATATCTATGAAGAAAGTTACGACGCAATGCAGCTCGCAGCGGCGCGTTGGCAATGTATTCGTGCTGAAAAAAATGCCTCGAAAGAGATCAGGCACAGAGATATTCGTGAAGCGCAATATGTTGATGAGATTAGCCAACGCGAGCGCTTTATCGAAAATATGAAGTTAGTTCAGCAAGTTGCACTCGAAATCTCTAATCCTGATTCTTTAAAGGACTTGTACTACAAAGCCGTCGAAGCGTTACGTGAACGACTTGGGTTTGATCGCTCTACACTGATGCTTCTCGATATGAAAAAGCGCAGCTTCAGTGGTACATACGGCACGGATGAGTCAGGAATTACGATTGATGAATTTCACACACAATACGATTTACATCAACTTAGCGAGGAGTATATCACCGCGTTATCTAGCCTCGAGAGCAACTTAGTGATTGTAGAAGACGCGCCAATATACACAGCAGGCAAGGTCATTGGGCAGGGCTGGAATGCGATGTTGATTTTACGCGATGGCAATGAACCGTTTGGGTGGTTCGCGCTAGATAACTTTATTCATCGTAAGCCGATAACGGCATATCAAAAACAGATGTTGGACTCGTTTGGTTCACTTTTCTCTCAAATTTACATTCGTAAGCGCCAAGAACAAAACGTACGCATGTTGCATTCAAGCATGGTTGAGTTATCACGTTGCACTACTGTCAGTGGAGTATGCAAATCGGCCGTCACTTTCGCCATTAAAAATCTTGGCATTGACCGAATGGCGGTGTTTTTAACTGATGAAAATTGCTCTTACATGCAAGGAACGTGGGGTACCGATATTCAAGGTAACGTGGTGGATGAATCTTACTTCTTTGGCGAAACCCAAGATTTCTCTCTTATAAATCTGGCTCGCTCAATGCCAAACGAAGTCGCATTTGAAGAATCAGTGCCTATTTATCATGACTGTAATATTGTTGGCTTTGGTTGGGCTGCGATGACGGTATTGACTTCAAATAGCAGTGGTCCTATCGCCTTTATCGCTGTTGATAATTTGCTGACACGTGCGCCCTTAACTTCTCAGTTACGTGAAGTGATTCGTATGTTCGCGTCCAGCTTAGCTGAAGTATTGCAACGTACTCAAGCTCAAGAGGCGATTCGCGAATTAAACGAAAACTTAGAGCTGGAGGTTCAGAACCGAACAAAAGAGTTGGAGGAAGCCAATCGACAGCTTGAGGTACTTTCTAAGCTCGATCCTTTGACGCGTCTTGGTAATCGCCGCATGTTAGAACATGTGATGCAAAAATATTGTGCCCTAGAGTGTGAAGACGACATGTCGTTTGGCCTGATCCTGATTGATATTGACCATTTTGGCTTATTCAATAATCACTATGGTCATCTCGAAGGCGATATCGCATTGATGCGAATTGGCTATATCTTGGATCATCATACCAAAGGTGAAGATGAAGTTTTTTGCCGTATCGGAGGTGAAGAGTTTGCATTGCTCATGATTGGTTCTGAGCAAGAGGAGGTTCGACTGAGAGCAGAGTGCATTCGTCAATGTATCGAGGGCGAGGGGATAAAGCATCGACATAACCCAGAAGGGGAGTTACTTACCGTTTCAGTCGGTTACTCCTGTTATAAAGCGAAAGGCAAAGACTTTAATTTCGACCATTTATATCAGTTGTCGGATAAGGCACTCTATCAAGCGAAGAATCATGGGCGAAATTGTGTAAGGCGATACGAATACGAGCCCCAAGTGTTTGTTGAGTGAGTGATGTTCATAAGAGCAACTTGATAGGGAAGGGGGCGGCGGTTGGTGCTCTAGATAAAACCGCTAAAGCAAATTTGACCGCATAAGAGAATGGGCAGCTCATGAGAGCTGCCATTGTTATCTAGTTATTTATAGCTTTTCGAGTTGGTGGTCGGTTTTCGTTACGTTTGCTTTGCCAAGGTTTTGAATTTTCGCTAGCAGCGAATCAGGGCTCCAAGGTTGTTGGTTAGCACTAAAATACGCTTGATTCATGGCATTAAGCTCTTGCTTAATTGCTTGTACGTCACCAGGGTTTAACCTGTCTTGATGAGTGGTTAAATACTCATTTACAGAGCGTTCAATTTTCGCAGCATCGCCCTCTTCGATGACTTTTTTTAGCGCGTCGATGCAAAGTGGTTGTTCAGTATTTGAAACCGTTCCACTCGCTGTTATTGACCGCTTTTTCCATGCCCAAGTAGCGATTCCCAATGTCATTATCCAAAGCCCTAAGAAAACAAAGGTTAATGTTCGCCAGAGACTGTTTACATCGCCGCTTGATTCAGGACTAGGGGCTGACACTAAAGGCGCTGAAAGAGGCGATTCCGGCAACGTGATTAGCCCAGTGTCATTTTTCTCTACGTCTAATGTTAGCTCTGGTAACGTTGTTTTCTTCGCTTCATCATTTTGACTGTCCCACCAGTTCAAGTCGTATCCTGGTAAGGTATATTTCCCGGCCTCTGTAGGAATAATGACTTGCTTCACCGTCATGGTAACGGTGCCATCTCTCGCGCTATCGAACTTAGGTTGTTCGGGATACACGCGCAGTGAACTCGGGTAACTAATATTGACTCGTGGCAGATATTCGGCTTGTGTACCGCGAGCCTTAACTTGAATGGTTCGAGTGAGTGAAGAGCCTTGTTTTACTGTGTTGATCGCGTTAGTCGACAGTAGATTACCTTGATCGTCTTGCCAGCTCTGTGTCATTTCTAACGCTGAAGCAGGAAGCCATTCACCTTTAAATTCGCTCGGAATCGGTTTGACCGTTATTGGCATGCGTTCCGCTTTGGTATTGATAGGCATTATTTTGGTTGAGCCCGTCAAGCTGTCGCCATAAATATAAGAACCGGTCAGTTTAGGACCTATCAAGGTATAAGTGCCTGGTTGATTGGCCGTTAAGCGAAACGACTGCTCTATGACCGCTACTTCTAACCCATTTAAGATCTTCTGTCTTTGCTGTAAGCCACCCAGTGCCTCAAGCTTCATGCCTTCAATTTGCGGAGGTACTATTTGCGGGTTATCTAGGCGTCGAGTGTCCGCTTTGATTAGAAGCTGTATACGTAATGTTGCAGATTGCTGAGGGTAGAGCGTACTGTTGTCGACCGTAATATTGAAGCTAAATAGATCATCAAGATTGGGGTCTGTTTGGCTCGCGTTGACACGTAGTTTGATCGGCTCCGTTTTCATACCATCAGCGGAAAAACTTGGAATAGTCAGAACACCTTCTTTCATTGGTGCAATTGAGATACTCCACTCGGTACGCACTGATTTTCTTCCGTTAATGTTATTGCTAGAGCGGCCATAACGAGGTTGACCCAAGAAGAAGTCTTTCTCTAGAACATTGAAGTCGATTGAGTCTGAGCTGAGCTCAGTATCTGAAATGATTCTGAGGTTAATCACTTCATTCTTGGCTATTTGTGTTTTATTCACACTAGCTTGAAGTGTCTGTGCCATCACCGAGAAACTGGATATTAGGCTGGCCACAAAAATAAAGACCAGTTTTACGCCTTTGTTCATCACAGGCTTACCACTCCTTTTGAGATTGTTGTGGAGGTTGTTTTTGTTGCGCTTGAAGTTGCATTTGCGCACGGATCAAAAAGCTTGGGTCGCGAGCACTTTCTACTGCTTCTAGTCGACGGAACTCAGGATCATCCTGATGCATTTTTTCGGGATGCGCTTTAGCCTGTATTGGTTCACCTTGATCCTTCACTTGCTTGTCATCTCGTTGCGGTTGATGTTGTTCCGTTTTTTGTTTTTCTTTTTTATTTTCAGAATCTTGCTGATTTTGTGACTGTTGTCCTTGCGCTTCTTTCCCTTCGTTTTGAGACTTTTGTTGCTGTTGCTGTTGCTGTTGCTGTTGCTGTTGCTGTTGCTGTTGCTGTTGCTGTTGCTGTTGCTGTTGCTGTTGCTGTTGCTGTTGCTGTTGCTGTTGCTGTTGCTGTTTGCTGTTGCTGTTGCTGTTGCTGTTGCTGTTGCTGTTGCTGTTGCTGTTGCTGTTGCTGTTTTAGCTTTTCTTCTACAACCGATAGGTTTTTCTTCGCGGCTTCAAAGTTAGGCTTTTCCTCTAGCAGTTTTTTATACAAATCAGCCGCATCTTCTAATTGACCATTTTGAGCGAGCGAGTTGGCGAGGTTATAGCGGCCGTTAAGGGAGGCATCATGAGAAAATGCTTCGATAGCGGCTTCGTAGTCACCTTTTTGATAACTGGCGGCTCCTTTCCAGCTTGGGTTTGTAAATAGGTTTTGCGCCTGTTCATACTCACCTTGCTTGTAGAGTTCCGCTCCTTGTTGGTCGGCATTTAAGAACGGATTAGCTTCTGCATGCGGTGTCCACGTTACTGGGACTACAGTCGCAACTAACACCCAAATCAGGCCGCGTCGAAACAGTAAAGCCGCAGGAATAAGTAACAACGGCAGTAACCAAAAGCCACTGTTGAGACGAGAATCAGTTTTAACTTCTTCGCTTTGGGTCGCAGAAAGCTGGCTACCAATGTTATTAGTAAAGGCCGCGATATTTTCAACATCACGGTTGGTGTGCTGAATAGGAACAAATAGACCGCCAGTTTTATTCGCTAGCGTCTGTAGATTTTTCAGGTTTGTTTTCGCTACGACGGTTGTGCCTTGTGCAGTTTTTAGCAGAGAGCCATCGGGCAGCGCGATAGGCGCACCGTTAGGAGTCCCGACGGCAAGAACAGAAATGCGAAACTTTGTACCTTGGACTAAATCTAACGCGCGAGACAGCTCTGACGTATCAAGATCATCCGCTAACACGATGATATCGCCTTGTTGCGTGCCAGCTTGAGAAAACTGGTTGATCGCAAGTTCAATCGCGGCAGGCAGGTTTGCTCCTTGAAAAGGCATCAGCTCTGGTGACAAATTTTCGATAATGCCCGCAAGCGTGCTGGAATCAGTTGTCAGTGGACTTAAGTTATAGGCATCGCCAGCGTAAGCAATAAGTCCAGTGGCTCCCTCTTTCCATTTAGGCAGCAAATCGAGCGCCTTATAACGTGTTTGTGCTAACCGATTGGGTTTGATGTCTGTAGCAAACATAGAGCGAGACATATCAAGCACCAAGATTCGGTTTTGGTTTAACTCAAAGCTTGGTCGAGCATTGGACTGCCAGCTTGGCCCCGCTAATGAAATGCAAGTTATTGCCCAAGCTAAACCCCATAGAGTGAAGTAATGCTTAGACTGCGTGTTTTGTCCGAGCATCCGCGATAGGTGAGGGGCAATCAGTGTGGACTTTTGGGCTCTAAATTTGTGATTAAGCAAGAGTGCTATAGGGATCACGATGAGCCCCAAAAGCCAATAAGGATTGAGGAAAATAAACTCAGCCATGTTTTCTCCTTAATAGGAATAACAATACCGATAATACAAATGCAGCGCTTAATGGATATGGAAACCATTCAGACTGTGGGCGCCAAGTTTGTGTGTCGCTAGATACGGGTTCTAGCTGGTTGATGGTGTCATAAATCTTTTCGAGCTCTTCCGTATCTCGCGCTCGAAAATATTGTCCACCTGTCACCTCTGCCACTTTAGTCAGTGTTTGTTCATCTAAGTCGGCTGCGGTGTTGACTTTGCGAGTCATGAAAAACTCTTTCACCATCATTTCACCAGCGCCCACGCCCACGGTGTAAATAGTGGCGTTGTATTTTTTCGCAATTTCCGCTGCTTCTAGCGGCTCGAGCACCCCTGCAGTATTGCTGCCGTCACTGAGCAAAATCATGACTCGTTGGGGAGCATCACTGTCTACAAAGGTTTTTGTGCCTAACCCAATACCATCACCAATGGCGGTTCGTTGACCAACCAAGCCGATGACGGTTTGATTAATCTGTTGCATGACGCTTTTGCGGTCTGCAGTGAGTGGTGTTTGCAAATAAGCATGGTCGCCAAACAAAACAACTCCGAGACGGTCACCTTTTCTCTTTGCTACGAAATCAGACAGAACTTTTTTGACTGCTGTGAGGCGATCGATATATTCGCCGTTGAGTTCCATGTCTTCCTGCTGCATCGAACCGGACAGATCGACGACTAACATCAAGTCCCGATACTTGGGTTGGAATTCAACGGGATCGCCAAACCAAACTGGACGCGCACAAGCGACGACAAGAAGGCCCCAGATCGCGATTGAAAGTGCTTTTTGCAGCGCTTGCTTAGGCTTGCTGCGATTCTCATTAGTTGGTAAGTACGCCAATTTGATCTCGGCTTGTTGAGATTCTTGTGGCAGAAACTTGTATACCAGCCAGGGGATGGGCAACAAAAACAGTGCCCACCACCAGACAAATTCAATGTTTAGCCATTGGGCAAGATCGGTTATGAGTGTTTGCTCAGTCACGGTTATTTGCCTTTTTCTTTGGTGGCAAAGCGTAGGTTATCCAAAAGACACAATCGTCTACCAAGCTTTGATGCTGCCCTTGGGAAGAATTCTGATACAACGCTTCTTGCCACTGATGTTGTTTGTCTACGAATCGACTTTCTTTGGTATGGCTATCGAGAAATTTATACCAAGCGATTCCGGTTAATGGTGCGATCTCTTCACGCGGAAAGTAACTCAATGCTGCCTGGCGCAATATTTCCAGAGCAGAAGAGGGGGTATGAGGCGTGGTAGGTTGAGTTAAAAGTGTTAATGCTGTCTTTTTTGCGCGTAAGTGTTTTTTACGCCATCTCACATAAAGACAAATGCCGAAAACGAAGAGCAAGGTGGCTGCAAGCACCACCCACCATCCCCAAGCGAGCGGAAACCAATCCGGAGCGTTTGGCAAAATCAAAGGTTCAAGGTCTAGGCTTTGGTTGTTTGTTGTCATTATTATTACTGCTTAATAAATACTGCTTGTCAGTTTGTTAGCTTAATTGTGAAATTAAGGGCCAGCCACTTGATAGCGTGTTAAATGGAATTGCTATCGAATGGCACTGCTGCTTAATGGTTTCTTGATGTTGGGTAAAGTGGCTTTCGAGTTCTCTTCGTTGTCCTTTAGAGCCAAAGTTAAACCATTGACTATGCAGCCCATCCGAAGCTTTCACTTGACCTCTAAAGTCTGTTTCGCCTCTTTCTAACGGATCATAAAACTGAACGGCCCTTACGCTATTGTGTTGTTTGAGTCGACGTAGTTGTGCCAGTTCCGTTGGTGTTACGTGGGCAAAGTCACTGAGCATAATCAATTCGCTGCCTTTTGGGGTGAGCGTATGAAGTGTCTCCAATACTTGTGTATAAGGCAGTGTACGAGTGTCGTTGCTTGCAGTACGAGTTACTTGCGCATTATGTATGTCGACTATGGCGTTAAGAATCCGCAGCCCTTGTCTTTGTAAAGAAGAGGGGCGAAATTCAAGACATTGATGTCCGTCATCAATCACTGCGCCGATGCGATCTTTTTTAGCTAGAGTTAGCCAAATTAGAACACTGGCAAAGTGGGCCAATTGAACGGATTTGAGTACATACTTAGATCCAAAATGTAGACTAGAACTTAGATCAAGATAAAGAATGACCGCTTGCTCTTTATCTTCTGCAAACAATTTTGTATGTGCTTTACCGGTCCTAGCGGTGACTCGCCAATCAATGCTGCGAATATCGTCGCCAGGTTGATATTGGCGCACCTCCATAAAATCCATACCTCGCCCTTTTTGGCGACTGGTATGGTTACCACTCATCTGCGACCAGAGACTCTGTGCTGGTGGTAACCAACGTACAGATTGAGTGCGATATTGGAGCAGCTCTTCAAGGGTTAATGTCACCCCATTCGCATGAGGTGGTAATGAATGTGTAGCGGACATATCACTCACCTGTTTATGCACTGCCAACAAGGTTTAGCAGTTTATCGATGACCTGGTTTGCCGTAATGCCTTCCGCTTGAGCGTGGTAACTCAACAATAAACGGTGGCGCAGTACCGGATAAGCCATGGTTTGAACATCTTCCGGAGAGACAAAATCACGACCAGCAAGCCAAGCGTGCGCACGTGCACAGCGATCAAGAGCGATGGTGGCACGCGGACTCACACCCATTGACAACCACTTGTCCAACTCAGTGTCATATTCGTTGGCTTGACGTGTCGCCATAACTAAACGGACGATGTACTGCTCTATCGTTTCCGCCATATGAATATCCAACACTTCTTTACGTGCGGTGAATATATTTTGTTGGCTTAACATTGGGCGTTCAACCTTTGCTTCGCCTTTTGCTTCTCCGCGGTTAATACGCAAGATAGATAGCTCATGCTCCGCATCTGGGTATTCCACTTCTAAATGCAATAAAAAGCGGTCTAGCTGCGCTTCAGGAAGGGGGTAGGTCCCTTCTTGCTCTATCGGGTTTTGAGTTGCCATAACCAAAAACAACTCTGGCAGCGGGTAGGTATGACGACCTGCTGTGACTTGTTTCTCTGCCATTGCTTCAAGCATTGCCGCTTGTACTTTGGCTGGCGCACGGTTTATCTCATCCGCAAGAATAAGCGAGTTGAAGATAGGACCTGATTGGAAAGTGAATTCTCCGGTTTCGGGACGGAAGATATCGGTGCCGGTTAAATCGGCTGGCAGCAAATCAGGGGTGAACTGAATGCGGTGGAAGTCGCCTTCAACACAGTCTGAGAGTGATTTTACTGCACGGGTTTTTGCTAACCCAGGAGGGCCTTCAACTAAAATATGCCCATCCGCAAGAAGCGCAACAAGCAGTTGCTTTACCAGATCTTGCTGTCCGATGATCTGCGACTCTAAGTATTGCTGAAGAGTTTCGAAGTTAGATTTATGCATGCTTTGGACTCTCGGTATCCATGTGATTTTCGTGTTGAGTATTGGTCATTTTCCATGTGAAAAAAGTTCCAACGCTCTATTGCAATTTATCTTTTCAATATTGGGACGCTACAGAGAATTGCAAGTACGTGCTATCTCTGAAAGTGCTTATTTGACAGTGTGTTACATTTATTTTTCATAATATAATGAGAAATGCCTCTAGTTTTGTACATATGAGCCGATAAAGATTCCGTGGTGTGCGTGTCATGAGATATGCACCTGATTCCCCTTGTGGGGCCAATAACAAGTGATTCTTTTAAAAGGTCCGAATATGTTGAAACTTCATTCCTTGAGCATCAAACAGAAGGTTGTACTTGGCATTACGTTTGCTGTTCTAGCATCAACAATCATTGTTGGTGTTATGGCTCAGCGTCATGCGAGAGATGTATTGAGCCATCGTCTTATTGACATCGAGCTACCTGCGATGTTGCAGCAAATCAATACCGAAATTGACCGCGAAGTTGTCGAAATGCAACAAGCGGCAAAACAGCTGGCTACAAACGAATTTATTGTTGAAGCCCTATCTAATACAGACCGTGATCCGTCAGTAGAAGTTCAGTTGGTTCAGCAGCTCAATAACGTTAAATCACAGTATGGTCTTAATGATGCGTCGGTAGCGAATCGTCAAACGGCATATTACTGGAATCAAAACGGATTCTTACGTCAACTTAACCGAACGCAAGATGCTTGGTTCTTTGGATTTACGTCGTCTGGTCAAGAAACGTCCGTGAGTGTGTTCCAAGAGGCAAATGGCGAAGTGAAAATGTTTGCCAATTTCCAAGATCTTAATGGTACATCAATGTCAGGTCTCTCTAAATCTATGGGAGACATGGTTGCTTTGCTCAATGGGTTTAAAATTGAAGATACGGGTTACGTGTTCCTCACTAATGAACAAGGCCAGATTCAAATACACCGCCAACAAGGTAAGAACCAAACTTCTATCACTAAACTATTTGGTAGTGACGCAAGTGCGCTGTTGAACAAAAATAGCTTCAACCTAATTAATGTGGAGTTTGAAGGGCAGGATACTTTTGTTTCTAGTTTGTATGTTCCTTCAATGAACTGGTTTGTTATTGGCGTGGTTCCCGTTGATGAAGTATTCGCAGACCTTAATGCGACAGCTAAAAAAATGCTGTTTACGACCATCATTGTTGCCGTTGTATTCATCCTCATGGGCGTATGGTTGGCAAACAGCATTACGAAACCAATCCGACTGATTGCCGATCGTTTTACCGACCTTGGGCAAGGTGAAGGCGATTTGGCGCAGCGTATTGAAATTAAGGGTAATGATGAAATTGCTCAGCTTTCAAAAGGCTTTAATGGATTTATTGAGAAGATTCATGCCACGATGAAAGAAGTTGCTTTAACCAGTGGCTCATTAAGTCAAGCGGCAGAAAGTGTGTCAACGAAAGCAACATCCACACACGACAACAGCCAAGAGCAGCGTGATCAAACCATTCAAGTAGTTGCAGCTATCAACCAAATGGGTGCGACCATCAGTGAAATTGCATCGAACGCTGCTACCGCTGCTGATACGGCAAATCAGGCTTCAGATAACACTCAAACTGGTCGAGAAGTTGTGATGAAAGCAAAAGAGGTGATCAGCCGCCTAGCCGATGATGTTGAAACAACCAATATTGTTGTTACGCAGTTGGCATCGACAACCAAAGATATTGGCTCGATTCTGGGTGTAATTCGTGACATCTCTGAGCAAACGAATTTACTTGCGCTAAACGCTGCAATTGAAGCTGCTCGTGCTGGTGAGCAGGGACGTGGTTTTGCGGTTGTTGCTGATGAGGTAAGAAACCTAGCTTCACGCACGGCTGATTCTACAGAAGAGATTCAGCGCATGATCAATCAGCTTCAAAGTGACGCACAAGACGCGGTAAATGCTATGGAAGCGGGCAAAGCGGTCACCATAGAAGGGGTTACTTCTACCGATGAAGCAGTCGAGGTATTAATCAGTATTTCTGAACGAATCACCGACATCTCTGATCGTAATACACAAGTTGCAACGGCGACGGAAGAGCAATCCACGGTGGTGCATACCATTAATCAAAATATCGAAGAAATCAACGCGATAAATGAAATGACAACCGCGACAGCAGAAGAGTTGGCGGATGCAAGTCGCGATCTTCAAGCGCTCTCTTCTCGTTTAGACAAGATGGTTGGTAGCTTCAAGTTATAGAGTTGGATAGAATAGGCGAAGTTTAAAAGTTCAATCATTAATTTTAGGTAAGTACTATGAATGACTTCGAAAAAGAACTAGAGCAAATTTCTCAAGAAACCGCTCAGGAGCCAGAAGTAAAACTGCCGTCGCTAGAAGAGCAAAAAGCGATCGTCGCTGAGCTGAAAAAGCTGGAAGCGGAAGGTAAGCTGACGCCAGAAGTGTTAGAACAACACTTTGGTAAGTTTAACCAAAAAAACGCTGTTCCAATCCACTAAGTTAGGTGGTGTTTTGCCTCTAACGTGCGTGATTAAATCACCTGCTCAAACACAAAAAGGGAGTTTATACTCCCTTTTTTAATGTCTGAAAAATGCTAATACCTCTCACATACTTGCCACTTAAAAATTATTGACACTTCAATGAGTTATTAATTAGTACTAGTGATTTTCATACTTGACAATACTACCGCTCTATCTAAATCTATTGCGTATTTCAATAAAAACGACCAAGGGAATGCGATCAGGATGGAGCAGCAAAAAAAAAGAAACGTTATTTTAATCACGGAGGGAAGTCTACAGTCATCTCTGTTGAAAGATGTATTGGAGACCAAACTCGGTATTAGTGTTGCTCTAATCACGCCAGATAATCTGATTCACGGAGTGTTACATGAATCTCTTGCATCAGCCATTATTGTTGATTGCAGCGTGATCACGGATGAAATTTTTCGCCGTTATGCGGAGTTTAAAGCCGCCAAGCAGAAAGACACGCTTGAAATCTTAATTAATTGTGAGCAATCCATATCGACAGAAGATCTCTTTGCTTGGCGTACTTTGGCCGGTATTTTCTATACCTCTGATGATATAAAAACGTTGCAAGTTGGTATTGGTAAGGTGCTTCAAGGAGATATGTGGTTCAGCCGTAAGTTTTCTCAGCAGTACATTACTTACCTTCGTCGACATTGCAAACCTATAAATAAGAATGTTTCCGCTATTCTGACCAAACGAGAGCAACAAATAATTACCTTTCTTTCCATGGGGGCGTCCAATCAACAAATCGCCGAACAATTATTTGTCAGCGAGAATACGGTAAAAACGCATTTACATAATATTTTCAAGAAGATTGATGTGAAAAATAGGGTTCAAGCACTTATTTGGGCAAAGGAAAATATTTCAGACAACTCGTTAACGGTGTAATGCTATTGCAATATTAGGTTGCCTAATTTAGTAAACTCTTAATAATTTCTGTGACCTGAATGTGTTAAAAGTGTTTCTTTTATGAGAAACACTTTTTTTGATTCTCTTTTTAATAACTTTAGAATTTAAAAAAGTAGCAAATAACTTTACTCTGTGAACTAGCACTTACATATCAAACTAAGTGCTGACGATTAACTACTAATTTAAGAATGTTAAGTCACTGAAAGTATGAGAAACATTATGGAACAGTATATGGAAAAGCCTGAAATCCTAATGCTCACTCAACAAAGTTTACAGAGTGAAAACTTTAAGGAAATGCTTTCTAAAAATACAGAAACTAAAATAACGATCATTGATACTAAAAACCCTAGCTATCATGAACTCATTCCGGAACGCTACTTTTTGCTTGTTGATTTTTCAGTTGAGATTCCTTCCGAAACTTTAGTTTATTTAAAAGATAGTAATAAAGTGCTAGGAACCATAATGCTTAATCTAGGTTATGACTTAGACACAGAAGAACTCGCTTCTTGGCCTCATGTAAAAGGTATATTTGGTCCAGGAGATTCAATGGACAAGGTTTGTCAGGGATTAAAAGCAATAATAAAAGGGGATAATTGGCTGTCTCGAAGATTACTTGATCAGCTAGTAAATTATTATCGAGGCAGAGAAGTAAATAGCATTATCGAACCTGCTATTGAGGTTGAGCTTACTCGGCGTGAAGTTCAGGTTTTAAAAATGTTGAAAGAAGGTGGTTCAAATATGGAAATCGCTGATTCTTTATTTATCAGCGAGCATACTATTAAATCACATCTATACAATATTTTTAGAAAGTTAGAAGTAAAGAACCGTACGCAAGCTACAAGTTGGGCTAAGAGAAACCTGTAGTACTAGTATTAACTTGCTGTAATAAAAAGAAAATACTCTATAAAGTACTAAATTTTATATTTATTATTAAAATGTCAGTCTGAAATATCATCCCATATTCAAACTTATTCCTATTCAGTTGACTATTAGACTTCTCATGTCGTGACGAATCTAGTCAGACGTGGAACAGAAGGTCTATTCAATTAATAAGCTAAGAGGGAATAAAAATGAGCGCAAGTGACAATGACACGTATTTAGGCGATGCAGGTGTAAATAACCAATTTGCTGATTTCGATGGCGGCGATGATTTGTTTATCGGTTTTGGTGGTAATGACTCGTTTGTTGGCGGTGGCGGTAATGATTATGTGATCGGCGGTGACGGCGATGATCGCCTAACTGGTGGTGCTGGAGATGACATCCTTAGGGCTGGTACAGGAAACGACTACCTCGGCGGTGGTACCGGTAATGACTTGCTGTTGGGTTTGCTGGGCGACAATAAATTAAATGGTGGTGTCGGTGAAGATATTCTTGTTGCTGGTTCTGGTGACAACGTTTTAGTTGGCGGCAGCAATGGCGATAAGTTTGTGTTCACGGATAAGTTTGGTGGCCATGGCGAAGCCAAAGTTGTTGATTTCACCATTGGTGAAGACTCTTTGCACATCATTAGCGACTCTGTCACTGACTTTGGTGATTTAAGCTTTAGCTACGATGCAGTTGGGAATGCAGTGTTTACCGATGGGGCTGATCTAACAGTGAAACTTATTGGCGTGACTGAAACTGACATCAACACCTATGGTGCAGATCTGTTCGTAATCTAAACGACTGAAAATAACTCTGGATGGGAATTAGTTTGCGTGGCTCTGCCATGCTGAGGTGCACTAATCGGACACTCTAGAGCGATTTGAGGTTACCTTAAGCTAGGCGCTAGTATTTCTGGCGCCTACAATTTTCACGTTAAACGGAAGTAGTCGTGCAAAAAACGGTTTTCAAAGAAGTGAAACAAAAACTATGCACGCTTGCGGGCTTGCTGATCGTTTTTAGCCTTTTTATCAACTTATTGGTTCTCTCGATTCCGTTGTACATGCTTCAAGTGTACAACCGAGTGATATCTTCCTACTCAACCGATACTTTATTCTTGCTCACTGTCATCGTAATTGTCGCGTTGTTAACCATGTCCATCATCGACATTGCACGAGCACAAATGAGTAAATCTTTTGGTTATTGGATGGACACAAAACTCTCCGCTTTCATGCTCAAGCGCACGATTCAATATCAATCACATACCGGGAAGAGTTATACCTCGCAAACTCTGAGAGACATTCAGAACATCAAAAGCTTTTTGAGCAGTCAAGCACCTTACCCACTGTTGGATGCGCCCTGGACACCGCTGTTTATTTTATTTGTGTATTTATTGCACCCGATATTAGGTCACATCGCGTTACTTGGATCTATCGTATTGTTTAGCCTAGGTCTACTTAATGAGCTAATGACGCGTAAAACAATGCAAGAGAGCGAAGTCAGAGCGATTTCTCATATCAACAACGCTGAATTAGCCACGCAAAACTCCAATTCAATTCTCGCAATGGGGATGATGAATGCATTTTTAGAGAAGTGGCAGTCGCGCGTGAGCGAAGTGAATGTGCTTGAAGAGCGAGTTGCAGGTAAGTCTATCTACATGGCTAACTTTTCTAAGTTTGTGCGTGGCTCATTACAGATATTTTTACTGGGAGGTGGTGCATGGTTAGTTATCCAACATGAGATAACGGCAGGGGCGATGATCGCGAGCTCCATATTAATGAGTCGGGCATTATCGCCGATGGAGCAGGCGATAGGCACGTGGCGAAGCGCGATGTCTGCTAAAGGCGCCTATAAAAGGTTGAAAGAAATCGATGCGATCGTGCGCCAAGATGAATCAGATATGCCACTGCCTAAACCAAAAGGACACTATGAGCTTTCCGGACTGGCCTATCGCCATCCTGGAGCAACTGAACCAGTGCTCTCATCGCTCAGCTTATCGATTCCTCCGGGTGTTGCTGTTGGGGTGATTGGCCCTTCTGGTACGGGTAAATCGACGTTTGCTCGGCTGCTATTAGGTACGGTTAAGCCGTTAGCGGGTAAAGTGACTCTTGATGGTATGGAAGTCTCCGTATGGGCATCTGAAGATCGCGGCGTACATTTTGGGTATCTCGCTCAAGAGGTGGAGTTATTTCCTGGCACAATTCGAGAGAACATCGCACGCTTTAAAGAAGAAGACCCCGCTAAAGTCATCAAGGCGGCGCAACTAGCAGGATGTCATGAATTAATACTCAAGAAAAACAAAGGCTATGATTGCATTATTGGTGAAAATGGCCGTGGTTTATCTGGGGGGGAAAGGCAGAGAATCGCTCTTGCAAGAGCCGTTTATGGCGACCCATCTATTGTGATTTTCGATGAAGCGAATGCCAACCTCGATGGTGAGGGAGAGGCTGCTTATCAACGTTTGATTGCCCATTTAAAAGCACAGAGTACAACGATTATCGTCATTGCCCACAATCCGAGTACGTTGCGACAAATGGATAGGCTGTTGTATTTGGCTGACGGCCGAGTCAAGTTATACGGCGCTAAAGATGAAGTATTAAAACGTTTGATGGGCGAAGAAAGAACAGATATCCCAAGGGTAAGAAATGAGCAATCAACTGCCAACCGTTAATCAGAGTTCTACTGAGATCGTATATCGTTTTAGCCCCAAAGCGAGACTAAGCTTTCGAAAACCAATTTTACTCGGTGTGGTGACCTTAAGTGTTTTTCTTGGAGGTCTTGGCTACTGGGCTGTAACAGCCAAATTAGAAAGTGCAGCGATTGCTTATGGTGATTTGTCAGTTCTCACTAAGCGACAAGAAATTCAGCATTTAGAAGGCGGTATTATTGAAAAGCTATATGTACAGGAAGGGGATTTAGTCGAAAAAGGTCAGTTATTAATTCAACTTTCTAAGCGTCAAGCTATGGCTAAGTTGGACTCGTTAAGTGGTCGTTTTATCCATACTCTAGCAAAGGAAAACCGTTTAAGTGCGGAGCTTGATGAGCTTCCAACGATTGTATGGTCTGATGATCTTGAAAGCATTCCCCGTGTCGATATCGTACAAGAAGCACAACTGGTTCAAAACAAGATCTTTGAAGCGAGAAAGCGATTCTTTGATAGTAAACTGAGTATCATTGAGCAGAGTATTTCTGGAGCAAATTTAGAGCTTGAAAACCTTCAGCAAACCAAAGTGATTGAGACGGAACGGCTCAACTTTATTGCTGAAGAAATAGACAGCAACCAAGCCTTGGTGCAAAAAGGTTTCTCGGGAAAATCTACTTTACTTCAACTCAAGCGCTTAGCAGCGGAGGTGAGAAGTACCTTAAGCCAGTTAGATAGGCAGTCGCTCACCGTTAGAAAAAGGTTAGATGAGAACCTAGCGCAAATTGAAGAGTTGAAGCTTGAAAGGCTGAATGAGATTGTCGAGGAACTACGAAATACCAAAACGGAAATTGTCGCAATTCGGGAAGAATATCGCTCCGCTCAAGATATTGTCGCAAGAACAACGATCAACGCACCTATTTCTGGTCGCGTAGTCAACATGCAAGTGTTTACCGAAAAAGGTGTGATTGGCTCGGGTGAAACGTTACTAGAACTGGTCCCGCAAGACGATAAGTTGTTAGTCGAGGCTCGTGTTAATCCTCAGGATATTGATTTAGTGAATCCAGGCCAGCAAGCGCATGTTCGTCTGACCGCTCTGAATGCACGGACGTTGGCACCTTTAGACGGTACTGTGCTGACGATTTCTGCCGATAAGCTCTCGCAAGAAAACCAAGAAGATTTTTATCTCGCTAGAATTGCAATTTCACCGGAAGACGTGACAAAACATCGTTTAACCTCAGGCATGAATGCCGAAGTGCTGATTTTATCTGAGCCACGAACGCCATTGAGCTACCTAATAAAGCCAATTACGGAAAGCATGAATCGCGCCTTTAGAGAGGAGTAATTTCAAAAAGACTTGAGTGAGCACGGACAACAGACAAAATAATTTGTTATCGTTAGCTGTTACTGGGCCGTATTTTTATTCGAGGGAGCCGTGGAATGGAGAAAGTGCAGTTAGTTGTCGATTTTCTTCTCACTCATAAATTGATTTTTACCGCACTGATCTTTGCGATTATGTGGTTAATTCGTCGTGCAATTTTATCGATGATTCGTGGTGATCACGCTTTTCTCTCAGAAGATCAGCGTAGTTGGATGTCCAGAACTAAAAATGGCACCTTTGCTGTTACATTACTGATTTTATTTATTTTATGGCAATCAGAAATTAACGAGTTTGCTCTGAGTGTAACGGCGATTGCCGTTGCCATTGTAGTGGCATCCAAAGAAATCATTTTGTGTTTTACGGGTTCGATTCAAAGAGCAAGTTCGCGTTCTTTTCGCGTTGGAGACTGGATTGAGGTCGGAAAGTTGTGTGGTGAAGTGATTGAGCACAATATGATGGCGACGGTGATTCAAGAGATCGACCTGCATCATGGGCAATATCATTACACCGGCAAAACAGCGACATTGCCTAATAGTATGTTCTTTACCTATCCAGTAAAGAACCTCAACTTCATGAAGCGGTACGTTTACCACAACTTTTCTGTAGTGGTGAAAGACTTCGTCAATTTGTATCCACTGTTACCGATTTTAACTGATAAAATTGAAGAACATTGCAGTTACTTTGCTGATGTTGCACATCGTTACAATGCGATGATTGAAAAACATGCCGGTGTTGACCTTCCTGGTTCTGAGCCACATATGCATATTTCTAGCAACATTAATGGTGAACAAATTCTGCACGTGATGATTTTCTGCCCAACCGATAAAGCGAACCACTTAGAGCACTTAATTCGTAAGGACTTTATGGAACTTTATGAGCAGCGTTTTCCTGTAGTGCGAGAAGAATAGAGCATCGTACTTCGCCTTTAATTTCAAACCCCGCTATCAAAATAGCGGGGTTTGTTTTTCTTAGCGTATTTTTGGGCTGTAACAATATTCCCAACTTAGCTGAATTTACTCTTCAGCATTAAAAATAGGAAGTAAGTGCTGCCTATAATAGCGACCAACGTGCCAGCTGCGACCTGACTTGGATAAATAGCGATTTGTCCTAGCCAATCTGCCCACAACATTAGGGTTGCGCCAATTAAGGCACCGACACACAGTTGCTCTTTCACTTTTCTTGCTCCTAACATCATCGCCATATGGGGAGCGACCAAGCCAACAAAAGATATTGGACCAACTGTAGCCGTAGAAAAGGCGCATAACAAAGCAACGATGGTGAGCATAAGCGTATTGGCTACGGTAGGGTTAAGCCCTCGTGCATTTGAGAATTGTCGCCCGATGGAAATTAGTGTTAGCCAACGAGAAATCGAGAATACAGCGGCAAGCAGAACTATTATGGCCAAACATAACATCAGTGCGGTGTGGGCTGTGACTCGATAAATTGAACCAGTTAACCACAATAAAATTTTGTAACTGTCACCAGAACCTTGAGCTAGCGAAAATTGAACAAGAGCTTCTAGTAGTGCCGTTAGTGCGATGCCGGACAACACGAAGTTAGATGGATTAAAATGGCTTCGTTTACCGATAATCAGCAATAACATCAATACGGACATACTTCCGAAAAAAGCGATACCCCAGCTAAATGCGGAGAGAAGCGACCCAGCGATGACTCCTGTCGTTATAATGGCAAACGTGGCTCCGGAAGACACACCGAGAATATCGGGACTTGCCAGAGGGTTATAAACAATGCGTTGCAAAATGATTCCGGCAACGGATAGCGCAATACCGACAGAAAGTGCGGTTAACATTCGCGGCCAACGCAATTGCCATTGGAACTCACCTGGCACAGACCATTGAATTCCGTTTATACCATGGGTAACGAATGAGTAAGCTAGAATCCCAACCAGACTGAATAGCGCAATGCTGCATACCGCGCGTTTAGAAAGCGCCGTTTTTCCTTGGCTCATTGAAAGGTTAAGTTGATCGGTTGCCGTCAGCTTTTTACGAGTAAACCAAATTAAAGCGGGAGCGCCAATAGCTGCAGCCGCTACACCGCTAGGAATGGTTTCCTCTAACCATAAGCTCAGCGAAATAGCGGCAGAGTCTGTGATGATTAGTAGCATTGCGCCCAAAAGCATGCTGCTGATCAATTCGTCGCGCGGTGTTCTTGCCCCCATCGCTCTGGCAATATTGGGTGTCAGTAATCCGATGAAGCTGATAATGCCAACTGCGGTGATTGAGGCAGATACCAGCCAAATACCCATCACCATTAACGCACCAAACGCGGGTAATACCGCTAAGCCTCGGGCTGCTGCGCCTTCTTGTCCTAGTTTCATTAAGGTCAGAATACGTGGTGCGACGATCAAAATTACGATTGCGATAGCGCAGCGAGGCAATAACCACTCAAACCAATCCCAGCTGTATTGAGAAAGATCTCCGGCTCCCCACATAAAAATATTCTGTGCGAACTGGGCGTTTATAATAATAATGGCTGTGGCGATAGAACCGAGCAAGATATTGATCACCATCCCCGAAACGACCAGCGGCAAACCTGTCATGTTACGCACACCTGCAATTGATACGATCAGGCCAAACGCCACTAAAGCCCCCACCATTGCGGCTAATGCAGAGTAATCGGCTACCCAATCGACGAACCAAATATTTACCACGACTAATGCAAGCCAAGCACCAGAAGAGGTGCCAAGAGTCAACGGCGAGGTGAGGTTATTCTGCGTTAATTGCTGCATTAAGCTGCCGGTGAGACCAAGCATGGCACCAACAAGCAGGGTCATACTTAACCTAGGAAGCTGCGCTTGCGTAAAGAATACATCACGAAACTCGGTTGCTACCTCTGGTTTTGTTAATAATTGCCATTGTTCGAAAAGTGATAAATTAGTATCAATTTGTAGGCTAAAGACGCTAAGTAACGTAATCAGCGCCAGATAACCAATATAATGTTTCGTTCTCATTGTTCTGGTGCCAACTCTATTAGACTGTCGGTAATCGCTTCGGCGGTGTATTGCAAAGACATGGCACCGCCATACGCCCACACTGCTCTGACTGAATTTACCCGCTGCTTTTTCACAAACGGCATCGCTTGCCAAAGTGGCGACTCTTTCAGTTTTCGTTCTTCTGGGAAAGGCTGTACGTAGAGAACGTAGCTGTTTTTGAGGCCCTGAAGCCGATTGATTCGATCTTGCTTTACTCCCCACGCACGTGGGTCCTCTTTAATTGGAGCCTGTAATCCCAGTTTTCTAACCACGTAGTCAGTGGTGGAGTTTTCGGTTGCAAGTAATACAGTATTCGGGGTTGAAAATCGCATCACAAGAACGCTGAGTGGAGCAGAGTAATAGTGGCGAATTCGCTGGCGCATCTGCGCAAATGAAGCATCTAATTCTGCCAGTTTCTGTTCAGCAAGTGCCTCTTTATTGAATAGCTTGCTGAGCGTACGAAAGTGACGAATGGCCGTTTCAGCTGCGGCCTCATTTTCAGAAAAATTAGGTAAATAGATTACCGGAGCAATTTGTTTGAGTAACGGAATCAAGTCTTGCTGTGGAGACGCAGCAAGGATGACATCTGGTTTCAAACTGGCTATTTTTTCTAAGTTGGGCTCTGCTCGGGTTCCAATATCTTCAATTGACTCTGGTGCAGTTGGATTGACGACCCATTGGCGGTAGCCTGGTAAATTTGGGGCTGCGATTGGTTCTACGTTTAGCGCCAAAACTTGTTCTAAGATGTCCCAGTTTAAGGCAACAACACGTTGTGGCGCGTGCTCAAAACTATGCTCACCATATTCATCGGTAACGGTGATGACTGCATGTGCATTGGTCATAAAAAATGCGAGGAGAAAAGCAGATTGTGTAACCACGGTAAGTAAACGAGCCATTATGCGCATACAACAGCCACCTTTTGGCTCGCTAATGTGTTAGCCGGGCTTGGGTGCTCAATCAGCTTAATTGGTGACTCATATAGTTTAGAAAGGCGTGCCTCGTCTAACAACATGTCGGCGTTGCCTTCGAAGGCAATTTTACCTTTTTTGAGCGCAACAATGTGGGTGGCGTAGCGCAGTGCTAAGTTCAGATCGTGCAGGATCACGATAATGCCTACATTCTCGGTTCGATTCAGTTCTGCCAGCAGCGCCATTAGTTGAAACTGATGGTGAACATCGAGCGCCGAGGTTGGCTCATCGAGAATTAAAATTGGCGATTGTTGAGCCAGTAGCATAGACACCCAAGCACGTTGGCGCTCACCGCCCGATAAGTCATCCGCCAAAGCTTGAGCAAAAGGTGTAACCCCTGTTCGTTCCATAGCCTGCGTGATGATCTGTTTGTCTTCGGTTTTCCAACGACCAAGTGCCCCACGCCACGGAAAGCGACCTAAGCGCACTAGCTCTTCGACCGTTAAACCAGCTGAAGAGGGCAGCTTTTGTGGCAAATAGGCGATCTGTTTTGCCAACTCTTTGGTTTTAAGTGATGAAAGGGAAGTATCGTTTAGTGTTACCGTACCTTTATCTGGCGACATTTGACCAGAAAGCAGGTTCACCAGTGTCGACTTACCTGAACCGTTATGGCCTAAAACGACCGTTAGCTCATTTGTTGGGATGTTAAGTTGTTCGATGCCGAGGATCTGACGTCCACCTCGCACGATCTCAATATTAGACAGTTGAAACATGGATGGCTCTTAGGAGAAAACTCCCCTCAATAGAGGGGAGTAGAAGTACAATTACCAGCGGTAGTTTGCGTTTAGCATAACAGAGCGAGACTGGCCGTAGTAACACCAGTAATCGCAACCTGAAACAAACTCTTTATCTAGGATGTTGTTCACGTTTAGCTGTGCTTGCCACTGTGAAGTGATGTCGTAAGTGACTGACGCATCCCAAAGAGTGACTGAAGGAACCGTTAGGTTCGAGCTCTTAGGGTTATCTTTTGACTCACCTACGTAGCGCACACCAGTACCGATATTGAGGCCTGGAATCAGGCTGTAGGCGCTGTAGTCTACCCATGCAGAAGCTTGGTGCTCAGGAATAAGTGCGGCTTGTTTTTTACCTTGGCCAAAGCTCTCATCTGTTTTCGCTTTAGTGTAGGTGTAGCTTGCCATCAGTTTTAGATCGTCTGTTAGCTGCGCCGTGCTTTCTAGCTCAACACCTTGAGATGTCACTTCACCTGTTTGTGTCGCAATCCATGTTGATGGGTTAGTGACCAACGCGTTCTTTTGCGTGATGTCGAACCATGCAAGGTTGATAAAGCCATCTATAAAGCTTGGCTCATACTTCACCCCCACTTCTACTTGCTCGCCTTCCAGCGGTTTGTAAAGTTCATTGGTTGCCGTATCAATAGTGCTGATCACTTCAAACGACTGAGAGTAGTTTGCGTAAGGTGACAGGCCATTGTTTGCAAGGTACATCACACCCGCACTTAGAGATAGCTGACCATCATCACGAGATTCACTTTGATCAACGGTAGCGCCTTTGCCAGAGTTTTCTGTTTTCACCCAGTCGTAACGAGCACCGATGTTACCAATCCACTGTTCATGCAGTTTCAATTGGTATTGTGAATAGAGACTTGCTTGAGATTTCTCAATCTCACGTTTCACGTTGTCGGCAGGATCAAGAGGGGTGAAGTTGCCGTAAACTGGGTTCCACGGATTGATGGTGCCAAATGCGTAGTTGTCCTGCTCGTCGCCATCGGTTTTGTGGAATTGCAGATCCATACCGATAAGCACTGTGTGCTCTGCGTTGTCTGTCATCCAGTTGCCGACAGCATTGTTATCGAACGTGATGCTCTGGTTTTTTCCGTCACGGAATACGATGCCTTGCGTTAATTCTTCTTTCGCTGGATCGTTGTTTGAGAACGCGTAAGAGCTGCGCAAGTACAACTCATTCGAACCGTAGTTGAGGTTTTGCGAGAGTGACCACGTGTCATTGATGTCGTGCTCTAGTAAGTAACCCAGAGAAAACTGCGTGCGTTCGTATTTATCGTAGTTTGGCTGACCAAGGTTAGTCGAAGGATCGATTTTGCCAAAGTTAGAACCAATCAGAGTACCTGCTGCTGGGAAGAATGGGTTAGTTGGTACACCGTCATCACGAAGGTAAGTTGCCAAAACGGTCAGCATTGTACGGTCAGAAATGTCGAACTCGACACTTGGCGCTAGGTAGAAACGCTCGTTGTTTGTGCCGTCCAGTTCACCATCTTGGCTTGTCATCAAGCCAACCAAACGATAGCGCACAGTGCCTGCGTCGTTTGCTTCGTCAGCAATGTCAAAACCTACGGATTGGTGTTGGTTGTTGCCAACTTCGACTTTTACTTCGCCTTGAGGCGTAAACGTTGGTTTTTTTTGCACCGCATTCACGATACCGCCTGGTGCCGATTCACCAAACAGAATAGCCGATGGACCTTTAACGACTTCTACACTTTCTAGGCCGTAAGGTTCGACCAACCATGTGTAGTAACCATCGCGGAATAGGCGGTTGCCGTTTAGGTAAGTCGCTGCATCAAATCCACGAACTTTGAACCAATCAGTGTCGTTGTCTGCGCCATAAGGCTGAGCGGTTACACCAGATGTGTAGCGTAATGCTTCATCTAGTTTTTTCGGTGCACGAACACGAAGTTCATCTTCAGAAATGATAGATACGCTGCGCGGCGTTTCTGCTGCCGGGGTTTCTACTTTAAGTGCTTGCGCGGTGACCGTTATGGTCTCCATGGCAATCACGTCATCTTGTACGACGTCTTCTTGAGCTTGTGCTGTGAATGCAACCACTGCTGTAGGTGCTAAAGCACAAACCAACGCGTTGCGGATAGCGATGGTCAGTGAGTTATTCTTTTGCATAAATCTATTCCCGATAATTATGATTAACGCTAAGCTTAATTGTAATTATTATCATTTGAGCTTTTGTTTCGGTATTTTACTGACTTTTGTATCAAAAGATAGTAAAACGTTCGCAAATTCATTCGCGGTACCTAAAGTCATTGTTATGTTCAATTGGTTTGAAAAACTGACCCAACCCTTTCCCCAGATGGAAACCGAAAAGCCACCGAAGACGCTATTTGGCTTTTGTCGTTTTTACACTCGTGGCTTTGAAGCCCCTTTACTCGTTATGGCTGTGTTCAGTGCGCTTATTGCCATTACTGAGGTGACGCTGTTGCGTTATATGGGCGAGCTCGTCGATATTCTCTCTAATCAAGAACGCGCAACATTCTGGCAAGACCAGGGTGATCGCATGCTAATGATGCTGTTCTTAGTGGCGGTTGTGATGCCAGCTCTCGGTTTTGTCCACTCAATGGTGATGCACCAAACGTTATTGGGTAACTACCCGATGTCTATCCGTTGGTTGATTCACCGTTACTTGCTAAAACAAGCGGTTGGATTTTTCCAGCGTGACTTTGCAGGCCGAGTTGCGACCAAAGTGATGCAAAGTGCGTTAGCGGTACGAGAAACGGTCATGAAGCTGGTGGATGTACTGGTTTATATCAGCGTTTATTTTCTTTCGATGCTCTGGATGATGGGCGAAGCCGATGGTTTGCTAATGTTGCCTATTGTGATTTGGATAGGAATGTACGCGGTTATCCAGTTCTACTTTATCCCTAAAATGAAACAAGTAGCGACAGAGCAAGCGGATGCTCGTTCTGTAATGACTGGGCGCATTGTCGATTCTTACACCAACATATCTACCGTAAAGCTATTCGCGCACTCGCAACGAGAGTTGGAATACGCAGAAAGTAGCATGAAGCAATTTTTGGTGACGGTTTACCGCCAAATGCGCATGGTGGCTTGTTTACTGTTTAGTGTGGATGCCATCAACTATTTGCTGCTGATGTCTATTAGTGCCATTTCGGTTTATCTATGGCTAGATCACGCTGTAACAATTGGTGCTATTGCGATTGCCATCAGTATTGCATTGCGCGTACAAGGTATGTCGAAGTGGATCATGTGGGAAGTTAGCGCGCTGTTTGAAAACATTGGCACGGTAGTGGACGGCATCAATACGATTTCAAACGATGTTGAAGTGAAAGACGTACCAAATGCTAAGCCTTTGCAAATCTCCCAAGGTGAGATCTGCTTTGATCACGTAGGTTTTAACTACAGTGACGAGAAGGCGGTATTTGAGAACTTGAACCTGACTATCAAACCGGGCGAAAAAGTCGGCATTGTCGGTCGTTCTGGGGCAGGTAAATCCACGTTGGTCAACTTGTTGCTGCGTTTTTACGACGTAAATAGCGGTAAGATTTGTATTGATGGACAGGACATTTCTCAAGTTGAACAAGAGTCGCTTCGCCAACACATCGGTATGATCACGCAAGACACCTCTTTGCTGCATCGTTCAATTAAAGAGAACATTCTTTACGGTGATCCAGGTGCTTCAATGGATGCCGTTATCGCAGCTGCTGAGAAAGCACATGCTCATGATTTCATTCAATCTCTACGAGACGAGCAAGGTAACGTTGGCTATGACGTTGAAGTGGGTGAACGCGGTGTGAAGCTGTCTGGTGGTCAGCGTCAACGTGTGGCGATTGCTCGCGTTCTGCTGAAAAACGCGCCAATTTTGATCATGGATGAAGCAACGTCTGCACTTGATTCAGAAGTAGAATCGGCAATTCAAGAAAACCTTGAAGTTCTGATGGAAGGAAAAACAGTGATTGCGATTGCTCACCGTTTATCAACGATTGCCGCGATGGATCGTTTGATTGTAATGGATGACGGCAAAATCATTGAGCAAGGCTCGCATTACGAGCTGCTGCAATTGGGTGGTGTTTACGCTCAGTTGTGGAAGCATCAAACCGGCGGATTTTTGTCTGAGCAAGGTGATGCTCAACTGCAAGTCATCTAATATGACGCTACACGAAAGAGGAGCAAATGCTCCTCTTTTTTGTGTCTGTCGTTTATACCGAGTAAGTAGGCGTTAATGGGCAACGTTAACTTGTGATTATTCATTAAGTTAGGCTAACTTAATGATGATTATGTTTATAACTCACTGTCGTTATTGAATTTTTTACGCTTTTTTTACGCGAACTCCGAATGGGCTTTTGCTAAAGTTTTCTACATCGAATTTTGGTTGATGTATTTTATGTTTGTTCAATGGCGAGATAACACCTTTCTCTTTTCTACTACCGTGATTGTTGGCGCGGTTGTCGTCTCATGGTTGTTAGACCAACTGTTTGGCTCTACAGCCGCAGTCCTGCTGATTTTACAGTTAGCGGTCGTGGTAGTGGCGTTTCAATGCAACTCGCGATTCGCTTATGCGGCGGCGGTGATCGAAGCGTTGAGCTTCAACTTCTTTTTCACGACGCCTCGTTACTCTTTGCAGATGTTTCGTCCGGAAGACATTTTTAATTTAGTCGTGTTTATGGTGGTGGCATTTATCACCAGCACCTTTGCGGATCTTTATCGTCGCCAGCAGGGCGAGTTAAAACAAACCAAGCTGCAAAACAGCATCCTGCTATCGGTGTCCCATGACTTACGCACGCCGCTGGCAACCATTATTGGAACATTGACCACACTCAACGAGTACATGCCCAAGCTCAATGGCTTAGAGCGTAAAGAATTGCTCGACAGTGCGACTTCAGAAAGCCATCGCTTGCATCAATATATCGAGAACCTCTTACAGGCGACTAAGCTCCAGCACGGCACATTAAAAATTACCAAAAAAGATGAGTTGATTGCAGATATTGTTCGGGGTGCGGTTTCTCGTTTGCCAAATTACACCGAGAAAGTGTCCATGAATATGGATGATTCCGTTGATTATTTGTCAGTAAGTCGTTCGCTCATCGAACAAGCGATTTTTAATGTGCTGGATAATGCCATGCGATTTTCACCAGAGAATGAATCTGTTGAGGTTTCTCTTTCTAAGCAGGGTTCGTCGTGCGTGATTGATGTTCGGGACATGGGGATTGGCATCAAAGCTGAAGATGCGGAAAAAATATTCAACCTTTTCTATTCCGGCGCGAACAACAAATCGGCCGATTCAGGCACCGGAATGGGACTCGCGGTTGCCAAAGGCATCATCATCGCACACCAAGGAGAGATTCAATCTATGCCAGTATCAGAAGGGACGCTGATCCGCATTCTACTTCCACTCAATCAAGGAGCAGAGCAGGCGTGAGTTACAAAGTTTTAGTCGTGGACGATGAGCCTCGCATTCATACCTTTATTCGAATTTCGCTGTATGCTGAAGGGTTTGATTACATTGGCGCGAGTACCATTGCAGAAGCCAAAGCGTGTTTCGAAGCACATTCGCCACACGTCATTCTGCTAGATTTAGGCTTGCCCGACGGCGATGGGAAGGAGTTTCTCACTACGCTTCGTCAGACGTATAAAACGCCAGTGCTAGTGCTGACGGCTCGCGATCAAGAAGAGGAAAAAATCCGCCTTTTAGAAGCGGGCGCGAATGATTACTTGAGCAAGCCTTTTGGCGTAAAAGAGCTCATCGCGCGCATCAAAGTGCTGGTTCGAGATTTGGTGGATGAGCAATCCATCGCTGATGAGCTGGTGGCTGGCCGAGTCAAAATCATCAAAAGCACTCACCAATTTTGGTTGGATCAGAGGGAAATTCCACTCACCAAGAAAGAGTTTTCTTTCATTGAACAATTGATTCTCAAGCCGGGAAAGCTCATTGAGCAAACTCATTTGCTAGCGGTGATTTGGGGAAAAAGTCATGTCGAAGATACTCACTACTTACGCGTGCTAGTGAGTCAACTACGCAAAAAACTGAACGATAGTGCTGACGAACAGCGGCTATTAAAAACCGAGCCGGGGCTGGGTTATCGTTTAGTGCTTGAGACGTCCAAGCACCACTAAATTCCAAATTTAATCAACGTTAATGCCAAGGTTTAGTGCTGGTTATCAGCACTCGAACAGGATTCGTGTTGCCTATTTTCCGCGACGGAAAATCAGTCTAGCCCTTAACGCATTAGCATTTTCTATACATAAAACACAGTTAGGTATTGATATGGCTCACTTTACAGTAATTGGTTTAGGGCGATTTGGCGTTGCCGCCAGCTTAGAACTTATTCATCTTGGACACACCGTAGCGGGGGTGGATAGCGACCCGAAAATCGTCGAAAAATACGTCGAAGAGTTAACGCAAGCGGTCATATGTGACGCAACAGACGAAGGTGCACTCAGAGAGTTAGCGCTAGCGAACAGTGATGTGGTGTTGGTGGCGATTGGTGAAGACATGCAAGCCAGTTTGTTGTGTACGCTGGCGCTGAAAAATCTGGGTGTGAAATCCATTTGGGTCAAAGCGAGCACCAAAGCGCACCATACCATCGTGTCTAAGCTTGGTGTACAACGTATTATTCATCCTGAAGAGGAGATGGGCGTAAGAGTCGCGCAGGCACTCAACTATCCGATGGTGAACAACTATTTAGAAATGGGGCATGGCTTGTATGTGGTGGAAATCCACGTTAAATCCAATCTGCACGATACGCCGCTTTCTAAGTTGATCAGCCGAGGCAGTTACAACATTCAGCCTATCTTGGTGAAGCGCGAAGAAGCCGTCTACACCAATATCAATGATGAGTTTGTGCTTAATGAGTTCGACACGCTGTTGCTTTGTGGTAGTCGCGCTGAGCTGAAATACGTCGCTCCAAGGTTGGTGTAACATGGTTTTGTGGCATCCCTCTATTATCCCAATAGAACGAAAGCCCAAAGCGGGCAAAAAACTGTTGGGCGCACCGCCATTGATACTTAGCCTCAGCTTTGCGTGCTTGATCATGCTCGGCACGGTCTTACTCAAACTGCCGATTGCCACCACAGAGCCCATCACTTGGATTCAAAGCCTGTTTACTGCGACATCGGCCATTACGGTGACGGGATTAGTTGTGGTAGACACGGGCACGGCGTTTACGCCTTTTGGGCAAGTGGTTATTGCTTTCCTGATTCAATGTGGTGGCCTAGGTTTAATGACGTTTGCCATCGTGACCTTGCTGGCTCTGGGCGGAAAAATTGGCTTTTTGGAGCGAGCCGTCGCGAGAGAGGCGTTCAACCAAACTGACTCATCGACACTCATTGCCACCGCTAAATCTGTATTGATGTTCGCTCTGCTCGTTGAACTTATTGGTTTCACTATTTTGAGCGTTTATTGGAGTGAAGAGCTGGGTTGGAAAACCAGTTTGTTCCATGGTTTCTTCTACACCATCAGTGCGTTTAACAATGCAGGTTTTGCGTTGAGTGCCGATAGCTTAATGCCTTATGTGGACGACCCGGTCGTTAACTTCACCATTACCAGTTTGTTCATTATTGGTGGTTTAGGCTTCTCGGTTTGGATTGACTTAAAACGCAATCGCCGTTGGCACCGACTCACCGTTTACAGTCGAATGATGATCTTAGGCACGGTGATCATTAACGTGGTGGCACTTATCGCCATTTACCTGATTGAATATGAGAACCCCAATACGCTTGGCCCTTTGAGCGAAGCAGGGAAATGGTGGGCATCGTGGTTTCAAGCGGTGACGCCAAGAACGGCAGGGTTCAACACTTTAGCTATCGATCAGTTGGAAGATGCCACAACGGCGATCATTCTGGTGTTGATGTTTATCGGCGGTGGATCATTGAGTACGGCAAGTGGCATTAAAGTTGTGACATTTATGGTATTGGTCTTGGCAACTTACAGCTATTTGCGTCGCGATGAAGCAACCTATGCCTTTCAACGCGAGATTCCCAAAGAGACCATCAGCAAGGCATTGGCGCTGACTCTGATCTCGGTGGGGGTGACTTGGTTTGCCATATTCACGCTGTTACTGACAGAGAAAGCGTCTATGTTAGATATTACGTTCGAAGCGGTCTCGGCACTGGGTACGGTTGGGTTATCGCGAGGCTTAACGGGCAGTTTGTCCGAACCAGGTGAGTTAGTGATCATCTTCATGATGTTTATGGGACGATTAGGGCCTCTTACATTAGCGTACTTCTTAGCCAGTCCAAGAAAGAAAAAAGCGCGTTACGCGAGTACTAAACTGGCAATAGGGTAGATGGGCTAACTCGAAGAAAGTGAGCAAAAGGCTAGGCAAAAGAGGAGTAACTGCTCCTCTTTTTGTGCTCGTTGTAGCCACGAAACTGTATACGGCAGTCTCTCTCACAACAATTTATGATTCATCTCTATTTTTTATCATTTATAAATTGTCGTTTTTGAGGTGTTGTCCAGAATGGCATTATCCACGTGCAACATAAGATTGCCGGGAATAAAAATAATTACAATACTGCCTTACTGGAAGATACATGAAAATCAAACCCCTCCCTCCTTTAAATAGCCTCGTTGCGTTTGAAGCGTCGGCGCGGCACTTGAGTTTTACGTTAGCCGCTGACGAGCTAAACGTGACCCAAGGTGCTATCAGTCGCCAAATTAGACAATTAGAAGAATACTTAGGCAAGGCTATGTTCACGCGAGCCAATCGAAGCATTAATTTAACGCCTACAGGTCTTCAATATTATCAAGCTGTCAGCCAATCTTTGCTCGATATTGCTCAAATCACGGGTGAAGTGAAGAAATGGCAGGGCGAACAAAAGATCACGGTTGCGACGACAAATGCAATGGCAGCCTTGTGGTTGTTGCCTAAGGTTGCTCAATTTCAAAATGAACATGATGACATCGATATAAGGATATTGGCCTCAGATAATGTGTTGGACTTACGCCGATTGGATTGCGATCTCGCCTTGTTTTATTGTCGCACTCCACCTGCGGAAATGGATGTGACAACGCTATTTTCAGAAGAAGTATTCCCTGTGTGTAGCCCGCTTTATTTAGAGAAAATCGGCCAGCCTAGTGAGCCAGAAGAAATCTTCAATAAAACGTTACTCTATCTGGAAGAGTCTCAAAGAGATTGGGTGAATTGGGAGCAGTGGTTTGCAAGTGTGGGGTTGCCAAATATTTCGCCTCGTAATCGCATGAACATCAATAACTATCCAATGCTGTTACAAGCGGCAATTAATGGTCAGGGAATCGCGTTAGCCTGGGGGTCATTAGTGGACGACTATTTACAAAGCGGCGCTTTGGTTAGGCCAGTCGAACACGTGCTTTCAACACCTTCCAATTTTTCTATGCTTGAACCTAAAAATAGAGGTTTAATCCCAGCCAGCGTCAAACGTTTTAGAGAATGGCTTTTGCATCAGTTGCCAGATGAGGTAGGTGATCGAGGCTTAGCTTAAATCAATAAGCAGAGAAAATAACAGAGTTTGGTAATGTTAAAAAAGCGGGAATATCAGTTCCCGCTTTTTTAATTGATTGATGAAACGACGCACTAACTTAGTACTGGTCCCTGATTAAGTGTGGAATCATCTTTCAGCGAGGATCTTGAAGCGATAGGCTCGAAAGCCACAGTTTTGCTTTCAACAAGCGGTTCAACAGGACCATCAAGTTTCTCTTGCTCTGGGTGAACATGCTCAGGAAGCATTGCCCATGGCTTAGGTTCGCGTCGAATACTATGGAACAGCGTTAAGCTCATCACCGCGATAAAAATCGCGATAGGGAAACCGGCAATAATGGAGGCAGTTTGCATTGCTTTTAACCCTCCTGCGTATAGAAGTACTCCCGCAATGGCTGCGATCATGATCCCCCACAATACGCGTATAGAGGTAGGAGGCTCACTGTGCCCAGCGGCATCGAGGGTACATAGAACCAAGGTACCCGAGTCTGCGGAGGTAATGAAATAAGTACCGAGTAATAGACACGCAAGCACGCTAAGTAGTTTACCAAACATACCTGTATCTAGATTGTCGAATAGCGTAAACAAAGCGCGTGTCGTATCGGCTTTAGTCGCTTCAAGAATCGGGCCGCCAGAAAAATCCGCAGGTGGTGTTTGTTTGGCTTCTTGTGCCGCAGTGACTTGCTCTTGATGAGCAACACGAGCGTCTTGCTCTACCTTCAACGCTGCACCACCAAATACTGAAATCCATAAGAACGTGATCAGCGTGGGTACGATGAGAGCACCGCCGATAAGTTCACGTATTGTGCGTCCTTTAGAGATACGAGCCACAAACATGCCAACGAAAGGTGCCCAAGTCATCCACCAAGGCCAGTAATAAGCCGTCCACCAGTTTTGCCAGCCAGAGTCATTCTGTGCATCGCTCCATAAGCTCATACCGACAATGTTTTGTGCATAAAGCCCCGTACTTTCGAGTAGCGTATTTAAGATATAGCGAGTTGGACCAATGTAAAGTACGACTAGCACGAGTGCGAGTGAAAGCAGCATGTTCCATTCTGATAAACGGCGAATACCTTTTCCTACACCAGATAGCACCGACGCAACCGCACAAGTACAAAGGGAAACGATAATAAAGAGTTGAATCCCCAAACTAATGTCTAGACCAAAGGCTTGATTCAAACCAGAGTTTATTTGGATAACTCCCATCCCTAAGGTTTGAGAGATACCGAAAGCAGTCACCGCGACTGTTAGGATATCAACCGTGTGTCCGATAGGCCCATAAATACGATCGCCAATCAAAGGGTACAAGATAGAGCGTAGGGTAAAAGGCAGATCTTTACGGTAGGAAAAGTAAGCTAATGCGAGTGCCACAATGATAAAGACAGACCAAGGATGTAGACCCCAGTGAAAGAATGTCAGTTTCATTGATGTTGTTGCGGCTTCATTGGTCAGGCCTTGAGTAAATGGGTTGTCAGCGTAATGCCACATCGGTTCGGCGACCGACCAGAAAATTAAGCCTATCCCCATGCCTCCGGAAAAAAGCATGGATACCCAAGACAAATAACTAAACTCTGGTTTTTCGTCATCTTTACTCAAACGAATATGCCCATATCGACTAACCATAAGGTAAAGAAGAAAACCGACAACGAGTGAAACAAGTCCGATGTAAAACCACTTCATATTCTGTAGCAAAATGCCGGAAATCGTTTCGAAGTATTGGCCCGCTTGGTTGGCGAGAATGGCGCAGAAAAGTACAAAACCGATAACGACGATCTTTGATGCGATTGTCACAGTCGGATTGAGTCCTTTCAATATCCCAGATGTTGCTCTCATAGGCATCCCTCACAGTGCGTTTGTTTTAGCGTTATTGTTTGTTGCGTTATTGTTAATTTTTGAAAGAGAGTAGAGAGAGGGCTTTTGTGTTTCAACTGATTAATACTCATCGGTTAATGAGTATTAATCATGACAAGAAGATCATTGTTAATTAAAAGGTTGTTTTTTGTTCAAGATCAATGCATGAATGACAAAAACTCATCCAAGCCCGGCGAAAAAGTCGTTTGTTTGTTGCCGGGTTGTTAATCAAAATCATCTCCACTAACACAACACGATGTTGTACGCACTGGATGCAACTCGACTCTCGGAGATAAGAATATGAGCAATGTCAACCAAACCATTATTCCTGTTGAACTTGTTGATAATGTACTGAACCCAATCAGTGAAGCAACAGGAATGCCGAATCAGGCCTACACCAGCGAAGAGTATTTTACTTTTGAGCGTGATCAGGTGTTTGGTAACACTTGGGTATGCATTGGTTTTGCATCAGACCTGCTTAAAAATGGTTATGTAATGCCACTTGATTTCATGAATCTTCCACTACTCATGATGAGAAATCGTCAAGGTGAAGTCCAAGTCTTCCACAACGTGTGTAGCCACCGAGGTATGAAGCTGGTTCATGAGGCAGGCGAAGTTCAAGGCATGATTCGCTGTCCTTACCATTCATGGACGTACGATCTTGACGGCAATCTAAAAGGCACACCACACATCGGTGGTATCGCAAAACACAAAGATGACCGATTTAAGTGTGAAAAGCATGGCCTTAAGCCACTTCGTTCAGCTGTTTGGATGGACATGGTATTCGTCAACTTATCGGGCAAAGCAGAAAGCTTTGAAGAGCATATCGCGCCGCTAGAGCAACGTTGGCAGCAATTCTTAGGTGAAGAAGGATTAGGGCTTCTTCGCCGCGTGAACATGGGTGGCAACTTAGAGATAGAAGTGAAAAGTAACTGGAAGCTTGCCGTAGAAAACTACTGTGAAGCTTACCACTTACCTTGGGTGCATCCGAGTTTGAACAGTTATTCTCGCCTAGAGGATCACTACAACATCATGTTTGCAGAGCGTTTTGCTGGCCAAGGTAGTCTCGCATACAACCTCTCTGATACTGCAGGAACACACTTACCTAAATTTCCAAGCTGGCCAGAAGATAAACTGCGTCATGCAGAATATGTTGCACTCTTTCCAAACGTGTTGCTTGGTATTCAAGCCGATCATGCCTTTGCGATGATGATTGAACCAATCACTGCGAATAAGAGTGTTGAGCACCTACGTGTCTTCTATGTGGGTGATGAAGCAACGAAAGATGAGTTCGCTGCGTGCCGTACTGCTACCGTTGAGTCATGGCGAGTCGTATTCGGCGAAGATATTGGAGCGGTCGAGGGCATGCAGGAAGGTCGTTACTCACCTGGCTTTGGTGGTGGTGTGTTCTCACCAGAAATGGATGTTCCGACGCATTTCTTCCAAACCTGGTTGGCAAAGCAAGTGAAAGCGGCACTGGAGCAGTAATATGATGCATTACCTTAATTATATTGATGGTGAGTGGTGCGATTCAGAGCAAGCGCTGACCGTCATGAACCCTGGCACAGCCGAAGCGTATGCGACGATTGCAGAAGCCACTATCATCGATGCAGATCGCGCAATGGCAGCGGCACGTCGAGTAGTCAATCAAGGTCTTCTTTCGGACGTTCGTCCAGCCGTCAGAACCGAGTGGATGTTAAAAGCCGCCGCGGCTATTCGTGAAATGGTTGATGAAGGTGGGCTAGTTGCCTGCCGTGAAAATGGGAAATCTTTGCAAGATGCCAAAGATGAGTTTTTAGAATCGGCACGTTACTTCGAATACTACGCTGGCATGGCCGACAAGCTGGAAGGCTCGTCAATTCCGTTGGGTAAAGATTATGTCGATTTCACCCAATATGTGCCGTTTGGTGTGTCAGTGCAGATTGTGCCGTGGAATTTCCCAGTTTCTATTTGTTCACGCTCATTAGCACCTGCATTAGCTGCTGGTAACGCAGTGGTGATCAAATCGCCAGAGATTTCCCCACTCGCTATGACGTTGTTGATTAAAGCGATTGAAAAAGCGGGCTTCCCAAAAGGCGCGATTAACTTGCTATGTGGGAAAGGCTCCGTAGTTGGCAGCCACTTGGTGCAGCATCAAGACGTTGATCAAATTGTCTTTACAGGTTCTGTGCCGACCGGCCAACGCATACTGAAAGACTCAGCGCAACGCGCCACACCATCTGTGATGGAGCTGGGTGGTAAATCGGCCGCTATCGCACTGAAAGATGTGAGTCTCGAAACGCTTTTACAAAGCGTACAAGTCGGCATCTTCTTTAATGCGGGTCAAGTGTGTTCAGCGATGTCTCGACTTCTTGTTCAAAAAGAACGTTATGAAGAAGTGAAAGCGGCTGTAGTGGAAATGGCACAAGGCCTAACTATTGGCCAAGGCGAGAGCCAACCAGATATCACGCCACTGGTTTCCGCTGATCAGCAAGCACGCGTGCTTGAGATGATTGAACAAGCAAAAGCCGACGGCGCGAACATCCTAACGGGTGGGTACGCCCCTGATTTGTCGGGTTACTTTGTGGCACCGACGGTGATTGAAGCCTCACCAGATATGCGTATTGCTCAAGAAGAAGTGTTTGGCCCTGTACTGGTAATTACACCGTTTGAAACCGAACAAGAGGCTGTTGAAATCGCGAATGGCACCGATTTTGGCCTGGTTGCTGGTGTCTTTGGTGAAAGCCTAAACCAAACATTGCGAGTGGCACAGCAACTGCGTGGTGGACAAGTGTTCATCAATGAATGGTTTGCTGGTGGCATCGAAACACCATTTGGTGGCGTGGGCTTGTCCGGGTTTGGGCGAGAAAAAGGACAAGAAGCGATTTATAGCTACGTCCAGACACGCAATATTGCCATTCGTTTGCAGCAAGACAGCAACGTATAGCCACCGTGTAACTGTATTTTCATCACCTCGTACCGGCTTGGACTTCAGACCACAAGCTAGGGCGAGGTTGATGGAATCACAACAAATCTGACAACGGTTTGTAAACACGGAAATTCTGAACAAGGTAGTTGGAGTATAAGTGATGAGAAAGTGGCTCTGTATTATTTGCGGCTTAATCTATGATGAAGCACAAGGTTGGCCATCCGATGGCATTGCACCAGGAACAGCATGGGAAGATGTACCGGATGACTGGTTATGTCCTGACTGTTTAGTGGGTAAGGCCGATTTTGAAATGATCGAAATTACCGACGATGCGCCACTAGAAGAGGTTGCAGCGGTGTCTTCGGTGTCGGTAGAAGCGTCTGTTCAGCCAAATACGGCTCAGCCTCTTCCATCTGAAGTTACTCAACCTGTATTCTCAAATGACCCTATCGTTATCATCGGTAGTGGCCACAGTGGTTACCAGTTGGCGGCGGCACTTAGAGCACAATCCGAGACGGTTGCTATCACCGTCTTTACCGCTGATGATGGCGCTTTGTACAGCAAACCAGCATTGTCTAATGCACTGGTCATGAATAAAGACGGCGACGCGCTACAAAGTGAGAGCGCGTTGGAGTGGGAAAGCCGTCTCAATATCCGAGTTTACCCGCATACCCGTGTTGAACAGATCAATCGTGCCAATTCAACGTTACATACCTCCATCGGTAAATACGCCTACAGCCGCTTGGTACTGGCAACAGGTGCATCACCGATTGAAATCCCAATTGAGGGCGATCGCTCTTGGGTTATGAGTGTGAACGACTTAGTTGATTACTGCCGTTTCAGAGCGGAGCTGCAAGACAAAAAGCGCATCGCGATCCTAGGTGATGGCTTAATTGGCTGTGAGTTCGCAAATGATCTGATCGAAAGCGGTTATGAAGTAACAGTTATCGGGTTGGGTCAATGGCCAATGGAGCGTTTGATCCCGCAACAGTTGGGTGAATCATTACAAAGCGCACTTGCCGATCGAGGCGTGCAATGGGCTCTACAAGACAGTATCACCAGAATCGAACCAAGGTCGGAATCTAGTGCGGTTTTACATCTAAACAGTGGCAAGCAGATTGAAGCAGATCTAGTGCTGAGCGCGGTTGGACTCAAGCCAAATGTTTCTCTGGCTGAGCAAGCAGGGCTCGAAGTGGGCCGCGGCATTAAAGTGAATCAATTCGGCCAGACGAGTGATGAGAATATTTACTCGCTAGGTGACTGTGTTGAAACTGAGCAAGGTTGGCAGCCCTATATTGCACCGATTAATCAAATGATCCCTTCTGTAGCGAAAAGCTTGCTAGGCGATGTCGCCCCTATCTCGTTAACACCAACTCCAGTGATTGTAAAAACGCCGATTCTTCCACTCACGATTTTCCCGGTAGCCTCTGAAGAACAGGGACAATGGTACATCGAGAACCAAGCAGATGAATTGACCGCTGCGTTTTATTCACCAGAAGGAGCAATGCTCGGTTTTGCGTTGCTAGGAAGAAAAGTACAGTCATTACGCGGCCCTTGGCTAGATCAATTGTCATTGAAACTGTCAGCAGCGTAGCGGAGAAAAAAGATGATTCATTTACCCAATGATGACGTGACGTGTGGTTGGTACCATGCGTTGCCAAGTATTCCAGAAAAATCGGCGTTAAAAGGTAAACAAAGTGCTGACTATGCCGTGTTAGGTGCCGGTTTCGCAGGCCTAGCTATGGCAAGACGTATAGCTGAACTTATGCCTAATGCACGAATTATACTGATTGATGCGCAACGTATCGGCCAAGGGGCGTCAGGAAGAAATTCGGGCTTTGTTATCGATTTGCCTCATAAGTTTTCACTTGAGCATCCCGACCCTGAGCACAAGCAAAAGTTATTATCACTCAACCGTTCTGCGATTGCTCAGCTAAACACTTTAGTGTCGAAGCACAGTATTTCTTGTCAGTGGTCAGCAAAGGGCAAATATCAAGGAGCCGTAGGGGCGCGCGGTGAAGCGTATCTCGATCACTTTGAGCACCTAATGAAAGACCTTGGCGAACCATACTTCCATGTTAATGGCAGTGAGCTGGCGAGAGTCTTGGGAACAAACTACTACAGCCGCGCAATTTACACGCCAGGTGGTTATTTAATGCAACCTGCTGCTTTGGTGCGTGGGCTAGGGGAAAGCCTTCCAGAGAACGTCGAGGTGTTAGAGAACTCGCCAATCCGCAAGCTCAGTAAAGAAAACGGTTGCTGGGTATTACATGGAGATAGTGGCTCTGTTGAAGCCCCTGAACTGCTGCTTGGGACCAGCATTTTTACTCGGGAGTTTGGTTATCTTAAAAACAGACTACTTCCAGTGATGACGTTTGCAAGCTGGACGCGTCCATTAACCGACGCAGAAATGCAACGATACGGAGGTGAGCTGAATTGGGGGTTAACTCCAGCTGATCATGCGGGAACGACGTTACGTATGACCGCCGATCGACGTATTTTGATCCGCAATACTTACAAACACGTGCCGAAATATGGCTCAAGCTTGAACGATAAAGTCAGAGAACAAATTCGCGACGATCATCGTCAGGTCTTTCTGGCGCGTTATCCCGAGCTGGCCGACGTACCATTTACTCACACATGGGGTGGGGTGTATGCAATCTCTCGTAACTTTACTAACTTTTTCGGTCAATTAGATGAAGGTGTTTATGCCAGCGCTTGTGACAATGGTGTTGGTGCTGCGTGGGGAACCATTTCTGGAACACTGTTAGCTGACTATGTCGTTGGTGCGACATCTAAATCATTGGATGACATACAGCAAGTGACAGGAATGCCTTGTTTGAATCCGCCAGAGCCTTTTTTAGGTTTGGGAGTAAAAACGCGTATCCAATTAGCAAAATGGCAAAGCCGGAGTGAATTATGAAGCCAGTCAAACTTGTTGATAGTAAAAGTCTAGATTTCAATGTTCGTGGTGATACGCCAGGAATGGCGTATGTTGCCAGGGCGTTAAGCCCAGAAATTTCACCAAACATAGGCGTAGGCTTTGCTAAATGGGAAGGCGCTAAAGTGGCTTGGACAGTGCTTTATGATGAGGTTATTTTCGTGATTGAAGGCTGTTTCGAGCTGACCGCAAATGGTGAAACACATTTTGTGCACCCAGGTCAGATGCTGTGGATACCGGAAGGGACTGAATTGGTTTATGGTGGGCATGCTCTGTTCGGCTATGTGGTTCATCCAGGAAACTGGAAAGAGTTACATGGTATTAAATGACTTTTATCATTTAGTTGTGTTTCGGAAAGGCAAAATAAAAATCTGATTTTTAACCATAACTTTTCGCAAAAGAACTTAATCTCAATGGAGCAAGGGTTTCATACTTGCTATGTTTCTTGGTCACGTTTCCAGACGTGTTAGACCTTTCTCAATTGCTATTTTATCTATCAAAAAGGGAAGCCTTGGCTTCCCTATAATGAGTCTTCTTTTGGCTTGGCTAAATCTTTTATTTTAGCTCAAATTTACCCTGCATGATTGCCCAGTGACCCGGGAACGAACAGAAGAATGAATAGTCACCGCCGGCTTTCATTTTCTCAGTACTGAACGTAATGCTGGTGCTTTCACCGCCACCAATTACTTTTGTGTGAGCGTAGACGCGATCATCATTTGGTTTTACGTAGTTATTTTCTGCTCCAGCTGCCATGCCATCAGTACCGACTGCTTGTAGGTTGGCTGTGTCAGAGATGACCACGTTGTGACCCATCGATTGCGCTGGCATCTTACCTGTGTGATTCAGCGTTAGTTTTACCTCTTTACAAGTGGCTGGTACGCTCAATGTTTTAGTAGAAAACTGCATCATATCGTTAGCATCTAATGACACTTCACACTCGGCACTGGCTTGGGCACCAAAGCTCATTCCTACTAATGCGAAGGTTGTTGCTAATAAACGTAAAGACATATAACACTCTCCATTTTGTATTTTAGGCTGACTTGGATTGATCTTATCCAATAGTTCTCATTATCAGCCAATTTTCACTCCAAAAACGTGCTTCAATCGGTATATTGACGTTTTGTTGCAAGCTTGTACTGGTCAGTTCCGCTATTTGATCACTCAAATGCCTTATTTCATGCGATTGCGTGAGTTAAATCAAAAGTCGTGATTAGCCAGAGTTAAGGTGAAAATAATCTCTCTAAACGGGTGGCAGAATTGTTTGGTTTTACGGTATTGGAGAGGTTTCAAGAAAGAAGCTCAGCTAAATTGCTGAGCTTCTAGATAACAGACGACAAGTAGGCCTAGCGAGTTTGCTTTAACGTGTGCAACACATCATGCAGTGAAGGTGCGACAGTATGGCCTAATTGCTTTATTTCGTCACAAGGCTCAACCAAATCAGGAATTTGATAAGTGATCATGTTCGCTGCTACCGCAGCACGTACGCCATTATTTGAATCTTCAAAGGCGAGACATTTGGTTGGATCTACGCTTAGACGACTTGCTGCAAGCAGGTAGATCTCTGGATCAGGTTTGCCGTGTGACACTTCACAGCCTGTCGTTAAGTTGTCGAAATACTTGCTTAGGCCCGCTAACTCCAACTTCTTCTGTGCCACTTCTTTTGCTGTAGAAGTGGCGACTGCAATTGGCAACCCTTGGCCTTTCAACCACTCAAGCAGCTCAATCACCCCTTCTTTTACCGGTATCGCTTGGTGCTTAACCACAGCGTCGTAACGGTCGCGCCACTCTTGGTGTAAGCGGTCAAGATCATCCCCATAAGCTTTACGAAAAATCACTTCAATGCCCGCTGCATTGCGACCAATGATTGAAAGGTAAACATCTTTATAGAAGGGTAGGTTCTGGGCTTCACATGCTTCTTGGAAAATATGCATACAGACGCGCTCAGTATCAAGGAGCAAACCATCCATATCAAAAATAGCAGCTTGGTAGTTCATTACATTAAGACTTTTTGGTTGGGATGGCGCATTTTGACACAAGCAGATCGGTTTTTCTTCTAAAAATTAGAACTTGATTTTGATCCTATGAGTTCACATTGCCTCTGAGCACACTATACACAGAGTCTATAAATTAGGTGTGAAATATAATATTTTTAAAATTATAAAAATTTCAGTTAAATAGATAAAACTCTATCTTAATATAAGCTAGAGTTTTATTAATATTCTATTGTTATTTTAACTATTGGATAATTTATTAATAGTTAAAATTAATAATAAAATAATACCAAGTCACGATTGTTTACGACTGCATGAGTGTACCAGCTCTTGACTTCAGATATTTGTTGCTCTGATAAGCCTCCGAAGTCAACGTTATCTTGGTGAATATCTTGATTTTTTATCATAAAAACAACAGGGAAATCGTCAGGGAATGGGAATTTTATGGGATAATCGGTATTAGTGAATGGAATATCGCAGAAATCGTTTACATCGCAAGGATACCAAGAGTTATTGGATAAGTAATAACCAGTGATCTTACATATAGCTTCAAGCAAGTAAGCATAGGCGTAACCCAAGTGACTGTATTTTATCTCTTCAGACAGCATCTGCATAAGAAGCTCTTCAGCTCGGATGCTTTCGCCACTACTTTCCAGCATTTCATTAATCACTTTAAAGGAGTCTTGACACCTTTCCATGATGGCTTTTTCTAGCTCTGGATTACGCTCATTCTTTAGTACGTTAAAAACCTTTTCAGTATCTAATGAATATACTGTCGCCCCATATCCCATATTTTATTCTCCTCACTTTTATACAGTTAAATTCATTTAAGTGTTTTTATCGAAGGGATTATATTTTGATGTTTTTTGAAGGTAAAGTGTATACATAGAGGTTGTATTTATTATGATGAACTTTGAAAGTTTAGATTCTTAAAATAAATACTATATATTTAATTTTATTAGATCTGGCTCATAAAAATACCTTAACTATTATTGTGTTTATTGTTAAGGGTTATTAAATCTGTGAGGTGGTTCAAGACAATAAAATTTAGAAGAAAATACCGTCAAACTTAGGTGGCTATTCTATCTGAGCACTCAGCTCACTACTTATATTGGGCTGAGTGAGCGGTTGGGCATCGGCTCTTTATTTGGCGATGAATATGCCATATTAGGTGATATTCGTTAGTGTCTATTTTATCCCTAGCCGTTTTGCTAATCGGTGCAAATTGCCGTTATCTAATTCAAGCTGACGTGCCGTTGCTGCCCAGTTACCTTGGTTCTCTTCCAGAACTCGAACAATCATCGCTTTTTGGAAGGCGTCTGTGGCAGGCTTTAATCCGCCTTCTGGTAGCTCAAGCCGAGATTTTTGTTCCGTTTCTTCAACGTTCTTGATGTTCTGATTCGGCGTTCGGATGTCAAAATCTTGCTCAACTAGCTCAATGTCCATGGCGTGGGTACGCGCTTTTGCCAAAACACCAGCACGTTTAATGACATGTTCAAGCTCTCGCACGTTGCCTGGCCATGAATAGTCTTTGAGTGCCTGCACCAAAGTGGGGGACAAACGAATGCTGTTCAATCCCAATTTGCTTCTTAAACGTTCGGCAAAAAAGCCTGCGAGTAACACCACATCGTCTTCACGTTCACGAAGAGGTGGAACATGAAGCGGGAAGACGCTTAGGCGGTGATATAAGTCGGCTCGGAAGCGACCAGCAGTCACTTCTTCATGCAATATACGGTTGGTGGCGGCGACAATGCGTGTATTGACTCGAATATGGCGGTCATCACCCACACGTTGAATGTCGCCGTATTGTAGAGCTCGAAGTAACTTAGCTTGCAGTTCTAACGACAGTTCGCCGACTTCATCTAAAAACAGTGTGCCGCCATCGGCTTGTTCAAACTTACCCTTACGATTGCTGATTGCGCCTGTGAATGCGCCTTTGATATGGCCGAACAACTCGCTTTCCGCGACTGATTCTGGCAGCGCCGCACAGTTGAGGTAAACCAAAGTATTGTTCGATCGGCTAGAACGATGGTGAATAGCGCTGGCAACCAACTCTTTACCTACGCCTGTTTCTCCCATGACCAACACAGACAATTCCGTATCGGCGACGGCATCAATCTGCTCTTGAAGATTCCTCATGCCCTGAGAGTTGCCAATGATTTCATTACTTAAGGTGCGTTTCTCGGCGTAAGAGTCGCGTGGCAGGCTCGCTTGTGTCTCGAGCTGTTCTAGTAGGAGTGCAGTGTGCAAGCCACCTGCTGCCAATGCGCTGACAAAACGTAACTCTTGGTTGCGTAGCCCATCAAATTGGTTGGGGTCGAAGGCGTCAATCGTAATGGCACCAATCAGTTGATCGTCGATCAGCAGAGGTAAACCAATGCAGGAATGGACATGCAGTTTGTCATCGTGGTTTGGAATCAAGCCGTCGTATGGATCAGGTAAGTCGCTGTCGGAGGGAAAGCGCACGATGTCGCCTGCTCGGGCAATGGCTTCTAACCTTGGGTGCTGCTCAATGGAGAAACGGCGTCCAAGCACTTCCTTCGCCAATCCATTGATCGCTAAAGGTTTAAAGTGCTGGTCTTCATACAAAAGAAGGGCAGAAGAGTCACACTTCAATACGTCTCGAATCGTGGTTAATAACGTATCAAAGCGAGCCTGTTGAGTGAGCGCCGAGTTAAGGTCTTGCGTGATGTGTAGCCATTGCGCGATTAAAGAAGTCATAGCCAATACCGATTGTGTCAATATGACTATTGTAGTGTCTAAATGACTATTTTCAACTGTGTCTAAATGACAGTTATTAAAGTTGAGTTTTAATTAAGATATTGAAATGTATAGCAATTAAAAGTTGGCACGCCCAGTGCAATACAAGAAGAAATTATTTTTGTTTATCCCGTCATTCAAGGTAGTAATTATGACAATTCACGTAAAAAACAACATCCACTGGGTAGGTCAACGCGATTGGGAAGTTCAAGACTTCCACGGTACAGAATACAAAATGACAAAAGGTACCAGCTACAACAGTTATCTAATTCGTGAAGAGAAAACCGTATTGATTGATACGGTCGATCATCGATTCAGTCAACAATTCATCCAAAATTTAGAAATGGAAATCGACCTTAAGTCTATCGACTTTATCGTGGTAAACCATGCAGAAGAAGATCACTCAGGCGCATTGTCGGCATTAATGGAGAAGATTCCGAACACGCCAATTTACTGTACAGAAGCGGCGATTGATTCGATTGTGGGTCATCACCACCATCCTGAGTGGAACTTCAAAACCGTAAAAACAGGCGACAGCATTGATATTGGCAACGGTAAGCAATTGGTGTTCGTGGAAGCGCCGATGCTGCATTGGCCAGACAGCATGATGACTTACCTAACTGGCGATGCAGTATTATTCAGCAATGACGCATTTGGTCAGCACTACTGCGATGAACGCTTATTCAATGATGAAGTGGATCAAGATGAGTTGATGGAACAGTGTTTGCGTTACTACTCAAACATCCTAACGCCATTCAGCAGCTTGGTAACCGCAAAAATCAAAGAAGTGCTGAGTTTCAATTTGCCTGTCGACATGATCGCAACGTCACACGGTATTGTATGGCGCGATAATCCGGTTCAAATCATCGAGCAATACTTGGCGTGGGCAGACAATTATCAAGAAGATCGCATTACGATTTTCTACGATTCTATGTCAAATAACACCCGAATGATGGCCGATGCAATCGCGCAAGGCATTCACGATGTCGACCCTAGCGTGGCGGTCAAAGTCTTTAATGTCTCTAAGCATGATAAGAATGAAATTCTCGCCAACGTATTCCGTTCAAAAGGCATCTTGGTTGGTTCGTCTACCATGAATAACGTCATGATGCCGAAGATCGCAGGCATGCTAGAAGAAATTACTGGTTTGCGCTTTAAAGCGAAGAAGGCCGCAGCATTCGGTAGTTACGGTTGGAATGGTGGCGCGGTGGATCGTATCCATGCTCGATTGACTGACGCAGGTTTTGAAACCGCAGTGAGCTTGAAAACCAAATGGCGACCAGATGGTAAAGCGATGCGTGAATGTCGCGAACATGGTCAGAACATCGCAAAATTGTGGGCAAAGCATGACCTGACAAGTCCTGTTATTTCTCCTGCGATTACTGCATCTGTACCACAAGTTCAATCACAACCCGTTGCGCCAGTGACAACACAAGCGGTAGTAGATGCTGCTCCTAGCAACCCTAGTACTGAGGCGCATCCCGCAGATTGTCAATGCATGGTTTGTACGGTTTGTAATTGGGTATACGACCCAGCTAAAGGCGAGCCTAACCAAGGTGTTGAACCGGGTACAGCTTGGTCGGAAGTGCCAGATTACTTCTTGTGCCCAGAATGCCATTTAGGTAAAGACGTTTTCGTTGAATACAACGGTTAGGAGGGAATATGCAAGCACCTCTTGTGATTATTGGTAGCGGCTTTGCGGCTTACCAATTGGTGAAAACAGTGCGTCGAATGGACGCACATATTCCGCTGCAAGTGTTTACTGCTGATGATGGCGCGGAATACAACAAGCCTGATTTGAGTCATGTATTCAGCAACAAGCAAACCGCCCAAGACTTAGTGGTTAAAAGTGGTGAGGCGTTCGCACAGGAACACAACATCGAACTGTTCGCCCATACCATGATTGAGCATGTCGACGTGCAAGCTCAGCAAGTGGTCGCCAACGGCCAAACCTATCCTTACTCCAAACTGGTCTTTGCGACAGGCGCGAAAGCCTTTGTGCCGCCAATATCTGGTGATGCAGCACCTGAGGTGATAACGCTGAACTCGCTACAAGAATATCAATTAGCGGAAGAGCAAATTAGTCGTGCGAAACGAATTCTAGTAATGGGTGGTGGTTTGATCGGCGTGGAGATCGCCATGGATCTCGCAACCAGTGGTAAAGCGGTTACGGTGGTTGAGCCAAATCCCCGTTTGCTCGCTAACTTGATTCCTGAATTCGTCGCATTGCCACTGGAGAACCAACTTAAGCAGCAAGGTATTCAACTTGCCTTGGAGACTGGAGTTGTCGCGATCAATCACTCAAATGATTCGCTGGTGGCAAGCTTGAGCCAAGGTAAAGCAATTGAAGCTGATGTAGTGATTTCAGCGGCGGGTTTACGTGCAAACACTTGGTTAGCGAAGGCTTGTGGGTTGAGTGTCAATAAAGGCATCAAGGTGGATGCTCGATTACAGACATCAGCAGCCAATGTGTTCGCATTAGGCGATTGTGCTGAGATCCAAGGTCGAATGATGCCGTACCTCCAACCGATCGTGCTAAGTGCCAATGCTTTGGGCAAACAACTACTGGGGCAAGAAGCAGAGTTGAAACTACCGCCTATGATGGTAAAGGTCAAAACGCCGAGCTACCCAATTCAATTGGCAGGCGATTTTAGTTCGGTGACGAACTGGAGCGTGCAGATTTCTCAAACTGGCATTGCCGCGAAAGCAGAAGATGAAAATAGCCGACTCATGGGCTTCGTCGTGACGGGAGAACAAGTTACGCAAGCATTTCCATTACTTCGAGAGTTGTCTCAAGCCGGTCAGGCTTAACCGATTTAAACGAAAAGAATTGTAATTAGAGAGGGTATCATTATGTCGCATCTACGAATTCCTAAAGACTGGACTGTTCAACGTTCAACACCTTTCTTCACTAAAGACAATGTGCCACCAGCGCTACTGACTCATCACAATACCGCTGAGGGAGTGTTTGGACAACTGTGCGTCATGGAAGGGCAAGTGACTTACTACGGCTTTGCTGATGAAAATGCCACAGAAGCAGAAGTAGTGGTGGTGATTAATGCAGGCCAGTTTGCTACAAGTCCACCGCAGTACTGGCACCGCATTGAGATGAGCGATGATGCTCAGTTCAACATCAATTTCTGGTCGAACAAGGACAAGAGTGGGCAAGCGATGTTCCATGCTAAGCAGTAGTGAACCTATGTAAGTGCTTTGACTGTTACGCTAATCGTCAAGTAAAGGGGTGTAGAAGGCGCAATAAACGGACTGCAATGCAGGATCATCGAGACCGAGGAAAGAGAAATCACGAGTAATGATTTCAATTCTTTAGTAGCATGTTACGAAACATTTCAGTCAGGTGAACTAAGGGAAGCGTGCAATGGAAAAACAACGAGTAGCATTTATTGGTCTGGGTGTGATGGGATACCCAACGGCTGGTTACCTAAGTAAAGCGGGCTTTGAAACCAAAGTATACAACCGCACAAAAGCGAAAGCCGACAAATGGGCTGAAGAATACCAAGGCGTAGCTTGTGAAACACCACGTGAAGCGGCGGAAGGCTGTGACATCGTTTTTACCTGTGTGGGTAATGATGATGACGTTCGTAGCGTTGTTTACGGTGAAGAGGGCATTCTGGTCGGCTTGAAAGCGGACGCAGTGCTAGTCGATCACACGACCACTTCTGCAGACCTAGCGGTTGAGCTGGCTGAAGCGTGTGTTAAGTACGGTAATCACTTTATTGATGCGCCAGTTTCTGGTGGTCAAGCGGGCGCAGAAAATGGTGTTCTAACCATCATGTGTGGTGGTGAACAAAGCATTTTTGACCGTGTGTCTCCGGCGATGGATGTGTACGCGAAGCAGATGACGCTACTGGGTGAAAACGGTCAGGGTCAACGCTGTAAGATGGTAAACCAAATCTGTATTGGAGGCGTTTTACAAGGTCTGAGTGAAGCTTTGTTGCTAGCACAAAAATCAGGCTTGGACATTGCTCAAGTTGTAGAAACACTTAAGCATGGCGCTGCAGGTTCTTGGCAGATGGAAAACCGCGCAAATACGATGGCTGAAGACAAGTTCGATTTTGGCTTCGCTATTGATTGGATGCGCAAAGACTTAGGTTTCTGTCTGCAAGAAGCTGAGCGAGTGGGTCTAGAACTTCCACTGACTAAGAAAGTGGATGAGCAATACGCAGACCTTCAACGTGATGGTTTAGGTCGCATGGATACATCAGTACTGATCAAAGCGGTAGCTAAAAATCAGTAGTTGATGAATCAGTAATAGATAAACAGTTCTTTGGTATCAAAGAGCTTAAAGAAATCTAAGTTAATCATAATGAATCACCTTGAGCATGTTTTGTGACTTGTGATTAAGGATTAGTGATTTGAAATCAGGAGGTGCTGTAGAGTACCTCCTTTTTTCGTCTTTAAATCACACAGTGTAATGATTGCAGCGTTCGCTTACTTGTTTAAGCCTAGTGCAATTTCAAGACCTTTGCCGTACGCTTCGTCCGCTTCGTATGCGTGTTGAACGTGGCGCTGTTGGATGAACTCTGGCACACCGTCCATTGCGCGAGCTGTGTTATCGAACAGAGTTTGACGTTGCTCTTCGCTCATCAGACGGAATAGGTCACCCGCTTGGCTGAAGTAGTCTTCGTCTACACGATGATCGTAGTGATCAGCGTTGCCATTGATGCGTAGAGGTGGCTCAGAGTAATCTGGTTGCTCTGCCCATTCTTGTTTGTAGTTTGGCTCGTAACCCAGTGTTGAACCAAAGTTGCCATCAACGCGCATTGCGCCATCACGGTGGTAGCTGTGAACAGGGCAACGAGGTGCGTTCACTGGGATTTGATGATGGTTCACACCTAGACGGTAACGCTGAGCATCGCCGTAAGCGAACAGACGACCTTGTAGCATTTTATCTGGAGAGAAGCCGATACCAGGTACGACTGCAGCTGGGTTGAACGCTGATTGCTCAACTTCTGCGTAGAAGTTTTCTGGGTTACGGTTCAGTTCGAACTCGCCAACTGGGATCAGTGGGTAGTCTTTTTGAGACCATATACGTGTTAGGTCGAATGGGTTGAAGTTGACTTCATCCGCTTCTAGCTCAGGCATGATCTGTACGTACATCTTCCATTTAGGGAAGTCTTGACGCTCAATCGCTTCGTAAAGGTCACGGTGATGGCTTTCGCGGTCTTTACCTACGATTGCTTCTGCTTCTTGGTCAGTTAGGTTTTTGATGCCTTGCTGAGTTTTGAAGTGGAATTTCACCCAGTAACGCTCGTTTTCTGCGTTGATGAAGCTGAATGTGTGGCTACCAAAACCATGCATATGACGGTAAGAAGCGGGGATACCACGGTCACTCATTACGATAGTCACTTGGTGGAATGCTTCTGGTAGTGATGTCCAGAAATCCCAGTTGTTGGTAGAGCTACGCATGTTAGTGCGAGGGTCGCGTTTTACTGCGTGGTTTAGGTCTGGGAATTTTAGTGGGTCACGTAGGAAGAATACTGGTGTGTTGTTACCAACCAAGTCCCAGTTACCTTCTTCAGTGTAGAATTTTAGTGCGAAACCACGGATGTCACGTTCTGCGTCTGCTGCACCGCGCTCACCAGCTACGGTAGTGAAGCGAGCGAATAGTTCTGTTTTTTTGCCGATGTCAGAGAAGATCTTAGCGCGCGTGTACTTTGTGATGTCGTGCGTTACTGTGAACGTACCGTAAGCACCAGAACCTTTTGCGTGCATACGACGCTCAGGGATCACTTCGCGGTCAAAGTGTGCCAATTTTTCAAGGAACCAAACGTCTTGTAATAGTTGAGGGCCACGAGGACCTGCAGTCATAACGTTTTGGTTATGTGCGACAGGGCAACCTGCTGCTGTAGTCAATTTCTTGTTTGTCATTTTTCTTCCCCCTCCAGGGCTCAATACCTTAGAAACTGTAGAGGAGGTTATTACGGAAAAGCTGGGGGAGAAAACTGATATTGCTTATCAATTCAATAGATGGTGACTATGGTCGAAACTATATTAGAATCAGAAATTTACTACATTAGCTTGATTGACATAACAATCGACGTTCTCGAATGCGATTGACTGGGGGGAGCGCTATCCAGTTAGCGTGTCTGCGATGCTAGTAATATCGCCCCTTAAATGAAGTTTTACGTGTCATCAAAGGGGCGAAAGGGGGGAAGTAATTAAGAGTACTTCACTTCAAGTTGTTCAGCTTTTGCAAATGCAGGGTGTGTCGCGAGCTGTTTCCCATAACGTTCAATATTAGGGAAGTGATTAACTAAACCAAACTTTTGAACCAATTCGACAATGAAAGACATCATGATGTCTGCGCCAGTCAGACGCTCTTCTACTAGGTAAGTTTTGCCTTCTAAGGATTGCTCGAAGTAGCCTAGTACATTCATTGCTTCCTTGTCGGCATAGCCTGATAAAAACTGAGTTTCATTTGGCTCTTTGCTTACGAAGATTTTTAGCAGCATAGGTAAAATTGCGGAGCTTTCTGCAAAGTGCATCCATTGCAAATATTCTGTGTGTGCTTTTGTACCGCGCTCAGGAGCAAAGGCTCCGTCACTGTATTTCTCAATCAAATATTCGGTCATTGCACCTGACTCAATGATAATCTCGCCGTTATCTTCAAGAACAGGTGACTTTCCTAATGGGTGAACACTTTTTAGTTCTGGCGGTGCCATGAAGGTCACGGAATCACGGACATAGGGTACAATTTCGTAATTTACATCTAGCTCTTCAAGTAACCAAATGATGCGCTTTGAACGAGACTGATTGAGGTGGTGAAGTTTAATCATTTACATATCCCTTTTTATAATGGGTCGTTAATCTGTACTACAAGTTTGCCGAAATTCTTACCTTCCAACAGACCGATGAATGCTTCTGGCGCATTATCCAGTCCTTGTACTAGATGTTCGCGGTATTGGATCTTTCCTTCTGCCAACCATTGATTAATATCTTGCGCAAATTCACCGTAACGATGTCCGTAATCATCAAAAATGATGAAGCCCTGCACCTTGATTCGTTTGGTCAGGAGCTTACCCATTAGTAATGGAAGATGGTCGGTACCTTCAGGCAGCTCTGTCGCGTTGTACTGAGAAATCAAACCACAAAGTGGGATACGCGCATTTGTATTCAGAAGTGGCAATACAGCCTCGAATACTTTGCCACCTACGTTTTCGAAGTAAACATCGATACCTTTGTCACAGGCATTTTTCAGTTGTTCTGCAAAGTCTTCAGCTTTGTGATCAATACACTCATCGAAACCAAGCACCTCTTTAGCGTAACGGCATTTTTCTTCTCCGCCTGCTATACCAACAACTCGGCAACCTTTGATTTTACCAATTTGACCAACTGTTGCGCCTACAGGCCCCGTAGCAGCTGCTACCACGATGGTTTCCCCTGGTTTTGGCTGACCAATGTCGAGTAAACCCATGTACGCGGTAAATCCTGGCATACCTGCAACGCCTAGCGCGTAAGAAGGATTTTGCGGTTCTTTACCAAGTTTAATGACCATCTCACCAGTTGAGATAGCGTAGTCTTGCCAGCCAACGGTGTAGGCAAGAACCCATTCACCCGCTTCGTAATCTGGGTGGTTTGATGTTTCTACCTGACAAACTGTACCACCGACCATTACGTCATCAATTGCAACAGGGTCAGCGTATGATTCGGCATCACTCATGCGACCACGCATGTATGGATCTAGAGATAAATAAACCGTTCTCAATAGCATTTCACCCTCTTTCGGAGTCGGTTTCGTTACCTCTTCTAAACGAAAGTTTTCTTGTGTCGGTGCACCATGGGGACGTGACGCGAGTACGATTCTGCGATTTGTTGCGTTAGTCATATCTATCTCACTTGTTGATTAGACCGGTCGTCTAGTATTTATTTCAAAATATCCCGCTTATTTAAAGCGGGAAGGTTTACTGTGTTAACACTGACGCTTTTTCTGACAGTGAAACGTGTGTAGGGTGTTCATTCTGCTTCCACGCCGCCCGTTATGGTCAAGTGCGCGTATTCTGCAGTAAGTGTTGAGTATAGGTCAGACTTTGCGTCAATGCTGCCTGATCTTGATAAAGTTTGTTCAGCAAGCTAGCGCCATTCCAAAGGTAGTATATCTGCCTTGCTAATAACGCACTGTCACCATTGGGGATTGAGCCATCTTGAATGCCGATGTCAATGCAATCCGCTATCGCTTGAATGGTTTTGTCTGCTCCTTGGCGTAATGCCAAGCGCATTGACTCAGAGAGATCGGAGACTTCTGCACTTAACTTAACCAATAAACATTTGTTCGCATTACACACGTCGTCTTCTACTTTGACCATTTCTTCGAAATAGCTCATTAGGCGTTGGTAGCCACTCAGTTCAGTATTGGTAAAGCGTGCGTTTAAACGCTCAAAATACTTAGTAAAGTAGTCTTGAATCATCGCTTCACCAAATTGTTCTTTGGATTTGAAGTAATGATAAAACGAACCTTTTGGCACTGCGGCCTTTTTTAATAGCTCTGAAAGACCAACACTCGTGAACCCTCGGTTTACGATCAACTCGTATCCGACGTCGAGAATATGTTGGCGTGTGTCATTCGCCTTTGCGTTCATGAAGTGTACTATAGGATGGATTAGACCAGTCGTCTAGTATTTGTTGTGGGTTATTTAATCAGCTCATACTCAATAACAAAGAGCGTGTCGGTATTTGGGTAGATTTCTCGAATTAACTGCTTGAGTTTTGGTAGTTCGATGGCTTCTTGTTCTGCATGAAACTCATTAATATCTTCAAAGTGAAGTGGTTCTACAGAACGTATCTTGATATCGCAGACTTTACGATCCGTTTCTAAGGTAAAAACTTCGACTTCTGTATTGGGAACGTAATGGCTTTCTGATTCATCTCGAATCGTTATCGTCTTTTTGCCTGACGTGATCAACGGGGTTAAGAATTCAAAAAAAGTAATCTTGGTTGGATGAGATGGCATGATGTACTCGTTAGTCTGGTTGTTTGGCGTAATTATATACCCAAATCCCCCAGAGATTCCTGTATTACTAGAACGATCGAGCGCGGATGAAGCGAATTAACTTGGCACTAAAGTAACCTGAGATAACGCCTATCCAGTTGGTGCTGAGATCATCAAAACTAAATGATCGATTTGGAATAAAAAGTTGGCTTATTTCTTCCATTGAAACGATAGCTAACAGCAGTAGCAAAAGACGAATCCCAAAAACGTCGGTTTTATTCGAGCTCACCAGAGAAGGGAACGTGAAGACCGATAAAAAGCCGATCAATAAACTGAAAGTAAAGTGAAGCGTACTTGATCCGCCTAAGTAGGTTTCCATTTGCAGGTAAGCAGTATGGTGTAGGTCAGAGCTTTTCCACAAAGAGAGTGAAGCGGTTAGCATCAGGACTAAAACAAAACTCGTGCGTGCCAGTATTAAAGCCATAATTAACCTATTGGAAAGAAGCCTAAGTAACGTTTTACAAAGTACAGTGCAGCTAAATTCTGGATAGCCATGCCAATTGCCATTGCCCACGCTGCACCAATCACACCAAACATTTGACAAAGCGTAACAAGTAGGCAGATGGACACCGTACCGGAGGAAATTGTAATGTATTTCATGGTTCTCTCATGACCACTCATTAATAATAAAAAACCTACTGAACCAGTCGCAACATTGACTAACTGCCCCAGAGAAAGGACGACTAATAGTGGCGCCGCGGCGAGAAACTCCTCACCAAAAAACTGCATTACAAACTCGGGGAAGAGGGTGCAAATAATTACGGGTACAATCGCTAAACCAACATTGGCTCGGCACGCCAAGCGGCTCAGGTTCTGCAGTTTGAGCATTTGACGCTCTTTGTAGAGAGAGGCAAACATCGGGGCGACCACAAAGTTAATGGTAATCAGCACAAAGCCAATCAGTAGTGATGTGCGTTGGGCTGCGGCTAACAAACCGATTTCCGCTGTTGAGATAAAAAAGCCCGCAATAACAAGGCTTCCCCATTGAAGAACATTCGTGAAGATACTGCCAACCCAGACTTGCTTGGCAGAAGAGACCATTTTTTTGTTTGGTACGAAAGCCGATGTTTGATATTGATCTGAGCCAAGCCAATTGGCACTAGATATGACCGCGACACCTATGCTCGCTAAAAGCAGTGCGGTCATTAGATTGTTGATATTTTGCTGACCGATATAGTCTAGGGCAAAGACAAAAATGACCATCAACATGCTTACCCCAAGCTGCAACGCAAACAGAGATGATACGACTTTTCTACATGCTTGAAGCACCCGACTGTTGGTTTGCGCAAGCACCAAGAAAGGTATGCAAAGCAAGCATAAAGTAATCGCATACATTGGTGATTGAGTCTGGTTTAGCTGTTCTGGAAACAGATTAAACCCTGCCAACAAAACGCCTATGGCGAGCAAGCAAAATGCCATACTTCGATAAAGTGCGGTTTTATAGTTTTGGCTTTGTTCAAGCTTCTCTTTGTTATTAAAAGCGATCGCATTGTAACGAACTAACGAGACATCAAAACCTAGCTGAGAAACGATAGCGAGTAGCGAGACTAGGTTGAATAAAAAGAAAAATTGACCGGCCGTCGAAGCGTCACTGGTCTTCGATACAATCAGAGTCAGTAAAAAAGCAAATAGCGCACTCAACACACGCGTGATTGCGGTTTTTAATCCAGTAGATAACAAGCTTTTTTTACCGCTGGGCATCAACAGTAATTTTTGTTGAACAGTGTGAAACATAGGAGCATTTAACCGTATAGTTTATTGAGTGCTAGGCGCTGTTTTTCTTCACTGAAGGCATCGTTTAATTCTGCTGTATATTGGCGAAAATCGATCTCTTCATAATAATTGACACAATGCGCGATCTGCTTGGCCATTTCTTCAGGTGTGAGCGCTAAAAACGGGTAGTTGAGATCTTTGGTTGCGCCGATGGTCCGAATAACCATAGGAAGATGTAACTTGGATGCTTCTAGAATGGTTAACGGCATCCCTTCCCATGCTGCAGTATGTAGATAAAGGTCTGAACCTTTGAGCTTTTCAACTACCTCATCGCGAGGCAGCATACCCGTTACATCCACATTTTCAGTACGTAATTTCTGTTCGAGTACTTGGTCACCGCCACCTATCCATGTGATCTCTATCGGGCGGTTAAGCGCATACCGATTAAGGAACTGCAATGTGCTGATAAGAAACTGAGGATCTTTTTGGGGCGCGACACGACCAAGTACAACGAGCTTCAGCGCTTTTTGCTTGTCTCGCTCTATACGATCTTCACTTTGATAAGACACGTAGTTGTTGAGCAGTTCGGCATGTTTCGCACCAATGCTAATGGCTAGGTCACACTCTCGTTGGCTACAGCCTGCAACCACATCAATTTTGCTCAGTTTTACTTTCTCTAGTGCTTTATAGATCTGGCGTGCAAGCTCTGAGATATCTTCACGTTCGAAGGCATAACAGTGCGGTGTGTAAACCAAGCGTGCCTTGCCAAGCTTTAGAAATCGGCCGAGAAATCCCGCTTTACTCGAGTGCAAATGCACGACGTCGGGAGCAAGTGATGCAATCATGTGGTTTGCATCGCGAATAAATTGAAGCAAGCCGCCTTCTACCCACTTTGTCTGTACGAAAATGTGGTTGTTGTTCTCATTGGTCAAGTCGTTTTCTCGGGCTCTGGCTAGCAAGAAATGTTGATAAGGCTCGTCTCTGGATGAGTGAACATAACTATAGAGAGCAGTTTGAACGCCACCTCCAAATGCTTCTGTAACATGGAGCACTTTCTTCATGATGATTTTGTCCCTGGTGTTTGCATCCATTTGTGTTTAAAAGCATCACGCTCTTGCTCTGAATAAACGTGGCGATACAAGGGAAGATCGTACATATAGAACAGTTTTGAGAAGTCGTAGTGATTCTTAAAGTGTAGGTGGATATTGGAGTACCACTTGTTTTTCGCTTCGTTGCTGTTTTTCAGCACGAAGTCTTGCAACTCAAGAAACTCACCGATTTCTTTATCAAGAGAACTGAGCTGTTCGCATTTGATTAGCATGACGTTGGCCTGATCGTTCTGGAATGTGAAGAAAGGGTGAGTGTTGTCCAGCTCTTGGCGCATCACATCGATATTGAAATTACGCTTTAACTCGTTGTCGAACCAGTCCGCAAAATAGTTGAGATTGATATAGTTATCAAAGCAATGCTCGAGGTGCTGATACGTGACTTCCATATCTCGGTGAATTGCATCGTTCTTTTTGCCTTCGATAAATTGCAAATGGAGATCTTGAAAGAAGCGAGAAAAGACAGTTGCGATTGGATCGCGGACCAGCGTAACGATTTTAATCTGCTCGCGTTTTTGTAAGATACGTTTTCGCTGCTTGAGCACTAAGCGATAGAGTGCGCGGTTTCGGAAGTCGAAGAATTTACTCACGTCTTTTTTATTGTGATACATGTGAAATTCTTCGTGATCATCAAAGGTGTGGATGTGATAGCTCGGGATATTTTTCTCCCCTAGCGTGTGCTCAATTGATGAGGAGCCAACTTTACCCATTTGGTAAACTAAAACAAAATTATCAGCTTGGAGTTCTCGGTTCTTTTCAAATTGTCGAGAGATTGAATACTTCATCTATCCTATCCTTGATTATTCATATTCGTGGTGATGGTTTACCGGAAAAGTATGAGCTATGGCCCTTGAGTCGTTGCTCATGCTGATCATGACGGGTAACAAGAGTATTAAAATTATGGTGGTGTTTACCGCAACGAAAAACACCATGATGAGGGCGTATATCGCAAGTAATAGGCTTTTTCTGTTTTCATTAAGACTACGGAAGCAAAAGCGAATAAAAAGAAAATAACCACCAAACAGCAGACCAATACCAAGCAATCCGTATTCAATTGCGGTATCTAACACAAAGTTGTGGGTGTAGATCGCCAGCTCATCATAGTTAAAGTAACTGATCATAAAGTTGGGTAACATTTTCGCGCCGACACCTAACACTGGGTGTTGAAGTAAAATATCTAGCCCATTGGCAAGTAAAAGTTTTCTATGAAGATTCGATACCCAGCGGGCTTCACTTTGGTTGGCAAATAAGACGTCTTCTTGGGTTATTTCCAATGTGTCTGCTAGAGTTTCAAACCCAACGTAGAGTGTGGTTGTGACGGCAGTAAACACAATGAAGCTCAAGGCTAATAAAATCGCCCACGTGTACGTTTCGCTGAGCGATTTTCTCATTAAGTTTTTTACGAGCAGTTGGTCAAAGAAGAAAAGCAGACAAAAACCAAGTAGCGCTTTTCTTTCTTGTGACAACACCAGTAATACTAAAGCTACGAGCATCAAAAGGTGGAAAGCGCGAATTTTATCTCGATAAAGGTACAGTAGTGAGCACAGTACACCGAACCCGTATTTACTTACCCCGAGTAACTTAAACCCACTTTGATAGCCCTGAGCAAAGTGCCATAAGGCAACGAGCGAACAGATGAAAAACAACAGATACGTGAAATAAACCATTACCCGTTCGTCATCAAACACGCCATAGGCGTACATTAGGCTCAGTAGGCACAAAATCGCTAACCATTGCACAGTTTCTATAACTAGCGGCATTAAAGGGACGCGATTTAGCAGACCATTTATGAACACATACCCAGTGAACAATACGAGGAACCCCATACAGGGATGCATGAGTTTTTCAGCTTTTCCTTCCAATACCACTAATGCAGTAAAACCAATAGACAAAAGGCTTGCGATGTCAGATGGGGCTAGCGCTATTCCTCCAGCACGAAACTTCATTGGAATAAAGAACAATACTAATAGGCATGCTGCAAGCAATGAGGCGCGATGGCTCGATGGCGCGGAGCTATTTGTTGGCGCAAAGCTGCTGGTAGATTCCATAGTAACCTTCACGAAATTTATCGATGGTGTAAAGAGAGGCCCTATTGACTGAGTATTGACTTGCAGCGTCATACCGCTCAACACTTTCACACAGTTGGAGAACTTTTTGGCTCAGTTCAGTGGCGTTACCAACTTGAAATAAATATTCGGCACGTCCGGTGACGTCATCCAAACCAGGTACGTCCGACGATAGTACGGGTAAGCCTGCTGCCATCGCCTCAACCGCCGCCAAACCAAAGCCTTCGACGTGCGACGATTGCACGTAAATATCCATGTCGTTCAAAAAGGCTGGAACGTCAGAAACTACGCCATGAAAGTGAACACGTTGCGCGACGTTGATTTTTGTTGCCAATGCTTGCAGTGACGATTTTTTTTCTCCATCTCCCGCAAGGTGGAGTTCGTATCGTCTTGGTAAATGGATAAGTGCTTGGATAAGCGTTTCATGGTCTTTATGTTGGTGAAGTCGGCCCACCATTCCAATCTTGATAACTGGTTTGTCGATTAGGTGGCTGGCGAATCTTGGCGTCATAGAAAACCTTTTTAAATCAACGCCATTGTGCACCACGTGATATTTATGTTGATAGCGAGGCATGAACTTCACCAGTTCATCTTGTACTTTTTCACTAATACTGACCGTCAAGTCGTGGCCCCAATATAAGACGTATTCCATGAACTTAAACAGCGGATAGTCACGTCGACGGTTATAAGAACAGTGCTCAGTCTGGATTCGTTTTTTACCTACCGCCAATAGCGCTAGGTAAATGGAAGGGTAGAGGTGCCCGTGAACGACATCCGGCCAACGCAGCAAAGAGAATTTCTCACTCAATGACAATGTGCGCCAGTTAAAACACTCTACCCCTTGGGCGGATAGCATTGGTAAGTAATCATTTTCATCACACAAGACCAAAATTTTGATTTCGTATTCAGGCTTATGTTCTAAAACAAGGTCGACTAAGAACTTCTGAGCACCGCCGTTCTGAGAAAGATCATTGATAATATGTAGAATCTTGGTTTTCATGATTAATTGGTCAGATATTGCTGTTTAAGGTCGGTGATTTCTGCATTTGAGAAAAAGTGCTTCGTCAATTTAGAATTCAGCATTTCTTCAACGTACTCGGGTGTAGGTTGAAATTGCGTTTTGAATTCTTTCATTAGTGGCGAGTACCATTTGTTGTCTGATTGATTTTCATAAACAACATCCACGGGGTAACCTAAAAAGTCTTCAACTGCGGAGTTAGCCTTTGTTAGCTTGTCACTTCGAATGACCAACAGTGAGAAGTTATTGTTATGGTATGTTTGATAGCCTACTTCGTGATTAAAAGACTCGTTAAACACATCAATCCCTGTTAGTTGTTTGATCTCGTTGTCAAACCACTGCAGCGCATATTGATGATTCATGTGCTTATCAAATGCTTCTTGGAGTAATTGCGGTCGTTCGGTACGTATTGCGCTGTCATCCTTTAGATATTTGTCCGCCATCCAAAAAGGAAGTGCTTGAAAGAACATTGAGACATTTCGTCCGATCGGTTCACGCACCAGCGAGATAATTCGAACTTTTTTCTTGCGCTTTAACATATGGCTCATCGTTATACGCTTTAGTCGTCGCTTTAACGCATTGATCTGAGGCTTATGCAATTGCGCTCTAACGGGGGATATTTGTTTTTGCGCATCGACGGTCATAAGGTCGTGCAAGTGAATCGACTCAGGAATGGAATGCTCTAATGCACTCGAACCTACTTTGCCCATTTGATAGATCAATACCGGCTGTTCTTGGCTTTTCAACGTTTGGTACCAAGATAGGTTTACGTTAGTAGGCGTATTTCTGGACATAAAGCGTCTCTCCTTCCTTGGCCTTGGCTTGTGTGATTAAGACGCCAAGAGATGGAACTGAGTGTTGTATTTGTTTAGATAACGCAAGGTTAACCAGTGATGATTTTGTCGATTCTGAGCGAATGACGGTAATCAGACCATTGGCATACTGACCAAGAATAAGTGCGTCACTCACTGACAGTAGTGGAGGTGTATCGATAATGATCCGGTCATACTTATTTTGAAAATGTTCGAGCAACTTTTTAAAGCGATCAGAAGCTAATAATTCCTGTGGGTTTGGCGGAATTAGGCCCGCCGGTAATACATCTAAGTTGGCTTCTTTTATATGTGTAACACAATCTTTGATTGGCGTGTCCATCGTCAGGATATGCGTTAAGCCAGGGCTTGATTCTGCAATACCGAATCGCTTTGCGATGGAAGGTCGACGTAAATCGCAGTCGATGATTAACACCTTTTCCATTTTTGAAAACGACACCGCCATATTGATACTGGTCGATGTTTTTCCTTCTTCTGGAATAGCAGAGGTAAAGGGCAATATCTTTTGCTTCGTGTTGGTTAATCTGAGCAGAAGCGAGGTTCTGACTGAGCGGCAAGCTTCACTAAATAGCTTTTCTTCATCATCTAAATACGCGGTATAACTGACGCCGTTTTTACGCAAATTGCGTTTTTTGACCATAGGAATCACACCTAAACACGTAACACCAAGTTTTTCCTGCACATCGGCTGTGCTTCGGATAACTTCTCGCATCGTTTCTAAGATGATGACCAGAGCGCAAGCAATGGCAAAGCCAAAAAAGGTGGCAATCAGTACCAGTTTGATTCGTTGTGGTGCCACCGGGAACAGAGGAATGATGGCTTTATCAGTAAAGCGAGCCGTGACATTCTTGTAGTCGCTGGTGGCGTTGGTCTCTTTCTCACGATTTAAGAACGCTTCATAGAGTGCCTTATTAGATTCAACCTCGCGTTTTAACTGTTCGTAACGCGCTTTTTGTGACCCTAACGATTGGAAGTCTGACTTTTTGTTATCGAGTTCTGCTCGAAGCATGTCCTCTTGCGCTTTTGCAGCAAGAAGGTCTTGTTGCTTACTGAAGGAAATGTCACGGATGAGTTGCTGGGTTCTTGATTGAATTTCAGCAAGCTGTGCTTTCGCCTGAATCATTCGATCATGTTTAGGTCCGTAGCGCTGTGCCAGTTCAGAGAGATTTTTGGCTGCCTGTGCTTCCGACAATTTTAGATCGCGGATTTGCGCTTGATTAGCGAATTCATCAATTGACAACAAGCTGTCTAAACTTTGCGAAGATTTACGTCGTAACAGTTGGATTAACGTCTGCGCTTCAATACGCTTATTAACAGCGATATTCAGCTTGCGAGTGAGTTCTTCTAGCTCATTTGCGTAAATTTCATCAATACCGTTTATATCGATCAACCCTTCTTTTAACAAGAATTCTTGCAGCGCTTGCTCCGAGTTACGTAATCGCTCCTCCAATTTTTGAGAGTTATTTGTCAACCAAGTAGCCGCATTTTGTGTAACGACCAATTTGGCTTCAAAATTTGCGTCAATATAGGCTTGGCCGACCGCGTTGGCGATTGTCGTAGCAAGCTTAGGATCGGTAGAACGAAAGCGAATTCTGACTAATTGGGTGTTACGTACTGGCTCAATATCGAGTTTACTTCTGAAAGCTTGAAGTGCCTGATAATAGGACTCTGAAAACTGCGCGGTTTCTTTTGGGCTTGGTGCTACATTCAGTAGGTCTTGAACAAAAGGAATCGACTTTATTTGGTCGATTTTTTTATTTAACCCCCCTGAGCTTGTGAATTCAGGTAATTGGGTAAGGTTCAGCTCTCTAATGACCTTATCTGCAATATGATTCGATTTTAAAATGGCGATTTGCGTTTGAAAGTACTCTTTTTTTGTCGTGTCGACGCCATATACTTCCTCGATTGAAAGGGCGCTTTTTTGCTCCTCTTGGATGAGTAGCGTAGCTGTAGCTTGGTATATCGATGCTTTGGAGTAGATATACCAAGTACAAGTTAATGAGAACAGAAGCGTGAATGCTGCGATGCTTAGCCAATTCTTTTTAATCGCTTTGAAGTGATGGCCAAAACGAATCAGTTCTACTTTGTTCATCTGGAGATTATTTGGATGAGTCCCGTTCATTTGATTCCCTGTCACTTAAAAGAAGCTCTGGTCAATAAATACAATGTCACCAGGTTCAACGTTGCGGTGCATACTGACCCCCTCCATCGTTTGACCTGTTTTATGCTTGGTGAGGTTAATGCCTTTGCGTGAGGCTCTGTCGGTCAAGCCACCTGCTAGAGCGATGGCCTTCTCTATGGTTAACCCTGGACGGAACTCAAATCCACCAGGTTTCCTGACTTCTCCATTAACGTAAAACAGACGAAAGTTATTGATGGTGACCATCACTTTTGGATTGATGAGATAATCGCCTTTTAAGCCCGTTTCTATTTCGTACTTGAGTTGTTTTGGTGTTTTTTTGATTGCTTTAATTCGGCCAAGGTAGGGGTAATCAAAGTAGCCATCTGACGTTATTAGAATATTTTTAATCGTAAGATCTTCTTCACCATAGACCTGCACGGAAATGGTATCGCCAGTATCGAGTAAGTAATCTTCCTCGTTTGAGTCAGCGTTGACCAAAGTGCTAAATAGCAACAACGCTACACTCATGAATTTGATGAATGCCTTCATTAATAATCCTTTTTACAGAGAAAACTGTGCGCTTAAAGTCCAAATGTTTTGTTCGAAGCTATAACCCGATCGGCTAGAGTTTTTATCTTGGTATTGCCAATCGGCTTGCAGCTGTATCCAACGTTTGATCTGATAATCGATACCAAAAGATAGAGTGTACCGATCGTCGTTTCTGGAGATTCCCGTGTAATCATCTTGTTGATAAACAGCACCTAAGCGAGTTGCAAGGTAACTATTCCAATCGTGCTTGAGGTTCAGTCGGTAACGAGTTTGTAGGTTGTAATCGCCATCTTGATCGGGGTTAACCGCCGCTTGAGTGGTTTTCACGCTGACTAGAGTTTGTTCTTGAGGCAACCATTCAAAGCCGATATCCCAACTAAAGCCTTTAAATGTCTCTCGTTGAGCGCTGTCAAAATCTTTGATTTGATAACCGAGTCGAGCGATGCCTTTGGTTTTTCCTGTGACTTCCCATTCGGCACCGGTGTAATAGAAACTGGTGTTGTTATCTTTCGATGGCTGCGCAGAATTTCGGTGCTGATACTCGGTTACGATTTGGTTTGTTCCGACTAACCAATAGGTTCTTGGCGTCGCTCTTAAATAGAACTCCAAATGTGCATTGGGAGCTCGAAAATCGTTGTATTTAGTTTTAGCGTTTGGGCGACCAGGCAAGCCGTCACGATAGTTTTGATAGGTTTTATCACTATAGCCTAAACCGAATTCGAGTCTGCCTTTGGCACCGTTAGATCCAAAGACATAATTGGTTTTTACATCGTTACGGTTGAACTCTATTGGTGAGTCGATTGCGCTACCATTACCTTCGGTAATATCTTCTCCTCGAACTTCATGCTGGGCGCGAAAACGGTAATCAACCACTAAACGATGACGATGATTAAATTCGAAAAAGTTGGAAAACTGAAAAGTGTGGTCGTCGAAGTCGTTGCGATCGTCAGATGAAAAGCCAGCTTTTAACTTATATAAAATATCTGCGCGATAGCGATTCCGTTCTATACGTGCTAGTAAGCTTGGTTCTATACCCCAAATATTGACTGACTCTACATTGCCGGATTTTTCCGCTTTATTGATGTTGTCATCTCCCTCGTAGAAAGTTTTTACGAGGGGAATCAACTCTATACCAGACTCGGTTTGGTAAGCCATCGGTTCTGCGAGCAAGTCAGTAGAAAACAGACTCAATGCTATTGCCATTGTCAGTTTCTTCATAATCTCAACCTTAGTAAGCGTTAGCACCAGTGAAGCCTTTGAAAACGGTCATAAAGATGATTTTGATGTCCATCCAAACCGACCAATGGTGGATGTAATCCAAATCAAACTCGACTCTCTTTTCCATTTTTTCTAAGGTGTCGGTTTCGCCGCGATAACCATTAATCTGCGCCCAGCCAGTAATGCCTGGTTTTACTTTGTGACGTAGCATGTAGCGATCCACGATCTGACGGTATTCTTCATTGTGTGCCACGGCATGAGGGCGTGGGCCGACAATAGACATGGTCCCTTGCAGTACATTGATAAATTGAGGTAGTTCGTCCAAAGAGGTGCGACGTAGAAATCCGCCAAAAGGCGTAATACGAGGATCGTTCTTTGTCGCCTGTTTCACGTTGGAACCTTGATCCATGGTTGTCATTGAACGGAACTTCCAGACTTCAATCTTGCGTCCATCAAGACCGTACCGATGTTGTTTAAAGATGACAGGGCCTTTAGACGTTGCCTTAATGCCAATCGCAATGACGAATAGAATAGGGGCGATTAAGACCAAAATAATGCTCGAAAACAAGATGTCTTCAAACCGTTTTACCCAAGAAGAAATTCCAGCAAAAGGTGTATCAAAGACACTTAGTGTTTGAACTTGGCCGATCTGCGCCCAACGAGAATGTAAAAGGTTATAAGTGAAGAAGTCGGGAATCAGATACGTATTTGCGGTGGTATCTGAGAATTGGTTAAGAAGTGACGCAATGCGCTCTTTTGCGTGCATTGGCATCGCGATATAGACGTAATCTACTTCCCCTTTTTTAGCTCGCTCAAGGGCGTGGTCAACAGCTCCTTTAATAGGATAATCAGAATTTGGCAATCTGTCGGAAGATCGTTCGTCGTAAAAGCCATCAAAAAGCACGCCGTGTTCTGTGTGGTTTTGAATTTCGTTAGCTAGGGTAATGCCGTGAGGAGTTTGGCCGATGATGATTGCAGTGCGAGTGTTGAATCCTTTTTTTCTCAAATAGGCTAATCCGGTACGGAATGTTACTCGCCATGCCAAAAGCAGAGCGGGCGTAATCGCAAACCACAGCGCTAAAATTGTGTTATCAAATAAGGTATGGACTTCAGAAAAATACAGCACAACAAAGATAAGTGCAGAAGTCACCGCCCAAGCAACACAGACAATAAACATCTGCTCTTTAAACGAACTGGTTCGCCAAGAGCGATACAGATTGCCGCTTTCTGCCATAAATAGAAAGGAGATGCCTCCAACGAAAGCCAATATGACGTAATCTTTCCCCATCGCAGTATTCATGTCTTTGAACACTAAAAGCAGCATAAAAGAGACGATGACAGCAAGATCTGAGATGCGATATAAAAAAGCGAACTCCATCTCATGAGAGCGGATAAGTCCTTTTTGTTTCATGACTCAGTTTCCCTTCTGACACGCTACCGCCCTTGGGTGTCTTCCCCAATTGCCGTGTCGTGAACGTTATTAGTAGTTAGTGCACAGAGCATTCTGTGGAATGCTGCTGAGTTTTTTGTCACGTGTAATTTCGTTGATAAGTGTAAAAATTTGCTTTGTTGAGGTAAGTGGAAATAAGAATGATATTTAGCCCTTTGGCTAAGTTTGGCGGGTTAGGAAAAAGCTGGTACTTACTTATGAGGAATGAGGAAAAGTATTAAAAATGAAGTATCAGTACAAAGACAATGGTTTATGTGAGGGTAGAAGAAACGGGTGATTTGATTCGTTAACGATTAATGATTTAGTATCGAATTGCTGATATTTATTAAGATAAAAAAATCCCTCTCACTTGAGAGGGATTTTTGAGTAAGGACGAATGAACTATTCGACTTCTACGCCGTTTTCTTTGTATAGGCGGCGGCATGCGCGACCATCACTGTGGAACAGGTGACAACGATGAGCTGGAATACCGATCTCGATTTTATCGCCAGTGTCGACTGCAAGCGTGTCCGGCTGACGGAAAATAACGTCGGCGTCCGCGCCTTCTAGATTTAGGTATACTTGAGTTTCGTTACCTAGCTTCTCAACAATCATCACTTCACCGTGAATACTTGCATCAGCTTCAGAAGCGGATAATAGGTGCTCAGGGCGAATGCCTAAAGACATTCGGTCGCCGCGGTTAACGGTTGTACCATCCACCGGAATCCAGAAAGATACGCCGTTAGATAGTTGAACTTTGACGCGCTCTGCTTCTACTTCATCAATGAATACGCTCATGAAGTTCATTTTCGGAGAACCGATAAAGCCAGCTACAAAGCGGTTTTGTGGGTAATGGTAAAGCTCAAGCGGCTTACCAACTTGCGATACATAACCGCCGTCTAGTACAACGATTTTATCTGCCATTGTCATCGCTTCTACCTGATCGTGCGTTACGTAGATCATGGTACAACCAAGTTGGCGCTGAAGTTTCGTGATTTGTGCACGCATGTTTACACGCAGTGCCGCATCCAAGTTTGATAGTGGCTCGTCTAGAAGGAATACATTTGGCTGCGATACCAATGTTCGGCCAATCGCCACACGTTGACGCTGTCCACCAGAAAGTGCTTTTGGTTGGCGCTCAAGCAAGTGGCCTAGTTGTAGGATTTCTGCTGCTTGTTCAACACGCTTGTCGATTTCTGCTTTGTCTGCTTTTGCTAGTTTCAAGCCAAATGACATGTTGTCATATAAGTTAAGGTGCGGGTAAAGAGCGTAAGACTGGAATACCATACCAACACCACGTTTGGATGGTTCGACGTCATTCATGCGCTGGTCACCAATATACAAATCACCTGAAGTAATGTCTTCAAGACCGGCAATACAACGTAAAAGGGTAGATTTACCACAACCTGATGGACCTACGAAAACAACAAATTCACCTTCGTTGATTGTTAGGTCTACGTTCTTAGAAATCAGTACGTCGCCATACGCTTTACAAACATTTTTTAACGTGACACTCGCCATGTAGCTCGTCCTCGATCAATTTTTTATTATTCACCGCTCATCATTATATGAATTATCTAGCGAGCAGTAACAGTAGGAATCGGTAAGTTCTTGCGGTTGGTAAGAAAAGTAGGGTAGCACTTCAATAAAATGTCCTGAATAGAAGTGCTACCCATCATAGCCAAGTACGAGTTTCTCTCCCCCACATTATTCGTATTGTCTCCCCCGTGAAATAATTACCACAAACAACACTAATAATGACATTCCACTCGTCTGGCAATGCAAAACCAGCAAATCTTTTTCCTAATACGTAGGCACTGCTGGGAAAGGGTTCTTACCATCCACTCTTGGATGACTGCAGTTTCTAAGATTGTGCGTAGTGCGACATCCTCCTAATAGAAATAATTGTAGGGGGAGTAGAAAGGGAGGAGTAAAAAAGGAGGAGGAAGAAAGCAGTTGGTCGGAAATCACATTATTGCACCACCTAAAGTTGAAACCGATCACAGGAACTATCCATTTTGTGATTTTAGTCTCTTACCCTTGGCGATTTAGATCACGAAAATACGTCATAATTGTAAGGGCGTAGGGATTAGGAGGATGAGACATATTGGATTATTTCAGATGATATATGTCGAAATACGGCTGAACCTCAATGGACTAGCCCTACATCAAAAATATAAAAAGGATACGAACATGAAAAAGTTAAGCGCTGTAGCACTAGGTACTCTTGTTGCTTTGGGTTCTTTTGGTGCTAATGCTGCCATCGAAGAAGGACAACTTACTATCTGGATCAACGGTGATAAAGGCTACAACGGCCTTGCTGAAGTTGGTAAGAAATTTGAAGAAGACACAGGCATTAAAGTGACTGTGGCTCACCCAGATGGCCTTCAAGACAAATTCCCTCAAACTGCAGCGACTGGCGACGGTCCTGATATCGTATTCTGGGCTCACGACCGTTTCGGTGGTTACGCAGAAGCTGGCCTGCTAGCAGAAATTAAACCTTCTAAGAATATTCAAGAAGGTATCGTTGATTTCGCTTGGGATGCAGTACGTTACGACGGCAAATTGATCGGCTATCCAGTTGCGGTTGAGTCTCTATCTCTAATCTACAACAAAGACCTAGTTCCAAACCCACCAAAGTCTTGGGAAGAGGTTGCAGCATTAGATGCAAAACTTAAAAAAGACGGCAAGTCTGCAATCATGTGGAACCTAAAAGAACCGTACTTCACTTGGCCACTAATGGCGGCTGATGGCGGCTACGCGTTCAAATACACTTCTGAAGGTTACGATGTTAAAGACGCTGGTATCGCGAAAGAAGGCGTTAAAGACGCAATGAGCTTCGTAAAAGGCTTAGTTGATAAAGGCGTAATCTCTGCGGATATGGATTACTCAGTGTCTGAGTCTGCGTTCAACCAAGGCAAAACAGCGATGACGATCAACGGTCCATGGTCTTGGGGCAACATTGAGAAGTCAGGCGTTAACTACGGCGTGACTACGCTACCTAAGTTCCAAGGTCAATCTTCTAAGCCATTCGTTGGTGTTCTAACAGCTGGTATCAGCACTGCGTCTCCAAACAAAGACCTAGCGGTTGAGTTCATTGAGAACTACCTACTAACAAACGATGGCCTACGTATGGTTAACAACGATAAGCCTCTAGGTGCGGTAGCGCTTAACTCGTTCCAACGTGAACTAGATTCAGATACTCGTATCGCTGCGACTATGGATAACGCGATGAACGGCGAAATCATGCCAAATATCCCTCAAATGAACGCATTCTGGGGTGCGGCTAAGAACGCAATCATCAACGTAGTTGACGGTCGTCAAACTGTCGATGCAGCTCTTGCAGATGCAGAAAAACAAATGACTAAATAATTAAGTAAGACCTTTTTAAGGAGGAGGCAACTCCTCCTTACTTTTCTATATTTATTCTATATTCGCTAGCAGGTTCCCTATGCAGTCAGTTCAAGGTACAAATGCTATGACAGCACCAGAAGCCAGCCTTCCGAGCAGCAAAAAAGTGTTCATGAAATGGTCACTTTTAGGCACAGTCGGCATCATCAATGGCTACGCAACAATCCTTATGTATTCTCGCGGTGAGATTGCGTTTGCACTACTTACGCTCATTCTTACCGCTTTAGCGTTGTTCATCTTTGGTAGTAAAAAGACGTACGCACACCGTTACATCTACCCTGGTATAGCAGGGATGATCCTTTTCATTCTTTTCCCTTTGGCGTACACCATAGGTTTGGCGTTTACCAACTATAGCGCGAAGAACCAACTCTCTTTTGATCGCGCTCAGAACGTACTTTTGGACCGAACTTACCAAAGTGGTGATAGCTACCCGTTCACTTTGTATAAAACGGAGCAAGGCCATCAACTTGTGGTTGAAAAAGATGGTGAGCTACTTGCAAGCCCGACTTTTCAGCTTGATAACCTTTCAGCATCGGAGTTTGATCTTTCACCAATTGAAGAAGTAACGGGTGAAAAAGAATCAATCAAGGCGATTGTTAAGAACCGCAGTGCGTTGAGCAGTGTCGATTTACATTTGCCAAGTGGTGATGATATCCGCATGAGTGGGCTGCGCAAATTTGCTGCAGTTGTACCTTTGTACACATTACAAGAAGATGGTGAAACGCTTTACAACAACCGGACTGAAGAAACGCTACGTCCAAATATGGAAGTAGGTTACTACCAGCCTGTCGATGAAAACGGTCAATTTGTTGGTAGCACAGTGTCACCAGGTTTCGTGGTGAACATTGGTACCCACAACTTTGAGCGTGTTTGGAAAGATGATGGTATCAAAGAGCCGTTTATCAGTATCTTTATCTGGACCATTGTTTTCTCTGCGCTAACCGTATTATTTACGCTTGTTATTGGTCTTGTCCTTGCCAGTGTGGTTCAGTGGGAAGCACTTAAAGGTCGCTCAGTTTACCGTTTGTTGCTAATCCTGCCTTATGCAGTTCCGGCGTTTATTTCTATCTTGATCTTTAAAGGTTTGTTTAACCAAAGCTTTGGTGAGATCAACATGTTGTTGGAAGGCTTATTCGGCATTAGCCCGGCTTGGTTCTCTGATCCGTTCATGGCGAAAACCATGATCTTAATTGTTAACACTTGGCTTGGTTTCCCTTACATGATGATTTTGTGTATGGGCTTACTAAAAGCGATTCCAGACGATTTATATGAAGCATCAGCAATTGATGGTGCGAACTTTGTCACGAACTTCACACGTATCACACTACCAATGATGTTGAAGCCGTTAACACCATTGTTGATCGCGAGTTTTGCATTTAACTTCAACAACTTCGTACTTATCCAGTTGTTGACTGGCGGTGGTCCAAACATGATTGGTACATCAGAGCCTGCGGGTTACACCGACCTGCTAGTAAGTTACACCTACCGAATCGCATTCGAAGGTGCTGGTGGTCAAGACTTCGGTCTAGCAAGTGCAGTAGCAACGCTTATCTTCCTATTGGTTGGCGCATTGGCACTTATCAACCTACGCGTAACTAAAGTAGCTCAGGACTAAGGAGAAATTACAATGGCAATGGTACAAGGTAAGTCATTAAAGTATCGTGTTTGGGCTACTCATATTGCAATGTGGGCATTCTTGGCACTGATTATTTTCCCTTTACTGATGATCATCGCGATTTCATTCCGTGAAGGTAACTTTGCAACGGGTAGCCTGATCCCAGACAACCCAACACTTGATCACTGGAAATTGGCATTAGGTTTCTCGGTGACTAATCCAGACGGTACAGTTACACCGCCACCATTCCCAGTAATGACATGGTTGTGGAACTCGGTAAAAGTGGGTGGTATTTCTGCAATCCTAATCGTGGCGCTATCAACCACATCGGCTTACGCGTTTGCTCGTATGAAGTTCAAAGGTAAGAACACCATTCTTAAAGCGATGATGATCTTCCAGATGTTCCCTGCGGTGTTGGCACTGGTTGCTCTGTACGCGTTGTTCGACAAACTGGGTCAGTACATTCCTTTCCTTGGTCTGAACACGCATGGCGGTCTGATCTTCGCTTACTTAGGCGGTATCGCACTGCACGTTTGGACCATTAAAGGCTACTTCGAAAGTATTGACTCGTCTCTAGAAGAAGCAGCGGCTCTTGATGGTGCTACACCATGGCAAGCATTCCGTTTGGTATTGCTGCCACTGTCTGTGCCAATCCTAGCGGTAGTCTTCATCTTGTCGTTCATCATGGTAATTGGTGAAGTTCCTGTAGCGTCACTACTGCTTTCTGATGTAGACTCGTACACACTTGCAGTGGGTATGCAGCAATACCTATATCCACAAAACTACTTGTGGGGTGACTTTGCCGCAGCTGCTGTACTTTCAGCAGTGCCAATCACTGCCGTATTCTTACTTGCGCAGCGCTGGTTGGTTGGTGGTCTAACCGCTGGTGGTGTGAAAGGATAATCTCTTGTGGTCTGAGATTGATAAGAATAACTAGAAAAGGGCGACCACATGGTCGCCCTTATACTTAGCACGGATATTACAATTTTGGTTTGGCCGCCGATCAGTAATATCTTGGCTTTTATTGGCGTTACGCATAGCTGGCTGTTAGCTTAGTTCCTTACGATTCAATCACTAACAGTTTTTGTAACCATAACCTGAGTTTAGACTCAGGTTTTTTTATGCCTGTTAAAGGCAATTGTGCAATAAGTAGATAGAGATTAGCGGCTTTGCAATGGATTACACAGGGCTTGAATAATGCCCTGCGTAGCACTTCACATAAATAACTAGAGCTTAGTAAAAAGCTAAATTGAGGTAGGGAAGGAAGAGATTAAAACTCTCGGCTGGAAGGTGCGCATCCAACGTATTGAAGCAGCGTGTACAAACTTTCTTGCTGCAGTGCGACGCGACGAAATAGATTAGCAAAGGTAACGTCACCGCCAAAGCAAGTTTGAATGTAATGATTAATTTCTGTTTCGTTATACCCCTCGACGTACATGGTTCTCACCCACTGGTACTCGACCGCTTTTAAATTGGTCAACGTCTCTTCACTTAAGGTCGTTTCTTTTAGTCTCAAGATCCAAACTCTATCCAACTCTAAAATAATGGATGGATTTAAGCAAAGCTAGGTGAAGGATTTATGACAGAGAAGGGCGAGCGTGAAACAAATGGCAAAACCATGATGTTGCTCCACACTCTGGGTCTAGGTAACGTTGAGGTACTTAATAGCGTTCTTAACGGATGCCAGTTACTTGAGATATTTAACGTGTGCTTCCATTTCTTCCCCAATCTCTTTACGCATGTTCATAAGACGGATAGCGGATTGCTCTAAGGCTTTGTCTTCATCTGACTCTGGAATCCATTTCGGTACATCGGTTGGTTTTCCGTTTTCATCTACAGCAACCATGATAACGATACAGTGAGTGGTGAGTCTGTTTTTCATTTGCTTTGGATCACTAGCTTGCACGTCAATCGCAATGTGCATTGAGCTTCGTCCGGTATAAATGACTTTCGCGCTAACTTCGACTAAGTTGCCGACATGAATCGGCGCAACAAACCGAATGCCGCCAGCATATGCGGTAATGCAATATTTACCACTCCACGCTGCAGAACAGGCGTACGCTGCCAAGTCGATCCATTTCATTACGGCGCCGCCGTGCACTTTTCCGCCAAAATTTACGTCGCTGGGTTCTGCTAAAAAGCGAAGGGTAATGTCTCTTTGACCACTGCTCATCTGTCTTTCCTTGATGGGTTATTGTTTTCCCAATTTAGCAGCAAGATGAATTTTCGGGAATAGCGAATGAAACAAAACATTAACTTTTATTCGAACGCTGGAAGTGACAAGCCACAGCGTAGTTCTATGGCTTGAGGTGTAGATGTTAATTGGCGGTAGAGGCAATCTCAGAATTGGACAATGGTTTTCTCTGTCTTACTTTTATTTGCGACAGGATAACGCCAGAGATGACTAACAACCCACCAATAATGTGGTAAGCGTAAATTTTCTCACCAATTAGTGTTGAAGCAAGTATGACGGAAACCACAGGCATTAGGTTCATGAACATAGCACTTGAATCAGCACCAATTGAATCAATCGCTTTGACCCACATCAGCGGCGCGAAAATGGAAGCAGCAATACCAGCATAAGCGATTAATGGTAGCGCGTCTTGGCTTGGTAACAGTTGCTCACTAGAGAGCCAAAGTGGTGTGAGCATCAAAACAGAAAAGAAGCCCTGCATGTAAACCAGAGTCAAACTACTGAATGGCATTTTCCAGCGTTTTAGCAGAACACAATAAGCCGCGTATACCATGGCAGCAACGAGCATTAAGCTGTCACCTTGCGTTAAGTCTTGATGTAAAAAGTAAGTGATATCACCGTGACCAAGCATAAATGCCAAGCCGCCGAGCGAAATGACACCACCGACGATACTTAACATTGATATAGATTTACCGAGCAATGGGACACTTAAAAACACACTGATCAAAGGAACTAAAGAGGTGATCAGGGCCATATTAGAGGCCGTTGTTGTTAAACCGGCATAGTATCCAAGTGACTGGTTGAGAACCATACCAAGTAACGCAAGAAACGCCAACTTAGCTAAGTAAGGTCGAATAATGTGTCGTTGTTTGATGATTGCAGGCAGGCAAAATGGCGTTAGGAGTACCATTGCGACAAACCAACGGTAGAAACTCATCGCACTTGGTTCAATGGCGCTCGCAGCCATCTTGTTCACAATTGAGTTACCACCCCAAATCATAACGGTGAAAAACGGAAGTAAATAAATCATGAGAACCCTATAGCACAATTATTGATGGCGCTAGTCTGGCAGGTCTTTATAATAAAAAGTATCTCTTAAAAGACATCGTAAGCGATAGGAAGACAATTTTGAAAAAGAGCGCCAGAAATCTTCACCCCTCCTTATCAATCGATCGTGCGCCATCAGATGTATTTATGAATTTCGAAGCGTTTCTCTCTAATACAGAAACACGAATTCATAGCCACCCTTGGGGGCAAGTGCAACTGATCAGCGGTGGGATTCTGGAGATGGATGCAGAAGACACAAGATTTCTAGCACCTCCACATCTTGCTATTTGGGTTCCCGCCGGAATTCGTCACACTAGCTACAACCGTAAGCCAATCGAATATTGTTCTTTGAATATTGCCCCTGAATTGACGGCGCATTTTCCAACTAAAACGAGCTTGATCAAAGTGACTCCAATCGTGTCATCTATTATTGAGGACTTTCGTCAGCGAGACATTAACGTGGCGCAAACTGATGAAGACAAGCGCTTGGTACAAGTGTTATTGGACCAGCTTGCAAAGCAAGAAGTCGAACATCACTTTTTACCGACTACCGACAATAAGTATCTTGAACCGATTTTAAAAGCAGTAGAAGAATCGCCGACGGATGAGATCAGTTTGGCGGAGTGGGCGGCAAAAGTGCATACCACAGAACGCACGTTAGCGAGACATTGCCAGAGTGAGTTGGGCATGAGCTTTACTGAGTGGCGCTTACGTGTGCGATATTTACATTCTATGGAGTTGCTGCGTAAAGGGCAGACCGTAAAAGAAGTCGCTCTGACGTTAGGTTATAACCAAGCCAGCCCTTTTATCGCGATGTTCAAGAAATACTCCGGCATGACACCGGAGCAATACAAGAATCGATTGTTGTAAAAGTGTAGAGTCTATTTTAAAAAAATTGACAATGCGCTGTATGATGACCGACTCGAAAAGCTGATGGTATTGGAAAGACCTACGTCTATCTTGTGTCAGATTGAGTCAGAATTATAACCTTGAGAATTCGCTTTATTATCATTGCTTTACAACATGCCTGTAAGATTCTTTAGATGATACAATGTGCTAAAGTGACAAAAAACTCAATTGACACCGCTTAGATTTAAGTATTGATTGTTATTAGTTTCTTCAGCCGCCAATTTGTCCCTACTTTTCAAGGAAGTAGAGTTGTACTGTGCAACTATAACTCTTCTACCCTCAATCGTGAGTTCCAATGTGGGTGACCATATATTCTGATCGCGATGCGTCACAATAATCACGGTCGAGTTCAATGTTTGAATATGTTGAGCAATACTTTTTTCGGTTGCTTCGTCTAATGCTGCCGTCGCTTCGTCGAAAATGAGGATTGGCGCCTTTTTAATGAGAGCTCGCGCAATTGCGACTCTCTGTCTTTCACCTCCTGACAACCCTGAGCCTCTTTGTCCTACTGTTTGATGTATTCCTTTAGGAGATGAGTCAATAAGTTTGTCCAATTGTGCGTGTCTTGCAAAGCTCTCAACTTCATAATCACTTGCATTGGGATTACCTAACCGAATGTTATCCGCCAATGTGCCAGTAAAAATGACCGGTTCTTGAGCAACATAGGCTATATGCTGGGTGAGCACGTCATAAGGGATATTCTTTAGATCTATCCCTCCGAGCGAAATAAGACCTTGGTCAGGATCATCAAACCTTAGAAACAGGCCCAGTAAAGTGCTTTTGCCACTGCCACTGACTCCATTGATGACGACGGTATCACCTTGTTTGATCTCCGTGCTAGCATCTTCAAAGAGATCTAAATGGCCCACAAGGTTCAGTTCGAACTTATGGTTTTTGGGGGAGGTTGCAAATTGAGGATTAGGCTCAGGCAGAACAGGGACATTCGTTAACTGAGCGTAATTTTTAATTGAGGATTTTACGTCGTTAATCGCAAAGCCTGCCAACGCGAGTTCACCCAAAGGTGCAGCTGCACGGGTAATCAATATCAATAAAGCCAAGACTAATAAGGGTTGAGTAATCGGCTCTAAGACGAGATAGATGGCGATACCTGCAAGGGGTAAAATCGTTGCCAATCCTGATACTAAGGTTGCGATAGAAGCGTTACGATTAATAGTTGAATGAGCTTCTTCTTGTGCGTGCCAACTCTGTTCAATACGCTCGATTGAGCGCTCAGGCCCCGCTGTTGAGCGAAGTAACTCAAGGTGATCTATGAGCTCAAGTGTTGATTTAGTCGCTTGAAGCTCTGCGTCATGTCGGTCGCTATCTGAGCGACTTAGGTATCTTTGCGCCTTGTACTGAACGAGCAGTGCAACTAGTAACAGTACGGCACTGAGTAGTGCAATTTCACCTCCTCCAACGACCCCAATACCGATAATTAAAAATATGGGTAACATTGGAGCGTGTAAAAATGTTTGTAGCTGATGAGCAGGAATGGCCATAAAGCCAGGTATTCCTCGTTCTGCTAGTTGAGTGAGCTGAGTTCTATGCTGATCATTAAACCAAGCTAACTTTGCTTTACTGAGCGAATGACCTACTGATGAATAAAGATCCCCAGCCAGTTTCGCACCAGAGAGAAATCCAGAACGAGTTACAATAACGGTAACTATCACAGTTAGAACAGCAGCTATTATGACGTTCAATGGTGAAGCTTGTTCGACAATAGATATTGCAAGAAATGTGTAAGCCGTTGCCTCAAATAATGCAACTAGTCCCCAACCTATAGCGACTCGATATAGACGGTGCTTTGCACTTTGTGGAATTGTCGAATTGGAATAGAGGGTATTGTGAGCCGTCATACTTCTTCATCCTGTCGTTGAGCCTTTCTGTTGAGCATCAATGTAGTGTCTGCAAGTTTCGCGAGTTCTGAGTCGTGAGTAATTATGATCAATATCTTGTCTTGTGTTTTCGCAAACTTCGCGAGATTTCTGATCACAGTGAAGGCCGTATTTTTATCGAGAGCACTGGTTGGTTCATCCAGTAATAGAACGTTGGCTTGAGTTAGAAATGTGTTAGCTATTGCGACACGTTGTTGCTCGCCTCCTGAAAGCACGCTTGCATCAGAATTGAGGTCAATCTTTAATTGAGCTTGTTGCAAAGCTTGGTTCAGCTCGTCGTCACTTGAACTTGGCGTTGATAGTTTCAAATTCTGCCTAATGGTAGTTTTGAGTACACCGATATCTTGGGGTACATAGCGTATGGCGGAGTATCGGGATATCTCAGAGAGTTTAGACAGTTGATTGCCTCCTAAGGTAACGAAGCCTGAAAGAGGTGTTTCTTGACCTGCTAATAGACGTAGTAACGTACTTTTGCCTGCTCCGCTAGGCCCCATGATGGCTGTAAATGAACCCCGTGGGAAGTAGTGGGAGAAGTTATCAATAATATTAACAGTTCCATTAGCCACTACGATATTTGATGCTTGTAGTGATAGCGGTTTTTCTCCCGCGCTCAAACTGCCACTTTCTATTTGTGGTTGCTGTAAAAAGTCGCTGATGTTCTTTGCAGCATTCTTTCCTGCGTTAACGTAGTCCAATCCATGGCCAAGCTTCAGTGCGGGTGATACGACGGCCAAACCAAAAAAGAATAGCGACGCCATTGCCACGGGACTTAATTCATAGCCAATGGTATAGGCCATTGCGAAAGTCGAAACCGCTTGAAGTAATGCGGTAGCAATTGCTGCTGGAAGGGCAACGCTACCAACCCATTTCACTATGCCGTGAGTAAAGCGTCTTGTGGCATCATTATAGCTGTCGAGTGCTCCTGCTTGCGTGCCGTAAATTCGATTTACTCGGATACCTCTTGTGTAGTCGTTTACTGCGGTAACGATATCACCCATTATTGTCATGCGCTCTTTGCCATGTTTAGCGGCAAACCTAGGTAAAAAGAGTAGGTAGTACAATGATGCAATTAGACCAGGGAGCAGAGTAAGCATCGCTACCGGACCTGTGAGATTCAACATGATAAAAATAGAAGTTGCGGGTACGACAATGAATGTCACGAGTTCTGAAGGCAAATGCGCAACCATGTGGTGAAGCGTGCTGATGTCTTCGGAAACTATGCGACGCAGTTGATTATCACCATATTGAGAGATGGTCTTGCTTGGCAAGCGCGTCAAGTGCTGAGCAACTTGGCGACGTAATCGAGTGGAAAACTGCGACTCGGCATCATGAACTAACCACGAGCCCACTGATGAGGCAAGTGCGCTAGCCGCCCAAAGTCCTATGGCACCGTAAATCCATTGGTTTGCAAATTTATCGATAAGGTTTATCAAGCATAGCAGTGCACCAACTTTTGCCACAGCGGCAAGTGCTTCACAAAACGTTCCCAAAGCAAGCTTCTTAATCGATGGCTTTAAGGCTGGCATTAAGCTAGGCGTAACGTAATGTTGGCTGATTTTACTTATCATATTGTCACCTTATCTAGCCTATCAAGCGAAAATAAGGAGAACGTGGTAGAGCATATTGAGCTCTTATCGTTTTTCATATAAAGCCTATGGAAGTGGACGTTGATGGATTATGTTTTGAATTAACTTTGGCCGTAGGTGTTGCGAGCTCTTTGTCTGCTTGAATGTTGAAGATGAGTACTTCCTTTGATTTGTTGTGAATTTTCATGAACAGCCAAATGGGAGTAAGTCCCCCTTAGAAGGCAGGCTAAAGGGGAGGTGGAGGGATTAGAAATCCGCAGTAGCTGACAGCATCACTGTACGTGATGCGCCAAGAGCTAGGTCCGCATAGTGGGTGGTTGTCCAGTAATCTTCATCCAGTACATTGTTTACGCTAAGGCGCCAAACCACGCTTGTTTCAGCAATTTTTGAGTTGTAGCGTGCGCCAAGATCAAGAATAGTCTGTGCAGGTAATGCCTGAGTGTTTTGTGCATCAATGTATTGTTCAGACATATAGTTCGCTTGGCCGATAAGCGTGAGATCACGCATCGCAGGGAGGTTCCATTCTAATGCGAGTTTAGCTTGTAAATCGGGTAGCTTAGTTGCTTGTTTCCCCTCCTCTGTCACATCTGTTGCTTTTGTAATCTCTGCATCTGTATAGGCGATACCACCGATGAGTGTATAGTCCTTTGATAGTGTGCCGTAGAACCCCCATTCAATACCGCGATTGCGCTGTTCACCACCGAAAGAAAAAATGTTGGTATCCGGATCTTGGTACCCATTTGGCTTTTTAATCTCAAATAAACTGAACGTATGAGCAAAGCCGTCCAGGTCAAGCTTCACGCCTGCTTCAGTCTGTTTGGTTTTTTGGGGTTCAAAAGCCTCTCCTGCGTTTGCAGCGCTAGAGCCTGCTGTTTTCCCATTCGTTAAGCCTTCGGTGTAGTTACCATAAAGCGAAACTGAGCTCGAAACTTTGTATAATGCTGCAAGTGCGGGAGTGTAAGTACTTTCCTTAAACTTGGTGGTAGGAAGCGACATTCCGTTCATTATTATTCCAGATTCATAATCAATGCTCTGGTAACGCAAGCCGAGCGTGATTTGATATTTCCCATCAACAAAAGATAACGTATCGGCAATGCCATAGCTGACCTGAGTTGAATCGACAGGTAAACCATAGTAGTTGTCGTAAACTGAATTTTCTGGTCCCCAAACAGGATCATAAATATTCGAGTTCCAAGGGGCTGGATTATTATTACCTGTTGGAGAATCATTTTTATCTTCTCTAAAGTAAGTACTATTCAGTACAAGGTGGTGTTCTACTGGGCCAGTGTCAAAGTTGCTACGAACACCTATCTCACCTGAAGTCCGTTTGTTCTCGAGCTTAACTGATCCGAGAGATACCTCTAGGTTACCCTCGTTATCGATGATTTTGATTCGTTGCGGTACATTTGAATGAAAATCTGTACGGCTACCACCCAATGCGCTGTATACAGTTACAGAGTCACTAACGTTTAGCTCCCCGCGAATCATCATCCCTTTATCTTCGCTATCATTGTAGGCCCAACTTGGCGTCAATAATGTGTCAGATGGAGGAGATGATGGGATTTTGAGACCAGAAGCGATGCTTAACCCACGGTTTGCACCTTCAACTCGCTCTGTACTGTAGTAAAAATCTGCTTCAAGGAAAGCAATGTCATTACGCCAATCAAGGCTTAATGATGCAAGTTGAGTTTTGTTGCTTTGGTTGTTTATCGCGGTGTCTCCATCTTTAAATGCACCGTTGAAACGAATACCAAATTCTTCATTTGTACCAAAGCGACGTCCAATATCGATATGTCCTCCGAATTGAGTGTCCGATAAGTAGCTGCCGGTGAAAGATGTGATTGGTGTTTCTTGTGCTCTTTTTGTCACTAAGTTGATGGTGCCACCAACAGATCCATTCGGTGGCATACCGTTGAGCAAAGAAGCAGGACCTTTAAGTACATCAATACGTTGATACATTTCAGGAGAGGTTCGGTAATAAGGAGCGATACCATACAATCCATTAAACATAACGTCGCTAATGTCTGAGTTGAAACCTCTTACTTTGAAACTTTCTTTGTTTAAGCCGGTTTCACCGCTGGTGAAAACAGAGGGATCAGAAGCTGAGATTACATCTGAGATATCGCGTGCTTGTTGGTCTTGAATGTGTTTTTCTGTGTATCCAATCGTATTGAAAGGCGTTTCCATGAAGTTTTTGTCGCCAAGCATTCCCATATTACTCGCGTGAGAAACTTTGCCAGCGGCATAAACTCCGTTTGCTTCACCATAAACTGTCATTGATTCATCTACGACTTCTTCAGCTTGAGCGATACTAATTGGTACGACAAAAGTACTAAATTGAAGTGAAATAAAGAGGGCGATATGACACGGGCTTGGTTTGTTTTTCTGTGAAGAGTCCATCGCTATCTGATGATAGTCATGAGTCATTATAGATTCCTTTTCTTTGTTTGGGCTAGCTCACATCCGTTCTGACGTCGATTGAGTGTTGAATTACTTAAGATCCAACTCATTGTTATTAGATTTAGCTTTGGTAACCTTTTAGGATGTCTTCAATTATGATTTTCAGAGATGTGATGCTTGCTGAAGTGATGTACCAAGCATCGGCATCAACAAAAACGACGTTGTCGTTTTTCCATGCTTTGGTTTGACGGAGTAGTGGGTTTGCTAAGTGTTCCGCATCAATGACAGGCTTTCCTTCCATTACTGCTGTTCGATCAATGATGTAAAGAATGTCTGGATCAGCTTGGCTAATGAACTCGCTAGAAATTGGCTGACCATGCAAACCTGTCTCCACTTTTTCACTCGCTGGTTTTACCCCCAGAACATCGAAAACGAAGCCATAACGAGACTCAACGCCAAATGAGCTGAAAGCACCATTGTTATGCATGACAACCAAAGCTTTTTCAGAACGCTCTTTCGTAACAGCGCGCACTTCTGCGACTTTTGCATCGATTTCGGCAACTTTCTGTTGGGCTAGCTCCTGCTTTTCAAAGATCTCACCAAGCTCTACAAGGTGTTTCTTAATGGTATCGACGTGATGGTCACGACTATTACGGTAGTTGATGTCAAAATGTAAAGTCGGAGCGAGTTGAGAGAGTTCTTCATACTGATTAGCATGTAGCGGAGTCATCAATACGAGATCTGGTTTTAGGGCATAGATCTTTTCCATATTAGGCTGAACTATCGCACCAAGATCCGCTATCTCAGGTGTGTCTTTGTATTTCGCTAGAAAGTGAGGAACAAAGTCTTTCACCATTCCTGAGATTGGAACATTTAGCTGATCTAAAAAGTCCACTTCGTTCATATCTAATGCTGCCACTCGTTGAGGGCGATGAGAAATAGTAGTTGCTCCGAGATTGTGTTCAATCACGATGAGCTTTTCTAATGGCTGAGTATCTTCAATTTTAGTTATTTCCGGCTCGCAACCTGATAAGGTTCCTAGAGCGCAGCAAGCAAGCGCGATACTCAAACGTAGGGGGCTCTTAAACATGGGGTATTTCCTTTTTGTCAGTGAGTTGTCTTTAAACAGGCGAGTAACAGTTTTCATATTTGGCTTCTTGTTCTTATCGTGATGGCTAGGAAATATCCCCCACAAAGGACATTCACCAAAATAGAGACGGTGGTTTTAAAGTTAAATAAGTGCTCTATCAGAAGTTGACCAGACAAGAACATGACAATTGCAATAGCACAAGCAACGAGCAATATGTGTCTGTAGTTCGGTGCGCTAGTAACGGAATAAGCAATATTGGCAATAAAAATTCCCATAAAAGCCGTTGGGCCAATCAAGCTCGTCGAAATTGCTACTAAAATGGCGATTACAGCAAAGAACTTTGGTACATATTGCTTATCATTTAGTCCTAATGACATCGCTTGGTCTCGACCTAGACCTATCACATCTAGCTCGCGTGACCATCTGTTAGCAAAGAGTGCCAAAACGCTTAACGCAATACTGGAAAAAAGTAACGTAGAAGGTTTCGCTCGCTCAAACGAGGTATAGCTGAGCCCTTGAAGGATAGAGAATTCTCCAGTGCTTATTCTGAGCTGGATAAATTGAGCAAGAGTTGTCAGCACCATTGTCAAAACAAAGCCAATCAGCAGAACTTGGTGCATGTCATGTTTAAATCTATTGAGTACCCAAGATTGAATCGCTAAGGAATACAACAGAATGAGTATTGCAGAGACAGCGAAATTACCGACAACACCTAATGTAGCAATGCCAGAAGTGCCCCCTAGTAATAAGAGTAGGGTTTGCCAAACCAGATAAACCGACTCATATCCCATAATGGATGGCGTAAGAATACGATTACCAGCTAAAGCTTGGAAAATAACAGCAGAGATGGCCACGCAGCTGCCCCCAATAACTATGGCACCAAGTTTAATCAGCCTCTTAGGGATGACGTAATCAAAATCCCACCCAGAGCTTGTAAAGATAAAGGCGATAGACAGTATGCAAACGAGTATAATGCTCACTCGCATGTTTGAGTAATGTGATCTCATACTCGTGCTCCTTTCAAAAGAAACACAAGAAACATGACTCCCCCGATAGCACTGGCTGTTAATCCAATTGGGACTTCAAAAGGAAAGGCAACAACTCTGCCTATGACATCGCAAAAAATAAGTAACGAAGCGCCGCCTAGTGCAACGATTGGTAGGGTGTTTTTAAGGTGATCGCCATATTTTAGTGCGACTAGGTTAGGTATGACTAAACCGATAAAATGAATGGCACCTACGGTCACCACTGTTATAGCAACTGTCACGGAAACTAGCATTAGACCCAAGGCGGCAGTGAACGCAATATTAATTCCAAAGTTGGACGCAACATCTTCGCCCATTCCCATCACAGTAAACTTATGTGCATATAAGTAAGTCAGTAGGGTGATGGGTAAAATCAAGAAAATTATTTCATAGTGTTCTTGGACCACTTTGGAGAAATCTCCCATTAACCAACCGGACATACTCTGTAAGATGTTGTTTTGATAAGCATAAAACTCCGCTATAGCACTTAGTACACTACCAAACATAAGCCCAATCACAGGTATTAACGCAGAGTTACTGAATTTAATTTTTCGTACGATGGCAATGTAGATAAGGCCAGCGGCGAAGCAAAATAGTACGGCGAAGAGCATACGTTCAAGCTTGTCTGAGGATGGAAGCATGACGATAGATACCAAAATACCGAGCTTTGCCGCATCGATACCGCCTGTGGTGCCCGGCTCAACAAAACGATTTCTAACAATATGTTGAAGAATAACACCACATATTGCGAGACCAGATCCGGTAAGAATTAGTGCGATTAGCCTTGGTAATCTGCTAGCAGTAATCGGTAGCCAAGCTTTGTCATCCATGGTCAGCAATAACGACCAATCTAGTTGGTTTGCGCCGACGAAAATTGAAGTTAAGCACAGTATAAAAAACAGGCTTACTACGTGAATACTCATACAGAATCTGCCCCAAAATAAAGTGAGTTTCTCTTAACTTATGACTTGGGGATGGAATACGAATAATGAATATCTATTCGCATATAGGTTCTAAATTCCAACAAAACATAACCAAGTTATTTTTTATAAACATTAAGGTCACAATCCAGCCCTCAAAGTATCACTAGGCCATACCTAAAAATTCAACGTGCTGATTTGGCTTTAAAACTGGATTAACTAGCAAAAGAAAAGTGCCGCTTTCAATGCAAAGAGAAAGAGGTTCTCGATTTAAAATTAAAATACAAATGATAATTATTTTCATTATATCTTTGTTTTTTCGGTTAAGCAATGAAGTTCATATGTGTTTCTCTAAAAAGATCAATCGCGTATAAAAAACAAGGCAATGGCTAATGCATGTGCTTTTGGGTAAGTGATTAAAAAATAAAGCCAAAGAGCATTAAGCTTTCTTATTGTTTAAGGATGTTTTTCGCTTCAGAAGCTCGTTGGTTGAGGTTTGATTTAAATGGTATGACGATAGTTTGTTCAGGAAGAGGAGTTAGTAGTGACGATGATGTCTAGATGTCGTTTGTATTTTAGGATTTATTAGATACCGCATTAAAATAGCGTCATAAAGTCGTGATGCTTCGCATCTTCAGTGTTAGCGATGTTAATGCGGTAATTTCTAATAAACTAGCGAATTAATGTCTCAACTTGCTTTTGGAGCAAAGTAAAGCTGATTCACAATTCAAAGACATCGTCAGTTGCTTTATTGTTAACCTGTGTTATTCGAGCTTACTTAGTACGTAATTCAGACCACCGACCACGGCTGCAACCTGCGCATCGTTGCATTCTTCGTCGGTCACCGTTGGGCTGTCTGGGTACACTTCCGTTGTCGTGCCGTAAACGCAATTTGTTACACCGCCACACAGGCCCAGTTTTACCATTGGGTAGTTGATAACGCCAAACTGTACGACGGGTGAACCGATGATTTCGCCGTTTTCATCTGCTGGTGCAATGTGAGTCACTTTTGCAACTGACTCAATGACCGCTTTTTGGAAGTCAGGCTGAGGGTTTTCACTATCTCCCACCGTGTAAAAGCCATCTGGGATCATACCTTCAATGTACTCAATACCATCACGAGCAGCTAAGGCTGGACGGAACTCAGTTTCGTCAGAATCTGTCGTTTCATGTAGATCAATGTGCATTAACACATCGCCTAAAGTTGCAACTAGCTTTATGAGGTTAGCGGACTCTTCGGCAGGACTATCCTTATAGAAAGAGCGGTTTGGATCAATCGCGTTTGGATTCCAGCGGTTGATCACCTCGTAACCCCAAGGGCTTACGCAGGGGGCAACGACAATATTGAAATGCTCTGCATAGCGCTCTGCTTCCGTTTCTACAAACTTTAATGCGCCATGTACACCGCTGGTTTCGTAACCGTGCACGCCGCCTGTGACCAACACAGCAGGTTTAGTTGAATCCCAATTGCGTGTTTTGATACAAAACAGAGGGAAGCGTGCCTCGTTGTATGAGAGCGCACCATATTGTTCAACATCAAAACGCTCGCGTAGGGCATCGATTTTACTGACGACTTCATCTTGGTAGCTACGTTTTACTTCTTGCGTTGCTAACCAAGCTTTACGTTCTTCTTCGTTCCAAGGTTGGCCAGGAGTACCGATCGGGTAAATGTATCCACTTTTCATCTATACTTTTTCTTTTGACTGCTGAAAGGTATCACAAGACTAGACCTGTCTTATCTTTACGGCAATATAAAACACCATTTGGGGTGGTATTCTTTGCAAAATCATCACTTTGATGAGTGATTCATTGGTGTTACATTTTGTTACTTACTCAATTTCATATAAGAGACAAAAAATGGCTGGAGCAAGTTTACTCACACTGTTGGACGATATTGCCACGGTGCTTGATGATGTCGCCTTAATGTCAAAAATGGCGGCAAAGAAAACCGCAGGTGTATTGGGAGATGATCTAGCGTTAAACGCTCAACAAGTGTCTGGTGTTGCATCTGAGCGAGAGATTCCAGTGGTTTGGGCGGTTGCAAAAGGCTCATTCAAAAATAAATTGATTTTAGTTCCTTCAGCTTTACTTATTAGCGCGATTATTCCATGGCTTATTATGCCATTATTGCTAATTGGCGGCTTATTTCTCTGCTTTGAAGGGGCAGAGAAAGTACTTGAGAAAGTGTTTCCTCACTCGCATCCGCACGAAGAAAAAGAGGAGCTAGTTAATACTGGAGAGTCGATAGAAGAGTATGAAAAGCGTAAAGTTTCTGGTGCGATTCGAACAGACTTTATCCTTTCAGCAGAGATCATCGTGATTGCGTTAGGTACCGTGACAGGAGCCAGTCTTGTTACGCAAATTTTAGTTGTCAGTTTAATTGCAGTGATTATGACGGTTGGAGTTTATGGACTAGTCGCTGGGATTGTGAAGCTAGATGATTTAGGCCTTTACCTTGAAAGTCGCTCAAATGGTAAAGGTTGGGTAGCGAAAGTCGGAGGGGCCTTGGTCGCTTTTGCACCAAAGTTGATGAAGTTGTTAACCATTGTAGGAACTGCTGCGATGTTTTTGGTGGGTGGAGGAATTGTGGTGCACAACGTGCCAGCCATTCATCACTTTGTAGAGCCGATTATTATGAACTTTAGTGGTCATTCGGTTGCTACAGCCATTTTGCCTATTTTACTGAACGGTATTATCGGCTTTGTGGCGGGGTTGGTTGTGGTTGCGGTATGGACGATGGTTGAAAAGCTTCGTGGTCAATAATCACATCTAAAACATGAGACGATAATAACAAGGGTCATGACTTCTTTTTACAAAAAGCATGACCCTGTTTTATGGGTGAAACGTCAGTAAAGTACTTACTTCACTTTCCACTCGATCTGTTCATTTGCTCGAATAGGCACAACGATATCATTGCCAAATGGCATCGTTTCTGGCACATCCCAAGCGGATTTTTCTAACGTTACTGTATCTGTGTTACGTGCAATGCCGTAAAAATCAGGACCGTTGAAGCTTGCGAAAGCTTCCAAGTTTTCCAACTTGCCTTCTTTTTCGAAGACTTCTGCATAAAGCTCTAGCGCAGCGTGTGCAGTGTAAGAACCAGCACAACCGCAAGCCGATTCTTTTGCCCCTTTCGCATGTGGCGCTGAGTCTGTACCTAGGAAAAACTTCTTGCTACCACTAGTTGCTGCTTCGATCAGCGCTTGCTGGTGGGTTCCGCGCTTAAGAATTGGCAAACAGTAGAAATGAGGTTTAATACCACCCACAAGCATGTGGTTACGGTTGAAAAGAAGGTGGTGGGCAGTGATGGTAGCCGCTACGTTGTCTGAGGCATTGTTAACGAAGTTTGCTGCGTCGGCGGTGGTGATATGTTCTAGTACGATTTTAAGATTAGGGAAATCATTGACGATAGGAGCGAGGACGGTATCAAGGAATTCTTTTTCTCGGTCGAATATATCAACATCGTGATGTGTTACCTCCCCATGAACCAAAAGTAACATTCCTACTTCTTCCATTGCTTCTAAAACGTGATAAATGTTTTTCGCATTGGTCACACCGGAATCTGAGTTTGTTGTGGCGCCAGCAGGATAGAGCTTGGCAGCAACAATGTGTCCGGTTGCTTTAGCCTTACGTATTTCGTCTGGTGTCGTGTTATCTGTAAGGTAAAGCGCCATTAAAGGCTCAAACTGTTCGCCATGTTGCTCTTTGAGAATTCGGTCACGGTAGGCTAGGGCGAGCTCAGTTGTAGTAACAGGTGGGACGGTATTTGGCATAATCAGCGCACGGCCATTGTAGCGGCTGATGTCGCGAACGGTGTCTTTAAGAACTTCCCCATCGCGTAAGTGAACGTGCCAGTCGTCAGGACGAGTGATAGTCAGTGTTGTCATTAATTGCTCCCACCATTGAAAAGTTGTCTGATTGGAGCCTAAGCGCTGTATTTGCTTTTGAGCAAACGCTTGCGCTTAGGCGACAGGATGATAGAGGAATTGCCCTCATATTTCATCCCATTTTTCAATTTTATAAAGAGTGAGAGTGTAAGTGGTTACTTCATTGTTAACCAAAGCGCGTGGATCGTACCTGGTAGAAAGAAGAAACACGTCAATATTAGATTAATCAAAAAGTCTTTATTTAGACCTTTCTCCATAAACACCGCGACAGGCGGAAGAAAGATACATAACAAAATCAGAACCAGTTTTCTTGTATCCATAATTAAGCTCCAAATCGATAAATGGGAGTAGTGATAACTTGGGTGAATTATGTGTGTCGTATCACACTTTATCAAACGGTATTTGGTCAGAACGGTGTTAAAAAACGCGAATATTGAGTGTAGTAAATACTTGTCACTAAAACCAAATTTATAAGAATATGGTTTCGAGAAAGTTGAAATGGATGAAGAGGCAGCAGACTCTGCAACTTAATGTGATTTGAGTATACAATACCGCAACAAATAAAAAACACCCGTAGGAAGAAGGCCATGTCGCAACCCGTTTTATCCCAAATTAATGTTTTTCCGGTTAAGTCAGTTGGCGGATTATCGCTGTCGTCCGTATGGGTTGAGAAGCAAGGATTGAGCTTCGATCGTCGCTTTATGATTGCGAAAGCTGATGGCTCGATGATCACTGCGCGAAAGTATCCGCAAATGGTAACCATTAAGTCTGCCTTATTGTCCGATGGAGTGGTGTTTAGTAGTTTGGGTATGGAGCCACTTAAAATCCGTTACCAAGATTTCAAAATGCAGGAGACACCTGCAACGGTTTGGAAAGATACGTTTACTGCCTATACCACGACAGATGATGCAGATGACTGGTTTAGTCGTGTGTTGGGGCAGCGCGTTGAGTTGTTGTTTAGTGGTGAGCAATCGAATCGTGTCCGTGAAAAGCTAGGTCAAAACGTCAGTTTTGCTGATGGTTATCCGGTTTTAGTGATCAGCCAAGCTTCACTTGATGAGCTGAACCGAAGAAGTTCAGAGCTGCACTCAATGGATCAGTTTCGTACTAACTTAGTTGTCTCTGATACTAAGCCATTTGAAGAAGATTCATGGAAGCGCATACGAATCGGTGAGGTAGAGTTTGAGTCTCTCAAACCTTGCGAGCGCTGTATCCTGACTACGGTGAATACCCAAAGAGGCACATTCCGTGAGAGCAAAGAGCCGCTCAAAACCTTGCAACAGTTCCGTGCAAACGATGTCGGTGGTGTGTTCTTTGGCCAGAATCTTGTCGCGCGAAATGAAGGCATTATTCGTCAAGGCGATAAAGTTGAAGTATTGGAGTACAAAGAGCCGGAGTTTTACGCAGATAACTCGCCAGTGCGCATGAAGCTTACATGTGTTGAGCGTGAAGAAATTGCCCAAGACTTTGTGACCTTATGGTTAGAGCCAAACAAAGGTTCGTTGCCTAATTACTTGCCAGGACAACACCTGCCAATAGAGGTGAATATTGATAGTAAGAAAGTGGGTCGACGCTATACCTTATCATCCAGTCCTTCTCGTCCGGGTCGTTATGCTATTTCTGTAAAGCGTATCGCGGGCGGAAGAGTCTCTAACTCACTCTTAGACAACTTACAAGTCGGTGATGTTTTAGAGGCAGAACAACCTGACGGTCAGTTCCACCTTAAAACGCATGAAGCGCAGCCTCTGCTGTTACTCTCTGCGGGTAGCGGAGTAACACCAATGTTATCAATGGTGCGTTACTTAGCGGATCATAATCAGTTGGAGAACGTGGTTTTCTACCATCAATGTCGGACCGAAAATGATATTCCTTGTCGCTCAGAGTTGGAGCAGTTAAAGCGTGAGCACCCAGGGCTAGAAGTAAAAGTCTGTTTAACGCAGCCTGCCGTTGATTGGTTTGGGTTAAAAGGGCGTTTAAGTTTGTCACACATTAAGCAAATCAAAGATGTTGAACAGCGCCAAGTGTTTGTGTGTGGCCCGGATGGCTTTATGGATAAAGCAAAAAGTCTTCTACTAAGAAAAGGGCTGCCAGAGGAAAACTACCATCAAGAAGCGTTTGGAGTTTCTTCTCTTACGTCAAAGCCAGAGAAGAGTCTCGCTATTGACTTTAATGGAACTAAATTCGTAGGCAACAACCAAAAAACGTTGTTAGATCAGCTCGAAGATGCTGGGAAGGTCATCAGCAATAGCTGTCGTGCAGGCTTATGTGGTGCCTGTAAAGTTCAGCTTACGTCGGGTCAAGTACATCATCCGGACGTGCCCGCGTTGACTGATGAGGAACGTGCAATGGGAACCGTATTGGCGTGTTGTGCTGTGCCAGAGACGGACGTAACAGTAACCAACTAGGCGAGAGCAACTTTGTCCTTCGACAAAAACTGTTCCTAGACAAAAAAACGCTGCTATTTTTAGCAGCGTTTTGAGTTTTAAAGAGAGCTGAAAATATCGCTTAGTCGTAAATCGTCGGGATTGGCTGGCGTTTGTGCTGCGTTGCTTTGTAAATCGCTACCAGACGGTCACTAACTTGCTGTGGAACAGGTTTGCCCTCTAAGAAGTCGTCGATTTGCTCGTAAGTTAGGCTTAGGGCATCTTCATCTGCTTTCTGTGGAGCAAGCTCTTCTAAGTCTGCTGTTGGCACTTTCTTCACTAGTTGCTCAGGTGCACCCAATGTAGCAGCCACTTCACGAACTTGGCGTTTACTTAATCCGAACAATGGTGCCATGTCACAAGCGCCATCACCAAATTTAGTGTAGAAACCAGTGATGTTTTCTGCTGAGTGATCAGTACCAAGAACAAGGCCGCCTACGTAGCCCGCGATCTCGTATTGAGCAACCATGCGAGCACGCGCTTTTACATTGCCTTTTACGAAGTCGACTTTTGCTGCATCAGTTGGTAGAAGATCTGTGCCTTCTAATGCAACGTGAGAAGCCGAATGAAGCCCGTCAACACCTGCTTTGATGTTCACCGATACAGAATGGGTTGGCTGGATAAAAGACAGAGCGAGCTGAGCCTCATCTTCATCTTTTTGCTCCCCGTAAGGCAGGCGAACTGCGATAAATTGGTAGCTGTTGTTGCCCGCTTCTTCGTTCAGTTGGTCTACAGCCAACTGAGCTAAACGACCACATGTCGTTGAGTCAACGCCACCGCTGATGCCAAGAACAAGAGACTTACAGCCCGCTTCTTGCAATTTACGCTTAATAAAAGCGACACGGCGTTCAATTTCAAAATGCGGATCAATTGAAGGGAGTACGCGCATTTCGTCACGGATGGATTGTTCCATTTAGGGTTCCTTTTCCTGCAAATATTTCAGACTCTAAAGCACATTTGCTCAAATGGTGATAAACCATACAGTTGAGGCTCATTAAATGCGACTTTAGGGTCAAAAGCTGTAAAGATTAGTAGTATCATACCGAAATCATCAGATTAGAAAACTCTCTTCAACCAGGTAATCACCGGATATGAAAAAAATCGCCATTTTTGGTAGTGCATTTAACCCACCTAGTTTAGGGCATAAAAGTGTTATTGAGTCTTTGAGCCACTTTGATCTTGTGCTACTTGAGCCAAGCATTGCACACGCTTGGGGCAAGAACATGCTTGATTACCCAACTCGGTGCAAAATGGTTGACGCGTTCATCAAGGATATGGGGCTTTCTAATGTTCAGCGTTCTGATGCGGAGCAAGCTTTATACCAACCTGGACAAAGTGTGACGACCTATGCGTTGTTAGAAAAAATTCAAGAAATCTACCCAACTGCCGATATAACTTTTGTCATTGGTCCTGATAATTTCTTCAAATTTGCTAAATTTAGTAGAGCTGAAGAGATTACGGAACGTTGGACTGTTATGGCATGTCCTGAAAAAGTAAAAGTCAGAAGCACAGATATTCGCAAAGCATTGGCCGAGGGTGAAGAGATCGGTGCCTATACAACACCTTCCGTACGTGATTTATTACTTAGTAAAGGCTTATACAGAGAAACATTGTCTGGGAACTGAGAGGTCAGATTTTCATGGTCAGAGTCGTTTTATTTAGTGCATGTGCGCTGCTTGTGGTGACACAAGCTCATTCCGCGTGTAACTATTTTTCTGATCGTTCCGTGGTGTTTGAAGATAACACTCTTCCAATCTGTGAAGAAATTTTAGATTCCATCGGCGTGTTAAGTACTGAAGCATTGATTTGGTATGCAGCGGAAGCGAAGCTTGAAGGACCAACAGAAAACTATTGGGAGGAGTGGGCGATTAAGCCGGAAGACACCCCACTTCTAACTCAAAACTTAGAAAAGAATTACTTTGGTCTTGGTTTTTGGATGCCGGAAGAGCTTCGAGACGAAGAGAGTAAAATGGATACAGAAGAGTGGCTTCGTAGTCACGGGTTGATGTTCAGCGTTGGTTTTGGTGATAAATCCGACGGGCAGCCAAGAATGCGGTTTGATTATCGTTGGCACGAATATTATGACGCTGACTGGATGATGCAGATAGAGGTACCTTTCTAGACACCTCAAGCAAATGAAAAAAGGGCGTACATTATCAATGTACGCCCTTTTTGTTTTAATCTACTTTCTGTGTCCGTAATGCTGAAGACGTAGCTTGTTGAAGAGCAAGTTATAGCGCTTCTCCAAAGACTAAAAAGCAAAGCTGTTCATATTCTTCGGTGTTACCAGCAAAAAGAGAGTCAACAATTTGCTCTTCCTTCTTCCCCGACAGTTTCATTTTTCTTGCTTCACGTAGTGTTAGTACCAAGCAAAGCTCTTTAGAAATATTCATGTCACAGCCAGGAGTCCATTGATTGATGGTTCTCGTTAACGTTGAGTGCGCTAGTTTGGGAGACAGCGTCAATACTTCATGTCTTACTACTGTCAGTAGATCGGTTTGCAGACCCGAGCGTTCGGCAGTTGTTGCTAGCTTCTCGACGAGCGCTTTTAGTAGCGGTGAAGGCTTCACAAAGCCCGCCTGTTGTGAGAAGTCGTCATTTAAACGCACAGAAAAATCACAACGATATACACGAGAATTAGGTAAAAAGGTGAGGGAGCTCAAACATCCTTGAGGAATCCAAAAATATTGGCCTGGTTCAATGGCATACTCCTGCTTACCCAATTTAATGACGGCTAACCCTTCGATGACAGATAGTAGACTGTGCTTCAGTGCTTTTTTACGCGCAGCTACATCAAGAAAGGGGTATTTAGCGTCGTGAAATTCAATTGCGTAGTTCATTATGAGTACCAGTGTTTTTTGGCGCTAAGGGTAACGTTAAACCCATACGATTCCAACCTGCTGAGAGAATTTTTTAGCATGATAAATGGTGGCTTAACTGGTATGACCATATTAAAAGTATGGGTTGAAATGCTGCTTGTCAGCAAAACTACGCGTAAAATGTGCCAGCTTTTTTTGATATGTAATGAACAATGACAGCCAATACCGATCCTTATATTGAAATTCGTCCTTACAACGACGAAGAAATTCCAGCAGCGCTGGATCGTCTAATCCAAGATGATGAATTTATCACTGCTATCCTAGAACATCGCTTTGCTAATAAAGCAGCGTGGTTCAAAACGCTAATGAGCCCGATCCTGCGAATCTACCTGAAAGCCAAGTGGAGCAAGCTTGATTCTGTCGAAGCAATTCAGATTGAAGTGAAGAAGTATCTGAAAGATACATTGAATAAGACAACGGATGGCGTCACTTTTTCTGGTTTGGATAAGCTGGATAAAAACACGTCATACCTATTCGTTTCTAACCACCGTGATATTGCGATGGACCCTGCGCTCGTAAATTATGGCTTGTACCAAAGTGGGCACCGTACAGTTCGTATAGCGATTGGCGATAACCTGCTGAAGAAGCCATGTGCGACAGAACTGATGCGACTCAATAAGAGCTTCATCGTTAAGCGCTCTGCTAAAGCGCCTAGAGAAATGATGAAAGCATTGGGACAACTGTCAAGCTATATCAAACATTCGCTTGATACTGGCAATTCAATTTGGATTGCCCAAAAGGAAGGTCGTGCTAAAGATGGAAACGACTTTACTGATCCTGCGATTTTAAAAATGTTCCATGTTGAAGGTCGTAAACAAAAGATCAGTTTTGGTGAGTACACGCGTTCTCTGAAAATCGTTCCTGTCTCGATTGCCTATGAAAATGATCCATGTGACATTGCCAAAGCAAAAGAGCTGTACGAAAAAGCAGAAAATGGCCGCTATGAAAAAGGCGAATTTGAAGATATCGAAAGTATCATTCAAGGTATCGTTGGTTATAAAGGCCGTGTACATGTTGCGTTTGGTGATGTGATTGAGCAAGAGTTTGAAACGCCGGAATCTCTTGCTGGTGAAATTGACCGCCAAATTCACAACAACTACAAGTTGTACCCAATCAACTTGTTAGCTGCTGGGCATGAAGATTCGAGCATCATTACGGAAGCGGTTAAGCGTCATCTCGCGGATAAGTTGGATCAGCTACCTGAAGGCGCAAGACCTTATTTGGTGGCGAGCTATGCCAATCCTGTGAATAACCAAGAGTAATCTTCGTCACTGAACTCGTTGATTCAGAATGCCTTAAAGCCTCGGTCTGCCGGGGCTTTTGTTTATCTGCTCTTTAAGGTGCGACGGCGCCACCAAGGGTTAAATTGCTGGGCCATTTTGTGATCTTGTTACCACCTAAATAGATATTCCCTTTCACCGTCATTGTGTCTGGAAATACTTTCAGCGCTGATCCTCCAATATAAAGATTACCATCAACCACCAATCCTTCAGGAAGTTCAGAAATGGGAGTGCGAATAACACTTAGATCACCTTTTACTCGAAGTTTAGCTGGAAGCGCTTTTAACGGTGTATCTGTCAGATTTAGGTAACCGCCTAGTTTGATGCCTTTAGGCCAGTTTTCGATCTTACTACCTAGTAGGTTTGCATAGCCTTTTATCTTTGTTCCTGAGCGAATAACTTTGAGTGCGCTGTTAGTTGCTTCCAGACTGCCTTCAACATCAAGCCCTTTAGGCAAGGTTTTGATAGGGGTTTGTGAGATGTTTAAGTTACCCTTTACCACTAGGCCAGAGGGTAGTTGGGTGTAAGGCTTGTTTCTAAGATCAAGATTGCCGTAATTATCGATGTGACCAAACTTAGAATAGTAATCTAGCTCATATGCCAAAGGAGACGAGCAGAGTAGGATTGAAGTAAGGCATAGGGAAACAAAACGCATAGTCAAAGAGTTAGTTAAATACCGAGATCAACAGGTGCTTATCTTATACTTAAATAAACCTATTATGCATTTTTTGCTCACAGTTTTTGATTCATAACTTAAATATTCAAATTAGAGATACACGTTAAAAGTGTGCGCTTCTTTACTGAGCTAAGTAACTTCAAGCTTACTAAAATGAGATAAATTAAATGATTGAATGTGAAGCAGACCCAAGTGTAGAGGTGAGAAAAATATCAGTAGATATTTGAATAATATGAGATTCTTCCAAGAACTTCACAAGGGTCCTTGTTAGTATTATTGAGGTTTGAGGGAGATTTTCATGAAGTTAAAAAGTGTATCTATTTTTACCGCTGGTGTTTTTGCAGTACTGCTGTCGGGTTCCGTTTTTGCTAAATCATACAGTACACCAGAAAACAAAGCGCTAATAGTTGCTGACGGTAAGGTAGGTCAGCGTATCTGTTACTACGATGATAAAGCCTACACCACTGGGGCCGTGATTAATGTTGAAGGCGTATTACTGATGTGTACCGCTGAGAACGATTTTGAAACCAATGGCTCGTTAAAGTGGGTCGTGTTCAAAAAAGATAAATAAACGCGCCGAAGTTGTCTGTTTCATTTAGAGCGGTTTAAGATTAAGAGATTGGAAAAATAAAAAGCGAGCATCATGCTCGCTTTTTTCATTAACGCGCGAGTGAGCGAGTTTTTAATTCAAAGATAAGTTTTTCAGCACTTACTTCAAATTTGAATCGAGCCGTCGCTTGGTTCGATTCTTCGGTTATTTCTGAAACATTGTATTCAACATCAGCACATACTGATTTAGCGAGCTCGATGTATTTTTGTAGTTCAGACTCTAGCTCTGTTTTTGTCTGTGCGAAAACCGTTACGTCGGCAACTTCGTCACCTTCTTTGATGATAAAGCCTATCTCGCCAGCACAGCCGCAGGCCTCACATACTTGGTTTTTTTCTAATTCGACACTCATAACGAATCCTCTTGTAAATACTAAGGGTATTCTATCAGGTATTTGATCTGTATCTACAAAAATGACGACTTTTGCGTAAAAAAGGAACAGAATAGGCACTTGTTAAGTAAGGGTTAAAGATTGGATTACTAAATCATCAAGAACGTTAATGTGATATATATCAACATTTAAAATCAATTAACGAACATAGTGACGAGATTTTGCTCAGTCCAGTTGAACTAATGGTTAATTTATAAGACTATTTCTTGATTGATTATTTTTAATAATTATCATTCTTGGTCTTTGAATAGTTTCGATGAATAATTGGCGCAAGGTTTTGATGAGACTAACTTTTCGCCTTATTTTGAGTAGCATGTATTGACAAAAACATAACTGAAAATTACACATTACGCAGTGTAAAGACGTTATGGTTTGGAACTCGACATGATATTAAATAGTCGCAATACATATACCCAAAGCGCTTTCAAGTGCAGCGCTTAGCAACCTGATTTCTAGGTTTTCGCTAATCGAACCGCATCGGCGAGCCGGGTATAATGCTAAGAATGATTTCATTCTGGCCTCATTTAATAGTGAGTTAGATGGATTTACAAAGAGAAGAGCTTAAAATATGCCAAAGCGTAGTAAAGAAGATACCGAAATCACTATCCAAAAGATCATGGATGCCGTTATTGATCAGCTACTCAGATTAGGTTACGACAAAATGTCGTACACGACGCTAAGCCAGCAGACAGGTATATCGCGTACCGGTATTAGCCATCACTTCCCTAAGAAAACGGACTTCACCGCCGCACTGGATGGCCGTATCTTTAAAATGTTTATTGAACACTTAGAGTTTGATAAAGGATTAAATGCATTTTCACAAAGTTGGATTAAAGCGCTGGAAGATGCTGAGTTTCTCGCGATTTTACGACTGCTATTCCATCACATTGTCACCGCTGAAAATGCGCAAGAATTTGCTGCTAATGGTATTGACCGCTTATACAAAATGGTTGAAAGCCAGTTTGGTGCGGGTGGTGACAAAGAGCTTGAGTGGTTGATTGGTCGATCATTGATCCAAATGAGCAAGTAATAGCCTTTAAAGCACCAAATTCTGCCACTATCAAAGCAAAGGCCCGCAATTCTCATATTGCGGGCCTTTGTCGTATCAAAGTGTTTTAGAGACGGCTTAGAGGAGATACGCTTTATGCTGCGGCATGCACTTGAGGGAAGTCTAGCGTCGGATGTTTTGTCACAATAGATCGATAGCCATAAACTTGCTCAATGCGCTCTGACGTTAGTGCATTCCATGGCGTGTCATCACAAACTAGTTTCCCGTTATGCAAGAGTACAAGGCGGTCTGCGTACTGAGAGGCTAGATTCAAGTCATGTAACACCACAACCACCGCTGCGTTTTGTGCTTTTGCCGTTTCACGAGCAATCTTTAACGTGTTGTGTTGGTGGGCGAGATCCAACGCTGAGGTAGGTTCATCAAGCATTAAGATTCGTTTTTCGCCAGATTGATGTAGTTGTGTCATCACTCGTGCTAGATGCAGTCGTTGCTTTTCTCCACCAGATAAAGACGGGTACAGGCTTTCTGCTAAATGCAATACGTCGGTTTGTTCCATGTAATGTAAAGCCAGTTTAGTGGTTTCTTTATTGGACAGTGATAGCGGTATTGCCCCCAACTCTACGACTTCTCTGGCTAGAAATGGGAAGGTTAAGGTGCTGTGCTGCGGGAGCATTGCAATATGTTTGGCGCTTTTTTCAGGCTCCCAATCATGCTTTTGTTTACCGAAGTAGGTGATGTGATGATTCGAAGAGATCTCACCGCATAGAAGCTTGAGCAAAGTACTTTTACCTGCGCCATTGGGGCCGAGTAGGGCGGTCACTTCACCAGCTCGGATATCAATGTTGATGTCATCGAGCACCACACGGTTGCCATACGTCATCGAAATGTTTTTCCCCGATAAAACGATCTGGTTCATTACAAAATCTTCCCTTTTTGCTGGAACAATAAGTAGATGAAAAAGGGCGCGCCAATCAATGCGGTCACGATTCCAACTGGTAATTCAGCTGGTGCCACAGCAACACGAGCAAACATATCTGCGGCAGTAAGAAGCAGTGCTCCCATTAAGGCAGATATTGGTAATAGCGTTCGATGGTCAGGCCCAGCGAGCATGCGCCCTAAGTGAGGAATCACGAGCCCAATAAAGCCAATTGCACCACTGATGCTCACCGTAATACCAACACCCAGTGCAGAAAGTAAAATAAGCTGACGTTTGAGTTTTTGAACCGGAACTCCTAAGTGTCTTGCTTCTGATTCCCCTAACAACAGAGCATTCAGCGCCATCGACTTCTTCTGAAACCAGAGCAATAGGATGACGAGTGTTACAGCAGATAGAGCAATCCCTGACCAATTTGCACCAGCTAATGAGCCCATCGACCAAAGCGTCAAGTCTCGCAGCATCTGATCATCTGCGATAAAGTTCATGTAGCCAATCGCAGCACCCGAGAGCGCGCTGATGGCAACGCCGGCTAACAACATAATTGTAACTGAGGTACCAAACTTACTTGTGCCGAGTTTATAAACGAGAATAGTCGTTAGTGCACCGCCAAGGAAAGCAAAAAGAGGCAAAGCCGCTAAGTTCATTAGTTGCGGATAGTTTTGGCTAAATTCAGCAAATACAACAATAGCGAATGCACCACCAAGAGCAGCGCCAGCAGACACACCAATGATACCAGGCTCGGCTAATGGGTTACGGAACAAGCCCTGCATAACCACACCACAAATTGCCAAAATGGCGCCGATGAACATACACAAAATGGTGCGAGGCAATCGGATTTCGTTAATGACCAACTGAATGTGAGGAGCGAGATCAGAACTGCCTCCCGTTAGGCTACGCAAACTGTCAGCAAAGCTAATGTTCATTGGGCCAACGGTAATAGAGGCGATAGCAATAAATGCTAAAAATCCACTAAGCACTGATAACGTCGTTGAAAGGGGGATGCGTCTTAACAACATGTCATGTCTCTATGGGTAAAGCAGTGCATTCAAGCGTTTAGCTTCTGCAAGGCTTTTAAGGCCCAAACCACCTACCAGAGCATGGCCATCAATCGTTATGATGTCTTTGTTCTTTCCAGCGGGTGTTGCAGCAAGAAGCGGCATTGCTTTTAAAATTGCATCGGCACCACCCAACGTTTCATAGCTGCGACCACTAACAAGAATCACGTCAGGCTGCATCTCTACCATCGCTTCTGTGGATAGAGGCTTGTAAGACGAGAGTTGTGTAGCGGCTGGGTTTTGTCCGCCGGCGAGTTGAATAATTGCATCGGGTGTCGTTTGTGAGCCCGCAACATTTGCAGGTCGCCCTTCATGGATCAGCAGAAAGAGCACTTTCTTTTTCTTCGCTTGATCAGGTTGGTTTGCATTGAGTGCTTGTACTTGCGCCTGGACATCTTGCTTTAAGCTTTCAGCTTGAGCTTTGCGATCCATAAGGTTCGCAATTTGATCAATACGTTGATAAAGGCCCTCGACATTTGCATCAGTATTAACGATTTCTACATCTACGCCAGCCGATTTCAATTGGCTCAATGTTGTTTTCGGCCCCATCTCATCAGAACCAATGACTTTTGTCGGACGTAAGGCGAGCAACCCCTCCGCTGAAAGACGACGATGGTAGCCCACTTTAGGCAGTTCCATTCCTTTTGGTAATTGACTGGTGACGTCGATAGCAACCAAGCTATCTTTAGCGTCGAGTTCAAGCAAGAGTTCAGTGACGGCGCTGCCTGCGCTAACAACGCGCTCTGAGGATGGCGTTTCATTGGCAAAAAGTTGACTACTCGCAAGTAGGGAAATAGCTGCCGTGACAACAGCATGAATAGTGATGCGTGTGTTCTTCATTTTGAAAGGATCTCTATCTTACTTATTTTTATGATGGCTCTTCAGTGAGTAACTGAGTTGCTTGAATTCCGTTTTCTTGTAAAAAGCCGAGAAGTTGTACTAGCGACTGAATATTCGCGGTTTTTTCTGCTCCAATTACAATCGGTTTATCGCTTGACTTACTCTCTTCTAACAGCGCGAGGGTAAAGTTGTCCCAATCGATATATGTCTTGCCGTTAATAGCCCAGTAAGGCTCGTCTTTAAGAATATTTACCGTGATGGATTGCTTATCGACATCTGCAACAGCCTGAGATTCTGTGCTCGGTAAATTGACGTCTAATGAATCGAGTTTGACCGCTGCGGTTAACATCAGGAAAACCATGACGATAAAAATAATGTCTAACAGCGGTGTTAAATCGGGGGTTAAACCGTTACGACTATTTTCTTGTGGTGTTTTAATCATTTAGTTGCTGCCTCAATCTTCTCAGAAGAGCGCAGTGTTACTTTTGAGTGGTCTGGCGAGACATGCTGTAACGAGATACCTTCAAGCCATAAGTTGACGTAGTTTAAAGTGTGCTCAAGCTTGGCGATTACACGATCCGCCCACAAACCAATGATCTGCGCTCCTGAAATGGCAGGAAGTGCGATAATGAGACCCGCGGCAGTGGTGCGCATAGCAAGACCTAGGCCGTCAGCCAAATCATTCGGAGTGATATTCCCCGTTGAAACCGCGATGCCTTTAAACATGTCAATTAAGCCAAGTACCGTACCAAGCAAGCCAATTAAAGGGCTGATGACGCCAATCAGCGTCAGCAAACGAAGGCCGGAATGCAGCTGATGGCGTTTTTCTTGCAGCCAAATACCTGCGGCATCCTCTCTTAAAGATTTCGAGAAAGAATGATGAGCAAGCAACATCGCAACACCACGGTACAGAAGCGGCCGCTTATTCGACAACTCTTCAGCAAGTGCTTCAAGCTCGCTCCCATTTGTTGGGTCTAATCCTGTGAGCTTTTGGCGAATGGCTCGCTTTCCTACACCAAGGCTAATTAACACATGGAATAATCGCTCGGCGATGATCATCACCGTTAGAGCTGAGCAAATGATCAAAGGCCATGTCATCAGCCCAAATTGAGTTTGTAATTCTTGTAGTTGTTCCATTATCCATCCAACTTAAAACGAACAGGTACTTGTACTCGGTGAGCGACTTTTAGCCCACCTAAAATATGTGGTGTAAATTGCCACTGTTTGATCGCACGAAGTGCTGAGGCATCTAGCGACTCTGTGCCGGAAGACTCAATCAAAACCTGTTTAATCTGGTTACCATTCTCATCTAGCCATATCTCATACAAGGCTACACCCTCAATACCGCGTCTTTGTGCAGATCTTGGGTAACGGGGTTGTGTTGGTTGACTCACAAACGTTGGTTTGTCGACCAAGACAGGCTGAGACGTTGCCCCTTTGGATTGGCTCGCAGGTGCGGATTGTTGAGCTACCGTCTCTTTCTTCACTGGTTCCGTTTTTTTCTTTGGTTTCGCTTCGGGCTGAACCTTTTGCTTTGTTACGGTTTTGGTGGGCTCGACCGCTTTAGGTTTAGATTGTTTAACCGGTTCAGGTTTTTTCTCTACTACCTTCTTCTTAACAGCGTCTTTCTTGACGACCTGTTTTTTTACAATCTTCTTTTCTGGTTCAGGTTGGTCTTGAGGCTGCTGCTCTTTTGGTGGCGCTACATTTTCTGGTGTAGATTTTTCGACAGCGGGAGGAGCAGACACAAGATTTAGACTTACCGAACTTGCTGGGTTTCCAGCCGGCATCGCGAACACCTTTGTCTCTTGAGAAACAAAAAGAAGTGCGGCATGGATGGCAAGGGAAGCACCTCCTGCAATGACATATCTTTGTACGTTCACGGAATATCTCGGGAAACTATGAAAACTTGGGCAGATTATTACTTACAATGGAAATAAGATCAATTATCAATTGCATTATCATTACGCTCAAATTATGATTCTTGCAGAATTTTTAAGATCAGCTTCCATCCCTTACATGATGGGAGTTAAGCGAGTATATATGAGCGTCGATATCGATAAGCTTGATGAATCAGTGTTGGGCAGTGATAGTCCTGATCCATTGCGATTTGCTTTTGTTAAGAAGCATTCTGCACATGCCGGGGGAGCGAGCGTACCTGTGCCCTCGTCTCAACAACAGGCGATTTTTTCGAGTATTACGGCTAACTCAATTAAAGCGACCAATAAGCGCTGTCTTTATATTCATGTTCCGTTTTGTCGCGTTCGTTGCACTTTTTGTAACTTCTTTCAAAATGCTGCAAGTCGCACACTGGTTGATGAGTACTTTGAAGCATTAATGCAGGAGCTTAGAGAGAAAGCGGCATTACCTTGGACACAAAATGGTATTTTTCACGCCGTATATATCGGGGGCGGAACGCCAACGGATTTATCTCCAATACAGGTTCGTGTGTTAGGCCAGGCTATCCGAGACCACTTTCCTTTGGCCGCAGACTGCGAAATCACCTTAGAAGGTCGCATCAATCGTTTTTCTGATGAGTTGTATCAAGGCGCTTTAGACGGTGGGTTTAATCGTTTCTCTTTTGGTGTGCAAAGTTTTAATACACAAGTGCGCCGCAGCGCAAAACGTTTAGATGATAGAGAAGATGTCCTCAAACGGGTGAGCGAGATCGCCAAAGAAGACAAAATTCCGGTCATTATTGATTTACTCTATGGCTTACCTTATCAAACCAAAGAAGTGTTAGAGCAAGATTTAAATGATTTCCTCTCGACTGGCGCACACGGACTGGACTTGTATCAGTTAGTGGTTGGTGGGTCAGCTCCCATGCTCAACCTCGTAGAAAAGGGAAAAATCCCGCCACCTGCGACCACACCAGAAAAAGCGGGAATGTATGAGCTCGGTGTGAACTTTATGGCCAAACACCATATGAAGCAACTGAGTGTGAACCATTGGGCAATCGATAACCGCGAGCGCAGTTTATACAATAGTTTAGCCAAGACTTATGCAGAGGTATTGCCAATTGGCTGTGGTGCTGGAGGTAATATCGGTGGCTACGGGATGATGCAACACCGCACACTAGAGACCTATATTAAAGCGGTCAAAGAAGGTCAAAGCACCATCGCGATGATGATGAAGCAAAGCCCTCTAGAACCACTTTTTTCTGCACTCAAATCTGCGTTTGACCGTGGCATTGTTCAAGCAAATCAACTTCCATCATTTATGGGAGAGGACGCGTTCGGGTTTTTATTGCCTCTATTTAAAGTGTGGCAAGCGAAAGGCTTAGTACAACTACATGAACGTAGCGCAGTCCTTACTCTTGCAGGCAGCTTCTGGGCTGTGTCATTGGCTCAAAGTTGTATTCAGGTACTCACGTCAGAGATGAACGAAACCGTACCGAAAGCATCCAATAATTAATGAAAACAAATTGAATAAAAACGGAAGACACAATGGAATCAATCAAGCAACAAGTTGAAGTATTACTAGAGCAAGAACCACAATTATTGCCAGCTGCGATGGCAGAGCGTCTTGGCATTTCCGAGTTTGAGGTTGTTGCGGCTCTACCTCAGGAAATGGTGGCTATTGCACCAGGAGAGCAAGCGCAAAGCATCTTAGAAAGTTTGGTTGGTTTTGGCCCGGTGACGACCATCGTCCACTCTTTTGGTTCTATCTTTGAAGTTAAAGCGCCGTTTCCAAAAGGAAAAGTGGCGCGTGGCTATTACAATTTAATGGGTAGAGAAGGTGAACTGCACGGCCACCTTAAATTAGATAACGTTAAAAATGTCGCATTAGTCAGTAAACCGTTTATGGGTAGAGAGAGTCACTATTTTGGTTTTTTCTCAGAGTGCGGAAGCAATATTTTCAAGATTTATTTAGGCCGTAACGAAAAGCGCGAGTTGATTGAAGAGCAAGTCACCGCATTTCGCGCCCTACAAGCCGAATTAAAAAAGTAATCACAAACATAATCGAGGCTTAACTCGAATACTAATTAGTAAAGTCAGGTATCAATATGGATCAACAAGTTAAACAAGAGCGTTTGCAAGGTCGTTTAGGGCCAGAGATCAAAGAGTTCCGTCAGGAGCGTCGTACACTTCAGCTTGCAACTGTCGATGCAGAAGGTCGCCCGAATGTAAGCTACGCGCCTTATGTCCAAAACCAGGAAGGTTATTTCGTTCTCATTTCTAAAATCGCTCGTCATGCCCGTAACCTTTTAGAAAATCCAAATGTTTCATTGATGATGATCGAAGATGAAGAGTCTTCAAAGCAGCTGTTTGCTCGTAAGCGCTTAACTTTTGATGCGGTAGCAAATGTAGTTGAGCGAGACACAGAGATGTGGCAACAAGTTGTTGGACAAATGAAAGAGCGTTTTGGTGAGATTATTGATGGTCTAAGCCAGCTAGAGGATTTCGTTTTGTTCAACTTAAAGCCAGAATCGGGGCTATTTGTTAAAGGTTTTGGTCAGGCGTATCAAGTGTCTGGTGATGATTTAGTCGATTTTGTTCACCTTCAAGAAGGTCACAAGAAAGTCGAAAGTGCCTGATTGTTAACCGATCATATGAATGTCGATCATTTGGCATAATGAACGTTTAAAGGGAGTTAGGTTATACTGACTCCCTTTTTTATATTGGAACAAAAGCATGAAACCTGTAAGTAAGGAATTGAGCGAGATTTGCTATCCGTTTATTTACGAGGACAGTCCGGTTTGTGACTTTGAAATTACAGCAGATGAACTTTGTAGTCGTATTGGCCTTGTTCTCGCTATGGAGTTGGACGAGTTTAGCCGCGATATACTGACAAGAATGCAGCCTAATGTTTATCATCTAAATGGCTCGGTTCGCGGAAAATTAGCGATTACAGAGGCGGAAGTTGAAGAGTTAAAGGCCGATTATGCTTTGCTCAAGCAACGTATTGATGGCGGCTTCAAAGGCTTTGTTCTACCCGGAGGGCACCCGGCAGCCAGTCAATTGCATTTGTGCCGTTGCCAAGCTAAAAAAACGGTACGAGCATTAGTTGCCGTTGAACATACAGGTAAGAAGCAGCCCGCACCTATTTTGTTTCGTTACGCGAACTTATTAGCGAATGTACTTTACAGCCTAGCTTCTTATATTAATCATGCTCACCAAGTCAAAGAGACGGAATTCGTTTCTCGTAGTTACGCGATGCCAAAGAAGTGAGCTGAGAAATTAGCGGATGTGAGCATCAGGGATAGGACAAGCACTGCATTATATTCTCAAATCAAGTCGTCCAATAAGAGTTAAGAAGTCATAGCTTTGGCTTCTAGCTCTTTTGCTCCGCGAAGCATCGCTTCGATTAGTTCTCCTGCATTGAATTTCTCAAGTGCCTCATGCGCGCCAACTTGGTGAGCTCTGTCTACACAGATTTCGCTCGATAACGATGTGTGTAAAATGCGGTATGAATGGTTCAGAGAGGAATTATTCTGAACTTCAAATGCTAACTCATAACCGTCTAATCCGGGCATTTCAATATCGCTGACCAGAATATCAATTGGGCGATGAGCCGCAGCGTCACTTTTCATCAGTTCCAATGCATCTAAACCATTTTTACAGATTTGATACCCAATATTGATGCTATCGAGTGCGTCACATAGCTGTTTACGAGCGATGGAAGAGTCATCCACCAATAGAATACTGAGTGCTTTTAGGCGTTCTCGCTCAATATCTGTCAGCATTGGGATCTTTGAATTCTCGTACTGCGGATAAATTTTGGAAAGTAGCAGTTCCACATCCAGCATTTGAACCGTTTTATCCTCGTAGCGAGTAATTCCAGTCACGAAAATATTTTTTCCAGCGCTCGGAGGTGGCGTTTCAATAGCTTTCCAATCGCACTCAATGATCTTCTCTATACTACGAACCATAAAAGCAACCACGGTTCGCAAGCAATCTGTCACGATCAAGTAGCAGCTTTTATATTCTTCTTCACTTATAGGACGAAAGCCAACAGCCGCTGACATATCGATCACTGGTACTGTTAAGTTCCGTATCGTAACGGTTCCAATGACGTGATGATGCGAGTAAGGGATCTTTGTCGTTGGCATGTACGGGACGATTTCACGGACTTTTAGCGTACCGATAGCGAAACTCTGTTGCAGGGTGAGCTTAAACATCAACATGCCCTGAGATTGATTCGCTTTGCTAACGACTTTTGCCATGAAAATAACCTTATAAATACCACCGAATTGTGTCTAATCTAATCTTATCAGACGAAGGCTTCAACCATCGGAGAGACAAATGTGAGCTTTTTAGACAATCTTTTAGAGAATAGTGATTAACTGAGCAAAACTTGTTTGTATTTTAAACTCATTATGTAGACGATTTTATATTCCTCGTGTATTTGGGCCTTTACCGCTGAGCTATTATTAAGAAATGTTTGGTCTGTTAAAAAGGATTGGGTACACTTGCGCGACCAGAATAGTGAGAGATAGATCAATGGCAAATACAGCAGCCGCATTACATATTCTTGTGAAGCACAAAGAGCAAGCGGAAGACATAATCAAGCAACTGAAAAAAGGCGCAAAGTTTCAGACATTAGCGAAGAAGTATTCAACTTGCCCGTCAGGCAAACGCGGTGGTGACCTTGGTGAATTCCGCCGTGGTCAAATGGTACCTCAATTCGACAAAGTGTGCTTTTCTGGCGAAGTGTTAACGCCGCATTTAGTTAAAACCAAGTTCGGTTGGCATGTTGTAAAGGTGCTTTACAGAACATAAGGCTTGGTATCGACCTAAACATTGTCAGATGAAACCCACAAGCATTAAATATCATCTGTACGGTCTCTTTTCACCAATCACTACCGTCATGACATGGCAGATACATTCTGATCTGCCATGCTCAACCAAACGCTAATCTTTCCAAACTAGAAACTCATTTATATGCAGTTAACTTGGCTTTTCTCATAAGTCGTTATCCTATTTCAAGCTTTGGTATGAGAATACGTTTGCTGGTTGTATCAATTATCAATGCTATTCCTTGCTGGCGAACTTTGGTTCATGTTCGGGCGCCATTCGCATATGATAGCGACCTTATAAAAATTAACCCCGTTCATAATTTAAGATGTCCCTGACTCATAAAGACTATTTTAAAATCGCATTTCCTTTCATTGTTTCTACTGTTACCCAACCATTGTTGGGGGCGGTGGACACCGCGGTGATCGGTAAACTCGGTGTGGCTGAGATGATTGGTGGTGTGGCGATCGGCACCGTCATCATGAACACCTTGTATTGGTTGTTTGGCTTTTTCCGCGTAAGTACTACGGGGCAAAGTGCAATCGCATTAGGTAAAAATAGCCCAGAAGATCAAGCGAGCAGCTTATTTCGTCCTTTCGTGCTTTCGCTTTGCCTTGGCTTGATTTTCATTGCGTTGCAGTCCGTGATTTGGATGGGGGCAGAGCTGATTATCTCCCCTGATGCAGTCGTGGCCGAAAACGCGAAGATTTACTTCGATATCATGATCTTTGGTGCACCGTTTGTACTGCTGAACTACACCGTGATTGGTTGGCTGATGGGGCAGGCGAAAGCCAAAGAAACCTTGTTCACGCAAGTGTTTGGTAACGTGCTGAATATCGTGCTGGATATCGTCTTTGTGTTGTACTTCGATATGGGCATTGCTGGTGTTGCGGTGGCGACACTTATCGCGCAAATCTCGACGTTTGTTATTGGTGCGGTGCTGGTGTTGAAAACCTGTCGCTTCCCGCTGTTTGATCACATTCAGACCGCAAAAATGACGCGTAAAGATCTCAAAGTCATTGCGTCTTCCAATATGGATCTGCTGCTTCGTACTGTGTGTCTATTGGTGTTCTTCAACATGATGGCGCGTGTAGGCTCTCAGCTTGGTTCTGATGTGCTTGCTGCGAACGCAATCATGATGCAAGTGACCTTTATCGTCAGCTACATGTTCGACGGTGTAGCGAACGCGTCGAGCGTCTTTGCAGGTAAAGCGGTAGGGCAGAAGAATCCGACATTGCTTGATAACGTGATTAAGCTAAACACGCAATGGACCGCGGCGTTCGTTGTTGTCTTGACCTTGCTGTTAGTGCTGTTCAAACACCAAGTGGTGATGTTGTTTACCACCTTGCCAAACCTTGTTGAACTGTATCTAGACATGAGCCCTTGGTTATTGGCATTCCCGTTGGTTGCTGGTTTTGGTCTTACGTTTTACGGCATCTTTACCGGTACAGGGACGACGCGACCAGTGCGTAACTCTACCTTTCTAACCATGGTGTTGTTCTTAGTGACTCAATTGATTGCGGTGCAATATTGGGGCAACCACGGTTTATGGCTGGCATTCACTTTGTTCTACGTTGGGCGCTTTGTCTTCTTGTTTCGATACCTCGGTCAAGTTAAACAAAAGTGTCTTTAATTCACACTGTCACAAACGACCTAATTTAGATGTTCTTATAACAAGGGTGGAGCCATCTGCCCTTGTTGATAAATCTGAAAAAGGTGATGAAATAACCTTTCCGACTGGTTTCCTTGCTTTAACCCGCATGATATTATTTGTGATGTTATATTATTACATTTAGTTTATGCCGTGATTTCTCAACCAATACTCTCCGTTAATAATCTCAGCCTTACAGACTCAGAGCGTACACTCTTCAAAGACATTTCTTTTGAGCTGTCTCAAGGTGAAGTTCTTGCCATTATGGGACCTTCCGGCATTGGTAAATCCATGTTGTCGAAAGCCGTCGCAGGTTTTTTGCCGTCTGATATTTGGGTAGACGGAAGTATCCAGCTTAACAGCAGTGAAGTCGCACAAACTGCCATGCTGCAACGGAGTCAATCCCAGCGTCCCGCGGTCATTTTCCAAGATGCACTTAAAGCACTGAATCCATTGGCCTCTGTCGAGCAACAACTGTGTTTGGCATTGACAGGTAACAAAACACGCTTGTCTTCAGTAAACCGAGAAACGGTGACGACCTTGTTGTCTCAACTCGGATTTGCGGATCCAAAAGCAGCATTGGCGCAGCATCCAAGCCAGTTATCTGGTGGTCAGCGCCAGCGTATTTGTATTGCGATTGCGTTGCTTGGTAGTGCCAACTTGATCATCGCTGATGAGCCCACCAGTGCGCTCGATCCAATCACCGAAGCGGAGATCCTCGAGTTGTTTCGCAGTAGTGTTCAGCAACGCAACATCAGTGGTTTGTTGATCACGCACGATCTCTCTGCGGCTTTGGCGTGTGACAAAGTCTTGGTGATTGCGGACAACACCATGGTGGCTTATGGCGCACCATGGCAAGCCATTCAGCAAAGTTCGCATCCTTTCTGCCAACAACTTGCGCAACTGCTGCCTTAACCTCATCTCTGGAGCCTATTTTGACTAAGCACAACTTGAGCGGGCACACGCAGTCTAAATCGGCGGAAGTTCGCTTTGAGCAAGCCAGTGTTCATTATTACTCCAAACCAAGTTGGTTAGGGGGCAAACCGTTTAAAGCGCTCGACCAATTGGATCTTGCCATCGACACAAAGAACATTGCGATTGTTGGTCCTTCTGGTGCGGGCAAATCGACTTTGATTGAGCTTCTGTTCGGTCTTCGTAAGCCCACATCTGGTGAAGTGTATGTGTGTGGCTATCCGCTATCGCGCAGCTCGGCTAAGCAGCGACAAGAGTTGTGTCAGCACATTCAACTGATCCCACAAGAGCCGCAATCGAGCTTGAATCCGTATTACACCGTTCGTCAGATCTTACTGGAGCCGCTAAGCAATATTGGTTTAACGCAAGAGCTTAACGAGAAGGTGGAAAAGGTCTTGGCGGATGTCGGTTTGGATCTCACATTGTTGGATCGTAACCCGCAGCAATTATCAGTTGGGCAAGCGCAACGTGTGGCTATCGCCAGAGCTTTGATTGTCGAGCCTTGTGTGCTGGTTGCCGATGAGCCAACCAGCAGCCTAGATCCCGTCAGTCGTAAACAGATTCTCGACTTGTTGGCAGGCATTCAAAAGAGTCGTCAGATGCGCCTGATTTTGGTGACGCATGACCTCGATGCGGCACAAACCCTATGCGATGAAATCTTAGTGTTAGACAAAGGGCGTGTTGTCGAGCACGGCACGGCACAAAACGTGACAAATAACCCATCGCACTTGATCACGAGAGCCTTGATGAGCGCTCAACACAAAAGTAATGAATTCACAAAAACCATTGGAGAGGTTTCTTATGCACCTTAGTACTCCCAAGTTGGCTTTGTCGCTGGCTTTAAGCGCACTGCTGACGGGTTGTTTTGACTCTGGCGAAAGCAAGCCAGAAGCGGAAAAAGCAGCTGCACCGCAAGCAACGGAAATTCGCGTCGCCATGATGCAACCACCACGCACAGGTTTGTCACCACTTTCAGATGACGCGTTCAAACTGTCACGTTGGAGCACAGCAGAAACGCTAGTGAACCTAAACGATCAGTCGGTAGCAGAGCCTATGCTGGCAACGGAATGGGAACAAGTTGATCCGATGACGTGGCAATTTACGGTACGTAAGGGCGTTAAATTCCACGATGGTTCTGACCTTGACGCCAACGCGGTTGTGAACTCTCTACAAAAAGCATTAGATGCTGCACCTAAGCCACGTATTTTGGATGGTATCGAATGGCAAGTTCGCGCACTGGACGACTTCACTGTTGAAATCAAAACGACCTTTAATGATCCACTGTTGCCAAGCCGTCTATCTAGCCCACAGCTAGCGATCCTTTCTGGTGCTGCATATCAAGAAAACGGTCGTGTTGTGCCAATCAAAGCAGGTACGGGCCCATTCGTTCTGACAGAAATCAACGGGACAACCAGCGCAAAACTGAAGCGTTTTGACGGTTACTGGGGTGAAAAAGCAAAAGTAGACAGTATCTTTGCTGAATACGTACCAAACGGTTTTGCTCGTGCTGCAGCACTGCGTACCGGTGAGGCGGATGTAGTGGAAGCCGTTCCTGTTTCGCAAATCGCGATGATGGAATCTTCACAGCTGCACGAAGTCGCAATGCCGCGTACCAACACGCTTTACCTAAACAACAAATCAGATGTGTTTAGCCAGTTCGGTTTGCGTAAAGCAGCAGCTCAAGCGGTTAACCGTGAGCAAATCATCAAAACGGTTTACGAGAACCACGCCGATTCAGCGAAAGGTCTGTTAGGTCCAGCATTGGCATGGGCTCAACCAATTCGTGATGCGAACCCTCGTATGGAAACCATGGAAATGTGCCACGCGAACGGTGAGAAGATCACCATTGGTACATTTACCGACCGTGCTGAGTTGCCAGAAGTGGCGGTGCTGCTAAAGCAACAACTTGAAGCGGCTGGCTTTGTGGTTGAACTAGACGTTCGTGAATACGCACAAATCGAAAACGATGCACTAGCAGGTAAGTTCGATGCGTTCTTGTTGTCACGTGCAACAGTGTTGGATTCTGGTGATCCAGTGGCGTACATGCAAAGTGACTTTAGCTGTAAAGGTTCTTACAACCTAGGTCAGTTCTGCTCTGAAGAAGTGGATGCTGCATTGAAACACGCTGACCGTCAACCATTGGGTGAGAAACGCCAACAAGCGATCATCGAAGCAGAAAGCAAAATCCTTGAGCAATACGCTGTGATTCCACTGCTTCACGAGCGTGTAATCCAAGGTGAGAGTGATCGCGTGAAGAATGCACAACGTGACCCACGTGAGCGTCGCCTGATCGACCAGTTTACTGAGGTGAACTAACTCGATGTCGTCTGTTGCCAACATGCGCTCTCGTTGGAGCGCTTGTATGCCTGAATGGTTTACGCGTTTTTTGTCGCGCTTCCTGTCACTCGGGGTAGTGGTTGTGCTGGTGGGTTTGATGCCGGATATTGCAGGTATTGACCCAAGCCAATCAATCCTGCGTGCCCGTGCGGGTGCTCAACAATTGCTGACGGCGGAAGCTCTGCAAGCAATTCGAGAAGATCTTCAACTTGACCGCAGCGCTGCTGAGCGACTGTGGGATTGGTTGACGCTTGCCATGCAAGGTGACTTAGGTGTCTCTTGGGTGAGCGGGGCATCCGTCATGGAGAGCGTTCAACAAACCGCAAAAACGTCGCTATTACTGATGCTTACAGCGCTAGGCATGGCATTTGTAATGTGCATGGCGAGTGTGCTTTACACTGTGCGTCGTTGGCAACAGAATCGTTTAGATAAGCATCATGACACGCTCAGTTCGGTGTTGGTTTCATTGCCTGAATACGTGATTGCTTCGTTGCTGATCATGGTGTTTTCCATCTGGTTGGGCTGGTTCCCGCCTTATGGTTGGCAAGGTGTGCAAAACCTCTGGCTACCCAGTTTGGCAATGGCATTGCCTGCTGCTGGCTTGTTCGGGCGCTTGCTCAATGACAGCCTCAAGCGTGTATTAGATGAGCCTTGGGTGATCACTTGGCTATCGGCGAACGTCAGTCAGTTTCAAATCTTACGCTTTGCCTTGTGGCGTGCCGTTAGTAACTTGATTCCTCAAATCGCAATGACGGTGATTGGTTTAACCGGCGGTGCGGTTGCTGTGGAACAGGTGTTCTCCATTCCAGGTATCGGACGACTAATTTTAGGCGCGGCGAAGTCACAAGATCTGCCGATGCTGCAAGGTGGCTTGTTGGTGTTGCTGGTGTTCTCGATGTTGATCAGCAGTGCGAGCATCTTATTGCAACGTTGGTTACTCGGGCACAGTGTCACAAGTGGCAAGCTGATCAGCAGTCACAGCACGTTCCGTTTTACCCAAAGCACCACCAAACGTATTGTCAGTGCGACAATCTTTGCCTTGCTGATTGGTTGTGCGGGATGGGCGTTAATGCGCGATCCTTACACTATCCAATTTACCCGCCTTGAATCGCCAAGCTTAGCAGCACCGTTTGGTGCCGATGCGGTCGGGCGAGATCTGCTTGCTCGCGTTGGCGGCGGTATGATGTCGACAATCAAAATGGGCATCATCGCAACGTTCCTAAGTTTGGTGATTGGTTTGTTGCTCGGCTTCGTGACTCGTTATAGCCAAGGCTTAATTGAGATCACCAAAGGTGTGCCATACATTGTGGCGGGTCTGCTGATTGCTGGTCTAACGGGGATGAACCCAAACAGTGCCTTGATTGCGATTGTTATGGTGTCATGGGCACCATTAGCGGCGCACTGTGCAAGTTTGTTGATGGAAGCCAAAGCGCAGCCTTACACGCATCTTGCGCCCATTTGGGGAACCAGTCAGTGGCGAGTACTCCGTTACTACTTGTTGCCTTATGTGCTGCCGCCATTGATTCGTCACGCGTTTCTGCGTTTGCCATACATTACGCTCAGCCTGACGTCTCTGAGTTTTATCGGACTTGGCGTTAAGCCGCCAGAACCTGAGTGGGGCTTATTGATTGCGGAAAACTTGCCTTACATAGAGCGCTCACCATTAGGTGTTTTGCTGCCAATTTCAGGCTTAGTTTTGATGGCAATTGCGGTGAATTTGATTTTTGATGACAAGTGACGAGCAGCGATAAAGTGAAGTGAGCTTCCATATCCCAGATGTAATCAGTAATTTGGTAATTTAGAAAACAAAAGGATGTGTTTTCTGCCAGAAAGTACACAGCACGGTCTATGTATATTGGAAGCACCTATAAATTAACGAGTATAAAAGTTACGCGAACTCAGATGTTTAGGTAGTGTTACTCTTTATACACACGTAATCCTTTATCCGTTAATTCTTGAGTGACCACTTCGGATAGGTTTCGATCGGTAATAATTCCGTCCAATTGCTCGATGTCTAATGCATGAAAGCTCGCTATCTGACCGTATTTAGTTGAGTCTGAGATCAGATAATTGGTTTGTGCCGCCTTGATGATTGCTTTTTTAACGAGAACTTTATTTTCATTAGGTGTTGATAAGCCTTTCAAGCTCCAAGATGAAGTCGAAATAAAGGCGATATCAATATTTAGCCCATTCAAGAACTCTGCGACTTTTCCTCCAATGGTAGATTGGTTCTCGCGGTCAATTTTTCCCCCAGTGTGGTAAAGCTCACATTCACTGTGCGTCATAAGGAAAGCAGCAATAGAGAAGTCATTGGTGATCACTAAAAGATCATTACGATTTGCTATTTGATGGGCGATTTCTAGAGAGGTTGTTCCCGCATCCAAGTAAATCGTAGCGTCTTGACCAATTAACGTAGCCGCCAGCTTACCAATTTGAATCTTTTCATCCGCTTGTTGCTCGACCTTCGCATCATGGGAAAGTTCGGAATGTAGAGCTTGAGCGAGTTGCACTCCACCAGAAACAGAAACGACTTTACCTGAGGATTCAAGCTTCACGATATCACGACGAATGGTCATATGTGATACGCCAAGGTGGTCGGTTAAATCTGAAATGCTTAACACTTCTTGATGTGATAACAGGGATAATATGGTTCTTTGACGTTCTGCTGGGATCATAGTTTCACTTCTATATTCTTGTTTTTCAGTATCCTACCAATCTTTTCATTTGTTGTGAATATCTGTGAATTATGTTCTCAACGTTGTAAGAACAGCCTTCGCTTGTGTTAACTGCTCGGAATATCTCTGCCCATAAAGAGGTATATATCACGACATTGTTAATTTGTGTGAAAAAATGTGATTCAAAGCGAGGTCTTAGTATTAATCTTCACATATAATCACATCAACCAAACAAGAATTAACAAAGTTTAATAGACCAGAAGGCATTGTTTTTATGAGTGAAGTTCAATCTGTAGGTGTTATCGGTTTAGGCTCTATGGGAATGGGCGCCGCAAAGTCATGTGTGCGTGCAGGCCTAGATGTCTATGGTTTCGATTTAAATTCTCAAGCGCTTGAAGAACTAGGTTCATTCGGTGCAAAAGCTGTTTCTACGAATGCAGTTGAGTTTGCAGATAAGCTTGATTCGGTTCTAGTTCTTGTTGTGAACGCAGATCAAGTTAACACGGTCTTGTTCAAGACTGGTCTTGCTAAAGCGCTTAATCCGAATACGCCAGTAATGGTTTCAGCAACCATCTCAGCAGAAGACGCAAAACAAATTGAAGCGAAATTGGCAGAACACAACCTTGTGATGCTTGATGCACCGGTATCTGGTGGTGCTGCAAAAGCAGAATCAGGTGAGATGACTATTATGGCGTCGGGAGCGCAAAGCACATTTGATGCACTTGAACCAGTACTCAACGCAACGGCAGCTAAAGTCTACAACATCGGTGAAGCGATTGGCCTAGGCGCAACTGTGAAGATTATCCACCAATTGCTAGCAGGTGTTCATATCGCAGCTGGTGCTGAAGCAATGGCATTAGCGGCACGTGCAAACATTCCTCTTGACCTGATGTACGACGTGGTGACGAATGCAGCGGGTAACTCTTGGATGTTTGAGAACCGCATGAAGCATGTAGTTGATGGTGACTACTCCCCTAAATCTATGGTCGACATCTTTGTGAAAGATTTAAACCTCGTATCGGACACAGCAAAAGATCTCAAATTTCCACTTCCTCTATCAAGCACAGCACTAAACATGTTTTTGAGTGCAAGCAATGCTGGTTTTGGCCAGGAAGACGACAGTGCCGTTATCAAGATTTTTGATGGTATTGAGCTTCCAGGTGTAGAAAACAAACAGAAATAAGCGCACGTAAAACGGAGAAAAAATGATGTTATTAGGCGTTATCGCAGACGACTTTACTGGCGCAACAGACATCGCAGGTTTTCTTGTAGAAAACGGCATGCGCACAGTTCAGCTTAACGGTATTCCAAAAGAAGAGATTGATGTAAACGCAGATGCGGTCGTGATCAGTCTTAAATCTCGCTCTTGTCCTGTAGATGAGGCAATCGAGGATTCAGTAGCGGCGCTTAAGTGGCTGCAAGCAAATGGCTGTCAGCAGTTTTACTTCAAGTACTGCTCAACGTTTGACAGCACAGCAGAAGGTAACATTGGTCCTGTAACGGATGCACTGCTTGCAGAGCTAGGTGAAGCGTTCACCATTGTCTGCCCATCATTACCAGTGAATGGTCGCACAGTTTTCAACGGCCATCTATTTGTATTCCAAGACTTGCTAAGCGACTCAGGTATGCGTAATCACCCTGTGACACCAATGACTGATTCAAGCCTAGTTCGTATGATGGATGCTCAATCTCAAGGCAAATCTGGCCTGGTGAACTTCCAAATAATTGAACAAGGTCCAAAAGCGGTAATTGAGCGCTTTGAAGAGCTAAAAGTACAAGGCAACCGCTACGCAGTGGTTGATGCATTCAATGCAGAGCATCTTGTCACACTTGGCCAAGCGGCGAAGTCTCTAAAACTGGTAACTGGTGGTTCTGGTTTGGCTGCGGGTATTGCTAAGAACTGGATAGAGAGCCTTGAAGATCAAAGTGATGCGAAGCAAGAGGGGAACCCTAAAAAGGCACCAACCGTTGTGTTATCTGGATCTTGTTCTGTCATGACCAACCAACAGGTCGCTGTTTACAAAGAAAAAGCGCCACACTTTGCTATTGATGTGAAGGCGTGTCTGACGGAAGAAGACTACTCAAATCAAGTGTTTGATTGGGTCATGACCAACATCGAAAGCGAGTTCGCACCACTGGTTTACGCAACCGCAGATGCAGCGGCGTTAAAAGCGATTCAACAAGAGTTTGGCGCGCATGCTTCAAGTCACGCGGTTGAACAATTCTTTAGCCAACTTGCAATCAAACTTCAGCAGCACGGTGTGAAAAATTTCATCGTTGCGGGTGGGGAAACCTCAGGGGTTGTAACCCAAAGCCTAGCCGTAAAAGGTTTTCATATCGGTCCTCAAATCGCACCAGGTGTACCTTGGGTGAAGTCACTTGAAGGCGAGCTTTCTTTGGCTCTGAAATCGGGCAACTTCGGCGATGAACACTTCTTTGCCAAAGCACAGTCGTTTTTTGAATAGGTGAGGTTGTGATGAATAAAGAATTGATGACAGAACAACAACTGCGAGAGCAAATGGTCACTATGGCGCGCTCTATGTTTGAACGTGGCTATGCGACTGGCGGCGCTGGCAACCTTTCTCTAAAACTGCCTAATGGACACTTTCTGGCAACGCCAACTGGTTCTTCGTTCGGCCGCTTGATTGCTGAAGAGCTTTCGGTTGTGGATATTGATGGCAACCATATCTCTGGTGAAAAGCCATCAAAAGAAGTGGCTTTTCATCTGGCGATTTATCGAAATAACTCAAAGTGTAATGCGATTGTGCATCTGCATTCTACTTACTTGACGGCGCTTTCTTGTCTTGAAGGTCTAGATCGCGAGAATGCCATCAAAGCTTTTACACCTTACTTTGTAATGCGCATTGGCGAACTGCCAGTGATTCCGTACCTGCGCCCGGGCGACCCTCAGATTGCTGAAGAACTTGCGCAGCGGGCTAGTGACTACCGAGCTTTCCTCCTGGCGAACCATGGTCCAGTGATCACGGGTACGGACTTTGAAGATGCAGTGGATAACGCAGAAGAGCTAGAAGAGACAGCGAAGCTAGCGTTCATTCTTAAAGATAGCAACATCCGCTACTTAACGGATACTGAGATTCAAGACCTAAAAGGGAGAGGTAAGTAATGGCTAAATTCGCGGCAAATCTGACAATGTTATTCACAGAAGTTCCTTTTCTAGATCGTTTCGAAAAAGCACACCAAGCGGGCTTCAAAGCGGTGGAATACCTTTTTCCATACGCATTCGAAGCGCAAGAACTAGCAAGCAAGATACAGCAGTTTGGTTTTGAGCAAGCGTTATTCAACATGCCTCCAGGTGATTGGGATGCAGGTGAACGAGGTTTTGCAGCTATTCCGGGGCGTGAGGATGAATTTAAAACGAGCGTCGAGACTGCGCTGATGTACGCCAAGGCACTGAACTGTAAAAAGGTTCACGCTATGTCTGGCATTGTTGATTCACGCTTCACTCGTGATCAGCATATTGAAACCTTTATCTCAAACATTCGTTATGCAGCGGATAAGTTTGCCGAACAAGGTGTTGAGCTGATGATTGAGCCACTCAACAATCGCGATGTACCGAACTACTTCGTTGCACATCAACGTGAAGCGGTGGAACTCATCAAACAAGTGGCTCGTCCAAACGTGAAATTGCAGCTCGATCTCTATCACGCACAAATTATGGACGGTGATCTGAGTACGTTGATTCGCGATGTGGCGCCATACACAGGCCATATTCAAATTGCTTCTGTGCCTGAAAGGCACGAACCATCGGAAGGCGAACTGAATTACCCACACCTATTCAATGTTTTGGATGACTCTGGTTACCAAGGCTGGATCGGTTGTGAATACAACCCAAGGCATAGCACGCAGCTGGGCCTTAGTTGGGTTAAACCATACCTATAACAATTTTAATTTCTATCCATAAATAACTTGAAACCAATTACAAAAACAAAGGGTCGTGACTATGAATATTATCATAACTGGAGGGGCGGGTTTTCTCGGAACCCTACTTGCCAAATCACTACTAAAAGAAAACAAAGCTGAAAGTATTACTATTGTCGACATTCAAAAGTCGCGCTTAGAGGGCATTGATGACCGAGTCGTTTCTTTAGTCATGGATATGACAAAGCGAGAAAATATAGACCAAGTTATTACTGCCGAAACGACACACATTTTTCATTTAGCGGCAATTGTATCGAGCCATGCTGAGCAAGATTTTGATTTAGGCGTAGCTGTAAACCTGACGACCACACAGTTATTGCTTGAGCGTTGCCGTAAAGTAAACCCTAATATTCGTTTTACGTTTGCTTCATCTTTAGCTGTATTTGGTGGTGATCTTCCGGAAACGATTACACCAATAACAGCACTTCATCCTCAGTCGTCCTACGGGACGCAAAAAGCTATAGGTGAGTTATTGGTGAACGACTATGCCCGTAAAGGCTTTGTTAAAGCTGTATCCGTACGTTTACCGACTATTTGTATTCGCCCTGGGAAACCAAACCTTGCCGCTAGCTCTTTCGTAAGCGGAATTATTCGTGAGCCTTTGAATGCTCAAGAATCAAATTGTCCTGTAGACCCTACGCTAAAACTTTGGATATCGAGCCCGTCTAGAGTGGTGGACAATATTCAATATGCAGGGCTAATGCCTTATGAGCAGTTAAATAATCTGTCCTATAGAACGCTTAATTTACCTGGTATTCAAACTACACCAGCTGAGATGATTCAAACAATGGACACTCTAATGGGTAAACAACTTTCTAATTATATTACCTATGAGCATGATGCGGGTATTGATCGTATTGTGAGTAGTTGGCCACAAAAAATTGATTGTACTAAAGAACTGGAGCTTGGATTTAAAGCAGACAGTAATTTCAAGGATGTATTACAACAATTTATTTCTGTTAACAATATGGAGATTGTCTAATGTTACCAACCTCAGTAATTGGACTAATAGTAGCCGTATCAGTCCTTGTTTTTCTTGTATTACGTACAAAAGTACATGTGTTAATTGCGATGTTAATTGCGGCATGTATCGCAGGTATTATTGGTGGGTTAAGTGTTGACGACACGATTGCGACCGTTAGCAAAGGATTTGGTGGAACATTAGGCGGTATAGGGATTGTCATCGGTCTCGGCGTTATGATGGGGGCTATTTTAGAGGCTTCTGGAGCAGGAGAAAGTATTGCCTATAATTTTATAAAGTGGTTAGGAAAAAAGAAAGAAGAGGCCGCTCTTGCTGTAACTGGCTATATTGTTAGCATCCCAATCTTTGTGGATAGCGCGCTTATCATTCTTTATCCAATAGCGAAGTCTTTGTCAAAAACGTCCAATCGCTCGATTTTAACGCTTACGGTTGCTCTGGCGGGCGGCTTGGTCGTAGCGCATCACGCTATTCCGCCGACTCCAGGGCCTTTGGGAGTTGCTGGTATCTTTGGTGTCGATCTTGCCAGCATGTTAGGTTTTGGTTTGATGATCGCAGCGCCTTGTGTCATGGGTATTGTTTGGTATGCAAGATGGTTAGAAAAGCAGTTTCCTGAATTCATTCCAACCGAACATTTCTCGAAGTCTAGTGAGCAACTGATTAATGATCACAAAGAGTACATTGCAAGTAAAGAAGCGAAAGACCTACCATCTTTAAGTAAATCTATCGCTCCAATTATTATCCCAATTTTACTTATACTTGCGAAATCAGTGATGGGTTTATTAGAGGGGACTTTCGGTTTCGAAGGGCTGACTGCAACAACATTTGGTCAATTTATCGCTTTTATCGGCAGCCCTACTATTGCACTATCAATAGCGACGTTACTAGCGGTTTACACATTGGGTAATAACCTTACCAAAGAAGAAGCGAATGAAAAGATGGAACAAGGAATCTCCACTTGTGGCATCATTTTGTTAGTAACAGGAGCTGGTGGCGCGTTAGGTGCCGTATTGCGTGAAACGGGTGCGGGCGCAGAGATTGCCAACCAAGTTGCAGGGCTTCCTATTTCTGCGGTTATGATTCCATTTATTATTGCGACGTTAGTTCGTATTATTCAGGGCTCTGGTACAGTCTCCATGATAACCGCTGCTTCTATATCTGCCCCAGTTTTAGTGAATATTCCTGACGTTAACCTTTTATTCGCAGCGACGGCAGCTACGATGGGATCTCTATTTGCTGGCTACTTTAATGACTCGCTATTCCATATTGTTAATCGATTAATGGGGGTGACTGAGGTTAAGAAACAACTCATTATTTGGACTATTCCAACAACAATTGCTTGGGCTATTGGTGGTTCATTAGTCATGATTCTTAACTTATTCTTCGGATCTCATGGTTCAATCTTTGATCCTGTGTTACCACTTGCTGTACTTTTGGGGTGTGTTGCATTTACAAAATCTTACAGCGCTAAGCACGTCGAATTACAAGAGGTATAAAGGTTTACTTGTACTCTTCCATAAAGTAAAAACCTATCACAATATGTATTTTTATCAGATAGTTTAGAGTTTTTTAATAATATGAACGGCCCTATGTTTGGGCCGTTTTAGTTCTTATAAATAAACTATTTAACTTGAACCGATATAGGTTCCATTTTCAACTTAATCAATATGAAATGGAATTTTTATTTCCCGCTTAGTAAGCGACTACCTATAAAGGATATATTCGAGTTTAACCCTAGTGACTTTACTCTAGCGAAGTAGGGTTACTTTATATAAGAGTCCAGTACTTTTAATACGACTTCCATATCTTTTTCACGTTGAGTTTTGTCTTCCTCAAGTACAACGTGCTCAAGTAAGTGACCTTTAATTACTTCTCGCATCAAACCATTTACTGCTCCCCGAATAGCGGCAATCTGCTGCAACACATCTTGGCATTCATGCTCTTCTTCCAGCATTTTTTTAAGTCCGTTCACCTGACCCTGTATTTTACTGACTCGAGTGTTGAGCTTCTTTTGATCTCTGGTTGTATGCGACATGTCTTATCTTCTTTACGTTACGGGCCGAGTTATTCTAACTGATAATGTAGCACTCAATTTATACTGGGGGGTAGTATTTAATACTAGGGGGGAGTATAGTTTGCGATAAATTAGAATCAACAACAGAGAACAACAATGGATTTTGTCGCGTTACTACAACAAGGTAATGGGTGGTTCTTTATTCCCAGTGCCATTTTGCTTGGCGCCTTGCATGGTTTAGAACCTGGGCACTCTAAAACGATGATGGCGGCGTTCATTGTCGCGGTGAAAGGAACGGTCAAACAAGCCGTGATGCTGGGTTTAGCTGCCACACTTTCTCACACTGCAATTGTATGGTTAATCGCTGTTGGCGGGATGTATATTAGCCAGAAATTCACCGTTGAAGCGGCTGAACCATGGATGCAACTTATCTCTGGGGTCATTATCGTGACAACCGGCGTATGGATGTTTTGGCGGACATGGAGCGATGAGCGAGCTTGGAACAAAGCTCAGGATCATGCTCGCGATTGGACGACGCAAGTTGTGGATACAGGACATGGGCATGTTTCGCTTTTGATTACAGAGGAAGGGGAGCATCACCGTTTCCAGTTGCGAACACTCAGCGGTAAACCTTTAACTGCTGAAGGTATCAAGGTTTCGGTATCGAGTGATGGTTATCAACCTGCTGATATTTATCACTTTATAGAGCGTGATGGATACTTGGAATCGGCGTCTTGCATTGAAGTCTCTAATGGACTTTCTGTCACTTTGATCATCGGGCACCATGATCATACCCATGACTTTGATGTACATTTCCGTCCTGGGTCTCATTTAGAAAGCGAAGATAAGGAATATCAAGATGCTCACGAGCGCGCTCACGCTTTAGACATTCAAAAGCGCTTTGAGAATCGAGACGTGACGAATGGGCAAATTCTGCTGTTTGGATTAACGGGCGGTTTGATTCCATGCCCTGCTGCGGTAACGGTTTTGCTTATCTGTTTGCAGCTTAAGGCAATCACTCTTGGTGCGACTTTAGTTGTGTCATTCAGTATTGGCTTAGCCTTGACTCTGGTTGCTGTTGGCGTTGTGGCAGCAGTGGGCGTGCAAAAAGCGACATCTAAATGGAGCGGTTTGAATGATGTTGCACGTCGAGCTCCTTACTTATCGGGCGTCTTGATCAGTGCAGTTGGTTTATACATGGGTATGCATGGATACATATCGCTGACGAGTTAAACTCTGTGGTAAAGATTTTTTCCTTTCTTTTTTATGGGCAATGGCTTCATGCCTTAGTTTGCATATTTTGCTGCCGATTCTTGATTGAGAACCACTCGATCTGACATCGCTTCCATATCTACAAACCAAGTCATTCTCGCTTCACCAAGCATCTCGGATTACAACCGCTGCGATTGTGGCTCTAATATCTGAACCTGAGATACTAAATGATAAAACGGGAGCACTGACCACAGCGCTCCCGACGGCAAAACGCTAATTAGAACTCTTTTCTTTAATGTTCGATACCAATTTGGTCGCATAGTTAAATTTAACTATGCAAACGTTTCCTTTTACGTACTCGTCCCTTCGCCAAACCTCGTAGAAATGTGACGTTTTGAAGACTTTTTTTCCTTCTGTCTAAAGTAATCGGGAACCAAGCAGATACATAGTTATAAAGTTATGTCTTGCTCTGCCAAACAGACCCAAAATGCAGTTTGGTTGGTTTTGGAGAAGAAAGGCTTAGCGCTCGATTAATGAGCATCAATTGAATTGTATTGAGACAATTATAATGAAAAGAATCATCTTATTAGCAGTCTGCGCCATGTTTGGTATTGCTGTCGTGGCGAGTATGGCATCAACGTACCTAATTTCGAGTCAGAAAATCGATGACATCATCTTAAACAAATCCCAAGTTCAAGCTGAGTTTCTAGCGGGAAATGCGAGTTATATTTTGGAGAACTCAGCCAATCCAATGCAAGATTTACAATCGCTTGTTGAGGGGCTGAAACAACGTTCAGACGTGAGTTATGCCGTTGTAATTGACCGTAACGTAACGGCAGTAGCCCACAGTGATAAGCACAAGCTGAACAAAACCTATAACGATGAATATACTGTTGAAGGCGCGACGAGAGGTGTTCAACAGTACTCAAAGTGGTATGCCGATGTCCAGAAAGTATGGGTGTTTGACATCATGGCACCAATTTATGTGGATGGCCAGTTATACGGTACTTTTGATATTGGTATTCCTATTACCGAAGTGAGCCAAGCGACGAATGGAATTATTACTTACCAGTTGATCTCTATGGTGGCGATCTTCGTTATGTGTGTTTTGATTCTGTCACTTCTGCTAAATAAACTGATGAGACCGCTTTCTGCGCTTAAAGACGCTCTACAAGACATCTCAAAAGGAGACGGAGACTTAACCGTTCGTTTGCCAGCGAAAGGTAATGACGAAGTCGCGCAAATTTCTTCTGCTTTCAACGTTTTTGTTGGGAAAGTACATGAGATTATTACACAAGTTGTAAATACTGGTGTGGAGCTTAATAGTTCAGCTGTCGCTTTGCGTGGGCAATCTCAACAAGCGCTCACAAGAGGGCAAGAGCAGAACGAGCAAACCATGCTGGTTGTCACATCCATGAACGAAATGATTGCGACGGTCAATGAAATTGCCTCCAATGCTGCCGGAGCGGCAAATGCTGCGAGTGCAGCAAGTAATGAAGCGCAAGATGGCTACACGACGCTAGAAAGAACCAAAACGGCGATGACTAATCTTGAAAACGAGATGAACAGCACTTCCAACATTATCGTGAGTCTTGCTGAAAATACTCAGTCGATTGGTAGTATTCTAGAGGTGATTAGAGGTATTTCGGAGCAAACCAATCTATTGGCTCTCAATGCGGCTATCGAAGCGGCACGCGCTGGTGATGCCGGCCGAGGTTTTGCAGTAGTTGCTGATGAAGTTCGCAACCTAGCGACTAAAACGGCTCATTCTACCGATGAAATTGACAATATGATTCACCAGCTACAAACTGAAGCTCAAAGTGCGGTGAATTCAATGAGTAATAGTAAGACTCTTATTGAAGAAGGAACGGCAGAAACCGAGTTAGCTCGACAGGCTTTAGAAGCAATAGCTGCACAAGTGACGACTATTTCAGATATCAATACTCAAGTAGCAACCGCAACAGAACAGCAATCAACGGTAGCAAACGAAATTAATATGAACATGGATACCGTCAGCCACTCAGTGAAAAGTGCGCTAACGGCGAGTGAGCAACTAGAAGCATCAAGTCAACAACTCGCGGAGCTATCGCGAACACTCGATCGTCACGTAGGAGCGTTTAGAATCTAAACGCCAACTGACCCTCTTTAATAAAAGCCAGTAAATGTTAATTGCTGGCTTTTTTATTTGAAAAAATCGAGTCTCAAATCGCTTAGCGGTGTTTGTCCTTTCTAGACGATAAAACAGAATACGATAAATTAGTTGAGTAAAGCTTAGCTAGGCGTTAAGTTTTGCGTTTTGCTTTAAATGTTCAACAAACATAGATATTTTCTTAGCTACATGTTTTCTAGACGAGTAAAAGGCGTAAAGCACTAAATCCTCAGGTTCGTACTCTAGAGTGACGATTTCTAGCTCACCATTTTTGATCTCATTTTGGCATGACTCAATTGGCAATATTGCGTATCCAAGCCCTGATAACGCGCCATATCTGGCGAGATGACCGCTGTTTACTTTGAATGAAGATTGCACAGTTTGAGTAATATGGCCCCCAGCAGGGTTTCTGAATACCCATGGTGCACCATTTACTGCGGTAAGCGTCGTGATGCAGGGAACATGACTTAGATCCGTAATTTTGTAAGGGGTGGCGTATTTCTCAATTAGTTGAGGCGCGGCTAAAATGGCACTGGGCCAGCGTTTTATCTCTCTCGCCACCCAGTTACTGTCTGACAAAGTCCCTCTATGAAAACTCAAAATGACATCAAAGCTATCAATAACATCATCTTTAGGGTTTAGCGTTGTATCGCAAGACAAAGAGATTGACGGGTATTGCGTGCAAAAGGTGACAACCGCTTTGGCCAGTACAGGTGTGTCTGGCATAAGAATTCGCAGTTCCCCTGTTACCGTGTGTGAGTGGCGCGTTACCGTTTCTAGTGCGGCGTTGAGTTGCTCCAATAACGGACGAGTGCTGCTATAGAGCTCTTCTCCAGCCTCGGTAGGCGTCATTCGCCTTGTTGTTCTATTGAACAACCTAATGTTTAACTTTTCTTCAAGCAGGGCAATGTGTCGGCTGACATTTGATGTTGGTATATTCAAACACTCAGCGGCTCGCTTAAAGCTGCTGTTCTCATAAACACAGTGAAAACTTTTTAACCAGATTTGGTCAACGTTATCAAACATTTCATTATCCCATTTTATTGGATTATCAAGCCAGCATATCGCACTTTATCCCTGTACTAAGTTACATACAATTTTATTTACAAGTTTAAGCGAACAAACAACGAGATATCGCGCTAGAACGTAATCAATAGTGGTGAATTTATGAGCTGGTTAGAACGGTTATTTGAGAATAAAAATATAATAGGTTCGCGCAAAGCGTCTATCCCTGAGGGCGTTTGGACAAAGTGTCCTGAGTGTGAACAAATACTTTATAGTGCCGCGTTAAAAGAAAATTTGGAAGTATGCCCTAAATGCTCATATCACATGAGAATGGCTGCGCGTCAAAGGTTGATCTCTTTTCTGGACCATGGAACACAACAAGAGTTGGCAAGTGAGTTGGAGCCACAAGATATTTTGGGTTTTAAAGACTTAAAGCGATATAAAGAGCGAATTGCTTTAGCACAGAAAACGACTGGAGAAAAAGATGCGTTGGTGGTGATGGAGGGCAAGTTATTGGGGCTGCCTGTTGTTGCGTGTGCATTCGAATTCTCTTTCATGGCAGGCTCGATGGGCGCAGTGGTTGGCGAGAAGTTTGTCCGAGCAGTTGAAAGCGCAATTAATACAAAATCTGGGTTAGTATGTTTTTCCGCTTGCGGAGGGGCGCGCATGCAAGAGTCTTTGGTGGCACTCATGCAAATGTCAAAAACCAGCGCCGCGTTAAACCACTTATCTGAGCACAGATTACCCTATATCTCAGTATTGACGGACCAAACTTATGGTGGCGTCTCGGCGAGTTTAGCGATGTTAGGAGACATCAATATTGGTGAACCTAAAGCAAGTATTGGCTTTGCGGGAAGACGGGTCATTGAGCAAACGGTACGTGAAAAGCTACCAGACGAGTTTCAGCGAAGTGAATTTTTACTAGCGCATGGTGCGCTAGATATGATTGTCGATAGACGTGAAATGCGCGATCGCGTTGGCCGCTTACTGGCTAAGTTAACCAACGCGAGGGTGGTCTCAGAATAGGTTGTATTAAAATTAGACTTAGTACTTGCGTTTATTGAGCCGTAATCATTACAAACCGTTCATTTTGCCCCCATCTTGGTTCCGCATTCATTAGGCTGAGATCCAACGCCGTTTGGTATGGGTCAACAGCAAAATGGTTGCTTACTAACCCCCAGAGCATCCAGTTGATTGCGGTTTCATTCTCGGTAAGCTCTTCGAGTGGCGCTTGGAGGAAAAAGTACTCATCTTCGCCATCGTAACCGAGCCGATCATAGATAATGTTGCGTAGCTCTCGATCCAAATCATGTTGGAGGTTGATTGAGTCGTACAGTTGCTCTTCTGTTGGGCCATTCTCATGGTGATAAACATTGCGTTTTGACTCTTTGTGTAAAGTACCTGCGCCAGTTTCAATGCTTACTTTCTTTTGCGAGTGTTGCTCAAGAACTTGAATGATTTCATCCTCTAGTTGATCGAGTTTACTCAGCAAAACTTGATTGTTTATGTCACCAGCGGGGGAGGCCATCGTTTGGAAGGCTTTCACTCTCTCGTAGACTGCTTTCCCGTGAGGAAGGGCTGCAAAACACTGTTCTTGGAGCGCTTCATTGGCTTGCCAAATGCCCGAGTAGAGCTCGTAATCATGTGTATATGGTGGAAGCTCTTCAGTATCTTCCCCTAATAATTCTCGCCAGCGCTTTTGCCACTGTTCTTCTTTTGCGTGTTTTACACGCGCGTATTGCTTAACCCAGCGGTTACGAAGTTTTACCCCAAAAATGGCAAGTCCCCATGGAGCGAGCAAATAAAAATAATAGTGAGAAGAGTTATCCCAAAAGTAACCGTAAACGTAAACACCAAAAGCAAGCACCCAAGTTCCAATAGTACAAGCAATAACCCCGGACATTATTGATGATTGGCGCTTTGTTTCTCTTAATGTATTACCTTCAGCACATAACCAAAAAATGCCTCCAAAAACAAAGGCAAACGTTGTCATGAAGTAGGCAATCCCCGCTCCCAAAAATCCCCAAAGTGACATGTATTATCCCTAGCCAAATATCTGCTTTATTCACTCATCAATGACTGGAGGAGTAAATGTGTTTGATTTGGCGGAGAATTTACCATTAATGCCAGCCTTTTGATATGCACTCGATGACTTATTGGGAATGAGTCACAAATAAAAATAGATGGTATCAAGCATCAAAATTTAATTTAGAACCTTTGATTGTCGTGAACTCTATCTGGAAGAGTTAAGGGGGGCGTTTAAGGGCAATTTTCCTCATAAAGTCGTTATTTAGAAAAAGGTAAATTAATGTTTTTATTGATAATTGTGAGTTTTTTGGGAGTGGGATTGCTCCCATTTAATTAGAGTAAAAGACCTATTTTTGGGAGCGGTTTCATAAATTTTATGACACTGATTTCACTGTTTGAGCTGTAAAGAATATAAATCCCCACTCAATGTATGTTAATAATCAATGAGTGTTGTTATGTCTCATATCCGTTTTTTCCCGCGCCATCGTTTGGCGCTTGCTTGTATGCTAGCGAGTGTGTCTGGCTTCTCTTTTGCACAAAATCAGTGTGCTGTTGCTGATTTACAACAATCGCGAGATCTGGCTACTGCCGTTTCTGGTGCTGAGTATGATTGCTACCACGCTTGGTTTTCAGCACCTTCAGAAACGCTGAATGATATCTATAGTGAAGCGAGCCTAAGCCGTATCCAAGTCGCGCTGGATCAAGAAATCGCTCGCTATCGTGGTGAAGCAGATCAAGCTCGTATTCTAGAGAACCTAGGCGAATTTATTCGAGCGGCCTACTACGTTCGCTACAACGCTGGTACTGGTACACCTGAGTTTTCGCAAGCGTTGAGTCAGCGTTTTGCTCAGTCGACGAACCTATTCCTAAACAACCCTCATGCTTTGGATCAAGGTCGTGAACAAGTTGGTGCAATGAAGAGCCTGACTTTGATGGTTGATAACGTTAAGCAGTTGCCGCTGACCATGGATAGCATGATGGCCGCGTTGATGCACTTTAATCGTGAAACCGCGCAGGACACGCAATGGGTCGATGGTTTAAACAACTTGTTCCGCTCTATGGCAGGCCATGCGGCGAACGATGCGTTCTACCGATACATGGCAAACAATACACACCATATTGATACGTTGGTGAAATTCGCATCTGATAATGCTTGGGCATTAGATACGGATGCAAGCTTTATCGTTTTCAATGCATTACGTGAAACTGGTCGTTTGCTCGCGAGCCCAGATCAGGAGACCAAACGCAAAGCATTGGCAGTAATGCAACAGGTGATGCAGCGTTATCCACTGGGTAGTGAGCATGACAAACTATGGCTTGCTGCCGTTGAAATGATGAGCTACTACGCACCAGAAGGCCTAAATGGTCTGAATATTGAGCAAGCCAAGCAAGATTTAGCTGCACGTGTAATGCCAAATCGTTTTGAATGTCAGGGACCTGCCATTATTCGCTCTGAGGATCTGACCGATGCTCAAGCAGCGAAAGCGTGTGAAGTGCTAGCGGCAAAAGAAGCCGACTTCCATCGAGTTGCGAATACGGGTAATCAACCTGTCGCTGATGATTTGAATGATCGTGTTGAAGTGGCGGTATTCGCGAGTAACACTAGTTACGTTGATTACTCTTCATTCCTATTTGGTAATACAACGGACAACGGTGGTCAGTACCTAGAAGGTGACCCTTCAAAAGCGGACAATACTGCGCGTTTCGTCGCTTATCGCTACGCGAATGGTGAAGATCTCTCTATCTTGAACCTAGAACATGAATACACGCACTATTTAGATGCACGATTTAACCAATACGGTTCGTTCAGCGATAACTTGGCTCATGGTCATATTGTTTGGTGGCTAGAAGGTTTTGCTGAATACATGCATTACAAGCAAGGTTACCAAGCTGCGATTGAGCTGATTGCAGATGGTAAACTGAGCCTTTCCACTGTGTTTGATACCACGTACTCTCACGATACCAATCGTATCTATCGTTGGGGTTATCTAGCTGTTCGATTCATGTTAGAAAATCATCCACAAGACGTCGAAAGCTTGTTGGCATTGTCGCGCTCTGGCCAGTTCGAACAATGGGCACAGCAGGTGACGTCTTTAGGTCAACAATACGATGCTGAGTTTGAACGTTGGTTGGACACATTAAAAGTGGAACCTGAGCAACCTGATACAGACCCAGAAGAGCCAACAGAACCAACAAGCCCTGAAGCACAAGTGACTGAATTGACGGCGAACCAAAGCCTTCAGCTCAGTGGCGAAGCATACAGCGAAAAACTGTTCTACGTTGATGTTCCAGCCAACACCGTTAACTTCAATGTATCTATTGAGGGTGCGGGTGATGCGGATCTTTACATGAGCTACAACAAAGTCGCGCATTACTATGATTTCGAAATGAGTCAATATGCTGACGGCAGCAATGAAGAGATTGTGTTTGAACCAGAGCAAGATGGTTACGTTAAAGCGGGTCGTTACTACATCAGCTTAACTGGACGTGATAGCTATGACTCAGTAAATCTTGTGGCTGCGTTAGAAGTGGAAGCGCAAACACCGCCAACCCAAGTGCAAGATGATTTAGCACCTGTGGTACTAGAGTCTGGTGAAGCCAAAATGCTTACCGTTCACAAGCAGCGTTATGCAGCAGTTTATGTGCCTGAAGGTGTAGAAGAGGTTCGTGTATGGCTAACGGCTCACTCTCAAACTGGTAATGTCGATCTATACGCGAGTAGGGAGCATTGGCCTACAGTAGAGCAGCACGAGTATGCGTCCAACTATGCAGGCAGCAATGAATACCTTGCGATTCCTGTTACTGAAGCAGGGTACGTGCACTTCGCTCTTCAGGCCCCAGAGCAAGGCGATGACGTTGAAATGCTAGTGCACTTCAACTAAACAGGTTCGATTAACTAAAGTCGAGATAAAACGTCGCTGATACAGCGACGTTTTTGTTTATATCGGACACGATTATAAACAAACAGCGGCGAATGCTAGTTAATCGGCTGATCTATCGAGTTATCAGTTGCCCTTTTTCTAAACGACTTTAAGTTTGTATTGCAATTTACCGAGTACATAAACTTTTTTAGCGACGCGTTCTGTGACCTAGCTTCTGATTTGTGCTTCCCAAATGGATACAATATATATGCACCCCGTGCAATAAAGTGAAAAGGGAAAGACATGAAAACGCTTATTTATGAAACGTTGATTAGCCTTGCTAACCAAGAACCAGAACAACATGCAAGAATCCGACAAAATCTCTATGAACAGTTGGATCTGCCGTTCGATAAGCAGCTGGCTTTGTATTCTTGTGCCCTTGGTCCTGCAAGTTCAGGCAAGTTGGAGAGCAGTCAAGGCATTAACAACGCGGTAGATTGCGCGGTTAAACTGCTTGAAACTCCTGAGCGCTAATTCACTCGTTGTTTTAATCACGGCCCGAACCCCAAGGGCCGTTTTTAATTGCGGTTAAATTGATTTCAACGTCGTTATTACTCTGCTCTTTCCGCTAGCACTTCTTTGAATGCAAACATGCCGTTTAATGCCGCGGGAAAACCTGCGTAGACGGACATCTGCAAAATGATCTCTTTAATCTCATCCTCGCTACAGCCTACATTCAGCGCTGCATTTAAGTGCACTTTTAGTTGCGGCGCGCAATTCCCCATTGCCGTTAGCGCGGCGACGGTTGCGATTTCTCTCGATTTTAGGTCTAAGCCCGGGCGAGCATAAATATCGCCAAACGGATACTCAATGGTGTACTGAGCTAAATTAGGACAAATATCTTGTAAGCTTTCGATGACATTATGACCAGCGTCGCCATCAATTTGAGAGAGTAGTTCTAATCCTTTGTTAAAGCGTGATTGTTCCATTGGTATGTTCCTAGTGAATAAATGTAAACACACCTTAATCGTTAGAGTTAACTCTAAGTCAACGAACTTTTCCGCTTTTATACAAGGCAATTTTTTCTTCTAGAGCCGATAAGTGCTTTTTCTGTTGCTCAATGTGGCGTTTGAGGTTTTCTTGGTGTTGTTCTAACAGGGCTTGACGTTGTGGTACAGATTGAGAGCCGACTTCCCTTAATTTGGCATACTCTAGAATCTCTTCAAGTGGCATTGCAGTTTCTTTTAAACGCTTAACAAAGCTTATCCAGTTTAGATCTTTCGAACTATACATTCGATGTCCACTCGCGTTTCTATGGACATGTTTAAGTAAACCGATTTTTTCATAGTATCGAAGTGTATGAGCAGATAGCCCGACGAGGTCAGAAAATTCTTTGATATTCATTATTATCCTCCAAGGTAGAGCATACCCCATAGAGATAAGCTAAGTTTCGCATTTTGAAGTCATTTCGGGACAGATACAAACAGAAATCTTTAGTCTTTTAACGCTAGGTATGGTGATTTACTGGATTTTTGAAACGCGCCAAACGTGATCCATCTGCCAGTTTCGTTTTATTAACAATTGATTACTCAACGGGTTGGCTTGGCTATTTTTATCCTTTGGGCCTATTTTAGGGCGTACATAGGTCTTATGTTCTATCTTTTTAAATTTAAGTTTTTGTTAATCAAAACAATGCCTTAGTTTTGTGTTGGTCTGTTCGGGTTGTATGTCGTGTGCCCGTTATTCACTCAGAACGATTTATCGCTGTGCAATGGATGAGTCGCTACGCCTTCGATTTCAGCCTTGAGTTAGTGCTAAAAGGGTGAGTGCCTCTGATGAATAGCTTTTATAATTTCGATTATTGAATTCACTCACAAAAAAATGCAAACAAGTAATCGTGAGTGGAAACGAGCAGGAGAACAACATGAGTGGCTCACAGGAAACACAATCATTCGGTGCAAACGTTATCTTACATGCGTTTGATTGGAAGTATGCTGACATTGCCCAACGAGCAAAAGAAATCCGCGAGCTTGGTTATGGCTCTGTGTTGGTTTCGCCACCAATGAAAAGCGCACACGATGAGCGCTGGTGGCAGCGTTATCAACCACAAGATTATCGTGTTATCGATAATGCTTTGGGTGATACCAAAGATTTTATTCATATGGTTCGTGAACTGGAGCAAGTTGGTGTGTGGGTTTATGCCGACGTAGTGTTTAACCATATGGCAAATGAGGCCCACCTTCGCAGAGACCTTCAGTACCCAAGACAAGAGGTCTTGGAGGAATACCAGAACAACAAACAGAAATATCAGTCGCTAGCGTTGTTTGGCGATCTATCTCAACCACTTTTTGATGAAGAGGACTTTGTTGAAGCATTCGGCATCAAAGACTGGAAAGATAAGTGGCAGGTTCAAAACGGACGTATCACAGGTGGACCAACCGATCCTGGCTTGCCAACTCTTCGTGTTTGTGACCATGTCGTTGAGCAGCAGCGAGCGTACCTAAAGGCGCTGAAAGCTATTGGTGTGAAAGGTTTTCGTATTGACGCTGCGAAACACATGACGTTAGAGCATCTTAAGCGTGTTTGGACAGACGACATCACGCGGGATGTGCATATATTTGGTGAAATTATTACCGATGGCGGTGCGACGGAAGAAGAGTATCAGCTGTTTCTTGAGCCGTATCTACAGGAAACTCGCCTAGGTGCGTACGATTTCCCTTTGTTCTCAACCATGTTTAAGGCGTTTGCTAAAAAGGGCAGCTTCAAGTCTCTGATTGATCCCTATTGTTTTGGTCAGGCTTTGTCCCCCGGTCGTGCGATTACATTTGCTATCACACATGATATTCCTAACAATGATGTCTTTCTTGATCTCATCATGGACGAGGAAAACGAATGGTTAGCTTATGCCTATATTCTAGGCCGAGATGGCGGTGTGCCGTTGATTTATACCGACTTAAACACCAGCGGTATTAAAGGTAAAAATGGTCAGCCAAGGTGGCAAGGTGCATGGAGCGACCCGAGAATGGCAAAAATGATCCAGTTCCATAATATGACGCATGGCGAGCCGATGAGTGTTCTTGAAGGTAACGATGACATGCTCGTACTTAAGCGAGGTGACAAAGGTATTGTGGTGCTTAATAAATCACAGCGTCAACAGTCTTTGACATTAAAAACGGATGGCAATTGGGTTGATTTGATGACAGAACAAATCATTCCAACTGACGGTAAGTTAATCGTACCATCTAAGTCGTCGATGTTACTTGTCGCGAACTAGAAGATGTACACACCGAGCTTAGCAACTTCGGTGTGTATGTTTTTCATCGTCATTCACGTTCTGCTGAAGTTCAATAGAAACTCAAACTCTCTCGTTTTTGCTAGAAATTTATGAGCACTCGTTAACGCAACATTCTGCTTTTAAAAAACCAATTACGTCATCTAAGCACTGATACTCTGCAACACAAAAAAGGGTTCTACCCTCGCGGCGCTGGGTGAGAAGACCAGCTGAAGCAAGGCTCGAGATATGATGAGAGAGAGTGGATGCTGGAATGCCAAGCTTTTCTTGTACGCCGCCTACCGCGATACCTTTGTATCCCGCTTTGACGACTTCTTTGTAAATACTTAAACGAGTCGGATGCCCTAACTCTTTTAGTGCTTTAGCAACGGCTTCAAGCTCCATACTGACCTCTAAAGAATGACCACAGTAATTTTGTTTCGATAATAGGGAAAGTCTCGGTAAATGCCAACTATTACGATCTCAGAACAATTTAAATCAGATGAGATTCATGCTGGCTAATGCCTTCATGACAACAATTGTCTGTTCTAATGAGACAGATCAATCTTCATTATTATTTCACGCCACGTTCAAAATCCCTCGTCTACACTCAATGTTGAGTTGTCAGTTGGCAGACCAAGGAGGCGGCCATGATTGCGGTTCATAGAGATTATTGTTTGTCTAACAGTTCGGATTTACATGCCCACGTTAAAGTCAACCCTGTTGGTAAATTAGAAGTTGAGATTGTTGAACTTCAAGAGCGCCACACCACAGAGTTTGATGATTTGTCTTTTGAGAGTCGTGGGTGTGAAACTCGAATCTGTGGTAAAGAAGACACAACTCCGTGGCAGTTCAATCTTGCAGTTACTGATGCGTTAGAGCTTTCTCATTTAGTGGAAGAAGCAAACGAAGAGTATGAGATTTTAATGAATGATCTTATGTAATATCGAGAAGATCATTTTATCCTGCACGGCGTGTGGCTCTGTACTGAAAAAATAAAAACCTCCCAAGTGGGAGGTTTTAATATGGAGTGCGTTATCGTTGGATAGGCTCTTCTCTTGGTGGTGTTAGCTCTTGGACGTTATCTTCATTAAAATCATCGGCGTAACCTTTAGGTGGCGGTGTCCAACCACGTTCTGACCGCGATAGTTTGTCATGACGATCTTTTTGCATCTCTTCCGCCATTTTCTCCTCTAACTGAATAAACAGTTGTCGGAAATTGTTGTCATAGCGTTCACCTTCAGAATCATCCTCCCAAGCTTTGTAAAGTATTTCTGACTTACGTGCTTCAACACGCTTATATGTCGCCTTCTGTTGTTCAACAAAGAAGGGGTGAATGCCAAGGGCTTTCATTGTGTGACCGCCCATCTCCAATGCAGAATGGTAGGTCTCTGATTCAATAATATCAGCCCCCGCTTGACGCAAAAGATAGCCATGTCCACGGTCAAAGGCACGTGCAATCACTGTTACTTTTGGGTACGTGTGCTTAACGTACTTCACCAGTTCTACACTCGATTCTTGGTTATCAATCGCCACAACCAACGCAGCGGCGTGCTCAATGCCGGCTGTATGTAGCATATCTGGTCGAGTCGCGTCGCCAAAATAGGCGCGAGTGCCAATCTGGCGCATGTTATCGACTTGGTCAGATTGATGGTCAAGTACCACGGTAGTCACGCCGTTTGATACCAATAGGCGATTCACTATTTGTCCAAAGCGGCCGATGCCGGCGATGATCACCGTGCCTGTTTCCTCAATCGTATCGCTTTCGCGTTCATTTGACTGGCTTTCAAAGCGCGGCAGAATCACTCTATCAAACAGAATAAACAAACCTGGTGTCAGGAACATCGAAATCGCAACCACTAACGCAAGAGTTTGTGAAAGTTCAAATGGGATGACGTGGTTTTGCACTGAAAAGCTTAGAAGCACAAAGCCGAATTCACCTGCTTGAGCCAAGCTTAGGGTAAACAGCCAGCGGTTGCTGCCTTTCACCCTAAATATCAGTGCAAGAATAAACAGCACCAAGGCTTTCAAAACCATCACGCCAATGGTCAATGCCATGACCAACCAGAAATCACCAAAAAGGACCGAGAAGTTGATCCCTGCGCCAACGGTAATAAAGAACAGACCTAACAATAGACCTTTAAATGGTTCGATATTGGATTCTAACTCGTGGCGGAATTCACTGTTCGCCAATACAACGCCAGCCAAGAAGGTTCCTAAGGCAGGAGATAAGCCCACTAAACTCATCAGTGCAGCGATACCAATGACAAGCATGAGTGCAGTTGCGGTAAAGATTTCTCGCAAACCAGAGCTAGCCACATAATTGAGCAGAGGTCGACTTAAAAAGTGTCCACCAACGACGACGATTGCTATCGATGCTGTGATTACGATGCCGTATGCCCAGCCTGGCAACCCCGCAACGAGGCTTAATTCTTCATGGTGCGCTGCGGCTGTTTGTGCTGCGGACTGTGCCTGTTCAATTAATTCAGGTAAGGCCAATAGGGGAATGAACGCCAACATTGGTATCACTGCAATATCTTGAAAAAGCAACACGGAGAAAGCGTTTTGTCCACCTTCCGTCTTCGTTAATCCTTTTTCGCTAAAAGTTTGCAAAACAATCGCAGTAGAAGAGAGGGCGAAGATCAAACCTATGGCTAAGGCTATGGTCCAAGGCTGGTCAAAGTATAAGGCAATACCCATAATCGCCGCGACGGTACCGCCGACTTGCAGACCTCCTAAACCCATTAAGCGATTGCGCATCGCCCACAACATTTTGGGTTCGAGCTCTAAACCAACGAGAAACAGCATCATCACCACGCCAAACTCGGCAAAGTGCTGGATTGTTGTTGTTTCTTCACCGACTAAACCGATAATTGGGCCAATGACCACACCTGCGATGAGATAGCCTAAAACGGACCCAAGTCCCAAACGCTTAGCAAGTGGGACTGCAATTACAGCAGCAATCAAATATATGAAGGCTTGTAAGAATATTCCTGTCATGAAGCCTCCTTAATGAGCTCTGGCAATGCGCTGTTAAGCTTGATTAATGACGCCGCAGCTTCAACATCCAACCTATCTTCGACTAAAGCTGTTAGCAGGCTCTTGTACCGCTCAACATGACGAGGGATTCGCCCTTCTTCATCTGCTGTACGTGCGCCAAACATCGCGAGAGGGGCAATGTAGTTCATGCCGGTCAGTGCGGACATTTGTTCAATGGGCGCAAGCAGTTGACGAATCGTAAAGTGGTTGTAGCCCTCTGCCTTATAAGCTTCTTCTTTGCCCCCTGCAGACAGCACACAAAGCATGGTCTTACCTTGCAGTGCTGTGCCATCTGTACCGTAAGCAAAGCCATATTCCAAAACCAGATCTTGCCACTCTTTTAAAATCGCAGGCGTTGAATACCAATATAGTGGGAATTGGAAAATCACCACGTCATGCTCACGTAAGCGTTGCTGCTCACGGTCGATATTAATATCGAAACGAGGGTATTCGCCATAGAGATCAACACATGTCACGCCTTCAATTTTTTGAGCTTCTTTGAAAAGTGGAGTATTCACTTCTGAACGATGCTGGGAAGGATGAGCAAAGAGAATGAGTACTTTTTTATTTGCCATAGGGATCCTTGCTATCTAAATAACCATGCCCAGTAGGAGCGCGGGTTGGTTAGAAAATGTAACTCATAAATGATCGCCAAGCTAGTTTGGAAAACTGTTTAAGCTGTTTCAATATCAATAAAAAACCACCAAATAAATTGGTGGTTTTGGGAAGTGTTACGTTTTACTAATCATGAATAGGGACGACTAGAATATCCACCGGTGACTTGTTAATTAAGTGTCTGGAGTAAGAAATAATCTTGCTCCAGAAATCTTGGTGGTGACCACAAATCAGAAGATCCACTTCTTGCTCTTTAATGGTGACCTCTAATTTATCAGCCAAGTCGCCAGTACCTACGAAGAAATGTTTAAGTGGGTAATCCATGTAATCACTAAATGTTTTTAAACATTCCATTGAATGCTCATTCAACGGCCTTTGATCCGGGTTCTCTTTAATGTCTACAAGCTCGCGATAGATTTCTCCGTGCGTACCATCAATATGGATAAAGGAGATATCGGAGTCGAGATAGTTTGCCATTGATACCGCTCTGTCGATAAGCACGGTGCTTTCATCTGACAGTTCGAGTGCAACAAGGATATGTTTGTATTTCATAACCACGCCCTTATGTGGATTATCTTTACCCTAAGCGTAGTATGGCTTGGGCAAAAATTGTGTTGATAAGATCTCGAAATTGTTCAAAGTTTTGTTAAAAAGTTAATACGATATAACAACTTGCTGTGAAACTTTCTCTTTGTACTCATTTGGTTAGAAAGCTTGCTTTTTGAACAAAAAAGCCGCTACACTCTGCGCATCATTTCTCTAGGAGATTACGCCAACATGAAGAACTAAACCTGTCATCCATATTTTTACTTATTTTTTGGATCTGCAGGGTTAGTAGGCGTAGCTCACTTTCCGATATTTCTTTGCAACAAGACGACCTTTTGATTTGACGTTTATCGTCGAGCTTTACATAGAGCTTAATGCGTTTGTGCACGCGTTTTGTTGCAATCTCAAATCATAGCTACGGCTGTTGTCCCTGTCATACAGGAGGCAAATTATGCCAGTTTTACAAGCTTTTAATGTTAGCCATCAGTTTGATAATGGCGAGACGCTATTCCAGTCTATTTCTTGTTCCATGACTAAACGACGTGTTGGTTTGGTTGGGCGCAATGGCATCGGTAAGTCGCTTTTGGCTTCCATTTTGGCGGGCGAAACTCAGCCTGCCAGCGGTGTTGTGACTTCTCCCTCTTCTTTCATGATGTATCGCCAGCAGCCGTCTGATTTGCTTTCAGGTCAGCAATCGATCGCCCAGTTTCTGGGAACAGACTCGGTCTTACATGCTTTGAAGCAGATTGAACAAGGTGATGTTTCTGAGCATTGGTTCGAACTGGTTGGCGAACAGTGGGATATTGAACAGAAACTCAAACAGCAGCTTGCTGCGATGGGCTTGCCGCAAGACCCTGATTTCTCTTGTGCTCGGCTCAGTGGGGGGCAGTTGGCGCGTTTGCAGTTATGGCAATTGTTTGAAAACGAAGCGGAGCTTTTGATTCTCGATGAGCCATCCAATCACCTCGATACCGAGGCGAAACAATGGTTGATAGAGTCTATGAGGCATTTCGGTGGCGCGATTTTACTCATCAGTCACGATCGCGATCTGCTTCGAGCAATGGAGGAAATTTGGGAACTCTCGGGCCTAGGCTTACAGGTTTTTGGTGGAAATTACGATGTGTATGCCGAGCAAAAACGCACTGAGTTACAAGCGGTCGAAAGGCAGTTAGCGCAGGTCGATAAACACAAAAAACGGTTAGCTGAGCAAGCCCAGAAAAATCGCGAAAAAGCAGACCAACGCGCCGCGCAAGGGAACAAACTGCGCAAAGACGGCAGTCAGCCCAAAATTTTGCTTGATGGCAAAAAGGATAGCGCGACCGCCAGCGCCTCAAATCGCAATAAGAATGAGCAACTCAGACAAGCGCATTTACAAGCCAAAGAGCGGGCGTTGCAATCGCGACATGAGCAGCTCAAAGCGCAAAAGTTTTATCTTGCAGATAATCCGAACCGTTCGAGAAAAGTGTTGTCGATACAAGAAGGTATATTGCCTTTTGGGGATTCTACTCCTATCACTTTGCAGATTTTTGCGAACGATAAAGTCCATCTCAAAGGGAAAAATGGCTGCGGAAAGTCAACCTTGTTAAAGACGTTGCTTGGCGAGTTATCATTGCAGAGTGGTGAGTTGCAAGTGAATACGCCTTTGTATTATCTCGACCAACATTTTGGTGCAGTGAATCCAAATCTTTCGTTACTTGAGAACGTAATGGAGAGCTGCCAAGAGATGACGGAAAGTGAAGCGAGGACCTTATTGGCCGGGATCGGTTTTCGTCGAGATGCAGTGTTTCGATTGGGGCGCCTACTGAGCGGTGGCGAGAAGATGAAGCTCGCTATGCTGATAGTCAGCCACCAAAATTCTCAGCCTTTGCTGCTGCTTGATGAACCAGATAACCATCTCGACCTCGAGTCAAAAATAATGCTTAGTCAGGCGTTAAATGTATACAAAGGTGGATTTGTTCTGATTAGTCACGACCAAGATTTCGCTTCTGAGTCTGGGGTTTTGCGCCAAATCGAGCTGACTTAGACGAAAGAGAGTAAACGCCATCGTGGCTCTTCAGTATTGTTCCCAAGTTCTACACTTCCACTTACTAGTTTGTAGAACTGGAAGGAAATGAGGGAGTTAGGATGGCTTTCACAACTCGTTTAATGAAATTAGATTCATTTTGTCGATATATAGTAGAGTTCTGATGTATTGCACAAAAAGACAACAGAAAAATAAAAAGGAATTTCATGAAAAAGAACACCCTAGCACTCACAACGGCTCTCGTACTCGGAAGTGTGTTGTCTGTGGCGTATGCAAATGAAGCGGCGCAATCGTCGGTTGAACAGGTAACCCCGAAAACCATCACGTATCCAACCACACAAAAAGTGGATATTGTCGATGACTACTTTGGTACAAAAGTGAGTGATCCTTATCGCTGGTTGGAAGACGATCTCAGCCCAGAAACCGCAGAATGGGTGAAGGCGCAAAATGCAGTGACGTTTGATTATCTGTCGAAAATCCCTTACCGCGAGCAGATTGAAGAGCGCATCACTAAGCTCATGGATTACGAAAAACAAAGCCAGCCGTTCAAAGAGGGTAAGTTCACTTACTTCTACAAAAATGACGGGTTACAAAACCAAGACGTGCTTTATCGGCAGCTAGGTGATGGTGAAGCAGAAATTTTCCTCGATCCAAATACTTTTAGTGAAGATGGCACCACATCGTTAGCGGGAGTGAGCTTTTCACGAGATGGATCTTTGGTTGCATACAGCATTTCGGAAGGCGGTAGCGATTGGCGCAAAGTCATTGTGTTAGACACAGAAACCAAAAAGCCCGTCGGCGAAACGCTGGTGGATATTAAGTTCAGCGGCATCAGTTGGCTCGGCAATCAAGGTTTCTATTACTCAAGTTATGACAAGCCAAAAGGGAGTGAACTTTCCGCGAAGACAGACCAACACAAGCTCTACTTTCATAAACTTGGAACGAAACAAAGTGAAGACCAGCTGATTTTTGGCGGCTTTGAGGAAGAGAAATACCGTTATGTTGGCGGCTATACGTCGGATGATGAACGCTACTTGTTTATCTCAGCCAGCGTATCGACGTCGGGCAACAAACTGTTCTTTAAAGATCTGAGTAAGCCAAACAGCCCGCTTAAAACCATTTTAGATAACACCAGCTCTGATACTTGGGTGATAGACAACCAAGGCACGAAACTGTACTTGGTTACGAACCTTAATGCGCCGAACAAACGCGTCGTGACGGTGGATGCAAGTCAGCCGCAGCCCAAAAACTGGAAAGATTTGATTCCTGAAACAAAGAACGTGTTACGTGTTTCTACCGCGGGTGGCAATTTGTTTGCGAGCTATATTGTTGATGCGATCTCGATGGTGAAGCAATACGACATGAACGGCAAACTCATCCGAGAAATCAAATTGCCTGATATTGGCAGCGCATACGGTTTCTCGGGGAAAAAAGAAGAAACCGAAGTCTACTATTCTTTCACCAACTACAAGATGCCAAGCACTACCTATCGTCTGAACATCAAAGACGGTGATAGCGAGGTGTACTACAAATCTAAAGCGCCATTTGACCCTGTTTTGTATGAATCTCGCCAGGTGTTTTACACCTCAAAAGACGGAACAAAAGTGCCGATGATCATCACCTATAAAAAAGGGACACCGATGGACGGCAGTGCACCAACCATCCTATATGGTTATGGCGGTTTCAACATTAGCCTCACGCCATCTTTTAGCCCGACACGTGCGGCTTGGTTAGAGCTTGGTGGTGTTTACGCGGTAGCGAACATTCGTGGTGGTGGGGAGTATGGTAAAGAGTGGCACAACGCTGGCATTCAAATGCAAAAGCAAAATGTGTTTGATGACTTTATTGCTGCGGCTGAATTCCTAATTGATGAAGAGGTAACGTCATCAAACAAGTTAGCCATTAACGGTGGATCGAATGGTGGCTTGTTAGTGGGGGCCGTTATGACGCAACGTCCAGAGCTGTTTAAAGTGGCGCTGCCAGCAGTCGGCGTACTGGATATGCTGCGTTACCATACTTTTACCGCAGGTGCTGGTTGGGCGTATGACTACGGCACGGCAGAGCAAAGTAAAGAGATATTCCAATATCTGAAAAGTTATTCGCCGGTACACAATGTAAAAGCAGGGGTGGAATACCCAGCAACATTGATTACAACGGGTGATCATGATGACCGTGTTGTTCCTGCTCACTCATACAAATTTGCTGCTGAGTTGCAATCGAAGCAAGCGGGTTCAAATCCGACCTTAATTCGCATCGAAACCAATGCAGGACATGGTGCAGGCACACCAACGCGTAAAATAATTGAGACAAATGTAGATATTTATAGTTTTGCACTGTTCAATATGGGAATAGAGAAACTGCAATAGTGCGAATTGTTTGCGTTTTAGTTATCGAAACGCATCGGCGCTTTATCGCTCGATAATAAAAGGGAATCACAGAGAGTGATTCCCTTTTTATTTATTATAGGCCTACTATTCTAATCTGATGCTAGGCTAATCAAACTAAGGTTTTTTAAATTATTATAATGTTCTAATTAATCTGAAGAGTGTTGTACGATCGAAATGAAACATTGATCGCGATCACCTAAATCCATTGCACTCTCTATTTATATGGTAAAATTAATTAATCATTCGTTCTAATGATAATTGAATTTTCATAAGTTTTAATATTTCCTTCTTCATTGTTATTACCAAATTTCAAGTTATATAAGATATAAGTAGCGGTGATTGAACTTTTACGATGCTTTATTTTATTTTAATTAAAACGTCGAATGTTTCGTCATTATTGAATTTGCTTTGATAATTTATGTTATCCAAAGCGAGTTGTGTTGCTTGCTATTTATGATGACCTCATGACGTGAATAATTTTATAATCATTAAAATGGATACAGTTTTATGAATTTAGTGAAACCGTCTGTTGCCATTGTGGTTGCAGCCCTACAACTCGCGTCTTCTGCCTATGCGCAGACAAACAATAACGAAGAACTTCAAGATATGTCTGACCCACTTGCGGTATACACCCAAGCTGGCTTTGGTATTACTGATAAAGGCGCGAACATCAAAATCGGTCAAACTTACCAATCTAGCCAGCCTGGTACCATGGCGATGAACATCATTGAAATGAAAGGCATTGGTGGTGAGCTATTTGGCATTCGCGACAATGATGATCCAATATATGCCAACGTTGATGACAGCATTGACTCTTTCCGACTACGTAATTTCCAAGTAGAAGTCGCAAAAGGTCTAGGCCGTCAATTGGATGTAAACTACGATGTTGATAACGATAAATTAGATGCATCTTACAGCTTTATTCAAGGCCTACCTAAGTTTGGTATGTTGCAGCTATTTCCTTTGGCTGGTGCGGGTGTCACTATTGCTAATGATTTTAGTGGTGATGGCAAAGGTTATGAAATTCCAGGTACTTTCACTGTTGTCGGTATGTACTCAAAAATTGAATTAACCGATAAAATCTGGATTAACTACAACCCAATGTATATGCATACATTATCAGGGTCTAGTCAATATAAAGATACTTATTACGCGGGTGAAGATAATATCTTAACTCATGAGTTTGCGTTGTCTTATCAAATTAATCCTCGCGCAAATATTCGTTACTTTGCAAACTGGAATGAGCACGTTAATTTCGGTGATGGTGATCACCGTATCGAATTTAACTACCAATTCTAACTCCCTCGTTTATTTCCAGAATAGAAAGTGCGTTTATCCATATATTTAAATATTTAGGCTAGGGCACTTTCTACATAAAGTAGGTTTATCATGAAAGCCAAATATAAATTTTCGTTGGTATCTATTGCTATATCTTCTGCATTACTATCAGGATGCAAAACTGGCGATATCGCAACGAAAACTGCCCAAGCACCCTCTGTTGAAACCGTTACCCTAACCGAAACAAAAATCACTCCTTATCATACTTTTATCGGTCGAACTGAAGCGGTAAATGACGTTGATATTATGCCGCGAGTCGGTGGCGAATTAACCGCGATTCATTTTAAAGATGGCGATATGGTCGAAAAAGGCCAATTGTTGTTTGAAATCGACGACCGTCCTTACAAAGCGGCACTGGCGTATGCAAAAGCGTCGTTGCAAAAAGCAAAAGCACAACTCGTTCAAACTACGCGTGATGCAGAACGTGTGAAGAAACTCATCAAAGATAAAAGCATCAGTGAGCAGCAATACGATGACGCCATTGCTGCGCACGCCGCAGCGATTGCTTCGGTAGAAGAGGCGAAAGCGACGCTGGTTTCAGCAAGGCTCGATCTTGAATTTAGCTCTGTGCGCGCTCCTTTCTCTGGCCGCGTGGGTTTCAGCAACTTCCGAGTGGGTGACCGTATTTCGAAAATTCAAATCGTTCCTCTTGTTTCGATCACTCAAGTAGACCCAATTCGCTTTGGCTTTGATGTGGATGAGAAGCTCTACCGCCGAGTAAGAAGTGCCATTGATGTGGCTCATCGTAACGATGACAAACTGGATGTTGATTTAACACTGACGCTTTCAGACGGTTCATTGTATCCGCTTGATGGCAAGATCTACGCCGTTGGCAATAAGATCGATTTAGAAACAGGCTCAATTCGAGCAGAAGCACAATTCGATAATCCAACTTACGCGCTTATGCCGGGTGAATATGGCAACTTGACCATCAAGCTGCGCAACAAAACCATTGATGGTTTGCTTATCCCATCGGCGGCTGTTCAACAAGACCAAGCGGGTGACTACGTCATGGTGGTTGGTGATGATCACGTGGTGTCTCGTCGTAACGTTGAACTCGGTCAGACCTACGGTGTGAAACGTGCTGTGCTGACTGGTTTGGCGGCTAACGAAAAAGTCATCGTCCATGGTCTACAAAAAGTGCGTCCGGGTGCAACGGTGAAAGACGTTGAGCTACAGAGTGAACAAGGCTGAGTGAGTACTGATGTTAAGTAAATTTTTCATTCACCGGCCGAAATTTGCTTTGGTGATCTCACTGGCGATGACATTGATGGGTATGATCGCCCTGAAAGTCTTGCCAATTTCTGAGTATCCTCAAATCTCTCCAACGGTAATTACGGTGAGCACCATGTATCCGGGTGCAAATGCGGACGTGGTTAAAAAGACCGTAGCACAACCGATAGAAGCCAAAGTCAACGGCGTTGAAGACATGATTTACATGTCTTCTGTGATTGGTAACGATGGCTCATACACATTGCGTATTTACTTCCGAGTGGGCGCAGATGGCGATATGGCGCAGGTTCGTGTGAACAACTTGGTGGCACAGGCGACGTCGTCTCTACCACAAGAAGTAAACCAAATCGGTGTGACGGTTAAGAAGAAATCTTCCGACATGCTGGGCGTTATCACACTGCGTTCTCCGAAACAGTCTTACGACAGTATCTACCTTTCTAACTACGCGGATCTCAATATCGTTGAGCGTCTAAAACGTATCGAAGGTATGAGTGACATTACGCTGCTGGGTAAGAAAGACTACTCAATGCGTATTTGGTTGAACCCAAATAAACTGGCTACCTTGAAGCTTTCTGCTAGCGATGTTATTGGCGCAATTAAAACGCAAAACATCCAAGTGGCGGCGGGTAAGATCGGTGGTATGCCAGCTCCGGGTGACCAGCAATATCAATATGTTTTGCAAACCAAAGGCCGCCTCACTTCTGCGGAAGAGTTCGAGAACATCATCATTCGTGCGAGCAAGAAAGGTTCTTTGATTCGCTTGAAAGATGTGGCTCGTGTCGAAGTTGGCGCACAAGGTTACGAAGCTGATGGTCGTATGAATAACGAACCAGCCGCCGTTCTGGCCTTGTACCAGTTGCCGACCGCGAACGCGCTAGACGTGATGGAACGCGTGAAAGAGGCCATGAAAGAGTACGAGAAATCGTTCCCAGATGATTTGGTCTATGACATCGCGTATGACTCTACCGAATACGTAGAGACATCGATTGATGAAGTGTATGAGACGCTGGTGATTGCGGTACTTCTTGTCACCTTCGTTGTGTACGTTTTCTTGCAGAACTGGCGAGCGACCATTATTCCAACCTTAGCGATTCCGGTTTCCATCATTGCGACTTTCGCAATCATGGGCGTGATGGGCATGACCATTAACACGATCTCGTTGTTTGGCTTGATCCTCGCCATCGGTATCGTGGTGGACGATGCGATCATCGTGGTAGAGAACGTGGAGCGGGTTATTCATGAAGAGCATTTAGACCCGATTCCGGCCACTATCCAAGCTATGAAAGAAGTGACGGGGCCAGTATTGGCAACAACGCTTATTTTGTTGGCGGTATTCGTACCGGTTGCGCTATTGCCGGGTATTTCTGGTCGAATGTTCAACCAGTTCGCGGTCACCATCTGTGTATCGGTGCTGATCTCTGCGATCAACGCATTGACGTTAACGCCAGCGCTTTGTGCGTTGATGTTGAAATCTACTCACTCGCAACCTATTGCGCCTTTGCGTGCGTTTAACCGAGGTTTTGAAGCAATAACGCGCAAATACCAAGGTTTAGTTGGCTTCTTGAGCCGTCGTATTGTGCTGAGTATCGGTGTTTATGGCGCGCTTATTGCGGTGCTGGCATTTGCGTTCATGACCGTACCTTCTTCTTTCGTACCGAACGAAGATAAAGGCGTGTTCATGGTCGAAATGCGTTTGCCAGACGCAGCAGCATTGCAGCGTACTGCACCATTAATGAAGAAGTACGTTGATGAGCTAAAACAGATGGAAGGTGTGGAGAACGTGGTTTCGGTTGCGGGCTTCTCGGTAATTAACATGGCGTCGATTCCAAACTCGGGCATGTTGATCATCAAACTGGATAACTGGAGCAAACGTAAAGACCCTGAGCTACACCAACGTGCGTTGATGAACAAAGTTAACAAAATGCTGAACTCAACGCCAGATGCCGCTTCGTTCGTTTTCGCGACGCCGGCAATCAAAGGCATGGGTGCGGTGGATGGTTTCAACCTTGTGCTGCAAGACAACTTGGGCCGTTCTCCACAAGAGTTGGCAAAAACAACCGCTGATTTTGTTGCCCAAATCAATCAACTGCCTGAAGTGGCGCGTGCGTTCTCGATTTTCCGTGCGAACATTCCGCAACGTTACATCGATATTGACCGCGATAAAGCGATTTCGATGGGCGTACCGTTGAATGAAATCTTCAGCACACTGCAAGCGCAGTTGGGCGGTGCCTACATTTCTGACTTCAACTTGTTTGGTCGTTCGTACCAAGTGAAAGTGCAAGCAGAAGAGCAATACCGTGACAATATCGACGACATCAACCATCTGTTTGTTCGCTCAAGCTCTGGAAAAATGGTGTCACTGGCAACGCTAGTGAAAGTGAAGCCGATCTTCGGCCCAGATACCTTGTCGAACTACAACATGTTCAGTTCTGCAACCGTGAACGGTGCGCCAGCGCCAGGTTACAGCTCGGGTGATGTTGTAAAAGCCATTGAAAAACTGGCTGCGGAATCTTTGCCAAGTGGTTACTCATACGAGTGGTCAGGCATGACTTACCAAGAGATGAAAGCAGGCAACATGGCACCAATCGCGTTCGCATTGTCTTTGCTGTTCACCTACTTGTTCTTGGTGGCTCAGTACGAAAGTTGGACCATTCCTGCTGCGGTAATGATGGCGGTTCCAGTCGCGATTCTCGGCGCAATGGGCACGCTATTGCTGGTGGGACAACCGTTCGACTTGTACGTGCAGATTGGTGTGGTCATCTTGATCGGTATGTCCGCCAAAGTGGCGATTCTTATCGTGGAATTTGCCAAAGTTCTGCGAGAAGAAAAGGGCTTATCCATCATTGATGCTGCCAAAGAAGCTGCTCGAGTCCGTTTCCGTGCAGTACAGATGACCGCATTCGCCTTCATCTGGGGGGTATTCCCGTTGGTGATTGCATCGGGTGCCGGTGCGGCATCTCGTCACTCACTGGGCTTTGCGGTATTCGGCGGCATGATTCTCTCTACGTTTGTTGGCACGTTACTGACGCCAGTGTTCTTCGTGATGATGCAATCTCTGCGCGAGAAGTTTAAGCGAAAGAAACCCACTGAACTTGAGGTGAGCGAGCAATAACGCTGATTTCAACTGACTGACTCCACAACACCCCCACGCTGTGTGCGATTGGCCAATGCCTTTCATTGATATACAACCACCGTCGCAGCGTGGGTTCCCCAAACAATAATAGGTTTTAGCATGAAAAATCTTTCAAAAATCGTCGTAGCGAGCTCTCTACTGACGTGTGCTGCTGCGCAAGCGGGTGGGTTATACCTTTACGAAACAACTGCATCGGATATTGGTTTGGCATCCGCTGGTATGGCGGCTCGTGCGCAAGATGCCTCAGTAATGGCAGCAAACCCGGCTGGTCTGGCGAATGTTTCTGGTAAATCTTTCTCTGGTAACCTGATTGGCCTTTACGGTGACGCGCAACTAGACACGATGACTGGCGATGCGGGCAACGTGATTGGTTTTGTTCCTATGGCGTCGGCATTTTACAGCCAACAAGTAAACGACAAATGGACGCTGGGTATTGGTCTGTATGGCAACTACGGCCTTGGCCTCGAGTACGAAGGTCTTTTGGATAATCATTTAGATATTCCTACAGCAACGACGCAAGCCTTAACCATTCAACCTTCCGCTTCTTACCGCATCAATGATCACTGGTCTGTGGGTGCGGCGCTTGGTATTCAGTACGGTATGTATGAAGTGGAAACGAAGGGAGTCTTGAACTTCAATGACGAAGACCAAGATACTCAGGTCAACGGCCGAGTAGGTGTGCTTTATGAGGCAACATCAGGCACGCGTCTTGGTCTGTCTTACTCTTCTGAAGCCGAATTTGAATTCGACAAGAGTAACTCCATTGCTCCACAACAACTGATCTTCAGTGCTTACCACGAAGTGAATGATGACCTAGCGGTGATGTGGAACGTGAACTGGCAAGACTGGAGCGAATACACAACCACGCTGAACGTAGAGACACAAGACACTTACCAAATCGCATTAGGTACTCAGTACAAACTGAATGAAAAAATGATGTGGAATGCAGGTTTTGCATTCGATACCAGCATGTATGAAAGTCAATCAAACGGTGACATTACCGTTCCTACTGGCAAGGCGTACCGCATTGGTACAGGCATTGATTACAAATTGGATTCAGAAAACTCAATTGGTTTCGCGTTGGAAGCGATCTTGATGGAATCGTCGGAAACGCCACGCTTACAAGCTGGCTTTGATGAGCCTGCTCTGTACTTCATGAGCATGAGCTACAACTGGAAAAACTAATCATTCCTAATCGCTAAAACGCCTTCCTTACAGGCCATTCCACCCTAACTACCTGCACTGGATGCTGTCACACCATCTAAGGTAGTTAGGGCGCTTCTGTCACATCCAGTGAGTGATGATTCAAAAAGTCTCTGCGCAGCTAAGTGCGGGTATTCAACATCTCAAAGGACTGAAAAATGAAAAATAAACTAGCGTTAGTGTGTACGACTTTGTTGGTCAGTACGCTGGCTCATGGTGCCGAGCATCGAGTAAAAGACAATAAAAACAAGTTGGCGGATGACCCAACAAAAGTCATCACGAAATTTGGCGCCTCATACGCAAACAACTACGATTTTGATGATCAAAACATCTCATTCTCGGGCTCACTTGCGCTTGACCAAGCGCGCAAAATCAACCTGCGTATCAATGATGATGCGAGCGAGTGGCGTATTGGTGGCTCGTGGTTGTTTCCGGTCGGTATCGTGAACTTCAACTTCGGTAAAAATGAATACGTAAACGGCGCGGATCAAACCAACTACAGCGTTGGTACCTTTATGCCGCTAAGTTATTTCGGGATTGAGCCAGCAGGCTTCCAAATTTTCCCAATGGCAGGCTATACGTACAACACTGGTGATGTTCCTGTTTGTGACGGTGCAGAAAGTAGTCTCTGTAGCGAGCCTAACTTTACGGGTACGCCAAGTGCAGAGAATGGCTTCAATATGATGAGCTCTTCAGGCAGTACCGGTTACGTTGGTGCATTTGCGCTGAAATCGTTTACCAAAGAGCTGACGTTAATCAGCTTCGCAGCAGGCACTTACGGCTCAGAAAACAGTGAAGGAGAGAACTACAAAGGCTTCTTTGGTGGTATTGGTCTTGGTTACCTCGTGAGCAAACGCCACTCTTTTAACGTAATGACGTTTGTCATGGACAACAACACCTATTTGGATGAAGCAGACAAGCGCATCGTATTATCATATCAATATCAATTTGAATAAATAAAAACGCAGCCCAAATAGCTGCGTTTTTACTTTGATAGAATGAACTAGTGAATTGAGTTGTTTTCTTCGATCTTTTTCTGGTATTGGTGTTTTAATATATACATGCGCTTAACATCGCTGTAAGCGCCGTTAATAAAGTATTCTTCTACAAGGTGACCTTCTTCGATAAAGCCGCATTTTTTGTATAAGTGAATAGCGACTTCGTTATCCACTGCGACTAATAAGTAGATTTTACGTAGATTAAGAATTGAGAATGAGTAATCTAACGCACGATTAATCATCTCTGTCGCATAACCTCTGCCTTGATGCTCTGGGGCGATGATTATCTGAAATTCCGCGCTGCGGTGAATGTAGTTAATCTCGATCAGCTCAACTAAGCCAATTACGATGCCGTCTTCATCTTCGACGACAAAACGCCTTTCAGCGTCATCATGTATATGTTTTCGATAAAGTTCTTCGAGCTCGTCATAAGACTCGTAAGGTTCTTCGAACCAGTAGGCCATGATATTTCGGTTGTTATTCAGTTCATGAATAAAGCGCAAATCAGAACGCTCTAATGCACGCATTTTTAGGCCTTTCTTCATCATTTTTCTCCAATGAGGGCGGAGAATACCTCCGCACTTGATGCTAGAAAATATTACCGTATTTCACAAGAATAGCGCATCTTTTTTTGGAAAATATCCTGTGATTTTCAATGTGGAAACTTAGAGTTCACGACAAATATAAATTAATCTTTACGATAAAAAACTCGATTAGGTGCTTTGCCTAATATCGTATTAAATACCGCGCAACGACTTAGTGTCTTAATCTAAACAAACAAGGTATTCAATATGTTTTCAATCGGTGACGTAGTAGTAGCGACTAAAGGTATCGATCTTGGCGAAATGGTTGTTACAGGTTTAAGCAGTGGCGGTTTTTACACACATGTAAAAGCAGGCGAAAAAACACTAACTTACCCAGCTAAAGATCTTAAGAAAGCATAATTAAATTTGCTCACTCTTATTTTTAACTGGCTTAAAGTTCGTACTAGTTATTTTAAGCGGGTTAGAATCGATAAAAGGTAGCGCAATGAGTCGCTACCTTTTTTTATTTTTTCTACCTTTCTTCACCAATATGAAACTCAACGCGATTTCTTCCAGTTTCTTTTGCCTTGTAAAGTGCTAAGTCGGCGCGTTTAACTAATGGTTCAAATGAGTCGTCGAGACGACAGACTTGAGTTACCCCAATACTCGCGGTGAAGCTCATATCACAACCTGAATGTTGAACGGTCGTCGTTTCTAGTGCATTACGAATTGTTTCTAATGTGTCTAGAGCTTGCTGTGATGAGCGACTTCTTAATACGATGGCAAACTCTTCACCGCCAACTCTGGCAAGTAAGTCACAATCAAGTAGATGACTTTTAATAGTATTGACTGCATGGATCAGTGATTTATCGCCTGCGTCATGACCAAATCGGTCATTGAGGCTTTTAAAATTGTCGAGATCTAAAATAGCAACATGGAAGTCAATGCCCTGGGTTCGGTATTCATTTAGGCGGCTTTCGATTTGTCGCATGAACTCTCTGCGGTTTGGAATACCTGTTAGATCATCCGTCGTGGCGAGGTGTTCCATTTTCATAATCTGTATATGAAGGGCAATGTTTAAAGCAATCCAATTAGCGATGCACTGAAGCTGTGCCGCTTGTTCGTTTGTGTAAATGTGCGTTTGATGATGCGCAACATTAAGCGTTCCTAGGCAGACTTTACCGTGCATTAAAGGCGCGTCCATACACGTACCCATACCATTGGATGCGAGCATCACACAATCGATCTCATCAGATTGCGTAACATCGTCGCAGATCATCAGTTGTTGCTTTTTGAACACTCGGCCAACAAACGCTTGATGAATGGGCACTAAAAATTCAGCGGGAATCGCTTTACTACCAGAGAAAGAGTAGACCTTTAAATGATCATTGTTTTCATAAAGTGTGATACTCGCACGGTCAGAATTAAATATACGATTTATCCATTCTGCCACCGTATCAAGTACTTGCTGTAGTGTTTCCGATTGAGCTAAAAAGTGAACAAACCCTATCGGCATACATATCGGACTTTCCATGTTTTGCATCGATAAGTCATCAGGGTTAAAAGTTCTTTCAAGTCTCAATAGACATCTCCTTGGCAATGTTGCAAATACCAACAATAAATTACGTGAAGCTATTTTGTAGAAAATGTGCTTCTTGGTAAGAGTATGGTTTAATTATCGCCGTTTGTGTGCATTTGGTTGCTTAATGTGGGCGTTAACTCACCCTAAATAAGTAAATCTTATACCTATTTATAAGTAAGTCATTACTCAATAAGTGGTGTTTTTAAGATGGAAGTACAGAATGAGCCCTTCTGGAAGAGAAGGGCTAGAAAAGGATACAAATAGGGTCAGGTGAGTGATGACTTAATTGTCTTTGTACTTTTGTAAAATCAACTGACTTATCTGCGCAACGAGCTGGTCCCTAGCTTGAAGTGAGAGCTCGGTTTCTGTGACATAAATACTAATGTAAACAGGTCGATGATTTTCCTTCCATATAATCGCGTTAATGCCACGCGAACCATGACCACCCGCACCAGAACGGTCTGCAATAGACCAACCTGTTGGTAATACAGAACGCATTAACGAGTCTGAAACTTTGTTGTCCTGCATCCAGATTTTTAATTGTACACGAGACTCATAAGACAACGTTTCGCCTTCGACCAAAGTTCGAAGAGTGTTTAGTATGGCGTTAGGTGTGGTTGTGTCGCGGCTGTCGCCTGGTGTGGCTTCGTTCAAGCGAGGTTCTATTCTGTCTAGGCGCGTTGCTTTATCTCCAATTGTTCGCAGAAACATTGTTACGGCTTTAGGGCCGCCAATTTCATTTAATACCAAGTTGGCTGCAGTATTATCACTCATTAACATAGCGGCTTCACACGCGTGCTCTATGCGTGTGTTTTGGCCTGCGAGCTTATCCATCACTGGAGACCATACAACGATACTGCGCTCATCGACTTTTGCGGTCGCATTCTTACTTAGCTTACCGCTGTCCATATCACTTAGCATTTTGGCACAAGCTAGGGTTTTGAATGTGCTCATGAGTGGGAAGCGTTCATCGCCACGGTAGTCCCAACGCTCGTCTGCTTGGGTATCCCAAACTGACACCCCAATTCTGCTTGAGGTTTGTTGCTCGAGGAGAGAAATGTCCTCATTCAGTTGGGACGCGTAACTTAGGGTTGAGCAAACCATTAGCCCAGCCAACAAAAATAACTTTTTCATGGATCGTGTTCTTCAATTTTAGTTTTAGTTCGCACCGTAGCGATGTCACGTAAACTATAACGAGCCAATACTCTAAACACTGTTAAATCTATGTCTATTTTATGTAGGATTCTTTGCAATACGCTTATACGGTCTCAATATGAGGAGAAGAGTGTTGCTATCAAGGCCCGTAGTTTGGCTTATATATTACGTCGGTGATTCGGTCATAAAAATATCTTAGCGTGAGACACTGGCTCAGAATTTCTTATCATGAGCTAACGAATAGTTTGATCCAGAGAAATAAAAGGAGCTGAATCATCAGCTCCTTTGTCTAGTTGGATAATTACTTACAGTTCAATCTTTTTAACCATGCCCGATTCTGCATGGCCCGGAATGTTGCACGCGAACTCAACCTTGTTGTCACCGTGGAAGTGCCACAGTAATTGCTTCGCTTTACCTGGTTCTACCGTAACTGCGTTGCCTGAGTCATGCATGTGATCGCCACTCATTGTCTTCATCATTTCGCGATGTTCTAGCTGCTCTTTAGCCGAACCAATCGTAAACTCGTGGTTGATCTTACCTGTGTTCATGACTACAAACTGCACCACATCGTTTGGCTCAATCTTAACGTCTTTCTTGAACTTGATGGTCATGTCATCACCCAAGATAACGTGTACCACTTTGTCTGGCTTTGCCCCTTTTGCTGGCATACCAACAGTCGACATGCCCGGCATATCCATCATGTTTGAATGGTCCATTTTACTGTGGTCCATCTTCATGCTGCCGTGGTCCATATTTTCATGCTTCATGTTGCTATGATCCATGTTCGCGTGATCCATGTTTGAATGATCCATTTGGGCAAACGCAGTCGTTGTTGTTAGGGCTATAGCAAGAGTGATTAGTGTCTTTTTCATTTTTATATCCTTGTTTTAATTCATTAATAACTTGGTTGCTTCCCCTCAAAACGACATGTTTGAGGGGAAGGTAGGGATTAAGCGTTGTTGTTTACATCACTAGCTTGGTGATTAGTTGCATTGCTTTGGCGCAACTCGCGTTGTTTCCACAGCTTGAAGATGGCTGGAAGTACCAACAGCGTCAGCAGCAGTGCTGATGCCATACCACCAATCATTGGTGCGGCGATACGTTGCATTACTTCTGATCCTGTACCTTCGCCGTACATGATCGGAATCAGACCAATAATGACCGTTAGTACCGTCATCATTACTGGGCGAACACGCAGGCCTGCACCTTCACGAATGGCATCGGTTAAGTCTTTCGCCTCAAGCTTCTGTTGGCTCTCTTCCGCATCCAGCTTTTTGTAGTGCCATGCTTGGTTGAGGTAGACGAGCATGATGACCCCAATTTCAACCGCGACGCCTGCGAGGGCAATAAAGCCGACCCCAACAGCAATCGAGAAGTTGTAGTTGAGGATATGCATGAGCCACAAACCACCAACCATAGCGAGTGGTAGCGTAAGCATGATGATCATCACTTCGCCAACGCGACGGAAGCTGAAGTAAAGCAGCAGCATAATAATGGCGATGGTGATTGGTACCACGACACTCAAGCGGTCTTTCGCACGTTCCATGTATTCGTATTGACCAGACCAAGCCAGTGAGTAACCCGCAGGAAGTTCCAATTGATCAGCCACGACTTGCTGTGCTTCCACGACGTAAGAGCCAAGGTCACGACCATCGATGTCGACAAATACCCAGCCGTTTGGACGCGCGTTTTCCGTCTTGATCATCGGAGGGCCGTCTTCGTAACGAATGTCCGCTACATCAGCCAGCGCAATACGAGCACCATTTGGTGTGACTAATGGTAGGTTTTGCAGTTTAACCACTGAATCACGGTAGTCTTGTGGGTAACGAACGTTGATTGGGTAACGCTCCAAGCCTTCGATGGTTTCACCCACATTCATGCCGCCAACCGCGGTGGAGATCACCTGCTGAACGTCTTTGATGCTTAAGCCATAACGCGCTGCGGCACGACGTTTAATGTCGATCGTGACATAACGACCACCTGCTACACGTTCTGCGTAAACCGATGCCGTGCCTTGTACGCCATTAAGAATGGGCTCTAGCTGAGAACCGATCTTCTCAATCACTTTCAGATCAGGTCCGGCGATCTTAATGCCGATAGGGGTTTTGATGCCCGTTGCCAACATGTCGATACGCGTTTTGATCGGCATTACCCAAGCGTTAGTAAGACCAGGGAACTGAACCAGCTTGTCGAACTCTTTGCGCAGTGACTCGGTTGTTACCCCTTCACGCCATTGGTCCCGTGGCTTCAACTGAATCACGGTTTCAATCATGGTGAGTGGCGCTGGATCGGTTGCGGTCTCAGCTCGGCCAATTTTGCCCCATACGGTTTTCACTTCTGGAACGGTTTTGATCAGCTTGTTGGTTTGTTGTAGAAGCTCGCGCGCTTTACCAATTGAGATACCCGGATAGGTCGTTGGCATGTACATTAAGTCGCCTTCATCCAGCGGCGGGATGAATTCGCTACCCAGTTTACTGGTTGGGTAGTAAGCCGATGCCGTCAGACCTAATGCGATAACAATCATGGTCTTAGGGTATTTTAAGCTTGTGTTCAACAACGGGCGGTACAACGCGACCAAGCCACGGTTAACTGGGTTTTTGTGTTCCGGTAATACCTTACCGCGAATGAAGTAGCCCATAAGAACAGGGACGAGTGTGATTGCCAAACTTGCTGCCGCTGCCATGGCGTAAGTCTTAGTGAACGCAAGCGGCGAGAACATCTTGCCTTCTTGGCCTTCTAAGGCGAACACCGGTACGAAGCTAAGAGTAATGATCAGCAACGAGAAGAACAGCGGTGCGCCAACCTCTTCTGCGGCTTTGCCAATTACTTGCCACCGGTTCTTGTCGGTCAGTGGCGTTCGTTCAATGTGCTTATGAACGTTTTCAATCATCACGATTGCCCCATCCACCATGGCACCGATGGCAATCGCAATACCACCCAAGGACATGATGTTGGCATTGATGCCTTGCCAATGCATCACGATAAACGCAGTGAGAATGCCGACCGGTAGGCTCAGAGCGATAACCAACGAAGAACGAATGTGGAACAGGAACAACGCACACACAATCGCAACGACGATGAACTCTTCTGCAAGCTTCTTCCATAGGTTTTCTACCGCTGAATCGATAAGGGTAGAGCGATCGTAAGTTGCAACAATTTCCACGCCTTCTGGCAGGCTGCGTTGTAGGTCTGCGAGTTTGTCTTTGACTTTCGCAATCACTTCACTGGCGTTTTCACCAAAGCGCATCACGATAACGCCACCTACCGCTTCACCTTCGCCATTCAGCTCTGAGATACCACGGCGCATTTGTGGGCCAAGGTTAATGTCTGCGATATCACCTAATAGCAACGGCGTGCCTTTCTCGGTGACTTTTAGCGGCAGCGATTTTATGTCTTCAATGCTGGTTAGGTAACCCGTGGTACGAACCATGTGCTCGGCTTCAGCCACTTCGATAACAGACGCGCCGGTTTCTTGGTTACCGTTTTGGATTGCCATGTTCACTTGTTGCAGAGTGAGGTTGTACGCACGCAGTTTGGCAGGGTCAATCTGCACTTGATACTGCTTCACCATACCGCCCACGGTCGCGACTTCAGAAACGCCATCAACGGTTTGCAACTCGTACTTCAAGAACCAGTCTTGCAGGCTGCGAAGATCCGCCAAATCATGCTTGCCGGTTTTGTCTTGTAATACGTAGCTGTAAACCCAGCCCACGCCCGTTGCATCAGGACCTAAGGTTGGTTTTGCGTTCGATGGTAGCTTTGGTGCTACTTGGCTTAAGTACTCCAACACGCGTGAACGTGCCCAGTACATGTCGGTATCATCGTTGAAAATAATATAAACGTAAGAGTCACCAAAGAAGGAGTAGCCACGAACTGTCTCAGCACCCGGCACGGCAAGCATGGCGGTGGTGAGCGGGTAAGTAACTTGATCCTCGACGACTTGAGGAGCTTGACCCGGATAGCTTGTCTTGATGATCACTTGCACATCAGAAAGATCCGGAATCGCATCAACAGGCGTATTCTTTACACTGTAAAGTCCGCCTAATACAAGGGCTAAGGTCGCGACCAACACTAGGAATCGGTTGCTCAGTGACCAACGAATAATAGCATTGATCATAATTAACCCTCGACGGCTGCTGTTGCAGGAACTAGCTGTTTAAGAACGTAGTCAGATCCTTGTTTTTCAACTAGAAACCGAACTTTCTGTCCTTCTTCAAAACCCGTTAGATCAACGTCTTCACCCACAGAGAAGTTCATCTCACCCGCATCCCAGTTCCATTCTGCAACCGGTAGGTGGTTTAAGGTGATCATGCCAAAATCAGCCATCAGCATTGTGATGTCACCAGTCAGCCAAACTTCTGCGGCAATGACGCTGTTGTCTGCCTTATAGTCAACGATTTGGTACTGACCAGATTCTGTTTTCTGCATTTCAAATTCGATAGCCTGACCTTTTTTCAAGTCACCCATCTCGACGCCATCTGCGAAAGTGAAGTTCATTACCATGCCCGGCCAATCCCATTCTGGTACAGGTTGGTGGTTGATGGTCAGCATTCGGTGATCTTTCATCACATCCGTGATCTCACCTTTAGCCCATGCTGTTTCTGCCGCTGCTTCTACACCATTGATGCGAGACAGATCCGCCGACTGGCTTGATTCAGAATCGAGCATGAAGTGAGATGAAGTAACGATCTTATCGCCTTGTTTAAGTCCTTGTAATACTTCGATTTGTTCGCCAGCTTCACGGCCAACTTCAATTCGAGCTGAGCGGTATTTGCCATCACCTTCCGCCAGAACAACGCGAGTCATACCGCCAGAGCGAATAACAGATGATTTAGGAATCGTTAATACTGCGTCGTCAGTAACAGGCTGCAAGGCAATATTGGCGAACATGTTTGGCTTCAATGCGCCATCTGGGTTAGGGAATTTAAGGCGCACACGCAACGTACGTGTTTTCGGATCAAGGATTGGGTACACGTAATCGACAACACCTTGCCATTCATTGCCCGGAATCGCGTCAAGGGTCATCGTGGCTTGAGAACCCGCTTTCATCCAGTGCGCTTGACGCTCAAAGACTTCTGCATCAACCCAAACATTGTCCAAAGGACCTGCACTGATCACCGCTTGAGCAGGGGACAAATAGCCACCTTCACGCACGTTTAAGCTCGCGATAACGCCATCAGCAGGCGCTTTGATTTCAATGGTTTGCGATGCTTTACCACTACGAGTAATGGATTTGATTTGAGCGCGGTCAACACCAAGCGTTACCAAGCGTTCGGTCGCGCCTTTTACAAGACCTTTGCGGCCAGTGCGGTACGCATTCAGCAATTCTTCTTGTGCTTTAACCAGTTCTGGAGAGTAGAGCGTGAAAAGCACATCGCCTTTCTTCACTTTCTCACCCACGGCATTGATGTAGAGTTTTTCTACCCAACCCGCCACACGAACGTTCGTTTGCCATAACAGACTTTCATCAAAGGCAATATAGCCAACCGTTTCGATGCGTGGTGATAGCTGTTGCAGTGTCGCGTTTGCGGTTTTAACCCCGAGGTTGTTTTCTACTGAAGGGTCAATAGTCACTGTACCCGGTGCGTCTTGTTCACCGGATAGGTCTTCTGCGTAAACCGGAATCAAATCCATGCCCATTGGGGACTTACCCGGCTTGTCGCGTTTGTAATTCGGATCCATTGGGGCAACCCAGTAAAGCGGATCATTAGAGCTTGCAGCAGACTCGCCACCCATCGCACTCATGTCATGAGCCGAGCCCGCAAGAAAATGATTAGCACCAAACCCTAAAGCACCACCAACAATCAGCGCGATGGTTGCAACTTGTAATGTTTTCATTGTTTTACCTTATTTTCCCCTTCACATTTGACGCTACAGCGTTGTTGCCTGCTCTCGTTCACCCAAGTCACATAGCAGATCCCTTAGTTTGTTAGGGAAAGTGCTCATGGGATTCTCTCGTTTGCCGCCTAGCTGTAGCCCCAACTGTCTTGGGGAATCACAAATTAATATGTCGAAATAGAGCGAGCTTCCGGTGAAGCCACTTGGTAGTCGAAACCACCGAGTAGGGTGGCTAAATTGCTGTTTGCGATGTTGAGATCGGTCAGCAGACGTTGTTGCTCTAATTGCAGAGCCAACTCGTCAGTCGTGGCAGAAATCACATCGTTAAACTGCGCTGTGTTGTTTTGATAACCCCGCTCAACGGCTTGAATGCGCGCTTTCGCTTGAGGCAATAAGGTGGATTGATAACGTTCTAAGCGTTGGGTTAAGTTGCCGCGATCAACCAGCAAAGTGTTCACCTTGGAATTCATCTGCGTTAGTAAGGTGTCTTTTTGCGATTGTGCCGCGCCAACTTGGTATTGAGCGGCAGCAAGATTGCGATCTTGGCGATCACCAGTGAACAGTGGAATGTCCATGGTGAGGTAAGCGCTAACCAAATCGGAGGCGGGCTCACCCATCATGTTGTCGGCTTGGCGGTAGGCGTACATTACTTCGACGCCAAATTGTGGGTTGTAGGCTTGCTCAGCAATTTCCACCTGAGTTTTATTGGCAGAGATGCTGACGTCGGCCATCTTAACCATCGGGTGTTGGCTGAGTTGCTGATAATGCTTGGTGGAATTATGACTCGCAGCAAGTTTGCTGTTCAGTGTGTCCCAATTAAGTTGATTGCTCGCGTGCAGAGCCTGTTCGTTTGCCAGCCAGTCTGATCCCAACCATTCGGAGAGTTGAGAGATAAGACGACGTTGCATTTGTGCATTGGCTTGCAGTTTCTCATCCAACTTACTGACTTGAAGCTGGGCGTTAAGCAGATCTTGCGCTTCACTCTTACCAATCGAATAGTTGGTTTGAATAAAGCTTTCCATCTCCTTCATCAACTTGCGATTCTCAAGCATGATTTGCTCCGCGCGTTGCTGGTAACCAAGCTCTAACCAAAGCTGAGTCATGCTGTTGGCTACCTCAAGCTCACGAGCATGCACTTGAAGCCCAAGGCCGTCGGCTTGTTGATTGGCTTTCTTCTGCTGTAAATCAAGCGTAGAGCCACGCTCAAACTGTTGCATTAAACCAACGGAAATGTTGGTCATTGGGTCTTCATCGAATTTGAAGCTGTCGACAGGCAAGCCACCAAAACCCACTTTCAGTTTTGGGTCCATCAAGGTCGCACTTGCGACGCCCGTTTCACGCATGGCAGCAGATTGCGCTGAGTATTGCTTACGATTGCCATCGTTACTCAAAGCGACGTTGATCAGTTGGGCAAGCTTGGTCGTCGAAGCTCGCTCACTTGATGCGGAATTTTGTGCTGCGTGCGTCTCTTTACCAGCGGCGTTAACCAAGGTTGGCGCAGCGACCAGAGCCACCATAAAAATAGGTGCAGCTAAGCGGTATGGTTTGATATCCATAATCTAAATCCAGTGTTCGCCGGAACGATGGAGGTGCGGATTTTATTGCGGGAACAGTAAAGCCTTGTTACCTCATCGTTCAGGCGCATTAAAACAACCTGCGATACACGCGCAGGGTCGAATGCTAGGACGGATTTAGGCTATTGGAGGTCGGTATAGGTCGCGGCTGACGTGTACGACTGGGGAAGCAACTTCAGGAGTAATAGTTGCGCGATAGACGACGGGCATTGGGCTATTGATAGGATTCGGTAGGGGGACGAAAACTATCGTACACGCGGCAGTACAGCAGGTATGAACCATGCCGGAGCCTCCACCACAGTTCATGCTGGTTTCTCTTGCATCGCCATCTTCGGACATAGAACCGTCAGTCATGGAGACGTCCATCATGCCAGGCATACCGCAGTGTTCGCTGTCACTCATCATAGAAGGATGGTGAGCCATGCCAGTAGACATCATTTGAATATTCATCAACGGCTCACTGTTCGCCACACTAGATACCAATAGTACTAGCGTTGTGAAGAGAGTTAACCAGATTGTATGCAGCGATTTTAAGTGCATACCCTTTCCCATGTGTTTGATGAAAATGATGAAAACCCTTCGATTCTAAAGGTTAACCTAAGGGTAAGGTCAATCATTTATTACTTTTATTATCAAAATAGTCCAACCCTTCAGTTTTCGCACTTTCGAGGGAGTAAAACGTTTGTTAAACACCGAGTGTTGGAAGTTAGCGAAAGAAGCCCTCGCTTTTTATGACACGTGAAAAATGTGGTTTATAAGTTTTACATCACACTAACTTGTCTTACAAATGATTATCCTTATAGAATGCATGGTTTTACTTGTGCAGATTTGGATTTGCTTTGCTGCGGGGGTTGCATGATAGAAATTGTCATCGATGGAAAATATAGAATTGTAGAAGAGGGTCTAACCCTTTTAGAAGCAGCAAAAGTGTGTGGGGTCGAGATCCCATCGCTGTGCGGAATGAACAAAAGCAATGAAAAAGTACCGTGTGACTTGTGTGTGGTTGAAGTCGAAAGTGGCGGTACTAAGCGTGCGTGTGAGCTCGAAGTTTACCGCGGCCTTAATGTGGTCACGCAATCAGAACAATTAAGCGAGCACCGCAGAAAAGCACTCAACCGCATCATGACGGACCATTACGCCGATTGTGAAGCGCCATGTAAAACCGCGTGTCCTGCGGGCGTGGATATCCAATCGTACCTTTATCACATCGCACAGAACGACCATCAAAAAGCGATTGAAGTGATTAAGCGTACGCTTCCTATGCCGTTATCGATTGGCCGCGTATGCCCTGCATTTTGTGAGAGCGAATGTCGCCGCTCGTTAGTCGATGAGCCAATCGCAATTCGTCAGCTAAAACGTCATGCCGCGGATGCGGATTTGTCTGCGCATGAAGCCTACGTACCAGAAAAGAAACCAAGCAAAGGTTTGAACATTGCCGTCGTTGGCAGTGGCCCTGGTGGTCTAACGGCTGGTTACTACCTATCGAACGAAGGCTACGACGTTACGGTCTTTGAATCCATGCCCAAAGCGGGTGGTTGGTTGCGTTATGGGATTCCAGAATACCGTTTACCAAAAGACATTCTCGATAAAGAAATCGAACTGATGTGCCGCAATGGCATGCAAGTTCACACCAATCAAAAGCTAGGTGTGGATTTCACGCTTTCTCAATTGAGCGAAGAATACGACGCGGTGTGTTTGGCGGTCGGCGCGTCTCAAGCGGTCGAAATGCACTACACAGGCAGTGACCTTGAAGGTTGCTACTTAGGCGTTGATTACCTAAAAGATTACGTTACCGAGCAAAACTATGTAACAGGTCAGAAAGTCGCGGTGATCGGTGGTGGTAACACGGCAATTGACTGTGCTCGTACTGCGCGTCGCGCTGGTGCAGACACCACGTTGATTTATCGTCGTACACGTGACGAAATGCCGGCAGAATACTACGAGATTGTCGAAGCGGAACATGAAGGGGTGAAATTCCACTTCTTGACTAACCCTGCAGAAAACCTTGCCGATGAAACCGGACGTGTGAATGCGATTCGTCTAGAGCGCATGGCGTTGGGTGAGCCGGATGCATCTGGTCGTCGAAGCCCTAAACCAACCGGCGAGTTCTTCACCGAAGAGTTCGACACCGTAATTGCGGCAGTATCGCAAAAGCCAGACCTGAGCTTCCTAGAAGGTGAAGACTTATCTATTCCGCTTACGCGCTGGAACACCTCTGATGCAGATGAAAAGACCATGCACACCGGCACGGGTAACATCTTCAGTATTGGTGATTTCCGCCGTGGTCCAGCAACGGCAGTTGAAGCCGTGGGTGATGGCCGCGTTGCGGCAAAAGCCATTGTTCTGTTTTTGAATGGCGATATGGCCGATATGCCAAAGGCGGCGTTCAACTCGCGCAAAGAGAAGAAACTCTCTCAAGTCGATCCGCTTCACTTCGAGAACATCCAGAAAGTCGCTCGATCTATCATGCCAGAATTGACTCCAGCACAACGCGAGCAAAGCTTCGCTGAAGTGGAGTTGGGCTTTGATAACGAAGAAGCGATGCAGGAAGCCGCGCGCTGTCTAGAATGTGGTTGTCAGGCAAATACCGATTGTGCGCTGCGTGATTACTCCACCGAATATGAAGCCGAGCAAAGCTTTGACTTCTCCTTGCAGATTAAATCGCATCAAGATTGGTTAGATCTCCGTGCGAAAGACTTGCGTCATAAGTACGAAGTTGACCGTAGCTCTGAGTTTATTGAGTTTGATGCTAACCGCTGTATTAGCTGTGGTCAGTGCATCCAAGCGTGTCGCGACAAAGCCGTGCACGGTGTACTGAACTTCGTGTGCGATAAACAAGGTCGTCCGGCATTACGTCCTGACGATCGTCCGCACTTTGGAAGTAACAAGAATGGCTTAACCCTAATGGGTGATTCGAACTGCGTGCAATGTGGCGCGTGTGTTCAAGTGTGTCCAACGGGCGCGATGGTCGATAGTCGTGACCGTTCACAAGGTCGTACTGAAGATCTGAAAGCGGTCGACACCATTTGTACATACTGTGGTGTGGGTTGTAAGTTGACTATGTTCGTGGACGAAACAACCAATACGATTCGTTACGTGAAAGGCGGTGACTCGCCGGTGAACCAAGGCATGCTGTGTGTGAAAGGGCGCTTTGGTTTTGATTTCATTGGCAGTGAAGAGCGTCTTACCACGCCATTGATTCGTAAAGATGGTTGGTTGCAGCCTGCAAGTTGGGAAGAGGCGATTCAACTGATTGCGAGCAAGTTCTCTGGCATCAAGCAAGATTTTGGCAGCAACGCATTAGCGGGTTTCTCTTCAGCGAAAACCACCAACGAAGACAACTACGCGTTCCAAAAATTTGTCCGTCGTGAACTAGGCACTAACAACGTCGACCACTGTGCGCGTTTGTGTCACGCATCGAGTGTAACCGGTCTTGAAGCGTCACTGGGTAGTGGTGCAATGACCAACGACATTCCAAGCATTAAGCACTCTGATGTGATCTTTATTATTGGTTCGGATACCACATCAGCGCACCCGATTATCGCTTCACACATCAAACAAGCCATTCGTCATCACGGCGCTCGTTTGATTGTAGCTGACCCGAAACGTGTCGATATGGCAGAGCATGCTGAGTTGTACATGGCGCACCGTCCGGGTACGGATGTGATGCTCCTGAACGGCGTCATGCAACAGATCATCAAGAACGGTTGGTACGATCAAGAGTACATCGAAGAACGTGTCGACGGCTTTGATACCTTACTGCAAGAGGTGATGTCGCCAGCTTACAACCTCGATAAAGTGGAGTTGGTTACAGGCGTAAAAGCCGAAGACATTCAAGCAATGGCGCGCATGATCGGTACGGCAGATCGTACCGCTGTGTACTACTCGATGGGTATTACTCAGCACACGACAGGTCATGACAACGTGCGTTCTATCGCTAACCTGCAGCTGCTGTGTGGCAACATCGGTATTGAAGGTGGTGGCATTAACCCATTGCGTGGTCAATCTAACGTGCAAGGCGCGTGTGATATGGGCGCTTTGCCAAACAGCTTCCCGGGCTACCAAAAGGTATACAACCCAATTGTGCGTCAGAAGTTTGCGATTGAATGGAACGCGCCAAATCTGCCTTCTGAGCAAGGTCTAACCCTGACAGAAATCATTGATGCGGCTTGCCATCGTGACGTCCGTGGTATGTACATCATGGGTGAGAACCCAGTGTTGAGTGACCCGAACCAAGCGCATGTGATTGAAGGTTTAGAAACGCTCGACTTCTTGGTGGTTCAAGACATCTTCCTAACGGAGACTGCACAATACGCGGATGTGGTTCTGCCTTCTTGCTCGTTTGCAGAGAAAGCGGGTCACTTCACCAATACGGAGCGTCGTGTTCAGCGTGTGAATCCGGTTGTCACGGCACCGGGTGAGGCAAAAGAAGATTGGTGGATTATTCAAGAAATCGCCAATGCCATGGGCAGTGATTGGGATTACCACTGCGTGTCTGATATCACCAATGAAATTGCACGAGTGACGCCTCAATACGCGGGACTTCGTTGGGATGCCATTACGCCAAACGGTGTGCAATGGCCGAGCAACAAGAACAACCCGGCAGGTACTCGCATCATGCACCAAACCCAGTTTACTCGTGGTAAAGGGCAAATGGTGGGCGTACCGTTCCGTTATGCGGCTGAGCTGCCAGATGAAGAGTATCCACTGGTGCTTACTACAGGTCGTGTACTTGAGCAGTTCCACACTGGCACCATGACGCGCAAAACCAAAGGGTTGGATAACCTTGCTGGCCCTCGCGCAATGGTTAGCGTGGAAGACGCAGAAGCACTTGGCATCAGTAATGGTCAGCGTCTGACAGTGTCTACACGTCGCGGCAGCATTGAGATTGATGCCTTTGTGACTAAGCGTATTCAAAAAGGTGTGGTGTTCATTCCATTCCACTTTGTTGAATCGCCGGTGAACCGTTTAACGACAACGGCGACTGACCCGCATGCGAAAATCCCTGAGTTCAAGGTCGCAGCGGTTAAAGTGGAAGTGAGCGAGAAAACAACGCAGACAGAGTCTCTCGAAGATAGTTACCAACACGTTTAAATTCGGTGAGTCGCGTTGTTGTGGTCACTGACAATTTGAGCCTAGTTGATGGGCGGATAATCTAATCTTGATTTCCGCTCTCACTACATTCACTCGGATTGTCTTTTTCTTCAAACTCCTTTTACTTTTCTGTTATCACCGCGCTCCGGTTAGTTTTCCCTTCTTACTTCTTACTGTCTCTATGGCGTATTTTTGTTCAAGCCCATGATGAGAGTGCAATAAAGTTTGTTGTTGAGCTTGTCATAGAATTGACTGTCTCTGACTGTCCTCTGTTATTTGGGCAAGTTCTATAACCTAAACTTTGCTCGCTTCCTATACTGAATTAACGAAGCAAGATTTTTATAACAACAAGAGGAAGCTTGTATGACAAGAACAACCTCATTTGCACTCGTTTTATTACTTATGTGCGCATACTTTGGTTACAACCGTTATTATGTATACCCCCAGCAGTTGGAAACACAGGCGAAGTCCATGCTAATACAAATGGCAAATCGCGAAGAGTGGGTCGATGTGTTTGAGATGATGAATCGCGTAGACGCGCACAAGGGCCATTTGGAACTTGTTGCTGACGTGACATCCTCTGATGGTCAGCGTGCGTACAGTGAAGGTATTATCACGTATACGGATCGCGAAGGCGTTGTCTGTAAACAGGTAGTGTTCAACTTTAAAATAAACTCTTTGAAAAACTACAATATTTCCGATTTACGAGATTGTTCCTACGGCGAGTACTATTAATATTGTCTGAGAGTTGAGCTCGATAGCACAGTGTATGAATACACAAACAAAAAATAGCCCTTCGTTGGGGCTATTTTTGTTTTTAAGGAATGAACGCAATATCGTGGGATTAGTCGAGTGATTTTTTGAAGCGAAATGAAGCGACAATAAGGCCGATAACGGTGAATCCAAGTAACCAAACTGTATCTCGCCATAGCTCCATTAGGTCTGCACCACGCAACACCACACCACGAATAATGCGCATAAAGTGAGTGGCAGGCAGGGCTTCTGATATCCATTGTGCCGCGACGGGCATTCCTTCATAAGGGAACATAAATCCGGACAGAAGAATCGACGGCAAAAGAATAAACACCGTCATTTGCATTGCTTGAAGCTGTGTCGTCGCAATGGTGGATATCACCAGACCTAAGGTTAAACTCGCGGCGATAAACAACAGCGTGCCAAACAATATCTGACTAATGGCGCCGTTTATCGGCACACCAAATATCCAGTGCCCCAAGCCTAAAATGATAAACACCTGTATCAGACCAACAAAGATGTAGGGAATGATCTTCGCCACCATGAGTTCGATGGAGTGGATTGGCGTAGTAATCAGTAACTCTAAATTGCCGCGTTCCCGCTCACGAACAATGGCTGCACTAGTGAACAAGATCATCGTCATAGTCAGAATCACGCCCAATAAACCGGGGACAATGTTCACCGCCGAGCGCCGACTCGGGTTGTAATACAGCGCAACTTCAAAGGTTTTGGTTGGGGCAGGGCGTATCTCAAAATCAAAATCCGTTAACGGCATGGTTTGTAGCGAGAGAATCGCAGAGCTGATCATGGTGTCTGAACCATCCACAATCCACTGTCCAAGTTCTCGACCTTGCACCATACGTTGGGTTAAGTCGCTAGGCAGAATCAAAGCCGCTCGTACCAAGCCGTCTTGAATGGCTTGCTCGGCTTCTGATGCGGTAGCGAAGGTTTCGACCACATCGACCACTTGTGTGACTTTGACGGACTCGGTAATCACGCGCCCGGCAGTACTGCCACTTTGATCGACGACGCCAACGGGAATGTTGCGAATATCGGTATTAATGGCAAAGCCGAACAGCAGGAGCTGAATCAACGGGATCATCACGACCATGCCAAAGGTAATGCGGTCACGTGAAAGCTGACGGATCTCTTTGATCATTACCGCTTTCATACGGGCAATAGATTTCATCATTGGCGACCTTCTCCCGTAACACTGACAAACACATCTTCCAAGCTCGGGCGAGCAATGTTCATCTCGCAGCCCTCAAGCTCTGGAAAGGTTTGGGTTAACCATTCGATCGGTTGTTCGATGTGCTGGTGGATCAAAATGCGTAAGCGAATGCCGAGCTGTGCGGCTGAGCGTACCTCTTCACGCTGAATGACTTTCTCTTTGAGCTCGCGTAAGTTATCCGCTTTGACTTCGACGATGTTAACGCCCATTTGCGCCATGAGTTCTTCTGGCTCACCATCGGCGCGGATTTCCCCGGCTTCCATAATAGCCAGACGATGACAGCGCTCTGCTTCGTCCATGTAGTGCGTTGTGACCAAAATCGTGGTGCCTTGGTCAGAGAGATCAAACAATTGCTCCCAGAAATCGCGTCGGTTCTCTGGGTCAACCGCAGATGTGGGTTCATCGAGAAACAACAGTTCTGGTTTGTGCATGGTCGCTGCGGCGAGAGACAAGCGTTGTTTCTGGCCGCCACTCATTCCGCCGACGCGCTGTTTACGCAACTGGTCGAGACCGTAGGTGGATAGTTGTTCTTCGATGCGAGCTTTTAGGGCCTTGGTTTCCATACCAAAGATTTGTCCAATAAACTCAAGATTCTCTTGAACCGTCAGATCATCATAAAGCGAGAACTTTTGCGTCATGTAGCCAATCTTGAGGCGCAGAAGCTCAGATTGTTTTGGGATCTCTAGCCCGAGTACATCGACATTGCCTTCGCTTGGGCTAAGTAAGCCAGTTAACACACGAATAGTTGTCGATTTGCCACAGCCGTTAGGACCAAGAAAACCATAAATACTGCCTTTGGGCACATTAAGCGTGATGTTGTTGATGGCGGTGAAGTCACCAAACTTCTTCACCACATTTTCAGCTTGAATCACGTATTCGGTCATTGGCTTACTCCACCAAATCCACTTGCGCTGGAATACCCGAAGGCAAGGATTGTGCGGAGTCTTGTAGGTCGACTTCTGCTAGGTACATCAAACGCGAGCGTTCTTCCTCGGTGAGCGCGAAATAAGGCGTGAATGAAGGCTCAGTCGCTACCCAACGAACGGTGCCGCTATATGGTTGCTCAACGCCATCTACATGCACGTTAACCGTTTTACCCGGCACAAAGTTGACTCGATAATTGGCAGGAACATAAACACGGGCGTATGGGACGCGGCTCGCTTGAATTACGGCAACAATGCCATTCACAGGAACGCGTTCACCAAGGTTAAACGGTAGGTTATCTAACAAGCCATCTCGCGTGGCCGTGATGGTGAGTTCTGCCAGCTTTTGTTCTTGCAGTGCTACATCGGCTTTTGCAGCCATGAGTGCGGCTTTCGCTTGTTCAATATCTTCAGGACGAGAGCCAGCGGTCAGTTTGCTGAACTCTTCTTGTGAGGAGTCTAGCTCTGCACGGGCAGAATCTCTGGCTGCTAAAGCGGTGTCTTTTTCTGATTGACTGATGAGTTTCTTGCGAACTAACTCCGCTTTACGTTGGTAGTTCTTTTGCGCTTCAACCAATTGAGCTTCCGCTCTGGCAACGCGTGCTTGCGCTGCTGCAATGTCTTCTGGTCGCTCACCATTGGTCAATTTTAAAAGATAAGCGTCAGCCTTGGCTTGTTCAGCTACGGCGTGAGCTAAAACGGCTTCTTGGTTCTTTGTATCGAGCTGAACCAGCACTTCTCCTTCGGTGACTTGGCTGCCTTCCTTAATGGGTAGGGCACGAATTATCTCGCTAGAGGTGGCAGTGAAGGTTACGCGGTCACGTTCTAATGTGCCAAGGGCTTGCTGTCCGTCATCTTTGGAACAGGCAGTTACAAGAGTCAGGGCTAGGGTGCCAAGAATGATTCGCTTCATCATGCGACGCTTCCTCTAAGAAGGTGAGCTCGAACTCGTATCAAGCTATAGAAGAGTATGGGACTGCATTCAGTGTAACGTGAGTCAGTTTTGTCCGGCTAGGAAGTTAATTCCTTCAATATTCATCAATTGATTAATTATTGAAACTGGCTTTATCCTGCTGAAGCCGTGCTTTACTTGGCTCTTTTAAGTTGATTACATGAATATCATTTAAACAAAAATCTTGCCTTTCATGTAGAGCACGCCGTCGCCAGATACTCTTACTTGTTCGCCAGTAACTTCACAATGCAAAATTCCTCCGCGCTGAGAAGCTTGATAAGCAACCAGTGATGTTTTGCCTAATTCTTCTGCCCAGAATGGTGCTAATCCAGCGTGAATCGAGCCGGTTACTGGGTCTTCGTCACCACCATTTGCAGGCCAAAAGTAACGAGATACAAAGTCTTGTTGATCGCCTTTTGCGGTAACGACCACATCGTAAGGAGCGAGTGTCTTGAGGTGCTCTGAACGGTATTGAACCTCAAGTACCTCCTGTTGGCTGTCGACCACCACGAAATACGCTTGAGGGCTAAGCAGTACGCGTTCCACATCGCAACTTAAGCCTTCAATTAATGCTAGGGGAATCTCAGAAACGGCTTTTGGAGGACGAGCAGGAAACGTCATCTCGATCTTACCTTGCGCATTCTTCTCCACGGTGAGGGTTCCTACTTCCAGAGTATGAAATTCAATCGTGCCATTAATGCCAAGCTCATCAAACAGCACTAACGAAGAGGCCAGTGTGGCGTGTCCACAAAAGTCGATTTCAGTTATAGGAGAGAACCAACGAATCTCATATCGGTTTGCGCCAATGGATTTTAGAAAAGCCGTTTCCGACAAGTTGTTTTCTGTCGCGATATTTTGCATCAATTCTGGGGCTAGCTATTCCTCTAACGGTATCACCGCTGCTGAGTTGCCTTTGAATTGCGTATCGGTGAAGGCGTCCACCACGTTGATATCCAATTCCATTTTCCTTCCTTGTTCCGTGAGCGATTAATTAGCATAAACCAAGTGCAATTAAGAGAGTAAGAAATTTGTGTTAGAATCTTAAAGTGTCAAAATTATAGATTATTTTGTGTTTTTTGATACTTACTGACAAGAATTCGGACTGCTGGGTACTTACACTAGTGTTGAATTCATTGAAAGGAAGAAAAACATGAAAGCGATCTACAAATCAGTTTTGGCATTGAGTGTTTTTGCGGTCGGTTCTGCCCATGCATTTGAACTCGTGAGTAGAGATATTCAAGAAGGCCACCCGATGGCGAAGACATTTGAATACTCTGGTTGGGGATGTGATGGCGGGAATCAATCACCACAATTGATGTGGAAAGAAGCTCCAAAGGGCACAAAAAGTTTTGCGATCACCGTGTATGACCCCGACGCGCCAACAGGCAGTGGTTTTTGGCATTGGATAGCGTTTAATATTCCATCCACCGTTAGCGAACTGCCTCGAGGCATTGATATGAACAAGTTAGGCGGCAAAGAATCTCGTATTGACTACGGCACAACGGGGTTCGGCGGCGCGTGTCCTCCAAAGAATGATGGGATGCATCGTTACCAGTTTACGGTGTGGGCATTGCCAACTGAAGAACTGAAATTGGATGAAAACACGCCACCAGCCATTGTAGGGTTTACTTTGAATAGTGTTGCTTTGGGTAAAGCGACATTAACCACGACTTACACGCGATAATTGAATATAAGGGGAGAGAATGGGTCACCAATATCAGGTTAAGCTGTTTCGTGCGGAGCAGCAGCAGAAGCTTCGTAATGTCAGGATTCACTCCCCAAGCCTTATTCAGATTGTTAAGGGGAGTAAACATCTTTTCTGGAAAGATGAAGTACTCGACATCCATCATCCAAATATCATGCTTTGTGAAGCAAATGCATCCCTAAATTTTGAAAATCTTCCTCTACAAGGGCGATTTCTTTCTCGAATGTTCAGTTTTTACTGTGTGCCTAGCGATGAAATGTTGGAGCTAAGCATGAGCAACGCATTAGGAAACTATGTACCCGTTGTTGAGACAGATAAAGCATTGCAAGCGACGTTAAATGCTTTGTTTTCGTTTGAGCGGGAAAGCTTAAGTGAAGCGACACAACGCTATTGGATTATGGGCCTATATCAGCAGCTAGCTGAGAGAGGGTTATTGCATCGGTTATTCTCGAGTTCACATATCTCTTTTAGTCAGAAACTTAGTCGTTACTTATCGCGCTCTCCAGGGGAGGAGCATCCATTAGACATGGTCGCGGGGCACTTTGCTATGAGCCGAGCAACATTGATACGCAAACTGAAACAAGAAGGTACCCAGTATCGTGAAGTATTGGCGGAAGTGCGCTTAAATCACGCACTTTACTTGATGCAAAATGGCTCGTATAACGTTGCTATGCTCGCACAGTTGTGTGGTTATCAGTCAGAGGGGCGTTTTAGCCAACGCTTTAAAAGTAAGTTCGGCCTAACGCCCAGCGAGTATATTAAAACGGTAGTGAGTTAATGTTTTACCGCTTTTGTATTTTTTGTGCTTTTTAGGTTAGCCATAATATTTGGCTTTCATTCGCAATGCTACATTCACCAAAGCAATCAACACAGGCACTTCGATCAGCGGGCCAATGACACCAGCAAAAGCTTGGTCTGAGTTTAGTCCAAACACCGCGATAGAAACCGCAATAGCCAATTCAAAGTTGTTGCCTGTTGCCGTGAAAGCAATCGACGCGTTTTTGTCGTAGTCAATGCCCATTTTCTTACCAACGAAGAAGCTGACAAAGAACATCAACACAAAGTAAATAGCCAGTGGAATTGCTACACGGAATACATCCATTGGCAGTTCAAGAATCATCTCACCTTTTAAGCTGAACATCAGTACGATGGTCGCAAGTAGGGCGATAAGGGTAATTGGTGAAATGCGTGGGATGAACACGTCGTTGTACCATTGCTCACCTTTCGCAGCGACCAGCCATTTACGGCTTAGAAAGCCCGCTAGGAATGGGATACCAAGGTAAATCAGAACGCTTTCCGCGATGTCCATCATCGAGATATCAACCACGAAACCTTCGTAACCAAAGACTGGTGGCAACACAGTGATGAATAACCATGCCATCACACTGTAAGTCACGATTTGGAAAGCGCTGTTTAGTGCAACTAGGGCTGCACCGTATTCTTTGTTACCGCCACCGATATCGTTCCATACCAATACCATGGCAATACAACGAGCAAGACCAATCAGAATGATACCAACCATGTAACCCGGATGATCACCTAGGAAAGTCAATGCAAGGATGAACATCAAAATAGGGCCGACAATCCAGTTCATGACCAAAGACAGCGTGATCGCTTTTTTATCTTTCGTCACTGTGCCTAGCAAGTTGTAGTTCACCTTTGCGAGTGGCGGGTACATCATCAAAATCAAACCAATCGCTAGCGGTACGTTTGTGCTACCAACTGACATTGACTCGTTCCACTCAGCAACTTGAGGGAATACTGCGCCAATACCTACACCGATTGCCATTGCCACAAAAATCCACACCGTTAGGTAACGGTCCAAGAAGCTCATTTTGTCGCTGGCACTATTTAAAACTTGAGTAGTCATAGTGTTCTCTTATTCGTTTATCGTCGAAAGGCGATAGTTAAAGGTATAGTTTATCTCTGCACGCCTGAACAGCGTGCAAAGGGCATTAATCAAATAACTTGGAAAATCCTAGATTGAACTGATCAAACGCGTCGCGTTGAATGCGGTAACACACCTTAGGTGGGTTTGGCTCGGCGCTGATAAAGCCTGCTTGCTTTAGAATACGCAAGTGCTCGGAAACAGTAGATTGCGCAAGACCCAGTTCAGAAACCAAATCACTGTTCAAACAACCGCCCATGGTATCGAGCGTGTGCAGGATATGCAGAATGCGCAAACGTGCTGGATGCGACAAAGCTTTTGCTTGCGCTGCTAGAGTTTGTTCTTTCTCGAGCTGTTGTTGCGTTGTCTGAAAAACGACTTCGCACGTGTCCTTGCACTTATCACTCATTCGCTGGCCTTAATAGTTAATCGTCGAATTGCGATAAAGTGTACGCCTGCTCTGTGGAAGATGCAACAAAACGATGAAAAAATTAATCGTGAAATAACGATGGATAAAAAGTTGAAAAAATATATCTTTTAAAAACAGTGATATAATTAAAAACTAAGTAGGTTACTAAAAGTTAACTAATTGCACTATATTTCTAGGTTACCATAATAAACCACATCCGACGCACAATGGTTACTGCGTCATCTTGTGAACTTATTTAAAGGTAATCCCATGAGCAACGTACTGATCATCAATGCACACGAACCATCACCATATTCAGAAGGTCGTCTAAATGCTTCTCTTGTCGACAAAGCACAGACGCTTCTGCAAGCAAAAGGCCATGAGGTTCGCGTTGTGACAATGCAAGATGAGATCAACGTAGATGAGCAACTCGCACACTTTGAGTGGGCTGATCGCGTGATCATCCAAAGCCCAATCAACTGGATGTCTGTGCCTTGGTCATTCAAAAAATACATGGACGACGTGTTTACTGCGGGTATGGGCGGCGCACTATGTGCATTCGATGGCCGTAGCGCAGAAGAACCAAAGAAAAACTATGGTACAGGCGGCACTCAAACCAACAGCAAATACATGCTGTCACTGACATTCAACGCGCCAGAAGAATCGTTTGATGATGAGAGCGAATACCTATTCCAAGGTAAAGGCGTGGACGATTTGATGCTCCACATGCACGCTAACTTCCGCTTCTTTGGTATGTCAGCACTGCCTACATTTGCTTGTTACGACGTGATGAAGAACGCAGATATCGAAAACGATTTTGTTCGTTTCGAAGCTCACATTAACGAAAACTTCTAATCCTTTTAGAAAGATAGTGCGAACTGAATGATGAATTGAGATGGACTGCTGCATGCGGTCCATTTTTATTTGTTTGCGGCGAGGTGACGTTTTTATTACTCTAAAGCACTAAATGTATCTAGCTTACTTTTCGTTACCTAGATTAGGTGCGTATCTTGAGGTGTATTGTGGAAAGCAGAATCAGTGTAGATAGCAAAGGTCGTAAGTCAGTGGCGAACGTATGTGCGGAGCCATGTGCTATCGAGAAAGGGATGCGTCTAATTGGTGGTAAATGGAAAGGTTCTCTGATTTATCATTTGAAAGACGGCCCAGTTCGTTTCAATGACTTAGCACGCATGCTAGGCGGTGCAAGTAAAAAGATGATCGACCAACGCCTTAAAGAGCTAGAAGCGGAAGGTATGGTGGTGCGCAAAGTGATCAGCGACCGCCCAATTGCCGTAAGCTATGAACTAACAGAGTTCGGCCGTACCGCACTTAAGATTCTTGATGATTTGCGAATTTGGTCTGAAAAGCATCAAATTGAGCTTCGTTAAGACCAAAGTAGTTAATCGCAAACGTTACTCTCTTTTGAAAGCTGATTAACAATACATCGCCGTTTATACCCAAGTAACTTAGATGTGCTTCATTTAAATCGTAATTTGTTTCGTAAAACAACGTACTCTTTCGAGTCAGGCATATCGAGGCTACTTGAGCATAATCGTACTTTTTAAGTTTTTGATTTTTAGTTATTATTTTATCATACTTAATAAGTTGTAGAATAAATCACTCACTTCAGTTGAATTTAAAAAAGCACTATTTAATTCCAGTTTCTTTTCAAAATCGGAATATTTATCGAATTCCTCTTTCTCAACTAAACCTATTGGTGATTTGTCGTTAACGTGGTTTTCATATTTTTTGATGGTATATAATTTAGACTTTTCGTCAAAATATTGAATTATCTTAATGTTAACGTCAGGTCTCTCCGTATTATACGTGATCGTAATTTTTTCATAATCTTTATTAATCGGAGTCGTAAGCCCTGTAGGGTAGATGATTTTAAACCCATTAATGTCATTCTTCTTCGTGCTTTTATAATGTTTTGAGTATGAAAAGTTTTCAATTGCACTTTTAGTGACGATAATTGACTCACCTTTCTTTAAACCGTATTCGGTACATTCATAATCGTCGACAACCGTAGAATTTCTTTTCTTTTCAATCAGGTAGGACATGCTTGCAGATGTCCCTCCGTGTTCCAGTTTTTGTTGGTTTACAGAACAATAGAAATGACCTTTGTCCACCGTCATTGCGTTGACTTGTTCCGGATTTGAAATGGTGGGATGTATATCTTTTGCTGGATCGTTGTCGCTTCCTCCTGAACCGCATCCAACTAATCCGATACAAACGGCCATATAAAGCAAAGAGATTTTATTCATACTGTATTTCTCAATTAAGATGTGTGATTGCAAATAACGATTAATTACATTTTTATAAAGTGAAATGTTTTTTATTTTAATTGAACGGTGTTTTATTGGTAGTTTAATCGTTTGCTTTTATTTTGTCTCTTACGGTATCTATGTTTTCATTTATGGTATGAATTATTAGATTTGCACAATTGTGAGTTGCAATAGGATAATAATCGCTAGCCAACTACTTGTGTAGGTACCGTTATGATTTATATATCCGTTAAGTCTAAGTTTTTAGTCTTAATTTCATGTATTTATCGTGAAAGTGACTTAGAAGTAAATAACTAACGTTGTTTGAGGGGAGCCTGGGCTTCACTGATCTTGTTTTTCATCAAGGCGTTGTATAATGAACAAGGACTCTATTTCCAACTTGTTGATACATATCAGATCTCACGGATCTGATATGCATTCCAAGTTATTCTCACTAAGGCAAGAATCCTAGCTTATTTAAGGATAGAAAGTTTACTTGGGTGTAGAAGATATTAGTAATCCAATGTGCCACGGATAGGGTAGTTATTGTTTGGATCGCGAATCCATGCCAATCCGCGTGATAGCGCGCCAAGCTCAGGGCGAACAAACGGGTTGTTTGAAATATCCACCACGTGTAAGTCGCCGTGTTCATTCACCACAAACAGACCTGGTTCTGCGAAATTATGATCGGTTTCCTGTTCAGATCGAGGAATAGATACATACAAGCCTAGCGTTTTCATTTGTTCTTCGGTCAGGCCGTAAGCGATAGGGAAGCTGATTTCGAGTTTCTCTAGATGCCCCTCTAGCTGTGCTTTTGAGTCGCCAGAAACGGCAAGAATATCGACGCCAGCATCAGCGAAAGCCTGTTTGTAACTCTCAAGCTCGTTGAGGTACTTAGTACAAAGAGGGCAGTGTTTACCACGATAAACGAATACTGCTCGCCAAGTCGCATCACCTTGCGGCTGACCCAACGTTACGCTTGAACCATCTAGCAAAGTGGCTTGAAGATGAGGGAAGCTGTCGCCCGCTTTAAGTTTCACTGAAGTTGCCATATTGACTCCCGAATTGGTGGTGTATATCCATGAATGCCCCTTTCTCAACAAAGCGATTGGGGGATGAGACTTCAATGTAGACTCTGTTTTGCGGTGTTTCAACTAGTTAACTTTTAGTAACCTGCAATAAGGTAGTAGAGTGCAAAAGATGAAAAAGCAGAACTTAAGATACAACGAAGTGGGGGTGTAGTATCAGGAGCTAAGTTCTGCTTGAGGTTAGGCTATGACCACTGGAACATATCGTTAAGATAAACCAGAGTCATCACTTCTATTTTATTACTCGATTGAGCTAGGCGTTGCTGAAAAAAGTACGCCATCATTGGCTTCTTCATTTTTTCCTCCTTTAGCTGACGAGTAAATTATGTGTATAAAAGGGGATATAAAAAAGAGAGTGCTTTTGTTGGCTTTTTTCCTAATAACGTAAATATATGGGGCTTTAAAGCCGAATTTGGAGGTTAATTGTGGAAAAGGGGAACAGATAATTAGGAAGTTTTCTTATTTTATTACCGCCAACTTAAGTAAACTATTCCTATCCACAAACTTCACAGATCTAAGGTTGATTCAGTGTCTGATCTCAATTTGTTTCGCTATTACCAACGATTACTCTCGTTTAGCGTTGGTGATGAAACAAAAACCACGTTACAGGACATTGCCGACATCATGTTCACTTCTTCTCGGCATGCTCGTAGCCTGCTAACGCAGATGCAGCAGAAGGCGTGGTTGAGCTGGCACCCGAAAGCTGGGCGGAACCAACGATCGACTCTTATTCTGAATATGGAGTTAGACGTTTTAAAAGAGAGCTTGGCTCTTGAACGTATCAAGTTAGGCAAGTATGAAAAAGCACTGGCGATATTAGATGAAGACGAAATGGCATTTGGCCGTTTGTTAAAAACAACGTCTGGTGCTTCTGTGCAAGAAGGACAGCTCAATATTCAATTAACCTATAAGCGAATGTTTGAGCGCGTCGTTCCACATCAACTTCAGCGTAGCAGCGAACGTTTCTTATTAAGGCAAATCTATTGTTGCTTAGTTTCGAGTGATCACAATGGGAAAGTGCAACCAGAACTCGCACATCACTGGCGTTATGACGAAGACACCTACGAATGGACTTTCTACCTTCGTCCAGGTCTGACTTTTCATAATGGTAATTCCATTGATGCAGAAACAGTGGTTAGCTTGTTTGCAAAGTTGAGTTCACTACAGTACTACGAAAAAGAGTTGGCACATGTTGCTAACATTACTGCGCCAACGCCATTGAAAGTTGTTTTTAAGCTTAATCGAGCTGACTTGGGCTTTGCTGGACTTATTTCTGGAGTGAAATACGGCATTCAACCAGTAAGCCAAGTTAACGTAGCGAATAACAAGCTGGTGGTCGGAAGTGGCCCATTCTCTGTTGTCGAGCACAATGAAAGTCGTTTAAAACTGCAAGCATTTAATGGTTATTATGCATGTAGAGTTCTAACGGATTTGGTGACTATCTGGATTGTTAATGACGAGCAAATGGAGAACCCGTCATTGGCAGCAAATACGTTGCAAAGGGATACTTCGCCCGAGGAGGATTTGTGTGGACACTATATGTCGACGCAAAACCGAGAAAACTCATCGGCGAGCAAGCGTAGTCGAATAGAAGATGGTTGCTTATTCGCCTTATTTAATCAGCACGCTAAGCACAAACTCTCTTTAGCGCAGCGCCGTTATATTAGTGAGCTAATTCAACCTGAGCACTTGGCCGAAGTGATGCGCCGCGAGAATATTGTATTTGGGAGTATACCCGCTTATAACCTGCTACCAGGTTGGAAGCCAGTGCTCCGTCCGTTCAGTGAGCCGCTTAAGTTACCTAAACACATTACGATAGCCGGATATAACTATACCGCGTTGCGTCGCTGTGCGCGGGCTATTTCTAATCGTTTGGTGAGTGTTGGCAGTAAAGTAGAAATTGTTATGTATTCCTATCGTGAGCTGAACGAGAAAGCTAAGAATGGTGAGCTAAATGAGACGATGGTCGTGACGAACATAAACCTAGATGATAATCGTCATGCCTCAGCGTTCACGAACTTCTTCAGCAACGCTGTGCTATTCCACACTTTGGGAGAGAAGAACGCACAATGGTTAGATGAACAACTACAGAGAGTCAGATCTTTCGTTCCACTTGAGGACTACCTTAATGCATTGGAGCCAATTGCATCGACGTTGATCAGCGAATACTGGATTGCACCCATGTTCCACCATACACAAACTTTGCGTTTCCAAGGTGTTTTAGAAGACGTCGCTCTTACTAACTGGGGTTGGCCAGATATTCGCTCGGTGTGGTCTGCGGATTAACTGCCTTAGTTACATAGCAAAGTGCTGCTTCACGAATTCAATGAAGGCTCTGGTTTTCGCTGATTGATAGATAAGTTGTGGGTACACCAAGTAAACCGCGTTGTGCTGGTGGTCAGTTTCTTCCGATAGAACCTGCACTAGACGGCCGTGCTCAACGTCTTGTTCGACAAAGTAACTTGCTAACCGAGCAATGCCATTGCCAGACAGGGCTGATTCTTTGAGTAAGCGGTTTTCATTGCTTGAAAGCCAACCTTGGGTTTGAACTGTTCCCGTTTTTAACGGCCACTCTTTTTGATGCAATGTGGTTAAGCATTGATGCTCTTGTAAATCATCTAATGTCTCCGGCGTACCTTCTTCTTGCAGATACTGAGGAGAGGCAACCAGCCAGTGGTGGTAGTCCAAAAGGTGATGAGCAATCATATTCTCTGGCGGCGTTCTTGTCGCTCGAAACGCAAAATCAACGCTGGTTTCTGTCAGATTAAACGCTTGATAGCTAGAAAGAATCTCGAACTCTACGTTTGGATGTAAAGCGCGAAACGCCACACACAAATCATGCAGCACCGCTTCAGCAAACATCTTGGGAGCGGTAAGACGAATCAGACCGTCTATTTGTTCAGATCGCTGACTTAAACTCTTTTCCATTTCCATTACGCGGCGTTTGAGATCTTCCGCTTGTGCAAAGATCGATTCACCTTCTGCCGTCAATCTCACGCTGCGTGTGGTTCGAACAATCAAAGGCGTTGCGAGTTCCGATTCCAATCGCTTGATTTGTTCCGACAGGTAACTTTTAGAGATACCAAGTTGCTCTGCTGCTCTAGAAAAGTTGAGCGTTTGAGCCACTTCAGCAAACAGCATCAGTTTTTCGATTCTCTTATAATCTGCCATCTTTATTGCTCGCTTTAATTGTTCGGTAACGAGGATAATGAATTCGATTTTACGGTATTAAACTAATTTTTACGAACGGTAAGATGGTTCGAGTTAATTTAAGAAATTGAAGATGCAGAAATCGGAAAAGTGAGAATAACGATGAACAATCCAACACTACCGCTCGCCAAAACCTTACCTAACGTTAGCCGCTTGGTCTTCGGCTGTATGGGACTTGGAGGGGAGTGGAATCGCAACCCATTAACCGCCCAAGATGAAAACCAAGCTTATGCCGCTGTAGAGGCAGCATTAGAGGTTGGCATCAATCTCTTTGATCATGCGGATATCTACAAATTCGGTAAGGCTGAAGAAGTGTTTGGGCGCATCTTAGCCAATGACTCAACCTTACGAGAACGAATGTATCTGCAATCAAAGTGCGGCATCCGTCTAGGAGATGAGCAAGGTGTTAAGCAGTATGACTTCTCTGCCAAATGGGTGACGGCTTCTGTTGAGGGCATTCTTGAACGCCTTGGCGTGGAAAATCTTGATGTTTTGATGCTGCATCGTCCTGATCCTTTGGTTGAATTTGAAGAACTGGGCACAACGCTAAAAGCCCTGAAACAAGCTGGCAAAGTTAACCACTTCGGTGTTTCTAACATGAACAGTGCTCAAATTGACCTTCTTCAACAAGCAACGGGCGAAGTTGTTGTGGCGAACCAGTTGGAAATGAGTCTGGCTAAGTCTGACTTTATTAAGCAAGGCATGGGGCTTCCTTCGTCGGAATCTGACTACGTTGCGGGAACACTGGAACATGCCCGTAAGCATAATATCCAACTGCAAGCGTGGGGCAGTATGGCGCAAGGAAGATTCTCAGAGCGTGGTTTACATTCTGATGATCACAACACCAGACAGACGGCGGAGATGGTAATGGCGCTAGCAGCTGAATATGGCGTGTCGTCTGAGGCGATTGTTTTAGCCTTCCTAACGCGTCACCCAAACCAAATTCAGCCTGTTATTGGTACTGCAAACCCACAGCGTATTCGCGCTTGTGCTCAAGTAGAGAGCGTCACGCTATCACGTAGCCATTGGTATGGCTTGTTCGAGAAAACCCTTGGTCATGAGATCCCGTAGGAGAGAAAAATGAAATACGTACAAGTTCAAACTCTGATTCAAACGGCATTGGAAATTGCGACTGCTCGCAAGCAGAACATTGCGGTTGCCGTGGTTGATACACATGGAGAATTGCTCGGTTTTGCCCGAATGGATGATGTGAGTGTGCAAGCAGGTTTGTTGGCACATAACAAAGCTTACACCTCGGCTAGAGACTGTCAGCCTAGCGGCAATCTGGGTGCTTGGGCTCGTGAGACGGGTAAGCAGTTGAGTTATTGGACTGACCCGAAGATCACAGGCTTTATGGGTGGTGTACCTGTAGAACAAGAGGGGAAAGTCGTCGGTGCAATTGGTATCAGTGGTTTGGCTGAGCAAGATGATGAAGCACTTGCGATGGAAGTATTAAACGCGCGTTGAGTATAATGTTTATCAGTAGGTGTGATGCTTTGTCCAGCTTTGTACTCACTGTAGGGACTCAAGTTCACAGGCTTCGTCGAGTCACAATGCTATCTAATAGCCTGAAGTAAGCAGAAGTTGAAATCGCGAACTATGATTAATTTATTTGAAAGCTTTGAGGCCTAAATATGTTTCATAAGGTATTCGTTTCGCTATTTTTTGTTCTCCTCTCAGGCTGTGGTACGAGTGACAGCGCGTTAAAAGAGAGCGGTTATGATGAAGCTTATATCCAAGGCTTTCATGACGGTCGGCATAGTGGTATGCAAGAGGCAGGGAATGATTTTGAACACTATATTAAGGACGAAACAAGGTATCAAACCGACTCAGATTATCGACAAGGCTGGGATGCTGGTGAGGTAGAGGGTAACAAGTTACAAAAGCAGGCGACCGCGATAGGACAAGGCATGATTGATAATTCGTATGAAGAACGTGATGTCTTTGATCCTGATAAAGTGGCGAAAGATGCAATAAAAGGCGTTGATACATCGGAATTGAAAAGCCTAGAGTAACGGACTGATATAAAGAATAAAACTCGTCATTTGACGAGTTTTTTTTGTCTAAACGGTTCATGTTTCAACGCTCAACAGGGCATTCATCGTTTGGGTATGAGCAATGTCGTTAATCACCTTTCTTGTTCTTTTGTTCAAGGATTAACGATAACAGGCGAACGAGCAGGGACTGAGCTTCCGGTGAGAGCAATCGCGCCACGGCTGTTAAGTCATTTGCTGTGACATGCTGAACATCACGTACATCTAAGGCAATATCTAGGTCAGTCAAATGAAGCGAACGCAATATGGCACGATATTGTGAGAGTTTAAGATCGGACTCTCCGCGCTCGATCCTTTGATATGTTTTTACGCTCATTCCAGCGATGTTTGCCATTTGCTCACGGGAGAGGCCATTCGATTTTCGTCTTGCGATCAGTGCTTGAATTATAGGGTCTACCTGCATGTGCTCTCCTGAAAGGACAGTTTTGACCTAAACGGAGCAAGAAGTGGACCAGTTTAACCACCACATATTTACCTGCTTTGCAATCAGTATAAAAATAACTGTCTTATAAAAACGTAAATATTTTAGTCAGTTATTAACTCAATGGAAAAGTATCAATCATACAAATCAATAGAAACGAAAGCTTCTATTCGCAAAATGCAACGCATTTTAGATCATTTATTTAGTGAAATTGATCAGCAACATCGTGAGACTAAAGAGAATGTTGTGACACTGATTCAACAGTCACAACAGCGATTGATGAACTACAAAGAGCTTTACCTTCACAAAGAATCGATAAGTGAAGTAGAGCTGCGGATGGCGCATGAAAATATGAGTGAGACTGAGAAGCAGGTCGCCGATATGGGTATTCCAGTGTTAACTTATATCATTGGCGCGCTAGATAAAGCGTATTAACACAGTCGTAAAGTCGGGCGATACAAGATTTACGCAATTTCGATCAATTGATGACATCTAAAAGAAAGGATGCAAATGCTGGGGAACCACACCCAGCATTCGGACACTCATTTACCTATATTTTCGAACCGTAAATCAGTGTTTAGAGGTATGTGAACCGAACAGTGTCGGTACGCAGCGAATAATAGCGATATTGTCCGATCTAGGCTACGTCCTTGGAATCTAACACCTTCACTTAAACTGTAAATTAATCTGTACACCCAGCCAAATTGAGCCATTGAGCACGTTCTGCCTTCTTTTTAAGCGATAAAAGACTAATTAGTGACGAAAAAAACAACACATCTTAGGTAAAAGATAAGAGTTGTTAAAATATATCGCTATAAGATTGACCTTTTGCTTTTCAATCGTCCTGCTTATGCCTTACAATCTTTTCGAACCAAATCCATTCATAACGAATGGGGTTGATGAATTAAGATGAACAATTTTGCTTCGAACCCAAAGTTGCGCACATTTCATCAGCGATGACATCGCCAAAAATGACTCTCAAGTGTTCATGTGCAAATGATTAACCACCTTTTGTTGCGTGTCTTCTTAGCCATACAGGGCTCTTGTAACATAGTGCTCTTGTAACCAAATTTTGACTAAGTCGGAGCGTTTTGTTGTGTGCTTTAGATAAAGCACAACTGGCGAGAAATTAACGGATTGAATTTAGAGGTATTAACCGTGAACCTAAAACTTGTCGGCAGCTCCCTGATCGTTGCAGGTACTGCTCTTGGCGCTGGTATGCTTGCTATACCAATGGTGCTTGCTCAATTTGGCCTCCTTTGGGGCACTCTTCTTATGTTGTTCATCTGGGCTGGAACGACTTATGCTGCGCTGCTCCTTCTTGAAGCCAGTTGCAAAGTAGGTGGTGGTGTGAGCATGAATGCAATTGCTCGCGAAACGCTTGGTAAAGGAGGCCAGTTGGTAACCAACAGCTTGCTTTACGCCCTGTTAGTTTGTCTATTAATGGCTTACATCATTGGTGCGGGTGATCTGGTACAAAAAGTAACAGCCTCAATTGGGCTTCCAACATCTACGATCTCAAGCCAAGTCGGTTTTACTCTTTTAGTTGGTATCATTGTTTCGGCAGGTACAGGGGTAGTAGATAAGCTGAATCGCGGTTTGTTCCTAGGCATGATCGTAGCGCTGATCCTGACACTTTTTGCGCTTGCACCAAGCGTCTCGTTTGAAGGACTTGATGAGGTTGTGAGCGACGATAAAATGGCACTTATCAAAACCAGTTCGGTGCTTTTCACCAGTTTCGGTTTTATGGTCGTTATCCCATCGCTTGTAACTTACAACAAAGAAGCGAGTAAAACACAGCTGCGTAATATGATTATCGTGGGCTCAACTATTCCGCTTGTTTGTTACCTATTATGGTTGTTAGCGGTTGTCGGCAACCTACCACCTCATGAGCTTGTTCAATACTCCAACGTAACAGAGTTGATATCGGTACTAGGTCAGCAATACGAGGGCTTAGAGTTCATCCTATCCATGTTTACTGGTTTGGCACTACTAACGTCGTTCTTAGGTGTTGCAATGGCGCTATACGATCAAAATGCAGACCTACTGAAAGCAAGTAAGCCAGTGATTTTTGTTACTACTTTTGTACTACCACTATTAGGTGCTGTATTTGCCCCAGAACACTTCCTAGCTATTCTCAGCTACGCGGGGATTATTCTTGTGTTTCTCGCGGTCTTTGTCCCATTATCAATGACCATGAAAGTGCGCCGAGTGCCGGTAGAAGATGACAATATTTATGAAGCTGGTGGCGGCGCAATGGGAATGAGCATGATCTTCCTATTCGGCTGTTTCTTGCTGTTTGCCCAAGCAGTATAAAATCACGCTAGCTTATTTAAAAACTGAGCCGCTCGTAGTCAAACGGGCGGCTTTTTTGTATTCATAGCCGAACCCAGGCCACTCGAAGTCATCAGCATTTGTGATGTTTGACGTTTCTCTGATAATCACGGTTAGCGCTGACTTTTTAGTAAAACTCCTTAGCGAAAGGCTGACATGTACAGTGATTCACCCTTCTATTATATCGATGTTGATATGAATAAGAGGCTCTGTTGTGTCAAAGCAATTATCTTTTGCCATGGTTGGCGTTATGTTGTCTTTAGGTGTGTTGAGTACAGAAGCGGTGGCTGACCCGAAGCATAAGCATGGACATCGGTACGATCACCATCATGCTCATCACCACCATCATAAACACAAGCGCAAGCACAAGCATAAACACAAACATCGTGACGTTATTTATGTGGAGACCAGACGACCAAGGCGCAGTTACTATTACCATGACCGAATTCCTCGGAATAGTACCTACATAAAGATTGGAGATTTCACTTATCTAAAAGTGGACGACCGTTATTATCGCCGTTCTAATGATCGCTATATCCATGTCGAGTTCAATTAAACTTGAAAGGACATATAGTCGGTGTTCTTGTAATGTTGAGCTTAATAGCAACAACATGGCACATGTAACATCGACCAATACTAGGGTAGAGGGTTAAAAACAAAAACAGCGAGTCGGTGCTCGCTGTTTTTGCTTAAATGAGTGTTAGACAGTAAATCTATTTAAGATTTGATCTTGTTTATGTACATCTTCTTGTTGCGCCTGCATCGCGTCGTTGGTTCGATTTGCCGATTCGGCGACTTGAGTCGATAGGTCTTTAATATTCACCGTATTGTTGTTGATCTCTTCAGCGACGAGGCTTTGCTCTTCCGCTGCTGAGGCAATTTGCAAGTTCATATCGGAAATACGCTGAATCGCATCACGAATGCGTTGTAACGCACTATTTGCTAAACCCGCTTTTTCAACGGCCTCTATAGCACTACCTTTGCTTTGATGCATGGCATTTGCCACAGATGAAGCGCCAGATTGTAGTTGCTCAATCATAGTACGAATCTCTGTTGTCGACTCTTGAGTTCGTTGTGCCAGTGTACGTACTTCATCTGCAACAACGGCGAAGCCTCGGCCAGATTCTCCCGCACGTGCAGCCTCGATTGCGGCATTCAACGCGAGTAAGTTCGTTTGGTCCGCAATATCGTTGATGACTTTTAGAATTGTTTCGATATTGGCGGTAGCAGATTCCAACACTTGTACTTCTTCGACTGCAAGGTCAATGCTATCGGAAAGCATGTTTATCGTTTGTGTCGATTCACCAACGATAGAAGACCCCTCAACCGTTGCTTGGTCGGCTTCTTTGGCTGCACTTGCCGCACCTTGCGCATTATTAGCAACCTCTGTCGCGGTGACAGACATCTCATGCATCGCGGTAGCAAGTTGTTCTAGCTCTTGCAGCTGAGTGTGAATTGCGCCTGCCGAGTCTTTTGCGCCCTCAGCGGTGATTTGAGTTCCGTTTAAAATTTGATCAGAAATACGTTTCGACTCAATGATTTGCTGTTGTAAGTTCTCCATGAACGTATTGAAGTTTGTGGCAAGCTCAGAAAACTCTTGGTCAGTATCTGTTTCGAGGCGTTGTGTAAGGTCGCCTTTCCCTGATGCTACATCTTTAATCGCATTGTTTAGCGTGTCCAAAGGACGCATGAGAGTGCGAATCAACAGAGTTAGGGCGATAATAGATGCAATCACGGCAATGATTGAATAAATAATAGCGTTGTTACGAAGCTCTCCTACGGCAGAATAGGCAACAGCTTCATCGATAACCGAACCTACGTACCAGTTCTCGCCAGGAATGTGAGTCAGGTTAACCATGTAGCGGTTGCCATCAATCTCAACATGTTGTGCTGATTGCGTAAGTTCGATTTGCGGGAGGTAGCTACCGACCTTCTCGCCGTTATACTTACTTTGAGGGTGAGCAATGGTTGTGCCATCAGCGGTGATCAGAAATAAGTAACCAGCATCAAACAGATTCACTTGGTTGACCAGATCAGAAAGGGTAGTTAATTCGAGGTCATAAAACATACCGGCTAAAAACTGGCCATTTTCTTTTACTGGCGTACCAACAGAGATGATAACGTTTTTCGAGGACGCATCGACGTACGGATCGGTTACGACCAAATCGCCTTTGCTCTTAGCTGCAATAAACCAAGGACGCTGACGTGGGTCGTAGTCTGGACCCGCATCCCAGCCGTCGTCATTTTCAATCACAAAGCCATTACTTTCATAACCAAAACCGATGGCAAGGAAGCTGCTTTTTGGCGTCGGTCTTTCAAGTATGTTTTGAACATAGCTATGTGAACTGGGATCAAGCTCAATCACTTCAGTAATGGAGCGAGCGAGATCCTTCTTTGCATTCATTTCTGATTGCACAGTGTTACCAACACTGGTCAATATCTCGTTTACACTTGAGTCGATTTGCTCCTGAGTTTGGGAGCGGATGGTCATAACTTGTTGTGTCGACAATAACGACACGGTAATTAGCAGCAAAAATGAAGAGGCTGTGACAACCTTATGTCTGAATTTCATGAGCTTTCCTCTGATTCTCCCGGTTGGTTCCACTTTGCTTTCGCCTCTTTTAAACCGAGCGAATTGGGCATAAAGAGAAACCTATTGTGTTTGGTTATATTTTTATCGACATCTTTGTCAAAAACATGAACTCATTTGTCGTCTTTTTTAACTAAATTTAAACAAACCGACAATTTACGTTAAAACTTGTGAGTGTGATCATGTTTGCGAGCTCAATTAATGAAATCGTCATAATGAAAAGAATTGCTTAACAAACAGTGGCATTAACTGGCTTTACAGGTGAGGTGATGAAAATTTTGTTGGTGCTGAAAGGTGTTTTGTTGAAGTTTTGTCTTTGTAAATTATGAGCTTTTTACTAAAAGCCTAATGTGGACGGAGTTTTAGGTATAAAAAAGGCCCCGACGATGCGGAGCCTTTGTTAATTGACGTCTCGATTTTAGAAAATAAGATGAGCAACGCCAGCAATCACAGGTAATGTGATTAACGTACGTAAAATGAAGATTACGAAGAGCTCTACAATGTTTACTGGAATTTTGCTGCCTAACAGTAGGGCACCTACTTCCGACATGTAGATAAGCTGAGTTACTGACATTGCTGCAATAACAAAACGTGTCATTTCGTTATCGATTGAGGCCGCTAAAATTGCTGGAATAAACATATCCGCAAAGCCAACAACGATTGTCTGTGATGCTGCAACAGCTTCAGGGACTTGCAGTAGCTCTAGGTATGGGATAAACGGTTGACCCAGAATTGCAAATACAGGCGTGTATTCTGCAATCACCAATGCAACGGTACCAAGACCCATCACTACAGGTAATACGCCAAATACCATGTCGACTGCGTTGTGTACGCCTTCTTTAAATACAGACTGAACCGATGTGACTTGACCAGCACGCTTAAGAGCTAGATCCATACCCCAAGAGAATGTGGTGTGGCCTTCTGGCACTGCATCTGCGTCTTTATCTGGGTTGCTGCCGTCAATGTAGCGATCTTTCTTCAGACTAAGCGGAGGCAGGCGAGGAATGATAATCGCAGCTACGATACCAGCTAGACAGATAGCGCCGTAGAAAGGCAAAAATAAGTGCTCTAGTTTTACCTGAGCGATAACAACTAAGCTAAACGTGATCGATACTGCTGAGAAAGTGGTCCCGACAACAGCCGCTTCACGCTGAGTGTAGAACTTATTTTCGTATTGCTTGCTGGTTAGCAAGATACCAACACTTCCGTCGCCTAACCAAGATGCCATACAGTCAATTGCACTGCGGCCAGGTAGGTTGAATACCGGACGCATTATTTTACTGAGTAACGCACCAAATAGCTCCAGAAGACCGAAGTTCAAAAGAAGCGGAAGCAGTAAACCCGCGAAAATGAAAACGGCAAACAGAGTAGGTAGAAGACCAGTAAGAACAAGCCCGCCAGTGTTCTCTTCCCAAATTGCTTTTGGACCCACTTGGAAGAACGTCATTAACACGGCAGCGCCGCCGATTAAACGAACAACGAGCCAAAGTGGAGATGGGTTGAAGAGACCGTTTAAAAAACCATTACGTAAAATTGCAGCTGGCTTAAAAATTTTGCAAAGAACAGAAGCAACGGCCATGAAAGCGATGATACTGGTGACGATAGCAATCAAGGTATCGCCTAACACCGCTGGGATGACTTTTGCCATCACGGCAACGGGAATGGTTAGGCCGCCATCGTAAGAGATCGGAGCCATAAAGAGTAGAAGACCAATTAGGGAAGGGATGAAAAACATCCAAAAGTTGCCCTTAGGAGCTTCAGTAGCATTAGTGGTGTTATGCATAGTTGTCTCGTGTTACTACTAGTCAATACTTGCCATTTCCATGACATAAATATTCACTAAACATCCGTATTTAATCACAGTTTTGCGGAGGGTACCCGCAAACTGCATCCATTGCAATACTATTCATTAAATACATCTAGTTATTCAGCCGATTTGTCGGGTAATTGGTCAAATAACGTCTAAGTGTATGCGAATATGTTGCTTGTGTTAGAAAATTGTAGCACGAGAGGTGAATTGCGCAGTGAATTATGGGGCGCATTGTGACTGGAATAATAAAATGGTAAATAAATGTGATTTTGATCTAACTAACTTCTTGGCCAGAAATTCAGTTAGCCTTATCTATTTTAAGGTTGTTAGTGGTGTCAAAATACCGTTCAGCGTTTCTTGTACCGTTGCAGTGTGAACCTATTGAGCCAAATCCGATTGAAGCATGTCGCTTCAATCGGATCGAAATTTTATGCTTTTTGTTGACGGCTAAGTATGTATAGGTAACTCCAGTAAATCAGAGCTGTAGAAAAAGCCAATATTGCTGGGAAAACCAGCGTATATAAACCATATACCGTAAATAGAGCCGCTCCCGCGACGCCGCCAAACAAAAAGCCAAAGAAAATGAATAGGAATAATTTTGCTTTACGTCGGTCAAATTGACGACCTCTCAAGCTCTCTCCAATCATAATCCCTAGATCGGTGATGATTCCGGTCATATGTGTGGTTCTGACTACTGCGCCGCTAAACGTGGTGATCATTGCGTTTTGTAATCCACATGCTGCTGATGCTAGATATTGGCCGTACAAATCCCCTTGCACCAAAAAGCCCAAGCTGAGTAAGAGCAAGCTCCCTTCTATGCACAGTGCAACACCATATCTTCGCCCTAGTTTTAACGCACTGCTTTCAATAAAAAAGCCGCTAAAGGCAGCGCCAATCAAAAAGCTAAATACGATGAAGAGCAGGTGAATGGAGCTATCCACACCTGTTAGCAAGCTGTTCCCTAGCTGAGTTACGGTTCCCGAAAGATGAGTTATCGCTTGGTGTTGAAAGCCGAGAAGACCAACGGCGTTGACGCAGCCCGCGAGAAGAGCTAGTAGAAACGCGCCATATTCCACCCAACGAGGAAGTCTGGAAATCACAATAAACCCCCACCAAATATTAGGAGCCGATTATAGCGCTCACACCGAGTTACGAAACCCTTTACAGTAAAACTCGATTGATCATTCTCAAAAAAATCTCACTTATAGGGCGGTTGTCCGAGCCAAAGTAAATACGTGAACGCGGATTGCTCGCTAGCAGATGTGTTCCGTTGTGCATTCGAAACTCACCCACCCGTGTTTCATTTGTTCATAGACTGAAACGGTAGGTTGGTGGAACTCTTTATCGGTAAATAGACCGACGGGAATGATCATGATTTCTGGGTATGCAGCAACGAACAACCTCATTGTCGTGCCGCAGGATGGACAAAAGTCATACTGAACCTCACTGCCATCATCGCCAATTCGGGTATAGCTAGTGACTTCACCGTTTAAAGTGACATGCTCTTTTTCAAAGCGAGCTTGTACCCCAAAAACACTGCCAGTTCGTTTTTGGCATTCGAAGCAATGGCAGACAGACGTGTGGGTGGGCTCTCCCTTACAACGGATCTCAACTAAACCGCAGGCGCACTCGCATGTATGAATGGTTTTTGTCATCGTGATTACCTATTTGTCCCAACACACCGATAGACCTAGAGCACAGAGCTTGTGTCACTGGCTCGTTATTAGCTCTGGACTTGAAACTATTTGGATACAATCAGTTTAGTTTAATTTTGAAACACTTGAAGAGGTGAAATCATTTGGGTATACAATGGTATACTCGCTTTTCGTTTATACCTTGAAACAAGGAAGTCTTCATGACTCACAAAAAAATCCTGCCGATACCACTTATTCTACTTATTCCAATCGTTTTATTGGTTGTGGTTGTGATCGCAGGTGTTTATCGTTTTAGTTTGTCTGATGACGAGATCATGGCTAAGTTTCCTCAAACAGAAGTAGAAACTAACGTTATTGTGCAAGAGACGCTTGGTATCACTGCACGTAATCCTTGGACGATCCAAGTCCCCGAGCAAAGTGCGGTCACTTTTCTTGATGAGTGGGATAAAGAAAACGGCTATTTGATCGGTGACTATGATGCAGGTGCGACAAAAGGTCAGGTACTTGTTCCAACTGCGTCGATTAGCCAGCGTGAGATTGAAGGTGTTTCATGGGTTGTTGCACCGATGATTGTAACGACACAAGGTAGCGGTTCGTTTAACTATGTTGGCTTGTTCAAGTTTGACCCCGTGCCGAGCCGAGTTGTCCTTTTAGACAGTGTTTTTGTTGGTGACCGCGTGAAATTTACTCAGCTCGAATGGAAAAGTGATACAACTATCACGCTTTCATATTTAGCGCACGGTGACGATCAAGCAATGGCAGACACGCCAAATCAATTCAATTCATCCACATTACAGCGTGTAGGGAATAACTTACATATGCAACAGTGATGAATTTTTTTTGAGTTCTGTAAAAATTCAGTATTTTCTGCGCTAGATCTCGAAATTTCCTAGTGATTTCTTATTCGGGAATGCATAAGCTATGAGCCTTGTTTGAAAGGAGATAGTAATTCCCGTGTCTACAAATGAAATTACAAGACGGTTGCCGAATCTGACAAGTCGTAGAGCGCTGCTGTTATACTCCTTGCCAGTTTTAGTTGCGATTGGTGTTTCTCACTCTCTCAAAGAGTCATCTTTAACCAAAACCATCGCATTGAACCTACCTGAATCTCAGGTCGTTGAAAAAATTCTTGATGCGACAACTGCCGAAGTTGTCACTCCCCCGAACTTCGAATATCAAATCCAAGCAGGTGACAACCTAAGCACTATTTTTAGTCAGCTCGGTTTCGGTTACAGCTCGTTAATGAAAGTAATGGAAACGGATTTGAACTACTTGGCACTTGATACACTTAAGCCGGGCAATACGCTCCGTTTCTGGCGTGATGATGCGACAGGCGAGTTAGCGAAAATGGAACTGCAATTTTCTATTGCAGATAAAGTGGTCTACAAGCTGAATAGTGATGGTAGCTATGACTTTACTGATATTTCCATTCCTGGCGTGTGGAGCCAAGAACCTTTAGTTGGCGTTATTCAAGGCAGTTTTTCTTCTTCTGCGAGTCGTTTAGGTTTAACGTCGGCGGAAGTGAGTCAAGTCGTAAGCTTACTCAAAGAACAACTTAACTTTGGACGTGATCTTCGTGCAGGTGATCGATTTGAAGTTGTTCGCCGCTCACAAAGCATCAATGGTGTACCAACAGGTAAGAACGAAATTGAGGCGATTAAGATTTATAATCGCGGCCGCGAGATCACCGCTTACCTTCATACTGATGGTCAATTCTACAATGCCAAAGGTGAAAGCTTACAGCGCGCATTCCAGCGTTACCCTGTAAGTAGTCGTTGGCGTATCAGTTCTGGCTTCAATCCTAATCGTTTACATCCAGTAACGGGGCGTGTTGCGCCGCACAACGGCACTGACTTTGCTGTACCAACCGGTACACCAGTCGTTTCTACTGGTGATGGTACAGTGATCATGACTCGTAAACACCCATATGCGGGTAACTACGTGGTTGTTGAGCACGGCAGCAAATACAAAACCCGTTACTTACACCTAAGTAAGATTTTGGTGAAGAAAGGGCAAAAGGTTTCTCGAGGCCAGCGTATCGGTCTTTCTGGTAAAACAGGTCGAGTGACTGGGCCACACCTTCACTATGAGTTGATTGAATACGGCCGTCCAGTTAACGCTATGCGAGCAAATATCCCAATGGCGAGTTCTGTTCCTAAGAAAGAGATGGCTACTTTTGTCGCGAACAGAGATGAAATGGATAGACTATTACGCGATAAAGAGAAAGCAGTGCTGTAATAAAGTACTTCGCTCAAAAAACAAAAAGAGACTAAGCATAGCTTGGTCTCTTTTACTTTGTGCATTAACTAGATTTGAATTCTATGACAGCAGTCTGTTCAGTACGTTAGGCACTCCGCACTTCACGTTCATTTATCAGGTGTACGATTTCTTCAACACTGTGTGGACGAGAGTAAAAATAACCTTGGATGTAGTGGCAGCCCATTTCAATTAACTTTTGTAGTGCTCTATCGTCTTCTACGCCTTCGGCAATCAAATCCACATCGAGCAGCTCTGCCAATTGCGCTATCAAAAACACTACTTGTTCAGAGGTTGTATTTGAGAGCATGTTCTGCACAAAGGTAGCATCGATTTTGATGCTATCAATCGGATAATTGTGTATATAGTTCAAGCTTGAGTATCCCGTACCAAAATCATCCAGTGCGACTTTAAAACCCAAGTATCGCAACGAGTTAAGTACCATCTGTTCACGGCCACTTTGTGAGAGTAAGACGGTCTCGGTGAGCTCTATAACAAAGTCTTTTGCTTCGTGCTGATACTTTTCAACCATGTTGGTTAAGTGATTAATATAACGGTTGGAATCAACCAACTCATACGCTGAGCAATTGATGGAGAGTTTGACTTTATAGCCTAGGTTCGCTTCGAGTTCTTGCTTTGCGATACACGCGAGTTCAATAATCCGTTCACCTAACTCGATAATCAGGCCTGATTGTTCGGCAGCTTCAATGAACTCCGCTGGAGAGATATTTCCATAGATATTGCTATTCCAACGAGTCAAAATTTCAAAGTAATTCCAGCGGTCGCTCGTGATATCGACGATCGGTTGAACCACTACATACAACTCATCGCTGTCTTGTATATCAGTACTTAGTTGGATTCGCATTGCCTCAATAAGCTGCGTCCTACGGTGGTATAACGCACTAAGGTGTGTGTCGTAATGCTGAATCCGTGTATCGCGGTGTTTTTTACAATCTTTGAGAGCGAGACTGGCATTCAAAATCAGCTCATCGCTGTTCAACATATGTACTGGGGCACGTGCAATACCAATACTAACGGTGAAAGAAATCCGGTTAGATTTGTCGCTGTAGCCGCTTTCAATTTTGTCGAGTACTTCCTGACACACGGCGACAGGATCTTCGTCGTACGTGATGAAGGCGAATTCATCTCCTGCAACACGGAACGCATTGTTTGGCGACGACAAGCTCTGTTGAATGGCGTTAGCTGTGAACTTAATGATTTGGTCGCCGATATAGTTTCCGTTGATATCATTGATCGATTTGAAATTATCGATATCAAGATACGCCAAACTGAATGGGCGAGTCGCCTGCTGCGTTAATGTCTCCAAGGTATCAGCTAAACAGCTACGGTTGAGCAGTCCAGTTAGGTTATCATGCGATACCTCATAGCTAAGCTGATTAAGAAGCTTATCTGAACGTTCACTGACCCACTTTTCACGTAAGCTATGAATAATGACATTGGCATAAAATCGGTGGAAGTCGAGGATATCTTGCGCTTCTTTCGCGTAGATGCTTCGGGTAAAGGTAGACAGTAAAATTCCCAGAACTTCGCCATTTTGTGTCTTCAATGGCAGGCCAATGTAAGCTTGAATGCCATCTTCTTGAAACATCTGATCTTCAGGAAAACGCTTGTATACCTGGTCTTGATAGAAAATATGTTCGCCAATGTCTTTCGCCACTTTTTCACAGGGGGTGCCTGAAAGGTGGTAGCTTAGGTTGTCTGTAATTTTTCCATTGCTGGCGAAGGAAATGGTATGAGCCGAATGCTGAAGATGCGCAACTTCTACAACGCAAGTGCAATGGCTCTGCAAGTGTTGATGAATATCTAGCGTGACTCGGTTTAGCTGAGCCGTGCCGTTTAGCTTCAATATCTCATCAATTTTGTGGAAACTGATTTGTACCTGACCCATTGAGCATTTCACCTAGCGTTGTTATTAACATATCGTGTAAGACACGACGAATTATTATTTGATATGCATCAAATAAACTATCGGTTACTAAGGCAGATTTTTCAAATTTTGTGAACGAACAAATCATTATTTTCATGTTTTTATGCTTGAACCTTTTAAAGCTAGAGCGATAAAAACGCTAAGCTAGGCTCGCTTCTCCTCTTCTAATCGTGATTTGAGATAATCGAGGAATAGCTTAGTTCGGGTATGCTGATAATCCAGCTTTGGATAGTAGGCATATACAGTGGCTTTATCCGCTGTGATATCGGGCAGGATAGGGACTAACGCGCCGGATTTGAGATCATCTTTGATCATGACGTTGTTCGTCATCAAAATACCCATGCCTCTTTTGGCACCATGAAACAGCGCTTCTGGGTTGGTCGTGGCAAAGTTACCGGACAAGCTGATACGCTTACCTCGATTTGTTTTGATTTCTCGTGAGGGCTTTTCACCCCAAATCAGGACATTATGCTCTGTCAGATCCTCAACGCATTGTGGTGTGCCATATTTCTTTAGGTAACTAGGTGCGGCGTAAAACTGGGCTTTATGTTCGAAAAGCGCAGTGGCTTTGAAACTTAGAGAGTTCAGTTGCTCTAATTCCCGGCTAATAAACAGGTCTAAGCTTAGCTCTGGCAATTGGCCTGGTAGCGTTGTTGTTAATTGAAGTGTGATGTCTGGATATTTCTCAAGAAAATCATCAAGATAATGAACTAGAAACTTGGAACCAACGGCCAGCGTTGCCCCAATTTTTAATAGCCCTGCTGGTGATTGGTTGACTGAGCGAGTCTCATCTAATACCGATTGCCATGAATCAAGCTGACTTTTTGCTCGTTGATAAAACAGAGCACCAGCTTCAGTTTGGCTAATTGAGCGGGTTGTACGTTTGAGTAGTTGAACGCCAATTTTATCTTCTAGCCATTGAACTCGCTTACTGATAGCTGAGCTGGTGGTATTGAGTTTCCGCGCTGCTGCATTAAAGCTACCTTCTTCGACCACACGAATATAACTCTTCACGCTTTGAATCCAGTCCATTGTATCTCCTTGGGAATTAATTCCTTTCCAACTTAGCTGATTATCATCTTTGAGTATCAAATATACACTGTTTGCCATCAATCTGTCACAAAGTAGGAGGAACGTTTGCGTAAAACACCATTGTTATTAGCTATGATGATCATTGCCACAGGCCAAGTTGGCGTTAGTATTTATCTTCCTTCTTTGCCATTGATTGGTCATGACTTGAATTTGCCGCAACATTCGATTCAGAATCTCGTCACGCTATTTCTCGTTGGCTTCGGTATCTCTCAGCTTTTTTACGGCCCATTGTCTGATGCGATTGGTCGTCGGCCGGTGTTTATTCTGGGGCAAAGTGTATATCTAGTTGGTACGGTTATTTGCATCGCGTTTTCGGACAATATTGTTGCCCTTGAAGCGGGACGGTTACTGCAAGGCCTAGGAGCGGGCAGCGCTTCGGTACTTGGTCGGTCAGTACTGCGTGATAGTTATGACGGTATGCAATTAACCAAAGCGCTATCTTATATTTCAGTCACTGCTTCAGTGATGCCAATTATTGCTCCGCTGTTTGGTGGCTGGATTGCTTTTCACCTGAGTTGGCATGCTGTCTTCGTGTTTGTGCTGATTTACTTAATGGCAATTTTTACACTTGGTTTATTGGTGCTGCCAGAAACGCTGCCTTATCCGAAGAGAAAATTTAAAGTAGGCGAAGTAAGCGCGAACTATTTGCGTCTGTTAACGAATACACAAGTGATTGGTAGTGCGAGCTACAACTGGCTTAGTTATTTATCGGCTCTGGTTACGCTCTCCCTGTATCCATTTTTAATGCAACAAGAGTTAGGATTAACGGCGGCAGATTACGGCTCTTTGATGATCATACCATCAGTTGGTTTGCTGACGGGTAGCTTAGTGCTGAACTTGATCAATGCTCGTTACAAAGCTCAGCAAATCTTGCTGATGAGTTTCGCGATTGTTGCTGTTGCAGGCTTCATGTTGTTGGTTACCCCCTTCAGTGTATTTTCATTGCTGACGGCATTCACGTGTTTAAGTTTTGCTCAAGGAATGTCATTCCCGGTCTCGATCAGTTTGCTACTTTCACCACATAAGCAACAGGCAGGCGCGGTTTCTGCGCTATCTGGTTCTATTCAAATGTGTTTAGCAGGTTTGTTTGGTGGGTACTTAGTAGACTCATGGGTTACGAATCAGCAGCAGCTTGGGGTGTTTTATTTGTTTATTGCGTTACTTTCTTGCTTTGTTCTTGTACTAAGCCAATTTCGTAAAGTGCCAGAAGGGACGGTTCAAGCAGAAACTTCCATCTGAATATACTTGCAACCAGAAGGTCGGCTTTCTAAAATGCGCAGCTAAATTAAATCTGGCCTGTTGTGTATACTGAATGACTTGGTTTGAAAGGAAGAGGGCGAACCTTGATACTTCTCTCAAGCTTGGAATATATTTCTGCCCAATGGCTATCCGATCTCTAATCGTTAGGTGAAAGAATGCAACAAAACGAATTTGAAACACTGGTAAAAGAAATTACTCAGCAAGAAAGCATGCCAAAGGCACTTGAAATCTTGAAGGCGTGTGAGGAAGAAGAAGTTGCACAAGCGGCGCAATCCCTAACGGGTCAGTTTGGCCTTGCAGAAGTTGATGGTGAGAAACGTATTTACCATATTACCACTCAAGAAGATGAATCCGGAGAAGAGCAAGAATACGTAGAGCACGTCATGAATGAAGGCGATCACTTGATCAAGTTTGCTGCGTGGTTCTTTGAAACATTCTTTGAAATCAAACAGAAAGATACGTACGTCGCAGCGGGTAAAACATACCAACAACCTAAGCGATAGACGCTCATTTCAAGAAATCCACGAAAATCAAACTGAAAGTTAATTACAAAATAAATGTGACTGGAGTCTTGTTTTTATCTAATTGTGGTGTAAAATTACTACATAGTTAAGTCAATACATTCAGGAGAAGGTCATGGGTAACGAACTTGGTGGTGCTTATATTGGCCAGATGATTGCAAAAGACGCGATGCACAAAGCGCTTTACGGTAAAGCGAAGAAGAAAAAAGCTTCTGTTTTTGCTCGTGTTATTAAAAAACTGGCGAAATAATTTAAAAAGCCCTGATTGAAAAATCAGGGCTTTTTGCTTTTCTCTGTTTTGTTGTTAGTAAGTAGCCAACATATTGCACAACATTGGCAAAACGCTACTCAAAGATTGATGACATTTAAATCTAGAATTACGCGGATTGGCTTGGTATCTCCACAACATTGTTAGGCACTTTATCTAGCCCCTTTGCTGATAACCACTTTTCTAAATCGTCAGCGCCTCCAATATATTTTCCATCTAACCAAATTTGCGGCACTGTTACCGGTGTTTTTTCGCCAATGATGGCTTTTACTTCAGGAATCATGCGGTATAAGGCGGCGCTGTCTTTAACTACATCATGGTACTCATACTGAACGCCAGCCTCGTCAAGTAATTGTTTGGCTTTGACACAGTAAGGGCAAGTTGCTTTACCATAAACAATGTTGCCTTTTAGCTCATCGCGTTTTACCCACTCAGCAATAACAGACTGTACAAGCACACCCCGATTCAATGCTTCTCCTTGGCTGATAACTTTCCCTTCGACAAGAAGAATGGGTGCATGCCAAGCACCAGCTTTTAATGGTTCCCACCAGTGCGATAACCAATCTTTTACTTCAAGTTCAACGGGCACATCGGCTAGTTCGTTTTCAAAAGTATCCTTTAAAATATCTTTGGTTAATGTACATTCACCACAAGGAATATTGACTTTGAATGGGCCCCAACTACCAGCCCAGCGATACAGTGTAATTTTGATTGGTTGACTCATATGGGTTCCTCATTTCCTTTCCTGAAAATATAGAACTTTTAAATTAGATTTTTCTTTCAACTAACTTTGTCTTTTTCGCTTCCCAATGCGTAATAAACGCAATAGATGCAATAATAATCGCAGCACCTAACCATAAACGACCAGGTGGCACCCAACCAAACACCAACCAACCAGCAACAACATTCAAAGGCAGTTTGGCGTGATCAAATGGTTGCACAAATGAGGCGTCTGCTACTGCATATGCTTTAACGATAGCCCATTGAGCGAGTGCTGTAAGTGCACCTGCGGCTAAAAGCACACCCCATATCGTCCACGTATCTGGCATAGTAAACGTCGGTATCGCTAACAAGATATTAAATGGTGTTATCAGCAGCAATAAATAGACAACCATGGTTGATGGCGGATCGTTTACCGACATTTTTTTAACCATTAATGAATACGCTGCCCAGAAAAATGCGGCGCCAACAGGGAGCAGGGTCGCCCATGTAAATGAGTCTGCCCAAGGCTCAAGAATGATCATGGCACCAACAAACCCCGTCAATGTCGCTAACCAGCGTGCAGTACCTACTTTCTCTTTGAGTAACAAGCCAGAACCAACTGTGGCAAATAACGGGGAGGTCATGAGAAGTGCAATACCTTGCCAAATTGGAACTGGGTAAGCGAGAGCCCATAACCAAAGTTGAATCCCGATAACAGAGAGAAAAATGCGGAATGCATGCCAGCCAAAGTGTTGGGTTCTTAAAGAACGTCTAATCCCAAGTGTACGTAGGTAGGGCAGAATAACAAATAAGGCGATTGCATATTGGAATAACGCAAATGTGGTGGAAGAGACACCAAAGTTGATGCTAGCAATTTGGGCGAAGCTGTTCACTATGGCGAATGCCAAGCCAGCTGTTAGCATCCAGGACGCACCTTGAACAGGATGATGATTCAATTGAAAAATTCCAGTTTGATAGAGGTGGCGGGATCATACGTCCTATTGTTTTTCGCGCCAATAAAAAAATGCCTCCCAGAGGGAGGCGACATTACCAATTCAAAGGACGTGCCTGTTATAACAGGTACAAAGAACGAGAAGCACAAACGCTGCCATGCATTTGCATAAATAATATTGCAGAACACGTGCCAACTTTTATCTGTTTGATTTTAAATGTTTTTTTGGTTTTTCTATGTTGTCGATTAGATCAAACGCACTAACTTAGTGAGCAATCGCATTAAAAGAGGGCAGAAGTAGGCGTCGTTACGGTCGTTTTTCATTGCTGAGCGATGCTTCGATAGTGTGAAAACTTATCGAGTTGTGTTGGGTTACATAAAAAATGGCCAGCAAAGGTGCTGGCCAAGTGGACTCGCTCTTAGGACAAGAGTGAATTAGAAATCGTAACGTACGCCTAGGCGCAGTGTATCTTCGCCTTCTGTTACTAGACCTGTTGTTGCATCTTTTGCTTCATCAAGTTGGTTGATGTAGTAAGACAGGTAAGTACGGAAGTTGCTGTTTAGTTTGTAGTAACCAACAAGCTCGATACCTTCAACGGTGTCGTACTTTGAACCGTTGTCTGGATCATTCTCTTGAGCTGTGTATAGAGCTGCAAGCGTCACTTTGCTTGCTACTTTGTAGCTTGCGACTAGCTCGTAAGCCGTAAAGTCTTCAGAGTCAGTCAGGGAACCTTGAGAATAAGTACCTGCTAGGTAAAGGTTGTCCATCGAGTAAGCGATACCACCTAGAATTTGATCTTCAGAGTTATCTTTATCTACATCGCCACCAGAGTATGCAAGACCAAAGTCGAGGCCCATTGGTAGTGAGTACATTCCAGAGATGCCGTATTTATCTTCGTTATCGCTAGAGTTTGCTTGGTAGGTTGCTTGAAGTTGTAGTGCATCAAACGCACCACGGTATGCGAAAACGCTGTCTTGCTTATCAGACGACGAATCAATAACTTGCTGAACACCAGAGAATTCAGTGATATCCGTCATGTCAGAGATGATGACTGCAGCCATGTCTTGACGACCTACAGAGAAAGCACCGATATCAGAGTCGACGCCTGCATACATGTAGCGGTTTTTGAATTCACTCTTGCCCGTTTTTTGTTCGGCTTCGTAAACACCGAAAGCAGAAAGGCCGTTGCCGATGTCTGTTTTACCTTTTAGGTTAAGACGAGCACGGCTTTTATCTTCCATAGAACCTTCAACTTCAGCACCGTCTGAACCGATGAAGTCACCACGAAACTCAACGCGGCCGCCAACTTTTAATTCAGTACCGTCGTTTTTGTATACAGTTGCTGCGAATGATGGTGCTGATACCAATGCTGTAAGAATTGCAGTAGTTAGTGCTGCCTTTTTCATTTTCTTATTACCCTAGTTGTAATCGATGGGCTTTCTTGCCCGATGTGTTGATGACGCTAAGGTAAAGGCTGAAAATGAAAGATAGATTTCTGTTAAGTTATGATTTGATTGCACTTTTATTGCTGGCGAGAATAAGTGCCCCTTCTCATACCACTTATAAAAAGAAAGGTTTATCTTTTTTGAGGTTTTTTCCTCTCCGTTGAAGACTGTGTTTTTTTCAAAAAGTTCCTGAATTGTTTCTTGACCCTAAATGTAAGTAAACATTTCAATTTGGCAGGGAAGTTTGGCCTAAAAATAGCGAATCATCAGCTATTTGTGAGCTAACTCTCTCTAAAGCATTTCTTATTGTAAGGTTTTTATTTCTCGATTTCTTGAAGGCTAAGTAAACGATTGCTTTTTAGGTTTTGTCTGAGATCTTTTCACTCGGTTGTCAGGAACTAATCAAATAAAGTGTTGGCAGTTGTTACACAAAGGTAAAACTAATCTGGTGGAAACGATGCCTCGGATAGCCTTTGTATTCCTCTCTTTGTTCATCATTTTGTTTTTACGAAAGTGAACCAAAGCCGGGTCTAAAACTGACTAACCAACTAATAAGTAATGGATTTAGAAATGAATAAAAAATTATTAGCAGCGGCAATCGCGGCAGCAACTTTCGGTACTCAAGCAGTTGCAGTGGAACTATATAATAACGATGGCACAACATTTTCGATGGGCGGCCACGTTTCTGTTAATTTAAATGGATCAGAGCAAGGTGACACGGATGTGGGTACTAACTCTCCTCGTATCAATATCTCTGCGACACAGGATTTGGGTAATGGCTTCACCGCAGACGCACGTGGTGAATGGGCGCTAAACTACTTAGACGGTGGTGAAGAGTCGTTTAAAACTCGTCTAGGTTACTTAGGTATAACGCATGAGGTTTATGGTCGTGCAGTAGGTGGTACGCAATGGTCACCTTACTACGATGTCGCAGGTATTGCAGATATGCCAATCGCGTTTGCCAACGACTTCATCTATGACGATCATGGAAGCCTTGGTACTGGCCGTGCGGATAAAATGCTTTCTTACCGTAATGCCATCGAGCTGGGTGAAGCTGGTGTGATCAACTTTGGTCTTGGTTGGCAGGGTGCAAACGATGATTACACGCGCAACGATGCTGGAGTTATAACTGGCGGTGCTAAATACGATGACCGTGTGCAAGCTGCGCTTTCTTACTCAATCATGGGCGCTAAAATCGGTTACTCTTACAATGGCGGCGATTTCCAGCACCCTGCATATGCAGGTAAGCACACGGCGGAATCACACGTTGTATCAGCATCTTACGGTGCGTACGGCCAAGGCCTATTCCTTGCTGCGGTTTATGGTTCAAACGAAAACATGAACTTCAGTGCAAAAGGCGACCGTTTAGAAGAAAGTGATGCGTACGAAGCGATCATCGCATACGCTCTAGCAAACAGCCTAAACTTGAGTGTTAACTATGAGATGGTGGAAGGTAAAGAGTTTAAGAGCTCTAAAACAGAAACTGCTCGTGAAGAAATGGCACTACAAGCAGAATACAACTTCACGCCTAAATTTGTTGGTTACGCGGGTTACCAGTTTGACCTAAATGACGACAATGGTCGTGAAACTGATGACAAATGGGCGTTAGGTGCTCGTTACTACCTATAATAGGATTTAGCGAGAACTATTATTCAGCTCATTGATCTAAAGCCAGCCTCGTGCTGGCTTTTTTGTCTATTTGTTTTACAAATACTTTGCTGTTTCAATTAGATGATACAAAACTCAAAACGGGGTGAATGTCTTATTTTTTACACTAGAGGTTGCTATTTAGTGTCGTTAAGTCAATAGGTTAGATTATGATGGGATTTTTGTTTTGCAGGGAAGAATGATGAGTGTTATTCAAGTTGAAGAAAAGAAAGTAGAAGTGGGTAAAGTGCTTTGTGTTGGACGAAATTACGTTGAACATATTCATGAGCTTAATAATGCAATGCCTGAGCAAATGGTGGTATTTAATAAACCCGCAACTTCCGTATCAACAACTCTGCGTTCATTCCATCAAGAGCCCCTTCATTATGAGGCTGAAATCTGCTTTTTGATCAAGGATGGACGTTATTCAGCGGTTGGTTTGGGATTGGATCTGACCAAGCGTGGTTTGCAATCCTCGCTTAAAAATCAGGGGTTGCCGTGGGAGCGAGCTAAGGCATTTGATGGCTCTGCTGTGTTTAGTCGGTTTGTCTCTTTGGATAACATTGATATCAATGATCTTAACCTTGAGCTCTTAATCAACTGTGTTCGTGTACAAAAAGGTCACGTTAACCAAATGCTCTATCCGCCGCTAACTATCCTGGATGAATTAACCAGTTACACAACACTTCAAGATGGCGATGTAGTGATGACCGGTACACCAAAGGGCGTTGGTGAGGTACATGAAGGTGACATCTTCCTTGGTCGATTAAAGTGTGGCGATGTCACCTTGTTGGAGATTGAGTGGTTGGCGGATTAAAGCCAAATTCGTAGAACGAGAAATACCACCATACTGATAACCGTCGTTAAAAGAACATTTTTAGTAAAATACGCGATTAAAGCAGCCAGTATGGCAGCCAGTAAAAATGGGTTTTGCACATTGACGCTGAGCTCCCCATCTGGAATGAAAACGATAGGTGCCCAGATCGCAGTCAGTACTGCTGGGCTAGCGTAATTGAGTACTTTTTGAGTGCGCGTCCCTAATCGCAATGGTAGCTTGGGTTCTAAAAACAAGTAGCGGCTGGTGAAAACAAGTACCGTCATCAGTAAAATAGCCAACATGATCATTAGCGTTTCTCCTTTACTTGTTCCACAAAGTAACCAGTAAGCATGGCTAAAATGCTTGAAATCATCAAACTTCCCTCAATTTGATAATAGGTTAGGGCAACTGAGCTCACCAAAGCCACAATAACACTCGCGAGCACCGCTGCATTTTTAATGGTGGGTACTACTATCGCGATAAAAGTTGCGGCCACAGCAAATTCCAAACCCATTTCGTTCAGTTCAGGGATTAGACTTCCCGCAATAATGCCCGTCAATGTCGCGACATTCCAAAACAGGTAAAAACTCAGACCAGCCCCAAGTGCATACCAGCGATTAAATTGTTTATCGGAATGGTGGCCTACAATCGCAAACAGCTCGTCAGTAAGTAAGAAGCCGAGTGATAATCGCCATTTTAGAGGGAGCGGTGCAATTTTACTGCGCATCGATACACTGTAGAGGAAGTGTCGAGAGGTGATAAAAAACGTTGTCAGTAACATGGTCACTAGACCTGCTCCCGTTTTAATCATACCCATCGCGACGAGCTGTGCAGAACCTGCGAACAGAATGGCGGATAGTGCTTGTCCTTCCAAAGGGTGAAGCCCAGTATCAATTGCGAATGAGCCTGCGAGTAAGCCCCAAGGGAGCACTGCGATACTCAGAGGCATCATCGCAAGTGTACCTTGCCAAAATAGCGTGGCTTTTGATTCTTTTTGTAACGGCAAAGTGTGGTCCATAGTTTCTTCTTATTTATTCCTAAATCAGATTACCAAGATAGCTCGGTAGTCGCATAACGCCTTGTACAATATTGCTGCTTTAGCTGTGACGGACGTATTGGCCGGGAGTGACGCCCATGGCTTTTTTAAAGTGTCGATGCAGATGGCTTTGATCATGGAAGCCGCATTCTTGTGCCACGTCTGAAATTTTTTGTCCCATTTTTAGTAGCTTCTTCGCCATACGTAAACGTTGCTGAATTTGATAGGCATGAGGCGGAAAGCCAAATTGCTTTTGAAACTCTCTCAGCAGATGAAAAGGGCTTAATCCAGACAGTTTGGCGAGTTCTTCTAGTGAGACGTCCGTTTGTGGAAAGTCTTCCAAAAATTCTCTGACGAGCTGCACTTGTCGCTGAGCTCTGGTTGACTCTTTCAGTGGTGCCCGATGAGTGCTGTGTTTACTGGCTAGCTTGATCAACGTGCCGTAAACCAAAGTTTCTCTCAATAAACGGTTGTCTGATTTTTCTAGTGTTTCAAATACCAATCGTAACTGACTAGCCAGCTCAGGATCGTAAACCACAGGTTGAGGGAAATAGGGCAGAGCTACATTTGGTGAACCAAGCTCTTGTCCTAAAGTTTGAAACTGCTGAGGTACAGGGTACATTGCTTTGTATTCCCAACCGCCTTCCGAGGCTGAATGCCCGTTGTGTACTTCATCTGCATTAACAAGGATGATGCTGTCCTGTGGCGCGATATGATTCCCGCCCGTCCTAAAAAATTGTTGTGCCCCTTTTTCGATGACACCAATAGTGTAACCTTCGTGGCTATGGCGTGAAAAATTCTGCTTCTCATACTTTGCATCGAGAAGCTCTAAACCTCCGAGCTCTTGAGCTATCTTGAAGGTAGCGATTTCCTTATTCTTTTCTTTCATCTTTATCCGGTCTGCTCAAGAAAATCATTTTAGAAGTGTAACGGATCCATCGTGCTTATTTTTGTACAAAATTGCTATTCGATTTTGATAAACAGGCGAATTGATTGCAATTTTTCATATGGGCAAACTATGATTTTTATTTTTTGAATTATCTTGGCTATTTTGGGCTGGATGATGTCATTTTGTTGGTATAACATTCGCCGCCTTGTTGTAGAAAAGCGGTTCCATCATGATTGATTTATCTGTACTTCCTGTTTATCTCACCGCAGTTGTCGCCTTATTGCTCTTACCAGGGCCTGATATGTTGCTGATAGCGAGCTCAAGTATGAGTTACGGTAAGAAGGTCGGTCTTTTTGCTAGCTTAGGCAATGCGACGTCTGGTGTTATTCTTACTTTGCTTGCTGCGATGGGCGTATCTACCCTGATTGCCATGAGCCCAATAGCCCTTAAAGTCCTTCATCTATTAGGTGGCGCTTACTTGTTAAAAATGGGTTGGGACTGCTTACGAGCTGAGGCATCTTCGGCTCCAGAGCTTGATGGTCAAAACAAAATGGCATCAACTTATTATCAGCGTGCTTTGATGAGTAATTTGCTTAACCCTAAAGCCTTGGTCTTTTTTGTGATGTTTTTGCCGCAGTTTGTCTCAAGCAATATCACTGCATCTTCCGGTGAGCAGATGCTAGCGCTAGGGTTATTGTTGAACGTTCTTGGCTTGTCATTCAATTTATTACTTGTTGGGTTAGCAGGCACATTGGGCAAAGGGCTGCTCGAGAACGAAAAATTCCGCACGTATCAACATAAACTAATGGGGTTAGTGTTTGTTATTCTGGCGTTGTGGATGCTGAGTAGTGTCGCCTTGTAAAGTTATCATATTCCATTAGAAAGCCAGCAATTGCTGGCTTTTTGTTTTAGGATATTGGTGTTTCCTAAGGAGAGGATATATGAAGCTTGAATTTTGTTTAAATCCAGATCAAACAGACCTTGATTTTGTTCGTGAAGGTATTCGATCTCATAACCGACTGCATTTACCTGAAGGGGAAGTGCATGCTGTAGGCTGTTTCGCAAAAGATGAGAATGGCAAGATCATGGGTGGCTTGACTGGCGAAATGTTTAAAAATACGGTGTTTGTTGAGTTTTTGTGGGTAGACGCTGAAAGTCGAACCTCTGGTCTCGGTAGTCAATTAATGTCGATGCTAGAACAAAAAGTAAAGCCTCATGGGGTTACCCATGTTTATTTGGATACCTACAGCTTTCAAGCTCTTGAGTTCTATCTCAAATTGGGTTTTGAGAAAGTGGGGCAGTACTCAGGCTATCCTGCAGAGGGCATCCACAAGTACTTTCTACAAAAGGAAATTGTAGGCTAGGGAAAGCACGGGTTAGCTTGACTTGTTCTAGTGAAAATCAAAAAAGAGGCGCGAATTTGCGCCTCTTGTTGTATCAAATATCTATGTTTCTCTTTGACTTACAAACTTTGCTGGTGCGCGTCGATAAGTTCGTTCATCTTCGCTTCTGCTGCTTGCTGTGCTTGTTCATAGCTCATATCCGCAGGGAAGAGGTTGATGACTTCGTAGTAACATTTTAGTTTTGGCTCAGTACCAGAAGGACGAACAATCACGCGAGATTGATCTTCTAGGTGATAAATCAATACGTCACTTGCTGGTAAGTCAATGGATTCTTCAGAGCCGTCGTCAAACATGCGAACCGATGTTTTTAGATCTTCGGTTACTGCAACTTTTTTACCAGCAATCTCTGTTGGTGGATTGGCTCGGAGTTTGTCGCCGATTGGTGGAGAGTTCGGGTCGAGAGCGATGCTGCGTTGCGCGTTGAAGTAGAAACCGTGCTCGCGGTACAGCTCTTCCAGTTTATCCCACAGTGTTTTGCCTTGCGCTTTAAGCTTGCCTGTTAGCTGTGAAAACGCGACGATTGCAGATAAACCATCTTTATCCCACACCTTGTTACCCACGGTATAACCGAGCGCTTCCTCATAAGCAAACAAGAATGGGTTGACTTCTGTCTCTTGTTCCATGGCAACATTAGTAAGCCATTTAAAGCCAGTTAATGTTTGATAGTATTGTGCGCCATGCGCCTTAGCGATGCTGCTCAGCATTCTTGAGGATACGATGGTGTTGCCAACCAAAGCGTTAGGTTGCTGTTCCAGCAAGTAATCGCCAAATAGTGAGCCCACTTGGTCGCCGGTTAACATCTGATACTCGCCATCTGGGCGTTTAACTGCCACGGCAAAACGGTCTGCATCTGGATCGTTAGCGCAAGCGATATCTGCATCTACGGACTTACCTAATGCCATCACCATATCCATTGCACCGGCTTCTTCAGGGTTTGGGAAGTTGACGGTTGGGAAGCTTCCGTCAGGTTCGCGCTGTTCCTTAACACTTGCCACTTTTTGGAAGCCTGCGTCGACAAGTAGCGTTTCCGCCATATTCGCGCCAACGCCATGCATTGCGGTGTAAGCAATAGATATATCGGTATTGTTGTCAGGAGTAAGCAGCGCGTTTTCATTCATTGTCTTACGGTAAGTTTGGTAGTAGTCGTCTTCCAACCAAACTAACAAACCGTGCTGTTTTGCATCATCGAGAGACATTAAAGGTAATGGCTTCGTTGTTGCGTCATCAATTTTCGCTGCGATTCCAGAGTCGTGTGGAGGAATAATCTGTGCGCCATTTTCCCAATATACTTTGAAGCCATTGTATTCTGGTGGATTGTGGCTGGCAGTAACAACAACAGCGGCCGCAGCATTCAATGTACGGACACCAAACGCAACAATTGGGGTTGCTGCAACGTCATACGTTAGGTAAACCTTGATACCAAGGGCCGTCAGTACGGATGCGGTATCATGCGCGAATTGTTTTGAATCGGGACGACCGTCGTAGCCAATAACGACACCACGACTCGCGGCATCTTTGACTTGCTCAAGCAAATAGTTTCCTAAACCAGTGGCGGTCTCTTGAATCACCAAGCGGTTCATTCGGTTTGGACCTGCGCCCACTTTGCCACGTAAGCCTGCAGTACCAAAGGCAAGGCGTGAGCCAAAGCGATCAGTAAGTTCTTGTTCATTGTTCGTATCGACGAGGTGTTGTAGCTCTTCACGAGTCTTAGGATCAGGGTCTCGTTCTAGCCATTGCGTAATTAGTGCTGTCATATCAGTCATTCCTTAGTAGGGGGAGCCTACTTTCTTGGACACTTCGTTTGGTAAGTATCTCAATGTTTTCTTTTAAATCAATGTAAATGGTTCTCAATTACATTTCAAAGAGGGCAATCGATAAACCGAATTAATTTTTCTTATCCGAACAAAATTTAATCATATTTAATTTCTTGAAGAACCTTGGAACTATAACTAGCCTTTTAACATAAATATAACAAACCGTGTCGAAATCGTAGTTTTTGTGATTTTTCGTAAAGTTGTTCGATATTTGCATCGGGACGCAAGGAAGCTCGCGTAGGCGTAGCGGCTGAGCAGAGGAGAGATCTTTTGAAAAGATTAACGACTACTCTAGCCTTATCACTGAATGTGATTTTAATCACATTTTCCTCTTTTGGTTGGTCAAAGGAAAATGACTACAACATGACAAAAGGGGTCACAGAGATAAGTGGGCAAGTGTATGAATTACATATGCTGATTTTCTATATCTGCTGTGTAATTGCTTTGATTGTTTTTGGTGTGATGTTCTATTCCATCTTCCGTCATCGCAAGTCAAAAGGAGCAGTTGCAGCACATTTCCATGAAAGCACAAAAGTGGAAATTATTTGGACGGTCATACCCATCATCATTCTTGTCGCTATGGCGATTCCCGCAACAAAAACTCTAGTAGCAATGGAAGACACAAGCCAATCGGATATCACGGTCAAGATCACAGGCTCACAATGGAAATGGCATTACAGCTATTTTGGTGAAGATGTTGAGTTTTTTAGTTTGCTTGCCACCAGCCAAAAACAAATTGATGGAATCGAAGCTAAAGGCGCGCATTACTTACTGGAAGTAGACAACCCTTTGGTGTTGCCTGTGAATCGCAAAGTGCGTTTTTTGATGACTTCTGATGATGTTATTCACTCTTGGTGGGTACCGGACTTTGCCGTCAAGAAAGACACCATTCCAGGTTTTATTAATGAAGCATGGACAAGAATTGATGAGCCAGGCGTATATCGCGGCCAATGTGCGGAGCTATGTGGTCGTGCACACGGATTTATGCCAGTGGTGGTGCATGCGATGGAAGAAGAAAAGTTCGATGAATGGCTAGCGAGTAAGAAGGAAGAACTCGCACTTCAAAAAGCGGCGGCACAAGAAGCGCTCTCTCAAGACTTATCTATGGACGAATTGATGTCGCAAGGCGAATCGATATACACGGCGCGTTGCGCTGTGTGTCATCAGGCAAATGGTGAGGGGATTCCGGGTGCATTTCCCGCGATTAAAGGCAGTCCTATTGCAACCGGAGATGTTACAGAGCACATAGATATTATTGTCAACGGTCGCCCGGGCACCGCAATGCAGGCTTTTTCTAATCAGTTAAGTGACAAAGAAATTGGCGCGGTTATCACATATCAACGAAATGCATGGGGCAACGATACTGGCGATACAGTGCAAGCATCCGATGTGAATGCCTTTAAGGCACAAGACAGTGCTAAGGAGGAAATATGAGTAAGCCAATAGATAAGGCAGTGAAGTCTGCGCCAGCAGAAGCCAGTGCGAACAGTACCATTGCGATTGATGATGGTCACGAGCATCATGCACCCCAGGGCATCACTCGTTGGTTGTATTCTACAAGCCATAAAGACATAGGCACCCTCTACCTTTGGTTTAGCTTTGCGATGTTTCTAACAGGTGGTGCGATGGCTATGATCATTCGTGCCGAACTGTTCCAGCCAGGGCTACAGCTAGTCGATCCGCAGTTTTTTAATCAAATGACCACGGTACACGGTTTAGTAATGGTATTTGGTGCGGTGATGCCAGCATTTACGGGTCTTGCTAACTGGATGATCCCGATGATGATCGGCGCTCCAGATATGGCGCTGCCGCGTATGAACAACTTGAGCTTTTGGATCTTACCTTTTGCATTTCTTATTTTGTTGAGCTCGTTGTTTTTACCTGGTGGCGGTCCTGATTTTGGTTGGACGTTTTATGCTCCGCTGTCCACGACTTATGGCCCGGATAGCACTGCGCTGTTTGTATTCTCTGTTCATATCATGGGTATCAGCTCCATTATGGGCGCGATCAACGTTATCGTGACGATCGTAAATATGCGAGCTCCGGGAATGACTTGGTTCAAGTTACCAATGTTTGTTTGGACTTGGCTAATCACCGCTTTCTTGTTGATCGCGGTTATGCCGGTACTAGCAGGTGCGGTGACCATGGTTCTTACTGACAAATATTTCGGGACTAGCTTCTTTGACGCAGCTGGTGGTGGTGACCCGGTAATGTTCCAACACATCTTTTGGTTCTTTGGTCACCCAGAAGTGTACATCATGATTTTACCGTCGTTTGGAATCATCTCCGCCATTCTGCCTGCTTTCAGTGGTAAGAAGCTGTTTGGTTATCATTCGATGGTTTACGCGACGTGCAGCATTGCATTGTTATCTTTCCTTGTGTGGGCGCACCACATGTTTACCACGGGGATGCCAGTTTTTGCTGAGCTCTTCTTCATGTATTGCACTATGCTGATTGCGGTACCAACGGGGGTGAAAGTCTTTAACTGGGTTGCCACCATGTGGCGTGGAGCTCTGACATTTGAAACGCCAATGTTGTTTGCCATTGCCTTTATTGTGCTTTTTACCATTGGTGGCTTCTCGGGACTGATGTTGGCGATTGTGCCGGCGGACTTCCAATATCATGACACTTACTTCGTAGTTGCCCATTTCCATTATGTGTTGGTATCTGGTGCGGTATTCTCGATCATGGCAGCGGCATACTACTGGCTACCTAAGTGGACGGGTAATATGTACGACCACAAGCTGAGTTTATGGCATTTCTGGTGCTCAATTATTTCCGTCAATGTCCTGTTTTTCCCAATGCACTTCCTAGGCTTAGCGGGCATGCCAAGACGCATACCGGATTACGCCATTCAGTTTGCTGATGTTAATCAAATAGTATCAATTGGTGGGTTTGCATTTGGGTTGTCACAACTGATCTTCTTATGGTTGGTGATCAAGTGTATTCGTGGCGGGGAAAAGGCTTCTGCAAAACCGTGGGAACGTGCGGAGGGCTTAGAGTGGACAGTGCCAAGCCCTGCGCCACATCATACGTTTACTACTCCGCCTGAGATTGACTAGCAAAGAGTGGGGGGAGTGACATGAAACCGAATCCATCAAACAAGAAGCTCACAGTGAAGTTACTTTTGGCGACCCTGTTAATGTTTGGCTTCGGCTATGCACTGGTCCCACTTTATGACGTGATGTGCGACGCATTGGGAATCAATGGAAAGACAAGTGAAGTGGCCGCTATTCAACCGACAGGTATGCAGCCGGACATGAGCCGAACTATTCGCGTGGAGTTTATGGCGCATGTAAGCCCAGATATGCCTTGGGAGTTTAGACCCAAAGTGATTTCGATGGATGTTCACCCAGGTGAAGTTGTGCAAACTGAATACCTTGCATTTAATGAAAGCGGGCAGAAGTTGGTGGGGCAAGCCGTTCCTTCTGTTTCTCCCGGGACTGGAGCTGCTTACTTCAATAAGATTGAGTGTTTTTGTTTTAACCAGCAGCCTCTGGATGGTAAACAGCAAGCTCAAATGCCGTTGATTTTTTATATCGAACCGGACTTGCCGGAGTCTATACACACGTTAACGCTGTCTTACACACTCTATAAACTTCCCCCTCCTACAGGCTCTTAGCCACTCAGGGAGAGAGATACAGACCAAGGTTGGTCAGTAAGGAGAGAAATTATGAGTAACAAGCCAGGAACATATTATGTTCCCGCTCAAAGTAGCTGGCCGATCATCGGTGCATTTGCTCTGTTTTTGGTTGCTGTTGGCGCAGGCATGACCGTCCAGGGGACACAAAGTGACGGTGCAGTGGGAACCATTGGTGGCATTGTGCTAGCGGTGGGCTTCTTGTTCTTGCTTTACATGTTGGCTGGTTGGTTTAGTAATGTGATTACTGAATCACTGAGTGGAAAATACAGCTCGCAAATTACTCGTTCTTTTCGCCAAGGAATGAGCTGGTTTATCTTTTCTGAAGTGATGTTTTTTGGTGCCTTTTTTGGTGCCTTGTTTTACGCCAGAATGATTTCTGTGCCTTGGTTAGGTGGGGCAGATAATAACTTCATGACCAACGAAGTCCTGTGGCCAACCTTCGAAGCGATGTGGCCACTCACACTGACGCCGGGAGGAGAAACAACACAAGCTATGCCGTGGCAGGGCATACCCCTTACCAATACTATCTTTCTGCTATTGTCGTCTATTACGCTACATATGGCGCATATAAGCCTTGAGCAAGACAAAAGAACGGCACTGATTGTTTGGTTAGAGATAACCATCGTGCTTGCTGGCTTTTTCCTATATTACCAAGCGGTTGAGTATGTTCATGCTTATCAAGACATAGGGCTCACGTTGCAGTCCGGTATTTACGGTAACACGTTCTTCATGTTGACGGGGTTCCACGGTTTACACGTTTGTCTTGGGACTATCTTCTTGATCGTGCTGCTGTTCAGAATCGCTAAAGATCACTTTTCGCCAAAGAACCATTTTGCCTTTCAAGCGGGCAGCTGGTATTGGCATTTCGTGGATGTGGTTTGGTTATGTCTGTTTGTGTTTGTTTACGTACTTTAGGCTCAGTGTGAACTCTTGGTTCGACTAATAAGGGCGAGGGTTTGGTGCTAGCCAACCCGAGCTGAGCGCAATAAGCAAAAGGACGACCACCAAAGCGGAGAACATGACTCGACGGCCTAAGTAATGACTCATGGGTTTGTCTCTTTTTTCAGGATTATCTGGGTCTTCACGAACCATTTCGATAAGCGCTTTTGCGAGGTTGAAGATAATGAAAAGCAGCAAAAGGACAAGCGTCAGTTTGAATAGAAATACGGTGGACATGGCACCTCCGGTTTCATCATTGTTGTTATCAAGACAATTATGGCTATCGAAACGGTTTTGGGTTGCAGTTGGTTTAACTGTGGTTGTGTTTTCTCTTTTGGTCAAACTGGGTTTTTGGCAGTTTGAGAGAGGGCAAGAAAAACAAGCATTGGAACAAGCCATTCTCGCGCGTGCGGATAGTGCGTACCGAGCACTAAGCGTCGTTCTTGAAGACAACGACTGGCGAGAGGAAAGTATCCTCGGGAAAAAAGTGGAAGTTAATGTTGTTCCTCAGGCGTTTCCCGTAATTTTGTTAGACAACCAAACGCATCAAGGCAGTGTGGGATATTTAGCATTTCAGATTGTATTGACGATCGATGAGCCTAGTGCCTATGCGTTATTGGAGCTTGGTTTTGTCGAGGGAAGAGCAGAACGCTCAGTGTTACCAACGGTCACCAAACTCGATAATTCGACTTTCATCACAGGACGCCTGTACCGAAAATCTACTAATCCACTGAGTTCAGAGTTAATGCCGGAAGTTGGCGATGTTATTCGCGTGCAAAACCTAAACATCGCGCAATTGAATCAGCTACTGAATATTGAACTTATGCCCGCAGTCTTGCAGCCAGACAATTTAACTCGTTGGCCCTATGACTTTCCTTGGAATCCATTGCCACTCAATAGTGCCAAACATTTTGGCTATTCGATTCAATGGTTTTCGATGGCAGGTGTTTTCTTAATACTGACTTTAATTGTTTTTGTTCGTTGGCAAAAAAAGTTGCGTCACATGGAGGTGAAGCATGACATCTAAAGTAACCAAAGGACGACTAATGTTGATTGCGCTGGTTTGTACGTTCGCGCTTCCCGCTGTCATTGCAAAAGTCATTCTCACACAAGGGTGGTATCAAAGCGGAGTGACCAATAGAGGCGAGTTAGTCGAACCATATACGACGTTAGAGCAGCTTGGTCAAGAGTCACCTCTCAAAGACCATGGTTGGCAACTCGCTTATGTATTGCCTAACGAATGCACTGAACAGTGTAAACAGCAGCTTTACCTGCTTCAGCAAAGCCATGTTGCTTTAGGTAAGTATCAAGAGCGAGTAGTGCCAGTCGTTTGGCAGACTGAGCATTCAGAACCCATGGAAGTATCGATGTTAGCGATGCAAATGAATGAATTGGTTACCGCTAAAGTGAAACCTGGGCAAATATTGATCGTTGATCCTCTTGGGCAACTGGTGATGTCTTACTCGCCGAAACCAAATGAGGACTTAGTCCTATTGAATAAAGGTATGTTGGCGGACTTACGCAAGCTCTTAAAACTGTCACGAGTCGGTTAGAGGAAGTGCATATGAAATTAATTCAGTTGGTTAGATTCAGTTTGCTGCTAACTCTCGTGGTGATCATATTAGGGGCATATACTCGCCTTTCAGATGCAGGGTTAGGTTGCCCGGACTGGCCTGGTTGTTATGGGCACTTTTCTGTACCGCATCAAGAAGAAGACGTCATACGTGCTAACCTGAACTTCCCCGAGCGGGCAGTAGAGCATGAGAAAGCATGGCTTGAGATGATTCATCGCTATTTTGCGGGAACGTTAGGTTTAGTCATTTTTGCGATGGCAGCGATATCAGTAAGGTCTGAGCGTGTAAATTCAACCATTCCGATGTTGCTAAGCGTATTGGTGATTGGGCAGGCACTTTTGGGAATGTGGACAGTTACTCTTAAATTAATGCCCGTCATCGTGATGCTTCACTTGCTCGGTGGTTTTGTTTTATTGGCGTTACAGGCGATTTTTTACTGCCAATTAAAAGCGCAAAACAATCTCTATTTCTCTCCATCTTCTAGCTCTCTGAGAGGCTTTTCATTGTTGGTTTTTCTGGTTGTTTTGGTGCAAGTGCTCCTTGGAGGATGGACTTCGTCAAATTATGCTGCGCTGATGTGTACCACACTGCCGATTTGTGAGGGAGACTGGATGAGCCATCTCTCATGGAAAGAAGCGTTTTCTTTCTGGCAAACTGGATTCGAGAATTATGAATTTGGTGTCTTGGAGTATCCGGCAAGAATGACTATACACGTCACTCATCGTATAGGCGCTATTGTTACCGCCACCGTGGTATTGGCTTATAGTATTGGGCTTATGAGGCAAGATTCTCATCATTCACAGAGAATTGGAGGGTGGTTGTTATTCACTCTGGTGTGCCAAATTATGCTGGGTGTAAGCAACGTAGTATTTCAACTTCCTATCTATGTCGCGGTGGCGCACAACCTTGGTGCCGCTGTTATGTTGAGTCTCGTTTGTGTTAGCCAGTTTTACTTGTGGCAGGGTAAAACGGCTTGGAATTACACCGCGAAAGGAGTTCGCTATGAGTAAAGAAATCGCGCTGTCGTTAAATGGGCGAAAGCGACTAAGTTCCGTTTATTTGAAGTTAACGAAACCTAAAGTGGTGGCGTTAATGTTGGTGACGGCAGTAGTAGGTATGAGCTTAGCCCCGGTTGATGATTTCCCCTGGTTGCAGGCGGTAGTTGGCCTAACGGGGATTGGTCTGATGGCAGGGTCTGCGGCAGCGTTTAATCATCTAATTGACCGCCGAATTGATGCGAGAATGGCACGTACACACAAACGACCATTGCCATCGGGTGAGACTAAACCATCATCGGTGATAGCCTTCGCTACAGTTTTAGGTGTCTTAGGGTTTGTACTTCTCTATGCGATAGTCAACCCGCTGACGGCATGGTTGACTTTGATGAGTTTGCTCGGCTATGCGATGGTATACACAATGTACCTCAAACGTGCTACGCCCCAAAATATCGTCATTGCAGGGATTGCCGGTGCGATGCCGCCTCTTCTCGGTTGGACTGCTGTAACAGGGCAATTACATGCGAATGCTTGGCTGCTCGTGATGATCATTTTTATCTGGACGCCACCACATTTTTGGGCTCTGGCTATTCATCGTGTCGAGGATTACCGCAAGGTAGATATTCCCATGCTGCCAGTGACACACGGCATTGAGTACACCAAAACTTCTATTCTGTTGTATACGGTGCTATTGACTTTGGTTTGTGTCCTACCGGTTTTGGTTGGTATGGTCGGCGTGGTGTATCTTTTTGCCTCGCTACTCCTCAATGCTGGCTTTATGTACCATGCATGGAAGCTAAAATATGCACCAGAGCCAAATACCGCGATGGAGACGTTTAAATTCTCTATCTATCATCTTTTGGCGTTGTTCATTGCATTGCTTTCGGATCACTATATTGGTTTTTAACCTCTCTTAAAGCAGAAAACGCCGCGTGGTTCGCGGCGTTTTTGGTTTTGATACTTTGGCTTTAAGACAAAGCTTTCTAGATTTATTGAATTTCTAGCAGCTCAACATCAAAGATCAAAACACTTGCTGGTGGAATTGGGCCAGAGCCACTCTTACCATAGCCAAGCGTGCTTGGTACGAAAAGGCGGATTTTCTCACCTTCTACCATGTATTGTAGACCTTCTTGCCAGCCTTTAATGACTTGGTTAAGACCAAATGAAATCGGCTCACCACGATTAACAGAGCTATCGAATACCGTGCCATCAATCAGGGTGCCGTGGTAGTGTACTTTTACTTTACTTGTTGCAGTTGGGTGAACCTCACCTTCGCCTTTTTCAAGAACCATGTATTGAAGGCCACTTTCTGTTGTGATGACGCCTTCTTTTTTCGCATTCTCTAGTAAGAATGCTTGGCCTTTGGCAAAGTTTTCATCTGCTACTTTATGGTTTGTCCAAGTACGGTAAATGAAAAAGCCCGCCAAAATAAAAATAATAAGAGGAAACAAAAATTTAGACACGTAATCTCCTTGTCTATTTAGGTTGTTTTAGCAAAAAGTTGATGGTTTCTGCCATGGCTTCAACGCTGTCATGACCACCAGTAATCACTTGATATTTTCCGTTTACGATAAAGGCTGGAACGGAGTTAATTTGGCCGCGAGTCGTGATCGCTTCTGCCTTAGTGATGTACTCAAACAGCGTTTTTTGCTGAGCTTCATCTAAATGGTAAGGGCTGATAAGGTTGCGAGACTCAAAGGCTTTCTCAACAGCGATTTGGCGTTCCTCAGCCGTTGCATCGGCACCCATTTGCACAGCAGTAAAAAGATCCGCCATAAACGCTTTATCTGGTGTTGATTCAAGCTGCATTACGGCAGTATAGAAGATGATGGCGCTCACTTGTGCACTTTCATTGAACGTTACATGCATTTTTTCAACGCTTTGATCGGTCAATGATTCAATTTGAGGGACAAACTCTTCCATTGAGCGGCAGTGGCCACAAGTTAAAGAGAATGCTTCAGTCAGGGGAGCTAAATCATATTCTTCAAGGGATACTGGCAAAACTTCGTATTGTTTGCCTTGCTGAGGCTGACTCTTGCCGCTATCGCATGCCGACAAAGCCATTACGGCAACAACAACAGCAAAGCCTTTCGATATGGTTTTTAACATAGTAGTGCTCTAAATGAGAAATTTGCGTTAGTTTATCGGTTAACGATAGTGACTAAAACCATTAAATAACAATAAAGTGAGACCATTGGTAACAGACTTAGCCTGACGTATGGGCTGTAAGGGTAGGGTATTTTAGTGTTGCTTTTTATTTGAGAGATGATTTGGCATTGACTCCAGTGGCATGAACGCTGCATAGACAAACCAATCGGTGGACAAAAGCGCTAAAGATTCGGCGTGTTTTGTCGACACAATGAACAAGAGTTTTTCTACGTTGGTAATGGTATGAAGCATTGGTTTTTAATTGTTTGTGGCATTCTGGCCGGGTGCAGTAGCCTCGATCAAGATATGGTCCCAGGTGGGAACATTTTAGATACAGCTCCTAAATCAAACACTGAGCTGAGACACCCAGAATGGGGATACCCGAGCGCATCCAATGTGGCTTCTTCCCCTCGTTCATATCAAACGGCGAGGGCGTCAGTAAAAAAGTCGCAAAACGTGACCTCTCTGGAAATGTTCCTGAGCAGGCATAACATTCCTCACGAGACGCTCAGTGGTGGTCACCTGATGATACGTTTGAAAGAGCAAGTGCATTTTCAAACGGGCTCTGCACGGTTATCTGCTCAATCTCAAGACTGGATTCGAAACATTGGTCACTATCTGGCGGGAAGAACTGATGTTGATGTCGTGATTGATGGTCATGCGGATAGTACGGGAGCTGAAAGTTTCAACGACACGCTATCTGAAAAGCGAGCTCGTGAAGTAGAAAAACAATTATTGGCGACGAGTATTCCACGTCAACGAGTGTTTTCTAGAGGCTTCGGAGAGTATGTACCGAAGTGCAGCAATGCGACAGCGAGTGGTAAAGCTTGCAATCGGCGCGTAGAGCTAACATTGATCGTGGATGAATAACGCAGACGTTAGGCGGTAATCTTCGTTGTGTTGTTCTCACATACCCGTTATTTGCTTAGTGGAGTTTAAGTTCGGAGTTGAGCAAGAAGACTGAATAAGGAAAGCTCGCACGGCAACATTTAGCTAGAAAAAATAGAAAAGAGGCACCGTTAGGTGCCTCTTTTACATCCGCCAATGTTCATAGGGGGAACTTAGGCAAATTCTTTTTCAACGTAAGCGACGATGTCAGATGACTCGTATAACCACTGTGTTTCACCATCTTTTTCGATACGAAGGCAAGGGACTTTAACTCGCCCACCACCTTGCTCTAGTTCAGCTCGATGAGTAGGATTATTTTTTGCATCACGTAGCTCAATGTTCACCGATTGACGCTTCATTGCACGGCGGACCTTTACGCAAAAAGGGCAGGCTTCAAATTGGTAAAGTGCGTATTGTTTCGCTTTTTCATCAATACGTTGCTGTTCTTCTGCGGTGCGCTTAATACCACGAGGTGAGAACACCGCGTTCAGCAATAAGATAACCTTGCCTAAAATCCAACGGATAAACTTCATAATGATCCCTTGATGTTCATTGGGTAACTGTCCTTTAAGAATGCAATCATGATGCTTGTTGCACTGAGCGTGAAGTCTATCAGTTGTTTGAAATGGATAAAACCATGTATTTTATGCGGAAAATAGACGTGTAAACCAACCCCAAAAGCCACTTGCTGAAGCCGGACGGGCTTCTTTACCTTGATAAAAACTTTGCATGAGTTCGGTTCTGAATGCATCAACGTCCATGCGTTTTATGACAAGCTCGTGCTGCAATGTATTTTGAGTCTGCTCGGCATGATCGTGCGCCAAGCTGAAATCCATATTTAAATAGCCTTGCGTGTATAACCAAAGGTGGGTGACTAAGATTAGGTCTTCAGCAGATTGGTTAGTAAACTTATCCGCGTGCTCATTACCCAAGGAGTCAGTCAGAACTTGCTGCATACGCTGGGTAGAGTGAGCATTTTGCTCGTAGTTAGCACTTGCTTCAATATGTGATTTGGTCAAAAGGCCAAGCAGGTGAAGAGTAGGTGCTGTTGTGGGTTTGTTCTCACAAACTTTTGTAAATAGTTGTGACTGTTCTTTTAACCAACGTCGCTTTGCTGCTTTATGTTCTTTAACAAAGGGGATTTCTTCAAATCCCATCTCTTGACTCAGTTCACTAAGAGACGTCATGGTTTTTTAGTTCCTTCACCGTTACTTCGATATGTTGATCATTGATATCAACAAAAATTGAGCTGCCAGTAATCATAACAGAAAGGCTAGTACCTCGGTCAAGGTGCTGACAAATCAAGTCGATAGCGTCATAGTCAAAGCTCTCTACGTTGACGGGAAGCATTGAGAACTTTCCTGACATTTTGTCCCACCAGACAGCCGCTTTGGTGTTATAAGTGTAAACTTTTACATGCTTTGCTAGGCGAGAAGCTTTCTTAATTCTGTCTGGTTCTGGTTCGCCAATTTCAATCCAGTGAGTAATGCTTTGATCATCGCCAACATGCCATAAATCAGGCTCTTCAATCGTAGAGAGTCCTTTTGTAAACTCCAGATTGCTTTGAGCATTTAAACAGTAAGCTAGAATGCGAGCCAACATTCGTTGCGGCTTTTCAGAAGGGTGAAGGGCGATAGTTAGATTTTTAGAATCGTAATAGTCATTATTCATATCGGAAATGGCGATACGAAATTTGTAAATGGTTGGTTTAAGAGCCATAGATTTATATCGTTTTGTTGGCAAAATAAGTTTTAGGCAAAAAAATAGCCAGCTTTAAAAGCTGGCTATCGTATCAAATTCTTTAAGAATTAAAGTACTTTGATTTGCTCTGCTTGAGGGCCTTTTTGACCTTGAGAGATAACAAATTCTACTTTCTGGCCTTCAACTAGAGTACGGAAGCCGTCACCAGTGATTGCAGAGAAGTGAGCAAATACGTCAGGACCGTTTTCTTGTTGAATGAAACCGAAGCCTTTAGTTTCGTTGAACCACTTAACTGTGCCAGTAGCTGTGTTAGACATGTCTATTTCCTAAATATCTAAATAATGTAATCTTTCGCCTCAACGGCGCTTATAGCGTGGAAAAATAAATTGCTATTGCGTACCACAGGACGACGGGTTACAAGTAATCCAACGAAATGTGAAAACAAAGAACTTTCTTTCTAGCCGTGTTTGAGTCTAGGTTAATTCCACGAAGAGTCAACATATATTAGTGCTTTATGGACAAATATTTGTATTTAGTCACTATTTAACCAGCATGTTTTTGATTAAATTTCAAATAAATGACGGTGATGTGAAGTTTTTTAGCATAAAATTCAACTAAATCTATAAATTTGACTTATTTATATAATTATTGTCCAATCTGGTTCGACCATTAAGGAGGATTTATGGCAAAGCGTAAAATCAGTCCTCAACCGAGTGGCTCACAACATGAGACCGACTTCGGCAGAGGTGAAATCAAAGACAACGCGTTAAAAGCGGTTGTTACCAGTCAGCTGTTCCAAATACGAGTCGTTAAAGCGAAAAAAGGTAAAGGTAGCTTCAGCCGTAAAATGAAGCATAGAGGCAAAGAGCCCTATTCAAAGTTCTCCCCAAGGTGGATTTTGAATAGGGCTTTTTTATTGGTACTAGGTGTTTGCAAAACTGATGATATTCAATTTTTTAGTACCAGATAAGTTTTCCTAATTTATCATGTACTGCTTCAACTGCTTCAACTGCTTCAACTGCTTCAACTGCTTCAGCGAACCAAGCGTTGAAAGTACCAATTAAGTACTAAAACTTACTAAGTTAGATTCATATCAATAAGCGTCACTTCCTGTATTATGCAACTCTACTATATCTTTAGTCTAATCAAACAGCCGAGATTATGGTTTAAAAAGACTGGTGAGAAGTAGGTATGTCATCGACGAGTTATGGTACTTATGGTTGCAAATGTAAAAAAGCGTGTGCTTCTTTATTACTACTGTGGCTGTCCATTTGTCCGATGGCGCATGCACACAAGTCAGAGTCTCATTCTTTAATTGTTGCTAACTCCAAAGCGTGGAAGCCGTTCTCTTATCTTAGCCCAGATGGTGAACCTAAAGGTATTTTAATCGACTTTTGGAAAGAGTACGCGGCGAACAACCAAATCGACGTTCAGTTTCTCCTTTTGGATTGGGATGCTTCTTTACAAGCCGTAAAAGAGGGTAAGGCTGACTTTCACGGAGGACTTGTCTACTCGCCCGAAAGAGCGAAGTATATGGACTTTGGCGCAGTCATAATGCCTATCCAAACCAAATTGTACGTAAATAAAGATGTACTTTCGGTTGATATCAGGAGTGTTTTAATTGGCGAAATGACGCTGCCAATTGGCGTTGTTAAAGGAAGTTACGAGTCTGAGTTTGTTCAGACGAATTACCCGAATGCACCTATCGCAGAATACATTAACAATGATTCGATGATACAAGCCGCCGTCGATAAAAAGGTGCTGTACTTCGTTGCAGACCTGCAAGTTGCTAACTTTTATATGGCAACCACGCCGGGAGCGGGTATGTTTGTCCCGACAATTAGCTTGTATAGTAAAGATCTTCGGATTGCTAAAGGAATGCATAGTGCAACTTCCATTTTAGAGGTATCAAGAGCGTTTGAAAAAGTCATTGATACGGATCGTGAGCGGATCCTCACCCGTTGGAGTGTGGTGAAAACGGTTTATCCACTTTATCTTTTCCCTATTGCTATTTTCATTATGGCGATTGCAACGCTTTATCATATTTTTGCCCTCAAACGTATGGTTGCTCTTCGGACAAGGCAATTAACGATTGCCAATCAGCAATTGCTGGAGATGACGTTGACGGATTCTCTCACAAAGCTATACAACCGTAGACACCTGATTGAGCAATTGGCGCTACTGAATCATTTGAAGCGAAACTTAACGGTGATGGTGTTTGATATTGATGATTTTAAATCAATCAATGATCGATATGGCCACCTTGCTGGAGACCGAGCAATAGTTGCCATCGCAGAAGCCGCTAAGTCGATGACTGATGACCGAATGACATTGGCGAGAATTGGAGGAGAAGAGTTCGCACTCGTTACGTCGTCTCTGTCAGAGCGAGAAGCGCTCAATTTTTCCAATATGCTTTGTAAAGCCGTTTACGATCAGCCTGTTATACTGGGCGGACAAGCAATTCATTTGAGTATCAGTTTGGGCTGTGCTTACTATCCTGAGTTTACCCACATCGTGAGCTTGCAAGATGCTGACGAGTTGATGTATCAAGGTAAGTCTGAAGGAAAGAATCGTGCAGTTTTCCAAGTTATAACAGACTGTCAGCTTCAACCTGCGCTTCGTCAAGTGAATTAGAACTCGCTAATTCAACTGATACTTCAAACCATCCTCAAGCCTCAAAGTTTTAGTCAGAGTAACGTGGTAAGCGTTGACGATCACGTTGCGTTGTTTTCTTTGAGGCCAATTTGCGTACAAATACTATCACTTTCATATATATAAACCCCCGCCTGCTCACGTTTTTATCATAGAAGCAGTAATTGTTTTAAAGTGATAAGTGATTTCTTGGTAAAGATCAGAACCCCTGTCTACACTCAGTGTAAAGTAATGCATATAAAGCATGATGCATACAGTGTTGTACAAAAACAATTAAAGAAGATAAGAAATAAGTTGGCTTGAGAAGGACGGGGAATGAACAACGAATGCTTTGCTAGGTTCCGAGCTGTCACGGATGAACTGTCAATGAAAGAATCGTTGTCAGTTGGGAAAGACCCTTATGCTCACTATCTCAAAGATATTGTGGGGATTGATTTGTTGTCTCGTGAAGAGGAGTTGCATTACGCCAAACTTAATCGAGCTGGTGATGAAGAAGCGCGCGAAATGTTGATTGAGTCTAATCTTCGACTTGTTGTGAAAATCGCAAAAGGTTACCTCAAACGGCCAGGCAATAACTTTACTCTGCTTGATTTAATAGAAGAAGGTAACATTGGTTTGATAAAAGCGGTCGATAAGTTCGATCCTGAGCCAGGCTACCGTTTTTCTACTTATGCGGTATGGTGGATTCGCGAGAATATAGAAGCGGCATTAATGAACAATGGCCGCACGGTACGTTTACCTGCTCATGTGTGCAAAGAGATAAATAGCCTGGCTTTAAAAAAGCTCGATGCGTCAAAAAGTGAGAGCAAGGAGTTGTCTATTTCTGAACTCTCACGCTGCTCAGGGGTGAAAGCAGAACGTATAGATGAACTTGTTGCTCTAAGTGGTTTTATTGATGTATCGACCACTGCGGACCTACATCGTGTTCCATTTGTTCTTGAACTGTGTGAAAGTGAGTATACGCCAGATCCACAACAAGACTGTGAAAACCAGTGCTTTACTCAAGCTATTGAAAATATTATTAAAACTTTGCCAATTAAGTTGCAGAAAGTCTTGATCCATCGATTCGGATTATTTGACCAGAGAGTGAAAACCTTGTCGGAAATAGGCCTGTTATTAAACGTATCTAACGAGCGTGTTCGTCAGATGCAGATAGAGGCGGTTGAACGCGTGCAGAAACGTCTCCGATTCGATGGTTGGGTTTAAGATTTTTAGCCCCTTATCCTAGCTGATTAATTTACTGGCTTGCTACTCTGTTCTTCCGTAAGTAACAGCAGCTCAAGCTGTGCTTTAGCTGCTGCCTCCAATCTCCATACACTCAATAATCGGTTAAGTGCTGCGCGATAAGTACGACTTTTGAGTAAAAAAGCGAGCGTACTTGTGTAGTTGTTTACGACTTGCGCTTGTGTCTCGACCAAAGCAGTTTTGTTTTCGATGTCGATGTGTTGAAGGTTAAAGTCAGGAAGAAACGCACACTCATACCATACCTCTACAATTTCACGAATTTCGAGTTCTTCTTCAGGCACGTCGAAGTCTTGTAACTGGTAGTTTTCTGGTATCGTTGATAAATAAACCACATCCAATTTGTCTGCAACAAATGTATACATCGGATTCCTTAGTGTACGCGCTTACAGAGTAAATAGTCTCATCGTTTACATTTTTGTCAATGACCGTGCTCAAGTATGAATGATGAACCACACCACATTCCGAACTTAACTTAGACTTTTTAAGTACTTATCGGTTAACCCGAAATATTTCAGGTTGCCATCTGGCTCCAAGACTAAGCTCATGTTGGATGTAGAGATCATGCCCGGATCATTCGTTGAGAAAATAACGGTCTTATTGAGTAGTTTGTCGCTGAATAACCGCTTGAAGTAGTGCGAGTTTTCTTGCTCAGCACCATTAAATGGCTCGTCAATGATAATCAAAGATTGTTCGCAGTTACCTAGCCCTAATGCGAGCCGCAGTCTTTGTTGAATACCATTTGGTAAACTTTTACAGATATCAACGCTCAATTGAGTGTCCAGGCCTTGTGGCAACCATGTATCGAGCTCAAAGAAACTCACCATTTCACGCATTTTTTCTGTTGGGATTAACCCATTATGCAAGATGAAGTTAGTCTCCAAGGAGCCTTCAAAAATATGCAGGTTAAACGGGATGTAGTTAATCGAGGTTCGATAGCGGTAACTGTTGAATTGTTTGATGTTATAACCGTCCACCGAAACTGAGCCTTGATAGCGTTCCTCTAGCCCAGCGATAATAGAAATGAGCGTCGTTTTACCGCAACCTGTTGGTCCACAAATCACAACTTTTGCGCCCGGTGGAATTTTAAAACCAAGATTAGTTAAGCCTGTTGCCGCACCACTATAACGATGGCTCACACCAGAGCCGACGATACTACCTTGAAAGAGGCGAATAGGGGGGCTTTTCTCTAACGTTAGCTTATCGTCATTCATCGCCATAAGGTTGTTGATTTGCGCAGAAGACGCCTTAATGGATTGGAACTTAGAAATAGAGTTGTAGATGCCCATAATAGGCCCCAACGCCTTCCAGACTAAAATTACAGTAGCAAGCATTGCACCTGCATCGGAGGTGCCGTCCATCACGCCGATAACGGCCGCGACGATACTTGCGGTACCAATAACCTGAATCAAACTCCCGCCTGCTGCCTGAACCCTGCTATTAGTCACTGAAACATGTTCTGCATCGTTTGTGCTTTGTAAATGTGATGCGCTAAAGCGGGACTGGATAACACGCAATAATGGCAAGCCTTGGATGGTTTTTATACCACGAAGAATCTCATTCCATTGGTAAGAAACCATGGCGTTGGCGCGAGAGCTCTTGGACGTGGCTTGCGAGTAGATGTAACGAGAATAAACACAGAACACCAACATTAGAATCAACCCCGCCATAACGACTAGCGCTGCGGTACCAGACATAAGAGCAATGGCAATAATGAATACGATAACAAACGGCATGTCGAAGTAGCTTAATGTTGACTCTGCGGTTACCAAACGGCGGAAAGTGTCGATGTCCTTCAATCGTGCTAACTGAGAAGAGACACCAGCGGTAGATGTCATCGAATAAGGAAGCCACAACAGTTTGGATATTACGTTTTGAGAAATATGCACCGCCAAATCCTTTCCTGATGTGGCGATGATGTTGACCCGCATTTTCTTGAAAAAGTATTCCGAGAACCCAACAATCACAGCAAATAACGTGAGCCAATAAAGCGTGGCTTGCGAGCTAGAGGTTAAGGCGAAGTTGTACACACTCATAATAAAAAAGGGCTGGAGTGCGCCGAGAATGCTGACCACGAAGCTGAGAATAATCAGGCTTTTGAGTTCATTGTTGTAGCGATAAAACGCGTATTTAATCCAGTTACTGCGGTCTTGAGATTCAGGTGGCGGCTCTCGGAATAAGCGGGAGTATTCGCTGATCGACACCAACAAGCACGGCTTCTTGCAGAGCGGGTATTCAATGGTGTTGTTATTGGTGTAATCAAACAGGATCAGTTTGCCGTCTTTGGTGCCCAAGAAAATCGCAGTGAGGTTTTCTATCTCAATAAAACAAGGATGAGGGTGCCCCTCGATGTGCTCCAACGTTTTTAATTTGGTGACGTCACAACGGTAACCAAGACGTTCAATGGTGGCAATAAAACTGTCGCTGTCTTTTGGTTTAGGGATAAAAGCGTCGCTGAGGATAGAAGGTGTGCCTTCCCATTCAAGCGCTATGAGGGTGTAAGCTAAACCACGAATCAAAGGTGACTCATTGTATCGCTCGTCATAACTGCGAGCCTCAAAGTCCAACAAGCGCTGAGGGAGATTATTAAAATCAACCAAAATACTCATTGGTCACCTCCGGTAAGTTTGACGCGTTTGAGGCGATGATTGAGTTTGTCCATCTTGTTGCTGACGATGATGAGGATTTTGTCGTTGGCGCGATAGGCGGTGCTGGTCAAAACCAATCGAGCAAAGTCGTCATCATAAACACAGTCGATGTCGTCGAAGATCAACACACGTTTGTTCGCGAGTAAGGCACGCACTAACAACAAGGCATAAGCGACTTGGCGCGAGAATGGGTTGCGTAAATGTCCTTTAAGCTCGGTGTAAAAACCAGCGGGAAGGGCATCGATTTGTGCCTTGATGTTCATGGTTTCGCAAAGCGCAAATGCCGTGTTATTTAAGCTCGGGCGGAAACAAGTCAAGTTGTCGATGATGGTGCCTTCGACGAACGAACTGGTTTTGTCGACCATGAGCACGCTATTACGCCAGACGTTGTAGTTGACGTCATCGAGTGGTGTCTCGTTGATCTTAATGTCCAGTTTGTTGTCGGTGTTTTGCCGCGTAATGCAATTGGCAAGATGGGTTTTGCCTGCGCCGCTTTTCCCCGTCAGCAAGTAAGCCTGACCACGTTCAAACTCGATGCGTTGCTTTTCCGAATACTTCACCGAGATGCGCTCGACTTCTGTCGTATCATTTTGTTGTTCTACAGATGCCGCAAGCTCAAGCAGCTCGGCGATACGTTGAATATGAAGCTTGTTCAACTCCCATCGACTCACCGTGCGCATTACTTGCTGGTATGGCGCGAAGTAGCGGTTGGTAAGCATGATGATGGCAGCCATGATGCCTTGGCTCGATTGCATGTTGATAACTGCCGTTGCCAAAACCACCACCACACAAGCGATGGAGAGCTGTTGTATGAGCGACAAGATAAGGTTGAAGTTTGATTCAATTTGCTCGTATTTGATGTTCTCGACTTCACGTTCTTCCACCATTTGTGTCATCAAGCTCTCAACGCGATATTCCATATTGCGCGCTTTGATATCGAGTGGGCTAGAGATGATCTCGATGATTTTAGAAGTAGTTAAGCCTTCGATGTCGGATTTGTTTTCTAAGCTGTTGATTTTCTGCTTAGATAGGCTCAGTGCGAACACCGCCAAAATGATGGAGGCGAGCAAGATGGTCACTCCCGCCCAAATGTTGATCACACCGATAATCAGAATGGTCAGTATGCTGACGGCAAGGTTGATCAATGCCCGTACAGATTCTCCGCCAAAGAAGGATTTAATCTCTGGAATGGTCGCAATACGCTCTAGGTATTCACCGGGTTCTAGACGACGAAACTTCGATATCTCAGCCAAACAGATTGATTGAAACACCTTGTTGGTTAAGTTGGTTTCGAATTGCTTCATGATCACCGACGAAATCTTCTCTTCCTGATTCTTTAAGTGATAGTCGAGGAAGATGGTGATCAAGATAATGGCAAACAGAAGAAACAGCGTGTCTTTGGCTTGGTTAGGTAAAACACGGTCAAAGATAATAAGAATCGAAAAGGGCAGCACTAAACCAAACAGTGTTGAGATGACCGTTGAGAAAGTCAGATAACACTTGTCAGCAAAGTTAATCTTTTGGGAAAAGTGCTCAGTTTGCATTGCGACCTCCTTTCTTAATCGATGGTTTAGAGAGAAGGTGTTTTGGAACTAAGTCTTGATTGCTTCTGCCTTCGATATCGCTCATCAACTGCATGATGCTTTCGATAGATTGAACCGATAGCATGCCTTTGATTTGCTCAAGATTGATCGATTCAATGATGTAGTCATAGCGCGCGCTCTCGTAATCACGTAGTGCGCTGAACAGTTTACTTTCCGCTGCCAGTAAGTCGGTAATGGTTCGCGTACCAAGCTGATAGGCGCGTTGAATGCCTTTGTAGGAAGCGTAGTTGGCACGGATGATGTTCTCGTAACTGCTGATGGCGCGGGAGAAGTCGTTAATGTTGAGTACTGAGGTGTTAACGCTATTGCGCGTCGCGAACAATGAATCTTGGTACAGCAGCTCGGTTCGCTCGATGGCAGTCGACGATTTTTGATAACCGTAGTAATCCGAACCGCCGGAGAAAATTGGCACATTCAAGTTCAACCCGACGCTGGTCGAGTTACTGTCCCCTGTTGCGGTTGGGTCGGTTCGGTCATAGTTGTTCGCATCGTCGTAACGGTAACTGGCAGAGAGCGATACGGTCGGCACAAAGTTTGAACCGCTTTCTTTCAAGCCTCTTCGGCTGCGCTCGACGGTTTTCTTCGCAACCAATAAGTCGTTATTGAGCTTCAAAGCTTGTTCAAGAATCTCACGTTGTTCGGATTCGCTGATTTCCGCCAAGGGCACGCTTTCGTAGATGTCCTGTGATGGGGTGACTGGGTATTGAACTTGAATCTCTAAACCGTTCAAAATTACGCGCCGGTCTTTCTCTAAGGTTCTTAAGCGATTGGCAATGCCTTCTTTCTGGGCAATTACCTCATACAACTCGCTCGCCGCAGTGTTGCCAAGTTCCACGTTGCGACGCATTTGGCGCTCACGTGTTTCAGACGATTTAAGTTCTACTTGGGTGGCTTTGATTTGCGCGTTGTTTTTGAGGTATTCGAAATATTGCGTCGCGATTTCAGAAATGGTGCTCTGGATTTTGTTCTCGTGTTTGATTTCTTCAATGTTGAAATCAAGCTTCGCGGTGCCGTATTTAAAGATGTCACCAAGGTTAAACACCGATTGGGATAAAGACACACTGTAGCTGTTCGAGTTGTAGCTAGAACGTGTATCCGGTGTTCCCGTTAATATGGTTTCGTTTTCATTCCATGTGGTATCAGCAGCACCGTTTAAAGAGGGTAGAAACTTAGAACGGCTAATGTCGATGTTGTATTCGTTTTCTTCCACGCCTTTGTCACTAGCGCGCAGAGATAAATTGTTTTCCAAGCCGAGTTTGACCGCCTCAAGCAAGGTGGTCGCCATTGCCGAAGGAGCGTTGCTCAATGTAAGCGCTGCCAATACACAGCTAGTTAAGTTTCTGTACCGCCACATACTTGTTGATCACCTTGATGATTTCGTCGTTTTTATAAGGTTTGCTGATCACGTAATCCATTCCAGCTTCGATACAAGCTTGGTGTTCATTACTGCTGGTCAATGCTGTCGCACCTATAATGGTGCAAGGGTTCTGTCCGCTCTCTTGTTCGTATTGTCGAATGCGTTTGGTCGCTTCAATGCCGCCCATGCCCGGCATGATGCAGTCCATAAAAATGATGTCTGAGCGCTGATTCATGAAATGCTGAACGGCGTCTGCGCCATCGCCAACGGTGTCGGCTTCGTATTCTTGCTTGCTCAAAATACGTTTGAGTAGAATCTGTTGAACACGGTCATCCTCCACAATCAGGAATGAGCTGTTCTCCATCTGTTCTTCAGAGGCTTCCGCTTCCATGATTGCTAATAGGTTAGGGATGAACTCATACGGAATCGCGGGGGAGTTCAGAATCTTGTCGACAAAGGTATGACTCTCTTGTGCTTGCTGAGTGCTAGTGACTGAAAGCAACAACTTCGTGTTCGGGTGATTGCGCAGTTGCGATTTCACCGTTTTGCTCAGTGAGGGCAGCTTGTTTGGCTCGAACGTGTCGGTCAGCATGATGGCATCGTATTCGCCAAAGGTTTTTGCCGCAGAGAAGAGTTCGTTCGGCGTTCGAATTGGCGTAATCTCTAAGCCCAAGTTGACTAACATTTTGCTCATCACATCAATGCGCAGCTGAGAGTTGGCACACAGTAATAGGCGCTTATTGTCGAAGCGAGTTTTCTCGGTGTGGAAGCTTTTGGCTTTCAAATCGAGCTGAATTTGAAAACGTTCCTGATTGCCCGATTGATACCAATGGCTCTCGTAATAGCCATAATCTTTCAACACGCTTTTCGCCAAATCGTCTTTGGTTGCAGTGTGCTGTTTATGGTCGCTCCAGTGTAGGGTATTGAGCTTGGCAAGCGGCACATCCAGCGTGGTTAAGAAGTTTAGATTGATGGTCAGGCGGGTATTTTCAATGTCTGACGCCGCACCTGATTCAATGGTGACAAACAGTTTCTTGTCGGCTTTGAGTTGGATGGCATTTGATAGCTGTAGGAACAACACCCAGAATAAGCTGGTGGATTGTCCTTCAACACGGTTTGGTAAGTTATCTGAGATAAAGCAGTCTAGCTCACCTTCATTTCGCTGCACTTTTGAACTGATGTGAATCATCAATTCAGACAGTACATTCAGCAGTGAAAACTCTTTCGATTTGCTCTCGGTCCCTTGTGAAATGAGTCGGTTGTAGTTCTCTGCCAATTCAGACAGGGTATTGGCAGCCGAGGTTATATCTTGCGCCATCAACACGCCGCTCTCATCGGTCTCTTGAACGAGATATTGCACGCCGCCGTTAATGGTGTTGGTGATGCCACGAATCTCGTAACCAATCAGAGCATAGAGCTGCTTGTAGAGATCGTTATTGCGTTTTTGTTCTTCGAGTTTGCTGAAAATCAGTTTTAGGTGAGAGTAGATCTGACGCTGCTTCGGATTGATGCTCACTTCATTCAGCAACTCTTCCAACCTTTGTAAATCCAGTTGTTTGAGCTCTTGATAAAGCTCATCGAATTCTTGGTCAATGTCACGCTCATTCGAGCTGGATTTTTTCAGCTTAAGGATTGCCACCAAGTTCGATAGCACTGCGATACCAACCAGTACGACAACGACCACAAACAACCAAATGAAGAACTCGTTTTTCTCCATCATTAGGTCGCTCGCATGGTTGTTAAATATGGTCCGGTAGTTGTCGTCCATTTGTAGGTAGTTATTGGTGAGCGAGAGGTACAGTGCCAACACATCGTCGCGTGTTTTTTGGCTGTCTGAGAAGCGATTGATTGCCAGTTCAAGCTGCGTGTATTCGGTCGCGCCCACCAAGCTAAACTCGGTTTTGTTGAGTGACGCGAGCGACTTAAATTGGTCAATTTCGTCTTTCAGAACCTCAAAATCAAGCTCTGTTGTACTGCAATAACGTGCGCTTAAACAGCGTTGAAGCGTTTGAATATCAAACTCGATAGTTTGGTTGAGCTGTTGAGCTTGAACCAAAAGAGGCGCGTTTTGCACTTTCTCGACTGAATCCACTTTTTCCCAAGAGATATACAAATAAAAGGCGAGGGCAGCCAGCATCAAGCTGAAAGCAATGCTTAGGCGCATAACAGGAACGGAAATATTGTAAGAAGGCTTGCTACTCATCCATCACCTCTCATCGAATGCGTCTTCGATAGCCGACATAACCGGCTTCGCTGCGTATTCGATAACCCGGCGTGAACCTGTTTTCACGTCTGCGGTAAACTCCATATAAGGGGACAGCTTGTATTGTGTGCCTCCGCGCTCTAGATAGTTTTGACTGATTTGGATTTCCGCGAGGTAGAATTCAGCGTCTTCTTCTTCATAAGAAGAACGGCTGATCGATGCAATTCGACCTTCCAAAAATCCGTATTTGGCAAAGTTGTAGGTATCCATCTTCACTTTGACCGCTTGTCCGATTTCTACAAAACCCATGTCTTTACGCGGGATCTTCGCCTCTCCATGAAGGGCGTTATTGATCGGTGCAATGTCCGCGATGCTTTCACCTGGCGGTATCACAGCGGAGCGGAAGTTGAAGTGCACTTTATCTACTACACCGTCAATAGGGGCGTAAACCACGAGGCGATCCACTTTATCTGAGTGTTGAGGACGTAATATACGTTTCAACTTTAAGTCCTTGTTTGCTTGAATGATTTGTGCTTGATACTCGGCATTACGATTCTCCACCAAGTCTCGGTACTGCTTCTCTAGTTTGTCGAGTTGGAAGCGCTCATTCATGACCGACTCATCGAGATTTTCAATCTCACGCACCATGTTTGACTCTTGAACCTGCATATTCAGAACATCGACATAAGATGCCATTTCTTCTTTGTACAAGGTGTTCTTGATATTGAGCTGCTTGCGAATCAAAGAAAGTTGATTCTCGGAGCTTTTACGGCGCTTGAGCATTGAATCAATAAGCGAATTCTTATGTTGGATATCGTGAGTGATCAACTCTTCATTGGAACGGTTTTTAGAAAATTCTTGCTGCCAGGTATTCATGTTGACTTGCACTAATTCTGGGTACTTTTCGATGTAGGCAGAAAAATCGGGTTCCACCATATCGCGCAGGCTTTCGTAACGAATCTTGTCTAGCTCAAGCTGAATGATCTCTGTGTTTACCGTATCAAGTTGAGTGTTTCTATCCAGAGAGCGAAGGCGTGCAATAGGCTGACCTTCATAAACCACTTCGCCTTTGCGCACTAGCATTTCTTCTAGAATACCGCCTTCAAGGTGTTGCACTTTTTCGATGTCAGATTCGAGCAATAGCTCACCGCGCACCGACACCACAATGTCGATACGAGCCTGAGATGCCACGGCGATAGCCACCATGGAAAGCAAAAAGATAACCAGCAAGGTTTTGTGTACGCTGGTCATTGCACTGGCTAGCACGATTGTATCGTCTGCTGTTACCTTCGAAGCTTCGTTGTTCGAAACAAGCGCCTTTTTGAGGTGATGTTCTATTTGCTTATTACTCATGAGCCACCCCTATGATTCACTACCTGTGCGGCTATCGATTGAATTTTCGATTTTTAACAGCTGGCTAATTTGTTTGTTTACGTTGTTAAGCTCGGTTTTAACGTCCTCAATCAATTCATTAGGAGCAGGGAAATGGTGTTTATTTAAGTGTTCAAGTTTTGCCAATTTTGGTGGTAAGTCGTCATCACATAACAAGACGAGAATGGTCTTTAGTCTTTTTGAATAACATCTGAGTGCTTCAAAACGGTTTTGTTTATGCAGCATCTCAATATCAATCCCTGCGTCACTGAAATCTTGGTAAAAATCGCCTAATAGCAATTGCAGCCCTTTATGGCTGTTGTCGACTGAGCGCAACAGATTTGTCATATTTATCATTATCCCACCGCACTAATTGCTTTAATGACAACAAGTAAGGATCTTTATACTGGGTTTTCAAATTTTTTTGTTTTTATGGAACTCGAAAGGTATGAAAAAAGTTGTATAAAAAAGTTGTATAAAAAAGTTGGTTTCTAAAAATGGTGTCCTTTACTGCCTCTAAATACGATCAGTTAGCTAAAAGCAACGGAGGCTGTAATGGCAGGCGACACTAATCAAGAAAAAGACAATGAAAAGCTTAACGATGCGGTAGAGCAAACAGAAACGAAGGATACGGGGACAAAAGAAGAAAAACAGCAGTCGACCGTCTCTTCGACTGTAGCGACCGGTGCTGAAAGTGCAGATGCTGTTGATGAAGCCAATCGTGCGATGGAAGAAAATCCTAGTGGCGCGGGTACGGAAGAAGAAGCAGTGAGCTCGGGTGGCGCAGTTCAAGAAGAGGATACTGAAAGTAGCAGCGACTCTGACGCTGCACAATCCAATGTTGTTGATAGTGTAGCTTCTAGCGGAGAATCAGGTGACGAGGCTCTGGGCAGCGGTGGTTCGGATTCTGGGGCGGGTGCCCAAGCGGTCGGTGGTGGTGATGCCTCTGGCTCTGAAGGTGGTTCGGACGCAGAAGGCAATGAAGCGCAAGGACAAGCGGCACAAACTTCATCTGCGCCAAGTGCGTCTTCAGACTCTGAAGGTTCTCAAGGTGGTGACGAGCTAGATTCAGAAACCACTGAAGAGAGCTTCGCGGTGGATGTACAAGACACCAGCGAAGAAACCACGACGCAAGTAGAAGACGATTTCGACTCCGAAACTACGAGCGAAACGTTCCAGATTAAAGTCGAAGGTGAAAATGACGCGCCAGAAGTAGGGCAAGATCTGGCATACATCATGGATGAAGATGGCACTATTACCTTCACTCAAGAACAACTTCTCGGATACGCGAGTGATGTTGATGGCGATGATCTTGCCGCATTCAACGTGCAAGTGGGTGCTAATGCATCGGTTGTGGATAATGGTGATGGCACTTATACCGTCACACCTGATACTGATTTTAATGGTGAACTCGGCTTAACGTTTGATATCAGTGATGGTCAAGAAACCATTTCTAGCTCGATTGATTTAACTGTTCGTCCAATCAATGACGCACCAGTGCCTGAAGATAAAACCTTTGAGGTGGAAGAAGACGGCACGCTGATCTTCACCGATGCTGACCTGCTTGCTGGTGCAACGGATATTGAAGGCGATAACCTAACAGTTGAGGGCGTAAGCTACGACGGTGGCGACGGCATCCTGACCGACAACGGTAATGGGACTTACACTTTTGCGCCAAATGAAAACTTCAATGGCGATGTGAACTTTAGCTTTGATGTGTCCGACGGCACGGATACGGTTTCTGCCAACATTGATGTAAGCGTTACGCCAGTCGACGATGCACCAGTATCTGGCAATCTTGCATACTCGGTGGATGAAGATGGCTCGATTCGTTTGAGCCAAGAGCAGTTGTTGTCGCAAGCTTCCGATGTGGAAGGCGATGCACTGACGGCATCTAATCTTTCGGTAGATGGCAACGCGACGGTAACTCAAAATGACGATGGTAGCTTCACCATCACGCCGGACGCAGATTTTAATGGTGATATCGACATCAGCTTTGATATCTCAGATGGCACGAATACCGTTCAAGCAACCGCTGACCTAACCGTTAATCCAATCAACGATCTGCCTGTTCCTCAAGACCAACAGTTCAGCGTGGAAGAAGATGGCACGCTGATCTTTACGGACGCAGACCTGCTCAGTGGTGCAACGGATATTGAAGGCGATAACCTAACGGTTGAGGGCGTAAGCTACGACGGTGGTGACGGCATCCTGACCGACAACGGTAATGGGACCTACACTTTTGCGCCAAATGAAAACTTCAATGGCGATGTGAACTTTAGCTTTGATGTGTCCGATGGCACAGATACGGTTTCTGCCAACATTGATGTTAACGTTACGCCAGTTGATGATGCGCCAGTATCTGGCAATCTTGCTTACTCAGTGGATGAAGATGGCTCGATTCGTTTGAGCCAAGAACAGTTGTTGTCGCAAGCTTCTGACGTGGAAGGCGATGCACTGACGGCTTCTAACCTTTCGGTAGATGGCAACGCGACGGTGACTCAAAATGACGATGGTAGCTTCACCATCACGCCGGACGCAGATTTCAACGGTGATATCGACATTAGCTTTGATATTTCAGATGGCACGAATACCGTTCAAGCAACCGCTGACCTAACCGTTAATCCAATCAACGATCTGCCTGTTCCTCAAGACCAACAATTCAGTGTGGAAGAGGACGGCACGCTACAATTTACCGATGCGGATCTGCTTGCAGGTGCGACCGACATTGAAGGCGATGACCTTTCTGTAACGGGAATCAGCTACGAAGGAACCGACGGCGTTCTAACTGACAATGGCGATGGCACGTATAGCTTTGCGCCAAATGAGAACTTCAACGGTGATGTAAACTTCAGCTTCGACGTATCTGATGGCACAGATACAGTTTCAGCGAATGTGGATGTGAGCGTTACGCCGGTGAATGATCCTCCTGTGGCTGGTTCAACGTCTTACACGGTTCACGAAGACAACTCTATTACCATTTCTGACGCGCAACTGTTGGCAAACTCTTCGGATTTAGAAGGGGATGTATCGATTGATAGCGTGAGCTACTCTGGCAGCGATGGTGTGTTGCAAATCAATGGTGACGGTACGTACACCTTCTCTCCAAATGAAAACTTTAATGGTGAAGTGACGCTTGATGTTGTCGTCGCTGATGAAGAAGGCGCAACGGATGTCACCACTGCTGGCATTACAGTACTGGAAGTGAACGATCCACCAGTCGCTGGACCAACTTCTTACACTATTGATGAAGATTCAGTTCTGACGTTTAGTGAGTCGCAAGTGCTGTTGAATGCCTCTGATGTGGAAGGCGATGTAGAGCTTGTTGGCATTAGTTACGATGGGCCGGATGGCATTTTCACCGTTAACGATGATGGCACGTGCAGCTTCGCGCCAAACGAGAACTTTAACGGACAAGTTCAACTTGATGTCACCATTCGAGATGAAGATGGAGCAGAAGTTGATACCGTCATCAATGTGAATGTATTGCCAATCAATGATGCGCCAGTATCGGGTGATTTGGCTTACAGTGTTGATGAAGACGGCACGCTTCAGTTTACTGACGCAGACCTGCTTGCAGGGGCGACCGACATCGATGGCGATAACTTAACGGTTGATGGCATTAGCTACACAGGCAGCGATGGTGTGCTGACTGACCACGGCGATGGTACTTACACCTTTGCACCAAACGAAAACTTCAACGGCGATGTCAGCTTTAGCTTTGGTGTTTCTGACGGCACTGAGACCGTACCTGCCAATGTGGATGTGAGCGTCACTCCAGTGAACGATCCTCCGGTTGCGGGTTCAACGTCTTACACGGTTGATGAAGATAATGCGATTACGATTTCCGACGAGCAGCTTCTGGCTAACTCTTCGGATGTGGAAGGCGCGGTGTCCATCGATAGCGTGACCTATTCAGGCACCGATGGCGTATTCCAAGACAACGGTGACGGTACTTACACCTTCATGCCGAATGAGAACTTCAGTGGTGATATCAGCCTTGATGTGATTGTGGCGGATGAGCAAGGTGCGATTGACGAAACGACCGCAGGCATTACCGTCATTGAAGTGAATGATCCTCCAGTTGCCGGTCCAACGTCTTACACGATTGATGAAGATTCAGTACTGACATTCAGTGAGTCACAAATTCTTGCCAACGCATCTGATATTGAGGGCGATGTAGAGCTTGTTGGCATCAGCTATGAAGGCTCGGATGGTATCTTTACCGTCAATGGTGATGGTACTTGCAGCTTTGCACCAAACGAGAACTTCAATGGTCAAGTTCAGTTGGATGTGACCATTCAAGATGAAAATGGGGCAACCGTTGATACGCACATCAATGTCGACGTATTGCCAATCAACGATCCACCAGTATCGGGTGATTTGGCTTACACCATCAACGAAGACAGCTCAATCACGCTAAGCCAAGAGCAGCTGCTTGCCAAAGCGGGCGATATTGATAGCGAGAACCTTGAAGCCATCAATCTATCGACAGATGACAACGCGACGATTCAATACAACGATGATGGCAGCTACACCATCACACCGGATGAAAACTACAACGGTGACCTAGATCTGACCTTCGATATCATTGATAACGATGGCGGCTCGGTACAAGTTGGTCTGGATATTACGGTTAATCCTGTGAATGACTTGCCACAAGCGCAAGATCAACAGTTCACGGTAGAAGAAGACGGCACCTTGCTTTTCACGGATGCAGACCTATTGGAAGGCGCATCGGATATTGACGGCGATGATCTGTCTATCGAAAATGTTCTCTACACAGGTGCGGACGGCGTGCTTACCGATAATGGTGATGGCACTTACAGCTTCGCGCCGAATGAGAACTTCAACGGTGATGTTCAGTTCACATTCGATGTGTCTGACGGCACAGGTTCAACACCAGCATTCATTGATGTCAGCGTGACACCAGTGAACGATCCACCGGTTGCCGGTTCTACGTCTTACACGGTTCAAGAAGACGGTCAAATCACCATTAGTGACGAGCAGTTGTTAGCTAACTCTTCTGATGTGGAAGGCGATGTAGCCTTGGCGAATGTTAGCTACTCTGGTAACGACGGTAGCTTCGTGGACAATGGCGACGGCACATATACCTTCACGCCAAATGAGAACTTTGACGGTAACATTTCGCTCGACGTTACGGTTATCGACCAAGATGGTGCAACGGATACAACAACCGCAGGCATCGATGTTATCGCGGTGAACGACGCACCTGAAACGTCAGGCATTCAAGCTGAAGTGGATGAAGATAACGCCATCACCATCACGCAAGAACAATTGCTTGCTAATGCGACAGACATTGAAGGTGATGACCTTGTTGCCAGCAATCTACAAACCAATGACCCGGATGCGACGATCGTAGCCAACGATGATGGTTCATTCACGATTACGCATACGGAAAACTTCAACGGTGAGTTGGACTTCACTTATAACATCAGCGATGGCGAAAATGATGTTCTGACCACGTTGGATCTGACCGTTAATCCTGTCAACGATGCGCCAGAAGCGGGCGACGAGATCTTTATTCACGCAGAAGAAGACCAAACAGTGGGTGTTTCTCTGCGTGAAGAGCCTGCGTTACGTCTCGACCAAGCCCCTGAAAACGGCATCATTGAAGCAAATCTAAATGACGAATGGGTACAGCTAGAAGTCGGGCAGGAGGTGCCTGCAGACACGGAAGTGCGCTTCATTCCAAATGATGATGCATTGGCGAACGGTACGCATACGAGTCAAATTGGTACCTTTGACGACAACGCCAGCCTTGATGATTGGGGTACTGCTGTTGACCCTTACACACGTGAGTTTGTCGATGGCGATTTGAAAGTTACCGTTCAAAGTAATGATGACCCACTCGGTGCGTGGAATGGTAAAACACACATCGGTCACGGTATTGGCGATACTGACCGCCAAGGCTTGAGCGGTGATGAAAAACTAACTGTGACCGTTGAAGGTCAAGACATCAACGAAATCAGCTTCCACCTAGATGGTCTAGGCGGCTGGTTTATGGAGGAGTCTCGCCACTTTACGGAAGTCGAAATTCGCGCATTCAACTCCGATGGAGACTTGATCGACTCGATGACTTACCACAAAGAAGATCGTGGTAGCTATGAGACGGATTACACCCTAACGGTGAACGAGCCTGTATCTTACTTTGAGCTAGGTACGATTCAAGGTAACGGTACTTACGTGGTTCAAAACATGACGGTTTCGCAAACTTGTCATGATGAAGCGGTGTTCACATCTATTGGCGTGGACGGCACGGAAATCACTGAAACGGTAGAACTGAATATCCGTGAAGGTGATAGTGAAATCGAACTGACTGCTGATCTACCAAATGTGACCATTGATACCGAAGGTTCTACGCAGTTTGCCTCTGTGGTTATCACAGAAGAGCAGCTTCTCGCACAAGCGAGTGATATCGATAGCGATGTTCTTGATATTCAAAACCTAGAGCTGGTGGGGGATAACGCGGAGCACGCTACGTTAACTGACAACGGCGATGGTACATGGACAGTCACACCAGATGAGAACTTCTACGGTGAGATTGAGCTTGGTTACCAAGTTACAGATGGTGAACTCACTGACGACAACATCATCAACATCAACTTCGAAGCAGTAAACGATGCGCCAATCGTTTCTGGTCCGATTGTATTGTCGACTGATGAGGATGTGGGCATTACGTTTAGCGCGGACGACCTGCTTGCGAATGCAAGTGACGTGGAAGGCGATGCGCTGTCTATCTCTGATATCTCTTACAGCGGTGATAACGGTGAGCTTGTCGACAATGGCGACGGCACTTACACCTTTATGCCGAATGAAAACTTCAATGGTGAAGTCGACATCGACTACAAAGTCTTCGATGGCACCGATGAAGTCGATACTCATCTAGATCTGACCGTTATTCCGGTCAACGATGTGCCAGTTCCTGGTGCACCGCTGCATACTCAAATGCTAGAAAACGGCACCATCATCATCGAAGCAAAAGACCTGTTATCAGGTGCGACCGATGTGGATGGCGACATTCTGCATATCGAGAATCTACTGCTTGTTGACCAGTCACAAGGTACGTTGACAGATAACGGCGACAACACCTTTACTTTCGAACCAACTTCGAACTTCTACGGTGAAGTGAACCTGACCTTCGACATCAGCGACGGTCAAGCAAGTGCACCAAGCACTGCGAAGATCGATGTTGAGATCGTCAACGAAGGTCCAGAGGTCAGCGGTCCGGTTGATGCGGTCGTCGATGAAGATGGCTCAATTACCATCACTCAAGAAGACTTGTTAGCGAACGCGACGGACGTGGATGGTGACAACCTTGAAGCGGTGAACCTGTCGACCAACGATCCTAATGCAACCATCGTTGAGAACGCTGATGGTAGCTTCACGATTACACCGAGCGAAAACTTCTTTGGTGAAATTGAATTTACTTATGACGTAACGGACGCGATTGAAACCGTCGCTGCGGATCTAAACCTCACCGTTAACCCAGTGAACGACCTGCCAGACGTGCCTGATTTGTCCTTTACCACAGAAGACGGCGAAGCTATCACGATTACTGAAGCAGAGCTGCTGGCTCAAGCGACGGACATCGAAGGCGATGATTTATCTGTTGTGAACGTGACGAGTTTAAGCGACACGGTTCAAGTGACAGACAATGGCGATGGCACTTACACGTTAACGCCAGAGCAGGGCTTCTTTGGTAATGTTGACCTCACGTTTGATGTGAGCGATGGCACCGATGTGGTGGCGGCAAACATCGACTTGAAAGTTGAGTTCGTCAACGACGCACCAGAAGCAGCACCAATCGTGGCAGACGTGGACGAGGATGGCTCTATCCTCGTGACACAAGAAATGCTGCTTGAAAACGCCAGCGATCAAGATGGTGATGACCTATACGCAACGGCACTAGAAACCAATGATCCGAATGCCTCTATCGTGGACAACGGCGACGGCACCTTTACCGTTACACCTTCACAGCACTTCAATGGGGACATCGAGTTTACTTATGAAGTGAGCGATGGTGAATTGAGTGTTGCCAATGAAATGACATTGACGGTGAACCCAGTCAATGACATTCCAATTGTTGCGCCTGGCATGTACCACATTGAAGAGGATGGCAGCATCCTCTTCACGCAAGAAGATCTTCTGAGTGGTGCGATTGATATTGATGGTGATGACCTCACCGTTACCAGCATTAACTACTCGGGTGATGAAGGTACTGTAACGGACAACGGTGACGGTACATTTAGCTTCGTACCAGAAGAGCACTTCAGTGGTGACTTGCAATTCAGCTTTACTGTTTCTGACGGTACTGATGAAGTTGAGCAAGACATTAATGTCCATATCGAAGCCGTGGCAGATGCGCCAGACCTAGTCATCACTGATGGCGACGGTCGAAACGTGGATGACCAAGCGATCTTGGTTGAGCCAGGCGGTATTGTTGAAGTGAACATTGCCGCAGCATTGGTTGACCAAGACTTGTCAGAAACGCTGACTGTGACCGTGGATGGTGTTCCTGAAGGTTCGGTGATCAGCTACGACAACGAAGGGGTGCTTAACGATCAAGACAACGGTATCACCAGTTTCAACGATACTGAAATCACGGTTACGTTTGAAGGTGAAACCGCGGGTTACCAAAACACAGCGGGTTACTACAAAGTCGATGAAGATGGCAACATCACGGGCGTTGAAGTGGTGTACGAAAACGCCTCTCAAGTTGGCGGCGGCGGTGACCTCGTTCCGGGACAAGATCAGTTCAGCTTCCAAATCTCGGAAGGGGAAAGCTTCAACCTATTCTTGATTCCTAACGGTCACAACTTCAATGACTTTGCGTCCATGCAAGATGGTCAGTACGAGTTCCGTGCAGCAGATGGCTCTCCTGCGAACATGGATACAGTTGACCCACAACTCGTGTTTGTTGGCGCTGATGGTTCTGAAACCGTGATTCAAAGCCAATTCGGTGATGCAGTCTTCCATGGTGGTTCAAGCTCAGAGCTCAACCAAGATGGCATTGAACATACCCGAACTACCGTGAACGAAGACGGTGAACTGGTTTACGGCTTTGAAGATCTTTACGGTGGCGGCGATGCCGATTACACCGACTTCAACTTCACTATTGATGTCGGTGAAGTGAACAGCCAGATCTACAGCGGTGAAGTAACAGTAGGACCAGATGGTTCTGTAACGCTTCCAACCACGGCAATTGAACAAGAGCTACAGATTCAATTGCCAGAAGACTTTAACCAACAGCTAGAAATCAATGTAACGGCAACGGCAACAGAGCTATCAAATAATGATTCTGAAACCGTTTCTCAAACCATCTACGTCAATGCAACAGGTGCTCACATTGAACATGCACCTGAAGCATTGCCTGTTTCAGCGATGGTTGAAGAAGATGGCTCAATCCTAATTACGCAAGAAGATTTGCTTGCTAATGCGCGTGACTTGGATGGAGACCAACTGACAGCACTGAACTTGGCAACGGATGATGAAAACATCACCATCACAGACAATGGCGACGGTACTTACACCTTAACGCCAGATGCGGACTTTAATGGTGATATCACCTTTACGTTCGATGTGTCGGACGGCGATGATGTTGTCTCTACCAACCTTGAGTTATTGGTGTCACCAGTTAATGATGCGCCTGAACCACAAGATCAAGCGTTCACTGTTGGTGAAGATGGTGTGCTGACCTTTACTGATGTGGATCTGCTAACAGGCGCTACCGATATTGAAGGGGATGACTTATCTGTTGAGGGCATCACTTACACAGGCGCAGACGGTGTTCTTACTGACAATGGCGATGGCACATACAGCTTCGCACCAAACGAGAACTTCAATGGCGACGTGAACTTCACTTTCGATGTTTCCGATGGCACGGATACCGTGACGGCAAATATCGATGTAACAGTGACGCCAGAGAACGATCCACCGGTGGCTGGCAGTACGGCTTACACCGTTCATGAAGACAATTCGATTACCATCAGTGACGAGCAGTTATTAGCGAACTCATCGGATATTGAAGGCGATGTATTGATTGATAGTGTGAGCTACAGCGGTAACGATGGTGTGCTGGAAATCAACGGTGATGGTACTTACACCTTCTCACCAAACGAGAACTTCAGTGGCGAGGTGAGCCTAGATGTTGTCGTAGTCGATGAAGAGGGTGCAACGGACTCTACTACTGCTGGCATTACTGTGATTGAGGTAAATGACCCACCAATCGCAGGTCCTACTGCATACACTATCGATGAAGACCAAGTTCTGACCTTTAGTGAGTCGCAAGTGCTACTGAATGCTTCGGATGTTGAAGGTGATGTTGAGCTAGTAGGCATCAGCTACGACGGTCCAGATGGCATCTTCTCAGTAAACGGTGATGGTACTTGTAGCTTTGCACCGAATGAAAACTTCAACGGTCAAGTACAGTTGGATGTGACCATTCGCGATGAAGATGGCGCAGAGGTCGATACTTACATCACTGTTGATGTATTGCCAATCAATGATGCACCAGTTTCGGGTAACTTGGCGTACAGCGTCGACGAAGACAACTCAATCACACTGAGCCAAGAGCAGCTTCTTGCTCAAGCATCGGATGTAGAAGGTGATGCGCTGAGTGCGTCTAACCTAGTGGTTGACGGTGATGCAACAGTTACGGCAAACGACGATGGTAGCTTCACTATCACGCCAGATGCGAACTTTAATGGCGACATTGATATCACGTTCGATATCAACGACGGCAGCGACACTATTGTTGCAACGGCGGACCTAACCGTTAACCCAGTTAATGATTTGCCGCAGCCAGAAGATCAAGCGTTCACCATTGGTGAAGATGGCGTGTTGACCTTCACTGATCAAGACCTGCTTGATGGTGCAACGGACATCGATGGCGATGACCTATCGGTAGAGGGCGTCACTTACACTGGCGCGGACGGTGTCCTAACCGACAACGGTGACGGCACATACAGCTTCGCTCCAAACGAAAACTTCAATGGCGACGTGAACTTCACCTTCGATGTTTCTGATGGCACGGATACCGTGACCGCGAATATCGATGTGAGTGTTACGCCAGAGAACGATCCACCGGTGGCAGGCAGCACGTCTTACACAGTGCATGAAGACAACTCGATCACCATTAGTGACGAGCAGTTACTGGCGAATTCATCAGACGTCGAAGGAGATGTCGCGGTTGATAGCGTTAGCTACAGCGGCACAGATGGTGTGTTCCAAGACAATGGTGACGGTACGTACACCTTCTCGCCAAACGAGAACTTCAATGGCGAAGTGAGCCTAGACGTTGTCGTGGTCGATGAAGACGGTGCGACGGATTCAACTACCGCAGGTATCACGGTACTTGAGGTGAACGATCCACCAATTGCAGGCGCGACCAGCTACTCAGTGAACGAAGACGAAGTCATCACCATTAGCTCTGAGCAGTTATTGGCGAACGCTTCTGACGTTGAAGGTGAAGTTGCGATTGATAGCGTCAGCTACAGCGGTTCCGACGGTATCTTTACCGATAACGGTGACGGTACATTCAGCTTCGCACCAAACGCCAACTTTGATGGCGATGTGAGCCTAGATGTTGTGGTTGTTGATGAAGACGGTGCAACTGCGGCAACTAACGCAAACATCGATGTATTGCCAATCAACGATGCACCAGTATCGGGCAACTTGGCTTACAGTGTCGATGAAGACAATTCAATTACGCTAAGCCAAGAGCAGCTTCTTGCTCAAGCATCGGATGTAGAAGGGGACGCGCTAACCGCGACTAACCTAGTGGCTGACGGTGATGCAACGGTCACGGCAAACGATGATGGCAGCTTTACCATTACGCCAGATGCGAACTTTAACGGTGACATTGATATCACGTTCGATATCAACGATGGCACCGACACTATTGTTGCAACGGCTGACCTAACGGTTAATCCAGTTAACGACCTACCACAGCCAGAAGATCAAGCGTTCACTATTGGCGAAGATGGCGTCTTGCTGTTCACTGATGAAGATCTGCTTGATGGCGCAACGGATATCGATGGCGATGACCTATCGGTAGAAAGTGTGTCTTACACTGGCGCAGATGGTGTCCTAACCGACAATGGTGATGGCACTTACAGCTTCGCGCCAAACGAAAACTTCAATGGCGACGTGAACTTTATCTTCGATGTTTCTGATGGCACGGATACCGTGACCGCAAATATCGATGTAAGCGTGACGCCAGAGAATGATCCACCAGTGGCAGGCAGCACGTCTTACACGGTGCATGAAGACAATTCGATCACCATCAGCAACGAGCAGTTATTGGCTAACTCATCTGATGTCGAAGGCGAAGTAGCAATCGACAGCGTGAGCTACAGTGGCCCAGATGGCGTGTTCCAAGACAATGGTGACGGCACTTACACCTTCTCGCCAAACGAGAACTTCAATGGTGAAGTGAGCCTTGACGTTGTGGTTGTCGATGAAGACGGTGCGACGGATTCAACCACCGCAGGTATTACGGTACTTGAGGTGAACGATACACCAATCGCCGGCGCGACCAGCTACTCAGTCAACGAAGACGAAGTCATCACCATCAGCTCTGAGCAGCTATTGGCGAATGCTTCTGACGTTGAAGGTGATGTCGCGATTGATAGCGTCAGCTACAGCGGCTCCGACGGTATCTTTACCGATAACGGCGATGGTACATTCAGCTTCGCACCAAACGAAAACTTCAACGGCGATGTGAGCCTAGATGTTGTGGTTGTTGATGAAGACGGTGCAACTGCGGCAACTAACGCAAACATCGATGTATTGCCAATCAACGATGCGCCAGTATCAGGTGATTTGGCCTACAGCGTAGATGAAGATGGTTCTATCACTCTCAGCCAAGAGCAACTTCTTGCACAAGCCGGCGACGTGGATGGCGATGACCTAACGGCATCCAACCTGACTGTTGACGGCAATGCGACCGTTGTTGCGAATGACGATGGTAGCTTCACTATCACGCCGGATGCTGACTTCAATGGCGACATTGATCTGAGCTTCGACATTACGGACGGTGATGCGACCATTCAAGCGACTGCCGATCTGACTGTGAATCCAGTAAACGACCTACCAACGGTTGGTCAGCCACAGTTCGTCACGCAAGAAGACACCAGCTTCACCTTTACCGAAGAGCAACTGCTGCAAAATGCAGGTGATATCGATGGTGATAACCTAACGGTTGAAAACGTTGCTTCTGACAGTGGTACGTTAGTCGATAACGGGGACGGCACGTACACCTTCGCACCAAACGAAAACTTCGATGGCAACGTCAACGTGACGTTTGATGTCAACGATGGCACTGCAACGGTTCCTGCTGAAGCGAACATTGATGTTCAATCTGTGGTTGATATGCCAGAGCTGTCGATTGCTTCAGACTTGGTGATTGCCTCTGATAACTTCGAGTCTGGCTCGAACGGTTGGAACGCAAACACCGAAAGTTCACAAGGCTTCGAAACGGGCGACATGTTGGGTCGTATTGGTGGCACTGGCGGTGATGAAGCGGTCAGCAAAACCTACGAGATCCCAAGCGATGTCAACGAAGTTAATATCTCGTTTAGCTTCTACGAAATCGACTCTTGGGATGGCGAGTCGTTCCAAATCTTTGTCGGCGGCGAACAGCTAACGACGTTAGAGAACTCCGCGTTCCGTACTCAAGATGGCACGACAACGCTTTACGATTCTAACGGTAATGAAGTGGGTGAAGTGATCCACGGAGCCTCTCAACGTGAAGGCTTCAGTGGTTGGAACGACCAAGCTCACCAAATCAATCTGACGGTTCCTGTTGAGGATGGCGAACTGCAACTTGGCTTCGGTTCAACCTTGAATCAGTCAACTTGGGATGAATCGTTTGGTATCGACAACATCGAAATCACGGTAGCGGACGCGGATTACCAAATCATTGGCACCGAAGATACACCAGTGCCGCTTGATATCGATGCAGCGTTAACCGATACCGATGGTTCAGAAAACCTCGCTATCTTGATTGAAGATGTGCCAGAAGGCAGCTCATTATCAGCGGGTGTCGATAATGGCGACGGCACTTGGTCACTACAACCGGGCGAGCTAGAAGGGCTAGAGTTTATTCCTTCTGCAGACTTCAATGGCGATGTGACGCTAACCGTGAACGCAACCTCTACGGATGTGGATACAGGTACAACGGCGACAGCGACGCAAGATGTGACAATTCATATCTCGCCAACCAATGATGCACCAGAAGTGACGGGTGATATCACTGCAGTCACTGCCGAAGACAACAGCATTACGCTGACTCAAGAGCAGTTACTTGAGCATGCCGTTGATATCGATGGTGACGACCTAAGCGCAATCAACCTGAGCACCAATGATGAAAATGCAACGGTTGAAATGAACGAGGATGGCAGCTTCACCATTACTCCGAGCGAGAACTTCTACGGTGATATCGAGTTCACCTACGATGTGACTGACGGGGAAGAAGTGGTTGCGGCTGGTCTCGATCTAACGGTAACACCAGTCAATGACGCTCCAGAGCCACAAGATCAAGCGTTCACCGTGGGTGAGGACGGTCTTCTTACCTTTACCGATGCTGACTTGTTAACAGGCGCGACAGATGTAGAAGGTGACGACCTAACCGTTGAAGGCGTGACTTACACAGGTGCAGACGGTGTCCTAACCGACAATGGTGATGGCACATACAGCTTCGCACCGAACGAGAACTTCAATGGCGACGTGAACTTTACGTTCGATGTGTCAGACGGTGCGGATACGACCTCTGCCAACATTGATGTGAGTGTGACGCCAGAGAACGATCCTCCGGTGGCGGGCAGCACGTCCTACACCGTTCATGAAGACAACTCGATCACCATCAGTGACGAGCAATTACTGGCTAATTCGTCGGATATTGAAGGCGACGTAGACATCAGTAGTGTGACTTACAGTGGTAACGATGGTGTGTTCCAAGACAATGGCGATGGTACGTACACCTTCTCGCCAAACGAGAACTTCAATGGCGAAGTCAGCCTAGACGTTGTAGTTGTCGATGAAGAGGGTGCGACAGACTCAACCACTGCGGGTATTAACGTTCTTGAGGTGAACGATCCACCAATCGCAGGTGCGACAAGTTACTCTGTTAATGAAGACGAAGTCATTATCTTCACGGAAGAGCAACTGCTAGCGCAATCAAGCGATGTGGAAGGCGACGTGAGCCTAGAAAGCGTCTCTTACAGTGGTAGCGACGGCATTCTAACGGCGAATGACGATGGCACTTACAGCTTCGCACCAAATGAAAACTTCAACGGTGGCGTAAGTCTAGACGTAGTCGTCGCTGATGAAGACGGTGCAACTGCGACAACCAACGCGAACATTGATGTATTGCCAGTCAACGATGCTCCGGTATCTGGCGACTTGGCTTACAGCGTCGATGAAGACGGTTCAATCACATTGAGTCAAGAGCAGTTACTGGCTCAAGCGGGTGACGTCGACAGCGATAATCTAGAAGCAGTGAACTTAACCGCGGTAGCCAATGCAACCGTTGTTGAGAACCAAGATGGTAGCTTTACGATTACGCCTGATGCGAACTTCAATGGCGATATCGACCTAAGCTTCGACTTGATTGATAACGATGGTGCGAGCGTGGAAGTGGGCGTCGACCTAACGGTGAACCCAATTAACGATGCGCCGCAATCAACGCCAGTGAATATTGCTGGCACCGAAGATACCACCATTCTTATCACGCAGGACATGTTGCTTGCTAACGCAACAGACATCGACAACACCTACGACGAACTGTCTGCTGTCGACCTAGTGATTGATGAGCAATACGGTGACTTGCTAGACAACGGTGATGGCACTTGGTCATTCACTCCGGCAGAGAACTTCAATGGTGATGTGCCAATGTCGTTCGGTGTCAGCGATGGTGATTTAGTTACGCCGGTTGAAGGCAATCTAAACATCGAAGCGGTTAACGATGCACCAGAAGCGCCAACCATCCAGATGCAAGGCGAAGAAGATGTGGTCATGGTGATTGACCCTGCTTACATCGCTGATCAAGTTACGGATCTTGATGGTGACGAAATCAGCGTAGAAAGCATCACGGTTCGTGCGCCTGCAAACGCGACATTAACTCAGCAGCCAGATGGTATGTACCACTTGGTAACCACTCAAGACTTCAATGGTTTGGTGGAACTGGGCTACACCGCGACGGATGGTGAAGAAGTGGTTGAAGGCTCGTTGAATGTGGATGTCATTCCAGTCAATGATGCTCCATTCAATGTGGGTAATGCCTTTATGGCAACTGACGAGGATGGCGCATTCACCTTCGACGCTGGCGACCTGATGAACTTGTTCGGCGATATCGATACTGAAAACCTAGTCGTATCACGCATTATCACCGCAGAAGGTGAAGATGGTGGTGAGGTAACAGACAACGGTGACGGTACTTGGACATTCACACCGACTGGCGATTTTGCAGGGGTTTCTGACTTGCAAGTTGTAGTGAGTGACGGTGAGTTTGAGACGGTACTTGATGTACCAGTGTTTGTTCGCCCTGTTGCGGATGGCGCGGTCATCACAACCGACCATGATGGTCCGTTAGTCTTCGGTGAGGACGAAACGGGTCACCTAGGCTTGAATGTCGGTCTAATCGACGATTCAGAAACGCTAAGTAACCTAGTGATGACTGGTTTCCCTGTTGGCTTCGAAGTTACGGATGGTGTGAACACCATTACCATTACGGAACCGGGTCAATACATCGACTTGAACGAGTGGGATATTTCAGACCTGCAAATGACGCCTCCAGCTGACTTTAATGGCGAGTTCTTCGTAACCGTGACCGCAACCACGGTGGATTATGGTGACGAGCCAGAAGAGTTCGAAGATGGCATCGATTCAGGTGACTTCGAAACCCTAGCGGGTGAGCCAGTTATCCTAACCGCAGATGACCTAATCGGATTGGCAGAGAACGTAGACGCTGACGCGGGTGATGAAGTGAAATTCGTGCACCTAGCTGATCGCAGCCAAGGTGAAATTGTCGATAACGGTGATGGCACATGGACATTCAATCCAGCACCAGGCTTTACGGGTGAAGCGGATATCGCTTACGTGATTGATAAAGACGGTGTGCTTCATGATGAGCAAACGGGTGTGGTCGTGAAAGAAGACGCACCACAAGATAATGTTTCTCCAGAAATCGACAGCATTTCTACCACAGAAATGGCTGCGGATGGCACCTTGTCGTTCACCAATGATGACATGCTATCTACCTTGAGCGATGCAGAAGGCGATAGCTTGAGCATTGAGTCAGTGAGCCTAATGGAAGGTCAAGGTGTGATAGAGGCCGATAACCAAGGTAACTACCAATTCACACCAGCAGAAGGGTACACCGGAGATGTTCAAGTTGGCTTTATTGCAACTGACGGTGAAAACCGCATTGAGAGCTTCTTTAATGTCGACATCCAAGGTGAAGGTGAAACCACAACCAGCGAAGGCTACGCACTGGCTGATGATGGTTCACTAACACTAACGGAAGCACAGTTGATTGATGAGCTTGGCATTAGCCCTTCTGCAGAAGTGTTGGATGTCGCCGATGCAAACGATGCTGGTTTCTTTGCGAAATCAGGTGATGAAGAGTGGACATACTGGCCGAACGATGACTTCGATGGCAATTTGGCTATGGATGTTCAGGTCAACGACAACGGTGAAGTATCGACTCAGAATCTGAGCATCCAAGTTGCGGACGATTCAGCGCAAAGCGACGAGCCACAAATCCAAACTGCTCAAGCATCATCAGAGCAGCAAGTCGGTGAAGCGCAACAGCCTGAAGAGCAAGCAGCAAACGGTGCAGACAGTGAAGAGGAGAGCGCAGCTGATGTGACTGCAGCACCAGGCGGTACCATTTCTATCTCGGTTCCAGATGAGGTCAGTGGTAACGAATCGGTGGATTATGCAGAAATGTCCGGTCTACCTGATGGTGCATCAGTAAGTAACGCGCTGGATAATGGCGATGGCAGCTTCACATTAAGTGGCAACCTGAACCAACCAGTATCGGTTGACTTACCAGAAGGTTACGAAGGTACGAGCGAAATCCAATTCCAAGGTTACGACGAATTGGGCAGCGCAGTAGAAGGTGCGAGTGGCACAGTTGAAGTTGAAGTCGATGATCAATACACCATGCAAGGTTCTGCTCAAGATCAGCAACCAGATATGGCGGGTATGGAATCTGGTGGCAGCGACTGGACAAGTGCGGGAGGTCAAGATCAAGGTGTTGACTTCACGGATGACTCTGGCAGCTTCGACTCGGATACTCAAACGGGTACTGACCAAGGCAACGATTTCGATCAAAGCTCAATGTAACCAGTCCTAGACGAGGGCAGTGTCATTGCTGCCCAAACCAAAGCCATGCAGAGCCTACTTTGCATGGCTTTTTTGTTGGGCTTCTTTCTATGAGCTGTAGAAAAAAACTTGGAAATTGAAAAAAGTATTCTTAGCTAGTTTATACCCAAGTAACTTCGAGATGTTAGGTTCAGCGAGAATGGCTTGGTTTGTAGACGCGGCGGCGATTTAAAGGTCTAGTGGGTCTAAATCAAGAATCGACAACAAAGTATACAAACCAAGACAGCTCGCCCTTCGGGAGCGTGTCATTGACTCGGTTTCTGTGTCAAACAACTTGGAAAGAGCTGACTATTACGCTGCGTTGTTTTCCTTGACCCCGAATCAATGACAACGCTCTGAATCCTGCATCTTGAAGTCACTTGGGTATAAGAGTCATTTACAAGGAGGAGCGACATGTACCGTTATGTCAGTTCGCCAAAAGCATCGAAGTACATAGTGCCACCACCACAGCATCGCGAGTTGTCGAGTATCGATGTACCGGAGTCAGAACTTGAGATGCGTGAAATTCTGAACAATTGGTTTGCCGATGGATTGGCGCCCATCATTGAAAATGAGGACAATGACATCTCTGCTAATGAGCAACAGCGCTTTGAGCAGCTCAGCCGCACGGTGGGCGTGTTACTGCGTAATAAAGATTACTACTTCGCCACTAAGCGGATTCTTTCGTTGTGGGAGCAAGACTGCTTAGAAACGACTTACGTTAATTATCTGATTTTACGTAGTGAGCGCATACCATACTTCGAATAAGCCCTATTTATAGGCTTAAAATAGTGGTTTACATGGTTTTCTTAGTAACTTTTGACACCTGTATTTAACATTTTTGTAAACATCGTTATATTTAAGGCTCATCGTTGTCAGGAGTTTATGGATGAACCTTACGATATCAGGGAAGTTGCAGCTCAGTTTTGTGCTGCTAGCCGTACTTTTTATGGCATCAGCGGTATTCACGTATCGCAACGTCACTACCGTAGAGCAATACGCCTCTTCGTTACTTAAATCCGATTTACCGACCGTCGACACCAGTCGCGGCATCCAACAGTCCGTTCAAGCGTCGCTGTCCTCGATTCGAGCCTACATGTTGCTAGGTGGCGATGAAGAGGCGAGCGCACGTCTGAGTGAGGACGTGCGTAATATCATGGCATCTACAGACGAGTCGCTTCCAACGTTGCAGGCGTTGATCTCTGAACAGGATTTTCAAGCGATCCAAAGCCAGTGGGACGCGGTAAAAGTTTCTCTAAACAAGCTGATTGAACTTAGCCACAGTGATGAGAACTTACCCGCACACAACCTCTTTATTAACGAAGCGGCACCCATTGCAGAAGTGGCACTTGACCAGCTTCAAAGCTTAATCAACGAAGAGTCAGGAAACCCATTCGGTGGAGACAGAAAACGTCTGTTCAAAGTTTATGCCGACAGCTATACCTCGCTCGCCAATGCACTGTCTGCACTGCGAGATTTCCTGTTATACGGGCAGCAAGATCATCTAGACAAATACCACGACTTGATTAAATACCACAATCAATCTGTGGCGGAAATCGATAGCAAACTCGACAGACTTACCGATAACGACCAATCACTGTGGTCACTGTTTAAAGAAATGCAGCAACTGTACTTTCCTTTAGCAGAGCAGGTGATTGCATTGCGTCAATCGCCAGAATGGAACGAATCAAACTTGTTAATGGCGAATGAACTGTTGCCAGCAGCGGATGCACTAGACCAAAGTTTAGAAACGATCGTATTGGCTCAGCAAAGTCGTGCTGATCAAAGTGGACAGGGTATTAATCAGTCGATCAAGAACGTACTGACCACTATGTTGATTGCAGCAGCATTAGTTTTGTTTGCCGCAGTAGCGATTTCAAAATACATGGGCAACACCATTGGTCGCCGAGTGAAAAACTTATCGGAGCGAGCCAAGACGATCGCTTCAGGAGATGTTTCTCAGCCTCCGTTAACTGTTGTTGGGAAAGATGAATTGGCAGACCTTACCGATTCGATTAACCGCATGAACCAATCGTTAGCGAGCATCGTGGCAGGGGTGAGTGAGAAAGCGCACCAAGTGGATACCAGCATGGGAGCTTTATTGGAATCGGCGCAAGTCACTTCATTGAATGTTGAACAGCAACAGACCAGCATTGTTGAAATGGGAAGCCAATTGGATGAAATCGCTTTAGCCGCGCGTAACACCCTAGATCAAGCCAATCAATCAGTACAGAAGCTTTCTGATTCAAAAGGCGAGATTGAACAAGGTCGCGATGCACTAGAGCAAAACAAAGTCACCATGGAAAGCTTACATGGCAGCATTGAAACCGCGAGCACGCAAGTGACGCAGTTAAGCAAAGAGAGCGAAGCCATTGGTCGAGTTACAGAGGTGATTGAAGGCTTAGCAGAACAAACTAACTTACTGGCATTGAATGCCGCGATAGAAGCAGCGCGTGCGGGCGACCAAGGACGAGGCTTTGCAGTTGTGGCGGATGAAGTACGTATGTTAGCGACTCGCACTACTCAATCGACGACAGAAATCAACGGCATTATCAACGCGATTCAACGCTCGACCAATTCGGTGGTTGAGGAGATTGAACACAGCCAATCACTTGCGGAGCAGGGCGCTGAGCACATTGAAAAAGCGGTAACTCGTTTGCTCGTCACTACTGAACAAATTGGTTCTTTGAATGAACAAATGGCAGAGCTTGCGGCAGCGGCAGAGCAGCAATCTCATGCGACCAACTCGATCACTGGATTGATGTCCGATATAACTCAATCAGTGGATGAGGTTTCGAATAACAGCCAACGTGCATCAGAGACATCATTGCAAGTAAAAGAGCAAGTTACTGAGCTGAATCAACAGATGGCAACTTTCAAAACGGCATAGATAAGGTTTACGTCTGTTCATCTACTTTTGAACGTTAACCAAATAGTAAAAAAGCCCCAATTCTTTTTACACAAAAAGGATTGGGGCTTTTTGTTGGATGATACGCCGATATTCGTCTGCTTGCTCATTGGATTTGGCTATTTAAATCATAGCTAAAACCAAATTTTCTTCACCGAGTCAGAGTCGTAATATGACTCCATCGGCAGCAAATACTGCAAAAGAATTTTTAAACTTTATACCAATCCCGGTAAGAGAATAGTTCGTTACTACGATTGGTATCATCCTTCTAGGAGCAACATTATGAACAAACAAGTAAGCCTAATTGGTCTAGACAGCGAACAATCAGCACAACTAGCTCAACAGTTAAATCAACTGCTAGCGCATTACCAAGTGTTGTACATGAACTCTCGCGGTTACCACTGGAACATTAAAGGTGCGCAATTCTTCGAACTGCACGTAAAATTTGAAGAGATTTACACTGATCTACAAACAAAAATCGATGAGCTTGCAGAGCGTATTCTAACTTTGGGTCATACGCCAGCGCACTCATTCAGCAACTACTTGGAAGCAAGTGAAATTAAAGAACATCAAAACGCGACTTCTGGTGAGGAGTGTGTACAAGGTCTGGTTCAAGGCTTTAGCGTTCTACTTCTAAAACAGCGTGAGATTCTACAAAACGCGGGTGAAGCAGATGACGAAGGTACAGCGGCATTGATGGGTGACTACATCCGTGAGCAAGAAAAATTAATGTGGATGCTTAACGCTTACCTACAAGGCTAAGCAGCGCATCACCCAAGCAATCCTTGGGAACGCATGAAACAATCGGGAATAAGTCATAAGGGGCACGTTGGTGCCCCTTTTTTTGTTTGCGTATTTTATATGTGTGCTTTATTTGCGTGGTAAGGATTCAAAACGGCTCAATAAATCACTGAGTTCATTAAGCGCCAATGAGGCTGAATCATTGAAGGTTTCTTGATTACCGTGATGAACAAGGCAAGAGGGCATCTGCGCGTTATACGCTGCCTGCAAGTCGTAAAGGTAATCGCCGACATAAAGCACTTCATTAGGCATCAAACGCCACTCTTTCGCCAACACCTGCAAAGACAATGGGTCTGGCTTGGGCGGGAAGCATTCACGAGTGATGACTCGTTCCACTGAGATTTGGTTGTGCTCTAGTTTGCGCTGCGTGGCGATTTGGCAGTTGCGCGTCACGATAGCGGTTTTGATTTCATTTTGATGCAAGTGGGCGAGTAATTCATGGCAGCCAATCATTGGAGCAGACTGCTCAGCATCAGAAATCTCGTAATCAAATATCACGTTATGAGCGTGCTCTCGATGATGAGGGTGCTCAAGTGCGTCGACAAAATCCAATAGATCTTCACTCTGCGGACAGCCAAGCTGTTGTCGCAATTCGCCGAAGTTCATATCAGAACTCACCAAGGTGTTGTCTAAATCAAACACCACGGCTTTAATTTTATCGAGCTGTAAAGGGAATGGAATCATAATGACCTCGTACAACTTAACCGAACTATCGTTTTAAAAAACAAAAGGTTATTGTTAAGTTTAGATTCTTCTGCTTGGATTGTACGAAAATAAATCACTAGTACGTCACAAATTAAATAGTCTTAACGATTTTAGTGTTTGATTACCTTTCCTCAAGACGAAAGATTTTGCCGCTGTCGGTAGAAAAGTAGATATAACCATCGGGGCTGATGGTTATATCTCTTACTCGCTCACCAAGATTCTCCATCAATCTTTTTGATTCGGTGAGCTTGCCATTCTCAATAGAAGCTACGTTGATGTGCGCCAGTTTCAATGCACCGGCGAGGATTTTTCCGTCCAATTCAGGGTACTTATCGCCACGGTACAAAATCATGTTACTTGGTGCGATAGAAGGGATGTATACCAGTTTTGGATCTTCCATTCCCGGTAACGACTTAGCTTCCCCGACGTCCAACGGACCCCAATACTCTTTACCATGAGAGACTTTTGCCCAGCCGTAGTTCGCGCCTTTCTTGATTAGATTAATTTCATCGCCACCCCGTGGTCCATGTTCAATCGACCACAGCTGTTTTGTTGCTTCGTCGTAAAACATACCTTGTGGGTTACGGTGCCCGTAACTCCATATCTCATGACGAGCTTCGGAAGGTTTGAATGGGTTGTCTTGCGGAACCGAACCATCAAGGTTAAGGCGTAGAATACTGCCAGCATGGGTTTGAGTGTCTTGTCCATTATCACGTTCGCCACGGTCACCGATTGAGAAGTAAACTTTATCGTCTACAAATGAAATTCGACTGCCGTAGTGGCGACCTGTATCGGTGAAGGCATCAGCAACAAAGAGATCTTTCCAACCTACAAGCTGATTGTTTTGCAATTGCGCCGTCGCTAACGCCACCGTATTGCCTTTGCTCGTACGCTTGCTGTAGGTAAAGAAGAGTTGCGGGTTTTGCTTATCGGCATTCGGTGCGAGCGCAACATCCAATAAGCCGGCTTGTCCACTGGTGTTCACATCGGGAACGTTAAACAGCTTTTGAGGTTTGCCTGTGGTGATATCCAGCAACGAAACCGTACCGTTCTTTTGATTGACGATAACGCGTTGATTATCTAAGAACTCGATCCCCCAAGGGATCTGAAATCCACTCGCCACTTCGTTGGCGCGGTATTCGGCAGTGTTGGCAGAACAGGATAAACAAGCGAGTAGGGTAGCAGCAATCGTTCTCATGGTTCCTTCCAATATGAATCGTATTAATACTTAAAAGCTAACACTAAAAGACTATGTTTGGCAGAGATTCACTTGTATATGAATGTAAAAAATCCCCGATACGAGATCGGGGATTGAATTAAGGCTAGAGAATTGTTTAGTTAGCGAGATTACATCGCTTCTTCGAAGATCTTAGAAATTTCTTCGTGAGTTGCTTGTTTAGGGTTAGTGAAACCACAAGCGTCTTTCAGTGCGTTGTCTGCTAGTGTTGGGATGTCTTCTAGTTTCGCACCAAGCTTTTTAATACCTGCTGGGATACCCACATCTTTCGCTAGAGTAACGATAGCGTCGATTGCTGCCGCTGCACCTTCTTCAGCAGACATGCCTTCTACGTTTACGCCCATTGCTTTTGCTACGTCACGTAGACGCTCAGGACATACTTGCGCGTTGTAACGCTGTACGTGAGGTAGAAGAATCGCGTTACAAACACCGTGTGGAAGGTCGTAGAAACCACCTAGCTGGTGTGCCATTGCGTGTACGTAACCTAGAGAAGCGTTGTTGAACGCCATACCCGCCATGAACTGTGCGTATGCCATTTGTTCACGAGCTTCTAGATCTTCACCGTTTTTCACTGCTGTGCGTAGGTAAGCTTGGATAAGCTCAATCGCTTTGATTGCTACTGCATCAGTGATTGGTGTTGCCGCGATAGATACGTAAGCTTCAATCGCGTGAGTTAGGGCATCCATACCTGTTGCCGCAGTTAGCGAAGCAGGTTTAGCGAGCATTAGCTCTGGATCGTTTACCGAGATAAGCGGTGTTGTGTGCTTATCAACGATAGCCATCTTAATGTGACGCTCTTCGTCAGTGATGATGCAGAAACGCGTCATTTCAGATGCAGTACCCGCCGTCGTGTTGATCGCGATAAGTGGCATCATTGGTTTTGCAGATTGGTCTACGCCTTCGTAATCTGCGATTTTGCCGCCGTTAGAAGCAACAAGCGCGATACCTTTCGCACAGTCGTGTGGTGAACCGCCGCCTAGAGAGATAACGAAGTCACATTCGTTATCAGTAAGAAGTGCTAAGCCGTCGTTAACGTTGCTGATAGTTGGATTTGGTTGAGTGCCATCAAACACAACGGTTGCTACATCGCGCTCAGTGAGAAGGTCTTGAACTTGTTTGACTACACCGATTTGGTTAAGGATCTTATCCGTAACGATCAAACCTTTTTTAAAGCCTTGAGATTGGATGCTGTCTGCTGCGTCTTTCAAACAACCAGCGCCCATTAGGTTTACCGTAGGGATAAAAAATGCACTTGTCATATTGGATAGCTCCGTCGTTATTTTTAATAATCTTTCTTAATTTGCCATTTACTGTCGCACATTCGTTTCCAGATTGAAGTTGATCTGAAGCAAGTTTACCTACTTAGAGGTACTTGCAAGAGAAAAACTGTGACAGTGATCTTGTTGCACTGCGTATAAGTGCAACACTGATATAAAGTAGAACAAATATGAAACTATGGACGCAAACGATTGGCAGAAATTGACTTCTGACGCGGATATATCTCTAAATTCGACTAAAGTATAAAAAATCCCCATTAATAACTTAATTATCAATGGGGATAGAGAAGTGTTTTATAAGATAACTACTAATAATTAAGCTATTTTAATCAGCTTTGATACTAACTTTTCGATACCTGAAGCCGCTTGAGAGATATTTTCTGCCAACATGTAAGCAGGGGTTGAAAGTACGAGGTGTTTTTCATCAAAAACGATGTCTTCGACAGAGCACGTGGTGTGTTCACCGCCCATTTGATTAAATGCTATTGAGACTGCCTCATCGTTGCCTACCGTTCCTTTCACGCCTTGCTCATAAATCATCGGAATAATGACAGGAGAAATACACAGATAGCCAGCTGGTTTTTTCGCATTAGCAAACGCGCGACAAGCTTGAGCTACGTGTGTGTTAATGGAGCACTCCGCACCCGAAACAGCGAAGTCGGTTAAGTTTTTCGCGGCACCAAACCCACCTGGAAGCAGTAGGGCATCGTATTCATCAACGTTAAGTTTGGCGACATCGTCAATATTTCCGCGTGCAATACGAGCTGATTCGATCAATACGTTACGTGTTTCATCCATTTCGTCACCAGTTAGGTGATTGATGACGTGGAGTTGGTCAATGTTAGGTGCAAAGCAGTGCCAAGTTGCCCCTGCTTTCTCGATGGCGTAGAGCGCCAACACTGCTTCGTGGATCTCAGAACCGTCGTAAACGCCTGAACCACTTAAAATGACTGCGACTTTTTTCATGTTTGGATTCCTTTACTCTGAACGTTCCTTAGATTGCTCTTTGCTATCTAGACCATGCGTTTCCGAATGTGTTTTAACGTTTTCACTCTCGTTGTCATCTTCATCATAGTAGCGCACAACAAAGGGTGTAAGCATAACACTAGAGGGCAGAAAATGTTTCATATCGACTCCAACGGCTTAATAGAATGATTTTTATACTGATTTTTATAAAACAGTACGTTGAACCTGATCATTTTTGAGTTAAGCTGACGTTTCCTTTGGCATTCGTGAGTGGTAGGTCACATGAAATCAGTGCAATTTCGTTTCACACTTTATGGTTGTATCGCGATTCTCTCTTGGAGTTGTCTGCTTGGCATCGCGAGGTTGGTTACGGAGAGTTTAGGTCCTGTAGGCGGGGCAGCCATGTTGTACTCTCTTAGCTCTGTTTTCCTTCTTATCGTGGTCGGTATTCCAAAGTTGTCTTACTTTTCTCCCAAGTATCTTGCGCTTGGTGGTGCGATGTTCGTCTGTTATGAAATATTTCTCGCTCTATCTTTGGGATATTCCAACTCGCGCGCGCAGGCAATTGAGGTGTCGATTGTCAATTACCTTTGGCCCGCACTGACGGTTTTATTTGCGGTCCTTGGCAGCAATAAAAAAACAAACTGGTTGCTTTATCCCGCAGTTACGCTGGCGTTTGTTGGGGTTGCTTGGACTGTGAGCGGTGAGAATGGCTTATCCATAACTCAGATCATGTCCAATGTTAGTAGTAACCCTCTGGTGTATTTTATGGCTTTCGCTGGCGCGGTTATATGGGCTTTTTATTGCAACTTAACCCAAAGGCAGCAATCTAAACATAATGCGATTACCCTGTTTTTTATTGCAACAGCTGTTTCGCTTTGGGTCAAATACGCGTTTACGGATGAGCCACCAATGACATTCAGTTGGGAAGCGATGGGGTACTTAGTGGCCTCTGCGGCTTTAATGGCTGGTGGTTATGGTTTATGGAATATCGCGATCGTTGGCGGCAATATGGTTTTTCTCGCCACCTTGTCTTACTTCACACCCATTTTTTCCGCTTTATTTTCTTCCATTATTCTTGGCGTAACTCTGAGCCATAGCTTTTGGCAGGGCGTTGTGATGGTAACGGTGGGCTCGCTGATGTGTTGGTTAGTCACCAAAGAGAAGCGCGAAGCGGCTGGGTAAGTTACCAACGAGATCAGAGAATTTAAGTGAGCAACGAACAGATCTCCCTTGCGAGCTGTATTCGAATACGAAGAAACTAAATCGAAAAAATTAAAAAAGCTCCCGAGATTGGGAGCTTTTTATTGAGTTTTAACGGCTCTTTGGTGGCACTCTAATAAGCGACGTTCAAGTGTAGTTGAAGCTTGAATCTGTGCTTCGACAGTCGCTTGATAAGCTGCTTACGAGTGTGCTCTAGTGTATCAAGCTCCAATGTGTCGTCATCAATATGTACGTCCACATTTACTCGTAGCTCTTGGCCCACCTTCGTTACGCCAGCCAGTTTCAATTGATGCTCAGTTACTTTTTCAATCTCAAGAACATCTTTGCCAACGCTCTGACACAGCTCTTTGCTTGGTGCCATCATTAGTAGTTCACGTAAGGCACCTACTAGCATATCGAACGGTACTTTGAGGAAGTAAAAGCCCATTAAAACCATCATCATGGGGTCGGCATATACCGCATACTCAGAGAATGGCGTTAGTGAAACAGCCCAAGCCGAGATAAATCCTACGGTCACCGCCACACTCAACAAAGTATCCATTTGCCACTGTTTTTTCTCCGCTTCAATCAAGCCTGATGAGAAGCGGCGGCTGCGTTTCGCCATAAACCACCAAGCGTAACCACAACCGATAACATTCACGATGCCGAATAAGGTCGCAATAGAAGCATCGACCTCGCGACCTCCAGACATCAATGCTGATATCGCAGAGTAGAGAGAGAAGCTTACAACCACTAAAATGACGGCTGCTTTTATCGCAATAACGATTGGTTCTAAGACCGCTTTTCCAAATGGGAATACAGATTTTGAAGGCTTGTTAATATAGTAAGAAGCGGCCAGTGACAATAAAGTTAACAGTAAGCTGACCAAAGAGTAAACACCGTCAAACACGATGACAATTGATCCTACAAGCAAGCCAAGTACCATACCACCAGCAGCGAACCCAGATGCCAAAAGGGCTGAAATGGTTAGAATACGGTTTTCGTTTTTGCTTGTCCTGTCACACATAAAAGATGCCTTTGAATTTTAATACCTTACTATTCTTCGCTCATAAGGTAATTTAGGCAACCACAAAGTGACCAGTAACTAATCTAAAAAATTGCGTTTTTATTTATATTCCTATAAAACAATGGCTTACTGTGATTTTTTGGTGTCAGTAAAATTGACGCTCACTGATAAAATGTTTAGAAGTCAAATAAATACTCGCTCAATTTATCTGCTAACCACGTCATTGCTGGATGCTCAGTATGGCCGTTAGGTGAAAACATACAGTAGTCTTCTTGCGTCAATCCGTATGTGTGTTTGATAACGGCGAGCTTCTGCTGACGAAGGTAATGGCGGATTAATGGTTCTGGAAGCACGCCCCAAGCGTCTTCTTCTAAGATGGTGTTCAGCATGTAGTCAAAACTCGAAAAACCAATATATCGAGTCGAGAAAGGTTGCAGTTCAGGGTTGTCTTTCTCATTTAGGTACACCATTAGTGCTTGCATCTGACTACGTAGATCTTCGTCTGAGACACGGCGCATCTTACTTAGGCGGTGTTCTACACTGCATACTGACATCATACGTATCTTGCCTAATGGGTTATATACGATACGAGGATCGTCTACTCGCTCATAATCAACGCCGAAAGCAAAATCTACTTGGTGGGTACTGACCAAGTTGGCTAAGTCGCCACTGGATGCCAAGATTAAGTTGAAGGTTGTTGAAGGAAAGCGGTTATTCAATGTATGAGATAATTCTTGCCAGAGATCATCAGGTAAGGAGTCGTCACGTGCTACCCAAACTTCCGCGTTAAACCCTTCCGAGATTTGAGCGCAGGTCTTTCTGACCCGTTGTGCGATGATAAGTAGGTGTTCGCAATCTTTGTAAATGGCTTTCCCAGCTTCAGAGAGGGTGAGCTGGTTGCCAGTTCGGTTAAACAATTCAACGTCGAGATCTTTCTCTAATGCCTTAATCGACATACTGAGTTTGGTACGATTGCAGTCGAGTTGCCTTGCCGCTTCAGAAACAGAACCACACTCAGCGATGGTGCAGAAGGCTTCTACTTGAGTTAAGTTCATGATTTGACACAACCAATAAATGAATTCAAATAATTTGGGTATTATGCAGATGCGCTCCCAAAGCCATGAAAGATTATCGAAAAAAACGCGAATCCGCCAGATAAGTCTATGGTCTTTTAGCGGTTTTGCGGTAATCTATGTGGGTTACAAAAAGTGAACATGGAGGCCACGATGGCACAAGATTGGGACGGCTTAGCAAAAAACTGGGAATCAAATCCAGCAACAGAGCAATTTGCGCAGTCGGTGTTTGAGCAGTTACAACAGCTAACTCAGCTTGATGGCATTAAAGTACTAGATTTTGGATGCGGAACAGGGCAGTTAAGTCAACGATTGTCACCGATGGTTAAAGACATCGTAGCATTAGACGCATCGGAAGCCATGATTGAGGAACTCGATAAAAAAGAGCTCGTCAACGTAGAACCTGTGGTAGATGCATTATCTCGCGGCTTGGTCGCTCAGCATCCGGCGTTTCGTGGACAGTTCGACTTGGTGGTTGCATCATCAGTTTTAGCGTTTGTGGAAGACTTAGACGCGTCATTAACGATCTCGCATTCTCTACTTAACCACGGCGGCTATTTTGTTCATTTTGATTGGATTGCAGAATGTGAACAAGACGGTTTTACCCTTGCGAAGTCTGAGCGTGCACTGAAAGAAGCAGGCTTTACTGAAGTTGAATCGCAACACGTTTTTGACATTACATCTGATGGTAAAACAATGTCGGTATTAATGGGGCTTGGTCGTCGCTAATACCGCTGAATAAAGAACAAAAAATGACAAAAGCGAGCTAACAAGCTCGCTTTTTTCTTATCTGCTGAGGGTATATGTAACTTCACTTGCTCTAAACGAGCGTCGTGGTGCAGGCAAGGACATACTCGAACAACTAAGTCTTCGGAGGTTATTTTGAGACGACTATCCTGCGTATCTCCTCCAGCACTTCAGGGTTGGCTATTGCGCCTAAATTTTCGACGCTTCGGTTGTTAACGATTTGCTTAACGGCTAACTCGACCAGCTTTCCTGAGCGTGTCTTAGGTATATCGCTTATTGCGTAAATTGCACTAGGTACATGCCTTGGAGAACATGCAGACTTTAGCTGTGCTTTGATGGAAGCGATCATCTCGTCATTGAGCTCTACCCCTTTGACTAATTGGACAAACAGCCATATTTGTTCGTTGCGATCGACTTCTTTTCCTACTGCGATCGAATCTAGAATACCGTCTATACAGTTCACTTGCTGATAGATTTCGGCCGTGCCGATTCTTACGCCACCAGGATTCAACGTGGTATCACTTCGACCATAAAATACGTATCCCCCAACGCGGGTCTGTTCAACATCATCGCCGTGGTGCCAAATATTGTCGAATTTATCCCAATAAGCACGATGATATCTCTCACCGGTGTCGTTCCAAAAGCCAGCAGGGAAGTTGGGTAATGAATTGGCACAAACCAACTCACCGCGCGCTCCCATTACGCTATTACCTTGTGGGTTAAAGACTCGGACATCGACCCCTAACCCTGCTGATTGGCACTCTCCCCGATAAACGGGAGAAATAGGGTTGCCCAATACAAAGCAGCCACAAATGTCTGTTCCGCCAGAAATCGAGGCGAGGTGTACATCTTCTTTAATGCGCTGATAGACATAATCAAACTGTTCTGGATACAGAACAGAGCCCGTTGAGCAAATGGTTTTCAGACTTGGAAATGCATCACTTTTCTGCGGAGAAAAAGGTGCTTTTTCCAGCGCCTCTAGGTATTTTGCTGAGGTTCCAAACAGCGTCACTTCGGCTCGTTCTGCGAGGTCCCAGAGCACATTATGAGTGGGGTAAACAGGGCTACCATCAAAAATCACCAAACATGCACCGCTCGCGAGTGAAGAAACGTGCCAGTTCCACATCATCCAACCGCAGGTCGTGTAATAAAACACTCGGTCGTTCGGTTGGATATCGCAATGCAGTTGATGCTCTTTCAAGTGATTAAGCACCGTTCCGCCGACGGAATGAACGATGCATTTCGGTTTGCCTGTTGTGCCTGAAGAATAGAGCACAAATAGCGGATCGTTAAAATTCACACGAGTAAAAGTCAGCGCTTCGGGGGTGTATTGATTCAGGACATTTTGCCAATCTTGGGTGCAGACATCGCATTCAAAAATGTGTGGTTTAAGGTAGCTAATTTGGCAAACTTGTTTAAGACCATCAAGATGATCCGCAATATGCTGGTTTTTCTTAGACATATCGAAAGTTTTGCCATTGAATGTATAGCCATCACAAGTAAACAGGATTTTGGGTTTCACTTGACCAAAGCGCTCCAAAACGCTTTCGACGCCAAAATCAGGTGAGGTGGAAGTCCAGGTCGCCCCTAAACTGGTGGTTGCTAGCATAGCTATTACCGTTTGAGGTAGGTGAGGTAAATAACCAGCGACGACATCACCTTGCTTAATTCCACATTCTTTCAACCATTGCTGCACACTCGAAACTTCTTCGCACAATTGTTTCCAGGTGTAGGTCTGTTTTTCTTCACGTTCATTTTCAAACCAAATCGCGAGATCATCGGGTTGGTGACACGCGTAGGTTAGCAAATTTTCGGCGTAGTTAATTTGCGCGTTTGGGAACCATTTTATATCCCTATTTTCAACAGGTTGCTGCCAGCGACTTTCTGCTCGCTCTTTTATGGTCTCTCCCTGAGTGCCAATGACGTCGCAGAATAGCCAAACTTCCTGCCAAAATTTTTCTACATGATCGAGTGACCATTGATGCAGATCAGCGAAGCTTTCAAGGGTATTTCCTTGTCGATTAATGTGTTCAATAAACTGTGTAATGTTGGCTTCTTCGATACGACTTTCGCTCGGTTGCCATACTTTGCTGCTCTCGCGCATAGGTCCCTCTATAACAAAGTGATAACAGGTTTTAGTTTGAGAGGAATACACGATAAAGTCAAACAAGCCAGATATTATATCGTGTCATAAAAATCATGCAGTTACGATGAGTTGTAAACAATATGTTACATCGGGATGATGCTGAGAAAATCGCGCAGGGATTGGAAGCTCTTAAGACTACAGATAGGCTTAATGTAAAGGATTTGTTAATGGAGATGAGCCATGACCCAGTATCGTTCTAAACCCGTAAACCAGGAAGGCAGGGTTGAATGGAGCCGTGAAGAAGACGCCATTTGGCGAGATTTGGTAACACGACAAATGGGTGTGATCCAAAACAGAGCTTGTAAGGCTTATTTACACGGTTTAACGCTGCTTGATTTACCTCAAGACCGCGTTCCTCAATTGCCAGAAATTAATCGTGTCCTGATGGAGACAACAGGTTGGCAAGTGGAGCCCGTTCCCGCGCTTATTGATTTCGACCGATTTTTTAATCTACTCGGTAATAAGTGCTTTCCAGTCGCCACATTCTTGCGTACAAGAGATGAGTTCGATTACTTACAGGAGCCAGATTTCTTCCACGAAATATTTGGTCATTGCGCGATGTTAACCAACCCAGACTTTGCTGCATTTACCGAGCATTATGGTCAACTAGGGCAAGCCGCTACCCCAAAACAAAGAGCCTATCTCGCTCGCCTCTACTGGTTTACCGTAGAGTTTGGCTTGGTGAAAGAAGGGGACAAAACCAAAATTTACGGTGGTGGTATTCTTTCATCTCCTGGCGAAACCCTCTACGCATTAGAGAGTGATGTAGCAATTCGCGACCCATTTGAATTACAAACAGTGCTGAGAACGCCTTATCGTATCGACATCATGCAACCGAAGTACTACGTGATTGATGACTTTTCTCAGCTTTTTAAAATCAGTCAGTTAAATTTATTGAAACAAGCCGATCTAGCGATTGAAGCTGGACTGCTTCCTCCACTTTTTGAACCAAAGGAACCTGCTCATGTTGAATGAACAAAAATGCGAAGCTTGTAGTATCGATGCCATTGCACTAAGCAAAGAAGAACAACAATCTCTGCTGCTGCAATTGTCTGATTGGCAGATCATTGAAAGAGAAGACATACCTCAACTAGAAAAGGTGTATAAATTTAAGAACTTCAAACAAGCATGGGCTTTCAGTAACAAAATCGCGGAACTGGCAGAAGATGAGTTCCACCATCCCTCTATTTTGTTGGAATGGGGTAAGGTTACCGTAACGTGGTGGAGTCACTCTATCAAAGGTCTGCATAAAAACGATTTTATCTGCGCATCAAAGTGTGACTCGCTAGCATCGGCAGAGTAGGACATTACCTCATACAAAAAACGCCCGGCTTATGTCGGGCGTTTTGGTTCTAAATGACTTTTACATTACTTTATAGATTGATTCGGAAGACGGATGTCGTGCCCGATACCTCATTGCCAACGACGATAAAATGACCACCGTTACGGGTAAAGTAATTAATGGACTCTGGACCTAAATCGCCTGCTTTTGGATTGTATGTGTCATTCATGCATTCGCCATCTTCGACTTCTGTACATACTGGCTGATTGTAATCACGGCGGCTTACGTAATGCATAAACTGCGCTTGTTTCGGGTCTGTGATGTCATAAATCATGATACCGCCTTGACGCTCCAAGCCGATAAACGCGTAATGACGACCGTTAATTTGTGCTACTTCAATCGCCTCTGGCTCAATACCTTTATCATCACTTCGGTCATCGCCACTATTATTGTTATCGTTGGTGCTGTTGAAGTTCTTGCCTTCATTCAGCAGCGCGATAGTCGCGAAATCGTCACCACTATCGAAGACCAACTTGCCGTTTTCATCCCAAATCGAAAATGAACGCGCGCCAAATGATTGAACATTCTCTTGTGCAGAAAGCGTTTGTTCCGGCTTAATCACTTTTAAACGCGCGAGTTGTTTGTTGTCTTTTAGTGCCTCTGCCAATGGGTGTTCTGCTGCCACTTTCAGCTTCTTACCGCGCACTTCATCAATATGGCTTAAACAGGTTCCTTGCTCAGATGTATATTCATCTGTACCGAGGTAATCGTCTTCATCCCACATAAAGCCAGCTTTGTCGCACAGTTCTTGAGTGGTTTTGAATCCGTACTCACGCCCGTCGCCTTCATTTGCCGATACGATGTAAGTACTCCCATTCACTGAGTAGCTGTCGATAGTGTCAGGCATAAATAAGCCAACCAGTTGTGGGTAGCTTTTCAAGTTCCCAATGATTTTGTCTTTGTTGGATGCATCGAGTTTAGCGCCCGACCAAGACTTCTCACCCAAGCCAACAATTCGCTCTACTGATTTGCTCTCTGGATTGACGATTGCCATGGCGTTATTTTCTTGTAGCGCGACATAGATTTTGCCGTTATCTGCAAAAGTGAGGTATTCCGGCTCTAGATCTTGTGCGATGGTGGCGTTTGCCCCCGAAATACGCACATTCTTTGGAAGCTCTGCTTTTCGTGAATCATCAAATTCGTTAAAGCCAATTTGTGACACTTCTGCTTGAGTCACACCAAGGCTCAGATCGATCAAAGTGATACTACCTTCAGGGTCAATGCTGTAATCGCTGTTTGGTTCTCCTTCATTAGCGGTTGCGATGTATCGGCCATCTTTCGAGAAGCCAACCATGTCCGGCAATGCGCCTGTTGGAAACGTCATGACTAATGACAAATCGTCGGAGCGGTACAAGCCAACAATACCATTCGCTTGTTTATTACTGTTTTCAATCGCAACAGCTACCAAACCATTGAATACAGCGACACTGTTTGCTGCGCCAATTTCAATGCCCGCTGCTTCGCCAGCGCTGTTGAGATCAATGAATGCGCTTTGCGTTGGTACGCCGTTGTCATCCATAGACATTACATCGATACGTTTTGCTTGAGCATTCACCACATAGAGCTTATCTGTACAGGCGTCATAACTGACGATTTCGGCTGCCGATGTGTCGAATGGAGCATCAGCAACGGATGTCCCGATAAACGTTAACCCTTGAATTGAAGTTTCCCCAGCAACGGGCGCAGTGGTAGGTTTGCATTGTGTAGCGAATGAAGCCACGGTATCTTCGGGTTGTGATGAACACGCGATGGCAAGTGATGACAATGCGAGTGCACCGATTGCCTTTAAAGGGGTGATCATGATATCTCCTTATCAATCCGATAGGTTGTCAATCAGCATGGGTTTTATGCTGCTGTCCATTTCCGCAACTGGAATGATAGAGCGCTGAATGACGTGTGATTTGGTAAGGCTCTGAATATATGTATGATTGATGACTCTTATATTGGCTTTTTATGAAACTAATGTGTCATCAATATGATGAAGTAGGGATAGAGGAATAATGGAATTAAAATCGTTTTTAGATTTATTGGCAGCGTCACCAGAGCAGGTCGAATTTGAAGCAACGATGGCGGTGATCGAAGATAACTATACGTTTGAGCCAACCGCTTTTGGAAATGGTGAGACACAAAACAATGCAGGCGAGAACAACGGTTCGTGTAAGATCTTCGCTTTCGGTTTGCTAAACAACCTCGACAAAGAAGCGACGCTAGCCTGCTTTGGCCGTTTTTATCGTGAAGATGTATTGCAGCATCCAGAGAACAGCGATCACCAGAATATTCGTAATTTTATGGTGACAGGGTGGGAAGGCATTAAGTTTGAAGCGTCCGCTTTAACCGCTAAATAAACACCAGTCAGAAAACGATGATCAGTAAGCCAGTCGTATTACGCGACTGGCTTTTTTTCTAGACATTTTCGGCACAAACACAGTTGGTTGGCGCTTGGCTTGGGTAAATCACGGGTTTCAATAGTAAAGCACCAGCATGTCTCTTTGCCTGCGGAGATATCACAATGGGCTTGAGTCCCGCACTCAGGACAACTGTGCGTTGAATCTTCTCCTGCGATTTGTTCGATAATCGCATCTCGTTGGAGATCGGTTTTGTCTTTCCATTGGATGATTTCATCCATCGTTCGGTGACAACCAGAGCATATTCCGGCGTTATTTTTACATGCTGCTCGACAAGGTGACTTCATTGCTTTCTCGTTCTCATTTTTTATGCCGCGTACTCTAGCATAAAGCGAGTCAAGGCCGCCAAAATAAACGTGACTGCGATTTGCTGGTGAGGAGGGAGAACCAGTGTTACCCTTGGACGAGTTACCTTAACTCTCTGTCACTTATGTTAGAAAAAGAAAACCTCATTAAACTCGCTAGAATGCAAATGCCATTTGGGAAATATGCAGGGCGAGTGTTGATCGACCTGCCTGAAGAATACTTACTGTGGTTTGATAAAAAGGGCTGGCCAAGCGGCGAGCTAGGGGATTTGCTCAAGCTATGTTTAGCGCTCAAAATTGAAGGCTTAGATAGTGTCGTGAAGCCTTTGAAGCGTATGTAACTAGCCACAGAAACTCCCACTCTTAATGAAAAGACTTATTATGAATTTTGATATCGATGCGCTGAAACACCACCAATTGGTCGAAGATGGTAAACTAGAGGGATGTTACATTCATCAGCCAGCTCAAGGTAGCCAGCGAGATGACAAAGCTGTTTTGGCAGAGCGCCAAGCGTTGGAAAAGTTGGGATATAAGGTAATACAGGTTAAAGCTAAAGGCGGGACAACAACGTTTGCCGAGGCGATGCAAAAGCTTGCGAAGGAAACTGGTCACCTGCCTAAGGAGTAAGTGAGTGTAACCTGCCACAGCCTTACAAGTTCTTCCACCAGACTATTTTTTCATTCAAAAGAGCCAGACCGTTAGGCTGACTCTTTTTTGTCCCCAAATGAGCTGAAATCAATTTCGAAGTGGATAATAGAGTTCAAGATTTTCAAGTATTTAATCTAATAGAAGGCAAGATCACACTCCTACGCTTATTGACAACATAAAGGGGGAGAATGTCTATTCCTTTACTTTAAATGTACTTAAACATTAACTGTTCAACTTGTGCCATACAGGCTCTTTATCGTCTCCCTCAACCACACGATTTTAGGGTTCTGGTTATTGCGCTTGTGCCAAATCATAGTAAATGGAATCAGTAGCTTGTGCTGATAATCTTCAGCAACGGGGATAGGCAACGCTATTAAGTTGGGGTGAAGCTGTTCGCAGTATCGCTGACAATATTTTGGTGCTGTGGTTAACATTTGATGGTCGGGCTTTTCTGCAACAAATAAAGCTTGCTCGAAACTCGCCATCGTTAGGCTAACGTTTCGAGTGTGTCCCTGCTCAGCCAAGATCTCATCCAACACCCAACTGTCATTTTTCTCCCATGCTACATTGATATGGGCATAGCTTAAGAAAGTATCCAAATTCCACTCTTGCTTGAGCGCAGGATGATCTTTGCGGACATACACCATAGGTAAATCTGAGAACAACACTTCGAAGTTAATGAAATACGGTAGCAGTTCTAACGACTCTTTGGAGCGAGGATGGCTTTCGCGGCCAGTAAAACCAATATCCACTTCACCGCTAGTGATGGCATCTAATGAGTCCTCATCCCAGTTATGGTACTTTACCGTTGAGTCTGGGTAAAAGTCATGGATTCGTTTGGTCAGTTCGTCGACCATGATGAGTGACAATGGCGACTCTACTCCAAGATGAAATTTAACTCCGCTTGGAACATCATCACCTCTGAGTGAAACAATCTGGTTACCGATCTGCATCCAGTCTGACAAAAGCACTTGCACGTTTGTCGCGAGATTTGTTGGTTTTAGGCCTTGCGGCGTATTCACAAAAAGCGGGTCATCAAACCAAGCGCGTAGTTTGCCTAGAGACTTACTCACGGTTGAGGGAGTTACATTAAGTTTTTTCGCCGTTTTAGTAACACTCTGCTCTTGCAGTAGCAGTTGCAGAGTGAGCAGTAAATTAAGATCAAGTCGGGCAAGAGATTTCTTCATGAGGCTCACTAACGTTATGATTTGGAAATAATAATATTACGGAGAGTCCAATAACGCCACTAGCAACCAACGCTATCATTAACATCATCACGGCCGACACACCTAGCGTCGCCATCAACCAAATGTAAAGTGCAGACCAAGAAACCTGACCTATGCCAAGCATAGAGCTTGCAAGTCCAGCTTTGCGTGAGAACTGGCTTAACGCTTGGCTCATCGCCACACCAAACCCCATTGGAAAACTCATGCTGAGCAGAGTGAATCCTACCATATAAAGTGTCGGACTATCGCTATTCAAGTGAGCCGCGAGAATAACGATAGCCGACAGAAAATTGGTCATTTGTGCAGCGAACATCAATGTGGTTTGTTTGAAGCAAGAAAGAGCAAATGGAACTGAAAACGATGTCGTCATACCTACCATCGCGAGTAGTACCATCGTTGTTGAATATTCGCCTCGAGTAAAACCAATTGAATCCATTATTATCATTGGTGACGTATTTACATAAGAGAGAATAGCTGTGACGCCTAAAGATGTATAAATAACGCGCGATATGAAAAAGCGGTTAGATAGTGATTCGTTCGAAGCTTCACTCACCTTTAAAGTTGTGCGCTTGGTTTTAGGCAAGGTTTCTTTCAAGACAAAGCAAGCAATTAAACCTATCACAACACCCATTATCGCCATGGCAGTGAATAACACGGGCCACGGAAACTTGATCATAATCAGATTGCCGATCACGGGGGCAAGTACTGGAATAGAGCAGATAATTCCATTAAGCATCGATAGAACCTTAGCTCGCTCTGGGTCCCCTAGAGTGTCACGCAAAATGGCAAAGGCCACTACATAGCAACATGCGGCACCTACGCCTTGGAAAAAGCGCATTATTAGGAAGCTATTACTGGTCTCAGCAGAGCCCGCGAACATTGATGCAAGGGTAAAAATCACTGCACCGCAAATGGCAACAGGTTTGCGTCCTAAACAATCAGCAGTTCGCCCAACAAAAACCATAGTCGATGCTAGACCAGCGAGGTAAATAGAAAAAGCAATATGAAGTTGTGATTCGCTGGCAGACAGGTCATGGGCGATTTGTGGTAAAGCAACCAAGTAGAGATCTATTGCCGTAGGATAAAGCAACACAAAGGCGAAGCTACATATCAGATATCGGGATAAATTAATTTTTTCCATTACTACCTCGTGAAGGAATTGGGCTTACGAGGATGATATGCAACATTACTCATCTTGGCGCGTTACCTTTCTGACAACAGGTATTTCCATATACGACATCAGTAACGATTGTGGCTATAGCAGTCAAATTTGCCCTAAGAAGAACCGTGGTATTGGGAGAAAGTAATCTATACAACCGAGTCCACTACATTAGTTAAATAGACAACGATGGACATTAGTGACCTGGAGTTTTCTCAAGCTATATTAAGCTCTCAAAACCGCAGAGCTTAAATAGTGTGGTTAAGCCTTTGATTCGGGTGTGGCCTGCCTTTGTAATCTCTTTCCCCAAAATACAATGTGTTTTGTTTTACAGGAGTCAGAATGCCTGACTCCTTTTCACTTTGCTTGTCGTGAGCTTTACCATCTTGGTCGTAGAGTATTGGTTATCGAAACCATTAACTCATGTTAGTGAAAGGAAATTCCTGAACTCTATAGTGCTTCTTTCACCAATCTTCTGTTTGGGCCATTATCTCTAACATCCAGACGCGAAATAGCATAAGATACACGGCCTTTACTAGCACTGAGCCACTCATCGTAATGACAGATAAAACACAGCAAGCGACATTTGCCGATCTTGGCCTGATTCCAACATTAGTCGAGCGACTAGAAGCGTTGGAATACAGCCAACCGACGCCCATTCAATCCCGTTCTATTCCTGATATCCTTGAAGGGAAAGATATTATTGGTGGTGCCAATACGGGGTCTGGTAAAACCGCTGCTTTTTCGCTGCCAATCTTGCAAAAAATTGTTCAGCAAGACGGATCAAACAATCGCCGTGGCAACTTCGTTTCCCACCTGATTTTAGTACCAACTCGTGAGTTGGCATCACAGGTGGCATACAACGTCAAATCTTACTCATACCATCTTCGAGATAAGATCAAAACGGTTGCCGTATTTGGTGGTGTATCGGTGAACCCACAAATGCTAGCGCTTCGCGGTGGCTGTGACATTATCGTAGCTACGCCGGGTCGATTACTTGATCTGGTATCCAGTAACGCGATTAAGTTGAACCAAGTAGAAACGCTCGTCCTTGACGAAGCCGACCGAATGTTGAGCCTCGGATTTACCGAAGAACTGAATAAGATTCTTGCGTTACTACCAGAGAAGAAACAGACGCTGTTATTTTCTGCTACTTTCCCTGATAAAGTCACGACGCTGGCTCAGCAGTTGCTCCGCGACCCTGTTGAAGTTCAGTTGCAGAGCGCAGAAGCCAGCACTTTGGTGCAGCGCGTGTTTAGTGTAAATAAAGGTGAGAAGACGGCGGTACTCGCGCACTTAATCAAACAGCATCAGTGGCGACAGACTTTGATTTTTGTGAATGCTAAGAATGCCTGTAATCATTTAGCTCAAAAGTTGTCAAAACGCGGTATTACCGCTGAAGTTTTCCATGGTGATAAAGGGCAGGGCGCTCGTACTCGTGTCCTTGACGGTTTTAAGTCTGGCGAGATTCAAGTTCTTATTGCCACCGATATCGCAGCACGCGGCCTTGATATAGAAAAACTTCCAGTGGTGATTAACTTCGATCTTCCGCGTAGCCCTGCTGATTATATGCATCGAATCGGTCGTAGTGGTCGTGCTGGTGAAGTAGGTTTAGGGTTATCTCTTATCGATTACGACGACTACCACCATTTCAAAGTGATAGAAAAGAAAAATAAGTTCCAACTTGAACGGGAGCAGGTAGTCGGTTTTGAAGTGGAAGACGATCAGAGTGAAGCCTACTTTTTACCAATGAAGCCGCGAGCGAAGCCGGCAGGTACGGGTAAAAAGAAGAAAAAGCGTAATCAATAGAAAACGTAAACTACATGTGAGTTTACTTACGGGAGTTGTTAGAGAAAAGGAATGCTCACTAGCTTGAGTCTTCGCTTCTAGCCATTCCTTTAAAGAACAATAGAGCCCTGCTGGAGCTACCAGTAGGGCTCTATTGCTTTTCAAGATAGTGTTATTGGCGACGAGCAGGGCGTCCGCGAGGTGAACGCTTTTTAAATGCAGACGCTGCTTTGGCTTGTGACTTAAGAATAGAGTCAACGGTTAGCGGCATTGGCTCTTTAGGTTCAAGGCCATGAGGGAAGGTACGAGCTCTTGGTGGTAAGTTGTATTCTTCTTCGCTCGCGCGTGGCATGCGCTTAAAGCGATAAAGGTAAAAGTTTTCTAATTTTTCTCTCGCCCATTCGGTTTTCTTTAAATACTTCACGCTACTTGCAATCGAAGGCTTAGTGTTAAAGCAATTAAAACGCATTGCTGTATCTAGAATGTCCCAGCCGTAAAAATCCACTAACTCTTGCAACATAGTCTCTAGCTTTAATCCGTGCAGTGGATTGTTCTGTTGCAGCTCGATTCTCTCTTCGTCAGTCATCATTTTTAAGGGCCTTACTCATTAAAGGGCGGAGTTTAACAAAGTATACAATGTAGAGATATCGATAGTTACTTTGCGATGGATGCGAGCACAGTGCTCTCTACCTTGAAAGTATAAATCGGAATTGGCCGCTCTACTTGGCTCTCTGCTCAAAAATGACTCTTAAAAGTTCAAGCGTCCCAGCTCGATGTTAAATTATTGTGTAATAAGTGAGATTTTTGTTGTTCTTTTACTAATGTCTAATATTCCTACCCATAGCAACACATGCTTAATAAGCTCAAAATCAAAATTGGTTCATGCCGCTTTCTTAGTATGGCCTAGAAGTTTGATGTGGGTGTTGTCTCGTATTGGTCGAAGGCCTGTCTACCAAGCGAAACTCTAGTTGACGTAGTTCAACGTTGAAACATAAAAGGATGACTCAATGTCTGACAAAAGTAAGACTTTTTACAGGGATGTGCGCAAAAAACCGCATGAATTTGAAAACCGAGAAGACTTTCTAAATCATGATTTAACCGTCATGAGTTTCCGTCGCTGGGGAATTCATTTGCCCTCACGTGATTACAGTATTGAAATCGAAGACTGGGTACCGGCATTAGCAGCAACCATTGGTAAAGTGGTTATGGTCACTGCCATGGTTTCCGCTTTTGCTGCTCAGTTTGGTTTATCTCCGGAATTCATTGCAGAAAACGTGCGTTACGAATTACTTATCGCTGGAGCCCTGTTCGTCATCCTGTTTTCTGCCATCCTAAACCCGAATGCAAACTTAGCGGGAACCCATGGCCCAATGATACCGCTGATTCCTATGATTGCAGCTGCAGGAGGGCACCCTCTCGCGCTAGGTTTGATGGTATGTGTTTTTGGGTTAATTCTCGCCTTAACCAAAGGTGGCTCTAAACTCATGACTCTGACTGGTATCGGGGTTCGAGGAGGGTTGTTGATCTACCTTGGTGCCGTTGGGTTGCTCGGGCAAATTAATAAGACGGAAGCGTGGGCTGCAAGTACGGACCAAGGTTACATTTCGTTTGTGGTCATAGGCCTAACCGTTATGGTTTACGCTTACTTAGCCAAGATCAATAAACGTTGGCTCGCTATCCCATTGTGCTCTGCACTCGCGGGTATTGTTGCTTATTTGATGGGCGCTGAGTTTGCCTTTACCACAGAACCGGGCCTGCCTAATTTCAGTCCATTCTACTGGTGGGGTGAAGATACAGGCTGGCAGCTAGGCTGGCCAACCCTAGAGCACTTTATTGCCGTGACTCCATTTGCTCTACTGGCAGTCGCTATGTGGTCCCCTGATTATCTCGGCCATCGTGTGTTTCAAGAACTTAACTACCCAAAAGAAGCGAAAGGTGTACTCATGGATGTCGACGACACGATGGTCGGAGCATCTGTTCGTCAGGGGGTTGGTTCACTCTTAGGGGGCGGAAACCTAGCTTCTTCTTGGGGAACGTACATGATTCCTGCCGCAATTGCCAAGCGTCCTATTCCAGGTGGCGCTCTGTTGACGGGTTTCATGTGTATTGCGGCGGCGGTAATTGGCTACCCAATGGATCTAGCAATGTGGGAACCTGTTCTGCGCGTTGCTTTGATTGTGGGTGTATTCTTACCACTCCTTGAAGCGGGTATGCAGATGATCCATAAGCATAAAGATTCACTCAGTGCAGGTATCTGTATTTTTGCCTGTGCATTCGTTAATCCAGTCTTCGGTTGGGCAATCACGATGCTGTTGGATAACCTCGGGCTTATCGGCGACCATGAGCGTGCCAACGAACTCTCGCGCAAAGATAAATACCTGATTCCTGGCACTGCGTTTATCGTTTGTGCAGGCTCCCTTGCTGTTGTTGGTCAGCTTCCAGGCATTCCAGCTCTTATCGGTTAATCGAATTATGCTTTAAAGGCATAGTGGGATTGGTGAATAAAAGGACTTGCTTCTTAAAATAGTAGACAAAAACAAAAAGCTACCTAGTACCAGGTAGCTTTTTGCATGTAGGGTTAGGCTACGGAGTTAGGCTATATGAGTGATTCAATGCCGTATTTTGCGCCGTAGTGTTCAACGACAAAATCAATGTCTTTGTCACCACGGCCTGATAAGTTGATCAAAATCGAGCCGGTTTCTCCTTGCTGCGCGAGTTTAATTGCGTAAGCGACAGCGTGTGAGGATTCAATAGCAGGGATTATTCCCTCTTCACGAGACAGCTCAAAGAATGCATCAATCGCTTCGTCATCACTGATTGAGCCGTAATTGACACGGCCAATGTCTTTTAAGTAACTATGCTGAGGTCCAACCGATGGGTAATCCAAGCCACTTGCTACAGAGTGCACTTCCTGAGGTTCACCTTGTGCATCTTTAAGCATGTAAGACTTAAATCCGTGCATGATACCTGGCTCACCGAGTGTGAGTGTTGCAGCATGCTCGCCAACCTTTTGCAAAGAGCGGCCCGCAGGTTCAACGCCGTGAATGGCGACTTGTTCATCCTCTAAGAAAGCAGTAAATAGCCCCATCGCGTTAGAACCACCTCCAACGCATGCGACGAGATTATTGGGTAACTTGCCGGTCATTTCTTTGAATTGAACTCGTGCTTCGTTACCGATAATTGATTGGAAATCTCTCACCATTTTAGGGAATGGGTGAGGGCCAACGACAGAGCCTATCGCATAAAGTTGTGTATCAGGATCTTTCAGATAAGCTTCGAATGCAGAATCTACCGCTTCTTTGAGGGTTTTGCGCCCATGAGTGGCAGGAATGACATTAGCACCAAGGATTCTCATGCGGACGACATTCGGATGTTCTTTGGCGATATCAACTTCACCCATGTAAATATCGCATTTCAAGCCAACCAATGCCGCGGCTGTAGCAAGCGCAACACCGTGTTGCCCTGCGCCAGTTTCTGCAATTAGTTTCTTCTTACCCATCTTTTTAGCGAGAATGGCTTCCCCTAAGCAGTGGTTAATTTTATGTGCGCCTGTATGGTTTAAGTCTTCGCGCTTTAGGTAGATGTCTGCTCCGTATTTTTTAGACAAGTTTTCCGCATGGAAGATTGGGCTAGGTCGTCCAACAAAGTGCTTATACAGGCGAGCGAGTTCCGCTTTAAATTCAGGATCTTTGCTGCATTCCTCATAAGCTGCGTTGATGTCATGCATGATTTGTTCAAGCTCAGGTGGAACAAAACTACCACCGTATTCACCAAAGTATCCTTCTTCGTTGGGCATAGTGAGATCAAACGAGTTTTTCATTATTTACATCCTAGTTAGCGAAAGTATTGATACTTTTATACCCAAAATTTAGAAGTGGTTGTGTGATCAGTTGCTTAAATCAGAGTTCGCGATCTAGTGCACTAGTTAAAAAGTACGGCTTGTGTAGGGGATAATAGTTGTGATGTAGAATCAGGTGGTTTGAATAGGTGCAAAAAAGCCTCGAGAGATCCTAGGCTGTCATAAGAACCTCTCGAGGCAAACAGAGTGCTGGAAATACACTCTGCGATGGTGTCTGGAAACAAAAATTAGATTCGTTTCCTTTGTCAGATATTAGGGTTTTAGAATGAGTCGATGTCAGCGAAATGTCACAAGTTAATTGCGGTATTAAAAGCTTATTTTTTATTTTTGATTAATGGATTAGAAAGTAACCTAAAACAGGCTAACCTACCGCGTGTTCCGCGTCTTTTAAGTTGGACATGATCTTTCTTTGTCTCTAATCGGCGTCTTTAACCAACACGTGCACTTTGGTCCCTAAAGTAAACGTGGCGCTCTGGCTGGAAATTTTTTGTTTGACTGCATCAAATTCGAACTCACCATTTTGGAAACTTGATAAAGGAATGAGACCTTCGGTTCGGTTCCTCTAACTCAACAAATACCCCGAAGTGTGTGACTCCACACGCTGTCCCTATGAAGTGTTGTCCGATAAATGGCTTCATGTAATGACATTTCAGTGCTGACTCAACCTCTCAGCTAGGGATTATGTGCTCGTAGTTATTAGAATTTATTGATTGAGCAGATATATTTAATTTCATTTTTTCTCTTATATTCGCCAATCGCTTTTATTTTATAAACTTTATTTTTATGAGCAAAGCATGAGGCGAAGTGATTCAGATATGAATGAGATTAATTTAATTCCAAACTGGAATTGCAAGGTAGGTTGTGTGATTACCTAAAGATGTATACCAAAGTGACTTTATTGAAAGTGATTAATGATGGTGTGGGAGAGGTAAGTGATTTGGCTATATAAACTTAGATAGAGAATAGTAAGGGCAGTAACAAGTGGAAGGGGATTGTGGCACCAACAATATTGATGCCACACAAAGAATTACAGTGCAGTTACTTCAGCTGCTTGTAAACCTTTGTTACCTTGTTCAACAACGAACGATACTTTTTGGCCTTCAGTAAGAGTTTTGAAGCCTTCAGAAACAATAGAACGGAAGTGAACGAATACGTCATCACCGCCATTGTCTTGAGAAATAAAACCAAAGCCTTTAGTTTCGTTGAACCATTTTACTGAACCAGTTAATTTATTAGACATAGATACCTCTATATTTGATTGTTTTAAATATTGAATTTTTAGCTAATATCAAGTGCTACTATATGATTTTAGAGATAACTATTTTGTCGCAGGAACGTAAACGAGGAATTCGATGTGGAACTGAGAGAAACTTTGATCTTTAATTACATTAATAGCTCTTTCCGTAAGAGCTGATGTGCAGTATACCGACAAAATTAATAAAGGCTAGCCTTTTCTTTTTTATTTTTTGAGTACATCAAGCGCATTGCTTTCAAAGCATACGCTTGGTGTATAAGACGGCGTGATGTTATAGGTGGCGTCGAGCGCTTAGTGTTTTCTGGTTGGGCCGTTACGAACGATGTCTTTACCATTGTCATATACGTGCTGCGAAACCCAGCGGCCAAGGAGCAATTGGTGCTTTTCTCCTAATACGGCAACAAATGGACGACCATCGGTATTAGAGGTGGCTAGCGCAACGCCAGTGACACCTTCAAGGCCAAGAGCGCCGCTTTCTACTAAATGCAGAAATGCCTCTAACTCTTCAATCGTTTCGATTACATGGTTATCAATATTCATTGTATTCAATCTCTTCGAATTGCATTGCGGTCGCGTACTCTACCTAAGTTAAGCGTGGAAACCAAGCTTCTACGTGCGTCATGTAATGAGAGAACCTTGCCCTGCCACTAATCATCAATAAGTTAGTCTCGATAGTCCGGAACTTGCCTAGATTCAATGAGGCAGAAAACACTCTCTGGTTAGACATGAGTCACATAATGTTGTCTGGTTTATCTCATCAATACTTTTGCTATTGGATGGGGTGAAGGGGAGTGCAATAATTTGTGAAACTCTTTTCCTAAAGGCTGTTATGAAGAAAGTCCTGATTACCGGTTTTGAACCTTTTGGTGGTGACGCCATTAACCCCGCCTTAGAAGCGGTCAAGCAATTAGAGGCCGCGGCCATAAAAGGAGGTGTGATAGTTACTTGCCCAGTCCCCGTAGTTCGATATGACTCGGTGAAAGTCGTTATTGAAGCAATAGAAGCGCACCAGCCAGACTGTGTGATTACTGTAGGGCAAGCGGCCGGGCGTAGCGCGATAACCCCAGAGCGTGTCGCAATCAATGTCGATGATTTTCGTATTCCAGATAACGCTGGTCATCAACCGATTGATGAACCCGTGGTGGCTGATGGTCCTGATGCTTACTTCTCGACACTACCGATAAAGCGTGTTGTGCAAACATTGCAAACGCAGGGTATACCTAGCCAGATTTCCAACAGTGCTGGAACATTTGTATGTAACCACCTTTTTTATGGCATCCAACATTACTTGAAAGACAATCCGATTCGTCACGGGTTTGTTCATATTCCATTATTGCCAGAACAAGCAGCAGATGGCAGTCAGCCTTCTATGTCTCTGGAGATGATAGTCGAAGGGCTAAGGCTGGTGGCGCAAGTTTGTATTGCCAATGAAAACGACATATTGGTCAGCGGCGGGTCGATTTGCTAGTAAGTGTTTTAAAATCCAGTAAGTATATGAAAGATAATAATAAGCTCGTCGTTTGATGTTGTAGTAAATGTTAGCTTTGTCAAATTTCACAAGTAGCGAAAGGAGTAGCATTGAATAGTCAGGTTGGATGTTGTTCAAACTGGCATTCCTCTAGTACAGGAGGTGTTAGGGGCTAACTTTACGAAAGGCGAGTTATTATGAAAAGCAACAAAAGTAAGTCAATCGCACTTATCTCTGTCGTTGTTTTCGCGTTGGCTATTGCTGCGCTTAAATTCGAAAACACGCTCGGAGTTCTTCCCATCGTAGTCGCTATTATCGCGTTTTTTACTTGCGTTATTTATACCAGTAGATACCTGTCTGATATGAAGCGTTCAGAGTTGATAAGTCAACCCAAACAAGCTCGAAAAATGTGTTCCAACGCATCACGCAATGAGCTTGATGCGTGCGATAAAAAGCGTTGAAGCGAGTCACATTCTCCGTATACTTTGCTGGAGCATTAATGCACTAACGTGTCGGAGATAAGCATGTCAAATCGAGTACCAACCAACATACTGACCGGATTTTTGGGTGTCGGTAAAACGACCACGATTTTAAATCTACTGAAGAACAAACCGGAAAAAGAAAACTGGGCGGTTTTGGTCAATGAATTTGGTGAGATTGGCATCGACGGTGCATTGATGACCGACCAAGGCGCGCTGATTAAAGAAGTGCCGGGTGGTTGTATGTGCTGCACTGCGGGTGTGCCGATGTCGGTAGGTATCACCGCATTATTGCGTCAAAAACCGGACCGTTTATTGATTGAGCCGACAGGCCTTGGTCATCCAAAACAGGTTATCGCGACGCTTACCTCACAGCAGTATGAACCTTACGTTGATCTTAAAGCGACGATTGCCTTGGTTGATCCGCGTAACTTAAGTGATGAAAAGTATCTTTCTAACCAAAACTTCGTGGACCAGTTAGACAGTGCAGATGTGGTTATTGGTAGTAAGGTTGACCTATGTTCCAGCCACGACCTTGATGTGTTTAATGACTGGGTGACGGACCAATCCCCTTCAAAAGTATTCAGTAAGCTTATTCATGACGGTGAGTTGCCGATAGAAGTCTTGGATATTGAGCGGGTTTACGGCAGCGCTTCTTCCCATATCGAGTCACATCATCATGACCACGCTCATCAAGAGCCTCAATTCCAATTGGCGCCTGGTGAAGCCTTTGTGCGCAAAGAGAACAAAGGGCAGGGTTATTTTAGTTGTGGGTGGTTGTTTGGGGCAGAGTATAAGTTTGATTTTGAAAAGCTTTTCTCTATGCTTTCGGACTTGACCGCAGAGCGTGTTAAAGCAGTGGTCAATACGGATCAAGGTTGTTACGCGTTTAATGTTGCCAACCGAGTCGTGTCGGTGAATGAAATCAGCTTAGAAGGCTTTGAATCACGATTAGAAGTGATAGATTCTCAGCTGTTGCCATGGGATGAGCTTGAGCGAATTCTCCTTCAGTTATCTGGCATCAAACATTAAATCGCGCAAAGGTTAAACGAAAACGGTGAACCACTAATATATCTGTGCTCACCGTTTTTTCTTTTGTAGGATTTCAATGAGAAAAGTGAGATAAATCACTCAAATTCGGGTATAGTGCACGGCTAAATTTTTAAAGCTATTTTTAGTGGTTTGTTTAAGGAATACGCTCAATGTCATTTTCATCTCAAGGTTTTGCGCCAGAAGTGGTTAAAGCACTGGCAGAATGCGGTTATGAAAAGTTAACGCCAATTCAACAGAAGGCGATTCCAATGGCTCGCAAAGGCCATGATATTTTCGCTACAGCACAAACAGGTACTGGTAAAACGGCTGCGTTTTCTCTGCCTATGATTCAGCAGTTGCTAGACAGTAACCGTAGCGCTTCTCGTAAGACTGCTCGCGCACTTATCTTGGCTCCAACTCGTGAGCTTGCTGAACAAATTGCTGACAACATCAAAGCTTACACGAAGTACACGAACCTGTCGGTGGCTGCGATTTTCGGTGGCCGTAAAATGTCTTCTCAAGTAACGGCATTAGAAAACGGTGTAGATATCCTAGTGGCTACACCAGGTCGATTGGAAGAGCACATTGAACAAGGTAATGTCTCGGTCGCACACTTAGAGTTTTTAGTGTTTGATGAAGCAGACCGTATCTTGGACATGGGCTTTATTCACGCAGTACGTAAGATCATGCTAGATGTGGATACTGATCCGCAAATTATGATGTTTTCCGCAACGACTTCGAGCCAACTAAATCTGTTAGCAAAAGATATCCTGCGTAAGCCTAAGCGTATTGAAGTTGAGCGAGCGAATACGACAGCACAGACAGTTGCTCACGTGTTATATCCAGTTGATCAAGAGCGAAAAACGGAACTGCTTTCGGAGCTGATTGGTCGTAAGAACTGGAAACAAGTGTTGGTATTTGTGAACTACAAAGAGACCGCAAACGAAGTGGTAAAAGAGTTGAAACTTGATGGTATCAAAGCGGTGGTTTGTCATGGTGACCGTGCTCAAAGTGCTCGTCGTCGTGCGTTAGAAGAGTTCAAGTCCGGTAAAGCACGTGTCATGGTGGCTACCGATGTCGCTGCTCGAGGTCTAGATATTGAAGACTTACCTCACGTTGTGAACTATGACATGCCTTTCTTAGCGGAAGATTACGTTCACCGAATTGGTCGTACAGGCCGTGCAGGTAAACAAGGTCATGCCGTTTCATTTGTAAATCGAGATGAAGAACTCACGGTTGTTCAGGTTGAAAATCTGATCCAGCAGCGAATTCGCCGTATTGAGCTTGCTGGCTATGAACCAAAACAGCGTGAATCTTACATTGAAAAGCTGCACTCAAAACCAGCATTCAAGAATCGTCAAGGTCGTCGTAATAATCCGAACCAGTCGGCAACAGACCAAGGGTCGGCAGAGCGTCGTCTTGCTATGGTGAAGCGCCTGAAAGCGCGTCGTGGCGCAAAGTAAATTACATCAGTTTGTGATGAAAAGAGCCCCTCAATATAGGGGCTTTTTTTGTTTTGTCGTTTCGCGTTAATTTAGGCCAAGCATATTTGGCTCACCACGATAAATAATGCGATCGTTTCCTCGGTGAATACCAAACGTAACTGTAACAGGTGGATTTTCCTCTTCACTTGTCGTGTTATCCCAATCGTATTTCAGCCAAGGGATGCGATTACCTGAGCCGTCTAAATCCAGGTGGAATTGTATTTGCTCGCGTGCTGAGTCAATTTGGCTTGCAACGATATCGGTCATTCTGCCAATACTCATCGTTCCAACGCCAGAAAGCAGGGCGTTGTTTGCTAGCGCATGAGACCAAATTGGCGTGCTGAAGTAATATTCACCACTCGCCGTTGTTGAGCTGTCATCGAAGTTAGTCGTAAATCGACCGTTTTGCCAAATTTCCACATCAAGTGGCACTTTGATCACCATGCCTTGGTTGCCACCTACATCTTGAAAGTTCAAACGACCGAATCGAATGTCTGGTTGTTTTGTGAGCACTTCGCTATCGTCGAAGAAGTTTACCTCATCAACGGCTTTAGTCGTGACTAAACCTATTTGGCTGCTGTCACTGTTAGTCCCTTTATTAAATGGGCCATCAGGGTATTGTTTATCTGTCGTGTTCTTTTTCCAACATGGGCTATTGTTACAAGTCGCATTGGTCGAGGGCTTCTCGATCACAAACGTTCCAACACTCGCGCTACCCAGTAGTTTCCAGTCTACCTTCTTAGGCTTAGGCGGCAAAAAACGATCGGAGTATGAGCTTAGCTCGCCTAAATCGAAATGTTGTTGAAGGTTAGACGAAAAGTGGACGTAATTCTTCACGTTTTCCTTATTCGCATTGAGTGCGACAACATCGTAAGTGACTTTCTCAAAAGGTTGATTCATGTAGGCAAAAGTTTGGCCATGTGGGTAGTGCCATTCTTGGTCTTGCACTTGAAAATATTTTGGGTAAAAACGACCAACGTAACGATAGCCTTCGTTCACAGTCATACCTAGATATTTACTTTCTAGGTTTGCTTTTACTCTCAAGCTCCCGACTTCTTCCCAATATAATCCATTAAAGACGAATTGATCATTCTTGGCTGAATTATGTGCCTGAGCCAGTGAGTCACTACTTTTTAGCAATTTTGAGGTTTGGTTCGCTGTCTCTGATGGCGTATGTTGCTCACTCGACAAGACAACCGATGCTGCTGGAGCGTCATCAAGCGTAAAATTACGGGTGATAGAAGCATCACAATAGCGTGCTGATTCAACAGACCCACTTACAGAGCCGTCAGGTTGCCAAATGATTGGTTTCACCGTTAGAGAGAAAAGTTCTCCGGCAGCAAGAAACCCTTCTCCTTGTTCAGAGGTGCCAGAAGGCAAAGCACGTTGGTTGTCACAAATAGCGAGTGTCCATGGTCGCGAGTGCACATTAAATGTCCCTTTCACTTCCACTTTGCCTTCTTCTGGACACTCTTCAAATCCCTCACATTCAAAATGATCGGACAATGTCACTTCAAATATGCCGGACTCGTTCGTGATAAGACCATGTTCAGACAAGCCGTCTTTAAATTCCGCTGAATAGCTAAAGTTTCCTTCACTTCCTCCTAATGGTTGAACCAATGGATGAAAAATCTTAGGCGTACCATTGTAGTTGCTTGCCACTACAGGTTCGCCGGTGGAGGCACAAGCCAGCAATCGCGTATGCACGTTTTCTGGTTTACCTGCAATAACGCGTATTTCATTTAAAGTGGCGCTTTTCGTCTTTGAGTAGGCCTCAAACATAAATGGCGTAAACATAAAGCGAACAGTTTGATGCTTGCTGGTGTCTTCTGCCATAGTGAAAGTTATTGTGTAGTTGGTATCTAACGAGATCGTATCAATATTATTCGGGACCACTCGAACAACGAGCTCACCATTGTCGTCAGACATAAATTGGTTTGCTTTTAATGTCTGCTGACCTTTGATCACCTCTAAAGTGAACAAGTCAGGGTGTGATAGGGCTGCACTGACTTCTGCGCTTACAACTTCTCCATTATTGGTTGTCATTGCTGTAAATTGCGGAAGATCGTCGCCGCACATCAGTGCCATGTCGTCCGATGGTGTGACGCTGAGGTTTAAGTCGTTCTCCGATGGAGGCTGCATGCTGCAATTCGGAACATCTTGAGGGGTGATTGGACAGATTTGGGAAGAGTAGTGACAATCAGCCTCGCCCAATCCACAGTATTGCGTGTATTTGTTGTCTTGTGCTTTCGTTTGTGCACTTCCTGGCGTTTGTTGGATTTCACCACAAACTTGACTAGGCTGATTTGGAGCGTTGTTGAAGTTCAATGTGTGGAAGTATTTAATTGCTGCGGTGGAACTATAGAATGAGCCACTTAATGTAGCTGACGATCCTACAGATTCAGCCGTACCATAGATCGACATATCTTTTATAATCAGAGATTTGTGCGCAGAAACATCACCGACGACAAAATGGTCTTGTAAAGGATGGTTTGTTTTTAGGTGTAGTGTTTCGCCTTGTGATTCGACCTTACCACAGATGTTTGTATTAAGTATATTGGTCGTGCTGTGAGTCAAAATGTCACCAATAATGGTGTTGTACGTTCCATCAATGTTAAGTGTCGAACCTGTTAGCTTAATATTCCCGTCTATGAGAATGTTATGCAGCTTTGTTGGGTATGCCGATAGAAGATCACCATAGATGACAGTGTGTTTGTTTTGGTAATCGTCGAGGTTTGATGCTTTCTCATTGTTAACCGTTAATCCGGTAGCGAGGGCGTGTAGAGAGATACGTTTATTGGGTTCACCAATCGTATTATTCCCCTCTAACACAATTCCATAATCTGCTTTTAACGTTATCTCTTTTTCCGGTAATGAGGAGACAATTTTATCATCAGCGGGTAGGACTAGTTTCCCTGTACAGCGATAAGTCGTGCCATCGCTTTCGATACTAAAACTCTTGTGTGAGCAAAGTTGACCTAACTCAGATAGATCTTTTACGTCATAAGTGGTGGCGTGTGAGGTTAGCGGTAAAAAAAGAACCGCAGTGAAAATACTGCAAAGACGCATCATCAAATGTCCTAATGAGTGGAACAAGATGGCATCAAGCGAGCGTGAGCAAATGCTCACTGAAATTGGAATAGCTGCGGTACTTTTTGTTTTGAAGCCGCTTAGTTATTGAACTTTGGTTATTTTTATTTCGTATGTCATACCAAAGTTTAGCGGCCTTATTACAACGTAAGTGTCAGGTTAGTTCAAGAGGTAAGTGTGATGTGTGTCGATTTATATGTGTAACTATTTGTTAGTTAAGGATAATAAGTAAGCATGTTGGTTCAGAATCAGGAAGGACGCGATCCTGATTCTGAACGTTTATAACGCTAGGCAGCGTGAACGATGAGTGGAGCCATCTGATATAACTCTTCTAGTATGGCTTTCGTTTGTCTCGAATACACCAGACAATCTCGATCGCCAACGAGCTGAATTGCTCTCACTTTACCTGCAACCAAACATTGCCTAATCGTGCGTAGAACCATTTGGATATCAATTTCTGACGCGCCATCAAGGCTGTTTTTGGTTTTTAGAGATCCAAGGTCGATACTAATGATTATTTGGTCGCAGTGGTCTAGGTAATTGCCGATCTGTTGCTTAACATTATTGCGATGACGAAAAGAAAACTCTTTATCGGTTACCCAGTCACAACCTTGATCCTCCGCGTATTCCCACGTTTCTTGCTTTGTATCTTGTTCGCTAACACCAGCAAAAAATAATCGCACGTTTTGATAGCGAGAAAGAGCAAAATGGAATGCCGAGCCTAAACGTGGTTCAAGTGTTGGTTTCAAGTTCATGTCATGTCCAATATTTACCACACCCACTTCGTCTCGATAGGACACGACCACAGGTAACATGGACAAGATTGCCTCGGTACAGTTAGTGACTAAAACAGGAATTGAGTGGCGAGAAAGCGAAAGGCTTAATGCTTCCTGAAACTCGCCATTTTCCAGCTTGTCGTGGTTGAAGTGACCAAAGTTTTCAGCGGTTTCATGATCATGCTGTTGGTATAGCCAATCGCTAGCATTTTCCAAACTTTGATCAGCTAATTCAAACGCGCCCTTAGACATGGGTGGCAAATACTCACACACTGTCATAAAAGAAAAAGGGTAATGCTGCGGCTGTTTCACGGTGTGGTGGAGTTTATAGCGTTTGAAAAAGCTTAACATGATGAATTACCTTTCTGGTGGTAGTGCCCTTGCCGCTTGCAGTACATGTAAAATAATGCGCTGCTTATCCTTTTCGACTCGGTGGGCCGGAGCCATCACCGAGACTGCGCCAATCAGTTTGCTTCCTTTCATTACCGGTGCGCTAATACCTGAAACACCAGGGTCAATCTCAGAAGTACTGACGGCATATCCGTGTTTACGGATGGTTGTGAGCTCTTTTTCCCACTCGTCACGTCGGTGATCTTGATTAAAATATCTCAAGATTTTCTCGCATCGACTTTGAGGCATAAAAGCAAGCATCACTTTAGATGAGGCACCGCGCAGCAGAGGTTGACTTTGACCCTGGACGAAGCTGCAACGCAGCGCCTGCATACTTTCTTTCTGTCTGACACAAAGCGCACGATAACCCGCTGGTACCATATAAGCGGCCATTTCCCCGGTTTGTTGTACCAACCTAGCCAGTATGGTTTCGACCATGTCGAGCCCATGTTGCGCGGTCTCATAGCTGTGCATGAGTAATAATGCCGCCGGACCAACGACAAATGTCTTGTCGTGAACGCTTTCTTCGATCAAGTTCCACTCTTTCAGCAGTTTTAAGTGTCGGTAAAGGCTGCTTAAAGGAACGTTCAATTGCTCGCTTAGCGTTTTCGCAGAAACTGGGAACGGACTAACTGCAACTTGCATTAACAACTGCAGTGATTTTTCGTTTACCTGGTTAGCATTAGCTTTGTTTGTCGTCATGAGAGTGTTGTAACGTGTTGTAGGAGTTACGACAAATATAATTCTTAATCACTGAGAAAAGAAAAATAATTTTAATGGGTAATTCTTACATGATGAGAAACAGACAGGTAAAGACTTTCGCAAGTACCGATAGACATAACATGGTGTCGAATTAAAGTCTCAGGTTTGAGGCGCTTGATACTAAATTGGAACAGGAGTGAATAAGACATTGTTTAGTTTGCGGTATTACTCAGCGTTTCGCATACTGAGTTAATCCAAACAAATAATGTTAAAAAACGTGAGTTGCTAGCGGGTATCGGAATCGAGGTACCATCTCAGTAAATCGGTTTTATAAAAGGTTACTTTTATATGCTGAATAAGGCGATTTTTAAAAAAGCCATCATTTTTCTTCTGCCTATTCCCTTGGTTATTGGAGAGGTTTTGTATTTAGCTCGTGAAAGCGTGCAAAACAATCTCAATCATTTATTAGAAAAAAATGTGCAAATTGCAGATGAAATTTTATTCCAAATAGAGACAGAAAACCGCACGGCGTTGCTACACCCTGAACGATGTGAAGAGCTCCAGCAAAGCTTAATGTTTGAACGAGATATTGAAGAAATGCTCATTGTGAAAGAGGGAGTCATTACTTGTTCTTCGAAATTGGGAAGTATCTCTAAACCGTTAGCTGAGCACATCACCTTTCCTAAGGGACAAACGCTAGCGCTTGGTAGTGTTGATAGCTTGTACGATCAGTTCTTGCTTGTGGTAACGGAGGGAGAGCGGGGTTATCAAGCCGTAACGATTATCGATCATGACTACTTTAATGCGACAATAGGGTTTAACAACGATTTACGCCTAAAACGCTCTGCGCTGTTTATCCATGATCAAGTTTCACCTGAAGGAGCATTAAGAGCGGGAAGTAATCCTATCGGTATCAAATCGTCGCAAATGTTTGAGTATGAAGCTTTGAGCGAAGCCAGCGATCTTTTCGTCAAACAGAGAACACTTTCCTATTTTTTGTACTCAATTCCAATTATTTTCGTTATCTACCTTTGCTTGTATGCGTTGAATAAGTTTATTGATCCCCATCGCAATTTGATACTGGATCTTAAAAGAGCGATAAAAAGAGGAGAGTTGACCCTGTATTACCAACCGCAAGTTAACGTTGATACCGGCCAGTTATTCGGGTTTGAAGCGCTAGTGCGATGGGAGCATCAAAGTAAGGGGTTCATTTCTCCGGATGAGTTTGTCCCTGCGGCAGAGCAAAGTGGATTGGTTTTTTTACTTACTGATTTCGTTCTGGATAAAGCGGCAGAGGACTTCAGTAAATTAGGCTTTGATCAGCCTGTCCACCTTGGTATTAACGTGCCGCCTGGTTATTTAGTCGGACCAAACGCGATCAGAAAAATTCAATTGCTCGACAGACAGTTGAGCCGAAACAAAGTCTCATTAGGGGTAGAGATAACGGAGCGTCAGCTCATTGATTCAGAGGCGAGAAAATGCATTGCAGCGCTGCGAGTGCATGGTATTGATGTGCTGATCGATGATTTTGGAACTGGCCAAACCTCGTTAGCATTTCTACAGCACATGCGCATAGATTACTTAAAAATCGATAAGTGCTTTGTCGAAACCATTGGTATTCCTAGCCTTAGTGCTTCTGTCTTAAAAGCGATGGTTCATTTCGCGGAAGAATTACAAGTACAATTGATCGCTGAAGGCGTGGAAACCATAGCGCAAGCTGAACACTTAAAGCAGATGGGAGTGAGATATCATCAGGGATACCTATACTCCAAACCATTACCTTATGAGCAGCTTGCGCAGCGAAGTCATTATGATTGGTAGACGTTAGCTCTATAACACTGAGCATTTTCATCAAACACAAACTCTAACTCATTTTTGATGCTATCTAAGCGGTCTTCTTGGTAGTGAGACACATACAATAGTTGGCTTAAATTCTCTCTAGCGATGAGCTCAAGTGTGTTCTTAACTAACCGTCTACCCAAAAAATCTAACCCTTGATACGGCTCGTCCAAAATCAATAATGTGGGTTGTTTCACGATGGCTCTTGCAATCAGTAATAGTCGCTGCTGACCGTACTCTAATTGCTTGAATGAGGTTTTTTTGTACTGGCTCATATGTAAGATATCGAGCCACTCGTTTGCAATATTCATCTCTTTGCGAGTTGGCTGGTTATACAACCCAATCGAATCGTAAAATCCTGACAAAATGACTTCTAATGCGCTGCAATTGACTCGATATTGGAGGTGTAGCGCTGAAGACACCATACCGATATGCTGCTTAATTTCCCAGATTGTCTCGCCAGTACCACGCTTTTTACCAAAAATATCAATGTCATTGCTGTAGCATTGCGGATGATCGCCAAAGATCAATCCAAGTAAGGTACTCTTTCCACAACCATTTGGGCCTTTGACCTGCCAATGTTGGCCCTTGTCTATGCGCCAGTTCAAGTCAGTAAAAATCTTCTTATCGGTGTATTCAACAGTCCCATTCTTTAGTTCAAATATTGGGTTGTTGAATGGCGTCGAGTGCTGATGCTGACGTATCAAGCTCATCATTTCTTCACTCTGTTGCTCTGACTGAGATTTTATTTGTCCAATGATTGGATGATTATCCCAACTGGACTTATCCATTGTACTATCAAGCTTTCCTGCACTGAAAAGCGCGATGCTATTGATCCACTCAGGCATGTCAGATTCGCGAGAGAAGGTTACGAGTAGTTGCACATTTTGAGAAAGCGAGTGTAAATAGCGAGCGAGAGCAGCTCGGTGCGCAATATCTAAGCCAGTAAATGGATTATCGAGTAATACTAAGTCAGGTTGTGTGGCTAAAGCTCGGGCGAGCATTACTCTTCTGGTTTCTCCGGTAGAGAGAACGCGGAAGCCACTATCTTTAAGATGACTTAGGTCGAGATCATTAATTAGCTGTTCAGTTAAGTTGGTGTCTTGGCTCTGCTCTAGGATTAATGAATAAACAGTGCTCCCTTGGTCGATACGATCAAGAAAATCCGTATCATCTTTTTCTAATTCTCTTTCCAGTAATCGCTGTTGCTCTGATAACGACACTTGCGCAACGGACAGCCCATTTAGCTCAATTTCCCCACTATTTGGTGACATTTCATCACAAATAAGGTCTCCAAGCAGAGAGCCAATATCTCCATCCGCGCTGAATATCCCCCAAGACTGCTGAGTGTTAATTTTCCAATCGTCAATAAACAAGTGTGTCGTGTTTCTCTTAGCTGCAAGCTGACGAAAGTGAATAGTCATTGTGTTTGTCTTCCCTGTTTTCGTTTTAGTGGATTACTTATAACAATTTACGAACTCAGTACGGAAGCGCTTTTGTGTATTAATTTTGAACAGTGCTCAGTCTTGTGCATATTAACGAAGCCTTGTAGTAGAGGATAAAAATGCGACTAGAGTCATTAAGTAACAAGTAAACTTGTCAATAATTTTGTTTTATTTTTGAATCAACCTATCATTATGCATGTATATGTTATGCTGATAAATTCATATTTGCCGTTTGTTAATTAATCAATGTAAGGACACATGTTTATGAGTGAAACGGAATACGATTACCCTTCGAGTTACAGCCTAGTTTCCATTACCGATACCTCCAGTTACATCAAATATGCCAGTGAAAACTTTAATGAAGTCGCGGGGTTTGATGAAGGGGAGCTTATCGGTAAACCCCACAATGTTGTGCGTCATCCTGATATGCCAAAACAGGCTTTTAAAGATTTATGGACTCACCTGAAAACTGGCAAACACTGGATGGGAATGGTCAAAAATCGACGTAAAAACGGCGGCTATTATTGGGTTGACGCGTTTGCTTCTCCTATAAAATCTAATGGTGAAGTTGTGGAATACCAATCAGTGAGATTTAAACCTGAGCGTATACACATCCAGCGAGCGGAAAAAGCGTATTCGAAGCTTCGAAATAATCGTAAGCCGTGGAAAATGTATCTTCCTCGTACACGTTTGTGGATGAGATCGGCCTTCTTCCTTTTAATTTCAAACCTTCTTGGCTTACTCATTCTACAAATGAATCAATCACCAGTGATAGCGTTTGGCGTTGTTGCGTTACTTTCCGTTTTCTCTATTTATGTATTAACCAGACCAGTTGAGAAGCTCGCTAAACAGGCTAGGCAAGACTTCAACAATCCACTCATGGAATATATTTATTGCGGAAGAATCAACGATCTGGCTGAGATTGAGCTGGGTATGAAGATGCGTAAGCAATTTGCCAATGCGCTATTGGGGCGCGTTGGCGTGTCTGTAAAAGACTCTTGCGAAAAAACGCGCGCAAGTGCTAACAGTGCTGCGACAAATAGCCAGCAAGTGACGGAGAACTTAAGCGCACAGAAAGTGGAGATTGACTCGGTCGCAACAGCGGTCAACGAGATGCAAGCCTCTTCATCTGAGATATCAAATAATGCTCAAGCGACCGCCGAGGCTACGTTAGAAGCGCAAAATACGATGATAGACAGCCGTAGCGTTATCGATAATGTTAACCAATCGGTACTAGAGCTGGTGGGTGAGCTCGGCGAAATATCTAAAGTGGTCATACGTTTGAACCAACAAACCGAGCAAATTGGAACCGTTGTTGAAGTCATCAATGGTATTGCCGAACAAACTAATTTATTAGCGTTGAACGCTGCAATTGAAGCCGCGAGGGCAGGCGAACAAGGCAGAGGGTTTGCCGTTGTAGCAGATGAAGTGAGAACCTTAGCTAAAAGAACTCAGGAATCGACAACAGAGATTAAATCGGCCATTGAAGGGATTCAAAATGGGAGCAAATCAGCGGTTTCTGCGTTAGAGAAAGGTAATGAAATGTCGACCGGAACGGTAACATTGCTAGGTACTGCTTTGGATAGCATTCAACAACTGGAGTCCCTTGTTCAGGACGTCGTCGAACGAAACCAACAAATTGCGGTCGCGATAGAAGAGCAGGTTTATGTAACGGATGAAATAAATGAAAACATCCAGTCGCTTAATTTAAAGTACAGTGAATCGTATGAACTGATGACTGAAACGAATCATATGAACACCAAAGTGCAAAATTGCACCAATGACCTGTCTGAAATGATTAAGAAGTTTGCTTAAACTTTAGAAAATCGAAGTTAAAAGCCCGCTAAACATTAGCGGGCTTTTAACTGGAATATAGTGAAGTGCTGGATTCGCTTACGAGCGAGGATTTCTAAATCTCGTTTTTGTAAGAGCTAAAACGACGAGAGCTCGCAATAAATGCGAGCTCTCTAAATAAGTGGCGGAGAGATAGGGATTTGAACCCTAGATACGCTATTAACGTATGCCGGTTTTCAAGACCGGTGCTTTCAACCACTCAGCCATCTCTCCGTTGTGGGCGGTATAATAAGGAGCATAGTCCGACTTGTAAAGTGCTGAATTATAATAGAAGTACTGTTTGCTTGTTTTATGATCACTGATGTGATGTTGGACAGTTTGAAAACGGAGTGAAAAAGGGACAAAAAGTACCAATTTATAGAGTTTTTACTTTATATTGGCGCACGTCAATAAAATGGTGTTTTATTGTTATCTTGCTGATATATAAGACATAACATGCTTTTAGGGTACATGTGTTCGCCCGAAAGTATTTGCAAGACTTTGTGAACTAATTCAAAATTAACTGGTATAGCCAGTTGTGCTTAGAATTCTTAAGGGTGTTTATGAAGGTCACAAATCTATTTAAAGACAAAGTTGATGCGATTTCTGCTCATCAATCCGAGTTTATGAATTGGATGTCTCCAACGTTACGCGATTATTGGAGTGACTTTTTGGGGAAAGCTCAAAATAGCTTTCTTTTCTCAAAAGTTCGTGATCACCAGCAGCCAGCCGTCAACGAAGAAGTTGCACCTCAACCTGCACCGATCGTAATGGCACCTGAGGCTCAAAAGCTTTATGACGAGTTAAGTGAAAAAATTGGCGAAGTTATTCACACTGGTGATTGGGTTCATGTGTCTCAAGAACGTATTAACCAATTTGGTGCGGTAACGGAAGACATGCAATGGATTCATACTGATCCAGAGCGTGCTTCAACTGAATCTCCATTTAAGACAACTATCGCTCATGGCTTTTTAACATTAGCATTGCTGCCTAAACTGACGGATTCAGTCGATCCAGACAAGCCAATGTTCCCAACAGCTAAAATGGTAGTTAACTTGGGTTTAAACCAAGTCCGTTTCCCTTACCCTGTCAAAGCAGGCAATAATGTTCGTGCAGTCAGCACGTTAACAAAAGTAACGCCAATCAAAAAAGGTTTGGAGATTGAGCGCGAAATTAAAGTGGAAATTGAAGGTATTCGTCGACCTGGTGCGGTTGTGGTCTCTGTAATTCAACTGCATTTCTAATTCCGAAACCGGATAGAACACGACATAGTAAAAGAGAGCATCAAGGTGCTCTCTTTTTCATTTTTTACTGATTAAAGTTTTTTACTGGCGTATAACCGTAACCTGCAATCGCTTTTTGTCCCTGCTCTGAACGAAGGAAAGCGATAAAACCTTTACCTGCATCGCTAATCTTATCTACTTTGTATAGCACTAGGAATGGTCGCGCCAACTTGTACTTATGATTGCTAATGTTTGTCGAGGTTGGGTCAATACCATCTAACTGAATCGCCTTGATCGAGCGATCTACTGACCCTACAGAGATAAAACCAATGGCGCGAGTGTTATGGTTAACAATGGTTTTTACCATGCTGTTGCTGTTTACAACCAAGTTGTTTGGGCTGATATCCGAGACAAGGCGATCATTAACGATTTTGGTCAGTCCCAGCAAGCTTTCGAAGCTGTAACGTGAACCTGAAGACGCTTCTCTAGTAACCACCGCGATAGGCTGATCTGCGCCCCCGACCTCTTTCCAATTCTTAATTTTACCTTTGTAAATATCAAATAGTTGTTGCTGAGAAAGGTTTTCTACAGAGTTGGTACGGTTTACAACAACAGCGAGGCCATCATAAGCGATAGGGTATACATTGAGATCTTCACCTTTTTCGCTTTCAGTCAGATAGCGAGAGCTCATGCCTATTTCGGCTACTCCTTTATTGACCATGGTGATACCAGCACTCGAACCAATGCCCTGAACAGCAACGTAATCGTCTGGGTGTGTTTTGTTGTATTCCTCTGCAAGTACATCCATCACACGAGCAACCGACGTTGAACCCGAGATGTTGATTTCTTTTGCAATGGTAGGGAGGGAGACTGCTATGGCCAATAACGTCGCCACAGTAAAACGTAACATATTAAACTCCATATACGGGATAAAGCAGAGTTTATGATATTGCGTTCAGGTTACACTTTTGTGAACTGTTAGCGCTAAACAGGGGAATTGTTTCTAGTCAAGAGGTGATGGAGCTAGCGTTTCCAAGTGGATTGAGATGATAATCTGGGTAAATGATAATATAGCTATCTTATACTTGAGTTAGGTAGATAACTACCATCGGTGATGATGTAAAGGTTATATACTAGGATCGACAGCTCTAACTATCATCCATCGGGAGAACGTTGATGTCAGTGTCCCAAATGGCGACAAGTCGTTTATACAAATCAGTTCAATCGCTCTGCTCTGCGCGTAATGCTAACTTGCCTGTCGAACAGGGCAAGTGCCTCTATGAGCTAGTAGAAAATGGCGTTGAGCTTCATCGGGCGCATTTTCTCCTCGACTCCCAGCATAGCGAGTATACTTCTCCCGTCGCGAAGATCATGTTTGATGAGGACAACCAACTTTGGTATTTCTATGTTCCCACATATCACAACGAGCTGTTAAGGTGGGTGCCTTATAAGCCACTTCCATTTAGCCGAATGCTTGAGGACTTACTCAACGAGTTGGAGCGCGATCCTCAAGCGTGTTTTTGGGAATAGGGCGAGCCCAACGGATGCGAATGCCGACATGATTTATACTTTAGGCTTAACGACTTGGTTTCTAAAGTCTTTGGGGGTCATGTTGTAAACGGATTTAAATGCTGTACTGAAATGCGCTGCACTTTTAAAACCAGACTCAAACGCTATTTCTGTTATTGATTTTTCTGACTTGCGCAGTTGGGTTGCTGCGAAGTTTATCCGTTTCACCTTTAATATCTGAGAAAACGAAAGATCATCTGCGGCGAGGCGACGTTTCAAGGTCGCGATGGACATGCTCATATGAGCCGCTAAGCCTTCTAGCGTGATGTCTTTTTCAATATTACCCTCAATGTACTTAATGGCTTTTTGAGAGTCGCTCAGGCTACTTGCATCATCTATGATAGATAGGATGTTTGGCTCTACCTCAACCATCAACGACAGCAATGCCATTGCGATATGGCTTTGTGTGTAGTCTGGAGCGTTGCGACTCGCTAACTTAACCAACATGTCCTTCAATTGTGCTACTTCGCTACTGGATTGCGTTGAAAAAGGATAGAAGCGCCTTTCTTCCGTTTTGGAACGTAGCATCGGGTGCGCTTTCTTAAAGTCACAGAATATGTTTGGGTTGAAGACCAAAGCCAGTGCTTTAAAGCCACCGTCACTAGAGACGGCTTCTGCACTGCTCAGATCTGCGGAGTTATAGAGTGTGAAATCTCCGGCTTTAAGTTCAAATTGCTCACCATTAGGTTGATGAACTAATAGGGCACCTTCTTCAACAATATATAATCCATTATGTGTTGCAGTGTAACGCTCACTTTTGCGCGCAGTGAAGTGATTAAAGCGAATGATCTCAATGTTCGGCATACTCGTTCTTATCGTTTTACATAACAAATAAAAAAGGCGCTCAATAGAGCGCCTTTTAACTTCATTCGGTATTATTCACTTACAGTCTGTTCTGTTTGTGCTGCTGGTTGTTCAGCGAATACCTGGGTTGGCTTTGCAACTAAACTGCGGTTTTCTTGGTTTACGTCCGTAAGGACAATTTCCAATGTATCCCCAAGTTTGTATACGACCTCTTTATCGATAGAGATGGTACCGTTGTCGCCATTGCACTCAATTCTTTCTTTATTATCAAGAATTAGTGCACCAGGAATAAAGGCTGCTGCGCCATTTTCGAGAAGTCGGACACGTGCGCCTGCACGATTAATATCGAAAATCTCACCTGTGAAACAAGTTTTCTTGCTCGGCTCATCAGCAAGCGTGCGTGCATATAGCCAATCTGAGACATTTCGCTCAGCGATTTTATGATGTTTACGATGTAGAGCTAGCTCTTCGCCTACTTGGTCATCTGGTTTTTGTACGGGTTCTTTACCAAGGATGACGGCCTTCAACATACGGTGGTTGATCATATCACCGTATTTACGAATTGGTGATGTCCAAGTTGCATAGATGTCTAAACCCATTGCGTAATGAGGCAGAGGCTGATTACCCACTTCACTGTATGCTTGGAACTTACGAATACGGTTATCTAGATAAGACGTTTCTTGAGCAGCCAACCAGCGGCGCAACGCAGCAAAGCCTTCTAGCGTAGCAATAGACTCCGCTGTGAACTCCAACTGGCCTTCTGGATTGACAAGTTGAACCACTTCTTCAATCTTCTCGTTCTTGATACCTGCATGCGTATTGAAGACACCTGTTTCAAATTTATCGCGTAATGTACGACCTGCACAGATGTTTGCGGTAATCATGGATTCTTCAACAAGACGGTTTGCACTGCGGCGCATGTCTGCGTGGATAGCGATTACATCGTTATCTTCACTGAGCTCAAAACGGTAGTCAGGACGATCAGGGAAGACCACTGCGTTTTTCTCACGCCATTCAGCGCGAGCAAGAGAGAACTCATAAAGATCACGAACGATAGTCGCGATCTCTTCAGATGGCGTCCATGCTTCAGAGCTGCCGTTTTCTAACCAATCAGACACGTGATCGTATACTAGGCGTGCATGTGATTTGATGTTTGCCGCGAAGAATTTAATATTGTCGCCAATCACACCATCTTTACTTACCGTTACGGTACAGCAAATAGCAGGGCGGGTTTCTCCTTCAATCAGAGAACATAGGTTGTCCGCTAAATCGCGAGGTAGCATCGGGATGTTGCGGCCTGGAAGATAAATAGTATAGCCACGCTCACGCGCTACTTTATCCATTTCATCTTCAGGTGTGATGTAAGCGGTTGGGTCCGCAATAGCGATGGTGAGTTCGAAATCGCCAGATACGGTTTTCTTCGCGTACAGCGCATCGTCCATATCTTTAGTCGATTCACCGTCGATAGTGACGAATGGAACATGAGTCATGTCTACGCGTTCTAGCTCCGCGTCGTCTTTTAGTTCCCAGTTATCGATGCCTGCTGGCTCAGAGTTTGGTAGATCGTTTTGAGCAAGCGTTACCCACCAAGGCGCAATTTTATCATTCGCGTCAGTGATTTTTTCAGAAATTTCTACGAAGAAAGAGTTATCGCCTTTTAGAGGGTGGCGAATAAGATGTGCGACAACCCAATCACCTTCGGCGAACTCGTCAGGTTTTAGACCTTTCTTTAGTTTCGCTTTAAGAGATAGCTTTTTAAGCTGTGGGTGATCAGGTGCTACGTTGAGCTTGCCTTTGAACATTTTTACTCGACCAATAAAGCGAGTCACGGCTTGTTCCAGCAGCTCTTGTGGCTCTGCAACTTCGCGTTCATTTTCGGTGCGGATAATGGCGATGACTTTGTCACCGTGCATGCACTTTTTCATGTACGCAGGCGGGATGAAGAAGCTCGTCTTACTGTCCACTTCCAAAAAGCCAAAGCCTTTATCTGTGGCTTTTATTGAGCCTTCTTTTTTAGGCAGGTTTTCTTGGATTTGCTGCTTAAGCTGAGCGAGTAGTGGGTTATCTTGAAACATCTTTTCTTAAATTACCTATGGAGTTGGGCACACTATAATCATTGCGAGCTATTATTACTACCTGTGGAGCGTAATTTCGCCGTGAATTTTGCCAATTTAACCACGAGAAATTGGCTTAAATATTGATGAAATTCTCATCTGTGAGTTACGCGAATCTACGGGGAATGGTAGGGTTGGTGGAAAAATATGCTAAAAATACCATTGTTGAGAATAAATTGTGATGTAATTCAATTTTTTCTGGATTTTTTTATGCTTTTAAGGAATAATCCGCCTCCCTTAGTCGTCCCTAATGGCTTATCGCGGTTGTGTACTGTGCTGTGTTCCCGTCTGAATGGAATCAGTATCTGGATGGATCAGTATCGAATTGGAAGAGCATATGGGACTGTTTTTTTGTTTAATTAAGTAGGATCCCAATGCAAGATTCTGTTATTCAATTCAGTGATTTATCTCTGAATGATTCTATCCTTTCTGCTCTAGACGGAATGGGTTTCGTGTCACCAACTCCAATTCAGGCTGCGGCAATCCCACACCTATTGGAAGGTGCTGACGCGCTGGGTAAAGCTCAAACAGGTACAGGTAAAACAGCAGCGTTCTCTCTGCCTCTTCTCAACAAACTCGATCTAAACCAACGCAAACCGCAAGCGATTGTACTTGCTCCGACTCGTGAGCTGGCAATTCAGGTTGCAGCGGAAATGAAAAACCTTGGTAAAAACATCAAAGGTTTGAAAGTTCTAGAGATTTACGGTGGCGCATCTATTGTCGACCAAATGCGTGCTCTTAAAAGTGGCGCTCATGTAGTTGTCGGTACTCCAGGCCGTGTTCAAGATCTTATCAATCGCGAACGTCTACACCTAGACGAAGTTAGTACTTTCGTTCTTGATGAAGCAGACGAAATGCTAAACATGGGTTTCGTAGATGACGTAACTGCGATCATGGAGCACGCTCCAGAGTCAGCACAACGCGTTCTGTTTTCTGCAACTATGCCTCCAATGCTGAAGAAGATCGTTGAACGTTTCCTTCGTGACCCTGTAACGGTTGACGTTGCTGGTAAAAACCACACTGTAGACAAAGTTCAACAACAGTTCTGGGTAGTGAAAGGTGTAGAGAAAGATGAAGCAATGTCTCGTCTTCTTGAAACTGAAGAAACTGACGCGTCAATCGTATTCGTACGTACTCGTCAAGATACTGAGCGTCTGGCTGACTGGCTATCTGCACGTGGCTTCAAAGCAGCTGCACTGCACGGTGACATTCCTCAGTCTCTACGTGAGCGTACTGTTGATCACATCAAACAAGGTGTTATTGACATCCTAGTTGCAACTGATGTTGTAGCTCGTGGTCTTGACGTTCCACGTATTACGCACGTATTCAACTACGACATCCCATTTGATGTTGAGTCATACATCCACCGTATCGGTCGTACTGGCCGTGCTGGACGTAAGGGTAAAGCGATCCTTCTAGTTCGCACTAACCAAATTCGTATGCTTCGCACTATCGAGCGTGTAACTAAGTCATCTATGGAAGAAATCCAACTTCCTCTACGTGACCAAGTTGCTGAAGCTCGTCTAGCTAAGCTAGGCGCTGAGCTTGAAGCAGAGAAAGAGCACAAAGCACTAGACAAATTTGCTGAGTTGGTAGAGAAACTACAAACTTCTCTAGACATCGACCCAGCAACACTTGCTGCTATGCTTCTTAAGCGTCAGCAAGGCAAACGTCCTCTGTTCTACATTGGCGAAGACCCAATGGTTGAAGCAATTGAGCGTGACAAGCAACGTCGTAAAGAGCGTCGTGAAGGTGGTCGCGATGGCGGTCGTAACTTCAACAACCAAGACTGGGATACTTACCAGCTTCAAGTTGGTCGTGAGCAAGGCGTTCAAGTTAAAGACATCGTTGGCGCTCTAGCAAACGAACTAGGTCTAGGTAAAGGTTCTATCGGTGCGATCAAGCTAGCTCAAGGCCACACATTCGTACAGCTACCTAAAGCAATGACTTCAGACGCGGCGAACAAGCTAAGCAAACTACGTATCCGTCAACAAGATGTTGGTGCTGTAGTATGTGATTTCGATGATTTCCGCGAGTCTCGTGGTGGTCGCCGTGACGGTGGTCGTCGCGAAGGTGGTCGTCGTGATGGCGGTGGTTACCGTGGCAACCGCGAAGGCGGCAATCGTGGTGGTGATCGTCGTGAAGGCGGTCGTCGCGAAGGTGGTTTCCGTGGTAACCGTGACGGCAACCGCGATGGTAATCGTGAAGGTGGCGAACGTCGTTTCGATCGCAACCGTGGTGGTGATCATCGTGGTGCACATCGTGGTGAACGTGGTCACGGTCGTGGCCGTCGTACAGACGCATAATCACGAGTGATTAAAGCGACGGTTTAAGTTGCTACAAAAAGAATTGAAAGCCGAGCAAAGCGCTCGGCTTTTTTATGCGCGTCTAATACGGTTTTGCTTTTCATCGTGTTTGTTTACCCAACTTATTACTTCGTCTAAGGGCAGGGCAGAACAAGTAACCCTGAATGATGTCACAGCCTCGACTTCTCAAAAAATGCAGTGTGTCCATGTCTTGAACGCCTTCTGCTACGACCGAATACCCTAATCCATGTGCTAACGCAATCGTGTTCTCAACGATAGAGCGGGAGCCTTCAGTGCGGCTTGCTGTGAAAAGAAATTAACCAGCTTACCTTGAAACGTATTATCAATCTTTCGACGTTTTTGAGGTTATCTCATAATTTGAATCAGTCATTGGCCTTCAGGTTGTGTCGTGTCTTCGATAGACTCAAAGCAGTATTTACGATTAGGGAGCCCAGTAAGAGCGTCATGGACAGCATTGCGCTTCTCTCTTTCAGCAACGGTATGAAGCTCGAATATCGAATCGTTGCTCCACTTAATCACCAGCACGACAAAGATACTGCCGCCAAAAAGTATAAGAGAAACCCCCGTTTCTAAGAGAGAAGCAATAGGTTTTTGCATGATGGCGTGCAAAAAAACGGCATAAGCAAAAATGAAACAGCTGATTAACAATAATAGGAAAGTCCACCCGGTTACGTCAGTTTTCGAGCAGATGTTTTTTGTCATCTGCCATCCCCAGCAGAGCAAAATCGAACCTAAGATCACTAATAGAAATGCAATAGTGGGCACATGATTACCCCGATTTATTGATTGGTTTGTTATTTTTGTTCACCCAATAAACAACGTATCTTATATATCTGACTTTGTACAAATTGACCTATTCATAAATTATCTTTAACAAGTGATATCTTTTAGCCTTCAAATAAAATGAAAACTTGCTACAGATCAACAAAATTTGTTCAATCAAATCGGTTTTACTAAAAGATTGTTGAAAGATTAAAAAATTATTGAATAATAGAGGGGCAAACAAGAAGTACGCAGCGCACAAGCGCTATTACAACCTCTGCTCTACAACAGGATAACTATTTCATGTCTAATTCGTTTGTACTGGTGATCAACTCTGGTAGCTCTTCATTAAAATTTGCTGTTATTGATTCTGAAACCGGTGAAGCTTTGGTATCAGGTATTGGTGAGTGTTTTGGCCTACCTGAAGCTGAAATCAGTTGGAAATATCAGGGAGAAAAAACCGTTGAAGCAATTCCAGCTGGTGGCAACCATCATCAGTACGCTGTTGAGCGAGTGGTAAAACTACTCGATACTCTAGGTTTGAGCTCAAAATTTGTCGCTGTAGGCCATCGCATTGTCGCAGGCGGTGAAACCTTTAAAGGAACTGTGAAAGTTGATGAAACAGTTATTCAAGAAGTAGAGCGCCTTGCTGAACTTGCACCACTTCATAACAAAGCGAACGCTGAAGGCATGAGAGCGGCAATGGCGGCGTTCCCTTCACTGCCTCAATTTGCTGTATTTGACACTGCTTTCCACCAAACAATGCCAGCCAAAGCCTTTATGTACGCACTTCCTTACGAGCTTTACGAAGAGCATAAAGTGCGTCGTTACGGTGCTCACGGTACAAGCCACTACTACGTAAGCCGTGAAGCAGCGAAAATGCTAGATAAGCCGGTTGAAGAAAGCAGCTTTATCACTGTGCACTTAGGTAACGGTGCATCAGTGAGTGCGGTTAAAAATGGCGAATGTGTTGATACAAGTATGGGTTTGACGCCGTTAGCTGGCCTAATGATGGGCACTCGCTGTGGTGACCTTGATCCAAGTGTTATCGAGTTCCTTTTCCGTAAAGGCTGGGAAAAAGACGAAGTGTTCGAGATGATGAACAAGAAGTCAGGTTTCTTAGGTGTATCTGGTGTGACAAGTGATGCTCGTGGCGTACTAGAAGCAATGGAAGCGGGGAATTCACGTGCGAAGTTGGCATTTGAGATCTTCACTTACCGCGTTGCGAAATACATTACTTCCTACCTAGCGGCTCTGGATTCATTAGACGGCATCATCTTCACTGGTGGTATTGGTGAAAACTCACTACCAATTCGTCGTGAAATCTTGAAAAACCTAAAACTTCTAGGTTTTGTTGAAGATGAGAAAGGTAACGAAGATGCAAGATTTGGTAACGCAGGTGTTATTGCAACATCTGAGTTGTTAGGTGCCAAAGCTCTTGTTATTCCTACTAACGAGGAATTTGTGATAGCTAAACAATCGGTTGAACTATTGTAATATATAACGAAAACAGAAAGTTAAAAGCGAGCCTCGTGCTCGCTTTTTTATTTAAAGCAATTTGGCAATTACTCTTTGGGTTTCAGAGCTTCGCGCTTTTCGATTAAAAAATCCATCAAGACGCGGATTTTTTTCGGCATATGCTCTCGTGAAGGTATATATAAATAAAACCCTGGAAACTCTTTGCACCAAGGTGTCAGAACTCGGGTCAATCTTCCCTCATCTATGTGCTTTTCCACCCATAAATCAATATGCTTTACTAAACCCACACCCTGTATTGCAGCTTGTAACATACTACAGTCATCATTAAAAATAGCATTGCCTTTAGGCTCGAAAACGAGGGTGCGCTTTGCAACATCTGGAGAGGTTAGCGACCAATGATCAATTGTTCCGCTAGAGGTAAAACGATAAGCAAGGCAATTGTGACCTTCTAAATCCTCAGGAGTTTGAGGTAGTCCATTTTGCCTAAAGTATTCAGGAGAGCTCACTATTGCCGTTGTTAACGGCGGAGTAATAGGGATCGCAACCATATGTTCATCTAAGCTTAATCCTAAGCGAATGCCAGCGTCAACGCCTTCTGCGACGATGTTAGAAAACCCATCATCCATGATTAGCTCTAGGCGTATTTTAGGATAACGAGAGAGGAACTCACCTAGATAGGGCTCAATAAGCAGCCGAGCAGCGGTTCTTGATACACTGATACGGATTAATCCCGAAGGCTCAAGATGAGAGTCGTTCAATTCGTTAACGACCTGCTCAATGTTCACCAATGAAGGTTGCAAAATATCAAGCAGACGTTGGCCTTCTTCCGTCAGCGACATACTTCTGGTGGTTCGATTAATTAACCGAACTTGTAGCTGTTGTTCTAACGCTTTTAGGTGTTGTGATAAGGCAGCACGGGTTACCCCCATTTCTAAGGCTGCTTTAGTGAAACTGCGATGGCGAGCAATATGTGCAAACCACGTCAGTGATGAAATTAAAGAAGGTTCTATTCTCATTTGTTAAGTATAACTAAACAGTCATGTAGATAAAACGATATTTATCCGAAACAGTGTGTTGACTAATATTACATCGAAGCTTAGGTCAGCCTGAGATGAACAGTTAACCTCTAATGGAGAATGTCGCTATGTCTAAAGTCACTTTCAAAAATCTCAATGGTCAAGGTATTGAGATTTCAGCGGTTATCAACTTCCCTACAGATTTTGATGCAAGTAAACAATATGCGGCGGTTGTTGTTTCACACCCAGGTGGTGGCGTAAAAGAGCAAACCGCAGGCCTATATGCGAGTAAACTTGCAAAAAGCGGCATAATTGCCATTGCGTTTGACCGTTCGTATCAAGGTGAAAGTACAGGTGAGCCTCGCCAAATGGAAAACCCTTACACGAGTACTGAAGATGTGAGCGCAGTCGTCGACTATCTGACAACGTTAGAGTACGTCGATAACGATAAAATTGGCGCAATGGGGATTTGTGCTGGTGCGGGCTATAGTGCAAATGCAGCGACCAATGATCGTCGAATCAAAGCACTGGGTATGGTTAGTGCCGTAAACATTGGCCAAATGTTCCGTAATGGTTGGGATAATTCGGTTAACGATGCTGACGCTGTTGGTTACTTAGAATTTGGTTCGAATGCTCGCACAACCGACACGAATGGTACAGAATTCGCGACTATTCCTCTAGCTCCGATGCGTGAAGAAGATGCCTCAAATGCAGAGCTACGCGAAGCTTGGGAGTATTACCACACACCACGTTGTGAACATCCAAATGCGCCGGGTTTTGCTCTAACTCGTAACTTAAACCAGATCATTACTTACGATGCGTACCACAAAGCGGAAGCATTCCTAACTCAGCCAATTCTTGCTGTCGTTGGTAGTGACGCAGGCAGCAAATGGATGAGTGATGACCTGATAGAACGTGCTGCGAGTTCAGATAAAACCTTGTATGCCATTGATGGTGCAAACCATATGTCGCTTTATGATGTTGCCGAATACGTCGATGACGCAGTATCCCAACTCGCATCTTTCTTCCAACGCACTCTTTAATATTCCCGATGAAAGGCTCAATTGCTTCGAGCCTTTCTGCTCTCAAGGCTTTTTACTCTTAAGGTATTGATTATGAATATGCAAAAAATCACTTTTAGAAATGCTGATATGTCTTGGGATATGTCTGCATTAATTTTATTCCCAGAAGGCTTCAATGAATCGAAACGCTACCCAACAATGATAAGTGTTCATCCTTTTGGTAGTTGTAAAGAACAAACATCCAGCGCTGTCTATGGTAAAGCCCTTGCTGAGTTAGGTTACGTCGTGATCGCATTTGACGCGAGCTTCCAAGGAGAATCGGGGGGATTGCCTCGCTACGTAGAAGACCCAAGTCAACGTGTTGAAGATATCAGTCGCGTTATCGACTATGCAGTGACTTTACCTTATGTCGATGAGAATAGAATTGGTGGACTCGGTATCTGCGGCGGTGGTGGTTACATGATCAATTCAGCCCTAACCGAAAAGCGCTTGAAAGCTGTCGTAGGTATTACGCCTGTTAACTTAGGTCGCTTGTTCCGTGAAGGCTTTAGTATGTACGACCCTATCGCCAATCTTGAAGCTATGGCTGCGCAGAGAACAGCCGAAGCTCGCGGCTCAGAGCTGAAAATCGATGAACTTCTTCCTCCAAATATTGAATTTGCAAAAGAAAATGGATTAACAGAACGAGACGTGTTCGAAGCTACTGAATACTACAAAACATCACGTGGACAAACCGAAGGTGGTGCAACTCGTATGCTGTTTTCACATGCACAGAAAACACTGAGCTGGGATGCCTTTGCATTTGCCGAAACGTTATTGACTCAGCCTGTTATGGCCGTGGTAGGGCAAAAAGTCGGGGCGTTTGGTGCTTATCGTGATGGGCAGGAAATTTATGGCCGCTCTGTTCAATCAAAAGACCGACAGCTGGTTAATTTGGAAAACTGGTCTCACTATGAACTGTATGACCATCCAGAAGCAGTCGGCATTGCAATGGACAAGGTTTCAGCATTCCTTGAAACACACTTAAAATAATCTAATAAGTTAGAAGCGTTTTGTAGAGTTGCAAAGCGCTTATTTTTAACAGCGTAAGATGTAGTTCGAAGCGAGTAGGTCGGTAAATCTTCGTGCGAATAACCTCATCTACAGGCTATTGACTAAATACCACTGCCAAATACTGTTTAAGACAATGTACACTGAAACCTAATTAAAGGCGTTAGATAGGAATGAAGTTTAATTTATGCGCAAATCAGATAAGAAGGTCGAGAATCTAATTAGAGGAGTGTTGACCGAAGTTTGTGAAGATACGCTAAAAGGCTACGATGGCTTTCTTTGGGTGACTCATACCGTCAAATTCTCTTCTTTTCCACAAAGTTTAGAAATAGTCTGCGTATTCGAAACGAAGCAAGATCGAGCTAACTTTTTTGAAGGAGAGGGCCGCCAGCATGTTTCCACAACTATTCAAAAGGCATTTAATAAGGCAGGAGTGCAACTAAAGAACGCCAGTAAGCAAATCAGTTACGATACAAAACAAAAGTGTTAGTGCGGGCAGCAATGGTCCGTAATAAAATGGTGCTTGGCTACCTTGCTATAAAAATGCAAAGGGCACTGGATGGGCAATGAAGCTTCAGCTCACTTAGATATACATCGGTGTAACTATGAGTTATGGAGTTATGGAGTTATGGATTGTGAATACGGTTGGTTTTCTAATGTTGCCTTAAGAGGCCATGAGCCTTAAGAGGCCATGATTAGTCGTTTACAATGAGTAAAGTACAAACTTCTGCATGGTGGATATCCGCAGAAAATTATTGAAAAGAAAGGCTCTAGCTGGAGCGGTCTATCATTTTCTTTGGGTTACCTCGACTATGAATAGCTTAATTGCTATGTTTCGCAAAATATATGGATATTCTTCTGCTCGTTATCTTCAGATGCCGTGCAGAAGAATGTGTTTGCCGGCTGAGGGAAAAATGAAAACCAAAATAATAATGTCTTTTCTACTCGCTACATTATGTGTCAGTGTCAGCGCCAGTACGAATGAGCCGAAATACCATTCTGCGCTAACAGTCAAAACGGGATTCAGTGAAGACAGAGACAAGCCTGTGGAAGTCTATTATTGGTATCCCACAACGAACGAAAAAAACAACTTCTCGTTTGGTAGGGGGAACATTTTTAAATCAGTCGAAACGCAGTTAGATGCCCCTTTAGCAAGTGGAAAATTTCCCGTTGTGCTTTTGTCGCAGGGCGGAACACGGTCAGCGTTTTCCCACAGTGGTTGGATAGCCTCGAGCCTGGCGCAACAAGGTTATGTCGTTGTGGTACCAAAGCCTCCTGCACCGAACGAAATCAATGCAGAAATGGCTGTTGATGAAATCACATTCAGAACCAGTGATTTGGTGCTTGGGCTGAACGAATTAAGTTCGGTCGGGATACTGTCCGGAGGCGTAGATACTGATGCAGTGCAGGGGGTCGGCTTTTTTCTGGGCGGCACATCTATGCTGATGCTCTCCGGAGCGCAAATAAGCCCGGAGAAATATCGAACATCGTGTCACAACGCCACCAATGTAGACTGTCATTGGTTACGTGAAAATAACGTTGATATTACCAGCATCCCGGATCAAAAATTCCCCCGATTTCAGTCTGAAAACAAACTGAAATCGGTCGTCGTTATCAACCCTGAGCTAACGAAAACTTTTGTCCCTGAAACTCTGGCCTTGATGAACAATGCTATCACCGTGGTGGCGCTCTCTGATCGGCTACATCCCGCACTGACACCAGCCGAATCACTTGTTGCTCTTCCCAATGTGACGTTTCAAGAGATTCCTAGTGCGAGTCAGTTTAGTGCGTTCGCAGAATGTACTGAGCGTGGCATTAAAATTCTCGCATCAGAAGGGGAGGAAGCACTTTGCCAGGAGCGTGACGAGGTTTCCAGAAAGGACAATCACCAGAAAATTTTGGATGTAATTCTGACTAGCCTAACAAAGCCACAAGAATAGCAACAATGTGACACTTTCTTACACATTGTCTGTTCGAGTAAGCAAAGCGAGGAGTAAGTTTTGTGCAGGCTTATCCCTCCACCATACTGCAAGACATACTAGTGACCGTATTATTTGCCTTAATTAAGTACTTGTCCCAGCATTTTAAAGCTTAGAAGAACACACAAAATACCAACGATTTTCTTAAGAACTTTATTTGGGAAATACGCTGCACAACGCACGCCGAGGCTAGTAGTTAAGTAGCTACTAATGGAGAAGCTGATCATTGCAGGAAGGTATATGTATCCTAAGACTAAGTTGTTCCAATCTGTATTTTCCCATCCGTTTAACATGTAACCGAGGCTTCCTGACAGCGCGATAGGGAAACCTATCGCAGCAGAGGTACCAATAGCACGTTTTACCTCAAAATTTTGCTGGACAAGATAGGGGATGATCAACCCCGCACCGCTTATAGAGACAAGTGCTGATACAGAGCCAATCACCGAGCCTACAGTGATATTACCGATAGCCCCATGTGGGTTAGGGTTGTACTCATTTTCAGTGTTGAGGAACATCTTATAAGCAACATACAACATGAATACGCTGAAAAAGCCTGCCAGATAGACGCCTCGTAGATACGATGCTACGAATGTGGCGCAAAATGTTCCGACTAGAACTCCGCTCAACATTTTTACTACCATTGTCGAGTCTACATTCTCTTTTTTGTAGTGAGCGCGCATGCTGCCCAATGTTGTAATAATCATCGAAGCCATTGATGTCCCCAACGCAAGATGCACTACTTCCGTATCAGCTATTCCCTGTAGTGAAAATAGAAACGCAAAAATAGGGACGGCCATTCCACCACCACCCACACCAACGAGTCCTGCGAGAAAGCCAATGCCCAAGCCTGCCGTAATGTAATAGATAATAAAGATAGGTTCGTTCATGATGGTTCTGCCTTCGATAAAATGGTCGTTGCTAAAATGTTACTCGAACGCTAACTTGCTATGGTAACGTTAAGAGGACAGAAAATAATGAATAATGGCCAAAATGGAATTGAGTAAATAAAGTGACAAACTCTGATTACAGCGAATGGAAAAATGGCGCCGCACTGATCGTTAAGGAGTGGCAGCATGAAAGGAGCGACTTCAACCATTTGGATCAACGGCCACATAATTGGCACAGTCATCATCGAGGCCAGTTACTGTGTATAGATGAAGGGCTAATTCAGGTCAAAACCGATGAAGGAACGTGGATACTACCACCTCACCGAGCTGGTTGGATCCCCCCGGGTTCGATGCACAGTGTTTATTTTTGTGGTTCTCTGAAAGGTCGTTCATTACTGTTTACTCCAGAGAGTTGTGAGCGGTTTCCAATGGGACCTTGTGTGATCCAACTGAGCGATGTGTTGAAAGCCCTATCGGTTAGAGCATCGATATGGAGCAAAACAGACGATCTATCCATACAGTCTTTACGTATTCTTGCCGTAATATCCGATGAAATCGTCAATAGCCCTCATGAGTCACTCCACATCCCACTGCCCAGAGATCCGAGACTGCAAAAAGTTACTCAAGCAATTTTAATAGACCCAAACAGCAAACATTCTGTGGAGCATTGGGCCAATATTGGGGCAGTCTCATCTCGGACGTTAAGACGATTGATTCGAAGTGAGTTAAACATGAGTTTTAGTGAATGGCGGCAACAAGTACTGCTAATACATTCATTAGAAATGATAGCTCGAGGGGAATCGGTGGGAGATATTGCACATGCTTTAGGTTATTCGACGCCCAGTAACTTTATTGCGATGTTTCGTCGGGTCTATGGCGATTCACCCACGCGTTACTTTTCTAATCGCGGAATATAATTTCCGTGCTCGCATGCTCATGATGTTCCCCTAATTATCTTTAATCAAAAAAGGTAAATATTGAAAATATTAATTGTTATGTTATAACATTTCCTTGTTTGGGGCTCTACAATTTGTTGTTTAAAGAATTGATCTCACAACCAGTAGTCTCCTATTGAGAGAGAGTAAACGTTGATTTCTTCACAAGCGCTGTCTGACTTGACTCTACATGGGGTGGGACTGTGTCAATATGTCCGTGAACTAGAGCGAAATCGTAACGATTACTAGGTCTCATAGCCCTAGAAAATCAACGTTATTAAAACCTTTACCTGACCTTTTTAACGCTTGGGAGGAAGATATATGAGCATTGATGTAGTTGAGAACCCGCTTCGTGTCCAAACAACATCATCGTTGGCGATATCGACATCAGCGAACATACTTAGCGACATCTACAAACCAGAGCACAATATTGCCATATGGCAGCGAACGCTCTCGAAAGAGTTGACGAAGGACATTAATCTGATGCTGGCTCAGGAGCCTAGATTGGCACTGGTACAAAGTGTCACGCCAGATGATGCTGCACAATGGGTACGAAGCAAGTTAGAGGGCTATGCGTGTGCTGATGCGCTGAGTGAAGATGTTGCTTTAATCGTCGATATGTTCTGCTGTTTGTTTGAGGTTAAAGAAGCAGGTTTGAGACTAACTCGCCTAGACAGCCCGATGTGCCCGAAATTTCACTTTGATCGTGTGCCTTGCAGACTTGTCATAACTTATACCGGCCGAGCGACCGAATGGTTAACCAACGATACCATTGATCGCACTAAACTCGGTGCCGGTAGTCTTGGTCAACCTGATCACCTATCGGGCTTATACGACTCTGAAAGTGCCATACGACGAATGCAGCCTGGCGATGTTGCCCTGCTCAAAGGAAGTGGTTGGGAAGGCAATGAAGCCACTGGACTTATACATCGCTCTCCACATGTTGCAGATAATGAACGTCGCTTACTACTCACATTGGATTTCATCTAGAGATATGAGAAAGCTCAAAACGGTAGATGACGTCATGAAGCAGGTAGAGAAAATCTGCCTGCTGCGAGGTAAACAACTCACTACTAAACGGAAATTGATACTGACTTCGCTGCTATATGCGGAGAAGCCGCTTTCTGCCTACGAACTAGTTGACTACTGCAATCACAACTTTTCTCAAAACATTCAAGCGATGTCGGTTTATCGAATACTCGATTTCCTTGAAGCAGAGCACTTTGTCCATAAGCTCAATACATCTAGTAAATACGTCGTTTGTTCTCAAATCGCGTGCGATCAGGAGCATGGCGTTCCACAGTTTTTGATTTGCTCTCAGTGTGGAAAGGTTAGTGAAATAGCGGTTGAAGCCAATGTTATTTCTAGCGTATGTGCGAAAGCCATACAAGAAGGCTTCACCGTTCTTAGCCCACAATTTGAGATTTCCTGTGTTTGCGATGAATGCGCAAACCGCCCCCTATGAGGCAGACACACGATCTCCCCTTATAGCTTCACAAGGTGACCGAGTATTGGCCACATTTATAAATTATCTAAAAGAATGAATTATGTCAGCAACATTGATTAAAAACGCTCGGGTGGTCAACGAAGGAGCCATTACCGAAACAGATTTACGTATTGTTGATCAAAGAATTGACAAGATTGCTACTAATATATCCGTACAACACGGAGATATTGTAATTGATGCTAAAGGGGCTTATTTACTGCCAGGCATGATTGACGATCAAGTGCATTTCCGAGAACCTGGGCTGACACATAAAGGCACAATTGCAAGCGAGTCGCGGGCAGCGGTAGCCGGCGGTATTACAAGCTACATGGAAATGCCCAATGTTAGTCCGGCTACAACGACTATTGACTCGTTAGAGCGCAAGTTCGCTCTCGCTAAAGAAAGCTCGTTTGCGAATTATTCTTTCTACCTCGGTGCAACCGAAGACAATCTTGAACAGATTAAACAACTTAACCCCAAACAACATTGTGGTGTGAAAGTATTTATGGGGGCATCAACAGGAAATTTGTTAGTCGAAGATCCGCAAGCGTTGGAGTCAATTTTTCGTGACTCTCCAGTACTCATTGTTACTCATTGTGAAAGTGGGACTGTTATTAAACAAAACCAGCAAAAGCAAAGGCTTAAGAAGCCAGGTTTCACTATCGAAGACCATCCCATTTTGCGTGACGAAGAGGCCTGTTACGCTTCATCTTCTTATGCGGTAGAACTTGCCAAAAAGTATCACAGCCAACTGCATGTGCTGCACATCACAACGGCGAAGGAGCTAGCACTTTTTGACGAGGGAGACATTCGAGATAAATCAATCACCGCGGAGGCTTGTGTTCACCATCTTTGGTTCAGCAACAAAGATTATGGCGCTCTTGGTAATTTGATCAAATGTAATCCTTCAATCAAGTTTCCTAGTGACCGCGATGCGTTGTTAAAAGCGTTAAATACGGGGCAAATAGATATCATTGCAACAGATCACGCTCCTCACACTTGGCAAGAAAAACAAGTGCCTTACGAGCAGGCTCCAGCCGGACTGCCGTTAGTTCAGCATGCGTTACTTACTCTCTTCGAGCATGTCCGTTTAGGTCATATGAGTTTGACTCAAGTAGTCGAAAAAACTGCGCACAACCCGGCCATTCGCTATGGCATTCAAGGCCGAGGTTTTATTCGTGAAGGTTACTACGCCGATTTGGTGTTGGTTGATGCTCATACCCCAACACGAGTTAGCAACGAAAACAGTTTATATCACTGTGGTTGGTCGCCTTTTGCTGGACATGAATTTTCAGCTCAAATTCAAAAGACTTGGGTTAATGGCGCGCTAGTTTATGCCAATAACAAAGTCATCGATAAACCAGCTGGAGCGATGCGTTTATCCTTCAATCGTTAAGTCGCTGACCGCAAAGAAAGAGCCATAAACAAACTGGAAGCATTATGTTAAGAAGAAACCCAACGGGCCATATGCCACAGGTGTCCTCAACAGCCTTTATCGATCCAACCGCTATTATCTGTGGCAAAGTCATTATTGAGGATAACGTTTTTATTGGACCCTATGCTGTTATTCGAGCTGACGAAGTTAATAACCATGGAGACATGGAAGCTATCGTCATCAAACGTGACACCAATATCCAAGATGGTGTCGTAATTCACTCTAAGGCAGGGGCTGCGGTGACCATTGGTGAGCGCTCATCCATTGCTCATCGTTCGATTATTCATGGTCCTTGCCAGGTTTGTGATGATGTTTTCATTGGCTTCAACTCCGTCGTGTTCAATAGCGTCATCGGTGAGAGGTGTGTTATTCGTCATAACTGTGTCGTCGATGGCCTCGATTTACCCGCTTATTTCCATGTACCACCGATGACCAATATTGGTGTCGGTTTTGATTTAGAGAGTATCTCTAAAGTGCCGCCAGAATATTCAGCTTTTTCCGAATCCGTCGTTTCTGCCAACCATGAACTAGTCCAAGGCTACCGGAGAATTGCCAATGAACTTTAATAAGCCACTGATTTCGCGAGTGCCGACTAACATCATCACTGGCTTTCTCGGGGTGGGGAAAACATCGGCAATAATGCACTTATTGACCCATAAACCGAGTCATGAACGTTGGGCTGTATTGGTCAATGAATTTGGCGAAGTTGGTATTGATGGCAGCTTGTTACAAGGCCAAAAAAAACAACAAGACCAAGTGTTTATTCGAGAGGTCTCCGGGGGATGTATGTGCTGTGCAGCAGGTCTTCCGATGCAAATCGCCTTAAATCAATTATTGTCTGAAGCAAGGCCAGATCGATTGTTGATTGAGCCTACAGGCCTTGGTCATCCTAAAGAAGTACTGCAAGTGCTATCGACCGAGTATTATCGTCAAATTCTCGCTTTGCAAAAAAACATTACTTTAGTCGATGCACGTAAACTATCGGATCCTAAGTACACTGAGCATGAAACGTTTAACCAGCAAATCACTATCGCAGATACAGTGGTAGGTAATAAGCGCGATCTCTATCAAGATGAAGATGAGCAAAAGCTGACGGCTTATATAGCAAAGCTCGGTCTGCGGGAAACAAAAGTGATTTTCGCTGAACATGGCGCTATCCCTTTTCATGAATGTGAGGGAGCGACTCGTATTGACGTGCAAAAAACGCCCTCTGTTCTTTATCGTGAAAGAGAGAAAAAGTCACTTGTTCCTGAGTTGCCTATGCCTGAGAGCGGCATTCTAAAAGCAACCAATCAGGGGGAAGGTTTCTACAGTATCGGTTGGCGTATATCCGCTGAAAACGTGTTCGATCATCAAAAGCTGAGATTATTGCTGCTCGACCTCAAGGTCGAACGAATGAAAGCGGTTTTTATCACGGGAAGCGGTATTTTTGGTTACAATCTAACATCAGATGGACTCACAGAATTTGAACTAGACGAGTGTTCAGAAAGCCGCCTAGAACTGATCTCTTCCGGTCTAGATGACCAATTTGAAGATAGATTATTTCGATGTTTGGAGAAGGCATCATGATAGAAAAGAGAAAACTCTCCTTTTAACCATAATGTCTTACCTCCTTAAAATTCTAGTGGGGTTTCTTTTAAAGCTGAGCTTAGGGCACTTATGCTGCCGTATTAGGGTGGGGTTAGTACCCGTATTTTCTGCCTATGCGGTTCAGGCACAGTTTTATTCATGGGGTGAGGTATCCACGTTACACGTGGCCTAATTACTTGCTTTAAGTTACACGGAAGAAACACGTCTTTTTTTAGCGAGGGCCATTGCTATATTTGCGGTACTGTAGGCGCTCTCATTGATAAAGTGCGGGTAAATTTCCCCTTTGCCATTCCAATGGATATCATAACCAGCGAAAGTCGCTAATAAAGGTGCTCCTGGTTTGACCGCCTCAAAATCTCTGCCACAAATAGTAGGGTGTACTAGTGCTTGCCGCATACCCTCTTGATCAAGTGGAACCCTGATTTCTTCGGTGTAAAAAAACGCCTCATAATCGCTCAGTAAGCCTATTTGGTTGAGGTTGTGCTTTTCAACATAGTCCAATACTGCGGTAAGCATCTGTTTCATCAACTCCAACGTACTGTACTCTAGCGCACCATGTGCTTGCGCCCCGACCTCAATCATTATTCCATATTGCCCAGCAGTACAAAGGTAAGGTTGCTCTTGCCATTCTTTTCGCTCTTCGAAAAGGACATGTGCTGATGGCATTCGTTGTTTGACGTACGCGCCCAGTTTCCGATAAAACACATCGTTAGAAAGCAAAATCAACGTCGCTCCCATATTGCTTGTTGTATTGTGCAGGTCAACAATCAACAGTTTTTCTTGGTTTGCATATTTCTCGATAAATTGATGTGCAATCTTGCTTTCATGCAAATCAGGACAATGATTGCTATTCATTGCTGAGAACTCGCGATTTAAGTCTGTATCGATGTATCGGACGTTGTGTTTTACTGCTTCGGAGTTTGCGATGATCGAGCAGGCTGAAAAGGTTGATCTATTGACAGAGTAACGTTTTTCTTTGATTAGTTTATGTAAATAAATACTAGAAAGTTCGTTTCCGTGTGTTCCTGCAACGATAAGTGCTGAATTGAATGTGTTCATTATTGAGCCTTCTCAAAGAGAATGGGTTGAATGACTGGTCTTCTCTTAGCCAATCCAGTGAACTGAATAAACGTTTACTAAACTGAGTAAAAATAATCCTAGATATGTTATAACATAACAATCGTTGTTATTGATACTTAGTTTCTCATGAGTCAGTTTAAATTTATTGCTTTAATCGTTGCTGTGTTTTGTTTTTCGGTCGCTTTGCTTCTACCTACAGAGGATGAGCCAAATCAAGATAGTCACAGCACTCAACTGAATCAAAGCAGTGATTCGTCACCACCTCCATCATCAAAGATAGTGGTTCCCTCAGATAGCAGTTTGACTCCGTTGCCTAAACCTAAACCTAAACCTAAACAAATACACTACATAGTTAAAGTGGGAGATACGCTCAGTGGTATCTTCGCTCAATTGGGTCTCCCTTACGGTATTTTGCAGCAAATTCTCTCAGTTGATCTTGATCACCTCCAGCTAGATATGATTAAGCCCGGAGAAGAGCTTGAATTAGTGATGGATGACATGGGGCAATTGAGTCGACTAATTTATCATATGAGCCTTGTAGAGAAGGCTATCTACACTAGAGAAAACGATGGCTCCTTCTCTTACGAATTTCAGGAAATTTCAGGGGAATGGCGTGAAACCTTATTTTCGGGAGAAATCAAAGGGAGTTTTTCAGTCTCGGCACATCGAGTTGGATTGACATCAGGCCACGTCGCAAATATTACGCAGGTGATGAAAGATAAGATTGATTTTGCGCGATCTCTTAGAGCCGGTGACCGTTTCGATATATTAGTGAAACAGCAATATTTAGGTGAACACAAAACTGGCAATAGTGAGATTAAGGCTATTTCTTTTAACTTAGCGAAGGGCGAAGTCGCTGCATTTCTAGCCGAGGATGGACGGTTCTATGATAGAGCTGGTAACAGTTTGGAGCGAGCGTTTAACCGTTATCCTGTCGATAGGGCATACCGCCGAATCACCTCTGGGTTTAACCCTAAGCGTAAACACCCAGTGACGGGAAGAGTCACCCCGCATAACGGAACGGATTTCGCGACACCAATCGGTGCGCCAGTTTATTCTACTGGGGATGGAAAAGTAATTGCGGTCCGCAAGCACCCTTATGCCGGTAATTATTTAGTGATTGAACATAACAGTGTGTACAAAACTCGTTACCTACACTTGAATAAAATCTTGGTTAAAAAAGGTCAAGTTATAAAGCGTGGGCAAAAAATAGCCCTCTCTGGGAATACTGGTCGTTCAACCGGACCACATTTACATTTTGAAGTTTTAGTTCGTAATCGTCCGGTTGATGCAATGAAAGCCGACTTACCTATCGCGAAGTCGCTTCCTAACATCCAGAAACCTTCATTTTTGGCGCGAGTATCAGAGTTTGATTATCTAGTAGAAACGAAAAACTGAGTCCCGACAATTTGTTAGGGCTCAGTTATGCTATTTTGTGTTGTGAGGTTGGAGCAATAGGTGAGTCTCAATATGTGTTCCTAGAAGAATAATGACTGCGATTTTTTCTTTTACGTGCGTCCACATCCGCAACATCGGACGCTTTGCAACAACCTCCGCCTTTGATCGGCCTACGTGAAAATATCACACCAATTGCGAGCATCGCAATACAACTTAGGAAAATAAGAACGGTAAGAACTAAAGTCATAACACCACCTCCTATAAATCGCTGTATTGTCATCTTTCTCCAATTTTATAAACAAAGCAATGGTCGTTTTGTAACCACTTATTATTTTTATCAATAGTCAGACCTTTGCTGGTGATGAAACGTGATGAGAAACGAAGGAGAGTTCTGAGAAATCAGCCCCTGTGATCTTTACCGATTCTTAAGTTTTGCGTCTAAGACAGCAATTGGATTCCTTCTATAACTCACTAAGTTGTTATGTTATAACATGCGTTCATCCAGAGTTTGTAGGTCAAAAGTATGCCATCAATTCCAGTCACCATTTTGCATGGGTTTCTCGGGTCCGGGAAAACCACGTTTTTACGCAACATTCTTCAACAAGCCGATTCTTCTGGTATTGATCTGTCCGTTATTGTTAATGACATGAGTGAGTTAGACGTCGATGGCGTGCTTATCTTAAATACCGATGCGGTGAGTGAAGAGCAGGGCAACTTTGTTACGATCAGTGGAGACAGCATCAGCAGCCTGAGTGGTGTAAAGCAGCTCGATAAAGCCCTTAAAAAGCTCTGCGCAGAAAAATCGCCAGAATGGGTTGTGATTGAAACGTCGGGCAGTAGTCATCCTTTACCTTTGGTCGAGTACTTCAAAAGTAACGCACAATTCGCACTCAAAGACGTAATTACGTTGGTGGATGCGACTTGGTTGCGAGATGACTATCGACAAGGTTCTGCCTTAATCCCTAAGTGGCAGGAGAACGTGCAGCAGGGTGTTCGCGGCGTTGAAAACTTGTTGGTAGAGCAAATCATGTTCTCAAACCGTATCATGCTCACCAAGACGGACAAAGTGGACGACAATACCGTTCGCAACATCGCGCAGGCGATTCACCCGCTTAACGTTTACACCGAGATAATCAAAACGTCGTGGGGAAACTTGGATATCCGCATGTTGAAAGGTGAGCAAGACTACAATTTCTTCCTTGTTGAGCAGTTAATCGCAGAACTTCGTGAGACGGTGAATGAGCCGTTGAATCTCTCTGATAAAGACGAACAAAGCCTTGTCGCGAAAGTGATCAAAGATGATCGACCTTTTCATCCTGCGCGTTTGTGGAATACCTGCCACCAGTATTTAACTAAAGGTGTGTTCCGCAGTAAAGGGTTCTTTTGGTTTCCAACTCGAGACGATGTTTCACTGCTTTGGAGCCAAGCGAATGGCAATGTGGGGCTTGAAATTACAGGCTTTTGGCGCGCTTCGGTAATCAATGACGAATCGCAAAACTTCACTGAGGAACATCGTCAAATCCTGCAAGATAAGATAGACAGTGTTGAAAGCCGCTTTGGTGATCGTCGTTGTCGCTTAACGGTGATTGGGCAGGAAAACGAAGTCGATGCGTTTATTGATGCGCTGGAAAACTGCTTTTTAACGGAAGGGGAATTGGAGCAATGGCAACAAGGGGCAACATTTGAAGATCCTTGGCCAAAGAAAATAGCTAAGTTGAGCCAGAAGAAGACGGTTTGAATGCGCTGGTGAGGATTCCCTCGCTGCATGCTTGAATCTCAGCTTGTTCCAAGACGGACTTGCTGCGTTGGTTCTATATAACAAAATTGGCTCAGTGTAACTAAAAAGCCTCCCGAATGGTGGGAGGCTTTTTTGAATCTCAGTCGTTTACTGTTCCCATTCAGGGAAAGGGTCTTCCAGAGATAACCAATAGTCGAGCCCTTGCTCCATCTCATCTTCTGTTAACAAGCATTCGTTAAGACGAGCAATCAATTTCTGTTGCTCTAATCCCTGACCAATAAACACCAATTCTTGTCGCATATCGCCGTATGGTTCTTGCCAAATGTCGTTTATAGCATCTAGGTAATCTTGATCCGTCGGCCACTCCTCCTTCGGAATCGCTTTCCAAAACATACCCGCAACACCATAACGTGCGATGCCTCCCGCTTGGCTCCATTGACCGACAAACTCAGGTCTGGTCGCTAGCCAAAAGTAACCCTTGGAACGAATCAGTTTGCCGTAATCTTTCGCATTGTGGAGGAAGTCATAAAACTTCTCTGGATGGAAAGGGCGTCTCGCATGATAAGCAAAGCTAGAAATGCCGTATTCTTCGGTTTCAGGTATGTGTTCGCCTCGCATTTCCTTCAACCAACCTGGGGCTTGTTGTGCCTTTTCAAAACTGAAGCTTTGTGTGTCGAGTACCGCATCAAGGTCTACTTCACCATTTGAGATCGGAAGGATGGTGGCGGATGTATTGAGAGTTCTAAGAATCGCAAGAAGCCTTTCGATTTCTGATTTCTCAGCGAGGTCGGTTTTACTTATCAAGATAACGTCAGCGAACTCGACTTGATCAACGAGCAAGTCGGCGACGCTGCGTTCATCGTCTTCACCTAAGGATTCGGCGGTCTCTGTTAAGAACTTAGCTTCATCGTAATCACGCAGAAAGTTAATCGCATCAACCACCGTAACCATGGTGTCTAAACGTGCAACGTCTGAAAGTGATAGCCCGTTTTCATCAGCAAACGTAAAAGTCTCTGCAACGGGAAGTGGCTCGGCGATGCCAGTGGACTCGATAACTAAGTAATCGAATCTGCCTTCTTGCGCGAGTTTAGTGACTTCTTCAAGCAGATCTTCACGCAGGGTACAACAGATGCAACCGTTACTCATTTCAACCAACTTTTCTTCACTGTGGTTGAGAGAAACTTCATTCTGAACGGTCGCTGCATCGATGTTGACTTCGCTCATGTCGTTGACGATGACCGCGACTTTTCTGCCTTGTCTATTGTTAAGAATATGACTTAAAACGGTTGTTTTTCCTGCGCCTAGAAAGCCGGACAAAACCGTAACAGGGAGTTTCTGGGTGTTCATGCTCATGCTCTTTATAGTGTAATGTTATAATATAACAATTAATATAGTCGGTGATCTTAACTCTGGCATCAAGCAGTTTGTGACTGTGTCGAGTACTGCACCTTGTTGGTGCATTCATTCGTCGTTAAGTTATACAGATTCAGATGTACGGAATTTAGAGAGCGAACTCTTATCTCGGTGTGGAGGTTCTATGAACGAAGAGAAAAAGCATGTCATGACAGAAGAAGAAATTCTTGCAGCGCCCGAGGCGGATTATATGAATGAAGCTCAGCTCGCATTTTTTGAAAACCGATTATTTGAGCGTTATGAATCGACGTTAGCGCATATTGAACGCGCGAAAGAAGAGATGATTGCGCCAATGGAATTCAGTGACGAAAGCGATAGGGCGTCCAGTGAGGAGCAATCTGCAATCGCATTAAGAATCATAGATAGAGAGCAAAAGTTGTTACCTAAGATTCAACAATCGTTGGCTCGCTTGCGCACAGGGGAGTATGGCTATTGTTTAGAGTCCGGAGAACCTATCGGCATTCCAAGGTTATTGGCACGACCTACTGCTGAATATAGTGCAGAAGTAAAAGCTCAAATGGAGTCAAAAGAGCACTGGTATAAACACTAAAGCCTCACTATCTTATGACGTCGATATTCTTCTCGTTCACTTGTTTTTTTGATGTTCTCTGAGAAGTCTAAAGCGATGGCGACTACCGTTAGGTATGGTAGTCATTACCTTTGAGATATTAATAGTTATCGATAGGATAGAAGTAAGTTCTGTATTGTAAATAACGCACCATTTTTGTTTTTCTGAATGAGCTCTCGCTATGTTAGCGTCAAACATTTTCTCTGCTACTTCAAGCTGATCTTCTATCCTTAAAGCTAAATTGGTACTGGAGAAAGTAGCATGATTGACTTTGTGGCAACTTTTATCTTTTTCTTTGCTGTCATCGATCCCATAGGTACTGTGCCCGTTTTTATCGCAGCCACAAAAAGCTATGAAGAAGTGGCAAAGCGTAAGGTCGCTCTTTTTGCGACTCTATTCTCAGCTGCTATCCTACTGTTTTTTGTTGTTGCTGGTGAAATCATACTTACAGCAATGCGTATTCCCTTGTCTGCGTTTCAAATCTCGGGCGGTATCGTATTGTTCTTGTTTGCTTTGACTATGATATTTGGTGAGAGTAAACCAGCAGAAGAAATCAGAACGCTCAATAGTCATCATGATACAGCAGTTTTTCCTCTAGCCATTCCATCAATTGCTAGCCCTGGCGCAATATTAGCCGCCGTTTTACTCACAGAGAACGTGCGGTTTAATATTTGGGAGCAAGTCCAGACAGTGGCTATGATGCTGCTGGTACTATTGGTTGTTTATATCTTGCTATTAATGGCCAGCGGCATACACAGGATTATTGGGAATACAGGAGCTAGTGCTGTAAGTCGGATCATGGGGTTGATATTAGCCGCTGTGGCCACGACCAACACTCTGAATGGGATTGAAAGTTACTTTGACCTTTAAGGCTTTTTCGCAAACTGAGCTGAAGGTATGCGTTAAGAGCTAATTTTACGGCGAGATGACCGACCACCTGACAATCACTTTTCTGGCGGTTACTTTTAGCCGGATGTAATCCTTCAGGCTATTCGTGACGACCTTGTTTAAGAGGATCACGGAAAAGTTGAAATTAAAATACATAGATGTTGAGGGTATAAATCAGATGGGGAACTGGAGCAACACTTGCCCCATTGAGCTGTGCCAATACTCAAAGATTAGCTGCTAGAAAATAATATCGATAATTTCTCCGCCTAGGCACTACTCTATAATCTTGTAGTCTCGCAGTATATAGAGCCTAGCATGGAGGAATTTATTAGCTTCCAACGTGCCAAGACAAGACTTTTTCATGCCTTGAGAGTATCTGAAAATTCGGGAGGCTGAGAAGTTTATTCAGTATGGCTCTTATTGGGCAGTTTATGGATCAGCCAGTAACCAAGACTCATACTAAGAACTACAGCCGCAATTCCAATCAGGTACATTGGAGACAAGGTTTCAAAGTCTATAATAATGACCTTTCGGGAGATTGCCATCAGCGCGGTGGCCATGACGATTTTTACATGAATAACATTTTCTCTCAGGTAAATAGTTATATTGATGAAAATTTCAATAGCAATTAAAACGGCCATAAAAGCACCAAAAGTGGCTAGCATATCTGAAATCGTCAGAATGAGTTTAGGTGGCGTGATAAGTTTTTGATATATCGTCCATGCAACATCTATCACACCCATGACGATTACAAACAACATAACTATCGACAATACTCTTACAGACCAATGAATCACTATCTGTAATTTTTTTGTTAACTTATCATTTTTATCGACTTCCATGGCCCTGTTTCCTTCGCTTGTTTATGTTCACTTAACCTTCATATGTTGAAGCTAGACAATTGAATACATGTCGTTTAAAGCATAGTTGCTGTGGTGAGAGATAGAAGCGTCCGAGGGAAGGAAGTTATGAAACTTAGGAGTGGGCACAATGTTGGACACATAATGTAATCTCTGGTGTCATGCGTTATTACCTCATTACCTCATTACCTCATTACCTCATTTCTGATCGTGACGAGTCGACTGGTGAGGTGGTGATTCATCACCTTCACGGCAAACTGAATGAGCGGATACCACAACGTATTGATACTGGGCAAATCGATGCGCTTGTTGCTGGTTCCTCCGTGCGTTGTTAATAGAAATACAAGCGAATAAGGAGTGGGTAATCGCTCAAAAGTCGGGTGGAAAAGCGGTAAAACGGCGAAAATTATTGGAACTAAGTCAAGGCCCTTTTTTTAAATGAAAAGGCTTATTGATCTGAACACACCACTTCTCCATATAAGTATATCCACAAATACAAACCTCAAATTGGCGATAAAGAGCTTTAATATTGATAAATATATAAACAACTTGGGTGCTGAAGAAATTTCAGTATACTGCGCTTAGGTTACACTGGAGAAAAAATCGCCGTATTCCCTGCGGGGTCCTTTGATAAGAAATAGAAATCGCGTTTGAATATGCAACCAAACGATTTTGCCGCTTGCAGTTTATTCGGTATACAAATAATAAACCTTTGACTAATCCGAAGGTCGGTCAAATGAGAGAAAGTCATGTTTTTTAATAAGTCGCTTCAACAAGAAAATCAACGATTAAAGCAGGAGTCGCAAATCCTGCAGCAAATCCAAACCAGTTTAGATGAAGAGATGATCCGCTTAACATTGGATAGTAAAGGCATCATTACTTCTGCAAATACTAAGCTACAGCAAGAACTTTTCTTAAATGATGATGAGATCTTAACGAAATCAATTAATGAATTGGTACCGTCAAATTCGCGCAATACAGATCACTTTCATCGAATGAAGAAAGCCGTCCAAGATAAAGTGTTCTGGAATGGGGCATTGCAAGTACAGAAAGGTAATGGTGAGGAAGCCTGGTTAAGAACGATTATCCAGCCTGTTTTAAATGAGCACAGAGAAGTAGAAAGCTTTTTTGTTTTTGCTTCTGAACTTACGCGAACGATCAAATCATCTCGTGAGCAAGAGGACATGCTAAATGCATTAAGTCGTTCTATGGCGGTGATTGAGTTCACATTAGATGGCCATGTTTTAAAAGCCAACGATAATTTCCTAAACACAATGGGTTATACGCTTGATCAGATTCTAGGGAAGCATCATCGCATGTTTTGTGATCAGGAAGAGTCGAGCTCTCAAGCTTACCGTGAGTTTTGGCAACGTTTAGCAAAAGGGCAATTTTCATCAGAGCGATTCAAACGAGTTAACCGTTATGGTGAAGAGGTGTGGTTAGAGGCTTCATATAACCCAATCCATAACGACAGAGGAGAGCTCTATAAGGTCGTTAAGTTCGCGACAGATATTACCCAGCAGGTGATGCAGGAACAGAAAATGGCCCAGGCTGCGCAATTGGCGAATGAAATCTCGCAAGAAACTGGAACACAAACCCTGCAAGGGCAAGAGGTTATAGGCTCAACGTTAGAAAAGATGCAGATACTTTCCGAGCAAATGCAGCAAGCGAACACCGCGATTGACGAGCTTAAAGCGCACTCATCGCGTATTAGCGAGTTGGTAAATAGCATCAGTGGTATCGCTGACCAAACTAACTTATTGGCGTTAAATGCGGCGATAGAAGCGGCTCGTGCGGGTGAGCATGGTAGAGGTTTTGCCGTTGTTGCTGATGAAGTCAGACAGCTTGCTACAAGAACCAATGCAACCACCGATGAAATTGTCACAATGGTCAGTGAAAACCTACAGCGAACAGATAACGCAGTTAAGCTGATCGCTAAATGCCAAAAAGAAGCACTAGATACGCTAGAGCTCTCTGAAAAAGCAGGCAATGTGATGAATGAAATACAAGATGGCGCTAGCCGTGTTGTAGAGGCCGTGGAGCAATTTAACCGCTCGTTGTAGTTAATCAATAAGTTTTCATTGTCGGGGCGATGGGTAAAAAGCAATTCGCCTTATTCAACCTGTATTGAGGATCGCTGAAGTCGCAATACTACTCCTGCCGCAGTCAAGTTAAGCGTTTTGAAGGAGGGGTAGTTCGACACCCGGTACAGGTTTTAGCCAGTTTGCTTGCTGTATAGAATGCTAAAGTAATTTAGTATGCGAAAAGGCTTGCCTTAAGACTTTGCCTGCATTTAATGTATCTAGCAGCAGAACTTCAATCTGCGTGACAACAATACAGGAGAGGATCGGGCTTTCACTTTTTCGCTCGACACAAACCCCTTTCAAATTTACACAATAGCGCAGTAAAACTCTCTTGCTGCGCTATTGTGTGTTCCATATTTTGTGAGTACTTATGTTTAACTCAGAACGCAAAGCGACGGTTATTCTGGTTGCGACGACGATGATCGCTGCACTTGGCTGGATATTCTCTAAGGAAACAATACAGGGTTTACCACCTTTTGGCTTTATTGGGGCGCGATTTACTATCGCTTCGCTCTGCTTACTGCCTCTATGTTACCGACCTTTGCTGAAAGCAAACTTAAAAGATGTGCTTTCTGCTGGTGGTGTCGGGCTCCTGTTAGGCAGTGCCGTTATGACATGGATTTACGCTATTTCTATCAGTGATACTCTTGGGGAAGGCGCATTTATCATGAGCCTTTCCATGCTGTTTGTGCCGATTGTTGCATGGGTTATGTTTCGTCAACGACCACAACGAATTTTCTGGCTTTCTTTGCCTATCGCTGTATTAGGTCTTGCTTGTCTTTCTTTAGTTGGTGGCTGGAAACAATCGGCCAGTCAATTGTGGTTTCTTGGTGCAGCACTGGTTTTGGCGCTTCATTTTAATGTGAACAGCAAATACTCTCAAAAACTACCTGTGCTGCTGCTTACTTGCGTGCAACTTTTTTCAGCAGGTTGCTTAGGTTTGTTGGTTTCATTTTTTATGGAATCTTTCCCGGCTGAGGTGGACTCCTCTATTTGGTGGTGGTTTGCGTTGAGTACCTTATTAGCGACGAGCTTGCGTTACGTAATGCAAACCATGGGGCAAAAATTTGTTCAGGCAGGTAACGCTGCTCTAATTATGATATTAGAACCAGTTTGGACGGTTATTCTGAGCGTGCTGTGGTATGGCGAAGTGCTAACGGCAAATAAACTAGTAGGTTGTGTGCTTATCTTATTTTCTCTAATTATTTATCGTACTGGCGGGCGGTTTCGCTTCCCTGCTCGAAAGTAGAGCAAATTAACTTGGGTTGGGAGAATTTGAGGTGCCGGATGGCCTTCTACGAAAGTGATAATACGCGGTTACGCAATGCTAATGACACTTTTGATGTAGGCTGCCGACCCAGCTCTTCGCTGATCATCCAGCCAGCTTTAGCCAGTAGCTCTAAGTCGATCCCCGTTTCTATTCCTAACCCTTGGCATAAATATAGTACATCCTCCGTTGCGACATTTCCTGATGCGCCATGAGCGTATGGGCATCCACCCAGCCCAGCTACACTACTGTCGATGGTATTGATGCCCATACTCAATGCCTGATAAATGTTGGTGAGAGCTTGTCCCCATGTGTCGTGGAAATGGACAGCAAGCTGGGGAAGAGGTGCAATCAACATGACGGCTTCTAGCATAGCAGCGATACGGTTTGGCGTGCCTGTACCGATTGTGTCGCCTAGAGACACCTCATAACACCCTAAATCGATGAGTGATTTGACCACGCTCGCCACTTGTTTAGGGGCTGTCGGGCCATCGTAAGGGCAGTCGGCAACGCAGGATAGATAGCCACGAACAGGGATGCCGTGTTTGGTGGCTAATCGCATTACAGGTTCGAAGCGAGTTAGGCTTTCTGCAATCGAGCAATTGATATTGTGTTGGCAGAATCCTTCTGAGGGTGAAGTGAAAATCGCGACCTGATTGGAGTCAGCCTCCAACGCTTGTTCTAAGCCTTTTAGGTTTGGTGTCAGGGCAGAGTAGGTAACATGATTTCGCCGTGTTATTGCTTTCATGACCTCTATTGAGTCCGCCATTTGTGGCACCCACTTGGGTGAGACAAAAGAGCCCACCTCAATATGCGTTAACCCAGTATCAGAGAGTAAGTTGATCAGCCGGATTTTAGTCTGGGTCGCAACAGGAGATTCATTTTGCAACCCATCTCTAGGACCTACTTCGACAATCTTTACTTTGGAAGGTAGCATTACTTGTCCTGTGACTTGGTGACCCAACTTGGGCTACGTTTTTCAAGAAACGCTTGCAGCCCATCTTGACCTTGGGGTGATACTCTAATGTCCGCAATGAGCTTGCTAGTATAGTGAATCAGTTGTTGATCGATGGGGTTTTGATGACATTGATGGCAGAGCGTTTTCGCTTTACGCATCGCATCTGGGCTATTAAGTAGCAACGTCTTGATTACGCTATCGACCGCATTTTCAAGCTGTTTGGCTTCTTTCACTTCGTGCACAATACCAAACCGTTCGGCATCTTCGGCTGAAATGACTTCACCACTTAAGATATAGCGTCTAGCTTGTCTATTCCCCATCGCGCGCATGACGTAAGGCGCAATGGTTGCTGGAACTAAACCAAGCCTAACTTCACTTAAGCAAAAGTTGGCACTTTGGCTTGCGATGGCGATATCACTGCAACAAATCAATCCCAGCGCGCCACCATAAGCGGAACCTTGAACAACTGCGATGGTGGGTTGAGGGAACGAATCTAATGTTTCCATGAGTCTTGCCAAGTTTTGGGCATCAACGAAGTTATCTTGCCTCGTGCTTTCGGCCATCGACTGCATCCAATTCAAATCGGCCCCGGATGAAAAATGCTTACCGTTACTTCTTAATACCAAGCACCGCACATCCGTTCGTAAAGCGAGATAATCTAGGCGGTGGATCAGCAAGTCGATCGTACAAGCGTCAAAAGCATTGTGTTTGGCTGTTCTGTTTAGGGTAATGGTCGCTACGCCATTATCATCGACATGCCAAAGAACATCATCTTGCCTTTGGGCGTTGGGAATAATGCTTGGTTGCATTTCCTGCATACTAACTTCCTTAATTCATCTTTGGATGTTTACATTCTGAAGACGCCAAACTCGCTATCAGGAATGGGGGCATTTAATGCTGCCGTTAACGCTTGACTCAACACCTGACGCGTTTTTTTAGGGTCAATAATTCCGTCATCCCATAGCCGAGCACTCGCAAAATAGGGATGTCCTTGTGTTTCATACAAGTCTATGATCGATTCTCTAAAAATGTGCTCTTCTTGCTCTGACCACGCTTCCCCCTGACGTTCCTTCGCGTCTTTTCGAACTTGTGTTAAAACGCCTGCTGCTTGTTCTCCGCCCATCACAGAAATACGCGCGTTCGGCCACATCCACATCATGGTTGGATCATACGCTCGGCCGCACATGCCGTAATTACCAGCGCCGTACGATCCACCGATGATCACGGTAAACTTCGGCACGTCAGCACAAGCGACGGCCATCACTAGCTTGGCGCCATGTTTTGCGATGCCTTCTTCTTCAACCTTTTTTCCGACCATAAAGCCGGTAATGTTTTGGAGAAAGAGAAGCGGTGTTTTCCGTTTGGCGCACAGCTCAATAAAGTGCGCGCCTTTTTGTGCCGATTCAGAAAACAAGATACCGTTGTTTGCCACAATACCAATCAAGTGTCCTTGAATACGAGCGAAGCCACACACTAGCGTTCTGCCGTACAAGGATTTGAATTCGTCGAAATCAGAATCATCGACGATGCGGGCAATAATTTCTCGAACGTCGAATGACAGTCGTAAGTTGGCATTCACGATTCCGTAGATTTCTTCTGCGTCGTAGCGGGGAGGTAGCACGGTGTTTTCTGGCTTAACAGGTCTTGTTCTATTGGCATTGGCAATGGCTTCTCTCGCAAGCATTAGGGCATGTTCATCATTTTCAGCGTAATAATCTGCGACACCAGATTTTCGACAATGCACGTCTGCACCGCCGAGCTCTTCACCCGTCACGACTTCGCCAGTGGCCGCTTTCACCAAAGGTGGCCCCGCCAAAAAAATGGTGCCTTGCTCTTTAACCATAATGGACACATCCGCCATGGCAGGAACGTACGCGCCCCCAGCAGTGCAAAGCCCCATCACAACAGCAACTTGGGGGATGCCTTTCGCCGACATTCTCGCTTGGTTAAAGAAAATGCGACCAAAGTGTTCTTTGTCGGGGAAGACGTCGGACTGATGAGGGAGATTTGCGCCACCGGAGTCCACCAAGTACACGCAGGGGAGTTGGCAACGTTGGGCTATCTCTTGCGCTCTAAGGTGTTTTTTTACCGTGAGTGGGTAGTAGGTTCCGCCTTTTACCGAAGCATCGTTGGCGATGACCATGCATTGAATTCCCTCTATGATACCAATGCCGGCGATAACGCCAGCACAGGGGATCGCTTCGTCATACACTTGCCAGGCGGCAAACTGGCTGATTTCAAGAAAGTCAGTGTTGTCATCAAGCAAGCGCGCGATGCGTTCTCGTGCGGGGAGTTTTCCTTTTTGCCTCTGGTGCTGAATGGCTTTTTCACCGCCGCCCTGTTTGATGGTCTCGATGTGTTGATTAAGTTGAGTGACCAACGTTTCCATCGCAGCTTTATTGGAAAGAAATAACTCGTCAGTTGGCTTAGTTTTACTTTTGATAATGGCCATAATGACTTCCTTGTCGTATGTTCCGTTAGCGAGATTCTTCGAACAGCTCTCGGCCTATTAACATGCGGCGAATCTCTGAGGTACCCGCGCCGATTTCATAAAGCTTTGCATCACGTAGCAAACGACCAGCAGGGTATTCATTGATGTAGCCATTCCCACCGAGCAGTTGTATTGCATCGAGTGCCATTTGTGTGGCGAGTTCTGCACTGTACAAAATCGCGCCAGCGGCGTCTTTGCGTGTTGCGTTACCTCGATCACAAGCCGCTGCGACGGTATATACATACGCTTTTGCTGCACTCATTCGAGAGTACATATCGGCGATCTTGCCCTGAACTAACTGAAACTCGCCAATGGATTTTCCAAACTGCTCTCGTTCATGTACGTACGGGACCACAATGTCCATGCAAGCTTGCATTATCCCGAGTGGTCCGGCAGCGAGGACGACGCGCTCGTAATCCAGCCCACTCATTAACACTTCGACACCTTGATTCAACTCGCCAAGAATATTCTCTTTCGGTACTACGCAATGGTTAAATACAAGTTCGCAAGTATTCGAGCCTCTCATGCCTAGCTTGTCCAGCTTTTGAGCATGAGTGAAACCTGCGAAGTTACGTTCAATAATGAATGCGGTAATGCCACGTGAACCTGCGCTGACATCTGTTTTAGCGTAAAGCACCACTACGTCAGCATCGGGCCCGTTTGTTATCCACATTTTGTTGCCATTCAGTACAAAATGGTCGCCCTTGTTCTCCGCTTTCAGTTGCATGCTTATCACGTCTGAACCGGCATTGGGCTCACTCATCGCTAGGGCGCAAACGTGCTTACCATCAATGAGTTTTGGAAGGTATTTTTCGCGTTGAGAAGGTGTGCCGTTACGAAAGATTTGGTTGACGCACAGGTTAGAATGAGCGCCGTAGCTTAAAGCGACAGACGCAGAGGCACGGCTGATTTCTTCCATGGCAACAACATGAGCGAGGTATCCCATGCCTGCACCACCAAGCTCTTCATCGACGGTCACACCAAGCAACCCCATTTCTCCGAACAAAGGCCATAAATGATTCGGGAACTGGTTATCGCGGTCTATCTCCGCGGCGATGGGCGCAATATGTTCGGTAGCAAAGGCATTAACGTGCTCTCGGAGCATATCGATGGTATCACCAAGTCCGAAATTGAGTGGGGTATAGGTGCTTTTCATAACGTCTCCCGGTATCAGAGGTAAGGTGGAAAAGCCTGTAGCGGTGTTGCTAATTGAGTATAGCGTTTATGTCTGCTTGCTTTTGAGTGTTTGAATACAACGCTCCTTAGCGGCATTCAACTCTGCCATAACGACGCTGATGTCGTTGAGTTGTTGCTGTAGGACGGCTTGTTTCTCTTCAATGATATTGAGCATTTTCAATAACTGTCCTTCGGTTTGTTGCATGTCGTAGAGCTCGAAAAGTTCACGAATTTCTGCCAACGAAAAACCGAGTCGTTTCCCTCTTAAAATCAGTTTGAGGCGAATTCTATCCCTGCGTTGATAAACGCGCATATTGCCTTTTCGCTCTGGTTCAATCAGACCCACGTCTTCATAAAACCGGATACTGCGAGTAGTAATATCAAACTCCTTGGCGAGGTCACTGATCTTGTATTTTTCCATAACATACTTACCTCGAATAAAAATCCAGTTTCTGGAAATCGAACCTTAAATGGGAAGGCCGAACATCAACTTTGAAATATAAACGTCTGCTTGGTGTGTTTTTTCATCTCATTGTAAAGGCTAGTGCTATGCTTACGTAAACGTCAAGAAATCGCGGAATGAAAGTTTGTTAGTGAAAAAGGCGATAAAGGCTGGTGTGGCGCTTGGTGAGTAATTCTATGTAGGGTGTCATCAGTCTGCCAAGTGTTCACATATACCTTAAGGGAATGCGAATCATGGGAAAAGACATCTGGATTGTCAGCGCGAAAAGAACGCCAATTGGGCGCTTTCAAGGCAAGTTGCAAACTTACTCTGCTCCTCAATTAGGCGCACTGGCGATCAAGGCGGCAATGCACGAAGTGAATGTGACTTCGGTGGATGAAGTGTTCATGGGATGTGTGCTTCCAGCAGGGTGTGGACAAGCTCCTGCGAGGCAAGCATCTATGGGGGCAGATCTTCCTTTGGGTGTAGGGTGCACCACCATTAACAAAGTGTGTGGCTCTGGCATGAAGAGCGTCATGTTAGCGCACGATCTCATTAAAGCTGGAACGATTCGCTCTGCCATTGCTGGTGGTATGGAAAGTATGACCAATGCGCCGTATTTGCTGAGGGAGGCGAGAAAGGGAATGCGCATGGGGCACCAGTCTACGTATGACCACATGTTTCTCGATGGGCTACAAGATGCTTACGAAGGGCACTTAATGGGTGTTTATGCTCAGCAAGTCGCTGACAGGCTTAAGTTCACCAGAGAGCAAATGGATGAATGGGCCGTGATGTCGGCAAAACGTGCGTTGGAAGCTCAAGAACGAGGCTTGTTTGCCGATGAACTTTCGCCGGTTTCACTCAATACCAAGTCAGAACAAGCGGAGCTGGACTACGATGAGCCCCCACGCTCGATTGACCTTGGTAAAATTCCTCAACTCAAACCTGCATTCGATGAAAAAGGTACGGTGACCGCTGCTAATTCGAGTGCCATTTCAGATGGCGCGGCGGCTCTTGTGCTTATGGATGAAGACACTGCGCGTCATCAGGGGCTTAAACCACTTGCGATCATCAAGGCGCACTCTACACATGCCAGAAAACCTGCAGAATTTACTTTGGCACCCGTCTATGCAATTGAGCAACTGCTGTTCCAGCTAGATTGGTCAATTTATGAAGTGGACCTGTGGGAAATCAATGAAGCCTTTGCCGTCGTGACACAAATAGCGGTGGCGGAACTTGGGCTTGATACGAGCAAAGTAAATATTAAAGGTGGAGCCTGTGCACTTGGGCATCCGATTGGGGCTAGTGGCGCACGAATTCTGGTGACATTGATTCACAGTTTGCGTCAGCTACAAGCGTTAGGCACCAATGGTGATCTCGAAGCCAAAAAAGTGATGCGGGGTGTTGCGTCACTTTGTATCGGCGGTGGAGAAGCCACGGCGATAGGCATTGAAATACCGCTTTAATTGAAATCAGAAAGGAGTAAATGATGACTCGTTTGGTTCCCTTGTTTATTGGTGGCGAGTTTCGTGAATCTCAAACATCGGATTGGGTTGAGGTAACCAATCCCGCCACTAATGATGTCATTGCGTACGTTCCATGTTCCACAGAGCATGAGATGGAAGCCGCCATTGATAATGCGAAAGAGACATTCCAATCCTGGAAGGAAGTGGCAGTATCCGAGCGTGCCAGAGTCATGCTGCGTTATCAGCACTTGCTCAAAGAGCATCATGATGAGCTTGCCACACTGCTTTCTCATGAAACGGGTAAGATTTTAGCGGATGCTAAAGGCGATGTGTGGCGAGGCATAGAGGTTGTTGAGCAGGCGGCAAACATTGCCAGCAACATGATGGGCGAAACCGTCGAAAACGTTGCCACGGATATTGACAGTTACTCAATGATTCAGCCCCTAGGTGTGTGTTGCGGCATTACGCCATTTAACTTTCCTGCCATGATTCCGTTGTGGATGTTCCCAATCGCTATCGCTGCGGGCAATACATTTGTGCTTAAACCCTCCGAACAAGTGCCGTTGACCTCTATTCGTTTAGCTGAACTATTTGAGCAAGCTGGCGCGCCGAAAGGAGTGTTGCAGATCGTTCATGGCCGCAAAGAGCAAGTCGACTTTCTTCTGGCTCATCCTGATATTCGAGCGGTGTCATTTGTTGGCTCGGTTCCCGTTGCCCGTTATATCTACACCACAGGGACTAAACATTTTAAACGGGTTCAAGCTTTTGCTGGTGCAAAGAATCACATGGTGATCATGCCTGATGCAAACAAAGATCAAGTGGTGAATAACCTAATCGGAGCCTCAGTAGGGGCTGCGGGGCAACGCTGTATGGCAATTTCTGTTGCGGTATTTGTCGGCGATTCAAAACAATGGATTGCGGACCTGAAACTGGCGATGGCGAAAGTACACCCAGGGCCTTGGGATGATGAACAGGCTGCTTATGGCCCACTGATCAGTGAGCAAGCTAAACAACGCGTATTGGACCTAATTGAAGATGGCAAACAACAAGGCGCAGTGTGTGAACTCGATGGCAGTCAGTGTGAAGTGGAAGGCTTTCCCGATGGAAACTGGATTGGCCCAACCTTGTTTAGCGGTGTAACAGCGAACATGTCGATTTACACGCAAGAGATATTTGGCCCTGTCTTAGTTTGTATGGAAGTCGAAACGTTGCAAGAAGCTATTGAGTTAGTGAATCGCAACCCTTACGGCAATGGAACTTCTATATTTACCGCTAATGGCGCTGCTGCGAGAAAATATCAGCATGACATTCAAGTCGGTCAGGTTGGGATCAATGTGCCTATTCCAGTCCCTTTACCATTTTTCTCCTTTACTGGTTGGAGAAGCAGTTTCTATGGTGATTTACATGCGTATGGTAAACAAGCGGTACGTTTTTATACCGAGACCAAAACGGTGACGGCGCGTTGGTTTGATGACGATATTCCAACGGGGCCAAATCTGACCATCCAACTGCGCTGAGTGAATAAAAGGAGCTTTTATGGACTTTGAACTTAATGAAGATCAACGTGCATTTGCCGATACCGCTCAACAATTTTCCGATGAGCGTTTAGCACCGATGGCGGCGGAGTGGGATGAAAAGCAGATCTTCCCCAAAGACGTATTGAGAGAGGCGGGGGAACTAGGGTTTCTCAGTCTCTACACTCCAGAAGCGCAAGGTGGCCTAGGGCTGAGTCGCTTGGATGCTTCAATTATCTTTGAACAACTGGCCATGGGATGTACGTCCACTACGGCGTTTATGACGATTCACAACATGGCCAGTTGGATGATCGCGAGTTTCTCGAACGAAGAAGTGAGAGCCAAATATTGCTCTAAGCTGGTCTCTGGCGAGTGGTTGGGTTCATATTGCTTAACCGAGCCTAATGCGGGGTCGGATGCCGCTGCACTGACCACTTCCGCTACAAAAAAGGGAGATAAGTATGTCCTCAACGGTGGCAAAACCTTTATCTCTGGCGCAGGAGAGACAGATGTTTTGGTCGTGATGGCGAGAACCGGAGAAGCGGGTGCCAAAGGCGTGTCCGCATTTGTTGTTCCTGCTCACGCTGATGGTATCAGCTATGGGCGCAAAGAACCCAAAATGGGTTGGAACAGCCAACCAACACGAGCGGTTACTTTTGAAAATGTCGTTATTCCAGCTAGCCATTTACTGGGCGAAGAAGGGCAAGGTTTTGTCTTTGCGATGAAAGGGCTTGATGGAGGGCGTATAAATATTGCGACCTGTTCCGTCGGTACGGCTCAACAGGCCCTTAATCAGGCGGCACGGTACATTCAAGAGCGTAAGCAGTTCGGCAAGCCGCTTGCGCAGTTTCAAGCCTTACAATTCAAATTGGCAGACATGGCGACAGAGCTAGTGGCTGCGCGGCAGTTGGTGCGCTATGCCGCCAGTAAACTCGACCGAAATGACCCTGATGCTACGGCTTATTGCGCGATGGCAAAACGGTTCGCAACCGATGTAGGTTTTCAGGTTTGCGACCACGCGCTGCAGCTTTATGGTGGCTATGGTTACATCAAAGAGTATCCAATGGAGCGTCATTTCAGAGATGTGCGTGTGCATCAAATTCTGGAGGGAACGAACGAAATTATGCGTTTGATCATCGCACGTCGTTTGCTCTCTGAGGAGTCGGCCTTGCTGTAGCGAAGTATTGGATTTGCTCATTGAGAAAGGATTCAGATATGCCATTAACCCAAGAAGCCATTCAACATACGATCACTAATCACGTTGCGGTGGTGACGATGAACAACCCGCCAGCCAATACGTGGACAGCAGAGAGCCTCAAGGTACTGAAGTCGCTGATACTCACACTTAACAATGATAAGCAGGTCTACGCACTGGTTTTAACCGGCAGTGGAGAAAAGTTTTTCTCTGCTGGTGCAGATCTCAAGCTATTTTCTGACGGTGACAAAGCGGTTGCGTTAGACATGGCGCGATGCTTTGGTGAAGCCTTTGAAACGCTCTCGGAATTTCGTGGTGTTTCCATTGCCGCCATTAATGGTTACGCCATGGGCGGAGGTTTAGAAGTGGCATTAGCTTGTGATATTCGAGTAGTTGAAGAGCAAGCGGTACTTGCTTTACCAGAAGCCAAAGTCGGACTTTTGCCCTGCGCTGGCGGTACCCAAAACCTCACAGCGTTAGTAGGGGAAGGCTGGGCAAAGCGTATCATTTTATGTGGAGAGCAAGTCAGCGCTGACAAAGCAAAAGAACTAGGCCTAGTTGAGGAGTTGGTTCCCAAAGGTGAAGCTTTAAGTAAAGCGCTGGAACTTGCTGAATCTGTTGCGAACCAGTCGCCATCTTCTGTCGCCGCATGTAAGGCGCTCATTCAAAATATGCGCTCTGCGCCACTTCAGCACGGCTTAATGAAAGAGCGAGAGTTGTTTCTGAATCTTTTTGATACGGAAGATCAAGTCGAGGGTGTTCGCGCCTTTTTAGAAAAACGCCCACCGCAATGGAAAAACCGATAGGAGGCCACATGGCAGGGATGGTAACCATCAGTGAAATAGAGTGCTTAGATGGCGTGCACCGCATTGGTATCGCAACGTTAGACAACACCGCTTCATTGAATGCATTGACGTATGACATGTTAGTCCAACTTAACGATCAGCTTATCAAGTGGCAAGACGATCCGCATGTGACTTGTGTGGTACTCACTGGCGCTGGAGAAAAAGCATTCTGTGCTGGTGGTGATGTTCGAGCTATGTATCACGTCATGCATAACGAGAGTAAAGAAAAAATCGTAGAGTTCTGTACGAACTATTTCTCGTTGGAGTATGAGTGTGACTATCTCATCCACACTTACAACAAACCCATTATCGGTTGGGGAGAAGGTATTGTCATGGGCGGTGGGATGGGGCTTTTTATGGGAACCAGCCATAAAGTTGTGACAACAACATCACGCCTTGCTATGCCAGAAATCAATATTGGACTGTATCCTGATGTGGGAGGTACGTGGTTTTTAAGCCAGATAGATCCGCAAGTGGGTTTATTCCTCGGGTTGACAGGTTCAATGGTAAATTCAAGTGACGCTGTCACTATTGGTTTGGCCGATTGGTCACTGTTGGAAGAGCAGTATCCCACCTTACTGGATGAGCTAAAGCGGCTCCAGTGGGGCAAAGAAGATGCGAAAGAGTTGGTAACTGCACTACTACAGTTAATGGAAGAACAAGTTATTGATAGCAAACCAACCACGCAAATTTGTCCATACTTAGATCAGATAGAGGAAGCGTGCAAAGGCTTTGATCTTAATGCGATAGCACAGCGAATCATGGCTATCGAAGGGAATAGCCAGTGGATAGAAAACGCGAAACAAACGTTCGCATCGGGTAGTGCGATCACCGCGCATATTTGCTTTAGACAAGTGAAAGAGTACCACAGCTTACCGCTTGCAGATTGTTTCCGTTTAGAGTTGAGTTTGTCGGTTCGCAGTGCCTTATTAGGTGAGTTTAAAGAGGGCGTCCGTTCTCGGCTTATTGACCGGGATGGCGAACCTAACTGGATGTTTAACAGTGTCAGTGAAGTCGATGAAGATGTCATCGATACCTTGTTTACCTCACTTTGGCCGGATGACGAACATCCGCTTGCTGATTTGGGTGAACAAACACTAGGTCAATAAGGAGAATGATCATGAGTACCATCGCATTTATCGGTTTAGGAAGAATGGGGCATCCGATGGCGCAAAACTTATTAGCGTCTGGATTTAACGTGCAAGTATTTGATGTCGATAGCGAAGCGGCAAAGCAACTTGCACCTTTTGGTGCGGTGGTGGCGAGCTCTATCGAGGAAGTCGTGGATGGTGCAAGCACGGTCATCACGATGCTACCAGCAGGATCTCACGTTCGTTCCGTGTATCTTGGCGACTTACACGGCGGCGTAGGTGTCCTCAATCTTGTCTCGCCAAGTACCTTGATGATTGATTGTTCAACCATTGATCCGGACTCTGCGCGATTAGTCGCCAATGAAGCGGCAAATAAACGTGTGTTGTTTGTCGACGCGCCCGTTTCGGGAGGCGTTGCTGGCGCGAAAGCGGCGACATTAACCTTTATTGTTGGTGGTTCGGATCAAGCGTTTTCTAAAGCCAATGCGATTTTGCAGTATATGGGAAAAAATGTTTTCCATGCTGGCAAAGCAGGCGATGGTCAAATGGCGAAAATCTGTAACAACCTTATGCTCGGCATTTTAATGTCTGGTACGTGCGAGGCATTAAACCTAGGTATCGATCATGGACTCGATCCAAAAGTGCTATCAAACATCATGCTGCAAAGCTCTGGCCGAAATTGGGCATTGGAGCTTTACAATCCTTGCCCAGGCGTGATGGACAGTGCGCCAGCCAGTCACGATTACCAACCGGGCTTTATGAGCAAACTCATGCTAAAAGATCTCGGCTTGGGGTTAGATGCGGCGTTACAAACACATTCTTCGGTTCCGATGGGGTCGTTAGCGCGCAACTTATATTCTTTCCACAACGCGAGCGGCCACGGCGAGCTCGATTTCTCAAGCTTATTTGAGTTATACAAGAGTAAGAAAGGCTAGACTGAGTTTTGTGACAAACCAGCCCGAGATGGTGACCTAAAACGCGCATCATTTCGGCCAACTTAGACTGGTTGAGATAGAGAACATTACGAGCTATGGAGTGCACCAATATGGACATAAAAAGTAGTGTTATTGCCATTACAGGAGCAGGGCAGGGGCTTGGGCAAATGATGGCCATTACCCTTGCTCAAGCTGGCGCTGATTTAGCGTTGTTGGATGTAAACGCCAGTGGCTTAATGGAAACACAAGAGCAGTGTCGAATGCTGAGTGCGAAAGCGTTGACATATCAAGTGGATGTCACCAACGAAATCGACGTTGAAACCACGTTTGAAGCGATTATCCAAGATTTTGGTCAACTCAATGGGTTAGTCAATAACGCTGGCGTGTTAAGAGATGGGTTACTTGTAAAAGCAAAAGATGGCGTGATCAGTAAGATGTCTTTGGATCAATTCAACTTGGTCATGAACGTTAACGTGACAGGAACGTTTTTGTGTGGGCGTGAAGCTGCCGTCAAGATGATTGAGAGTGGCTCCCAAGGCGTTATCATCAATATTTCTAGTGTTGCGAGAGCAGGGAATATCGGACAAACCAATTATTCTGCATCTAAAGCGGCGGTCGCGACCATGGCGACAACATGGGCCCGTGAGCTCGCAAGATACGGTATTCGTGCGGCGGCGGTTGCACCAGGTGTAGTACACACCGCGATGGCAGAGCAAATGAAACCCGAAGCCATAGAGCGATTAGAAAAGATGATCCCAGTTGGCAGGATGGGCGAAACAAGCGAAATCGCGCATGCAGTAAAATACATTATTGAGAGTGATTACTTTACTGGCAGGGTTTTAGAAGTGGATGGCGGTATTCGTATGTAAGTGACCACTGAAATAAGGCTCTGATGGACCTGAATAATAAGTTTCTTTCCATTTCAACATTTTCTATGTTGTGGAGTGCTCATTCTGCGCAGCCCAAATGTATTTACAACTTATGTTTGGATTTACCTTGAGAATGATTTCTCACAATCCAATAAAGAGATGCAAATACCACTCAAATATTAAGTGAAATCATTAATTTGATTCTGATCACACTTTTGGTTTTTTAGTTTCCGCTTCTCATTAAGGCTATCTGCGTAAATGAAGTTGATAGTCAGTCTCATCAATTTTTAGTTTCAACTGTTTGTTTTTAAATAATTAATTGTTGAAGCACGAGAAATTCGTGTTGAGGTTAATATTCTATTTAAAGTGTGTAACTTCCATTAATGGAAGGTTAGTTTCCAGTTGTGGCTAATGAGCTTTAACTTTTTACTCCTCATAATGCGCCAAATGTAACATAGTGTTTCAAAGTGTAACAATAAACTCACACTAAGAGTGTGGTTTTGATCTCCACTCAATTCCGTTTTGTTTCACTCTGAGCCCGACGTTACTCATGCTCAACACATAAACATTCTAATGACTATAACAACTGGTTCTTGGCTTGATACCAATCGTATCGTAGTAAATAACGGTTCATTCTAGCTGGTTAAATGCTTGATGACGAAGTTGAAAAATTGTAAGTAGAATAACTACTTATCGAAGTTTTTTCTTGTTCTCATACATTACCTCTGCGCTATTTGTGAGCTCTTATTTACTTTGATTGGCATCTGCTTTGAAACCAGACAACCATCGAGAAAGTTAATGGAAGCCTCAAGATATAAACGCATCTTGTCGAGGGGAAGTTTGGCGTCCGTCATACTTATGCTCTCAGGATGTAATTCAGCTTTACTTGACCCCAAAGGTGCCATTGGTGTGCAAGAAAAAGAGTTAATTATTACTGCTCTTTTGCTGATGTTGATCGTTGTAATCCCTGTGATTTTAATGACGATTTACTTCGCTTACCGATACCGCGCCTCTAACACTGAAGAAGAGTACGCACCCGAGTGGTCACACTCGACCAAAATCGAAGTGGTGGTATGGACAATTCCAATCATCATCATTGCGATTCTTGCGACGATCACATGGCGTTCGACTCATGAACTAGAGCCATCCAAACCTTTGGAAAGTGATGTTAAACCAATGACCATCGAAGTGGTGTCACTCGATTGGAAATGGTTGTTCATCTATCCAGAAGAAAACATTGCGACGGTGAACTATGTGGCGTTCCCGAAAGACGTGCCAGTGCAGTTCAAACTGACTTCGGACAACATCATGAACGCGTTTTTCATCCCTCGCTTAGGTACACAGATCTACGCGATGCCAGGCATGGTTACCAAGCTTAACCTGATAGCGAACCACGAAGGTGACTACAAGGGTTTTGCATCGAACTACAGCGGCGAAGGCTTTTCGCAAATGAAGTTCACAGCTTCAGCAATGTCTGATCGTGCTGCGTTCCTAAATTGGGTGCAGAAAGTGAAGGCGAGCCCTGATCGTATTGAAGATTGGGAGCAATACAGCTCACTGGCAGCGCCAAGTATCGCAGAGCCAGTCACTTTGTTCTCTAGCGTTCCTCCGTTCTTGTTCACCGACGTTGTGACTCAGCATCCTGGTTCAATGAACTGTTTGCCTGAAAACCAAGGATAATCGTAATGTTTGGAAGATTAACTCTTGATTCAGTTCCATTCCACGAACCTATTATCGTCATCACCTTAGCGGTTGTGGCGCTGGTTGGTTTAGCCGTAGTTTACGCGGTAACTAAAGCCGGAAAGTGGCAATATTTGTGGAATGAATGGTTTACTTCAGTAGACCATAAAAAACTTGGCTTCATGTACATCGCAGTAGCGATGGTGATGCTTGTTCGTGGTTTTGCTGACGCAGTCATGATGCGTAGTCAGCAACTCCTTTCTTCTGCGGGTGAAGCAGGTTACTTGCCACCGCATCACTACGATCAAATTTTTACTGCCCATGGCGTGATCATGATCTTTTTCGTAGCGATGCCATTGGTTATTGGTCTGATGAACATCATCGTGCCATTACAGATTGGTGCGCGTGACGTAGCTTTCCCGTATCTGAATAACTTGAGCTTCTGGCTGTTTGTTGTTGGTGTCATCCTAACAAACATGTCTCTCGGCTTAGGTGAATTTGGTCGTACAGGTTGGCTAGCGTATCCGCCGCTTTCAGGTATTGAGGCTAGCCCAGGAGTCGGGGTCGACTATTGGATTTGGGCGCTGCAGATATCAGGTGTTGGTACGACGTTAACAGGCGTGAACTTCTTCGCGACCATTTTGCGTATGCGTACACCGTCTATGCCAATGATGAAGATGCCAGTTTTCACTTGGGCGTCTCTGTGTGCAAACATTTTGATCATCATTTCATTCCCAATCCTAACGGTGACTATCGCTCTGCTATCGCTGGATAGATACCTAGGCATGCACTTCTTTACCAATGATCTTGGTGGCAACGTAATGATGTACGTCAACCTGATTTGGGCTTGGGGTCACCCAGAAGTGTACATCTTGATCTTGCCAATTTTTGGTGTGTTCTCAGAAGTCACCGCAACCTTTTCACGTAAAAAGTTGTTCGGTTACACATCGCTAGTTTGGGCTACCGTAGTGATCACGATTCTTGCGTTTGTCGTTTGGCTACACCACTTCTTTACGATGGGATCTGGCGCGAACGTAAATGCCTTCTTTGGTATTGCCACGATGATCATTTCTATCCCCACAGGGGTGAAGATCTTCAACTGGCTATTCACCATGTACAAAGGCCGCATCCGCTTTACGACGCCGATGATGTGGACGGTGGGCTTCCTTATCACCTTTACTGTTGGTGGTATGACGGGCGTACTAATGGCTGTTCCGGGTGCAGATTTCGTTCTGCATAACTCAGTATTCCTTATCGCTCACTTCCACAACGTTATCATCGGTGGTGTGGTGTTTGGATGTTTCGCTGCGATCACTTACTGGTTCCCGAAAGCGACCGGTTTCACCATGAATGAAACTTGGGGCAAACGTGCGTTCTATCTTTGGATTATTGGTTTCTTAATGGCGTTCCTACCGCTTTATGCGCTGGGCTTTATGGGGATGACTCGTCGTTTAAGCCAAGACATCAACCCAGAATACTTCCCACTGTTGTCGATTGCCGCAGCAGGTACGGTTGTGATTGCGCTGGGCGTATTGTCTCAGTTCATCCAAATTTACGTGAGTATCCGTGACCGCGAGCAAAATCGTGATTTAACTGGTGACCCGTGGGGTGGACGTACTCTTGAGTGGGCAACATCGTCTCCACCGCCGTTCTACAACTTTGCGCACCTACCAAAAGGTGATGTGCTGGATGCCTTCTGGTACCAGAAACAAAGTGGCGAGTTCGATCCAACTAAAGAAGTGGAATACGAACGTATTCATATGCCAAAAAACACGGCAACAGGCATCTACGTGTCGGCTTGGTCGCTCCTATTTGGCTTCGGCATGATTTGGTACATCTGGTGGCTAGCGGCGGCAAGTTTGGTCGGTATTATCGTGACGTGTATTCAGCATAGCTATAACGATGATGTGGATTACTACGTGGAAGTTGAAGAGATCAAAGCAATTGAGGCCGAACGTCGAGCTCAGCTTGAAGAAGCGAAGAAAAACTCAGTGAAAGACAGCGAAAGTAAAGATGATCTGGAGGTGACGTATGCAAACTAATATCGCAGCACATCACGACCATGATCACCACCATGACACGAATGGCAACAAGCTATTTGGCTTCTGGGTTTACCTGATGAGTGACTGTGTATTGTTTGCGACCTTGTTCGCGACTTACGCTGTGCTGTCGAGCAATTCAATTGCGGGCCCAACAGGTAAAGACATTTTCGAACTCCCATTCGTGTTTGTCGAAACCATGCTGCTGCTGTTTAGCAGTATCACATTTGGTTTTGGCATTATCGCGATGAAGCGCAACAACGTTGCTGGTCTCAAACGCTGGATGTTAGTCACGTTCGCGCTTGGTCTTGGCTTTATCTGTATGGAGGTCTATGAGTTCCATCACCTGATTGAAGAAGGCTATGGGCCACAAACAAGTGCATTCCTGTCGGCATTCTTTACGTTGGTTGGTACGCACGGCCTGCACGTAACCTTTGGTCTGATTTGGTTAGCGGTAGCGTATCATCAACTGTCGACGAAAGGTCTGAACGACAATATGGCAATGCGCTTTAACTGCTTAAGCCTATTCTGGCACTTTCTAGATATCGTTTGGATTTGTGTCTTTACCATCGTTTACTTACTGGGGGTAATGTAATGGATCAACATGTAGAAACCAGTTCGTCAGATTACGTGAAAGGCTTTATTGCCTCACTGATTCTGACGGTAATTCCGTTCTACTTTGTTTGGACGAAATCATTACCAGATACAACGACCTATGCGATTCTATTTGGATGTGCATTAGTACAGATATTTGTTCACTTTAAATACTTCTTGCACATGGAAACAAAAACATCCGACGGACGTTGGAACCTTGTATCACTGATGTTTACCGCCATTGTTGTACTTATCCTTATCGCTGGCTCGGTATGGATCATCTACAACATGAACGTCAACATGAAGTTGTAGGTCAAGGTATGCTGAAAAGTTATTTGTCTATCACTAAACCGGGCATTATTTTCGGCAACCTGATTTCTGTTGCGGCGGGGTTCTTCCTCGCCGCAAAAACAGAACCAGCCAGTCTAATGTTGTTCGTTACGACGTTAGTTGGTGTTGGGTTAGTCATCGCTTCAGGTTGTGTGGTGAATAATATTTTCGATCGTGATATCGACCAAAAGATGGCACGTACACGAAATCGTGAAACAGTGAAAGGCAACATCAATATCGATATTGCGTTTGTTTATGCACTTGCTTTATTGCTGGTAGGAACCGCACTGTTATTTATCCGAGTGAACCCACTATCCGCTGTCGTCGTGTTGCTTGGCTACGTGTATTACGTGTTCTTTTACACGATGTGGTATAAACGTAACTCGGTGTATGGGACCTTAGTGGGAAGTATCTCAGGTGCAGTTCCGCCATTGGTGGGTTACTTAGCGGTAACAAACTTCATTAGCTTGGAAGCGATTTTACTCTTTACCATGTTCTGTCTCTGGCAAATGCCGCACTCGTATGCCATTGCCATGTTTCGCATGCAAGACTACCGAGAAGCCGGGATTCCCGTATTGCCAGTTAAAGAAGGTATTCATAAAGCGCATCGACACATGAAAGCGTATGTCGTGGCGTTTGGAGCAGTATCGTTGGGGTTATTTTTACTAGGTGAAGCCGGGTATGAATACTTAGCGGTTGCAGCGGTTGTTTGCTTTATGTGGACGAAAGTGACCTTTCGCAGCATTGATGACAACAACTACATCGCTTGGTCAAAGTCGGTGTTTAAAGTCTCACTGCTAGTGGTGATGGGGATCAGTGGTGTGCTTGGTGTCGAGTTGATTCCTCTAGCTCTGTAACAACCAAACCTAAGCGTTTGCTAAGCGCCAATATCTTTTGCTGCTGAATGCATGAATGGCCTTACCTAGAAGTAAGGTCATTTAACTTTCTATTGTTCTTTATTTTCCCTGTTTTTCCTGCTCCTCCTCTAGCTTCACTATCACGTATTCATATCTAAAAGCAAAAACAACCAGTGTGTAAAACATAGTGAAGCACGTTTTCGCTGACGCGTAATAATGCCAAGAAATAGTGACTATTAAGCTAAAAAGTATAAACAGCGCAATAACTCTATTTGCCATATGAAAATTCAATATCGATAGTTTGTAATGTAAACATTTGGGGAGAGTGCTAGTTCCCATAGCAGCATACAAACTAACAATGTGAATGTTTGAGTTGAATCACCAGCTAGCGAAATACAAAAGTTTTACGACTGAAAGTGGGTGAGGAAGCACCTTAGCTCCAGTGAAATGAACACGATTAAGAATCATCCTTTTACATAATCTAAAAACTCACCAAACCTTAACCCAGATTAAAGTTTTGTCGTCTCCGAGGCATTAAGGTGCGCCTGTAGTTTGCAGGTCTCAAGGATTCAGAGAAGGAACAGCCATACATCGTGTATCGCTGTTCCTTTTTCGTTCTTGTTTACTTGCGAAAAGATAAAACATAAAGACAACTTTAAGAGGACTGGTTTTGAGCATTTTGTTTTCCGAAGCCCGAATTGGCAACATGACCCTAAAGAACCGTTTTGTGAGAAGCGCAACGTGGGAGAACATGGCGACCGAAGATGGTCACATGACGGTAAAGCTTTACGATATTTACGAAACGCTTGCGAAAGGGGAAGTTGGGCTTATTGTTACGGGTTATGCCAATATCGTTGAAGAAGAGAAACCCAACGCAGGTATGATGGGGATCTACAACGACTCTTTTATTGAAGAATACAAAAAGCTAACAGAGCTAGTACATCAACAAGATTCTAAAATCGTGATGCAAATTGCTTACGGTGGCACCAAAACCACCCATAACGTCGGTGAGCGTGTCATCTTCGCTCCGAGTGACGTGCCTGAGCGTGGTACAAATACGCAAGGCAAAGCGATGACAAAGGACGAAATAGACTACATCGTAAAGGCATTCGCATTGGCGAGTAAACGTGCTCAAGACGCTGGTTTTGATGGCGTAGAGATTCATGCGGCGCACACTTATTTAATTAACCAGTTTTTAAGCCCGTACTATAATCGTCGAGAAGACGAATATGGTGGTGACTTAGAAAATCGCATGCGCTTTCTTTTAGAAATTTATTCTGAAACCAGAAAGCTGGTTGGAAGCGAATTTCCCATCCTCGTTAAACTGACGGCAACAGAGTTCTTTGACGGCGGTTTAACGTTCGATGAAACTCGCGTCGTCTGTAAGAAACTTGAAGAAGTAGGCGTTGATGCGATCATCGTATCTGGCAATGTTCACGGCAAAGCAAACGAACTTGTTGGTCAAACGTTCGATGGTTACACACTACAAGAAGAAGGTTACTTTCACGAATATGGTCACGTGATCAGTCAGGACGTTAGCATACCGGTGATTACTGTCGGCGGGCTGAGCGACATTGATGCGATTGAGAAAATTGCAGAAAACACAGATATCCAATTTTTTGCTGTTTCACGCCCTTTATTGGCTGAGCCACAGTTGATCAAACGTTGGAAAGAAGGCAATCGCGCACCAGTAGATTGTGAACGTTGCTCAAAGTGTCGTACCAAGCGTGGTAACTTTTGCGTGGTGTATAAGAACCGAAATCGTCGCAAAAAATAGAACGAAGCGATACACAAATACAAATTAGCCTCCACTCTGAATATGGAGGCTTTTAATTATCCGCATGTTAATCGAACCATTATTTATCTTCTTTTTGATAGTTTAAATAATGCACACAAAGATCGTGAAATGCTTTAGCTTGAGGCGAGATCGTGCGATCGGTTAACGTAAATATACCAATTTGCCTTTCAAGTGGTGGATCGATAAGCGGAATCCAAACCAAGCGTGTTTCATTGGTTGGGAAAGCAAGTTTAGGTAGGGTCGTGACACCAATCCCAAGTTCTAAGACAGAAAACAGCGAAGTAATATTTTCGACCGAATAGAGCGCTTGCTGACTCAGAGCTCTTGCTGGGGTTGGATCGAGAAGTGTACAAGTGCCGTTACGGATAAAGGGTTGTTCCAACAAAATTTGCCACTCGATTCCTTCTGGATGACTTGCAATAGGGTTATCCTTTAAACACACCACGCCTATTGGATCGGCTAACAGTGGCGTAAAGTCAATGCCGCCCTCATCGAGGTGAGAGGGGTTACCGATCGCCAAGTCGACTTCACCGGAGAGTAAGCGAGCCTCGACGCCCGCCGCGTTATCATCGATCAAGCTTACTTCTACATTTGGATACTGCTCGCAAAAGGCACCCAATACGCTAGGGATGAGTTTCGCTGCAACAGAAGGAACGCTCGCAATTCGCACTCTCCCTTGCTGTCCGGCCGCGGCAGCTTTGAGATCGTTGTCCAGCGCACTGTAGATATTGAGAAACTGAACCACCTTGGGCAGACAAATTTCACCAAATGGGGTCAATTTGGTTTTGTTTCCGGGTTCAAACAGCGTTTGCCCTAGAATTTTTTCAAGCTCTTTTATCGATGTTGACAGTGCCGCCTGAGAACGATTTGCACGATGTGAAGCGGCTCGAAAGCCTCCTTCCTCGACTACCATCACAAAATGCATTAATTGTTGAAGCTTAATACTCATCCCTAATGCCTCTTAATCCCTTTATTTACGTTATTTTAAACAGATTGATAAGTTTAATTTATCAAATGTCAAAAATTTACCGTTAGATTTATCGCTTGTCAATGTGCATCATTTAACCATATTGAAACAAAGCTGTTACAAAGGTTGAAAGGCACGTGAATACTCCTACTAAAAAACACCCAGTTAAAACCAGTCTATTTGCTTCTAAAGCGCCGCTTGAATGGGCGATAGTCAACAACGGAACCCTGTATACGGCTCAAATTCCTATTGATGACACAGGCGCGGTTGTGGAAGGCGGTATCGAAGCACAAACACGTCAAACCTTTAACAATCTCATTCACACCCTGGAGTGTGCAGGGGAGTCTTTGGACTCGGTGTTGCAGGTCCTGATTTATGTGACTGACAGAGAATACTTAAAGACCGTTAACCAAGTGTACGCGGAATATTTTGAAGCGCCGTACCCAAATCGCGCCGCCATGGTGGTTGCAGGGTTAGCGCGAGAAGAGATGTTGGTGGAGTTTGTTGTCTACGCGTCGGCAAGCAAACCAGAATAAATCCAATAAGAACAATTAGAGATCAGTGAGTGGGTGGCTTGCCATCACAAATCGGAAGAACGAGGAAAGAACCATGACTTTTATTAACAATGTTCAAGCAGAAAAATCCCTCTACATAGCAGGTGAATGGCAATCGGGCATGGACACCATCGCCAATATTAACCCTTCTGATATCAGCGAAAACATTGGCGATTTCGCACAAGCGAGTGTGTCGCAAGTAGAGCAAGCGATTCAAGCGGCTAAATCAGCGCAGTCAGAGTGGGAAAAAACACCAATCGAGCGCAAACAAGCAGTGTTGCAAGCGATTGGTGATGAGCTCATTGCACGATGTGACGAATTGGGTACCTTGCTTTCGCGTGAAGAAGGTAAGCCATTTGCTGAAGGTCGAGGTGAGATTTACCGTGCTGGCCAATTCTTCCAATACTTTGCTGCTGAGGTACTGCGTCAAATTGGCGATAACGCTGCTTCCGTCCGTCCAGGTGTCTCCGTTGAAGTTACTCGCGAAGCCGTCGGCGTTATCGCCATTATCTCTCCTTGGAACTTCCCAACAGCAACAGCGGCTTGGAAAATCGCGCCAGCACTTGCGTTTGGCAACAGTGTCGTCTGGAAGCCTGCCAACCTAACTCCAGCGAGTGCCGTTGCACTGACTGAGATTGTCCATCGCCAAGGTTTACCTGCTGGCACGTTTAACCTCGTTTTGGGTAGCGGTTCGCAAGTTGGTAATACCCTTATCAATTCGAAAGATGTGAACGGCGTGAGCTTCACTGGTTCTGTGGACACAGGCCGTAAAGTAGCGGCGGCAACGGCACCAAACTTTGTGCGTTGTCAGCTAGAGATGGGCAGCAAAAACGCGCTCGTAGTGGCCGATGATGCAGACATTCAAATTGCCGTTGAAGCCACAATCGCAGGCTCATTCTCGGGTGCAGGTCAAAAATGTACCGCGTCTTCTCGTCTTGTGGTTATGGACGGAATTCACGACGCGTATGTTGAAGCGCTAATCCAACGCATGAGCGAATTAAAAGTGGGTCACGCACTGGAAGAGGGCGTATTCATGGGTCCTGTTGTTGATGGTAACCAGCTGAATGCGAACTTTGAGTGGATTGAAAACGCACGCCAAGCAGGCGCGGAGCTGGCTTTCGGTGGTGAGCGTCTGAGCCTAGAGCATGACGGTTACTATATGTCACCAACCCTGTTCTTGAACACACAAAACAGCTGGGAAGTGAACCAAGAAGAAGTCTTTGCACCAATGGCAAGCGTGATTCGCGTTTCTGATCTGGATGAGGCAATTGCAGTCGCGAACGATACGCGCTTTGGCCTGACAGGCGGCATTATCACGCAAAGTCTGCGCAATAGCGCGATCTTCAAACAGCAAGTCCAAACGGGATGCGTCATGGTTAACTTGCCAACTGCGGGTACAGATTATCACGTCCCATTTGGTGGCCGTAAAGAATCTAGCTTTGGCCCTCGTGAGCAAGGGCAGTACGCCAAAGAGTTCTACACCGTGGTGAAAACCGCTTATCAGCGCCCTTACTAAGAACAGCAGGGTAGCTGATGGTGTCAGTTACCCGCACTGAAAGGCTAAGAAATTGTTTAAGGAGTGGTTATGTACCAACAACGGATTGTGATTGACGGATTGCAGTACTGCAATTGGGATCGAGAGTATTTCCAAACGCTTAAGGCGAGTGGCATTACCGCCGTTCATGCCACCATCGTCTACCACGAAACTGCGCGCGAAACCTTAACGCGTTTTGCTGAATGGAACTTGCGCTTCGAGCAAAATGCGGACCTCATCATGCCTATTTATTCAATGGCAGATGTAGAAAAAGCCAAAGCAGAAGGCAAAGTCGGCATCTTCTTCGGCGCGCAAAATTGCTCACCAATCGATGATGAAATTGGTCTGATTGAAGTGATGCGCCGCCAAGGTCTGCTGATCATGCAACTGACCTACAACAACCAAAGCTTACTGGCGACAGGTTGTTACGAACAAAACGATTCCGGCGTAACTCGCTTTGGTAAACAAGCGATTGAAGAGATGAACCGAGTCGGGATGATCATTGATATGTCCCACAGCGCGGAGCGTTCGACGTTGGAAGCTATCGAGCTCTCTTCGCGTCCAATTTGTATCAGCCATGCTAACCCGACATTTGCGCATGACGCACTGCGCAACAAGTCCAACACCGTGATCAAAGCACTGACGGAGCGCGGTGGTTTGATTGGATTCAGTTTATATCCATTCCATTTGCCAAATGGCAGCCAGTGCACGCTGGATGATTTCTGCCAGATGGTTGCGAAAACCGCAGACATGTTTGGCGTTGACCATTTAGGTATCGGTAGCGATTTGTGCCTAAATCAGCCGCAACAAGTGTTGGAGTGGATGCGCAACGGGCGTTGGTCAAAAGCGATGGATTACGGCGAAGGTTCTGCAAGTAACTCGGGATGGCCAGATGCGCTGCCATGGTTCTGCGGCAGCGCAGGGATGGAGAACATCTACAACGGATTAATGGGTCACGGATTCAGTGAATCTGAGGCTGGAAAAATATTGGGTGAAAACTGGTTCAACTTCCTTAAAGAAGGATTAGAGCCTATTTCATAGCATTCCCCAAAGTAGGAACCGCCTGCCCACATAATAACAATACGGCAGGCGTAAAACTCACATTTGTAGCCAGTCTTTGGCTGCTGCAAAGAACCTCTGGAGCCAGAGTATGTCTGATTTAACCAATAGCATGAAAGCTTCCACGATGAGCGTGTCATCGGGCAAGTCGAAAGCAAAACACAACACATCAACAACAGAAAACACGACGGACAAATTAGGACTGAGTAACCCGGCCTTTTGGTATAGCGGTGGTTTCATCGCGTTGTTCGTTGCTATTGCACTTTATGACGGCGAGCTGTTATCTACGATCGTTAACGCTGGCTTTGGCTGGGCAGTTCAGGTATTTGGTCCATACTGGCAGTTACTGCTGCTTCTCACTTTTCTTATTGGTCTTGGCTTGGCTGCAGGGCGAACAGGCAAGGTGATGTTGGGCGGGATTGCAAAACCAGAAATGGATTCTTTCCGCTGGATGGCGATTATTTTCTGTACCTTATTGGCTGGTGGTGGCGTTTTCTGGGCCGCGGCTGAGCCTATCGCGCATTATGTTAGCCCACCTCCTTTGTACGGCGCGCAAGATAACCCGCAGCAAGGTGCGGTGAATGCGTTGTCGCAATCCTTTATGCACTGGGGCTTTCTAGCTTGGGCGATTGTAGGTAGCTTAACTTCCATCGTGGTGATGCACCTACATTACGACAAAGGTTTACCACTAAAACCCCGTATTTTGCTTTACCCAGTCTTGGGCGAACGAGCACTTAAAGGCCAACTCGGTGCATTGATTGACGCATGCTGCATTATCGCGGTAGCCGCGGGCACCATCGGGCCCATTGGGTTTCTGGGCTTGCAGGTTAGCTACGCGTTAAATGCGTTGTTTGATATCCCTGATGGCTTTACCACTCAGCTTATCATCATCTTGTTTGCGATTGCGCTTTACACCTTGTCAGCACTCAGTGGATTAAGCCGAGGCATGCAACTGCTTAGTCGTTACAACGTGATTCTGGCAATGGCATTGATGGTTTACATCCTGTTTTTTGGCCCTACGAATTTTATCTTTAACGGATACATTCAAGGTGTAGGGAGCATGCTGGATAACTTTATCCCAATGGCGACCTACCGTGGTGATGAAGGTTGGCTAAGCTGGTGGACAGTATTTTTCTGGGGCTGGTTCCTTGGTTATGGTCCGATGATGGCAATTTTTATTGCGCGTATTTCCCGTGGTCGAACTATCCGCCAAGTCATTTCCACCATCAGTATTGTGGCTCCGTTAACCACCTGTTTTTGGTTCACGATTGTAGGCGGCTCTGGCCTAGCGTTTGAAATTGCGGAACCGGGTAGTGTGAGTGCGGCGTTTGAAGGCTTTAACTTGCCAGGTGCTTTGCTTGCGGTGACTCAGCAACTACCAATGCCAATGCTGATTTCAATTCTATTTCTGATTTTAACCACGATCTTCATCGTCACGACGGGCGACTCAATGACTTACACAATCAGTGTCGTGATCAGTGGTGAAACGGAGCCGAATGCGATCATCCGTACCTTCTGGGGCGTAATGATGGGTGTGACGGCACTAATCCTGATTTCTCTTGGCTCTGGTGGCATCTCTGCTCTGCAATCTTTCATTGTGATTACCGCGGTTCCGGTTTCGTTGATTCTGTTGCCGTCACTTTGGAATGCGCCGCAAATCGCAATCAAAATGGCGAAAGAGCAAGGGCTATAACAATTATCTAATTCAAACAACGTGGAGCTTGTGCGGGTGTTTTCCTCCTGCATCCGCACAAACCCTAGTATTCTTACAATAACAAATAGGTGGTGAGCAAAATGGATGCACATCGTTCTACTTATACGGAAGCAACTATGCGCGATGCAGCGATTGTCATGGCAGCCGAAAGGCTTGGCGCAATGCACCAAAACCGAATCAGCTTTGTTCGCAGTCTGATTCGCAATATGGCAAGCCAAAACTGGCAAGTAACCAAGCATGAGTGGCAGCTTTGTCCTCGTGGTTATGGTCATGTGATTTACAAATTGACCACGCCAGAGCACGTTTATCATTTGGTGGTATTCTGTGATGAAATTGCCGACGACGAGCGTAATGATCGCGTAATTGCTGAAAAGTGGGACGTCACATTTGCACTGGTTCAAGGCGATGTTGATGTTACTTTGTTGGAAAGATTGCGAGAAAATGTACCGCTGCAAGAAGCGGGACGTAATCCAAACAACGTACTTGTTCTTGCTCGCGCAAACAAAAGTGTGCGCGTGTTTGAGCACATTGTTAGCGCGCTTTCTCAAGGCGAGCAGCCTGAGCCGAAAGAGTTAGCGGAAGTGGGTTATATCCTGCGTACCACAGCTGTTTATGGTAACGGAAAGTTTGGTATCGCCGATTTCAAACTGTTAGAGAACAACTCAGATTTCAGCCAGTCTTTTAGTGCGCAAATGTGTGCAGTATATATGTTGCGTGAATTCAGCCTAGATTGGGTGCACTATCTGGCACTTCAACAAGGTGGCGACAACGCGGTGGCTTTGCATCGTGGCTTGCAGCGCTACCTTGGTGTCGGCAATGCTACTGGCTTAGGCATGGCTCCATACTTGATTAATCATCCGTGTATTGTTGACCAATGGATGACCTCTCGTGAACGTGCGGTAGCGCGAGTCTTTGCGATGCCATGTGAAGCGTCGTTCCATGCTCCTTTGCAAGGATTGCTGCAAAAAGCACAGCGTCATTTAGAGCAAGTCATCACCATCAATGAACATCAAGACAGGCTCAATCATCAAGCGATAGCAGACATCAAACAACTGCTATCGAAGCTAACAACGTTAATGGCATTACATCCGAACTGGGCGAGTTTGGTCGAGCATAAGAAAACAATGAGTGTGGAAGCCCAAGAAATCCTCACCTCTTGCTTGATCGAACTCTACCCATCTTTAGTGGATGAATTTGCTAGCCAAATGAATACGGATGAAACGTTATCTATTCCGGGCGGGAAAAAGATCCAAGATTTACTGGAAGTGTTGCAAAGCAAGTACCGCTGGGCGATTGATGCGGATTACTCACTAGCCGAGAACAACTACTGGTTCTGGTATCGCTCACAAGACAAAGAAGAGCCAAGGCTTGGTGTCCGCGGGGAAGAGGCTGGAGAAGAAAAAGAATTGCCGCTTGATATCGGCAGACAAGTGAATCGCTTGTACCAGGCCTTGCTTGACTGTGATGTAGAAATGTCCGTAGCGGAGTTTCTATTGCAAAATCCGACTTATCGTTCGATCACACGTCGCGTATGGACGCTAGGCAACCGTGCGATGGGGGATATTCAAATGAATGTGCTGCGTAAAGATGCGTTACCAATGCACTTACTGCGCTGTAAATTGGCGATCTTTGGCGCGACTAAGTTTGATCCGCGCTCGGATCGTTGGGTTCGAGTAACTTTCTTCCAAGGTGCGCCGTTGTTAGATGAAATTCACGACCCTAAACTGGCAGACACATGGATTTTCCCTAGCATGCCGCCACGTGACGAAATTGCGCAAAGTGATAATCAAAAAATCAGTGGAGGGTTTGCATTATGATCGTCTCTCACAACGAATTGGTGGCCGCGGTTAATAAGGCATTTCTTGGCATGCGCCGTCACTGTGGTGAGGCGGATGTCATTGCGAACATGGTGGCGGACTTGCAAATGGTTGGCTTACATGGAGTTCGCCATTTTAATAACGCCAGTCTGTTTCTTGGGTTAGATTCAGACTGCGCCGTATCGGTGACCAACAGCACGCCGTCAAGCATAGAGGTAGAACTGCACAACGGGAGTGTAGCGTGTCATTTACCCGCGGTGTTGGATTTCGCGCTCGAGAAAATGATCAACCGTAAGTCGATTACCATTACGTTGAAACAGTGTCATAACCGTTGGTTGGGTTTCAGTGAGTTGTTGAAGCTCTCTGCAAAAGGCATTGCGTGCCGTGCACAATGGGTCAATGGCTCTAGTCCCAAGCGAACGCTTTATGTGTTAAACCGTGGACGAATCGCGCCAGAAGTCTTTTTCTCGGATCAGTTTGATGGGCATGATACGGATTTGCATAGTATGGTTATCGAACTCTCTGTGAACGATTTCGATATCGAGAAAAGCGCACAGGGATACACCATTCACATTGAAGGCGATGAGTTAAGCAACACGCAACAAGCCTCTTGGCAAAATGGTATTTTTGTCGAAGACCAAGAATGGGAAACACTGAAACAAACCGCAACCGCGTTGCTGGTTGAGAACAGTGAGCGTTCTATGCTCGGTGCTGGCGGTGTGGTTTAAGCGATGAAAGGCGATGATTCCAAGTAGAAGTGATGAAGGCTGCTCTTTAGCGGCCTTTTTTGTGCGCGAAGTTTGGTCACTTCTGAAGTTCAAAGACTATGATTACCGTTATCCGCAAGATGGAGCAACACAGGTAAGAAAAATGGATCTGCAAGAGAATAAAAGAAATGCCATTGCGTTTTACGAAACCTCCTATCGAGGTAATCCAAGAAAAGCGGTTGAAGACTATGTTGGCGATGAGTACATCCAGCACAATCCATTAGTTGGAAATGGCCCCGAGGCTTTTATCGAGTATTTTGAGCGGATGCAAAATGAGTATCCCAATAAAGACATTACGTTTGTGCGAGCCATTGCTGAAGGGAACTTGGTGGCACTACACACTCACCAAACATGGCCTAATGATATTGAATACGTGACGATGGATTTCTTTCGTTTTGATCATAATGGGAAGATTGTTGAACATTGGGACGCTCTGCAAGAGATTCCTAAAGAAACATTGAATGGTCACACCATGTATTAACGAGTCGTTGACGAGTCTCCCATGCCGTTTATTCAAACGGTATGGGAGGTTAAATGATTTGTGGCACTTTAAGTATTAATCATCAAAGCGCTTTTTCGATTCTCACCGCGACGTCTTCAGATACCCAGCCTTTCCACAAGTCAGGGTAGGTATTAAAGAAGTAAAACATCGCTTCTTCACCGTCCGCGTAGTTATCTTCCATCCAGGCCAGCATTTCACTCATTTGCTCGTTGGTAAATCCGCGTTTCTGCAAGTACGCGAATGCTTGGGGTTCTTTGCTCGCAAACGCCTCAGTTGTTACTGTGCGAACTGGAGAAGGTGGGTACATTGTTACTTTTGGTGAAGCGCAATCAGGCTGAGTGGTACAGTTGCGATACTCTTCTAAATCTGTTCCGCTACCAAAATCCACTTTGACCATATCATACTTGCCCAATACGGGGGTCGGTGACCAGTAGTAACCAAACCAAGGCATTTTGCGATCATAGGCTTTGGCGATGGTGCCAGCTAATGCTGCGCCAGATCCTGGGTCAACCATCTCAAAGCCGTGCTCACTTAACCCTAATGCATTAAACAAGTGACCGGAGGTGATTTGGCATGTCCAACCAGCAGGGCAGCTATAAAACGCGAACTTGTCATCATCCTCTGGGTGTTCAAATAGTTTGGCGTGCTTGATGACGCCTTCTATCGTCGCGAGTTCTGGATACTGTTTTACCAGATAGGCGGGAACCCAAAACCCTTCTTCACCACCATTGACAAGCGATTCACTAGCGATGCGCAAGCGTTTATCCGCAATCCCTTTATCAAGTGCTTCTTTAATACCGTTTGTCCATAACTCTGGCGCAACGTCAGGCTGTCCCTTTTCAATCATAGAGGTGCCTGTAGGAACGCTATCACCAGGGATCAATTCCGCATCGCACTGGTAGCCTTCATTTAAGACAAATTGGTCGATGTGCGCCATTAAGCTTGCCGAATTCCAATTCATGTCTGCGATGGTTATTTTTCCGCATTCGTCCGCATTTGCATGAGTAGATAATGCTGATAGCAGCAGAACAGAGAGCATTGAAGGTGTCGTCTTCATGTGACTGAATTTCCTTGTCGTTGTCATTTACTTCAGTATATACATCGGTTTATAAAGATTCAGTGAACAAGTTTTTTTCAGTGACGTTAAGCATAAAAACGGCGATTTATGAAGCGTTTGATGAGACGGGTTGAAAGGGAATTAATACAGCAAGAACACCCCTTCGTAGCCGCTGATCTCAATGTGAGAAACATAGTCGCCGATGTTACCGTCTTGATCTACAGGTTGCATAGGCTCTGGAAGTGCGATAGTTATCTTCGGTGAGGAGAAATAATCGATATTCTTGCCAAAGAAATCAGTCCGATACAGCACTCGGCCTTTGGTGAATTCGCGGGCTAACACCATCTCCGTAGGACCATGCATCACCACCGTATCGTCTGAGCGATACGCAAAGTACGTATGGGTTGGTAACAAATCGATAGAGCCATTGGGCAAGTCAGGATGAGCCACTTTGCTCATAGAAGCATCTCCAATGACTGTGTAATCGGCAGGATAGGGCGTGCTGGTGGACATCATTACCGGAGTCGCCTGATACCCCTCTGGTGTTTGATTGGCAGGCTCTCCCAAATCAACGGCAAGCAAGGTGCTAGGTTGATAAGCAATATTCATTGGTACGCCCGCCTTCCAGAAGTTGTCACTTGTTGTGTTATTACTTCCATATAAGTAGCCATTGTTCCACTGATTAAAGTAACTGCGCTCAGGGTGATAGTTTAAGTAGAACACCGCTAGTGCAGAGTATTGGTCCTGTTTCCAGTTATCCTCAGTGTTGCCAAAGTATTGAACTCGACCATAACGCGTGGTCGCTTGATAAATCACTTTCTGACCCGCTTTGGCGAGTGCAGAGTTATCCCAAAATTTAGCCAAGCCAGCATAGCCACTAAAGCCGGTAGCAGGGAAAAGGTAGTGCTCGCGCAAGTACAAGGAGCCAGCGTTAACCAAGTGGTTTTGCCCATTACGACCGAATAAGTTTGCCGTACCTATGTTGAGGCCAATTAACGCATCTTCATCCAGCGTTGCCAGTTTATTCAAGAACGCCGAGAATTGCGCTTTGTAAGCATCGTCAGCAGCTTGGCTACCCGCCACCAAACCAAGTTCATCCACTGTGCCTCCGGAATATATGTAGAACTGATTTGCACCGAGTAACTTATTCGTATCGTCGTTGTACGCACCATTTAAACCTTGTTTCGCCCATTCAGCTTGGTAATAGTGGCGCATTGTATTGGTAAAAACGGGATTACCGAGATTGGTCAATGCCCAAGAAGAGGTTTGATTCCACATACGACCAAATGGAATAACCCGTGACTCCCAACGAAATCGGGCCGTTGCATTCTTATTCGAACGGTTTTTGTATTCATTCCAAGAAAGATAATTGTCTTGGTTTCGATCTGCAGATTTGTCGAAGCCACGAATTTTACGCCAGCGTTGAATGGTTTGGCCTTCCGGTGTCTCCGTTGGTGCTCCTGAGATATTGACGGCAGGGAAGCTATTTTTGAGTTGAATGTTTTCGAGACGTGGGCGGTTTTCTATGTTGCCGTCATGCCAAGTAATTTTCGCAAAGTAAAGGCGGCCGCCGTCGCGTAAAAAGGTGGAGCCAAAGTACTGACCGCCACCATAAGTTTTTCCGCTACCATCATGCGTTGTAGCGCGAACCCAATCCGAAGGAACAGACCAGTTTACTGTTTGGTTTTTAGTCATGTTCTCAGTTTTGTCTTTTTTAATCGCGAAGCGTTTCCATTCTGTTACCCGACCAAACGAGTCGATAGCAGAAGGGTATTCAATCGTGAAGCTGCCGCCTTGAGCAAACTGAGAGAACGTAAAGGCTAAGCGGTCGAACTTCTCTGAGTGATAAACATAGAGGGCACCACCATTATTCGCCTGACCGAATACATCAGCATCCCATGGCGGTGGTTGATATAGCCAAAAACCGGCGTGGTCAGCGCTGGCGGTATAGCCAACGATCATCGGTTTTCGATTGAGTAGAGTATTCTCGCCATGGCTTGAGTCGACTTCAGCTAGGATAGTGTCTTCAGAAAAGTGGAGAAAGAAATCTTCGTAGTCAACTCCATTCAGTTCTGCTTGGTTACGTATATCGTTTTCCAGCCAACCTGAGTTAAGTTCCAGCTTTTGGTTGTACATGTAACCAAGCGCTTTTACACGCTCGTTATCACTCTTATTTTCGTAAGCTCCAAACACGATATCGGCATTATCCAACTCCCATTCAAGTGCAGTGGCAGCAGAGATAGGCTTATCTTGAAGATCAATACCCTGTTCATGCAACCCAGGTAATACGATTGCTGTTCTACTCCAAACGTTGGGTACAGAAAGCAAGCTCAAAGAAATGAGTGTAACGAGAGAAAAACAATGCGACTTCAACATGGAGTTATCCCATTAATACTTAGATGACTCAAATTAAGAGTCAGATACAAAGAGAAATTATAGTCCATTCGCGAAGTCGTAATCAGGACCCTGCCATAGAGGACTTTACAGGAAAACTAACAGGGGATGCTGTGCAAAAATGAGCGGGTGTACTTGGAATAGATCATCCTCATAGACTCAAAACTTCCTCTACACGTCAGCACAAAAATAACCACCATTTTAACCTTGTTTCGGTCGTCACCATGTTGTTGGATTTTTCTTCAACAAATTCAGTTAAAACTAACTCTTCAAACCAGTCAGATACTCTGTCTTGGTGGTAGCTGATCATACAAAAAATTAACAAATTAAATTTTTATACATTTTTATTGCATAAAAAGTCCAGTTGAGTAATATAAATACCAAGTGACAATTAATGCGGTATGTCAGCATGACTATTCAGGTAAGCGGAATCAATAAATCCTACGGTGAGACACAAGTGCTTCACGATGTCAGCTTTAAGTGTGAAAGCGGGGAAACACTGGTGTTACTTGGTCCAAGTGGCGCAGGTAAGAGCTCTCTACTGCGTGTTCTTAACCTTCTTGAAGGGGCGGATAACGGCAAGCTAAACATCGCAAATGATGTTTTTGATTTCTCTACTGAAATCAAAGAGAAACAAGGTTTAGCACTTCGTCGTAAAGTAGGCATGGTGTTCCAGCAGTACAACTTATGGCCGCACATGACAGTGATGGAGAACCTGATTGAGGCTCCGGTAAAAGTATCTGGCATGGATAAAGAAGAAGCGAAGAACCAAGCAATGCAAATTCTCGCAACGTTGCATTTGGCAGACAAAGCGGATGCATGGCCGATGCAGCTTTCTGGTGGTCAGCAACAACGTGTGGCGATTGCTCGTGCATTGATGATGAAACCGGAAGTCTTGCTTTTTGATGAACCGACCGCAGCGCTTGATCCGGAAATTACTAACCAAATCGTTAAGATTATTAAAGATTTAAGCGAAACTGGCATCACCCAAGTCGTAGTAACGCATGAGGTCGATTTTGCTAAGAAAATCGCTAGCCACGTACTGTATCTAGAAAAAGGACACATCGTCGAGCACGGCACAAATGATTCGTTTTCTAATCCGCAAACCGCCCAGTTTGCTGACTACCTAAATCACTAAATTACGTTTTTAAAGTTCAGTCTATTTAACAGATAAGCTCGGCTGTCATTGCGAGTGTCAGCCCACTAAGTACACACGGAGTATTGCAATGAAAAAGATTCTACTAGCTTCACTAATCGGCCTTTCTTCTGCAACTATGGCAGCAAACGCAGCAGCACAAGAAGAGATCAAATTCGCGATGGAAGCGACTTACGCACCGTTCGAATACATGGATGAAAACAACCAAATTCAAGGTTTTGATGTGGATCTGGCGAATGCATTATGTAAAGAAATGGAAGCAAAATGTACCTTCCACAACCAATCTTTTGACAGCCTGATCCCTGCATTAAAATTCAAGCGTTACGATGCGGCTATCTCTGCCATGGATATTACTGACGCGCGTTTGGAGCAAGTGAATTTTTCTGACCCTTACTACGACAACTCAGCAGCGTTTGTTTCTATCAAAGAAAAAGTGGCTGATCAAAAAGCACTAGAAGGTAAGCGTGTTGGTGTTCAAAACGGTTCAACACACCAAAGTTACCTAATTGAGCAAATGCCAGGTGTAACAGCGGTTCCTTACTCAAGCTACCAAGACGCATTCATCGATATGAAGAATGGCCGTATTGATTCTGTATTCGGTGACACAGCAGTCGTAGCAGAATGGTTCAAGAAAGAAGATAACCTAGCGTACGTTGGTGAGCACGTTACTAACCCTAAATACTTCGGTAACGGTTTCGGTATCGCAGTAAACAAAGGTAACGACGAGCTAGTGAACAAGCTGAACACGGCACTGAAAACAGTGAAAGCGAACGGCGAATACGACGTAATCTACAACAAGTACTTCGGTAAGTAATATGGCACTAACGGGTTACTCTTTATCGCTTGTTCAAGCTAGTTGGATGACTGTCCAGCTGGCCTTCACAAGCCTTTTAGTCGGTTTGATTCTGGCAGTGGTATTCGCCAGTGGTGAAATGTCTCGCCGCGTTTTCGTTAAATGGCCAATGACGGCGTTTGTGACGATTGTACGTGGTTTGCCAGAAATCCTTGTCGTGTTGTTTATCTATTTTGGTTCGACGCAGGTTCTGTTTTTAATCACCGGCGACTTTATTGAAGTTAGCCCGTTCTTGTCTGGCGTGGTGGCGTTGTCATTGATCTTCGCTTCTTATGCTTCTCAAACTCTACGTGGCGCATTAAAAGCCGTTGGAAGAGGGCAGAGAGAAGCAGCAAGTGCACTCGGCATCAGTCAAGCACACGCTTTCGTTCGCATTGTTTTGCCACAAGCAGTAAGACACGCGCTACCAGGCTTAACGAACCAATGGTTGGTTTTGCTGAAAGATACCGCGCTTGTATCACTGATTGGTGTAACGGATTTGTTGAAGCAAGCGCAGCTAACATCTGCAGCGACGCATGAAGCGTTTACTTGGTACGCAACCGCTGCGGCGATTTACCTAGGCATTACTTTGATTACACAACGTGCCGTCAAACTGATTGATAAGAAGTTCTCAATTCAAGGCATGAGCATGGGACAGGAGGCAACTGCATGAACGAACAACACGTTTGGCAAATGCTGGATGGCTTAGGCACTAGCCTTCAATTGACCGCCGCTTCCTTGGTTGTCGGCTGTCTCTTAGCTCTGATGATGACGCTGACTCTGATCCTACGTACTCCGGGTTTGCATTGGGTAAGTCGTGGCATCATCACCTTGTTCACAGGTACGCCTTTGTTGGTACAGATCTTCTTGGTGTACTACGGTCCGGGCCAGTTTGATGCTGTAAGAGAAAGTGTATTCTGGACATGGTTAAGCCAACCTTGGTTCTGTGCGATGTTAGCGCTAGCACTCAATACCGCGGCATACAGCACTCAGTTGTTCAAAGGAGCGTTTAACGCGATTCCTTCCGGTCAATGGCAAGCGTGTCGTGCATTAGGCATGAACAAAACCGCGACACTGAAGGTGCTGCTGCCATACGCCATTCGCCGCGCTGTTCCGGCTTACTCGAACGAAGTGATTTTGGTCTTCAAAGGCACCTCACTAGCAAGCACGATTACGATCATGGATCTGATGGGTTACGCGCAGCGCATTAATGCACAAACTTACGATACGTTGACGGTATTTGGTATTGCGGGCGCATTTTATTTAACGGTAAATGGTGTGCTAACTCTCATTTTCCGTCAAGTAGAGAAGAAAGCATTGGCGTTCGAAGCCGCATAAACCTTCAATCAACACTCAATTTAGTTCCACAGTGCCTCTGCAACTGACTCTCTTGCAGGGGCATTTTTTATATTCGTCATGGAAAATTCCTCAAGTTCCACCAAACTTAATTCAACGCAATTGCATTGGTGGCATCATGGAAAGAAGACACTTTTTAGCGCTGTGGACATTGTTGTTCGCACCCTCTCTAAAAGCGAAAACACCAATGCGGCCGACGCCAGCACAAACAGAAGGGCCATTTTATCCAGTGGTGGACATTCCTCTTCGTCAAAACTTGATTCTGCAATCGGAGGGCTTGCTTGGTGAGCCTATTGTGCTGCAAGGCAAAGTCGTAGATACAACAGGAAACCCCGTTTCAGGCATCAAGGTAGAAATCTGGCAATGTGATGGGCAGGGGATTTACGATCATCCTAAGCAGCCAAGTAATGATAAGTTTGATGCTCATTTTGCAGGCTTTGGCGCGGCAGAAACCCAATCGGATGGTCGCTACTTATTCCAGACTTTGTATCCAGTGCCTTATGCCACTCGTCCGCCGCACATTCACGTTAAGTTGTGGCGGGATAACCAAGAGCTCCTGACCACTCAGTTGTACTTAAAAGGCAATACTGGTGACGAATGGTGGGGTGGTAAAGCCCGTGATTATCTACAGTTTGAAACCATACGAATCGACGGGCGATTAACGGGCGAATTCAACTTTGTGATTGGTTAGCGAGTTTAGTTAAGCCATTAACTCAACCAATTGCGCCAAGCATTCTTTATCCAGTATCGGATGAGGCTCGACGCCCGTGACCAAAACGATATCCACGGAAGGTAGCGATGGCATATCGTCTAAGATCTTAAGATCCTCGCTAACGCTAATACTGCCCATCGCACCGATAGCCATGCCTGAACGTACAATCGCTCGTTGTGCAGAGGCCGTATTGCACCATGCCAGTAGTTGATAAGGAGTACCACGTTTGGTTAATCCGTCTACTGCTGCCGCATGGTATTTGCAGTCGGTTTGGAATAGGGCGAGAGGGAGAGGTTGGGCTTGCTCGATGTCAAAATCAGGATGAGCAATCCACACGCCTTTGTCGCTTGCTAGCCAGTAACCTTCCTCACTGTCCGGTGCTCTTGTCACAATAGCGGCGTCTAGCTTTCCTTCATCAAGTTTTTCTCTCAAGGTGATGCTCGGCTCACTAAAGACTTGAATCGAACATGTGGGCTCAGATTGCTGTAATACGCGGATGACTTTAGGCAGGATATTATCGTTGTAATCCTCGGGGCAACCCAAGCGAAGAGGGCGCTTATTTTCATAGCGTTTCACTTGTTTCAGTGCTTGATTGTGCAAGCTGACCAATTGTTCGGCGTGAGAGCGCAGTGCCAGCCCTGCTTCACTCAATACTAGGTTGCGACCTTCTTTTTCAAACAAGCTGACGCTGAGTTCGTCTTCCAGCTTACGCATTTGTGCACTGAACGCTGATTGGGTGCGATTGATCTGCTTGGCTGCTCGAGTGAAACTGCCCGTTTCTACAAAAGCAAGAAAGCTGCGTAACGCATCGATATCCATATCTAAAACTCATCCATCGTTTTTGTTGAAGTGTTCCATCAAAACTATCCGTTAGTCCCCTTAAATACAATCAGATATTGTGAATGGGTACTCAAAACACGAACCGCATGGAGGCGTCATGAAACTGTTTATTGCTAACCAAAACTACTCAAGCTGGTCACTGCGCGCATGGGTGATCTTTTCTCAATTCAAATTGGATGTGGAAGTCACTAAGCTGACGTTATTTACGGAGGATTTTTACAAGACCTTGGAAGGTATTACACCAACGGCTAAAGTACCGACCTTGGTGGATGGCGATGCAACCGTGTGGGATTCATTAGCGATTTTGGAATACGTAAACGAGCAATACCTGCAAGGTAAAGCATGGCCAAGCAACTCCGCAGAACGGGCTAAAGCACGCGCCATCGCTTCAGAAATGCACTCGGGTTTCTTTGATTTAAGAAACGAACTCCCAATGAATATCCGCGCGCGCAGAAAAGTCGATTTAACTGAAGGTGCACGTAAAGATATTGCACGTATTGACGCTATTTGGGCAGAACAAGCCAATCTGTATCCAGACGGCTGGTTATTTGGAGAATGGTCGATTGCAGATGCCATGTATGCACCTGTGGCATTGCGTTTCCAAACTTACGGTATCGAGCTATCGGAAGGTGCCAAAGCTTACCAACAGAAGGTGCTAGCAAGTGAATCTCTAAAGCAATGGTTGGAAGAGGCGAGCCAAGAAACGGATATCGTAGAAGAAGATGAAGCAGGGGTAGAAGTATAAGCGCATCTTGCGATCGCCTGTAGCAAGGGAAAGCATGACAAAGCACGCTTTCCTCTTCTAGGATGGTTGTCGTTTCCGGCGCGTTTAAGCTAGGTGTTCAACAATCGCTCTGCCTACGCCGTGTGCGCTCGTTGGGTTTTGACCTGTGATGACACGATCATCCACAATTACAAACTCTTGCCATGGTTGCACTTTAGAGTAGCGCGCTGCGCTGCGTGCAAGAGATTCTTCCAATAGGAATGGGATATCGTTGATGGTGCCGAAGTCGATCTCTTCTTCGCGAGTGAAACCTGTTACTGATTTAGACGCAAGCAGCTTTTCGCCATTGCTAAGCGTGATAGGGAGAAGAGCGCCTGGACCATGACAAACTGCTGCCACAATACCGCCATCTTCATAGTGTTTTGCAGAAATCTTGGCAAAGTCTTCGTTGCTCGCTAGGTCTGAAAGAAGACCAAAGCCACCCGGATAGAAGATCGCATCGTAGTTGTCACCGTTGATTTGTGATACTGGAATCGTGTTGTTGATGCGGTTCTGGAAATCATCATCCGCTAAGATTTTCTCGTTGACTGCGTCGCCTTCGATGTCGGTTCCGTACAGTGGTGCTTGCCCGCCTTTGATAGAGGCAATGTCGTAATCGAAGCCTGCACCTAGTAGCTCGCTAAGCGCATGAGTGAGCTCTGGCGCGTAAGTTCCGTTTGCTTGGTCAGTTTCACCAAGGGTCGCATGGTTCGTCACAATGATGAGTACTTTTTTCATGATGGTTTCCTTTTTGGCTTACGTATATTTGTTGAACACCTTCATACTAATTGCTAAACAAATAAGTGATAATATGATTAATTGGCAAAACATTATTGCTATATAGCAAAGGTAAGTATGGACAGTTTTGAAGGCATCAATGAGTTTGTTACGGTTGCTGAGAGCTTAGGGTTTTCTGCAGCGGCAAAACAGTTAGGTTGCAGTACCAGTCACGTCAGTCGCCAAGTCACAAGACTAGAAGAGCGATTAGGTGTCGCTTTGTTAGCACGTTCGACAAGAATGGTGAGTCTAACGGAAGCGGGGCAAGCGTATTATCAACAGTGTAAAGAGTTGGTGATTGGGCTTCAGCAAGCCAATGAGCAACTCACCACGCAGCAAACTCAATTGAGTGGTACGTTACGTGTGAGTGCCGCTGGTGCGTTTTCTGAGAACCATGTAGCGCCTGCCTTGATGGCGTTTGCCAAGCAACATCCTAATCTCACGGTTGAAATTAACTTCAACACCAGCATGGTCAACTTTATTGAAGATGGTTTCGATTTTGCCATTCGTTACGGCAGGTTGAGTGATTCAGGCTTGGTTGCGAGAAAGCTGGTGGATCGTCCCATGGCAGCGGCAGCCAGTCAGCGTTATCTCGATGAACATGGTTTGCCAACGCACCCAGAGCAACTCAAGCGTCATAGCTGCATTATTGCCAATAAGGACGTTTGGTTGTTTGAAAAAGACGGCAAGCCTTTAGATGGCGTAAAAGTGCAGGGCAGATGGAAGAGCAATAACGCACACACGGTCTTGCAAGCCTGTGCAGAAGGATTAGGTGTGGCGTACTTACCGAAGAGTAGTTTCAACGATGCTATTTCGTCTGGTCGTTTGGTGCCAATACTAGAGCCGTATTGGGGAAGCGGCAACAGCAGCTGGATTGTTTATCAGAATCGTCACTTTCTACCACTACGAGCGCGATTGGCTATCGACTTCTTGCTTGATCATTTTGTCGATTGGCAGGAGTAATGAGGCTCTGCCAATCGGTTTGTTTATCCATTTGTTAGATCGTCAACATACTAACGTATCTACATGTTTTGATAGCTTGGTCCGCCGCCACCTTCTGGTGCTTTCCACGTGATGTTTTGCGAAGGATCTTTGATGTCACAGGTTTTGCAATGAACGCAGTTGGCGGCATTTATCTGAAACTTCAACTTATTGTCCACTTCCACCACTTCGTAAACCCCAGCGGGGCAATAGCGCTGACTCGGTTCGTCATACATACCTAAATTCACATCAATTGGAATGTGAGGGTAAGTCAGAACAAGGTGACAAGGTTGATTCTCTTCGTGCTGTGTTCCCGACAAAAATACCGACGAAGGCTTATCAAAACTGATTTCACCATCTGGTTTTGGGTATGCAATTGGGTGGCACTCTTGTTTAGGTTTTAACTGCTCATGATCGTGCGAATAGTCCTTGATAGACCAAGGTAACGGCTTCTTAACCAGTGGTTGCCACAGGTTGTGTTCAAAAGTCGAAAGAGCACCGCCCAGTATGCTGCCAAACTTATGAATGTTCGCACCAAAGTTACGCGTTTCAGCGAGTTCGTCATACAACCATGATGGTTCAAACAACGACTGGTAGTCTGGCTCAGAAGCTCCAGTTTGTCGGGCCGTATGTACCGCTTCTGCTGCAATGATTCCGGATTTCATTGCTGTGTGGCTGCCTTTAATTTTAGCAACGTTCAAAGTCCCCGCATCACAACCAATCAATAAACCGCCAGGGAATTGCTGTCTCGGCAGAGAGGAAAGTCCACCTTTCGCAATGGCTCTTGCGCCGTAAGCGATGCGCTGAGCACCTTTCAAATGTGGTTCAATAGCAGGATGGTGCTTAAAGCGTTGAAATTCGTCAAACGGACTCAAGTAAGGATTGCTGTAATTCAAGTCGACAATAAGCCCGACGGCGATTTGGTTGTTCTCCATGTGATAGAGAAAACCGCCGCCTGTGGTATTTGTTTCACTCAAGGGCCAGCCAGCGGAGTGGATAACACTGCCAGATACATCCTTACTGTCAGTGGGTAACTCCCATATCTCTTTTAGGCCAAGCGCGTAGTGCTGTGGTTGCTTTCCTGCGTCTAGGTCGAACCTTTGAATAAGTTCTTTACCCAGATGTCCGCGACAACCTTCAGCAAAAAGGGTGTATTTTGCCCTTAGCTCGATACCTGGTTCAAAGTTAGGTTTGGCCTGGCCGTTCTTATCTAGTCCCATATCGCTCGTGTTAATGCCTGTCACGGCGCCAGTCTGATCATAATTGATGCTTGCAGCGGCAAAGCCCGGAAAAACTTCCACCCCAAGATTTTCTGCTTGGTTAGCGAGCCAACGGCAAAGGTTGGCAAGGCTAATTACGTAATTATTCTCGCCATTTATCATTGGACGCGGTGTAAGGATGTGAGGAACTCGAATATGGTTTTGTTCAGTAGTAAGATAAAGGAAATTATCTCGTTGAACCGAGGCTGCTAGCGGGGCCTCCATTTCTTTCCAGTCGGGGAAAAGCTCATCTAAGGCACTAGTTTCAAAAACAGCGCCAGATAAAATATGTGCGCCCACTTCTGAGCCTTTTTCTACAACGCAAATTGAAAGTGCGTCACCTTCACTGTCTTGGTTGAGTTGAGCTAGCCGACAAGCGGCGCTTAAGCCTGCGGGTCCGGCCCCCACGATCACGACATCAAACTCCATGCATTCTCGTTCCATCTTTATGCTTCCTTTCTATTATCGTCATCTGCGTGACAGGTTTTGGTTTCTATACAGAAAACTATAGCTCAGTTGACGTTAACGTGAAGTGGACTAAGCTCAAGTAATGGATCTGACGTGTTATATGAGGCATGACCATGGAAGACCGACCATTAGCAACACTTGTGCTCGCAGAGCATGACAACCAATCGTTGGCTGTAGGGACGCTGTGTGCAATTAAAGCGGCATTTGAGATTAAGGATGATGATAAATCGCTTCCTGTTTCTGTGTTGCTTATTGGTTATCAGTGCCAATCAGTTTTGGATGAGTTGAATTGTGTTCAAGGTGTTGCAGAAATTATCTGGGTTGATGCGAAGGGATATGAACATGGATTAGCGGAAAATATCGCACCTTTGATCTCACAAGTAGCCAAAAACTACTCACACATTCTTTCTCCTGCCAGTACATTTGGTAAGAATGTGATGCCTCGTGTGGCGGCGTTGCTTAATGTTGGTCAACTTTCTGACGTGATGACAATCGAGTCTATCGATACGGTGATTCGTCCAATTTATGCTGGAAATGCATTGGCGAGAGTCACGTCGAATGATCCCTATAAAGTGATGACCATAAGAAGTACGGCTTTTGATGCCGCAGAGCTATCTGACACGCCAGTTGTCCCTAAGCTTACTCAAGTCGACACGGTGATTATCAATAAACTTAGTGAGTTTGTTTCGCAACAAACGCCAGAAAGTGAGCGACCAGAATCGCCAGCGGCTAGAGTAGTAGTGTCGGGTGGTCGTGCATTCGGGAGTAAAGAGAAGTTTGTTTTAGTAGAACAATTGGCTGACAAGCTAGGTGGAGCGGTAGGGGCGTCACGAGCGGCGGTCGATGCGGGCTATGTGTCTAATGACCATCAAGTTGGGCAAACCGGCAAAATTGTTGCACCGGAGTTATACATTGCCGTCGGAATTTCTGGCGCGATCCAGCATTTGGCGGGAATGAAAGATTCCAAGGTGATTGTTGCAATTAATAGCGACCCTGATGCGCCTATTTTTGACATTGCAGATTATGGATTGGTCGACGATTTGTTTGTGGTAATGCCTGAGCTGTTAGAGAAGCTGTAGATATAGTCTTGCTTCCTAAAACAAAAGGCTTCCGGACTGGAAGCCTTTATCATTTGATTTTTATAAGTTACTTTTCGCTCGGACGTTGCAGGTGCTCTGCAAGTACTTTTGTAAACCTTGCAGCTTCACCACCAGTACAAGCGCGATGATCAAACGTTACGGATAGCGGCATTGCTTTCACCGAAATTGCTTGACCATTTCTTATCACAACTCGGTCGAGTATTCGGCCCGCGCCGACAATAGCGACTTGTGGCGGTGTGACGACAGGTGTCGCGTAAATACCGGCAATCGCGCCGAAGTTGGAAAGCGTAATCGTCGCGTGTTGCAATTGCTCACGACCGATTTTTCTCTCTCTGATCCCTTCAACGGTTTGATCGAGCCAACGACGAACATCTTGTGGCTCGTATTCATCTGCGTGGCGCAAGACTGGCACGTACAATCCATGACGGCTATCTACTGCAATTCCTACATTGACCGTTGTGTGTACACAGCGTGTCATGGTTTCGGCATCAAACCAAGCGTTTAAAGCGGGCTCTTCTTGACACGCATGAACAATCGCTTGAACAAGGCGGATACTGATATCTTCGTTTGGCAGCCAATCTTCCAACAATGCTTCTTCCGTAATGGTTACGGCAGCAACATGTTCGTGCGATTCGGTCATAGACGATACCATGGTACGTCGAGCGCCTTTCAAAACTTCGGTGCCTGGACGCTGTTTTCCGGCTTCGTCGTAAATATCGGCATCTACGATAAGTCCGTTCGGGCCACTACCTGACACAAGGTTAAGATCTACCCCAAGTTTTTGTGCCAACAAGCGAGCCGAAGGCAGGGCGGTAACGAGGTTACTTTCTGTCGTGTTGTGGTTGCCACCAATCCAGAAATCATCAACGTTAACATGATGCGCTTGGTGAGAAACGCTACCGACGACGGTTGCGGCGTCAGCAGTGGCTTTTTTCTCTGCCGTTACTTCTCTCCCGGCACCTGTTTCATCAATCTCTAGCAGTAATGCACCAATATTGACGATTTCACCTTCCTCACCATGACGGCTGACCACACGGCCCGAATAGGGGGCAGGGACGTCGACCGTCGCTTTTGCTGTCTCTACGGTTAAGATCACTTGATCTAATTTAACCATGTCACCGACATTAACGTGCCATTTTACAATTTCTGATTCAGCGAGGCCTTCGCCGAGATCGGGTAAGTTAAACGTCTTCATTTCCAATCCTCCACGAGTTCGCGCGCTGCGGTCACAATGTCTTCTTTCTGAACCATGAAATAATCTTCGTTACGGTAATAAGGCATAATGGTGTCCATTCCAGTTACTCGTTTAGGTGGGGCTTTAAGTAAGCACATGGCGTGTTCAGCGGTTCGAGCTAATAGCTCAGATCCCACACCACAAGTTTTACTCGCTTCATGAACAACGAGTAAACGTCCAGTTTTTTCTAGTGAGCTGAAAATCGTCGCGGTATCAATTGGCTTAATACTCGCCAAATCAATCACCTCGACTTCAATTCCCTGACTAGACAAGGTTTGCGCGGCCTGAAGTGACTCTACGACGCATGCGCCCCAAGTAACGAGCGTGATATCTCGCCCCTTGCGTAAGGTGAAGCAGGTGTCGAGTGGGAGTGCTTCGCCGTTATCAACGACTTCAGATTTAACGGTGCGATATATGCGCTTCGGTTCGAAGAACATGACGGGATCATTGCTTCTAATTGCAGCGAGAAGTAAGCCGTATGCGCGTTGTGGAGAAGAAGGAATCACCACTTTAAATCCAGCAGTGTGAGCAAATAACGCTTCCACGCTTTCTGAGTGGTGTTCCGGAGCGTGGATACCGCCGCCAAATGGCGCACGGAAAACCGCGGGACAAGTGAGCCGACCGCGAGTTCTGTTACGCATTCGAGCCGCGTGGCACATTAAGTGCTCCATCGCAGGAAAAACGAAACCTTGAAACTGAAATTCGGCGACAGGTCGTAATCCTTGCGTTGCCATACCGACCGCAACCCCGCCGATTAAGGCTTCAGCGAGTGGCGTATCGATGACTCGTTTAAGACCAAACTCTTGCTTGAGTCCGACAGTGGCACGAAATACACCACCATTATCGCCCACGTCTTCACCTAATACGACAACATTGGGGTCTTGTTGCATTTCGTGGTGCAGGGCAAGGTTTACTGCTTCAACCAACGTTAGCTCAGCCATGTCTGCCTCCCTGCATTCTCATTGCCTTGTTGATGAGTTCATCTCTTTGTGCATGAAGCTCTTGAGGTAGCGATTCATACAAATAATCGAAACCGGTTTCTGGTGCTTGTGGCGGTAAGCTCAGATAGCGTTCAACAGCTAACTCTACTTGCTCTTTACAGTAATCTAGCCATTGCTGTTCTTGTTCGTCGCTCCAAGCGCCTTGATTAAGGAGGTACGTTTTAAGACGTGCGATAGGTTCGTATTGCCATGCAGTTTGAACATCATCTTCTTTACGATAACGAGTCGCATCATCGGCCGTAGTGTGGTCACTCAGTCGGTAACTCACCGCTTCGATGAGTGTTGCGCCTTTCCCTTTTCTTGCTCTCTCAAGGGCGGTTTTAGTTGCATCATAAACGGCGACGACATCGTTACCATCGACAGTAATACCCGGTATACCTGCACCTTGCGCTTTTTCTGATAAGAAATCGGCGGCACATTGGAGACTACGCGGCACTGAAATTGCCCACTGGTTATTGTTTACGACGAAAACAAGTGGAATATTCCAAGTACCTGCGCAGTTTATTGACTCAAGAAAGTCCCCTTTGGATGTACCACCATCGCCACACATGACTAGCGCAGCATCATGGTTACCTTGAATTTTTAGCGCGGAAGCCACCCCGACAGCATGCGTACATTGCGTCGCTATGGGTACACAGTAGGGAAGGTCTCGGCTAGGAACCGGACTGCCTTCAGGAGCAAAATCACTCCCGCGCTCATCGCCACCCCAGTATTGAAGGTTCTTTTCCATGCCAATGCCACGACACCACATCGCAGGCATATCGCGGTAGTAAGGGACAAACACATCATCGGCTTTAAGTGCTCTGCCGACCGCAATGCCTATGGCTTCCGCGCCTAAGTGTGAGGGATAGGTCCCTAGCTTACCGGTGCGTTGCAAGGCAACTGCTTTGTTGTCGTAAGTGCGAGTTAATACCATGTCTCGGTAAAACCCGACCAATGTTTCAGTGTCAGCCCAGTTGGGTAGTTGGCCGACGAGGTCCCCACGATGGTCGATAAACCGATGCATGGGTAATGCCTGAACGTTCATCTCAAGCTCCTTTTGACGCTGCGGGTCTTTTGGACTGCAGCTGTTCATACAAAACCAGAGTTTGTATGGGTACTCAAACTCTGATATCAGCGCAAAGGCCATACCTAAGGTTGCGTGTGCTTTCGATAGCGGTAGGCATCTGTTCGTCCCTTAAACTATTTGTCGATAACATCGCTGCGATTATTTCACCGCAAGATACAGAGAAAGGCTTTTCTGTATCTAACCCTCTAACTAAATCGTGGTATAGCCAGATACAATAAGTGTAAACAAATTGTTAAATTATGCTTCATTTTGACTTTCGCTCAGTAGTAAAGTTTTGCTTACACCCTGATTTTGCAGAGTAATATGCTGCTATTTTGCTGGTGGTATTTTTAAACTCGAATTTAATTACTGGTTAATGAAACATATTTGCAACAAAATTTGGCTGTAAAATTTGACAAAGTGAGTCATTATTAATGAATCAACTCAAACAGTTGCTATATGATGAATTGCAAATTTTTGTTGTGCTCGAAGCCTCGACCTTATGAGAATGCATAACTTCTTCCCAACTGAGTGGAATCAAGGTAGGGTGACGGCATTACAAATGTATACCCTCGGCAGTCCTTGAGCTTATCCAAAGTAGGTAGTGCTCAAGTGGAAGTGATTATGGAGAAGTTATGTACCACACTCATGTTTATTTTCCCCTAAGAGAACAAGATAAAGCGCAAGCCTTGAACGAGATCATCCGTCAAGAGCGTCAAGATGTGCTGCGTGTGTTTCCATTAGTTGGAAGGTTAGTTGGCCCACACAAGATGCCGATGTTTGAAATTCACCTAGAATCCTTGAGTGAAGAGTTCTTGGCGTGGCTTGATACGATTCGAGGCGATTTTTCTGTGCTTATTCACCCAGTAAGCGAAGAAGAGTTGCTCGATCACACAGAACGCGCGATTTGGTTGGGCAGAGAGATTGGTGTATTTGAAGAAAAGTTAGAGAAATAGTTGCCTTCTCGCCCATGCATGACCGCTTTGAATCCTTCTCTTCTCATTGCGGTCGCAGCTTCTGCTTAACGCCTCATCTTCATTGATGGGTGCGGAATCCCTATCTTACGCTTTGCTGTAGCTATTTTTGTGCTAAACCTAAAAGTAGGCTTTCGAACTTCACGCACAAAGCGTGAAAATATCGCTGTTTAGCATGCCATTAAATGAATTTTGGTGGTAATAAAATATTAAGTCTTTGATAAATCAAATAGGTATAGCAGGGAAGTGCAGTTTACGACCCCAACGCCATTGGCAGTGGCGCCGATAATTTCTGAGGGGGAAGGGTATGTTTTCGATACTCTTGGTTATACTTGCACTCTATATATTTTGGCTGTTGTTTCGCAACGAGCCTGCGTTTGCCGGGCGTACCGCTCAAAAAAAACGTGACTGGGTTGGGCCTACCGCCAACAAAGAAGAATGGCGAGGGTTTTGTACAGACGTATTTCAGCCGTTCAGTTCTCAAACGACTTTCTACGCCATTGCTTATTTTGCCAATTACGTAGCAGCAGCGAACGCAATATCTTGGTCAACGATATACGAAGGCGATTATCCGATCATCATAAGCCGATTTGGTAGCTACTTCATTTTAAGTACGCATGATGCACTGGTCGTAGCTGGGTTTATTGCGCTTGCTTTCTTTATCATTAATTGGCAACTTGCCATGCGCTGCTCCGGTATTCTTAGCCAGTATCTAGTGCGGATTCTTATTATTAATCAAAAGCGCTTTGTCGCGATTAGCTTGGTGTTTTGCAGCTACTTTTCGTACCTACTGACGCTTGGTATATTCTGGCTGTTCCATGATGGGTATTCAATCTGGCATGGATTAATGCTTAGCCCTGTGTTCCTGCTGTTAGCTTTATTGGTAGCTGTTGTTGTGCCATCTGCAAAAAGAGAAAATAGTGTACCTAAGTAATCCCGAGATGGTTTGTTCAGCGGGAATAGTTTGGCTTGTAGACTAGGTAGTGATGTAAAGGACTAGCGAGTCTAAATCACGAAGTGGCAACAAAGTATACGAGCCGAGATCTTTACTTCATCAGGTATTTTTGGGGCGTTTACTTAAGCAAGGTAGGCTGCACTTTTAACTCGATCAGATTATCACGTTCTGGTTTAGCCTTATCGAATGACAAAATAAAGCTGCAATTCGATAACCCTAGACAAGATGATATGTCTTCGTAAAAGGGTGAAGTGTTCGTACTGGGAACTTAGAATTAAAAAACGCGGCCAAAGAATAGCCGCGTTTATTAGAATAAGAGATTTAACTTTCTGTCACAGGTTCAGAGACTTGTTCAGCGCTTGAATCCACAGCTTTTACAAGTAGTAGACCAACACCTCCGACGATGGCACCACATAGAATAAACACTAAGCGCCCCCATACTGGGTTAGGTAGCAGAGCCATAAACATGACACCTATACCTGCGACCGCGATAAGTTTACCCAGCATTTGACGTTGCTTGTTATCGAGTTTTCTCTGTGCCACTGATTCCGCTACAAGAGGCGTTGATAGGTTTTCAAAGAACTTATCGACATCTGCTTGGCGTTTGTCAGTTAGAGGCTTGTAGAATAGAGTCGACAACATGAAGAAGCCACCAGTTAGCGTCATGTGTCCGATTAGACCTATTGCTACTTTCACATCAGACCATTCTCGGCTAGTCAACTCCTCAAGGCCAAACGCCGATGACACCATATCAGCTGTGATAACAAACCCAACAAGGTAGGAAACGATGCCACCCACGACTAGAGTTCCCCAACCGGCCCAGTCTGGAGTTTTCTTGATAAAGAAGCCTAAAAACGCTGGAATTGTCATTGGGAACCCGATGAGCGCACCAACGTACATCATAGTGTCGAATAGACTCAGACCTTTTAGAGAGTTTATAAACTGCGCGATTAGAATAATTGCAACGCCAAATACCGCCGATGTTGCTTTAGAAACTGCGACTAGCTCTTTCTCTGATGCTTGGCCTTTACGAACGATCGGTTCATAAAAGTTCTTTACGAAAATACCTGAATTGCGGTTAAGACCAGAGTCCATAGAGGACATCGTAGCAGCAAACATTGCAGCGACCAGAAGTCCAACCATACCTGCTGGCATGTACTCTTGAACGAAGTATAGGTACGCGAAGTCGCCTGCTTTGTTACCAGCATCTGGATAAGCTGCCGCTAAATCAACACCTTGGCCTGCAATATACCAAGAAGGCATGAACCAAATGAAAACTCCACCCAACATCAATACACATGCTAGCAAAGCTGCTTTTTTTGCATTTTTAGAGTCTTTTGCAGCTAGGTAACGGTAAGAGTTCAACATATTGTTTGTAATAGAGAACTGCTTAACGAAGATAAAGAACGCCCAAATACTAAAGATGCTTAAGTAGTTCAGGTTGTTACCTGCAACAAAGCCGCCACTTTCTGCGACTGGGAAGTTAGAGATAATTTCAGTAACTCCACCACCTTGAACAATAGCAACGGCTGCACATGTGATCGTTACCGCCATGATGATGACCATTTGCATGAAATCGGAGGCGATAACCGCCCAAGAGCCGCCAGTTACCGACATCGCAAGTACAACTAAACCGGTAATCCAGATGGTTGCTGTCATATCAAAACCAAAAATACCTGAAGCTATAATAGCAAGGGCGTTAAGCCATACACCTGCAGAGACAACACTGTTTGGCATCGAAGACCAAGTAAATACTTGTTCGTTTGTTGTACCAAAACGCATACGAATGGCTTCTATGACAGTTACGACGCGTAACTGACGAAATTTCGGTGCAAAGTAAGCGAAGTTCATGAAGTAACCAAACGCGTTTGCAAGGAAAATAATAGCGACAGCAAAACCATCATTGTAGGCTTTACCAGCTGCGCCAGTAAATGTCCAAGCAGAGAATTGAGTCATAAACGCCGTTGCTCCAACCATCCACCAAAGCATGTTGCCGCCACCTCGGAAGTAGTCGCTTGTAGTACTAGTAAAAGTTCTGAACATCCAACCTATTGCGATTAAGAATAGAAAATAGATGCCCACAATGAGAGTATTGAGTTCCATCTTTAGACCTTTGAAGTAGTTTATTGTCCTAAGTAATAGTAACGTTCGCCCCTCTTATTTGTAGTACAATAACTCAAAACCGTGACCAGTAAGGCGTAATAAACCCTTTAATTAATCATACAAGTGATCGGTGTCAGATATTGCTTTTCTCTGAAGCTGCTAAAAGTGTAGAGTTTAGGTATGGGTTCTATGAATATACTTATAAAGAATCTTAAGTCCTCTAATAAGAATGGATGCGGATTTATGCATATCTGGCAGAGGGATTTAACATCGATTGATGTAGGATTGTTAAAAAAAAGCCCATGCAAGCCTGTACTGCATGGGCCAAACGGTACTAGTACCGCGAGCTGTCGGCTGAAGTTCGCAACAGCGGCTTTACATGATTACTAACCACTACAGATGACGTTCGAGGGGACATCACCTGAATTCAGTTGTTTATGTAACGCTGCTAGATCTTCGACAATCATTGCGCACATGCAATGCTAAGCTCTCTAAAATGTAGTTATGATATGGAGCAACTAATCAGTTTACACTCGCTCTGATGTTGGCAAGTGACAATGGCTATTCGCTGCATTTTGCTAACGTCGCCCCATTAATGATATTGTATTATTAATTAAGGTAAATGCTGATGATACCAAATTGTGACAGAGAACATGTTTAGCAAATAGGCCTGTGATCTGGATGATTACAGGCTAAGCCGATAAAGGGGCCCGACTGTCGCTTTTGTCTGAGGTGCGATACGGGTTTGTTGAACTAATAGTAACTCTGCAGTTGCAATTGCATCTGCAAGTGCATTATGGCCGTTGTAAGCGGGTAACCCGTAACGTTCCCTTGTCGCTGCTAGAGTCACATCTGATTCATCGGAAGCATTGATAGCTCTTTGTAACCTTTTTTCTATTCGCAAGGTGTCTATCCAAATGAGCGGCAACTCTTTTATGTTGAAAACTCGCTGTAAATATTGATTAATAAAGCTAGTTTCGACTATACATCCGTGCGCAACAATAACTTTGTTTTCTGCTGCTTTAAAGAATGTCCGCATTGCTTCATGAATAGAGATTCCATCAGTCAGCATTTGTTGGGTAATATGGTTAACAACTATGGTTTCGGGCTTAATTTTTGAGTCGCTATGTACATAAAGGTGTTGGCTTGTTGCTAAGTCAATATGGCCTTGTCGAATCTCTACCCAGCCCATGGAAAGAATGACTTCTTCCTCACTGTCTAAGCCAGTTGTTTCAAGATCTAGAACGATGAACTCAGTGTCAAAAGCTCGTTGATTTACGTCCAGATTTGGCGAGCGAAGCAGCTTTTTAAGATAAAGAGGGATGTGCTTCTTTTTACAGTGCTTTTGTCTCTGACGATTTTTTCGTGTCAATGGATGAAAGTACTCAAGTAAGCGCTTCATTATCGGCTCCCAAAACGGAGTTTGGCGACTTCTTGTAGATCTGCAATGATGCGGAACGCGTCTTTTAAATGTTGACGTTCAAAACTACCGAACGTATTGGGGTCAATGTGGTTATTTGGCTCATCTCCACTTTTTAGTGCTTCTAATTGATGGGCAAATCGAAACGACAAGATGAATTGATATGCGTTTATTATATTTTTGTACGCGTCATGGCTGAGCAGTCCTTTTTCGTTAGCTGCTTTAAAACGCTCATCAGTTGCAGTGAGGTCACATTCAACTGCCAGACCATAAATCCTTGCAAGATCAATGATTAGATTAATCGCGTATTTTTTTACGTCGAGCGTTTTCTTGTTCTCTCCCGATTTTTGTAATACTAGGCTATTGAATATTCCTAACGGTGGGTTTGTTTTCACCGCATCGTTAACTAACATCGTAAGGAATTCTCTATTAGCGTTGATGTTAGAGTGAAGCTCATCGCGAAGTATCTGTTCAAAGTCTTTGTTTCCATAAACGGTTCGGATTTCTAAAAAGACACTGATATTGAGGAGGCGCTCGTATTCAGGATTTGCCACCCATTTCTTATAGTACTTTTTCCAAACAGAGAGAGGCTGGCACCATTTAGGGGTCGCTGCCATAAACTTCCCTGGACACAATGGATAGTTACATTTATTCAGGCCATTACTTACTATCATTGCTAAATGTTTGAAGTAGATACGGTCGTTATCTGTTGCCGAATCATCTAATACGATGGCGCTATCTTGATCTGACAGCATATGTACTTCTTGGCGAGCATGAGAGCCTGCCACAATCCAAGAGAAGTCACAGGGAGGTGTTCCCAACTTATCAATGGCTATTTGTATTAACCTACGAGTGTACGCATCCATAATCATGGTCATCACTTTACCAATGATTTCTGGTGAAACCCGTCCTTCGACTAATGCTTCAAAAATAGCTTGGCGCTCAGACGTAAAACTAGACAAAGCTTTGACACTGCCAGCATATTTGATCTTTTCAATTAAAAATATTGCTTGGACTCGATGGTTTTGAACCAAGTGCGTTGTTGTCAAAACGCCAACGACGTTATTGTCTCTGACTAGGGGTAAATTTCTTATGTTGTGCTGCATCATAATGGAGGCTGCGTGCAGAACTAAATCGTCAGGATGAATTGTTTTAGGATCAGGCGACATGACTTCGACGACTGGTGTTGAGATGCTTAATCCTTTGGCGATGACTCGCTTTGTCATATCTCGGTCGGTAATCAGTCCAACTATTTTTTTATCACGATAAACGACAGCGCAGGGAGAGCACTTATCGATCATCTCGTTGGCGACTGACTGAATGGATTGCTCAGCGGTTACAATTGCAACTCGACCACTAGCAACTTCCTCTACACGCCGAATAAACAACCCTTTTTCTTTGTTAGACCACACGACATCTAATGCTGACTTTAGCCGTACCTGAGCTTGTGATGCAAAATGTTCAGCACATTCAGGATGAGAAGTGCACAACTTTTTCAGCGCAGCATTTGGAATTACATAAACTAATGAATTTTCGATTGCAATTGCTTTGTATTCTTTCCCGCTTTCGACTTCGTTACCAAGAAAAGTGAAGCCAAACAAATCTTCCGGACCAAGTTTAGCTCTCAATATGCCATCAGATTTACGCTGTTCGATAGAGCCAGTTCTAATAATATAAAGTGACTTTTCGTTCTTAGAAGAACATTGATCAACAACATCCCCCTTGCTTAAATAAGTGATCTTAACAGATGAAGCAAGCTCGCGAAGTGCACCTTTAGGTACCTTGTCAAACGGATCAATCTGGCTGATAAACTGTATGATATTTGGCAGTAGCGAGTCGGTCATAACACAACATTCTCAAAATATATTTGTATTACTATATATCAAAATATTGATGGTGTGCCATAAAGAATTGGAGGAAACGAAATTAAAAAAGCACGCGAGATGCGTGCTTTTGCCTAGTTATTAGATCGCCCAAGCCCTAAGCTTAACTGGCTTCGGGTAAGCGATGTTTTGACTCCAACAAGTGGTTAGCCGAAGCTTGACGTGCTTTTTCAGCATTGCCTGCCATTATTGCTTCATAAATCTCACGATGTTCTTCGATGCACGTATTGCCTTCCTCAGATGAGTGAGCAATAAAGTTAATGAACATTGTAGTCAGAACATGCCCAAACGGTAAGAAAAAGTCGTTTCCGGTTGAGTTAAAAATAATGCTATGGAAACGAATATCTACATCCATCCAGCGCGCTTTGTCCAGTTCGTCTGCTTTAGCGACTTCCAACATATCTTGGAATGCTTCTGATAGCTGAATTCGCTGTTCCGCAGTGGCATTTTTCGCTGCGAGTGCACAAGCTTCAGGCTCTATCGCGCGTCGTAACCCCAAAAATTGATGACAGAACTGATCTATCTCTGTTAGACCGTCCATCCATTCAATTAATTGTGGGTCTAAAAAGTTCCAGTACGCTCGGTTGATGACTCGAGTACCAACTTTTGGACGTGACTCGAGTAAACCTTTTGATGTTAAAAGTTTTACGGCTTCACGCAAAGCTGTGCGACTGATACCAAACTGTTCACACAGGGACATTTCTCCTGGAAGAATGGACCCTTGAGGGATCTTGCCTGACAAAATGCTACGAGCAATTTCGCGAGCTACTTGTACATGTAAGCTGCGCTTGGAACCGGAGATAGAATGAAATTCACCAGACATAAAATCACTTATCGTTAAAATTGTATTATTTAAGCTTGGACTATATCATCCAAAGTGTAGCTCACCAAGAAGATGTTTACGTAATAACAGCTGTCTTCACAAATCCATTTTGAATCTCCGACTGCTTTATGAAGCCTTCATGATTATGATACTTAGCGTATAACAGATGAGGCCACCGATTCTTACATCATTCCTTATTTATTTGTTAGCTCAATATGTTAGTTAACTCTAGTCGCGCCTACTTATTGTACTCACTGATTTTCAATACACAGCACACAATTTGAATAGAAGATCAGGTTTCTTGTTAAATAAAGTGATATTGTATTATTATATACTAAAGATCGGTGTGCATGATGTTACTACTCGACCATTCAATATTGAGTTTGGCCAATATACCTCGCGAGTAAAAATCATATTCATAAGATCGTTAGATTTTAGACGCTAAATAACAGTGCTTTACATTTACACAGAAAGTCTCCGCCTTCAAAGCGTGTTTCATTTGGCCTTTTCTAACTATTAGCTAAACAAGTCGTTTAGGCTGCTGGCAATGAGGAATATAGATGGCAGAGTTTTCACTTCTCGGGAATTCAAATCACAAGATACATGTACAAGTAGCAAGACAGATTTCTCGCAAAATATTGTCAGGAGAATTAAGTCAAAATGAGAAGCTCCCGAGTGAAATAGAACTGTGTAAGTTGTTTGGTGTTAGTCGGACAGCACTACGAGAGTCGACGAAGTTGCTGTCTGCTAAAGGCTTAATTATCTCTAAACCAAAAGTTGGAACTACGGTACTACCAAGAAACTATTGGCATTTTCTTGATCCTCAACTCTTAGAGTGGATCCAAGATTTAGAAGATACTAAGCCGTTTCTATCTCAGTTTTTAGGATTGCGTAAAGCCATAGAACCAGAGGCGTGTGCGCTGGCAGCCCAAAATGCCAATGCTGAGCAAAGAAAGCTGTTGTCAATTGTATTTCAAAGAATGACGATGGCAGCACGATGTCACGATTATGATGAGTGGATTGCTAACGATCATTTGTTTCATCAAACGATATTCCTTTGTACCGATAATCAATTCTACGTTCCCTTCAGCAATATACTTTCGACCATATTTAAGGTGTTTATTGACAAGTCAGTTGAAGGAGGGAGGTTCTGCCTTAATGAGCACCGTGCAATTTATGATGCAATTATGGTCGGAAACTCATTTCAAGCTCGTTTAGCCTCTCAAACGCTGTTAAATGATGAGAATCAGAGGCTTTCCGACGCCGTGAATAGTTAAGAGCTTGCGTACACCTTTATTGACTAAAAAGAGTTTTCTGTCGTTTCTTTTTGTCATGAACTTTGCCTAATGACCGAGCTCTTTAGTTTAAACGTTTAACCTCATTACAAAGGTTTACTAATGTTTTCCCAACCATATATAAAGAAAAACTTATCTCTTGCTTGGCCGCTTGCTCTTAATGCTTTGTTGATGCAATCAATGCTTATGATTGATACGCTGCTTGTTACGCCATTAGGTGAAGTTTCACTTGCTGCTATGGGGATTGCTACAACAATAGTTTCTTTTGTTTTAGGTATCCAAATGGCTCTAGCAAATGGGTCTCAATTGGTACTTAGCCGTGCCGTAGGCTCTGGTCATTATCTATCGTTAAATAAAGGTTTCTGGGCAGCTTTAGTTATCAACGTTCTAGTCGCATCCTTATTCTGGCTGTTGATTACTGTCTTTGATGAAGCGTTAATCAGTAAGTTGACGGATAACGTTGATCTCTATGCGGAGACAAAATGCTACCTTGCAATTGCTAAGTTCATCGTCATATTCAATGCCATTACTCAGGTTATGATTGCGGTGTTCAATGCGCTTGGACGGACCAAAGTTCCATTTAAAGGCTATTTGATTGAATTGCCAGTCAACGTGGCGATGTCTTATGTTCTGATTCACGGCCTGACTAATTTTGAAGGTATTGGCGTTCAAGGCGCCGCGGCGGGTAGTTTGGTTGCTATTAGTATTCGGCTGTTATATTTAACCATGTGCATTAAGCTTGATGATTCTATCATCTTGTCTATTAAGAAGCTTGATGCGTCATTGAAAAGCAATATATATAAGCATTTTAAAGAGATTTTCCCCGTCGCGGCGAACGTCACAATGTTACAAACTGGCGCAACGATATACATGTTGCTGTACTCGCAACTGACCTTAAATGCTTATGTCGCTATGACTATCGTGATGCCTTGGATCAAAGCGGGTACTCAGTTCATTACTGCTTGGGCGCATTCATCGGCAATCACGATTAGCCAAGCAATTGGGTCAAGAAAAATGGATGAGCTGCGTAACAATGTCGATATTAGTATTGATATGGCCGTGATGATCTCGTTCGTTTCAGCATTTTTCTTTTTTGCACTTAGTTTCGTTCTTCCTGATTTGTATCCCGACTTAGACCCGAGTACTTACAAAGCGTTATCCGCGATTGCTCCACTTTACATACTGCTACCGATAGTACGTGGCTATAACACCGTTCATGGTCATATTTTGAGAGCGTTAGGTAAAACAACGGAGGTGTTTAAGATTAACTTTACCGGTCAGTGGGTAATCTCAATACCGTTATGTGCTTTGATGATTTTATACTTGGACCTTTCAGTGTTTTGGGTGTTTGCAATCATGCCGTTTGAAGAAATTGTTAAGGCATGGCCATTTAGGCATTTAGCACGTAAGTCTCTGAAAGATTTCGATATTAATAAGGCAGACAAGCTAATGTACGATTGATCCTATGACTATTGGATTAGGTCGAAAATATTCGTAGATGCTATGGACTAAAGAGGAGTATGTCTAGCTTATCATTTTGGGGTTTATCGAGTTTATAAATTGTGATCAATAGAGCACATCATAACTTCTTTCCTCGAATCATTCCTTTGCAAACCTTATTATATGTATGACAATATTACATATAATAAGGTTTGAACATGAAACTCAATCTACTCGTAGCCGCAATGGCTGTTACCTTACCAACTCTTGCTATCGCTTCTGATTTAAATAATGGCGTTGATTATCCAGTCCCTGCCGATAAATTTGATATGCGAAACTGGAAGATCACTATTCCTTCCGATATCAATGAAGACGGAAAAGTGGACGAAATCGAGGGTGTGGCGATGCTGAGTTATTCACACAAAGACTTCTTCTTCTTGAACGAAGAAGGCAACTTGGTATTTGAAGTGCAGAATAAAGCGGTAACGACAAAAAACTCGAAGAATGCACGCTCTGAACTACGTGAAATGCCTCGTGGCGCTGACTTTTCTATTCAAACCGATGATTTAGCAAACCATTGGGCTTTATCGAGCCACCCTCAGGCTGCTAAACACAGTCGTGTAGGTGGAACGTTGGAAGCGACCTTGAAAGTGAACCATGTTTCTGAACACGCCAAATTTCCAGAGAAAGGGCCTGCTCATTCTGTTGTTGTCGGTCAAATCCACGCGAAAAAAATTGATGCAAGAATAAAAGAGGGTAAAGGTTATGGACATGGAAATGAACCCATTAAAATCTTCTATAAAAAATTCCCAGAACACAAAATGGGCTCTGTATTTTGGAACTACGAGCGTAACCTAGCGAAGGAAGATCCAAATCGTATTGATATTGCATATCCAGTATGGGGAAATACTTGGGATAACCTTGAAGAACCAGGCCAAGCAGGTATCGCTCTTGGTGAAGAGTTCAGCTACAAGATAGAAGTTCAAGGAACTATGATGAACTTGACGTTTGAAACAGAACGCCACGAGACAGTGACTTATTCCATAGATCTCAGTAAGGGGATTGATAGTAAGGACTTTGAGCATGGCTACGCAGAAGACATGTTCTATTTTAAAGCAGGAGCTTATGGTCAATGTAGCGTCAGTGAGTCTCACCCTGTGTGGGGTACAGGATGTGCGGGCACCGGTGATTTTACAGTCGACAAGAAAAACGGTGACTATAACAGCGTGACATTTTCTAAGCTCAAGCTAAATCAAAATTGAAACTAATAGAAAACTAAGAGCTACTCGATTTCTACTTAAGCCTCATCGATTTGATGAGGCTTTTGTTTTCAGTGGAATTCTTTAAAAGGTAAGAAACAAGATAGAGCAAGCAATCACTGGGACTGGCTTGAATTTAGAGTATTGTGTTGAATTTTGTTCTTCTGAAGAGGTAAAAAAATAAAGCCAGGCTCGAAAGCCTGGCCTAGTATCAAGTGCTACAAAATAACACTAGAGTTGCTTTGAATCGATGTTATCGAAATATGCTTTTGTTGAAGCACCACTTGTGTCCCCTACGTAAATAGTTAGCTGTGATGGTGTATTCGTTGCGTCTAAGCCTGTTTCGGACTGGCTTGGCGCATCAACCGTTTTTCCATTAATAGAAACGTTAATCTCATCACCATCCCAAGCTAGGGACATTGAGTTCCAAGCGTCAGTCGTAATAGTGCCTATTTCTACGTCATCTGATCCTGCTTCGGCTTCAACTTTACCACTGCCCGAAATTCTCAATTCGTAGTAACGATCTGAGTTGTTTTTACCTGAGCCAACATTAATGTATGTAGTTTTTTCGTTGTCTGACGGAATGTAAACATCGAATGACACGCTACCGTTTGATGTTGCTCCGTTTGAAAACTCGCGCGTAACGTATGGTTTGTTGGTCGTATCTGTGTCGGATATTAGCAGAGAGTTAGCGCCGCTCTTTGATACGTCATCACTTACTACAGCCACGGACGTCAAGGTGGAGGAGTCATCAGCAACCGTATTGTATTCTTTCCAACTAGAGTTTGCTGAACTGATATTTGTTCCTACTGGGTATGAGTCAAAGTTTTCACTCACGTCTTCTGACGGTTTATCAGGATTAGAACTTCCGTCTGAAATGACAACCGCTTCGCTTGATGCACTGTTGTAAATTGTCGCGAGGTCTAAGCCTGGAATGTAGTTGTCAAAATCCTCTTCTAGAACCAACACTTCAGAGCCAGAATCACTAGAGTAAATCTTCAAGTTGTCTGCATTTAATTCAAAGTTTGTAGTGTTGCCATTATCACCTAGTCTCAGTGATACATAGGTTACAGCGGTGCCATCAGCGACAGGTAACATTTCACCTATTTGTTTACCGTTAACCGAAAAAGAGAAGAAGTTTTCTATCCAACTGACTTCTATCGCGAGGTTTTCACCTAACTCAAACGTGTCGCCTGTTTCCGTCAAGTTTCCACTTGCATCGCGGTATTTGATTTTGCCGTTTTCAAATGCCACTTCGCCATGCAAGTTGGAATTCGAGGTTTTTGCTGCATAAAATGAGATGTAAGCATTGTCACCAGAACCGTCGGCTTCCTGTTCTGTTTCTTCATGATGCTGGTAAGTTAGATCTACAGTTAGTCGGCCTGTTGAAATTTCTGAAACACTCGTTGAATCAGACAGCTTGATTCGTAACTCACCGGTGTCTTCTTCTGTTCCACCTTTATTGGTATCCAAAATTTGTACGACGTTGTTATCGCCAGCGTCATTATTTGCCGCTGCAACTGCATCTTTCACCGCATCGTTTTCTGATTCATCGTTACCGGTGAAGTTTCCGTCATTTGTTCCTGAGATGGTTAACATGCCGTTTGAAACTTCATAAGTCCCTGTTAACTCGGTAGGGTTACCTAGATCGCTCTCGTCATAAAGGTTGAATGTAAGCGTCTCTGTATCTTTATCTTCGGTATAAGTTGAAGTGTAGATTGTGTAAGTACCGAAGTTATCATCATCGTTATAATACTTTTGCGTACCGTCTTCAAAGACATAGACGTTTGGCAGGTCGTGCTCATCATCGGATTTCGCCACAGTGGCTGGTGTTGAAATATCCCACATACCTTGGCTCAACTCAGACTCAGTTTCTGTTGGTGGGGGAGCCGATGGTGCATCCCTTAAATCAGTGTTACATCCGGTTAACAAACCTGTGGAAATAGCAATTGCTGCTGCAATTTTTGTTACTTGCATGGTAGGTACTCACTTCTATGTGTTTTTATTTATGTAATATTGTTAGACAAATAATTTCTGTCATCTAGATGGTTTTATCAATAGAATGATCCGACTCACACTAGATACAATGATTGCTCACTGAAGTGATGAATAAGTCACACAAAATAGTTGAATATCAACATCAATAAGAGCTGAACCTTTATGAGGTTGACAGCTTTCTTTATAGAGGAACAGCAAAAACTAAAGGTGATTTAGGAAAGAAATTTGATTTTACATCAAGATTTTTGATTTTAAGCCATTGAAATTATTGTTGTTTATATTTTTTTAATCTTCTTCTTTATCATATGAAACGAGTTAAAACATTTCTCTGTAAGTGATGTCTACAAAGGTCGTTTTAGAATCAGACATAGCTAACACTTTTGAATATATAATAATACAAATTGTCAGTTGAGGGGCACTTACATGATTAATATCACAGAACTCTCATGATGAATTAACTAGTATTTGTCATACATTAATTCAATAGTGTTGAATCAAATCCAGGGATTTAAGTGGTATCCCAAAAAATATATACAGAGAGATATAATCATGAAAGCAGTTACAACAATGTCCCTATTCGTTGCTTCCACATTAATGGCGGGAGCGGTTTCCGCAGCAACTTTAGACTATCGCGCAGAATATAAGCATGAGAGTGAAACTTATGCCCAACGTATCAAAATTAGTGGTAGTTCTAAAATTAACGATCAGACCAAACTGAACTTTGGTGTAGAACAAAAATTCCATAGTTACGACAACTCGCATTTTTGGGATCAACTCGTTGCTGGTGATTCTGAGTTTGATTGGGGAGTTCGCTACCAAATAAATAAACAATGGTTTATCCAACCAGGGATGCCTATTACTTTTGGTGATGATGACGAAAAAACCACTTATAAACCACAAGTTCGTGTTGGTTACAAATCCTCTTTTGGCTTAAGTACCGCTTTACGTTACCGACACGAATTTCAAGTTTATTCAGATGGTGCAGGTAACAAAACACTAACGGATGGTACTTCGGTAAGCGTTGCTGGGAAAACAGTTGAACAAGGTAAGTGGACACTGACAGGCTCTTACGATATGCGTCAGTTTGATAACGAGTACCTTGATAACGTCAAGCTGAGCTATGAGATCAACTACAACAAAAACTATGACGAAGTGCGTTTATCTGATTGGAAAGATTCTGAGTGGGATGCTGGCTTAATTGTTGGTTACCAAATGGGAGATTTCCGTCCTTACTTTGAATTGTGGAATGTCAAAGGTAAGGATGGTTCAACCACGGATGACCGCCAATTGAGAACACGCCTTGGCCTTAAATACAGCTTTTAACCCGAGTGTTATTGCCTAATTGTTGTTACAGCAAAAGAGCTGTTAATTCATTTTTATATTGTAGGTGTTAGATTACATGAAGCATATTTTCTTCAAAAGCTTGTTAGCTTCTTCTATTTTACTTGCTGTGGGCTGTAATAGTACGGCGACCATGGTAGATCCATTTCCAAACAACCAAGAAACTGGTGCTGATATTCTGACTCCCGTTACGATAACGGCGAGTAGTCATGATGGTAATGTTCCAGAGCAGTTGTTTGACCAAGATATTATGACACGTTGGTCAGCAAATGGTGATGGTGAGTGGGCGATGTTGGATTACGGCTCGGTTTATGAGTTCGACGCAATTCAAGCCTCGTTCAGCAAAGGTAACGAACGCGTCAGCAAATTTGATGTTCAGTTTAGTACTGATGGTGAAAACTGGGTGACGGTTATTGAGGGTGCGCAAAGCTCTGGTCGCGCACTTGGCTTAGAGCGCTTCCAGTTTGAGCCTGCAGTAAAAGCACGCTATGTTCGTTACGTTGGCCACGGTAATAGCAAAAACCAATGGAACTCAGTTACTGAGTTAGCGGCAGTTAATTGCGGAATTAATGCCTGTCCGGCAAGTCACATCATTACTGATGACGTCGTTAACGCTGAAGCGGCTATGATTGCGCAAATGAAAGCGGAGCAAAAGGCACAAAAGGATTTACTCAAAAAGAATCGTAAAGGCGACTTTGGAGCACCAATCGTCCGTCCTTGTGAAACGACTGTGACGTGTGATCTTTCTAAAGCGATGCCTTACCCTACGTTACCGAAAGAGCCACTCGCTACAAATGCTCCGGGTGAAAACTTTGACTTAACACGTTGGAAACTGACGACACCTTTCGACCATGACAAAGATGGTCGTGCTGATGATATTGATGAGTGGGACTTGGCTAACGGCTTCCAACACTCTGATATATTCTACACAGCAGATGATGGCGGAATGGTATTCAAGAGCTATGTGAAAGGCGCTCGAACTTCTGAAAACACTAAATACGCGCGAACTGAGTTACGTACCATGCTTCGTGCTGGTGATAAGTCTTACAGCACAAAAGGTGTAAATCCTAATAACTGGGTATTCAGTTCTGCACCAGTTGAAGATCAAAAAGAAGCGGGTGGTGTAGACGGTACGCTTGAAGCTACTCTGAAGATTGACCATGCAACCACAACTGGTCAGTCGCATGAAGTTGGCCGCTTTATTATCGGCCAGATTCATGACAAAGATGATGAGCCAATTCGTCTTTATTATCGTAAGCTACCAGACCAACCAACAGGTACAGTTTACTTTGCTCACGAAAAAACCAAAACTGGAACAGAGGATTACTACAGCTTAGTGGGTGATATGACTGGTGAAATCGGTGACGATGGCATCGCGCTAGGTGAAAAATTCAGCTACATCATTGATGTGAAAGGCAACACAATGACAGTTACGGTAAAACGTGATGGTAAAGATGATGTTGTTCAAGTCGTAGATATGAGTGACAGTGGCTATGACGAAGGTGGCAGATATATGTACTTTAAAGCCGGTGTCTATAACCAGAATATGTACGGTAATCCAGATGATTACGCACAAGCTACTTTCTATAAATTAAAACAATCTTTTGGTAAGTACCAAGGCTAGTTCTATCACTTATAGTTGATTGAAGTCCTTTGCCCTCAGCTTTGTAGCTGAGGGCTTTTTTCTATAGAAGAATAAAACAGCTCAAATATTATTTTAATTGACATAGATAAATTAATTTAAAAATTTATCACTATAGATAGGTAATAATTATTGATTGCTTTTATCTTCTGACAATGTTTATTTTTAAGTGCGAATGTATATTAGAGTAGTTTAATTGGTTAAATTTAAAATAACTCTGCGTTAGGGTAGATAAATATCTCATGAAACTATAGAAGCTGTTTTTAAGCTGCCTAAGTGGAGGTTGATTTATATATTTATCGTAGAAGGAAACACTATGCGTGAAGCGAGTTGAATTGTGGTGTTCTAAAAGAAGAGGCCACGAGAAAATAAATTTCCCGTGGCGGCAGTATGAGCTTTGTTCGTTGCTTTAGAGCAAAGTAGCAAGCCTATTGCTAAGAGATTGAAATGACTATTGATGAAGAGTGCTCAAAGCACTAAAGCTCACATCAAAGATTTCTCCTCGATATGCATTATCAGGTTTAAACTGAGGGTAAATTCCGGCTTTGAAGTAAAACGCAATATCAGGCGACGCCCATCTTTCAGTCAGAGTATAGGACTTGTTGTTAGCGGTGTCTGAGTATGCTTCTCCCCACTTCAGTGTGTGCGAGACCATATTACTGCCATCTGCATCGTAGGTGGCTAAAAACAGTCCTTCCTTATCGGCACGGATCGTATATTGCCAGTCTTCGTTTACCGCGTAGGTACCAAGCTTAACGCTGAATGCGTTGCAATCAGTACAGTCTTTGTTGTTATCAAGTTTGTAGTTATCGTTCAGAATAACTCGGACTGGCTTATTGTCACCTTCCCAAAGTAGCTTCACGAGTGCTTGGCTGATTTTCCAACCATGTATCTGGCCTACCACGACTTTTGGTAATTGACCGTCGATTTTAGGGTATTCGTTAATTCTTAGTGTTGCGTTTAGCGTATGCGAAGTTGCGCCGGTACGACTATCTTCAATATACCAACTTGTCTCTTCATCGCTGGTGCTGCAATCCGGGGAGTTAGTACTGATGTAGAGCTCTCGCAATTCTGAACGGATGTAACTGGAGTTGGCCGTTGACGTGCCGTAACCCATATCGGCGCGGAAATGCATGCTACCGTCAATAACATTGAAGTATGATAAATCAATCTCGCGTTGGTAAACGCTCTCTTCGTTAGACAGAAGATCTTTACTTGAATTACAACGCTCAGGCTCTAATTCAGCCGCGCTGTCACCGCCAAAACCATACCAATCATTTTTGCTTGCAGGAATGGTTAATTTCCAATCGTCAATATTCCAGGCTATTGAATCAGTATGGTCAGTTTTGGTTAGTCCTAACTGCTTAAATTGTACCTTTGCTTCACCGTTTTCAAACTGGTTGTAAACTCCGGCTTTAAAGTAGCTCAGGAGGTGCTGCCAGTAGGATACATCTACATTTACCTTTTGTTCATCGTTCACTTTAATGGTTAATGTGTTTTCTCCGATTTTTACTTCGAATCGCGTGAATGCGTTGAGATCGGCTTTTCCTAAGTCATAACGATCATATGATGTTGCATAACAATCTGATGCGCTAGAAGGTAGACTGCAATCTATGGCATTGTTCTTTACTACCGCCCAGTAATGACCAGTGATACTGTTTCGTTCTTGTTCCCAAACGATTCGTAACAAAGGGTGTGGGATAGCACCTGTACCAGAAGTATCTGTGCCTTTGTTATGAATTTGCAGGAAAGTGACTTCATCATGGTTTGCAGGGGAGCTAGCCATTGCAAGGTTAATCTCTGGTAATCGAACATCTGCATACAAAGTTCTAGAGACGCCTTGTTCTGAAATGTTGAAGTTTTCTCGCTCACGAACTTCTGAGCGCATTTTGTAGTTCGACATTTTAAAGACAAGGTAATTGGAATCCTTTTCTGCGTAAAAGTGGTCACTCTTATAATCCGAGAATGCTCCATTTTTGACGTCACTGGTTTTATTTCCCTCCTTCCCATCGGGATCTGATACTTGTAAATCTGAATTTCTCAATATGTTTTGAAATTTTGCTATTGAGTATGGTGCTACATGCTCTTGGTGCGGAATATTTGGTTTATCATCTTGGCTTGTAGTGGCGGTATTTCCTCCACAACCTATTAATCCAAGCCCAGAGAAGCTTATTAGAAGCAATTTAGTTGATTTTATAAACACAGTAGTAAGCCTCTTACACTATTTAATATTTGTAATACAATATCATTTTAGTGTTGTTGGGGAGTAGTTTAGTCATAAGTTAAATAGTAAAAGTGTTAATTAAATCTCAGAAGAGTTCTATATCTATAAGTGGTGTCTTTGATAAGGCGTAAGGTTAAGTTATGTCTGTTTTTCCTAAGAGTTATTAACGGTTTTACTATGATTAAACGCTAATTGATAAGTTCATCTAGAGTCATGTAAACAATCAAAAAAAGCCGGACATGACGTCCGGCTTTGAATTAGTTCCCGATTTTTACATTAATTTTTAGTGACTAACTAAAGATTAAATTTGTGCGAATGCGCCTTTCCAAGTGTAAGTCACACCGTCGAACTCAACGCGATGTGCCGCGTTCTGTTTGTCTTCGTCTAGGTTGCAGATAGCGAAGTGGTAAGCGTTGCCTGTGGTTGTTTGCAGACGAATCACGGTACCCACTTCGTTGTTGCCAACGATGGTTACTGACTCTACTAGGCCACGAGCGCCAACCGATGCTTCGATAGACTCGTTGAAGTAACCGTGCGTTTCTAACACAGAGGCAAACACGTGGTTCTGACCAGATTGACGTAGGATCAGTGCTGGTTCGCTCTTCAAGTTGAAGTCTGGATCATTTGCGCCTGTGCGAGTGAAGAACACTTTGCCACCGCTCGTTGCGCTTGTGATTAGTGAGTAGTAGCTGTTGTCGTGCAACCAGCTTACAAGCGAGCTGCCTTCAACTTGGCCTGAACCCACATTCCATAGATGCTGGTAGCCGTTGTCTTCGCCCATTGGACGCAACGTGCTTTCGACATCGTATTCAAAATCCGTACGAATGATTTGACCAGAGTAGTGCACTGGCAGGTCGTATTGGTGCTCTTGATCTGCTTCGATGCGGTAAACATCAATCACAAGTGGTTTTTCGAATTCTGGCAACTCAGCAAGAATGATGCTGCGCTGCATGTCTACGCCGTTGTAGTAACCAGAAATACGACCGCTCATGCCTTGCAGTTTTTCGTCATCAGCTTTGAAGAAGTGCTTAGAACCGAACTTGGTTTCTGCTAGCGCTGTGTCGAAGTTGTTTTGCGTCTTTTGGTCAACCGTTACTGTGTTGTGCGCGACGGTCTGCTTACAGTAAGACTTGTTCTCTGGAATGTAACGACCGCCAAACTTAGGCTCAACGTTTACCCAGCGACCAAAGCCGTAATCGTGCAGCACTTCATGACCGCGGTTAAACACGCTCAGGTGCAGACCATCGTAGTGACCGTGGTCTAGCGCTGAGTGGTATTGGTGATCGCTGCCGTGTTGACCAAACCAGATAAGCGCCATTGTATCTGCGGTATTGGGGTCGTCGTCTTGTTCGTCACGGTGACGAAGAATGCTTACGCCGCCTTTTTCGCCTTCTGGACCGTCTGTTACGAATAGGCTACCCCAGTTGAATGGTTTGATGTTATCTGCAGCTGCAACTGCGTCAGACAATGTTTTGCCTGAGATATGAACCCAAACGTCTTGCTGGTGGTCTGCCATGCCAAGTAGCGTTTCAGATTGCTCGTAACGGTGGAAACATACTGACGTTGCCATGATTACGCCTTCATCGTTAATCGAAATCGTCTTCGATGAATCGTTCAATGCTGGCAAAGTACCATCTGGGAATGCCGTCTTAAATACCGCGTAAGACGTGGTCTTGATGACCGAGTCGTTGAACTCGTAAATACCAAGCTCAGGCTGACGACGTTCAATCGCTTCTGCGAATAGGTAGATTGGACGCAGCGAGAAACGGTGGTAGTAAGGACCTTCCATGTAGTAGCCATCTGGCGAGAACAGTTGGTCTAGCTGAGCTAGGAAGCCGCCGCTCACTTTGTCCAGTTTCAAGCCGTAAAGCGCTTTGTCTACTGCACCTTGATCGTTGATTGCGTAACCACAGATACCTACTGCTGCTACCGCCCACAGACCGTGGTTGTGTACGATGTCGAAGTCGTGACCGTAAGTGACTACGAACAGCTCAATCATTTGTTTGAACAGGTCGTTTTCAATCAGTGTTTTTTGCTCTTCTTCCAACGTGTGGTAAATGCAGCTGTACGCACAAGAGGCGTATAGCATCCACATGTTCTCGTTCAGAGTTTGGTGGAAGATCTTACCCGGAGGGTTAGAGTCACGGCTGGTGTTGCTCTCTAGCGTCGGGTATACCTTCGCGTAAGCCGTTAGCATGTCCACGATGTAATCGCGGTACTTCTGTTCGCCAGTGATAAGGAATAGGCGACCCGCTAGATCAATGTGGATGTAGTTTTGCTTGTGACGGTTGTGCTCGTAACCGCCGCCTTCGCCGTGACCTGGAACTTCAATACCGACCTCAGCCATGTAAGCGTCAGTTTGTTTGATGTCACGTGCTAGTGCATTTCCTAATAGGCTATCCGTGCCAAGTGCTTTGCTTAGTTCTGCCGCTTCTTCAAAGTTCATTAATAGCGGTTGGTAAGACTGGGTTTGGTAGCTCATTATTATTTCTCCTGCCCGAATGCGTTCACTTCTAGAGAGTAGAAGCCATTCCAGCTGTAGGTTTTACCGTTCATTTCTACTTGGTGTGGGGTTTGGTCGTCAGCGCCTAGCACATTGCTGATCATCACAGTAACCAGTGATTTTTCAGTCATGATTTCTACGATGCTGCCAACGGCGTTGTAACCCACGACGCGGATATCTTTCACCTGACCACGTGCATTCACCGACTGCTCAAACTCTTCGTTGAAGTAGCCGTGTGTTTCTAGCACAGAAGCAAATAGCGTCGATTCGCCCTTGCTGCGTAGAATGAATGCTGGTTCGCTACGTAGGTTAAAGCTCGGGTCATTGGCGCCAGTGCGAGTGAAGATAACTTCATTGTCACCGTTTTGTTTCGCGCTGCTGCTTGTGCCTAACCAAGTGTAGTAGGTGTTGTTTTGTAGCCAGCTAACCAACGCCGTATCTTGCACTTTGCCGCTTGCTACTTTCCAAAGGTGTTGATAACCGAAATCATCGCCAAGCGTGCTCAGTTCACCAAAGCTTTGGTAATCAAAGTTAGTACGTACGATTTGACCATCGTATTGATGAGAGTAGTCGTACTGATGTTCGCCTTCACCTTCGATGCGGTAAAGGTCTAGCAGTAGCGGTGCTTCAAGCTCATCGAGGTTAAGCATGAACACACTGCGCTGCATGTCTGTATTCGGGTAATGGTCGTTCGCAAACGCACTCATACCGTTGATTTCAGTGCCTTCTACTTTGAAGAAGTGAGGCAAACCGTGCACTGAATCAGCGCGGTCTACATCGAAACCATTCTGACATTGCTCATCAATCGTTACCGCGTTATGCGCGATAGTTTGACGTGCGTAGGATTTGTTTTCGTCTACGTAACGACCGCCGAATTTAGGCTCAACGTTTACCCAGCGACAGAAGCCGTATTCACGCAGCACTTCTTGACCACGGTTGAAGAAGGTAATGCCAAGCGTATCGAAGTTACCATGTCCCATGCCGTGTTGACCGTAGTTCATCACAAGCTGTGACACATCACCGGTTTTATCCTGCATACGGATAAAGCCTTGTGCACCGTTGTTACCAGTTGGACCTTCGTTAAGTTCCACGCTCGGCCAGAAAGGCATGCCGATTTCACGGTCTGCGATGGCTTTATCATAGGCTTGAGAAAGCTCAAGACCACAAGGGTGCATCCAAACTGCGTTTTGAATCTTCGCCATGCCTAGGATGTTGTCATCCATACCGTAGTGTTTGCTGTAAACGCTCACCGCAACTTGAACACCCATATCTGTAATGCTCATGGTACGAGATGCGTCGTTTAGGGCAGGGAACTCACCATTCGGGTAAGCCGTTGCCAGCATCGCTTGTACTGTGTTGCCAATCACTTTGTCTTTGTAGTTGTAGATGTCTACTTCAGGCATATGACGGTGTACTACTTCTGCAAATACACAAGTTGGACGAATCGCATAACGATGGTAGTAAGGGCCTTCCATGTAGTAACCAGAAGGGGCGAACAGTTGTGAGATTTGCGCTAGGAAGCCACCGGTATCATCACGGTCTTGACCGTATACCGACATCTCTAGATATTCAGGTTTACCAATAGCTAGACCACAAATACCAACAGCCGCAACTGCCCAGATACCGTGGTTGTGAATACGGTCGAAATCGTGCGCGTATTTTACTGTGAACATGTCTAGCATTGGTTCGAAAATGCGCTCAACAACGGCTGTGCGCTCTTCTTCCGTCATCACTGATGCCACGCAAGAGTAAGCAAGGCTAGTAAACATTAACCAACAGTGTTCATTAAGGATCTGGTGGAAAAGACGACCTGTTGGGTTAGTGTTTTTCTGTACGTGGAAATCAAAAGTGAGGTACTTCTCTGCGTAAATAGCGAGAAGATCTTTAACGAACTGCGCGTACTTTTCTTCTTGAGTGATCAAGAACAAACGACCCGCTAAGTTCATGTAGGTATAGTTTTGTTTGTGGCGGTTGTGCTCGTAGCCACCTGCTTCGCCGTGACCTGGTACGTCTAGAGGCAGACGCATGAAGGCTTCAAGTTCCTTGCGATTCGCTTCAATGGACTTGCCCATTAAGCTCGGCTTTCCGACTTCCTTTCTTAGTAGTTCGACTTCTGCTTCAGTCAACAAAATCGGTTGTGTAGTCATTTCTTTACCACCCTCAGATGAAGTGTGTTGTTTTCTTAAACTTTCTATAAAGTAATACAATATTAAGTTTGGGTGTAGTTTTTGTGGCAAAAAGGGAGAGTGAAATCACGCGAATTTAGCTAACTTATTGATTTGTATTGTTGTGGCAATCCTTGTTGTGGCTGATGTTTCGGCGTTATCAATCGTTAAGTGGAATGCTTTAACGAGCACCGTTTGATGAATATCACATATTTTTAGATATATTGTATGACAATTAAAATAGATCGGATATGCTAGTTACCAATTCGACAGCAGACCCTTTCGCTTCGCGTTTCACTTTTATCAATACGACGCTTTTTTAAGAGAACCTTTTAATAAAAGCATGGTTAAGAATGAAGTGCCGTAGGGTTCGCTTTAATAGAGACTTTTTAGGAGTATGACGATGAATTCTTTCTTTGTATTAGATGAGAACCCGTGGGAAGAGCTAGGCGGCGGTATCAAACGTAAAATTGTTGCTTACACAGATGACCTAATGGCGGTTCACCTATGTTTCGACAAAGGGGCGATTGGTGCTCCACATACTCACGAAATCCATGATCAAATTGGTTACGTAGTACGTGGCAGCTTTGAAGCAGAAATCGAAGGCGAGAAGAAAGTCCTAAAAGAAGGCGATGCATACTTTGCTCGTAAGCACATGATGCACGGTGCGGTTGCACTAGAGCAAGACAGCATTCTTCTAGACATCTTCAACCCAGCTCGTGAAGACTTCTTAAAATAATCTATAGCGCAACCTCAGTTGCTAAGGTGACAACATGAAATCATTAAACATCGCGGTCATTGGCGAATGTATGGTTGAGCTACAGAAAAAGGAAGGTCAGCTAAAGCAGTCATTCGGTGGTGATACGTTGAATACCGCACTGTATTTATCTCGTTTGACCAAAGCTCACGATATCAAAACCAGCTATGTAACGGCTCTGGGTAACGATCCTTTTAGCCAAGAAATGCTATCAGCATGGCAGGAAGAGGGCATCGATACTAGCCTCGTTCTTTCCGTTAAAGAAAAGCAACCAGGTATCTACTACATCGAAACCGATGAAACTGGCGAACGTTACTTCCACTACTGGCGTAACGAAGCGGCCGCTAAGTTCCTATTCGAACAAAATGAGTCTCCGCTATTAGTCGACAAACTTTACTCGTACGATGCGGTTTACTTGAGCGGTATTACATTAGCGATCCTTACTGAAGAAAGTAAGACGCAACTGTTTGGCTTCCTTGAGCGCTTCAAGGCACAAGGTGGTAAGGTTATTTTCGATAACAACTACCGTCCTAAATTGTGGGAAAGCCGCGAGAATGCCATGTCTTGGTACCTTAAGATCCTTAAGCACACAGATATTGCACTGCTCACATTTGAAGATGAGCAAATGCTTTACGGTGACGAGCATCTAGAACAGTGCATCGAGAGAACCTCTGCCCTGGGTGTGGATGAAATCATCATCAAACGTGGTAGCAAAGATTGCTTGGTTGTGGCGAATGGCGAAGCGCAATACGTGGCGCCAAACAAAGTCGACAACGTGATTGATACAACAGCGGCTGGTGATTCTTTCAGTGCGGGCTTCTTGGCGAAGCGTTTGACTGGCGGTAATGCAGCTGAATCGGCTTACTCTGGCCACTGTATGGCTGGCGCGGTAATTCAACATAAAGGTGCCATCATTCCACGTGAAGTGATGCCAGATCTTCCTTTGTAATTCTTTTGCGGAGCGTTGAGTAATCGGCGCTCCGCAGTGATTTATTGAACTCAAGTTAATGACGACGAGTACACTCTTATGACGACATTAAACGAACAATTAGCAAACCTAAAAGTAATTCCTGTTATTGCCATCAACAAAGCAGAAGATGCGATCCCTCTGGGTCGCACCTTGGTTGAAAACGGTATGCCTTGCGCAGAGATCACGTTCCGCACAGAGTGTGCTGCAGAAGCGATTCGTGCTATGCGCGCTGAGTTCCCAGAAATGCTGATCGGTGCAGGTACGATCCTAACTAACGAGCAAGTAGACCAAGCGATCGAAGCTGGTGTGGACTTTATCGTAAGCCCAGGTTTTAACCCTCGCACGGTTCAATACTGCCTAGACAAAGGCGTGGCTATCGTACCTGGCGTAAACAACCCAAGCCTAGTTGAGCAAGCGATGGAAATGGGTCTGCGTACACTTAAGTTCTTCCCTGCTGAGCCATCTGGCGGTGTTGGTATGCTTAAAGCACTAACGGCGGTTTACCCAGTGAAATTCATGCCAACAGGTGGCGTGAGCCTAGGTAACGTAGACGAGTACTTGTCTATCCCTTCAGTACTGGCATGTGGCGGTACTTGGATGGTGCCAACAAAACTTATCGATGAAGGTAACTGGGATGAACTGGGTACACTGGTTCGCGACGCAGTAGCTCACGTAGCATAAGTGTCGTAACACCCCGATAAAACTAGCGAATAGAATATAAAGCGAGCCTCAGGGCTCGCTTTTTTGTGTTTGAAAGTTTGAAAGAGGCGAGAGTTAAAAATCGCATTCATATAAATCCTACTTTCTATCCAATTTTTTCGAAACATCTCATTACGTTTCCTTCAAAGAAATGCCGCGCATTTTTGATCTTCAGACAAAGCGCGAAGAAGAAAAATATTCCATACTCTAATAAATTTCAATTAGACAATTTGTATTACAATATGTTGAGGTGTTCTGAGTGGCAATTATCTCCTAGAAAGCCATTGGTCTAAGAAAGTAAGGGATTTGACGTGTTTTTTTCGTTGAATAACTTATGCTTCAGATCACAATTAAAGCTTATTGTAGTACAAATGGGGTTATGAGAAGAGTAGTCTAGACGTTAGAAAATGATCAAACTTGAAAGGCTGAAAAAATGACTATTGATACTCTTGTTGTTCTTGCCTACTTCTTCTTCTTAGTTGCAATTGGTTGGATGTTCCGTAAGTTCACTACCTCAACCAGTGACTACTTCCGAGGGGGCGGTAAGATGTTATGGTGGATGGTAGGTGCTACCGCCTTCATGACGCAATTTTCAGCATGGACGTTTACAGGTGCCGCAGGACGCGCGTTCAACGACGGTTTCGTTGTTGTAATCCTATTCTTAGCCAACGCATTTGGCTACTTTATGAACTACCTCTATTTTGCTCCAAAGTTCCGCCAACTACGTGTAGTGACGGCGATTGAAGCAATTCGTCAACGTTTTGGTAAGACTTCAGAGCAGTTCTTCACTTGGGCTGGTATGCCAGACAGCTTGATCTCGGCCGGTATTTGGTTGAATGGTCTTGCGATTTTCGTGGCAGCGGTCTTCAACATTCCTATGGAAGCGACCATCATCGTTACGGGCTTAGTGCTAATGCTAATGGCGGTAACAGGCGGCTCTTGGGCGGTTGTTGCATCTGACTTTATGCAGATGCTGGTTATCATGGCAGTGACGATCACTTGTGCGGTGGCGGCATACTTCCATGGTGGCGGTATTGGCAACATCGTGTCGAACTTCCACGGCGACTTCATGCTGGGTAACAACCTGAACTACTTCAGTATCTTTATCCTTTGGGTTGTCTTCATCTTTGTTAAACAGTTCGGTGTCATGAACAACAGCATCAACGCTTACCGCTACTTATGTGCAAAAGACAGTGAAAACGCACGTAAAGCTGCAGGTCTTGCATGTGTGCTGATGATTGTTGGTCCTATCATCTGGTTCCTACCACCTTGGTACGTTGCGGCATTTATGCCTGATTTCGCAGAGCAATACGGCTCAGTAGGTGGTGATGCAGCATACCTAGCATTCGTACAAAACGTAATGCCAGCAGGTATGGTGGGTCTTCTGATGTCAGCAATGTTTGCGGCGACCATGTCTTCAATGGACTCTGGTCTTAACCGTAACGCGGGCATCTTTGTGATGAACTTCTACAGCCCGATTGTGCGTCCACAAGCGTCGCAAAAAGAACTGGTTATCGTGAGTAAAGCAACGACTATCGTGATGGGCTTCATCATCATTGGTATCGGTCTATTCATTAACTCACTACGTCACTTGAGCCTGTTCGATATCGTACTGAACGTCGGTGCATTAATTGGCTTCCCAATGCTGATTCCTATACTACTTGGTATGTGGATTCGTAAGACGCCGGATTGGGCTGGTTGGGCAACACTGGTTGTTGGTGGCTTTGTTTCTTACATCTTCGGTATCTCACTACAAGCAGAAGATGTAGAGCGCCTATTCGGTCTAGAGCAAGCGTTTACAGGACGTGAGTGGGCAGATCTGAAAGTTGGCTTGAGCTTAGCGGCACACGTTATCTTCACCGGTGGTTTCTTCTTGCTGACAACGCGCTTCTACAAAGGTCTATCACCTGAACGTGAGAAAGAAGTGGACCAATTGTTCGAGAACTGGAATACGCCACTTGTGGCTGACAGCGAAGAGCAGCAGAACCTAGATACAAAACAGCGCGGCATGCTTGGTAAGCTTATCAGCGTAGCGGGCTTCGGTATCCTAGCTATGGCTCTAATTCCAAATGAACCATCTGGTCGACTACTGTTTATCTTGTGTGGTGCGATTGTTCTCTCGGTGGGTGTTCTATTGGTGAACGCAGCCCGAGGGCCTAAAAGCCCAAAGTTAGCTAACGCGAAAAACTAACCAAAGTTAAAGACTCTCAATGAAAAATCCCGCGGTGTTAAAGCCGTGGGATTTTTTGATCAAGCTGACTGAGAAAGCGTGGCGCATCGTTTGTTGTTATTCGTTGTATTGGGGAACTCCCAATAAGGTGCGACTATATTCACATTAGAGTCGTCAGCCTAAAGCGAAAAAGCAATCTAACTTTCTTTGCATGCCGTGTTTACACTTTACACCCCAAACCTGATGCTTTGTCTATTTAAATAAATATGTGTGCCTTCTTAGCAAAGAAAAAGCATTAAATCAGACGTAGCTTTAATGAGGCGTACGCCAGAAATAGGAGAGAGGTTTTGAAGTGTGAGTGGAAAATATATAAGAGAATTGGAAGAGGCTGCCCTGCAAAACTTTAAAGGAGTGGCTAGGGTATCAAGGAGTGATGAGCGTTTGGGAAAAACAAAAAAGCCCAGCTACATTGGTTGCTGGGCTTATAGTTGCAACTGAGTGTGACTAAGCTTCTAGCTCTGCAAAGTAGTCGAAGATGACTGGAACGTCATTTTGACCAAGGCCTTTATCAACTGCTGCTTGTAGACTCTTAGAAGTGCCCTCTGCAATCAGGGAAGTTGTACCAAGCTCTTCGCATAGAGCAAGGAAGTAACCGAGGTCTTTGTTTGCGTTTGCAACAGAGAAGCCTAGTTTTTCTTCGCCATCTACGGCGTAAAACTTACAGAATTGCATAAATGGTGAGTTTGATGGTCCTGCAGACATGATGTCGAATAATTGTTGACCATCAACACCAGCACGTTTAGCAACAGCAAATGCCTGAGACATGGTTGCTACGGTTGTCATACCCATAAAGTTATTCACAAGCTTAGTTACGTGACCAGAGCCTAGTGCGCCAAGGTAAAATACGTTTTCACCTTGATCGTCCAGTACTGGCTTAACCTTATTGAATGTTTCGACGTCGCCTGCGGCCATGATGTTTAGTAAACCATCTTTTGCGTGGGCAGGTGTACGACCTAGAGGCGCATCAATCATACCAGCCCCTTTCTTAGCGAGGTCAGCGCCAATCTTCTTCGTTGAAGCTGGAATAGATGTACCGAAGTCGATGAGTGTTTTACCTTCTGACATGCCAGCTAGAACACCAGTGTCTCCGTAAACAATTTTTTCGACAACTTCAGATGTTGTTAGGCACAGCATCACGATATCACTTTTCTCTGCTAGCTCTTTACCTGAAGAAGCTTCAGAAGCGTTTCCACGAGCTAGTACTGCGTCAACAGCATCTTTATTGAGGTCCATTACAGCAACTTCGTAACCACGTTTCTGTAGGTTTTCAACCATGTTTCCGCCCATCAAGCCTAGGCCGATGAAACCAATGATAGGTTTAGTCATTTTAACTCCAAAAATACTATTGTATGATTATATTGCTTGTTGATAATCATAATGACTATTGTGGCTTTTGCAATTGAAAATTATGAGCATAGCGGGCTTGGGATGGATTTTTTCTAAAAGTGAGATGTAAGTAAGGTTTGTGAGGGTTTTATTCATCAGTGTATATAAGAAAAGCGGATTCATCACGCTTCCATTTTTATCGTGAACAAAGCCTTTAGGAGGCTTAAATAACGTAAAAAATAAAATTTATTGTAATACAAGTGGTTTTGTTTCAGCTAGAGGAATACTGTCCATACCAAAAAATGGGTGAAACGTTACAAATGGGGTGAAAGGCGAGGTGGTATAAGGATAAGCCGCAGTACAAACATACTGCGGCCGTTATCAAATCAGTACTAAAGCGTACTTACTGATAGGTAAAAAGACTTATTGGTACTAAATGCCTAAAGCTTGACCACCACCAATTTGCAGTGTTTCTGCGGTAATGAATGATGCATCTTTACTTACCAGAAAAGAGATAGCAGAGGCGACTTCCTCTGGCTTGCCTAGGCGTCCAAGCATAATACTGTCTGCCCAAGAAGCAAATACTTCAGGCTTGGTTGCTTTGATTTGAGCATGGAATGGTGTATCGATAGTGCCAGGAGATACTGCATTGACTCGAATTCCAGCCGGAGCTAACTCTTTAGCTAAAGCGCGAGTTAATGTATGAACGGCGGCTTTTGATGTACCGTAAATACCTGCACCTGGACCACCTGCATTCCAAGCAGCGTTTGAAGTGAAGTTGATAATTGATGCGTTATCAGACTTTTTTAGAAATGGAATCGCTGCGCGTGATACGAAGAATGCACTATCGAGGTTTAAAGCCATGACTTTACGGAAAAAAGCAGTTTCCATACCTTCAATAGGACTACGACCACCAAGACCACCTGCGTTATTAACGACAACATCGATTTTGCCGTATTTTTCACCAATAGCATTGATGTTTTCATCGACGGCATGTTCATCTGTAACGTCAAAACCGTAGTATTCAGCCTCAATTCCTGCGTTATGTAGTTTGGAGACACACTCCGAACCTTTTTCATCTTCAATGCCGTTTAGAATGACCGTGTATCCATCCTGACCAAGACGCTTTGCCACTTGGAAGCCGATACCGCCAGTAGCACCAGAAATAAATGCAATTTTAGTAGACATAATGGTGTTCTCTCATGTTTGTAGAGTTGGAAAGGATTTTTTATTTAACATAGAGTATTATTGTAATACAAATTAGTTTAATAAACAGAGAAACACCAACAATGAGAAGTCGATCACGTACTTTCTTTAGATGCTGACTCATCCAGTGGCATATATCGACTTTTACGGTCGTGCATGATTTGTATCTAGTCAGGATAATCGGGATATATAAACAATTGAGCTTATAGCTGCGGGCTTAGCTCGTTGGGCCGAGGTTTGTTGCAAGTAGAAAGAAAGCCGATTAACCGTGGGTCTTTGTTGCCAAACTTATGATTTCATTTAGGCTTGCCAAGTGATGGTTGGATAACTTTGTCGAGAGGTTGAGTTTTAAGCGGGTAGGGAACCTTTTTAGGATCTTAAGTCTTTCAAGGTCATTCTGAATAGCGAGGAACGAGCGTGATTTAGAATCTCTTGCCCGAGCACGCTGTTATGATATATGACGCCGTTTCGCCAAGCGTTATTTATCACCATTATTCTGAAGAGTCGAGTTAGGACCTATTGGATAATGATTTTGACTAAGCTGAGATAAAAATGCCCGCTAAATCAGCGGGCATTTTTGTTTACGTCATTAATGGTGCATGTGTTTTTCCATGTGACCTTGTTTTTCAACCGCCATTTCTACTTCCACTTTACCCGCGTTTTTGAATGTTAACGTCATAGGGAAGCGGTCGCCTTCTTTGAGCGCTTGTGTTGGATTGAAAATCATTAAATGGAAGCTGCCTGGCTTAAACAACACTGAGTCATTGGCTGGAACGCGCACTTCGTCAATCTTAATCATTTTCATCACACCATCTTCTTTCTTATGCGTGTGAATTTCGACATGCCCTGCGATTGGGCTTTCTGCTGCGATCAATGCATCTTCACTGTCACCGTGGTTGGTTAATTGAAAAAAACCACCGATAACAGGTGCGTTTGGTGGCGCTTCGCGGCTCCATGGATGGTCGATATGAATTTTTCCTGCTTCATAATCGTGCGCTAAACTCAGTGGGCTAGCGATGACAGCAATAAGCGCGATAGCGGCGGTTTTAAATGATTTAAGCATGTGTTTTTCCTTTTGAATGAATAGCTTCTCTGAATGGACAACAAACAGAGTCATCGTTATTTTTGAATAAAGTTGTCAATGATTAGATGCCTGTTAGGCAGGAAAAACACTCGGCGGAGAGTGCTTAGGCGCGATGTGTTTGTAAACGAACTTATCGCATTTTGAAAAATGATAAGTCGTCAGTGCATACTTTACTCGGCGCAGCCAATGGATGGTTGTCAGGTAAAGCCCAATCGCAACCAGAAGAAAGAATTGAACAGCTTGAAGAAGCGGACATTCAAACTGAAAGCCGTCGTGTAAGTTAAGATCTTGGATGAGCTTAGAAGAAGATTGAGCGTTAGCCTCAATCAACGTATTGATATCCACCCATTTGAAACCATCTGCGGTACACAGTAAAACCTTTTCACTTTGGACTTTGTTGAGCCAAGTTGTGCTGTGAACTTGTGTAGGATTAAGAGCGGCTGTGGACGCTAAATACAACTGAAACAACACCGCGATAATAACCGCAATAGCGTGCAAGCGATGGTGTTTGTGCTGTATTAGAGTGTTTTCCATACAATTGAGTGCTTATCTTCTTCGGCGCGGGATACTAACAAATTAACCAAACAATGTAATTATCAGTTTACTAAAAGGTGATGCAAGTGTGCATTATTTGTTTTGTTGCCTATTTTTAACGCTTTAATGTCTTGATTCGGCTGACATTCACAACCTCCAATTCAACTTGTCAGTCTTGCTTAGTCGCTTCTGAAGATACCGAATTAATCTCTCTTATATGTCACTGAAGCTTCGGTTAGTGGGTGTCGTGGTGGTGTTTTTACGTGCTAGATTTGGCTGATATCGATTCAAAATGCACACCGAATCTTCACTTGTTTTCCATTAACGGAATTATGACAGTAATTTAATAAAGGATACGGTATTCTGCGCTCCTTTGTACATGCCAGAAACGTCCGTCCTACTTAGTCGGAGGGGCGATTAATCTTAAGAAATTTCTCAAATGAAATACGAACAACAGATTGGATATCGATACCCTAAAGGTCGATTTGCCATGGTGAGTGTATATGCATTCACCGGTGCTGCGATTTTAGCATCGACTATTTTTTCTCTATTGCTATTTTTGTCTATCGACGAAAACCCGATGATGCAAACCTTATTTGGTGGTTTAGCGATCATTTTTGAAGCGGGTAAATTTTACGCTTGGTATGAATACGGTGAGCGCCGAGCCCATCGCAACTACACAGGAGCAGCAACCGCTCTCGTGTTTTATTTAGTTTTAGCTGCGATTTCCATTGGCGGTAGTATTGGTGGGATTAATAGTGCAACCAATAGTGCACAAAGTCATATTTCGGTAGAGCAGGCGAAAGTGGAAGCGTTTAATCGTCAGATTGCGGCAATCGATAAGCAGATTGAGCTCAACAATATGGCAGCGCAGAAATACATCGAGATGGAGCGTATCGCGACTGGTGTAACTCGCATTCAGGATCAAAACAAAACCTTACGTGAAGAGCAGCAACGCTTGGCTATGGAGCGTGATAGTTTACCGCCGGTGACGCAAGGCTCAGTGATTGGTTTGATTGATAGCCTAGCCAACGCATTTGGTACTACCTCTCAACAAGCTCAGCTTGGCTTGGTTGTATTTCTTTCGATTCTTTTGGACTTCTTTGCTGCATTTTTTGTTGGCTTGATTGGTGAAGAGCAACGGTTCCGATATTTCTATCGCAGAAATGAGGGCATGATATTGAAAACAGTTCGCGATATAGATCCAGCGCCTGCGGGTTATCTTCCTCATATAAAAGAGGAAGAAGAGCAAGAAATACCAGCTGCGCCGGAGCCAGAAGAACCAAAGGAACCGAAAACCTTGTTAGAGCAAGTTAGCGATGCACTTAAAACGCATCAAATTACGTGCACCAAAAAAGCCGTTGCTAAACAGTTTAGGCTGTCTGCGGAAGAGGTAGACAAGGTATTTGAAGAATTGGCAGAGCTCGGTTTAGTGGGGAAAAAAGCCAACCACCATTATCATTGGATAGGTGAAGCAGAGACTGCATAATTGGTTATCTATTAAAGTTCGGAAAGAGCGTCAATCGGCGCTCTTTTTTGTATTAGCTACCCATGAACTCGTTTCTATTTGTTAAATAAACTATGAGCAATTGGTCATACAAACTACAACTTCATTTGGATGTAAGTTGAGGCTAGATTTGAGATGTCCGAGACAGCTAGATATTCACGAGCAAGGTATATGTGTTTCAATACAGAAATAATTTTCTATTATGGTACAGCGAATAATTCCGACGTCTCAATGGAGGGTATGAACTATGTGCATTCAGACGTCCAAGAGCTCTAATTCCCCGAGTCAAAAGGTTCTCTTTCCTTCATTAAAGAAGTCATGATAGCGGTCTCGTGCTCGAGGGTGAACGTGAGAAGACATTCGAGTCGACCTTACTCGCCAGATCAGTTATTAATACACCAACAATAAAATAGGCACCAATTTGATGCCTTTGTTGATAGCTGTACAACCCGATACCACTAATCTCTTTCTGACTTAAAACGATACTGTTCCGACAAGCAGACCAGAAGGCCAACTAAAGCTGAGACTAAAACTACACACACTTGGTAGCTGGTTTTCTCTACATTAAGATCGTTCAAAATCTCGATAGTCGCAATCATAGGGAGCGTTACCGTGATCAACAAGCTTAATAAGCGAGAAACCCTAGATTTCTTTCCATGTCGCTTGGTATAGAAGTAATGCGCGTAATCCGAGTACATGATAAACAAGGAAACCAAAAGACCCAGTATCCAAAACATAGCTTACAAATCCTCTATTCTAAGCATATTACGTCGTAACAACTCTTTCTTTGCAGCTAGCGCATCTGCCTCGTTAAAGCCTTTGAGTACAGTAGTGAGAATAACAGCTACAAAAAATGCTCTCGCGCCAGCTTGTTGTGCAGTTAATGAGAGGCTGAGGTTTTTGAAAGTCTCTTCAGCGATGTGCACTGCAGCCATTTCTTTAATCAATGCAGCCCCTTGACCTTTTGATAGTGCGTATATAACAGCTGCCATAAAGCCGACCTCAAGTTTAATATCGATGGTGATAAACCATGTAGAAAGGAAATTTGCAACTGCCTTATGAGTATTAAAATACTGGCGCAGCTCACCATCTGACAGGCTCCAAGGGTTCCACATTGGCTTAGCAATACTTTGCGCTACCAGCATTTGAATCTTACCGAAAAATTTCGAACTCCCTAAAGCCTGTACCTGCTCAAGGACTTTTCTTTGGTCGAGTCTATTGAGCTGTCGATACAAAATGACACCTGTGATTATAGGCAAAACCTTTTCTCTGTTGTTTCTGATGAAGTTCAAATCGGCATCTAAGCCAGTCAGTACCGCCAATTGAACTACAGTTCGGTTTTTAGAGTCTGTTCACTATAACCTCTAACCATCGTTAAACCGATATAGTATGTGTACAATATAGGCAAGCAATCTGTATGCAATGCATTGCGCATTTAGTTAGACTCAAAGTCTCAAAGTTAGGAGAAACTATTACTAATTTTTGAACTTGTGTAGTAAAAACAGTGTGTGGTCAAATGCAGTTTTTGGAATATGAAAAAACCAAGATTAGACGTGTGCTTCAAACAACAGGTAAATAGCCACTTGATTCTAGGAACATGTTTTTACGCTCAAACATCTATGATGTAGGTGTTAATCTTTATTGAGCTTTTTGGTTACGTCTTTCACCGTTTTCTTCTCTTTTTCCGGTGTCATTGCATCAACAGCTTTACCCGCCATCCCTTCATCTGGCAATTTGTCTTTTCCTGCATCAACTGCGGTATCTTTCAGTGCCTCTTTAGGCGTACAGCGACCACCAACACCAACCACGGCTTTTGTCGCAGCGGCTTTAGCTGCCTTTTCTGCATCGCAGTCAGGATCCATAACGCTAGCTAAGCTCGTGGCTGAACCAAAAAACAAGACTAACAAAATGAGGTTGCGTTTTTTCATAGTTGTCACCAATTTTGTGGAACATAGGTAAAGTGTAACGGAGAGAAAAGGCTTTGGCTGAGAATTTGTTGGTTTGAGCTTGGGAAGCAAAGTAAGGTGAAAAGAAAAAGTGCCATCGAAGTGACACTTTTTCTTAAGCGTAGAAGGGATTAGTTGTCGTAAACGTCTAACTCCACTTCACGGGCAATATTTTGGTTGTTAATGATCACACCTTCGACTTCGACACGAGCACCATTTAGGTTAAGTTCTTCAATGCCTTGGAAGCGTGTTTGTGCATCAATCACAACGGTGGTGTTACTTAGTACTTGATCAGCATCATTCTCACAATGCTCAACTTCAAACACTCTTGAATCAGCATCGTAGTTTGATACATAGCCTTCACATTCAAACTCTTTACCCCGCCATTGGTTGTCATTGTCAAACTCCGACCGCTCAAATTCGATGACGGTAGCTGTGCGTTTGCCATTTTTCATCACAGAGGTCACTTCTACTTCTTGACCTTGTTCTAGATTAGCTTTGCTACCATCCTCAAATCGTGTTGCGTTATCAATGGAGAAGGCTCCTCGATAGTTTAGAGAGAACTCACTATAATCCTTGGCAACCCAAGTCACGATACCTTCCACATCGCTGTCATTTTTTAGATCGTCGTAGTCTTCAACTTGTACCTCATGTGCCATGAAGATACCGTTTTGCATTTCACCTTCGGCTTCAATCCATTGACCAATGCTAAGCTGGTTAACGTTGTTATATGCCACCGTTACTTTTCCACCTAACTTAAATGTTCCAGCATTTTCATCGATACTGGTAATACGGCCTTCCAGTTCGTAGTCGTTATCAAGTACTGGGTACTCGTTATCTACGTCGAGTTCGACCACAGACAACACTCGATAACCCGCATCAGCAGTTGGCAATGATGACACCATTACCCAGTCGTTGACTTCTATATCATCACTTAAATCGTCAAACTGCAGCTCTATGCCGTTTACCGTGAATGTTTTCTTCACATGATCAATCGCTGTGACACGTCCTGTAATGGTTGGTTCAAGTGTGACTCGGACGCCATTGTCCGAAGCTTGCCGAATATCTGACCCCACGCGAACCACCATTTTGGGTTTTACTTCGGCCAATTGCACTTGTGTGTCGTCATAAACCACCTCAGACACACGATACGTATGTCCATTGACGGTCAACGTGCTTTCTTCAGCGTTGACCGCTTCAACAGAGCCAATCGCTACACTTGGTTTCACTGTTGGTTGAGTTGGTGTGCTATCGCTATTGCTGCCACCACCTGAACCACCACAACCAGACAATGCCAAACCTACTACAGAAATAAGAGCGAGTTTTTTCATTGTATTAACCTCAATTTACGAGCGAGTTTAGGAAATTGCCTGTATCTTATTGGGCATATCGTGAAGAGATCGTGAAGAAATGTGATTTTATGAAAATTTTAATTGTAGATGACAACCATAACGTCTCGGAGACGATTGCAGACTATCTTGAGCTCGAAGGCATGATTATCGATTGTGCGTTTCATGGAGAGGCTGCGATTAAGTTAATCGAGGAAAATCATTACGATGTAATTATCATGGATATCATGATGCCGAAGCTCGATGGCATCAGTACGGTACAGAAGCTTCGACAAGATAAGTTATGTGGAACGCCAATTCTCTTCCTAACGGCAAAAGATACGCTAGATGACAAAATCGCGGCTTTTAAAGCGGGGGGAGATGACTATTTAATGAAGCCATTTGCGATGGAAGAGCTCAGTTTGCGTGTTCATGCTTTGGCTAATCGTGGTCCAAGACAAGATATCGGAACGCTCAAATTTGCAGATATTTGTTTAGATGCGCGTACAGGAAAAGTAACGAGAAAAGACAAAGAAATTAAGCTGAGTCGAATTCAAACTAAAATTTTAAAATTGCTCCTCCAACGTGCTCCAGCAGCGGTCTCGCGCACAGAAGTGATCGATAGTGTGTGGGGAGACGAACCACCCGGAAGTGATGCACTTCGTAGCCATATTTACGGTTTAAGAACCGCACTAGACAAAGGTTTTGAAGAATCACGATTAGAGACTATTCATGGACAAGGTTACCGACTTAAAGCATAACGAATATCCAAGCATTTATCGCAAGATCCGTTGGGGTTTTGGGGTCATGACGTTTGTGATGTTTACTCTTTTTTGGTCGCTGATTTATGTGGCAGAAAACAAACTTGAAGTGCTGAGTTTACATCACTGGCTTGATACTGAAGCGGCGCTTTATAGTGAGAATTTCGAGAAACAGGGCTGGGATGCGCCATTGCCAAACGTATTGGAGTTCAACTCATATTGGAGTGAAGCTCCGACACCGGATTGGTTGCTCTCTTTTACTTCGCCCGGTTTTTACGAATATCTGCTTGGTGAAGAAGACAAACACTTTGTCGTATTGAAACACCCCTCAGGGAAGGGGCTTATGTACATTGTATTTCAAGATGACTCCGATGATTACCTCGACGAATACGAAAGCTCGCTGCATCAGTTTACGCTACTGCTCGGTGGCTTATTTTCATTTGTTATGGTCGGGTATGGCATTTATATGGTGCGAATATTGTCTCGACCACTAGCGCAAATCGAAGAAAAAATTAGCCAAATGTCACCGGATCAACCCGCTTTCCAAGTTGAAACTAAGTTCAGCGAAACACGCCAGATAGAGCAAACTTTGCTGGATAATAAAAACGATATCGCGGGCTATTTCAAACGAGAGCAAGAATTTAGCCGTTTTGCATCGCATGAGTTGAGAACGCCAATCATGGTGATTAAAGGCTCAACAGACATTCTGACGCGTATTCATGACCAACCTCGAGTTGCGCAAAAAGCCATCACGAGGATGCAGTCAGCTTGTGACGAGATGCGTGTACTGACAGAAGCGTTTCTCTTACTTGGTAAAGAGAAAATAGAGCCTCAGCATTACGGAGAGCATCAGCTTCTCACTTGTTTACAAAAACAGTTGGAAGAGCTAGCTCCTTTATTTGCCAAGCAAGATTCGAATTACGCTTTGCACGAACAACATAGTGGTGTAGTGAAGGCACCAGAGAGTTTTGTGGCCATTGTTATCAACAATCTGATTAAAAACGCCTTTAGCTATAGTGTGGGAGATATTGAAATTGAGTTGAAAGGTCATGCGCTTAAGATCCTAAATCGTCACGATGGCAACGAGACGTACAACGCTGGTTATGGTTGTGGGCTTGTTATCGTACAACGAATATGTGAACGGATGGGATGGGCGTTAGTACTGGACGATGATGGTGTTCGATTTAGTGCAAAAGTGGAGTTCTGCTCTTAGCTTTGCGCGTATTGATTCAAGTGAGAATTAACGCTCTGGATTTTTCTTGTCGTACGCATCTAACCCGTAGTCAAACAAGAAAAAACTGGAATTTGAATTAGACTGAAGTTAGTGAAGCGGAAACTCGAGGAACCGTTATGCTCTCTTATCAGGTCAGCCGAAGTATTGAAATTAATAAGAATCAAAGTGAAATTATTGGCTATCTCAAGAACTTCAATAACTGGCCCAGCTGGTCACCATGGATCATTCTTGAACCAAGCTGCGAGCTGACATTCAGTGATAATCAGGGCCACGTTGGAGCTGGTTATCAATGGAATGGTCAGCGTATTGGGACTGGCGCGATTGTACTGGAAAGTACTCAAGAGCATCGATTAGATATGGAGCTACATTTCTTTCGCCCAATCAAGAGCCATGGAAAGGTGACTCTGATCGTGACGCCGTCACAAAATGGCTGTTTAGTCGAATGGCAAATGCAATCTCGCGTCCCTTGGTATCTGTTCTTTCTGAAAAGTATGTTTAAGTCGATGATAGAGATGGATTATCAACGTGGGTTACGCATGCTCAAAAGTAAGCTTGAAACCGGAAGAGTGCATTCAGACTTAGTCGAAATAGGTAACCGAACGTTGCCTCAAATTCATTACATTGGGATCAAGGGTGTGGCTAGCTTGCAGGAATTAGGTTCGGTAATTGAGAAGCATGTTCAGCAACTAGAACAGTTAATTAGTGACGAAACCCTATCCGTGAATGGTGAATTGTTTTGTTATTACCAGTCGATGGATATGCAGAAAGGTACATTCGAGTTTATCACTTGCTTTCCTCTTCATAACTCAGTACCAGCGCCTCAAGGGGCGGTTACCGGTACCATTCCTGAGAGTGAAACATTTGTCGTTGAACACCGAGGTGAATATCAGTTTTTGGGAAATGCATGGGCTTTAGCGATGAACTTGGTTCGTCAGAGTGGTATGAAAGTCAAAACCAGTCCTTTAGGAATCGAACGCTATCTGAATAGCCCGAAGGAAACCACGGAAGAAGAGCTAAGAACGGAAATTATTTTGTTTAAGAAATGACAGGCGCAGGCGAGTAGGGTGTTTAGGTATCATACTGGTTATGCGAAATGTTATTAAAGAATAATAGCTTATCTGTTCCTACCCATAAAAATGCCTCAGCAATCGCTGAGGCATGGTTTTACAGGCCAACTTCTCTTGTTAGAGAATTATTGTGCACGGTATTTACCGCTGTTTAGTTCAATTTTAGACGCTTTTACCCGGCTGTCTGCGTTTAGGTAGTCGCTAATACTTAGCAGATCTTGATCTTGAGATGCTTTTAACACCGCTGATTCCCCCTCTGCGAAGATAACTTCTAATTTTAACTCTTTGGCGACTGCTTTCGCTTCGTTAGGATTGTTTACGGTGATATAAACCAGTCCAGTGGCTTTGGATACGTTACTAAACGCATTCTTAAACACCTCATCACCCGCTTGAAGTTTTACGTCTTCAGATAGGGTTCTAATAGTGCCAGTTTGCACTTTTCGATAATCTTGGCCATTAATCTCAACCGCTTCTGATGGCACAAACAGTTCTGGTGCAGGCTGTTGAGAGAGCTGTTGCTCAGCGTATACACTCGACGTCATGATAACGAGAGCCAGCATAGAAAATGATTTGTATTTCATGTTATTGACTCCTTAGTGTCCAAATATGCGCATCGACCAGTTCTTAATAACACCGGGCTGAGCGTTGTTTGCCATCGGAACGTCATAGATGGTGGAAGAGTTGAAATATGCAATGTAAGAATAGACTTCATCGCCGTTCGTATCTATTGCTCGCAACGTCCATTCGCCTTTTGCATCTTCGCCATAAAATTGGTTAGACAACATTAATTGATCTTTGTAGCCAGTAATCGATGAATCAAGAGATTGACCAACAAGACCATTGCGCGGTGTTTGCAAAACGGAACGAGTCCCTAATGGCGAAATGAGCTCGATAGCTAAGTCGGGCAGACGAGCGTGGTCCAGTGTCAATGTCACTTGAACGGATTCTACTGTCAGCTCATCGGCAATGGCGATACTTGAAGAACCACCAACTAGACTTGCATCGGGTACACTTACTTCTGTAGCGTTATTAACCCATGGCGTAATGACTTGAGTTGGCAAAACACGATTCGTCATGCGAGCACGTTGCATCGCTTCATCTAAATCTACAGCGCCGAAGCCATAAAAAGTATGGAAATCTACGCCTGCTGCGTTTTTTTGCCAAGGGGCAATTGCCTCGTAGCTAACCTGTTCACCTTTATGGTTAGTAAATTCAAGCTGTACGCCTGGATGCGCTTTATCCGTTACTTTTGCTGTCTCCGCTAGTAAAGCACGTACATCACGAGCAGAAAGTGCGTGGTTGGTTGACATGATTGCCGCGATGGCACCCGATGTGTTCGGCGCAGCCGATGAGGTTCCGTTCATCGTACTGGTATAGTTACAGTTCGGATCGAGCTCCGTTCCGCCGTGTAACCCATTAATGCCAAGGCCTTCACTGGTATTTTGCCCTTCTTCACAACCCATTAAATCAGTGGTGACCATAGCAGGGAAATCTTGCCCATATTCACCTGCTGGTGCTGCAACCCACACGTTCGAACCCACCGATGAGTAACTCGCTCGCGTACCATCCGCTCGTAGTGCACTAGTGACTAAATTGAAGTAATTGGCGTTATCATAAGACTGAGCAGAGTTGTGCATCGGTAAGCCTTGATTGTCCCCACCAGCAAAGAAGTTACTTGGCAATACGAAGAATCGCCCTGCATTGAAATAGCGGTAACCATTACCTGCTGACTTTACAAATACAGCACCTCGACCCCAGGCGTTACTGTTGCTGACGTTTTTCATCACGTCCATTTCAAGTTTTAGCTGAGGGTCGCTTTCATCAAAAGTAATCGGGTTTATAGGGCTGAAACCGTAACTTTGGTTAAATACGCGAACATCGCGTGTTGCTGGGTCCATGCCATGGGAGATTAACCAGCCTTCTAATGTCTGGTTGGCTAACCAGTTAAAACCGATGAGGGAAGAGTGATAAGCGACACCGCGTCCGCCTTCACCGTTTTTGCCGACGGCGCTAATCAAACCGGCTACAGCAGTGCCATGACCATTAGTATCAACCGGATAACTTGGTGGGAATGAAGAGTCTTCGACGAAGTTTCTGCTACCTGTAACTATATTACCTGCAAGGTCGGGGTGATCGATCTGCACTCCAGAATCAATGACGGCAACTTTCACACCAACACCTGCAATCCCCATTGCCTGAGTGAGCCTAGTGTTTAAGTCGTTCCCAGCAACAGCAGGATTAGCCGCAAACGCAGTTTGCCCCGTGTTGTCTAAGTGCCATTGTTCAGAATAGAGTGGATCAAACGCCGAGACGGCAGGTGCAATGCCTACTGCCAACATAGCAGCAAATAGGCGATTAATGCGTATTTCCATTTTTGACCTCATGTCTTTGTTTGGAATTTTTTAGTTCCTGTTTCATATTCCGCTAACAGGAACAAACAAAGCTAACGACAAAGAATAAGGACGAAAACCATTTACAACTTGTTTACATTAAAAGTTCGATGGACAACATAAGTCTTTGTTAATTTACTGAAACCATGAGGTTTTTATATGTCGCATCGAGCATGCATGAAAAGTGAAAAGCAGAAAATACGAGTGTACCGTCTGCTTCAAGAGGGGAGTTATTTAGTTGAAGCGGGTTGAATAGTTGCTATTGGTTTCTTAGGTTCGGCTTTTTCTTTAGGCAGCACGTTATCAATCCACTTTTTAATGTACAACTTATCGAATTCTTTATCACACCACTTTTTGTTTAATCCACGTCGATTGAACTCAGCACCAATCGCCACTTTGGTTTGGTTGGTTGCACGGTTGTAGTAGAGAGTTTCACATAGTTGAGTGTTACTCATTTGCTGGGCATATACATTGACACTGCTGCTGCGCATTCCCAGTTGAGATGCTTGCTGATTACTGCACGCCATAAGAAATAGAGGCGCAAAAGTAATAATGATTAGATTTTTTTTCATGTGTGCTTTTTTATGATGTAGGGTGAATGATGAACTGGTTTCTGCCAGCTTGCTTCGCATCATACAAAGCTTGGTCTGCCAAGAAAAACCACTGCTCCCATTCTTGTTTAATTATTTGTGCCGACAGTTTGTCCACTGCTCCAAGGGAAATTGTCGCGCTTAATGGTTTAGAGTCAACCACCAATGGCGTGTTTTCAACAGTATATCTCAATCGCTCCAAAAACTTAGCGCAATCTTCAACTCGCTGTACTTCGAATAATAGGACAAACTCTTCTCCACCCCAACGAATGAGTAGGTCACCAGAGCGAGTGGATTCATTAAATAGCGTGGCAATATGAGTCAGCATTTTATCGCCAATATCGTGTCCATATTGATCATTAAAGGTTTTAAAATGATCAACATCTAAAACTGCTAAGGCAAATGTTCTATCTGGGCTTCTACGAGCCATTTTGTCCAACCAAATGTGAAGATAGCGACGGTTATGCAGTTGAGTTAATGGATCGGTAGTATTTTCTTGAGTGAGTGCTTTATTAATACGTCTAACGCGCAGTACGTAACGAAAACCAACGACTCCAATTGCCGCAATAGCGATAAAGTAGAACATTTCTCGATAGCGCTGTGAACGCAGTTCAGAGGCTTGTAGCGCATTTTTTGTTTCTAGCAATTTGAGTTCTTTCTGGGCTAACTTAGCTTCGAGGTCAAACTTAATGTTAATCATCTCTTCACCATGAATATGATGAGAAAACTCAGCCTCTAGCTCTCTTAATTGGGTTAAATAATGAAAAGCCGCTTCATAGTCATTAAGAATTTGATGAGCGTTTACCAGTACCGAAAGCATATCAATACGCTGACGCAGCTCTAATTCACTGGTTGATTTGGTTTGTTCTAGAACGTTAAGTGCTGTTGTAATAGCTTTATCGTATTGTTTGTTTGCGAGGTAAGCCTCTGCAAATGCCTCGTAACAAGACGTTTTTAGCATTTCTAGATTTTTTGGAATGGGCAGGTCTACGCAACGCTGTGCGACCATTAATGCATCATCAATTTTTCCTACCGAGCTCAACATTTGTGAAAAGCTGGATAAAGAGTGGTGCTTGACTGTGTCCGACCCTGTTTGCATTGAAAGTCGAATGGCTTCATTGAAATAATATTCCGCTTCTTTGTTATCTCCGAGGCTCGAGTGAACGATGCTAAGGTTTGCGTAGATAACCCCCATAAAAAAGCTATTATCGTATTGATATTCGCTCTCTAGGTAAGTGTCGAGAGCTTGCGTTAGGTAACTGTTGGCTCGAGCCCAATCTGATGCGTCGATGTAGACCGTCCCAATGTTGTTCAGTGTCATCGCGACTTGTATTTCAAATACTGTTTTTTCTAATAACTCATAGGCATTGCGATAATATTTTAGGCCACTGCGTAGTTGATTTCGAGATACTTCTAGATTGCCTAACCAGCGGTAAGCACGGCCTTCTAATGCTAGATAACCAAGATCACGGGCTGTAGAAACAACGTCATGGAGTAACAATTCTGCGTTCCAGTTATCGTCTTGCTCAATCATTGTTACTGCCTTATTGAGCTGTGCTTCAGCGACGACCCATTCCAAATGGTGCTTTTTACCGAATTCGATTAAATCGGGCATATCTTTCGGTAATGGAACGCCTTCGTAACGCTTAAGGTACTTTCGTGCAAAGTAATACAGAGCAAGAGACTCCGCTGATGCATGCTGTGGCGTATTTAACTCATCTTTTTGAATTGATCGCGGCTTACCCATCGAGCGAAAGTAGAGTTTTAACATGGGCTTGCTTTCTGCTGAAATGTGTTCTTCCAGATAAGCTTGCTTTTCGGTACTCGCCAGCACGTTGGTCGGATGCAAGAAAAGTCCAAGTGCAGTACAAAGTGCGCAAGCCAGTTTTTTAATTGAGAAGTGCATGAGCGTATTAATAAAATGTGATCTCTTAACCGAATACCAGTTAAGTCTACCATTTCTTGTTGGTTAAGTGCGGATGGATTCCCAGTGGCAAAGTGCTTTGGGAGTGAGAGACGAGAAGGATCTCTATAATATTATGATTTATAAAAACAAAATCTATTGAAAACTTATGTAATGATTGGAAGATGGCATAGGTAGGGTAACGATGGAAGGTAAGTGAGCATATTCGGTGGACTCAATCTAATGATTTAAGCCGCGGATTCATCGCTCGAAATCAGAGTGAAGTGTAAAAAATTACGTTTCTGTCATAAATATTTAATGTTTGTATGGGTTGTTAAAAAACTGGATATTAGACATAGTGTTATTAAGCCAATAAAAAATGGCTTTTATAATAAATAGGAGATTAACTATGCATAATGAAATGATTCAACCTTCGCACTTCGGCATTATCGGCCGTACCTGCATCGCTTCAGTACTTATGATTGCGGGTGTTTTCGCTCTTATTTAAGAGTCAAGGGTAACGATGATTACCTTTTAAAGAGTAAGAAAATTCAGGGAATCACCTTAACCTTGTGTAAGGTATTCCCCTGAAAATCCAAGCTAGTCTTTAGTTATTAGCTGAAGAAGCTAAAAATCAATGCACTTACCGCCACAATGCCTGCTGCTAGAACAAAGTAAGTAGAGACATTTCCTCGATATTGTTTCATCGCCTCGATTTTATACACCGCTAACATTGGCATAATAAATAAGATCATTGCAATAACAGGCCCTGACAATGCTTCCATCATACCAAGAATACTTGGGTTCATGATCGCCGCCGCCCAGATTGAGAAGAACAGTGCTGCCACGCTGATACGATCAACACGCTTCTCAGATAGGTTAAAATGCTTGTTAATTAAACCATTTAAGCTTTCACGCGCACCTAAAAAATGCCCAAGGAAAGATGAAGTGATAGCAACAAACGCTACTAAAGGACCAAGTGTTGCAATAAATGGATTATCGGTTGCGTTCGCTAAGTAAGACAATACGGATACGTTTTGTTCTTTTGCTTGAGCCAATTGTTCAGGTGACAGTGTTAGCACACAGGAAAATACAAAAATAAGAACAAAGGCAATCAGCATGATGCTAGTGCGACGAAGAATAACTTCGGATTTAGCATCTGCCTGCTTACCGTAATGGCGACGTTGTACATTTGCAAAGCTTGAAATTGCAGCTGCGTGACTAAACGAAAAAATCACTACAGGAACTGCTAACCACATAGTGCTAGCAAAAGCTGACGTTTCTGGCACATCCATGACAGGCATGGTCCAGTTCGGTATTAAGTAAAATGATAGAAAGGCAAGAATGGCAACAAGTGGGAACACCATAATGGCAAAGGCCCGTAGCATTACTTTTTCACCCGCCATCATAATAGCAATTAGTGCAAACACTAGTACGCCAGAAAGCAAAGGTCTAGGTAAAGAAGCCATATCAGCCTGATTTACCATGAAGCTATCTACTGTGTTTGTTATTCCAACCCCATATATCAACAGGATCGGGAAGATCGAAAGAAAATACAGCAGTGAAATAGAACGGCCTGCTTTTGCGCCGAAGTGCTCTTCCACTACATCAGTGAAGTCTGCGTTTTTGATCTTAGAAGATAGTACAAAACGAGCTAAGCCACGGTGCGCAAGATAGGTCATTGGAAAAGCAAGTACTGCCATCGCGACTAAAGGCCAAAAACCACCAATCCCAAGGTTAATTGGCAGAAACAGGATGCCTGCGCCAACGGCCGTTCCAAATAGGCTAAGAACCCAATGTGTATCATGTTTTGACCAAGCTGTGGTTGTGTTTATTTCACTAGGATTTAAGGCATTTCGAGATTCTTTCACTTTAAAACTCGCTTTTATAAAAATAATAATGCTGAAAATGGTAAAGGTTTTAGTGTTTATTATCACATGCGAAGCTTGGTGAATAATGCTGTGGATTTGGGGTGGTTGTAAATTATCCAACTATGAATTTTTCAATAAACCAGAATAAAGTTCTTAATTTTAATATATTTAATGGTTGTATGTGTTGAAATTTTAATATTGTGTGGTTTTTGATTTTGCGGTTAAAACTTAATCACGGATGTATGTTCTAAGTGAGTTAGGCCTAATTTTCAGGAAGAATATTACATTTCTTAAGCACTTAATTGAGATGTTTGTGTCCCGTCATTTAGATGAGATTTAGGTATACTGCTGCCATTCATGTTAAAGAAGGAGTCATTGAATGGACATTTTGTCTGCGCAAAAAGAGGACTTATTTGCCATATATAAGCTCGAAAATACTTTATTTGGAGAACACGCCTATCCTCAATTTTTCTTTCGGCAAGCTTTTGATTGTTGGGGAGAGAGTTTACTGGTAGCAAAAGAGGGAGAGCAGGTCGCAGGGTATATATTGCTAACGACTAGCACAAATGCACATCAATATTGGATCATGTCATTGGCCGTCGATATTCAACATAGAGGTAAAGGTATTGCGCGTTCCCTCCTAGAAAACGTTATTGCGTCGTTGACGTTAGGCTCAAGCGTGAAATTGACTGTCGATCCTAAGAACCAACCTGCATTGTCTTTATACCTCTCCCTTGGCTTTAAAACGTTAGAAGAAGAAGCGCATTATTTTGGTGACGAAGAATCCAGGTTAGTCATGGAATTAGTAAAGTAATACTGCACGATAATGACCGAAATTTGCACACAATCAGTGCGTAGCATTACGTTGCTATAATTGGTTTTAAGCTAACCCGTTGTATAGTAAAGGTTTTTAATCTTGGCACCTCACTTGCTTTACATAAATGTTCATCGATAACTCGATGCGCCGCTCTCAATAGCAGGCGAGAGCGGTATAGGGTATTACTTTTTGAAAATGTACTAACAGCGTTAAAGGCATTGCTGCCTCTCTCGATTCGGGAGAGGCTTTTTTTTGCTAGTAAGTTGGGCTGAATCGCACTGGAGGTGTTATGTCGCAAGGATGCAAAAAAACCACTTGTCCCTATTGTGGTGTTGGATGTGGTGTCGAGGTCAATGCGAAAGGAATCGTTGGGGATGCGTGCCATCCTGCAAATGCGGGGTCACTGTGCGTAAAGGGTGTCGCGTTGGCAGAGAGTTTGAATATGCCTTCGCGCTTGTTGTATCCAAAGCTTGTTACCAAGCAGCGACCTCAAGGGCAAGAAGTACAATGGCAACAAGCCACGGATCTAATTGCAGAAAAGATTCATCAAGCGAAAGCGGAGTTTGGACCTGATTCCGTCGCTATGTATGTTTCTGGTCAGTTGTTGACGGAAGACTATTACGTCGCCAACAAACTCATGAAAGGCTATGTTGGCAGCGCAAACATCGATACTAACTCCCGTTTGTGTATGTCTTCGGCGGTTGCGGCTCATGTACGAGCATTTGGTGAAGATGTCGTTCCCGTCAATTACGACGATATTGATAAGACTGAGCTATTGATAATTTGCGGTGCTAATACCGCTTGGACGCATCCTGTTTTATTCCGACGTATTCAACAAGCGAGAGAAAACAATCCTAACCTCAAGCTGGTGGTCATTGACCCGCGTGAAACGGTCACCGCGCAGCAAGCGGATTTGCATCTACCGATTAAAAACGATGGTGATGTGTCACTCTTCAATGGGCTGCTCAAGTTTCTTATCGAGCAGCAATACATTGATTCTCAATACATAAACTCCTATACCGACGGGTTTGATGCACTTACAGAAGAGGTTTCTGACTTGCGTTACGATGTCACTAATTTGACGTCTTCCATTGGGATTTCAGAAGAAAAACTCACGACATTCTTCCAATGGTTTGCGCAAAGCCCAACCGCAATCACGTTGTTTTGCCAAGGGGTTAACCAAGCCGAAAATGGTGTCGATAAAGGCAATGCCATTATTAATGCACACTTGGCGACAGGTAAAATTGCCAAGTCAGGTTGCGGGCCATTTTCTATTACAGGTCAGCCGAATGCGATGGGGGGCCGAGAAGTGGGTGGTTTGGCAAACCAATTAGCGGTTCATCGTGCTTTTGACGCAGAGTCTATCAAGCAAGTACAGGCGTTTTGGGATTCACCAGAGATTGCCACTCAGCCCGGTTTAAAAGCCGTTGAGCTGTTTGAGGCGGTAGAGCGTGGTGAGATTAAAGTTCTGTGGATCATGGCAACCAATCCGGTTGTCTCTTTGCCAGATAACCAATTGGTAAAACGTGCACTAGAGATTTGTCCGTTTGTGATTGTTTCCGATATCACAGCGGATTCGGATGTCGCGCATTACGCAGACCTGTTGCTACCCGCTGCTGGCTGGGGGGAGAAACAAGGCATGGTGACCAACTCTGAGCGTCGGCTTTCAAGGCAGCGTCAGTTTCAAATGCCTCCGGGTGAAGCAAAATCAGATTGGTGGGCGATAAGCCAAGTTGGACAAGCTCTGTGTGCATTGGAAAAGACACAAAATGGCTTTGCGTTTACTTCTGAGCGGGCGGTATTCAGAGAATATGCCGCGATGACAGGCATGAATGCAGATTCGCCATTGAAGCTCGACCTGTCTCAACACGCCAACTTAACCGAGCAAGAATACGAAGAGTGGGTGCCGACACAATGGGGAGGAGAGCGTCCTTTTGCTGATGGAATCTATTCGCACCAAGATGGAAAAGCGCGTTTTGTCGTGACCAGTGAATCTCCAACACGTTTAGAGAGAACAAAAGGCTGGTGGCTCAATACGGGTAGGCAACGCGACCAATGGCATACCATGACGCGCACAGGGCATATCGCACACCTTGCCGCCTCTGAGTTAGAACCAACCGTGTACATGAATACACTCTCTGCCACTCAAAATCGCTTAAAAGCAGGACAACTCACCAAGCTGTTTCAGCCTACTTCAAACACCGGTATATATGCCAAAGTTGCCATTGATGAAGGTTTGGGTTTTCAGGAGCTGTTTATGTCAATGCACTGGGCGGGGCGATATGGCGGCGAAAGCAGTGTTAACGCGATAGTAAACAGCGCAAAAGACCCTATTTCTGGGCAGCCTGCGTTTAAGTCATCTTATGTTGAAGTGCAAGATACGGCGGTAAAAAACTACGGTATGTTCATCGGTACACAGTTTGATTCCGGTAAATTTCTCTACAGCGCATTTCAAGCAGAAAGCCATTTGGGTATTTGGCGCTTTGCACATGATAAGCGACCAAAGAAGCAGAGTTTTTGTCGAACGGAAAAGAGCCGCAGAATTACGATAGATATTGCCCAAGGTTGGCTCGCGGTGGATTACGACCTTGTTGGAGACGTTCGTATCATTCGCTCTGTTTTGGTGGTGTCTAGTGAACCGATTCAAACCGACTACACCAACTTTACCGGCTTGATTGGCAAACCGATGGCGCTATCGCAACTGCTTACCATCACTCAATCGCAAAGCAGCGTCAAACTGGTTTGTAGTTGTTTCCGTGTTACTGATAAACAAATACATGACGCGATGGAGAAACAAGACTGCACGTCACTGACTCAACTTCAAAACAAACTCAAATGCGGCACTAACTGTGGCTCGTGCGTTTCTCAAATCAAACAAATGGTCGACAGCCATCAGCATCAAAAGGGCAAACTGCAAGCGAACCAACAAAGTTTGGCTATTCAAATAAAGTAAGTCATAAAGAGGATAAGCACATGGAAGCGCCTTATCAAAAGTCTTGGTTTAAGAAAGGACAAGTGAGTCAGAAACAAGAACGCTCGTCTCGCTTTTCTAAGCATGATCAAGCAAGCAAACTGAACCAACTTTTAGAAGACCATTCACTAGACCTGGATGCGAACCACAAAGGTTTTGTCTCGATTGTCGGAGCAGGGCCGCACGATCCAGACTTGTTAACCGTGAAGGCTGTGAAAGCGATTATGTCGGCAGAGGTTCTGCTGTACGACCGTTTGGTTAACAAAGATATTTTGGAGTTGGCTTCGCCACAAGCCGATTGGATTTACGTGGGCAAACGATGCGGACAACCTAGTATAGGTCAGGAAGAAATCTGTGATTTGATGGTGTCGCTCGCTCAGCAAGGAAAGCGAGTTGTGCGCTTAAAAGGGGGAGATCCTTTCGTATTTGGCCGTGGAGGCGAAGAAGCATTAGTGCTCGTCAAACACTCAATCGCTTACGAAGTCATCCCCGGAATTACTGCTGCGATTGGATGTGCAGCAAACAGCTTGATTCCGCTGACTCATCGTGGCGTAGCTCGCAGCGTTACCTTTGTGACGGGGCAAGTGGTAACAGGTGCATTTGAGGCGTGGAGCCAACTGATGCAAAGCGGACAAACGTTAGTCTTCTATATGGGGTTAGAAAAGTCATCGCAAATACAAACGGGTTTAATAGGCTCTGGTTTGAGAGAAGATTTCCCTGTCGCGATCATTACTCATGGTTGCAGCCCTCAACAACAAGTTCATGTTACCCAACTCAATCAGCTCAATGATTTATCAATTACACTTAAAGGCGTGAGCCCAGCATTGATTGTGATGGGAGAAGTTGTCAAACTGCGCGAACAACTAATAGAAACCGTACAGTCAGTGACGGAATACGAGGGAATATGAGCAGCATTTTGGAATGTATTAGAACAGTCGGTCGTGGCGAACGTGGTAGAAAACCACTAAACTTTGACCAAGCGTTTCGAGTTATGGATGAATACCTAAACGGCGAGTGCGATGATGATCAGATGGCGATGTTATTGATGCTGATCCGCGTACAGAACGAGACTCAACAAGAAATCGCTGGCTTTGTGAAAGCATTCCAATCCCGCATGCCAGCTATTGGTGCAGATATTGATTGGCCATGTTATGCGGGCAAACGTGAAGCGGCAGGTCAGCCTTGGCATCTGTTGGCAGCGAAGATCCTTGCCGATAATGGCCACAAAGTGCTGATGCACGGCTATCATGACCGTCAATCTGGTCGTTTGCATGCCGAAGGTTACCTCGACAAATTTGCTATCAAGAAAGCGGAATCAGCAGAAGACGCAAAGCGTGTCTTAGAAACACAAAACATTGTGTATCTACCGCTAAGTTCGTTTGCACCCCAAGCAGAAACCATGATCGGTTGGAAGAATCGTTATGGGCTTAGAACGCCGATTAATACCGTGGTTCGTGCATTGAATCCGGGGCAGGCGACGGTTGGTATTCGTGGTAGCTTCCATCCTGGATTCCAACAACTTCATGCTGAAGTCGAATACGAGATTGGTCAAACCGCTCATGCCGTTGTGTCATTCAAAGGACAGTCGGGTGAGTCAGAATACAACCCGAAAGTAAGTCAAACCGTATGGTTAAGCCAAACAAGCGGCGTGACATCGCACTACTGGACGGAGCAAATGCTGTCTGAGGTGCCAATGCCTGCGAATTGCCCATTTGGGACGTCAGAAGACGACATGAATCAAATGGCGAATACGGTTCTTGCCACCATGACAGTGGTGCTATTTGCACAAATGCACGACAGAGAAAAAGCATTCGAACGTGCCTTCTCTTACTGGCAAGCCTATTGTGGCCAACAATAACGCACTATTGTCAATTAATGTAAAACCAACGACGCAAAGTTGTTGAATCTGAATCCATTATCTATTGTTTGAAGAAGGTAAAAGATCCTAGCTCGCCAATGATGTGTTTCACCACCTTGCTCCGTATCAAAGTGGTGAAACCGCAGTTTTAGCCTCAATCGCGTTCGTTTTTAGCTTCGCGTTTGAGAATGAGAAAATCCCATATGGTAAGACACAGAGGACATGGATAATGGTTCTAAAGCATACCACTCCTAGTGAAAAGGCTTCTCATCCGATCCCGCAAGAAGCCTTCGATTGGTACGACGAATACGCCCACGGAAAAATCTCGCGCCGTGAGTTTCTTAACAGGCTGGGTGGCCTTGCGGTGCTTGGCTTTAGCATGACAGCACTGGTCGATGCGTTAACCCCGAATTACGCACTCGCAGAACAAGTTTCATTTAACGATCCTGACATCAAAGCAACTTACGAAACCTTTCCATCTCCAAATGGGCATGGAGAAGGGCGTGGTTATTTGGTGATGCCACAGAAGAAGACCTTAAAATCGCCGACCGTGTTGGTGATTCATGAAAATCGAGGTCTGAACCCTTATATCAAAGATGTCGCAAGACGACTTGCAAAAGATGGCTTTATTGCTTTCGCTCCAGACGCGCTTTATCCACTCGGCGGCTATCCGGGGAACGACGATGAAGGTCGCGCGATGCAGAAAGAGATGGACAGAGCCAAGATCGAACAAGACTTTATTGCAGCCGCTAACTTCCTCAAACAATACGAGGGTGGCAACGGTAAATTGGGCGCGGTTGGATTCTGCTTCGGTGGATACATTGTCAATATGCTTGCAGCGGTAATGCCTGAAGAGCTCGATGCAGGTGTGCCTTTTTATGGAACACCAGCGGCGCAAGAGATCCAAAAGCAAGTCAAAGGACCGTTGATGATTCACTTTGCAGGGCTCGATAAGCGTGTTAACGACACATGGCCTGCTTATGAGCAGCAATTGATCGCAACCGACGCACAGTATCAAGCGTTAATGTATGAGAACGTCAACCACGGCTTCCATAACGACTCAACAGCACGCTACGCACCGGAAGAAGCAGCACTCGCTTGGGAACGTACACTCGGCTTCTTCAAAGAACATCTCGCCTCTAGTTAAAGCGCGTCTACTTTAGTTGGCACATTCCTTGTTATGTCTCTCTTAGTGAGTGAGATATAAACAAGGAATGTGCATGACTCAATCAACGTCAAAAACACCCATCATAGTATGCTGCGATAGCCTCCAAGAGCAGGCTCGATTGTCCGGCTTATTGAGCAAAGATTACGACAACATCATGGGTTGCCAATTGGCACAACTAGAAACGTTAATGCAACGAGAACCGTCAGCAAGCGTTGTGGTTGGATGGCAGCAACCAACCGCGGAACTGCGTTTGATCGTCGATTTCTGCCGCAGAAAATCGGCACCACTTCTTATCGTCTTAAAGCAGCTATCATCCAATGATATCAATCGTTTATCAGAAAAAATGGACTATGTTCTTATGCCGCACGATAGTGAGTTTGCACTTCAACCTTGGATTGAACATGCGACATTAGTGAGAGCGAAATTCGAAAGTATGCAATCGGAAATTGAATTACTGACCAATAAGATTGAAGAGCGCAAGCTGGTGGAAAAAGCGAAAGGTCTGCTGATGAAGATGCACAGCGTTGATGAAGGACAGGCTTATAAAGCGCTAAGAAATTCAGCCATGCAATCGAGCCAAACGCTCGCACAAGTTGCCAAGAATTTGATAACTACTTTGGAGGTGCTTGATTAGTCGTTCTACCACTTTGGGGTTATAGTGCGTTTTCTAACGTGGTGCGTGTTGCACTATCAGCAAGCAATAACAGGGAGTAACAAACGGCAAGATATACTAATTTATTGTATTTACTTTGAAAAATAAGTTGGCACAGTAATTGGATTAGTAGAATTGGGTTTATTGTTGAATCGCTTATCTCAATTATCAACGGCGGTAATTGTAGACTTAGCAACGGCGCTACTGCTCTTCGGAGTAGTGGCGCTTTTTTTATGGGAGCAAACCAATGAAATGGAGTTCGATGCTGAAAGTGTCAGCAATTTCGTTATCGGTATTCACCACGGTCAGCGTAAAGGCAGAGTTGGGTGAACCAGAAATTGAAGACCTGAAGTTTGGTTTTATTAAGTTAACCGATATGGCACCGCTGGCGGTTGCTTATGAGAAAGGCTTTTTTGAAGACGAAGGCTTGTACGTCACTTTAGAAGCGCAAGCAAACTGGAAGGTGCTTTTAGACCGAGTCATCGATGGTGAGCTTGCGGGCGCGCACATGCTTGCTGGTCAGCCATTGGGCGCGACGATTGGTGTCGGCACAAAAGCAGAAGTGATTACCGCGTTCAGTATGGATTTGAACGGCAACGCAATCACGGTTTCCAATGATACTTGGGAGCAGATGAAGCAATACATTCCAAAGCAACCAGATGGCAAGCCAGTTCACCCAATCAAAGCGGATGCACTGAAGCCTGTGGTCGACAGCTATCTGGATAAAGGCAAACCGTTCAACATGGGGATGGTGTTCCCTGTATCGACGCACAACTATGAGTTGCGATACTGGTTAGCGGCAGGGGGGATTCATCCAGGCTTTTACGCACCAGACTCAGGCGATAACAGTGGCCAGCTGGATGCTGATGTTCTTTTGAGTGTTACACCGCCACCACAAATGCCAGCCACAATGGAAGCGGGCACGATCAAAGGGTACTGCGTAGGTGAACCATGGAACCAACAAGCCGTATTCAAAGGTATTGGTACGCCAGTCGTGACTGACTACGAAATCTGGAAGAACAACCCAGAGAAAGTGTTTGGTGTTTCCAGAGCTTGGGCTGAGAAGTATCCAAACACGCACATTCGTGTAGTGAAAGCCTTGATTCGGGCGGCACATTGGTTGGATGAAAACGACAATGCCAACCGCCAAGAAGCAGTGAAGATGCTATCAAAAAGTGAGTATGTTGGAGCGGATGCCGAAGTTATCGCCAACTCAATGACGGGCACGTTTGAATACGAGAAAGGCGACAAACGAGATGTGCCAGACTTCAACGTGTTCTTCCGTCATAACGCCACTTATCCGTATTACAGCGATGCGATTTGGTACCTGACTCAGATGCGTCGCTGGGGACAGATCTCAAGCGAGAAATCCGATGATTGGTACATGGATGTCGCAAAAGAGGTTTACCGTCCGGACATTTACCAACAAGCGGCTCAAGCACTGATTGAAGATGGTGTGTTGAGCAAAAAAGACTTCCCAGATTTTAGTGCTGAAGATGGTTTCCGTGCGCCACAAACACACTTTATCGACAACATCGTTTATGACGGTCGCGAGCCAAATAAATATCTAGAGAAGTTCTCTATCGGGCTTAAAGGAAAAGACAAGGTTTAACCATAACGATAAACGCCACAGGCGAGGGGATTCGCTTGTGGCAACAAGGATGTAAATTTCTTAGGAGTGAGTATGTCTAGTAATGTCATTTCCCTTTTTCCTGCTAAGCAGGTAGTGAACCGAAGTCGGTTGGTACTTTTGCCCGTCATTGGTTTACTGATCTTTTTGGCAATGTGGCACTTAGCAGCGAGAGAAGTGCAAACCTCATTAGGTACGCTACCGGGGCCAGTGCAAACTTTTCAGCAGTTCAGCAACCTTGTCGATGACCATTGGCAAGAGCGAGAAAAGGAACAAGCGTTTATCGAACGTCAGGAAAAACGTAATGCTGCGAAGTTAGCCAAGAATCCGGACGCGGAAGTGAAGATTCGTCCCTACACAGGTAAACCGACGTTCTTCGACCAAATCATAACAAGCTTAGTGACCGTAACTGCGGGCTTTTTGCTGGCGACTGTCATCGCGATTCCACTTGGCATCGTGCTTGGTCTTAATCAAGGACTGTATCAAGCGTTCAACCCAATCATTCAATTGCTCAAGCCCGTATCACCTTTGGCTTGGCTGCCTATCGTCACTATGGTGGTGAGTGCCACTTATGTGAGCGATGACCCGATGTTTGCTAAGTCGTTCATTAACTCTCTGATCACTGTGGCGCTGTGTAGCTTGTGGCCGACGCTGATTAACACCGCTGTGGGTGTGACGAGCGTTGATAAAGACTTAATCAACGTGAGTAAAGTGCTTCAACTTTCGTGGTGGCAGCACATCCGCACCATCGTATTACCTTCTGCCATTCCAATGATCTTCACAGGTTTACGTCTCTCTTTAGGTATCGCTTGGATGGTATTGATTGCAGCAGAGATGCTCGCGCAGAACCCTGGGTTGGGAAAGTTCGTTTGGGATGAATTCCAGAACGGCAGTTCGGCATCATTGGGTCGTATTATGGTCGCAGTCATCACCATCGGCTTTATCGGTTTGATGCTCGATAGAGGCATGTTGCAACTTCAAAAGTGGTTGTCTTGGAATAAACAACAAGCGTTGAGATAAGGGAAAAGATCATGGAAAAAGCATTATTAGATCTAACGCGATTAGGGATGCGATTCCCAACGCCAGATGGCGAGTTCATCGCGCTTAAGAACGTCGATTTACAAATAAATAAAGGCGAGTTTGTATCCCTAATTGGTCACTCTGGCTGTGGTAAATCAACGGTATTGAACTTAGTTGCAGGGCTGCACATGCCAACAGACGGCGGTGTGATCGTCGATGGACGAGAGGTGGCAGGACCGGGACCTGACCGCGCAGTCGTGTTCCAAAACCATTCATTGTTGCCTTGGCTCACCGTATATCAAAACGTTGAGCTCGCAGTAAAACAAATTGCCGGCAAAAAGGGCAAAGCGTGGATTCAGGAACAAGTGAATCACTACTTGGAGTTGATTCAAATGCAGCATGCCGCGCACAAAAAGCCGGATGAAATCTCGGGCGGTATGAAGCAGCGAGTCGGCATTGCGAGAGCACTGGCACTTCAACCGAAGGTTTTGCTGATGGATGAACCATTTGGCGCGTTGGATGCGTTAACCCGTGCGCATTTGCAGGATGCACTGATGAAGATTCAAGCCGAGCTAAACAACACCGTCATCATGATTACTCACGATGTGGATGAAGCAGTGCTGCTATCCGACAAAATCGTGATGATGACCAACGGACCGGCGGCAACTATTGGTGAAGTGTTGGAAGTGAATCTACCGCGTCCTCGCGAGCGTGTCGCACTGGCAGATGATGCGCAGTATCAGAAGTGTCGACAAGCCGTGTTGAAGTTCCTTTACGAGAAGCAATCCAAAGTCGAGATTCCTGCTTCGAAAGAAGACAAACCCAAAACCGCAGCGCAAACGGCATAAGGAGGCAGCAATGAACAGTCCTTTAACGATCCCAGTAAAGAACGCATTGAGCCACATCGTTGTGGTAGGTAATGGTATGGTCGGGCAACACCTTATCGAGCAATTGGTACAGAAAAACGCGCATTTGGAGCACCGAATTACCGTGATTGGTGCAGAGCGCTTTATCGCGTATGACCGTGTACAGTTGTCCTCTTTGTTTGCGGGTAAGTCTCATGATGATTTAATGCTGAGTAACCAAGAATGGTACGACATGCATGGCATCCAACTCGTACTTGGCAGCCAAGTAACAGGCATCGACAGAGAGCAAAAGCGCATTCTGCTTGATGGTGAAGATGTGCTGGGTTACGACCAACTTGTGCTCGCGACCGGTTCTTACCCGTTTGTGCCGCCAATTGAAGGTAAAGACCGAGACAACGTGTTTGTCTATCGCACGCTTGATGATCTTTCACAAATCAAAAAGGCATGTGAAGGCGCAAGAACAGGCGCAGTGATTGGCGGCGGCTTGTTGGGTTTAGAAGCGGCAAACGCACTCAAACTATTGGGGCTAGAAACTCACGTCATTGAGTTTGCACCTCGCCTCATGCCCGTGCAGTTAGATGATGGTGCTGGCTTAGTGCTAAAAGAGAAGATTGAAGCACTAGGGCTAACCGTTCACACCTCAACGGGTACGGAACGAATCTGCGATGGTGAAACGGCTAAGCATCGTATGGTGTTTAAAGACAAAGATCCTCTCGAAGTGGATGTGATTGTCTTTTCCGCAGGGATTCGCCCTCAAGATGAGCTGGCAAAAATGTCTGAGCTAGAAGTAGGCGAGCGAGGCGGCATTGTGATTAACAACCAATGCCAAACCAGCGATGAGAATATTTACGCGATTGGCGAATGTGCCCTTTGGGAGCAGAAGATATTTGGTTTAGTTGCACCCGGTTACACCATGGCGAGAACCACTGCCGATGTCCTGACGGGAATGCCAAGCGAAGGTTTTAAAGGCGCAGACATGAGCACCAAGCTCAAGCTACTTGGGGTGGATGTGGCGTCTATCGGCGATGCACAAATGCAAACCGAAGGCGCACAAGAAATGGTGTTGCAAGATGCGGTTGCAGGCATCTACAAAAAGTTGGTGGTTGATGCGAGTGGCACTCAATTGCTTGGTGCGATTCTCGTTGGTGACAACAGTGACTACGATGCGCTCTTACAGTGTTATTTGAACAAAACGGTCCTGCCAGACCACGCAGCGAACCTGCTGTTTGATACCGGAATGCTTGATGGAGAGATGCCAGACATCGCCATTATCTGTTCTTGTCACAACGTCACAAAAGGCGACTTAGTTGCCGAGATTCAAGCTGGCACTACCAACCTGACGGACCTTAAAGCGAACACCAAAGCCGGTACTGGCTGTGGTGGCTGTAACAATATGGTCAAGTCGGTATTGGATACTCAATTGGCAGCTATGGGGGTAGAGGTTAACAACCACCTTTGTGAGCACTTTGAGCTCAGTCGACAAGAGATGTTCCATATTTGCCAAGTGGAACAAATCAAAGACTTCGACACCTTAATCGCACTGCATGGCAAAGGGCATGGGTGTGATATTTGTAAGCCGACAGCGGCATCTGTGTTCGCTTCTTTGTGGAATGAACACATCATGGAGCCGCAGCATCAATCTCTGCAAGATTCTAATGATGCCTTTATGGCGAACCTGCAAAAAGATGGTTCTTACTCGATTGTACCTCGTGTTCCGGGCGGCGAAATCACACCAGACAAACTCATCGTGCTAGGCGAAGTTGCTCAGCAATACGATCTATACACCAAAATCACTGGCGGTCAGCGCGTGGATTTATTTGGCGCGCAGTTAGAGCAACTCCCAGAAATCTGGCAAACCTTAATTGATGCTGGTTTTGAAACAGGACACGCCTACGGCAAATCGGTGCGCACTGTGAAATCTTGCGTGGGTTCTACTTGGTGTCGTTATGGTGTTGATGATTCGGTTGGGTTAGCCATTGAGTTAGAGAACCGCTACAAAGGATTGCGAGCGCCCCATAAGCTTAAGTTTGCCGTATCGGGCTGTACTCGCGAGTGTGCAGAAGCGCAAAGTAAAGACATTGGGGTGATCGCCACCGAAAACGGCTGGAATCTATACGTTTGTGGTAATGGCGGTATGAGACCAAGACACGCTGATTTGTTTGCATCCGACCTATCCAAATCAGAGTTGATCACCATGATCGACCGGGTCTTGATGTTCTACGTCAGCACCGCAGATCGTTTGCAGCGTACGTCGGTGTGGATGGAGAATATGGAAGGGGGCTTAGATTACCTTAAACAAGTGATTTTGGATGACTCTCTGAATCTATGTGACTCTTTGGATGAACAAATGGCGCGCGTCGTAGATACCTATCAGTGTGAGTGGAAGAGTACGTTGGATAATCCTCAAAAATTGCAACGCTTCCGTCCTTTCTTGAACAGCACGTCGGGCAGCAAAGTCTTGCCGTACCAACGTGTGCGCGGTCAGCGTATTCCCGTGAAACAGGAGGTGTAAATGGCAGCTTTAACCAAAGTGAAATTGTGTCAGCTTGATGACTTAATGCCGTTTATCGGTGCCACTGTATTGATTGAAGGCGAGCATGTGGCGTTATTCTACATTCCTGATAACGGTGTTTACGCCGTTCAAGATTGGGACCCAATTGGTAAGGCTTATGTGATGAGTCGAGGGATTGTCGGTGATATTGATGGGGAGATGTGTGTTGCGTCACCACTGTACAAACAGCATTTCAGCTTAAAGAGCGGGCAGTGTTTAGAAGACGAAGCGCACTGTCTAAAAACGTGGCAAGTAATGGTCGACGATAATCAGGTTTGTTATTTAGTCGAAGAATGATCTCCGAAGTTAGCTTGCTCGATATGAGTGAATGCTTCGCGTGAGAGACATGCGAATAAAGCTCCAGAGACACCACAGTATGGTTCTGGAGCTTTTTACTATTTGGAAGGATTCACTTGTAGTTCGGTATAGCCAGTCGAGTCGTCCATCGCTCTAGTGAACTCAAGTTCTGAGTAAGAATGGATGATCAATTCTGCGGTAGTATCAATCACTGTGCCTTCCAGCAAATGCCCACCCCAAACTCGTCCTTCACGATCAGACACCGAGATATGAACGTGCTGATGCTCAGGCGTTAGGGTTCCCATCAACGAAACGATTTCAAATGGCTCTTGTTTGGTGAGCGTACTCTCTGCACCAGCCAAACGAAGGTTGAGGTCAGAGACACAGCCAACGCATGAGGCAATCGAGCCTGCTTTGATACCATGCTGCTCGACCAATTTCGCAAGGCTGAGTTTTAAGTCCATGCCTTTGGTAAGACGTACCGCTATCACTTCAATCGACATATTACTTCCTAATCAAAACCAGCAAGCAGGAAAGCGCCGTATCCAAATCGGCATAACGTTTGGCTTTGCCAAGTACGCGCATACCTTGCATGTTGTTGAGAACAAAACGAGCGAGTTCTTCTGGTTTCAACGTTTTCGGCACTAAGGTTTCTTTTTGCGCATTAGTCAGCGCATCTGCAATGATGTCGATAAGGTGGTCAAACAAAAAATGCCCTTTGCGCAGTACGTCGTCGTCTTCGCCAGCGTGCTCAATCAACGCATTTTGAATAAAGCACCCACAGTTGCGTTTACGTTGCAGCTCAGCAAAAGATTTAAGGAACGATTCCAACTCAGGTAAAGACGCGTCGTCTTTTTCCAAATCATTCAGTGACGGTAGCGAGACCTTTTTCAAGTAGGTATCGAGCGCTTCGTAGTAGAGCTGTTGCTTGTCACCATAGGTGTTGTAAAGACTGAAGCGGTTGATGTTCAACTCGTCGGTGAGATCCGAGATAGACGTGTTCGCAAAGCCCTTGCGCCAAAACACATCCATAGCCACGAGAAGCTTTTCATCTCGGTCGAAGTTGGCTTTTCTTGCCATAAATTACCTGCCTGGGTCTGCTTATTGGGTAATTGAATTGCTTTGGAGGGATGGTACAGAGAACCTCTAGCGTTCGAACTGAACCAATATGATGAATACCCATCTATTCTTGGGTATCAGCCCCCAAATTCATGTGAACTCACAAACGGCATCAAAAATCTCGCTCAGCAAACAGACCCACAACTGTTTGAAAATTTTTGATAGTGAAGTTCTTGACTGATCGTTTATAAACTGGCTACAGTATATCCTAACCAATCGGTTAGAAAAAGATAAAAGGATGTGAAATGAAGCTCTATGAAACCGCAATGACTCCAAGTTGTAAGCGAGTTAGCATTTTTCTAAAGGAAATCGGTGGCGAGGTTGAGCGAATTGCGCTGAACGTTCGTGAGGGCGATAACCTATCTGAACCGTTTAAATCGAAAAGCGTGAACGGCAAAGTGCCTTTACTGGAACTGGATGACGGCACGACGATCTGTGAAAGCGTGGCGATTTGTCGCTACCTAGATGAAGCGTTTGAAAATGATCTGGCGCTGTTTGGTGCAAACCAGCTCGAACGTGCTCAGGTGGAAATGTGGCATCGTGTGGTGGAGTTCCAAGGACTAAATGCGGCATTTCAGGCGTTTCGAAACATGACCGGAGTTTATGGAGACAGAGAACGTTGCGTTGAAGCATGGGGCGAAGAATCAAAACAACGCGTCTACGAATTTCTGCCTGTCTTAGACAAGCGCCTTGAACATAATGATTTTATCGCCGTAGACCATTTTACTATCGTCGATATAACAGGCTTTATTTTGATCAGTTTCGCAATTAAAGGCCTAGAAATTGATGTGCTATCGACGTCGCCAAACATTGCTCGATGGTATAACCAAATTTTAGCTAGACCTGCATTTCAGAGTTAATGTATTGCAGCGAGTGGATGATAGCTCGCTGCTACCACCTTACCGATTCTTAACTCAGCAGGATATTCAAATTTTTTCAGATTTTTCTTATTTTTTCTCCTATCGCCTATAATTGGAAAAACAACCTCAATTTGCTTCGTTGCGTTTTAGAGCCTTGGGCTCTTGGTCCGTAGACGCTCTCTTTCATCATGGAAAGTCTAATAATAGACAAGGAGAGGTCATGAGTATTCAAGTGAAAACTATCAATAATATTCTAATCGCCCTGTTAATGGTTTCGGTTTTTGGTCTATTCGCACTGTACCTCAATTACACACAGCAGAATGAACAGATTGAAAGGCTGCAAAGTCAGTTAATCGAAAAAGAGCATCAGATACTAATTTCTAATGAAGCGTTGTCTTACACTCGATATCAACACCAATTATTAGCCGAAGACTACAGCCGTTTTAGAAATGAGCAGTCAGTGACTAGTGTTTTGCGTTAGCCAGTAAAGCAACCGTATTAAGGAGGAAGATGAAACCCATTCTTTTGGTCGATGATAGTAAAACAGTACTGCTTTACATCAGCAGTGCATTGGAAAAGCAGGGCTATGAAGTGGTTGCAGTTGAAGACGGAAGAGCGGCGCTTGAGGTGCTAACCCACCGCCCTGATATTCAGTTTGTGCTGAGTGATTTAATGATGCCTGGAATTAATGGTATTGAATTGTGTCGCCAATTAAAATCTAAAGTTAGCGAACGTTACATTTTCTTTGTTCTACTGTCTTCTAGAAATGACCAAAGTTCGATCGTGAAAGGCATTGATGCTGGCGCAGATGATTTCGTAGATAAGAAGACGTCTGTAGAGGAACTTCAGGCCAGAATCCGTGCGGGGTTTCGTACTTTAGAACTGCACAACAAACTCGTTGAGAGAAATAAAGAGCTAGATGCGGCCTATCAAACAATTCACCAAGACCTACAGTCTGCTAGTCATCTGATGGAGCAACTACTCCCTGCTGAATCAACTATTCAGAATGTAAATTTTAGCTATGTCTACAAACCATGCTCCCAGATTGGTGGTGATATGTTGGGGTATTTGGAGCTCGATGAACGACATGTTGCGTTTTATGTATTTGATGTTTCTGGTCATGGTATTTCTTCAGCTTTGATGGCTTTTTCTATTCAACAGACGCTATCTCAAAGTCAGGGGCCTGATTCGATCACGATGGAGTTGAGAGATGACGGCTATTGCGTAAGTGAGCCTGCATCTGTGATTGAACGGCTAAATCGGCGTTATCAGCAAACTAGAAACAGTCAACTTTACTTTACTATGGCTTACGCCATTCTTAACACAAAATCAGGGCAACTTAGTTATTGCACGGCTGGCCACCCCAGGATCTTAGTTTGGCGAACGAGTACGAAAACGATGGAACAGATAGGTGACGATAACTTTATCGTTGGTGCAATGCAGCCGATGGAATATATCGGTAACCAAATTAGTCTGGATGAGGGCGATGCATTGTGGCTTTATTCGGATGGTTTGATTGAAGCGAGGCAGGGTGAGGAGATGTTTTCACTACAACGATTGGCATCGAGTATAAAAGTTGTTTGCACGCTGACAGTTGAAGACCAAGTGGGAGACGTCTTTAAAAAAGTACAATCTTGGCATAACGAAGATGAGTTTGATGATGATGCCAGCCTTTTACAGGTAAAATGGCATGGTGAGAGGCTCGATTTTAAGGAAAAGAATGTCAAAGAGCGAATTTAAACGAACTTACGGGAGCTCCCTTACTCACTCACGAAGTGCGAGCAAAGACGTTGTTCGGTTTTTGATGGGTCATCAAATCCCCTTAAATGCAATTCAATCATTGGAGCTTTGTGTCGTTGAACTCATGAATAACGCTTATATTCATTCTTACAGTGAAATAGAAGGCCTACCAATTGAAGTGGAGTGTAGGGTTGGGGATGACCAAGTGTCCGGTTTCGTGGAACTGAGAGTCTCTGATTGCGGAGCGCCGATCAATGAAAAGACGTTCATCCAACATAAAAATAAACAGATTGAGGCACCTAACTTAATGGATGACGATAGTTGGTCCTCCTCAGGTCGCGGACTGATGTTAGTCGCTCAATTATCTGACCTGTTTACATTGGAAAAAGGTTTCGAAAACAATACGTTTGTTGTAGTGAAAAGGAATAGGGAGAGAAACTAACAACCAAGCAAAGTCGATTTGCTTCACTTGGTCCCTAGCGTTAATCTGACGGTTGCGTTGTATATCATTGTTATTTTGTATTCGTTGTTGGTGCCGGTGATAGTAACGCCTCCAACTCTTCTGGTGTTAGAATATCACTGATGTTTAACATATTACTTTCATCATCTAGCGCCATCTTTGTACGGCTAAGTAAGTACCTTTTTTGAGTTGGTGTTAAGTCTTTGAGAGACTCAATCAACTCCCTGAAATTGCTATTATTCATTGCCATATTTCCCCCAGTTAAGCCTTGAATTTCTTTATTGCATATTCTTCAAGTAAGTGAAGATTTGTTGATTAATTGCAGCTAGCTCTTTAGTAACTATAGCTATATCTGAGCTATCTGGCGCTGTATCGTTTCTGGTTTTTTCTTCTATTCTTTGAAACGCAATGACCGCGGTGTCTTCTCCGAAACTCTCTAAAATGCCCTTTAAACTATGAGCTAATAGATAGAGTTCTGACCAACATTTGCTTGCATATAGCTCATCTATACGCTCTATATCATTCGTGTGATCTTCAAGGTATGTAGAAAAAACAGTGACGATCAGATCTACGTCGTTATCCATGTATGTATTGAGAACATCAAAATTAATCATGTATACCCCTATTAAACGTTGAGGTAGAGGAATGTTTCGGATAATGAAGGCTTAGCCGAAGGTATGAATGGCATAACCAGTATTTGAGCAGAAATAGTTTGCTTGTCGCTTGAGATAAACTTACAAAAAGAAAGTCATTGTTAAAGATATTTTGACTTATATCCAAACGGCAATGGTCGAAATGTAGGGATGAAAAAACTTCAACTCGCGTGTTTTTAACACAAGTAGCAAAGGGGATGTTTCCAAGTAAAACGCCGAGTCGGTAAGTGTCTTGCAGTCCTAGTTTAAGGCTATCGTTACATACGGACGCCAGACGTTCGCCAACTTTGACTATTCCTTCAGTCAAGGCTAACTCTCCTCATTAAGTACAAGTATAAATTAGCAATCTAGTTGCATATTGGCAAGTAATCTACGGCAAAAAAGGGACTCGCGTCCCTTTTGTATTACTAGCTTTGCTTAGAGTCCTGTTCTATTTGCTTCATAAGCTCGTTGGCTTTCTTCATAGCGCGTCTTGCGCTTGAAGTCCTTCGCTTATTAAGCAATATATCGGAGAAGCGTAAGTATTTATCAGCAGTTTTGAATCTTAAATCGTTAACATCCTGAAAACCAATAGGAAAGTTTTTCGAGAACAGATCCACATCCTTCACCAAGTTATCGAGATGAGTTGTCGTCCTTGCCTTTTCTAGGCGAGAATAAAAGTTTTCAAACTCTTCTTGGAACAGGATTCTAGCGGCATCTTCTGGAAACGGTAGAGGGCTGTTGGAATCTAGCGCTGTCTCATATAATTTCATTTCCAGCACTGCATCTTTCATCGCATTACTTATCTGTAAGTTCTCTTGATGCTCTTCTACGTTTGAAAAGAAGGTGTTCCCAACCTTAATAAGAGCAACAAGTGCAGCTGCGTCTTTCTTTTTGAGTGCTTCAGTGAGGTGCTGACCGAAAACATCGCTAGATAACGAACTTGGCGTGAAAGGATAACCTTGATGAATCTGATTTAACTCATCCTTGAGCTCATAGATGGATTTACTGCCGTCTTCTTTACTGTACCGAGACTTTTCAAGTTGACTGTTGATTTGCCTTGCTATCGAAAGTAACGTGGAGTGCTTGCTTGACTGAATATCTAAGGCAAGAACTTCTATTTTATGTGAGTCAGGGTAGTAGGTTTTTGCTTTATCAAGTATGGACTCAATTTCATCATAATTCGGGTAGTTGTTGGCATCAGAATTCAAAACCTGATCAATTTCAGATTCAAACTCGCTGAGAATATAGGTCTTGTGTAAGCGTAATAAGCCAGCCTTAACGACTGGATGTAAGCTTTTTTCACTATCAATCAGTGCCAAACTTTTTTCTGCTGGCGTATCAAGCTGCCACTCTTGTCCGGCAATTTGATCATTTTGCTTGCTAATAACGGTTTCCAAATTGGCGATGGTTTCTTGTTGCTGCTGATAACCAAATACAATGCCGCTAACTAATAATATACTCGCTGCCGCGCCGCTAGCGATAGGCCAATAGCGCATATTCAATTTGCGTTTCAACTGCTCAGGGGTCAGCTCGTTCGGAATGATGCCAGTTGAAAATACGCTTGAAAATATTGGCCACTTAGATGCAGGCATGTTAGTTGGTTTAGAGACCTTGATCTTCTTTTTGAGAGCTTCATTAACTGGAGTTCTTGCGTAAGGGTGTTTGCAACTCAATAGCTCGTAAGCAATACAAAATAGAGCAAACATATCGTCGCTTAAGTTCGGTTCCTTACCGGATAACAGGTTGAGTGATGCATAGTTGGGAGTATAACCAAGCGTTTCAACATTTTCGGATTTACGTTTAGCCGCATATTGATCCTGCTTTAATTGATGAGTTTTAGATACACCAAAATCAAGCAACTTAACGTTACCCTCAGACGTTAAAATCACATTAGCGGGCTTTAGGTCGGCGTGCACTACACCAAGAGAGTGAGCATATGAGAGTGCATCGAGTACCTGATTTAGGATTGATAAAGTTGCATTAAACTTCAGCCCATGGGGCCTAGAACGCTGTATTAAACTCTCTAATGTTTCTCCGTTAATATACTCCATAACTAAAAAGTATATTTCGCCATCAACACCAAAATCAAAAACCCTAATGATATTAGGGTGGCTTAACCTTTGAGTTTGTTGAGCTTCACGTATTAACATGCGTGCAGTCTCTGGTTGAGAAGCAAACTCTTTCTGTAATATTTTTAACGCAACGTAGGGTGTTTCTGAACCTGAAGATTCAAGAATCTTATCTTTAGCTAAGTAAACATCGCAAAGCCCACCATGCCCAATAACCGACTCAATTTCATACCGATTTTTAACGGTCGTTCCTATTAAGCTTTCGTTAATAACATCTTTGTTATTATTTAATGAGTCATCTTTATTGTTTTTTTTCTTATTAACTAACGGAGTGTTTTCTTTTTGAGACAGTTTTGTATTTGTTTCATTTTTATTTTTAACGGAGGTTTCATTATTAGTGAGTTTGGTTGATTTAATTGCATTGTCTCGTTTTTGAGTCTTTACAATTTTAGTTTTATCTCCGCTTTCTTCGTTATTTATAGAATTGTTTTTATTACTGTCTTCCATCACAAGAACTCCGTATAAATGATGGGGGAATATATACCTTTCTGCTCAATGAAAAGTCATTATGTTAGAATTTCTCGGCCAAACTAACATTCGTTTTTTTATTGATGAAAGTCTAAGTGTAAAAAATTTGAACTTGGTTGGATAATTAAAATTGTTGAACAATACGTGATTGCTTTGATAAAAAAATGATTCATTATTCCGTGCATGATTTTCAATGGCAGTATTAAGGTTTTTATTAATCTTACTGTTAATAAGAAAGCAGTTAATAATAAAATTAAAAATAATATCTAGCAGGTCTTTGGCGAGGTTTACATGAAGTTGGTTTTAACCATAACAAGTTTTCACAAATTTACTCCAGAGATTGAGAGTGAGTTCGTGTTTGAATCAAGTGATGAACATGCCAAGGTTACATTTGGTAGGTCTGAACAATGTGATTGGACACTACCAGATCCTGAAAGAGTGGTATCCGGAACCCACGGAGAACTGATTAAGTTTGGTGACAAATACTTGATAAAAGACCTCTCAACTAATGGTACTTTTGTAAATAATGCTGTAACTCCTGTGGGTCAAGGAAATGAAATAGCACTAAGCGATGACGATATGGTTAGCTTAGGGGATTATCAAATTTCAGTTTCTATTCAAACAGATACAGATGTATTCAGTCTTGAGACAAGTAAAAGTCTTTCTAGCGCACCCCCTGAAGTAGTCTCAAGTCCATCGGAAGCAGAATTTGTTGACCTAGGCCTTAGTGCTAGTGAACTCTTAAACGAAAGTGTTCCTTCTGACTTTCAGCTAGATATTGGTTTAGTCGATGATTTTATTGATATCCCAAAGCCCGAAAAACAGAGCACCGTATCTGAAACTTTACCGAAAGTTAACCGACAATCAGAACACCTATCGACTCCCAACTTTGATACCAATGGGGGTGAACTTGCGGCTTTTGTTAGAGGGGTGGGTATAGATCCAATGATGATTCCCAGCGATAACCGAGAGGAATGGTTCGAACAACTGGGGGAGTCATTTTCTTTGATGCTAGTTGGTTTAATGGAAACACTGCATAACAGAGCAGTGTTTAAACAAACAAATCGACTTAGTCATACCGCATTTCGTAAGTCAGAAAATAACCCTTTAAAGTTTTCTGCAAACTTAGAAGATGCGATTCATAACTTATATAACCGTCAAACCGCTAGCTTCTTAAAGCCAAATGCAGCCATTAAAGAAGCATTTAATGACATCGAAAGTCATGAGCAAGCCTTAATGAAAGGTGTTGAAGGTACGGTTTCGAGTGTTATGTCACTTGTTGAACCTACTTCTATATACTCAGATGCTTTAGCGAAAGACACGGTTATTAATAAGGTTATTCCAGCTAGAAAATATGCTCAAAGTTGGAAGAGGTTTGAGGATATTCATGAAAAGTTATCCGATGATATTATCAATAAAGAGTCTCCGTTCTATTTAGAAGACTTCGCTAAGCACTATGAATTAGCATTAAAAAACAAAGGCTAGGAATTAGGGTGATGAAAAAGTTTTACCAATATATTTTGTTATTAATTTCAATGGCTTTATTTGGGTGCTCAGCAGCGAACCTAGTTGTTGATCCATACTCAGATTTAGAAATAGCAGCAAGTCATAACATTAATCCTGATTCAAACGGCAGGCCTTCTCCTGTAGTGGTGTATGTATTTGAATTAACGTCAAATACCATTTTCGAAAGCCAGGACTTTTTTTCTATTTATGAAGAAAGTGAAAAAGTCTTAGGACCTGATTTAGTGAATAAATATGAAATTTCATTAACTCCAGGTCAGAAAGAAACATATCAAGCAAGTATGTCTCCAAAGACAGAATATTTAGGCATTGTCGTAGCGTTTCGAGATATTGAAAACTCAAATTGGCGACAAGTCATTAAAGTGGATAAGACCGGTTACAACACATATCAAGTATTGTTAGAAGATCTGTCTTTGGTCGTTAAATAACGTTTAGTTGGCTAATTATAAATGACGCAATACTCCAAGACGGCTTGGTGCGAAGGAATGTTTTTACGTCCCCAGCACTTCCAACAACAAGAACGCGCAACCTCTCAAGAATTCAAGGGCTTACATCAGTTAGGTGGGGCTTACAATTGGGGAGTTTGGAAATGTCGAGTAAAAAAACACGCGCTAAAAGATGGTCTTATTGAACTTGAGCATCTTGAAGCTGTTTTGCCAGATATGACGTTGGTTAATACGTTAATATCCAACGATTCAGTTTCGCCTCTACTTATTGATAAAAACACTGAAAATACGTTAGTAAAAATAACTCTCCCTCTTTCAAGTGTTACAGGTAAAAACGTTTCGGATGTAAGCGAATCGATCGTCTCTCGTTATGTACTTCAAGATATCGCCGTGATAGATAACCTTACAGGACAAGATGAGGAAACCATCCAAGTTGCAGCCCTTAATCTAGAGTTGAAAGCGAGTAATGACAAATTAGCGGGTTATGTGGAGTTACCTATCTTAAGGATCAAAGAGGTAACTCCTGAAGGGGAAGTTATACTAGACGATGAGTACGTTCCTCCGCTTATCAATCTCCTTAGCGACAAAGTTATGTCAGCTTATCTACGTAACGTTATCGCGATGACAAAGATGCGTGCTGACGTTATTGCACAGCGCTTGATTAAGGGTAAATCTGCATCGGCTTCTGCTGTTGATTTCATCATGCTCCAAATGCTGAACCGATATGAGGCGAAGTTAAAGCATTTCAGTGAGTTAGATAGGTTACATCCACTGGAATTAGCGACGACACTTAAAGGTTACATTGGTGAGTTAGCCACTTTTTCTAATAAAACTAAAAGAGTCCCAAGTTTGCTTGCGTATGATCACTTAGATGTATCAAGTGTCTATAGCGAGTTGAATCAGATACTCAGTCAGTACCTCAGTGTTGTTCTTGACCAAACTGCGACCAAACTTCCGTTGGAGCCTCGCCAGTACGGTATTCAAGTGACGCCACTTCCAGATAAACGCTTGCTTGAGTCATGCCAATTTGTGCTAGCAATTAAAGCAGATACCACAACAGATGAAATAAGACGCCTGGTCCCAGCGCAACTCAAGTTTGGCCCCGCAGAACAGATTCGCGATCTAATTAATAATCAGATCAACGGTATAAACGTAGTGCCGCTGAGTGTCGTCCCGAGACAGATTCCTTACCAAACGGGTTATGTCTATTTCGAAGTTGTCAAGAAAGGGCCATTTTGGATGAGGCTAAAAGATAGTGGCGGTATTGCGCTTCACCTATCAGGGCATTTTCCGAATGCTGAACTTGAGCTTTGGAGTATTAATAAATAGGCGCGCTCTGTATGGAACAAACGATAGTAAAACCAACACCGGGTGGAAGAGCTCCCGCATCGAAACCACAATCAGAAAAGTCTGTGGATAATACCGTAGTTATCTCAAAAAGCCCTGAATTGGTGAACAATGATTCAGTGGTCGCTTATGGGAATAACTCTCTACTAGCAGAGGCGAATGGCCTGTTATCTATTATCGGTCAAATTCGGTCGACAGCGACTCATTCCGATCCGTTGTTTCTAAAAGAGACATTGGCACAAAAGCTTAGAGATTATGAGAACCGATTACGTCAGCATGACGTTGATTTGGATACCATTGATACAGCTCGTTATTGTTTATGCTGTTCACTAGATGAAGTTGTCCTTAACACCAATTGGGGTGGGCATTCATTCTGGAGTCACGATTCATTACTTAGCTCCTTCTATGCCAGCAGTCAAGGTGGGGAAGCGTTTTTTAAGCATCTTGATAAGTGCATGGCGAAACCAGATGCGAACTTAGATTTGCTTGAACTAATGTATGTGTGCTTATCTCTCGGGTTTCTGGGTCAATACCGTTTAGAAAAAAATGGACTGGAATCGCACCGGAAATTGAGAAGACAGGTTATTGCTACTCTTAAGTCTTATGGGAGAGGAGTCCCTCAGGAGCTAAGTAATAGTATCGACCAACACATTTTGAATGGCTCAAAGGCTTCTGATAGAGCCCCTCTTTGGGTTGTATGTTCTGTAACGGCGGCATTATTGGTCTGCATATATATGTATTTTAGCTATGAGCTAAATAAGGCATCCAATCGCACCTTTTCTCAATTAGTCAATTTGATTCAACCGCAACAACTTAACCAAGATGCAACGTCAGAATCAAAATCAGCGCCAATTGCAGAAAAGATTTCAATGTATCTAGCAACTGAGATCGGTAAGGGGCTAATCAATGTTGAGCCGCTGCAAGACAGGGTAAGAATTTCGTTAAAGTCTCAAGATCTATTTGAATCAGGTAGTGCTGATGTTGTCGCTTACATCCAACCCGTTATTTCTAAGCTTGCGAGAACATTGGAGTCGACCCAAGGCAAGATCATTGTTACTGGTCACACCGACGATAGGCCTATTTTCACGAGTAAATATCCCTCGAACTGGCACCTATCATTAGCTCGAGCCACTGCTATGTCTGAACAACTGATCTCGAATAGTGCATTAGAAGGGCGAGTGATACCCGAGGGATTGGGGGATGCAAGACCATTAGTTGAAAACAGTAGTGATGAAAACCGAGCTATTAACCGCCGGATTGAAATCGACCTTCTTGTCGCGAATTAATAATAGGTAGATAGAGATGCGTATTAAAGAAATTGGCAGAATATTTACTCAAAGATGGTTTCTCGGTCTTATCGGTGTCGCTGCTTGTTCTATTTTCATTTGGGTTGTTGGTCCACTTATTGCGATAGCGGGATATGAGCCCCTAAAGAGTGACTTTCAACGGCTAGTCACTATTCTAGTGTTGGTGTTGCTTTGGGCGATATTTAACGTTACCAAGCAGCATAAGCAAAAGGTGAAAGAAGACGAAAGTATTCAAACGTTGCTTGAGGTTGATAGCCAATCAGATAAAGAAGCAGCAAGTGAAATTGACTTAATGCGCGAGCGTATTGAGCAAGCTGTCAAAGTAGTGACGAAAACACACAAAGGCAAGAGAAGCTTGTATGACTTACCGTGGTATGTGTTGATTGGCCCTCCTGGAACGGGGAAAACAACCGTATTAAAGCAGTCGGGGTTAGAGTTTCCATTAGGAGACAGCCTTGGCTCTGACTCTATTGCCGGTGTAGGTGGCACTCGCCACTGTGATTGGTGGTTTGCAAATAAAGCAGTTCTTATAGATACGGCTGGCCGGTATACGACACAAGACAGTCAAGAAAAGGTCGACTCTAAAGCGTGGCATGGTTTCTTAGGATTGTTGAAAAAGTATAGAACGCAAAGACCAATTAATGGTGCGATTGTTACGATAAGTTTAGCCAGCGTGATGTCTCAGACTCGAACCGAGCGAAGTCTTCATGCTCGAGCAATTAAGTCGAGACTTCAAGAACTGAAAAACCAGTTAGGCATGCAGTTTCCGATTTACGTATTGCTCACCAAAATGGATTTAGTTGCCGGTTTCAATGAATTCTTTGCCGATTTAAGTAAGGAAGAACGAGATGATTTATTTGGTTTCATGTTCCCTCGTGAAGTGGATGATGAAAGAGGCGTTATTTCTCTATTCAACAAAGAATTTCATGGCATGTTGGAGCGCCTTGATGCCCGTATGCTTAGAATACTTGAAACTGAGGACGATTTAGATAAACGCGCGCTTATCTTTGAATTTCCAAAGCAATTAAGAGTGCTACAAGCTAATCTTGACGAGTTTTTAGCTGAAATTTTTGCACAAAACAGTTTTGAAGAGCCTGCCTTGATTCGTGGTGTGTTTATGTTGAGTTCGGTTCAAGAAGGCTTACCAGTCGATAAGCTGATGAATGAATCAACCAATGGACTTGGGTTAAATCGTTTAGCTCTAGCAAAGAGTCAGACTGGTTCTCATAGTTATTTCGTAAAGAATCTTTTTGACAAGGTTATTTTCAAAGAGCAACTGTTAGGAACAGTTAATCGTCACTATCAAAAGCAGTCAGGTTGGATGCGTCGAGGTGTTTACATTGGATGTACAACGCTACTGCTAGGAGCTTCTGCGCTTTGGTTTATGAGTTATAAGTGGAACTCACAGTTAATTGTCGATACCAATGAACAAGCGAGCCATATTGATGCACTGATTGGCGCTCAAAGTTTAGATTTTGAAGCGGATATTGTTTCAGCTGTAGAAACATTAGATAGGTTGATGACGCTTCCTCTCGGAAAGCAAAGCAACTACGGTGATGCCGACTCTGTAAAGAGGTTTGGTCTCTATCAAGGAGACAAAGTATCTCAGGCGGCAAACAATGCATATTCTGATGCTTTGACCCAATATTTCGCCCCTTTGCTTCTTGATAGCCTGGTGTCAGAAATGGAGAGCAATCAACAGCATCGTGAGTATTTGTACGAAACGTTAAAAACGTATTTGATGTTATTCAATCCAGACAAATATCAACAAGATGAAGTGTTGGCTTGGTTTAACTTTTATTTCGAACGTCAATATCCGGGTGAGCTAAACGCAGACTTAAGAAGACGCTTGCTACAGCACACTCAATATTTATTAGGCAACGATGGACAAGGCTTTACTTACAACACTGCTGCCGTGACGAGTGCTCGAGAAGTGTTGACTCAAATGTCTCTACCTGAACGTGCTTATCAGCGAATGAAAATACAATTTTCTAAGAGTCATGTACCTTCATTTCGCTTGACTGATGTATTGGGACCTAAAGGGCTTGAGCAGTTCGAGCGAGCTAGTGGAAAACCGCTATCACAAGGCATTTCGGGTTTCTACACGTACAATGGTTTTCATAGCATTTTTCAGATTCAGATCAACCGTACAGTAAAAAGCCTAATGGAAGAGAACTGGGTTTATGGTGACGATCTTAAGGCTCATGAAATTGATCAAGATAGTGCCATCCAAGGCGTTCAGTCTCGATACTATCAAGATTATGTTAATGAATGGAAAACGTTGATCGAAGATATTCAATTGAAGCAGGCTCCGAGCCTAGAACTTGCGACAGAGCAAGCGAGGGTTTTATCTGGAGTTGAAAGACCAATCGAATCTTTGTTGAGAGCAATCCAAAAAGAGGTTGCTCTATCAAAAGTATCATTGTCAGAAAATCAAAAAGCCGCTTCTGAAGTTGCTGGTAAAGTTGCCAAAGTTAAGTTTTCAAATACGGCAGATAGACTAGACATGTATTTACCTGAAGAAAACGGTTTCAATGTTGCTCTGCCAGGTAAAGAAGTCGAATCACATTTCTCAGAGATTTTACGCCTTGGTGAGCAAGACTTTGATGATATTCAACAAGCAATGATTAACTTGCGTTCGTATTTAAGTGACTTATCAAGCTCTGGTAACAATCAGAAAATTGCCTACAAAAGTATTTTAGATGGAACCGTTACACAAGATGTCGCAGCTTCCTTTGCTCGTGCTAAAGAACTTTTGCCGAGACCATTTAATCAATGGCTAGGTGAGCTTTCTCAAGAGTCGGTCAAGTTTGCGGAGAGCGGTTCGAAGGATCATCTAAATCAACTTTGGGTAACACAAGTGGTGCGCCCTTATCAGCGGACTATTGCTGGCAGATATCCATTCGAGCCCAATGCGAGCAGAGAAGTCAGATTGAAAGACTTTAAGCGATTCTTTGGTTATGGGGGCACGCTTGACGCATTCTTCCAAGAATACCTCGAACCGTTTGTGGATACTTCGAAAAGTCGTTGGCGATTAGAAAAGGAAATTGGAGTTCGTCCAGAAACACTAATGGTCTTTCAAAGAGCGCAACGTATCAGGCAGTCTTTCTTTGAATCTGATAATTCATTACGCGTAGAGTTTGGTATGAAGCCTGTTTATCTAGACCAGCACATTACTCGATTTGTCTTAGAGTTGGGTGGACAAGATTTGGTTTATAAGCATGGACCAGCAAGAGCTAAATCGTTGAGTTGGCCTGCCGGTCAAGATCAGACTCGAATTGTGTTCACACCACCTGAATCTAAACGCGAAATTGCGCATACCTATGAAGGTGAGTGGGGCATATTCAAGCTTTTGGATCAATCACTTAAAGCAAGGCCAGAATCGCGTAAAGACAATATAGTTATGATTGATTTAAAGGGAAACAAGGTGCAACTAGAGCTTATTCCTTCTAGTGCCATTAATCCGTTTTGGTCAAATGAAATGGAGAGGTTCAGATGTCCACGAACCTTATAACATCAGGCTGGGGCTATATCGGTAAAATGCCTGCAAAAGGGGACTTTGTGAAAGATGGTTTATCACAAGATTTCTCGGAGCGTTGGCATGATTGGCAACAGGCGGTTATTGCAGTCAGCAGGGAACAACTGGGCGAAAGCTGGAATGAGCACTTTTTAACGGCTCCTGTGTGGCACTTTGCTTTGGATATTAGCTATTTAGAAGACTCAACCTACATTGGTAGCATGATTCCTAGTGTTGATGCATGCGGTAGATACTTTTTCTTTACTATAGCTCGTGCCGTAAAAGGTGAAGCTGCGCAATATTGGGGTGACAGAGCTTGGACCGAGGACAGTGCCGCTCTTGCTCTTTCAGTACTTGAGGACGACTTTGTCTTTGATGTTTGGCATAAGAGTACTCAAGAAAAAAATGACCTCGTTGCGAATGTGACAAGTGAAGTGAGGCCTCTGGAGTTTCTTTATCAAAGCCAAATATCTACAGTTTTTCATGATCACGGCAATACTGATCAAAACACTCTTTTGAATTTCCTCATTAAAGAGAAATTGAGTAAACCATGTTTTTGGTGGACTGAAGGTTCAACGAAGGTTGAACCATGCATGTTCATTACGAGTGGATTTCCTTCAATTGGTCAGTTTTCAGCCATGCTTGATGGCGGCTGGAAAAAGTGGAATTGGTAGGATAGAAGAATGAATTGGAACTATTTTACCTTTGCTAAATCGCACGCAGGAAAAGTACGCCCTTATAACGAGGATGCTCTGTTGGATATGACAGAGCAGCATATTTGGGTGGTTGCTGATGGAATGGGTGGACACAGTGCTGGCGATATAGCAAGCCAGATGCTAGTGGATAGAGTCGCGCGCCACATGCAGGATGTCTCCAATACTAATATCGATGATATCCGAAGAGTGGTTCAAGAAGCGAACTTAGAAATTTACCAATACGCACAAAATCACTTAGACGGTAAAACGATGGGAACAACACTTGTTTTGTTGTTTATTCAGGATGGGTATTACCACTGTCTTTGGGTGGGTGATAGCCGAATTTACCAGCTTAGAAGTGGTAATTTTGTCCAAAAAACACGTGATCATAGTCAAGTCATGGACTTAGTGGATCAGGGCTTATTGGCATTTGAAGATGCCGAATCTCACCCTCTTGCAAATGTTATTACCAGAGCTGTTGGGGTCGACGAAAGTGTCACTATTGATCAAGTTTCAGGGCAGTTGGCTGACGGCGATCAGTTTCTACTCTGTAGCGATGGACTCTCTAAGGAACTTACGAGTGAGGAAATTCATCGGACATTGTATGCAGACTCAGTCAACCAAGCTGGATTAGCGCTCATGCATTCGGCTTTGGTTCGGGGCGCAAGTGATAACGTAACTTGTGCTTTGATCAAAGTTCGCCAAGCGCAAACGGAGTGCGAAACAGTAACTAGAGAAGACGCGACAATACCTGTCTTTCTAAGAGGGAGAGCTTATGAGTAATGAAATGTTTGATTGGTATGAACAAGCGTTGGCCCCTATATCTCAAGAAAATCCTACAGGTGTTGATCCTAGAGAGGATGTATCACCACAGTCTGCTTACTATCGGTTGAAAGATCAGCGTATGGCCGCCCGCAACGCTGAACGTAATGCTCTTATAGAAGAAGAAAGTATCTATACCCACAGTAATTTATGGCGAGTATTTATTGAAGATGTCCCAGAAATACTCACGAATCAGTCTAAAGATTTGGAATTTGTTGCCTGGCTTATAGAAGCCCTAACTCGATTGTATGGTTTTCGTGGTATGGGCGTTGGCTACAAACTCGCAACCAGTTTAATTGAGAACTTTTGGGATGATCTGTACCCAATGCCTGATGAAGATGGTATTGAGACAAGAATATCGGCGATTATTGGCCTCAATGGTATCGATAGTGAAGGAACACTTATTTTTCCAATTGCTTGTATACCATTGACTGACTTAGGCGTGGAGCAAGCTTATGCCTATTGGGAATATCAGCAAGCTATAGAGCTTGAGCGCTTAGACGAAGATAAGCGCCGAAATCGAGTCGAGCTTGGGGCTGTTGAGCTATCTGAAATTACAACTACGGTTAAGTCGACTTCTGATACGTTTTATCGAGAATTAATCACGGATTTGGAGTTCGCTAAGGAATCATTTAATGAATTCAGTCAGCGATTAGATGAAGCGGTCGGTGATGTGACTCCTAGTTCTTATATATCAAAAAGACTTGAATCAATACACTCGGCATTAAAGCGCCTTCTTGGAGATCGTTTTAATCAACCACAAGCGGTGTTTGAAGAGCTAGAGGATCTTGATGAATCTTCTTCTGAACAACCGTTAAGTTCACAAAGTTGTGATGCATTATTAGCGACAAACATGAAATCACGAGAGCAGGCAATTAGACAATTGCAGCAAGTAGCTGATTTCTTCCGAGAGAGTGAACCTCACTCACCAGTTTCTTACTCCATCGAACAGATCATTCGTTGGTGTGGGATGCCTCTGCCGGAGTTACTGGCGGAACTTATCTCCGACGGGGATGCAAAGAAAAGCTACTTCCGTTTGGTTGGCATAGCAGAACAAAATGAAAATTAATAAAGGGAGAATGGTATGACGAGTATCCACTCGAAACTATCACGAGTACGGAAGCCTCGTGTCCACATTACCTATGATGTTGAAACTGAAGGTACAACTCTTAAGAAAGAACTGCCTTTTGTTGTAGGTGTAATGGGTGATTTCGCTGGTCAAAACACAGAAGCGTTGAAGCCATTAAAAGACCGCCGTTTTATTCAGATCGATCGAGATAACTTTGACGATGTACTCAAAAAAATGAATCCATCGGTGAAGTTTAAAGTTGCGAATAAGCTTGCGAATGACGATTCACAGTTTGAGGTCGATTTAAACTTTAAATCAATGCAAGACTTTGAGCCTGCTGCGATCGTAAATCAAGTTGATCCACTACGCCAATTGATGGAAACGCGTAATAAACTGCGTGATTTGATGACAAAAGTTGACCGCTCAGAAGAGCTTGAAAATATCCTAGAGGATGTTTTGAACAATACGGACAATCTGGCAAGACTTGCAGGCGAGTTAGATCTTGACAAGAAAGCGAAGTCAGACAGTACTGAAGGAGCGGAATAATGACGACTGAAGCTGAAAAACAGTTAGATCCAACAGTTAATGAACAGACAACTTCATTCTTAGATCAAGCTATTGGTGCGACTAAGCAGACCGAAGCTTCTCGTGCTGAGGAGCTGATTAAAACGCTCGCTGAAGAAGCAATGAAAGGGACAGTTACTTGGAACAAAAACCTAACAGTAACTTTTCGTGAAGCGATTAATTTGCTCGATAGGCAGATTTCTGATCAGTTGTCTGAAGTAATGCATCACCCAGAATTACAGAAACTCGAAGGTTCTTGGCGCGGCTTAAATTATCTAGTGATGAATTCAGAGACCAGCTCTACTTTGAAAGTTCGCATGATGAGCATGACCAAGAAAGAGCTACATAAAGACTTGAGCAAAGCTGTTGAGTTTGATCAAAGCCAGATCTTTAAAAAGGTTTACGAGTCTGAGTTTGGTAGTGCTGGTGGTGAACCGTATGGTGCATTGATTGGAGACTATGAGTTTACCAACCACCCAGAAGATATTGAGTCGTTACGCCTAATGTCAAATGTAGCGGCTTCTGGCTTCTCTCCATTCTTGTCCGCAGCTTCACCAGCACTATTCGGCTTTGATGAGTGGACTGAGTTGTCAAAACCACGCGACCTAGATAAGGTATTTGAATCACTAGAATACGCCCAATGGCGTTCGTTCCGCGAGAGTGCCGATTCGCGCTTCGTTAGTCTGACGATGCCAAAAGTCCTTGCTCGTTTGCCATACGGACAAGCTACCGCTCCAGTCGAAGAGTTTGGGTTTGAAGAGTTCGAAGTAGATCCTGTTTCAGGTATTGCTGTTAACGCTGAACATAACGACTACTGTTGGATGAACTCTTCGTATGTTCTTGGTGTTAAGTTAACCGACGCATTTTCAAAATATGGATTTTGTACTGCCATCCGTGGTGCAGAAGGCGGCGGTCGAGTGGATAACTTGCCAACGCATTTCTTCATGAGTGATGATGGCGACCCTGATATGAAGTGCCCAACAGAGATTGGTATTACCGACAGACGTGAGGCGGAGCTTGGTAAGCTTGGTTTCTTACCACTTTGTCACTACAAAAACACCAACTATGCAGTGTTCTTTGGTGCGCAAACCTGTCAAAAACCAGCGAACCATGAATCCCCTGAAGCAACGGCCAATGCGGCCATTTCTGCCCGCCTACCTTATATGATGGCAACATCTCGTTTTGCGCATTATTTGAAAGTAATGGCTCGAGATAAAATTGGTAGCTTTATGGAAGCAGAAGACGTTGAGTCTTGGCTGAACCGCTGGATCCTAGGTTACGTCAATGCTTCTGAAGGCGGTGGTCAAGAGATCAGAGCGAAATACCCTCTAGCAGACGCTCGTGTTCAGGTTAAGGAAATTCCTGGCGCACCTGGTTCTTACAATGCCGTAGCATGGCTGAAGCCTTGGTTACAAATGGAAGAACTGACCACATCTTTGCGACTTGTGGCAAAGATCCCTCAGTCAGGTGGATAAGAAATGAATTGGCTGGTCGAAAGGCCAGCCATGACCAATCTTTATGTTCTAGATGGAATTAGCAGTGTCACTTAACTTTCGCGACCCTAGCAAGCTAAAACATGAGTTCAGTACCGGAGGCTATGCTGAACTTGATAGCCCGTGGTTGACTCGATTCAATGAATCTTCTGATCTTGTAGCGTCAGCGCGAATTTGGATAGAAGGTACACGTTCAAGAGATTTGGACAGCTTTCGTCATAGTGTGATGAACACAATTAACCGCATTGATGAGCTATTAGAATCTCAACTAAATGAAATATTACATCATCCTGAGTTTCAACAGCTCGAAAGGGGGTGGGTTGGAGTTAGGTATTTATGTGAACAGGTTGATTCTCGTTCATCGGATTCTGTAAAAGTTAAGGTTTTAACGGCGACATGGAATGAAATCAGTAAAGATGCTTTAAAAGCCATCGAGTTTGACCAATCAGCACTATTTAAGTTGCTCTATCAAAATGAATATGGCATGGCAGGGGGAGAACCCTTTGGTGTGGTGGTTGGAGATTATCAGCTTCGCTGTGATCCTAGTAAAAATTATTTTGATAGAGATCTGTCTGTGTTGAGTAAGATCTCTCAGTCTGCAGCTGCAGCATTCAGCCCATTTATCATGTCTGCATCGCCAGAGATGTTTGGTGTTGATAGTTTCGCTCAACTCTCTGCGATAAGAGATATAGCGGCCCAATTTGAACAGGAAGATTATGCAAAGTGGCGTAGTTTGAGAGACAACGATGACGCTAAATTTATTGGTTTGACTGCACCTAACGTCTTGTTCCGTCAGCCATACAAAAGTGATGGCTCGCGGAATGATAAATTCAATTTTCAAGAACACATCTACGACTCCAACCGAGATTTGCTATGGGGGAGTAGTGCGTACTGTTTTGCTGCCGTATCAATTAGAGCATTTCAGGAACATGGTTGGTTCACGCATATGCGAGGGATTAAACAAGGCGATTACAGTCAGGGCATTATCGTCGCTCCTACAAGGAGCAAGATGCGTGTTAACGGCAAGAATGATCGTGAAAGATGTCCGTTAAACTTGAAAATCTCTGAGAGAAAAGAACAAGAATTGTCTGAGTGCGGTTTTATTTCTATTTCTCCAATACCTGAGACTGATATGGTAGGGATGACCTCGAATGTATCTCTCTACAAGCCCAAACAATACGCAGAAAAGCATATTTCAACGAATGCAAAACTGACATCGATGTTGCAATACACATTGTGTGTATCGCGAGTCGCACATTATCTCAAGGTTATGGGGCGTGACAAAATTGGTGGGTATCAAGACGCAGAAAGCCTAGAGCGTGACTTTCAACGCTGGTTACATCAGTACACTACCGCATCAGATGAAGCGTCTGATGAGCTTCGAGCTAAATACCCCCTAAATGAAGCAAAAATTACAGTTCGAGAGAAAAGAGAAACTCCTGGACATTATTACTCAGTTATCCATTTGCGACCGCATTTTCAACTCGATCAAATGGTATCTAGCATTAAATTAATTACCGAATTATCACCAGAGCACATGGTGTAAGGAAATAACAATGACTCAATGGAAAAATGCTTTGTCCCAAGGCCTATTGCAACACGCTCTAGAGCAGTTAACTGATGAAATTAAAGCAACACCTAAAGATGCGAGCTTGAGAAGTTCCTTCATTGAGCTTCTTTGCATTGATGGGGACTTCGAGCGTGCGGACGCTCAGCTCATGCAATCGATTAAATTGTTTCCTGAGTATCTGCCTGGTGCAAGTCAGCTACGACATTTAGTGAAAGCAGCTCAAGCTAGAAAGGATTTTATCAATGGTGCGGCTAGTGCCAAAGTAATAGGTGATGAGGAATTAACTAAAGAGCTTGTTCGATTTAATCTTGCTCTCGGAAATCAAGAGTACGAAGAAGCGTCACGTCTATCGCATCGCATTGAAGAGCATCGTACTATTAAAGGGTTTAACGTAAACGGCACAAACTACGAAGATGCTAGAGATATTGATGATCGTTTAGGTGGTTACATTGAACTGTTTTCTACAGCAGGTAACTATTTTCTTGTACCCATATCGAGCATCCATACGCTAGAAGTTAAAGCACCTACTTCTTTGTTAGAGAGTATTTGGCGACCTGTCGAGTTTGATATCGATGGACTTGGTGAAGGCGAAGGCCATATGCCGTTGACATATGTTGACTCAGAGACCGATGCGCAAAAGTTAGGTCGAGAAACGGATTGGAAGCAGATTGGTGAGCAAGAATCTTTTGTTGGCTTGGGTCAAAAATGTTGGTTAGTCGGTGACTCAGCGCTTCCAATCTGTGATTTGACTACATTATTAGAACAGAAACAAATAGCGTAGAAATATCATGTCGTTAACCGTTTCTCTGCTCGACAAATTGATAGATAGTGATCCTCTCACTCGAGATGAGAAAGACTTCCCTGCAAGCCAGCAACAGATGTTGAGCAGCTTACTTAGAGATCTAGAGTCGATGCTGAATAGTCGTATTGGATGGAAAAATATTCCTGATGATCTTCTAGAGGTTCGTTATTCAATATTGAACTATGGGCTGCCAGATTTTTCCTCAATGCCCTATAGCAGCCAAGAAGGGCAGAATCAGCTTTGCGACATCGTTCATGATGCAATTAAAGAGTTTGAGCCGAGGTTAAGGAACCCTCATGTCCAGATTTCGGACGAGAAAAACGCTATTGATAGGGTATTGAGGTTACAGATAAATGCCACTTGCTTAATTGATAACAGTATTCATGAAGTGCGATTCAATTCTGAAGTAGAGCCGGTAAATTTAGGTATGAAACTGAGTAGAGCAAAATGAGTGAAGAGTTTCTCAAGTACTATAATCGCGAGTTAGCTTATTTGCGTCACAAAGGGCAAGAGTTTGGTGAGCAGTATCCCAAGATTGCCGCGAGACTTCGTATTAGTGAGGAACAGGTTGACGATCCACACGTAGAAAGATTGTTAGAAGGCTGCGCATTTCTAACAGCAAGGATTAGACAAAGCTTAGACAATAGTTACCCTCAGTTTACAGAGTCTTTGATGGGACAGTTATATCCGGATTTTCACGCCCCAATCCCGTCAATGTCAGTCATTAAAATGAGCTGTTCTAACTCCACTTCCTCTTATTTTGATGTAGAAGAAGGCGAGCGAGTTGTTATCGGTGCTACTGGATATCATGAATGCGAGTTTAGAACTTGTTATCCGGTCAGAATGTATCCTGTTGATGTGACCTCTGGCGTTTTTAAAAATGCGCCTTTCAAGCCAGTTGGCTCACGATGGGAAAGCAATGCTCATTCAGTTTTGAAAGTACAGCTCACGGCTCAAGATGAAGAGACTCCTCTTGGTGAAATGGGGATAGAACGGCTGCGCTTCTATTTAAACGGTCAATCTCAATTGACTTTTAAGCTCTACCAAATGCTGTTTCAAAACCTAATTGGTTTATCTGTTGTTGTGGATGGCAAAGAAGTTCGTCCTTTAACCAAAAGACATCTTTCTGAAGTAGGATTTTCAGAAGATGAGAAAGTTGTGCCATACAGTAAAAGAAGCTTTTCAGGAGCAAGATTACTTGTTGAGTATTTGCACTTTCCTGAGAAGTTTATGTTCTTTGATATCACCGAACTTGGATTATCTGAGCTAGATCTTGGAGAGCAAGTCGAACTGTATTTTTACTTTGATACCAACGATGACTGGCTTCCAAAGCAAGTGGACGAAGAAAGCTTAATGGTAGGTTGTGTGCCTGTAATCAACTTATTTAAAAGTATTATGGAGCCTAAGCGTATTCTACCAACTGAATACGATTACCACTTGTCTCCGCAATACCAAGAATCTGAAAGTAATGAGGTTGTCTCAATTTCTGACGTAACGTTGAGAAACTGGAACAAAACGTACCACAATTTGCCATGTTATCACGCTGGTGAGCACACGCATTATACAAACACTAGTGAGATTTATTGGTTGATGAGACGTGAGGATAAGAACTGGGCTGGTGGGTATGATGAGCCAGGTAGAGAAACTTACATTTCTTTTGTTGATAAAAAACATCAATTGTTCAGCCCGGATAGCCGGGAAAACTGGTTAATGTACGTGGAAGCTGAGTGCTGTAACCGCAACTTAGCGCAGAAACTTCCATTTGGAGGTGGGCTGCCGCAAGTATCTTTACCGGAGGTAAATGACAATTTCGAATCTGTTCGTTGTTTAGTTTCTTTATCAGAAACTATTCGGCCAGAAATGGATGAAAGCACACGATGGCAGTTAACTAAGCTTTTAACTTTAAACCATTTTACCGAGGAAGATGGTTTAGCAACTTTGAAGCAGACCCTTAATCTCTATGCATTTTCTGGGACAGCAGAAACGAAAGCGGTAATCGATGCTTTAACTAAGTTAGAGTTTGAGCCTACTACAGGAAGAATTAGTCAGAAAGGCAAAGTTGGATTTGCGCACGGTATAAAAATTATTTTGACGGTTTCTGATCAAATTTTACCTAAAGAGCAGATCTTTCTCTTAGGTAGTGTTTTATCTGTTTACTTCTCGCAATATGCTGAAATTAACATTTTTACGCAGTTAGAAATAAGAATTAAGTCCACGGGAAAGTCTTTCCACCTATGGCCCGCATTAACTGGCGATAAGGTGTTGCTATGAGCGCGGAACAATTTTATCGAGAATTAAAGCAACATCCATTGTTTGAAGCGATTCATCTTATTGAACACGAAGTTCTGCAAGCAGAGGCGCAAATAGGAACAGATGCGTTACCGAAGCATGAAAAGCTAAACTTAAAGGTTAATCCATCATTAGGTTTTGAAAATGCTCAGCTTTGTGAACTGAAAAATATAGATGACAGCAAGTTAGAGATTGAGACCAATTTAATAGGCCTAACGGGTGAGCAAGGTGTGCTTCCCCAGCACTATAGTGAATTAGCTTTACATCGCCAAAAAGAAGGCGATACGGCTATGGTGGACTTCTACGATATTTTCAATCATCGCTTATTATCTCTTTATTATCGATGTTGGCAACTGAGTCAGCTGACTGTTCAGTCTCGTGCGCATGCGCAGGGCGCGCGTTCGCCGTTAGAAAGTTGTAAATCGGCATTAACTGGGAAAGGGAGTTCACTGTCCCGGCACTATGGTGGTGTGTTTGCTTCACCAGTGAGAAGTAAAGGTGGACTGAAAAGTATTCTTGAATGTTTATCTGGATGCCAAGTAAAAGTTCATGAATTTCAAGGACAATGGTTACACCTTACGAAAGAAGAGCAAACACGCCTTGCATCCCGAACTATGCCTGAAGGGCAGTTTGCTCAACTTGGTTTAGGAGCGTCTTTGGGTTCGAAAGCATGGAACATCAACGCGGGGACAACAATAGAATTTCTGCCAAAAGATAAACAGCTAGTTAGTAAATTGCTTCCTAACCAACCCAATATAGCAATCATTAAGAACGCTGCTTATGAGTTGATTGGAAAACATAAACAACTGAAGTGGCAGCTCACCACCAAACATAGTTTGCTACCACAAGCTTGTTTATCGAAACAGCAGGGGCAGTTAGGTATTGGTTCTGTGCTTAAAAAACACGAACGTACAAAAGATCGAACTATAACAATTACTATTTAAAGGAAATGTAATGGCTTCACTCTCACTTTCAGCGTTGGTCGAAAGATTGTCTCCTCAGGCTAAGGAAGCACTTGAACAGGCAGCTGCGATGGCAAGCTCCCGAACTCATCACAGTATTGAAATGTCTCACTGGTTAATGATGATTATCCGCCATCCTGACGATATTTACTCTGAAGTTTTTGACGAATTTGATGTCGATAAAATCAAGGTTGAAACCGATATTCAAAAGGCATTAGAAAAATACAAAACAGGATGCCAGTCGGTGCCTGGGCTATCAGCTCATACGGTGACTGTTATGCAAAATGCCTTGTTGTCTGCAACCATTGAATTCAATCAAGAACAGTTGGGGTGCATCCATCTTTTATTTGCCTACTTGTCTGATGATACGTTAGTCAACATGGCTGGTTCGATTAGTCCTGAACTAAACAAGATAGAACCATCTCGCTTATTGAACTTTAAAGAAAGTAATGCGCCTCAATCAAGATCGAATGACTTAGCGCAGTCAAACGCGAATTCCGCCTTGAATCAATTTACAACAGACCTTACTGAGCAAGCTAGGGAAGGTAAAATAGATCCGGTGATTGGTAGAGATAATGAAATTCGCCTAATGATCGATATTTTATTAAGACGCCGACAAAACAACCCGATTCTTACGGGAGAAGCCGGTGTTGGAAAAACAGCCGTTGTTGAAGGTTTGGCGCAAAAGATCATTGATGGCGATGTACCTCCCGCTCTGCAAAATGTGGCAATTAAGTCTCTGGATTTGGCGTTACTGCAAGCCGGCGCAGGCATGAAAGGTGAGTTTGAAAACAGGCTTAAGAACCTTGTTAAGGAAGTAAACGACGCTCCACAGCCTATTATATTGTTCATTGATGAAGCTCATGGCCTAATTGGCGGTGGTGGGCAAGCGGGCCAAGGTGATGCGGCGAATATTCTGAAGCCAGCATTAGCGAGAGGTGAACTCAGAACGATCGCAGCAACAACGTGGGCAGAGTATAAAAAGTATTTTGAAAAAGATGCAGCTTTAACTAGGCGTTTTCAAGTCGTAAAGGTTGATGAGCCAGCCCCTGAACTCGCGATCGAAATGTTACGAGGCTTACTTGATGTAATGGCACAACACCACGATGTTCATATCACTAACCAAGCTCTCAATGCAGCGGTCCAACTGTCAGCTCGATACATTAATGGTCGTCAACTGCCAGATAAAGCGGTTTCTGTTTTGGATACGGCCTGTTCTCGAGTTGCGTTAAGTCAGTCATCTACACCGGGAGGCCTAGATGCGAAAAGAAACAAACTTAAAGCAAAGCAAGCTGAGTATGAGCATCTTAGCCAAGAGAGTCGGCTAGGAGCATCTCTTGATGTGCAGCTGCAAGGTGTCCGAAAAGAGATTGATGCGCTATCTAATGACATTATTGAATTAGAAGTACTTTGGGAAAAAGAAAAAGAATGGGTAAATGAAGCTAAGTCACTTAGAACCCAAATAATCCAGGAGGGTTCTGAAACTGCTAGAGACAAGTTACAAGAGCTTGAAAATAACCTTTCCGCTAACTCACAGCCCTTAGTTTTTTCGCATGTAAATGAAGCGCTAATCGCAGAAGTTATTTCGGATTGGACCGGTATACCGCTAGGTAAACTTCAGGATGATGAAATCCAAGCAGTATTGGGTTTGAAAGAAAGTTTGTGTAAGCGAGTTGTCGGGCAGGATCACGCTTTAGAGCTCATGTCTGAAGTGATAAAAACCGCGAGTGCGCAGCTCACGGATGAGACACGACCAAATGGTGTATTTCTCCTAACCGGACCAAGCGGAGTGGGTAAAACCGAATCGGCTTTGGCGATTGCAGAGAAAGTCTATGGTAGTGAAGAAAATGTCACGACTATCAATATGTCGGAATTTAAGGAAGAGCATAAAGTCTCATTGCTATTAGGTTCTCCTCCTGGTTATGTCGGTTATGGAGAAGGAGGTGTACTGACTGAAGCTGTTAGACGTAAACCTTATAGTGTAATTCTCCTCGATGAAATGGAAAAAGCGCACCCTGGTGTTCAAGATATTTTTTATCAGGTGTTTGATAAAGGCTCAATTAAAGACGGTGAAGGTCGAGATATAGACTTTAAAAACACTATTATTATTATGACCGCGAACACAGGGACCGAAACGACGATGTCTTTGTATTCTGATCCTGATTTATCTCCTGAGCCGTCAGCACTAAAAGATGCTTTACGCGATGATTTGTTGGTCGACTTTAAACCTGCATTTTTAGGGCGTGTGAACGTATTACCTTATTTGCCTCTATCAAGAAAAGTATTGATAGAAATAACAAAATTAAAGTTGGATAAAATTACGACTCGTATTCGTAAGCACTATAACGCTGACCTGTTTTTTGATGAGGAACTAATTAATGATATTGTAGACAATAGCAATGAGTCTGGCAGTGGTGCGCGTGTGGTACAAACAACCATAGAAAATACATTGCTTCCGAAGATTTCTCATGAAATATTGCATGCAATTCTTAATGATAAGACGTTTGATGAAATTATTGTTAAAGGTACAACTAGTGGACTTGATGTCTCAATAGTTTAACATCCTTTACACTCTCAATAATAATTGGGAGTTGGTTCATATTAACTATTATTTTTTATAAAAAACGCTTAAATTAAATCTTATTTAAAGATATAACAGGGCGTATTTAAAATGAAGTTTTTGATACATTAATCACTAATTATCACCAAACGTCAGATAATTAAATTACTACGATATATGTCAATTAATAATGCTATAGGAGATTAGCATGCAGTCTAATACGTATCTTAAATACGCAGATATTAAGGGTGAGGCAACAGCCGAGCAATACAAAGATTTGATTACACTACTATCTGTAGATTGGAGTGTAGGTCGTGAGATCTCATCATACACTGGTACAGCGATGGACCGTGAAGCGAGCGCTACTCGTCTATATGATTTGACTATCACTAAACTTCAAGACCGTTCTTCTCCTGACTTATTTAAAGAAGCGACGATTGGTAAAGGTAAACCAGCGGTTTTCCATATTACTAAGCAGGGTGAGAAGGTTGAAGAGATCATGAAGATCGAACTGACTGATGCGATGATTTCTAACTACTCAGTTTCTATCCAAGACGATCGTCCAGTTGAAACTATCACAATTTCTTACACAGAAATGATGATGACAGTGACTCCTACTGACGATAAGAACAACACTTCTGCTCCATTGGTATACGGCTACAGCGGTGTTAAAGGTCAACAAATGTAATTTTCATGCGGGGGAGTATTCCTCCGCATTTTTTTGAAAGAAGTATTTAATGAAAAGAGCAACTCAAGATAACAATTTCATCCGAATTTCTTCCCCATTCGGTAAAGATGCCATCATACTAAACTCGTTTGAGTATAAAGAAGAGATCTCAGAACTTTTTTCATTGCGTGCTAAAGCTTACTTTAATGATCAACGAAGTGAGTTAAACGAAATTATTGGTAAGGAAGTTACCATTACCCTTGAAAATAATGAGGATGTTTCTTCAAATCCTCGTTATATGCATGGTTACGTTTCTGCTGCAAGATTAGAAGGGAAAAGGGTTTCTAATACACATAAAGGCGAAAATTATAAAAACATAGAATTATTAATAGAGCCTAAATTACGTTTCGCTGAATATCGAAAAAATTGCAGAATATTTCAGCATAAAGATATAAAGGAAATTATCTCTGAAGTACTATCGGAGCATAGTGTTGCCTTTAGTTTTGAGCTAACCAAGTCCTATCCTAAATACACGTACAAAGTACAATATGAAGAATCAGATCTTGAATTTGTTCGACGTCTGTTATCGGAAGAGGGGCTATCATTTTGTTTTACACATACTAAGTCTGCCCATACGCTCAATATTTTTGATGACATCAGTTTTTATAAGCCGGGTACTGAGTTTTTAGTCGATTTTGATACAGGTACGGCGAAATCTAGCCACATTTCTTCTTGGCATGAAACGCAAATTCTGACTACTAAAGCGAGTCAAAAGTCAGGCTATAACATGCTCAAGCCTTCTTCGAATCCTAAAAATACTGCAAAGGGTGAAAGTGATTTTTTTACAGTGCCTGAAAGCGAGTATTTTGAATACATGGGTGAAATGGAGAGCAATGATCAATACGCACTGAGAAACACGCATGCAATAGAAGCACTACAGCAAAATGCATATTTGTGTCGTGGCGAGGCTACGTGCAGAACATTCAGCGTAGGCAAGTGCTTCAAGTTTAAAAAACATGAAGATAAATCTCGAGTTGGCAAAGAATATGTACTGTCTTCTGTTTTTTTGTCTGCTGCTGTTTATAACCAGACTGGTCAAGGTGGCACCGGTGCGCAAGGTGTCAAAGTCTCGTTTAGTTGTGTTGACTCAAAGACAATCCTTCGTCCTTCAGTTAACTATCCGAAACCTCAGATGAAAGGTTTGCAAACTGCAATAGTTACGGGGAACAAAGATGGTGAAATTTACATAGACAAACATGGCCGTATCAAAGTTCAGTTTCACTGGGACCGTGTTGGTAAATACGATGTAAATAGTTCATGTTGGATTCGTGTTGCGCAAAATATCGCAGGTAACGGATGGGGGTCGGTGTTTCACCCTAGAGTCGGACAAGAGGTCATCGTCGAGTTTGTCAACGGAGACCCTGATCAACCAATCGTTACGGGATCACTATATAACGGTAGTCAACTCCCTCCTTACGCTTTACCAGAGCAAAGTTCTCAGAGTGGTTATAAATCACGCTCTGTACAAAAAGGTACATCCAATTTTAATGAGTTGCGCTTCGATGATAAGCCTGGTGAAGAGCACATTTATCTTCATGCTGAAAAACTGTTCCAAATGCTAGTTGAAGACTGTGTTGATATCGCCGTTGAAAACAGTAAAACCGAAAAAGTGACCAATGATGTTAATCAAGAGGTTGGTCAGAACGCGAGCTTGAAAGTAGGTAAAAACTTTTCGAATGAAACGGGTGAAGTGCTGTCTTTTAATGCAGGAAAGAGCGTCGAGATCAAAGTAGGTGGTGCTTCTATTCAGATGTCTAGCTCTGGAGAAATCAATATCAAAGGTAATAAAATATCCATTAACGGCTCAGCTATTGCTCTTAAAGCTGGGCAAATTTCATTGAACTAAGGTGATTTAAAGTGGGTAAACCAGCCGCAATTTTGGGCAGCTTTCATCTTTGCCCTAAAAAAACAGGAAAGATACCGCATGTCGGTGGTCCCGTCGTTGTTGGCTCACCAAACGTAACGATTGGCGGGATACCTGCGGCAAGACAAGGCGACAAGCTTATTTGTATCGGTCCTCCGGATAGTATCTCAGCAGGTTCTTCTAGCGTAACAATCAACGGTAAACCAGCCGCGAGAGTCGGCGATTCAACGTCTCATGGTGGCAAAATTCTATCTGGTATGCCTACGGTTTTAATCGGAGGCTAGATGCCACTCGCATTTCAAACGCATCTTCTATCTTTTAATGGCCGTTCACACACCGTTCGCGAGATAGCTGATGATTCTTTTAGATTGTCCGAGGAAATCCGACCCCCTGACTTTGCTCAATCAATAGATGAGCATATATTAAGCCTCGTGCGCTCTGAGCGCGAGAGTCTTGAGCAAGCTGATATCAAGGGGAATCTCTGTGTTCTTTTACCATCTTCGGTGGACAAAAGTTTGCTTAAAGCATTGATAAGCGAGCTTTCTATTTTCGTTGACCAAACTGTCAATACTGAAATTTACTTTTATCCTTATGGCCAAGCTGCATTTTTGATGGCACTAAATCGGATAAATCGTGAAGTTAATGAAACGCAAGCGACTTGGATACTGGCTATAGAGGTTACGAGTGATGTAGAAGGGCATGTCAAACCTCAAAGCTCTATCATTTTAACCAAGTGTTTTTTTCGACATTCAGGTCTTGTGCCTGATGTTGTTCGAATTGATTTAGATGCCAAACAACAACGCATCGCCGTGGACAAGGTGTTTAAGCAATTAGGAGTAAGTTGTGAACATCCACTCAGTCAATTGTATTTATCCGTTAATAAGGAAGAACCGCAATGGTTAAACTCAATGCAATTCTTGTCTCCGTGGGTGACCGATCAAACTCAGTATCAATTTGTTGATATCAAACTTGGCGGATTGGGTGCATGTGGCGGCGTTTTAAAAGCGTTAGTGATTGATGAGCTTCAAAGAAGCAGCCCCTGCCCAGACTTTCACGTGTTGCAAGCGGACATCGAGTCAGATGGCTATGCGGTAGGAGTAATATACAATTGGCGTAGTGAATAGGTCTGGCTATTGCTTTTCCTTCTAGTAGTAGCTGAGGTTTTAGTGATGCAAATGTTATGGGGGATTGACTCGAAACTGGCCCTTTAATGATGTTTGGACAATGACTAGGCGCAGCTTGCTTTTCAAAATAGCTTTGCTCACCGCGTTTTTACAGTGTTCTTCTCGCTTTCTGATTAAATAGCCAGCCATAGAACACAAACCACATGAAAAGCTGTTCGACTCAAGATATCCTTACCGAAATAAAATAACTTGAGTTTTGGCTTGTTCGAGATCCCACCCGTGACGCATTCCTTTTTATAAACGGTACATGGACTCTGACAGAAGCAAGCCTACTCATAGAATTGGCGGAAAGTGAATTCGAATGAAGTTTATCCACACCTCAGATTGGCATCTTGGTCGACAATTCCACAACGTATCACTACTCGAAGATCAACAAGCAGTACTCGAACAACTGATTAACTATATTGAACGCAACCCCGTCGATGCAGTTGTAGTGGCGGGAGATATCTATGACCGTTCGGTGCCACCAACGGTTGCAATAGAACTGTTAAATCGAGTCGTGAAACGCATTTGTACCGAGTTAGAAACACCAATGATATTGATATCTGGCAACCATGATGGTGCAGAAAGGTTAGGTTTCGGCTCAGAGCAAATGAAAAATGCAGGTCTCCATATTGTTAGCAACTTTGAAGAGATGCTCACTCCCATCATCATAAAAACGGACTCTGCGGACGAGGTCGCGTTTTATGGTATGCCTTATAACGACCCTGAACAGGTCAGGTTTGCCTACAAAGCCTCGGTATCCACTCATGATGAGGCTCATCAATTGCTTGTTGAGCAAATTAAAGAGCGCTTTATCTCTAAGCAAAAGCGCGTGCTCGTGAGTCACTGTTTTGTTGATGGGGCTATCGAGTCAGACTCTGAACGACCATTATCTATTGGTGGTTCTGATCGCGTGAGTCATGAACACTTCTTAGATTTTGACTACGTCGCACTTGGTCATTTGCATCAGCCTCAAAAGAAAGGCGCAGAGCATATCCGTTACTCTGGCTCTCTCATGAAGTATAGCTTTGGTGAACAGAACCAGAGAAAAGGTTTCACGTTAGTTGAACTGGACAAGAAAGGATTTGTTTCTGCAGAGCATATTGATCTTACGGCTCCTCATGAAATGCGCATTGTAGAGGGCGAGCTGGATAAAGTTATTGAGCAAGGCAAAACAGACCCTAAGAATGAAGATTATTTGTTAGTTCGCTTGATGGATAAACATGCGATTTTAAACCCAATGGAAAAACTTCGTTCAGTGTATCCAAACGTTTTACACCTTGAGAAACCTGGCATGTTAATTGGGGTAGAGCAGGAAATGGCGCAAGCAAAGTTGGCGCGAAGCGAAATTGATATGTTCCGAGATTTTTTTATTGAGGCGCAAGATAGCCAGTTGTCTAAAGAGCAAGAGCAAGCTGTTACTGACATTATTAAGCAATTATCACAGCAATAGGGACCAAAGATGAAACCAATTAAACTAACCATGCAAGCCTTTGGTCCGTTTGCAAAAACTGAAATCATTGATTTTGAGAAGCTTGGCAGTAACCCTCTATTTTTGATTAATGGTCCTACAGGTTCCGGTAAAACGTCGATCTTAGATGCCATTTGCTTCGCCCTTTATGGTGAAACCACAGGTAATGAGCGACAAGGTATTCAGATGCGGTGTGACTTATCCGCGCAAGATTTACCAACCGAAGTAGTTCTCGAATTTTCGTTACACGGCAAACAATACCGAGTTGTTCGATCCCCTGAGCAGGAAGCGCCCAAGGCCCGTGGTGAAGGGATGACGATTAAAAAGCACACTGCGGCTCTTTATGAACTCGGTGAGACTGAAACGCTTATCACCAGCAAGACGACTCAGGTTAAAACTGAAGTTAGCAATATTATTGGCTTGAATGAAACTCAATTTCGTCAAGTTATGGTGTTGCCTCAAGGAAAATTCCGAGAACTGTTGCTTGCTAGCTCTAAAGAGCGTGAAGAAATTTTTGGCCAGCTCTTTCAAACTGACATATATAAAAAAATTGAGTACGCGCTCAAAGATAAAGCGAGTGCAATTAGTAAAGCGAAAGGCGAATTTGATAATCAAATTCGAGGTGCTTTACAAGTTGCAGAAGCGAGTTCTGAACAAGAGCTATTACAACAACTGGAACAAGTAACTAAGCAATTAGAGTCTGATAAAAAGAATGAGCAAGCAGCGTTAGATAAGCTCAATACTGCTAAATCTGAATTGCAAAAAGCGGAAACCTTGAATGGAGAGTTTTCGAAACGAGAGCAAGCAGAAAGCGCACTCAAGCTGCATCTAGAACACTCAGATTCGATAAAAGCTCGTCAACAGCAATTAGAAAACGCTAAAAATGCCAATAAGATAGAGTTGCCCTACATCTCATTACAAAATGCAAAAGCTCAAACGCAAGAGCTTAGGCAAAAAATCGTAGCTTTGAAAGAGAGTCTCGAAAAAGCTAATGTCGTTGCGAGAGAACAAGAAAACTTGCAGCAAAGTGCAAAAAAGGCAGCGGCAAAGGTCCCGCAGTTAACGCAACTGCAGTATCAACTTGAAAGTATGAAAAACAAGTTGGTCGAGAAAGACAATTTGGAAAGTAAAATAACGGCGGGTTATCAACAAAAACAACAATTTGAAGCAACGTTAAAACAGTACATAGAACTAAAAGATAAGTTAACGTTACAGGCCCAGCAGGGACAGAAGGAGCTAGAGAAAGCACGAGTTGATGTTGCGCTTATTGGCAGCATCGATGCGGAAATAAAACAAAAACAACGGCTGTTACAGGATCTACAAAAGCTGCATGATCTTACTTTAGAGCTCTCTAAACTCAATGCGCTAACTGTAGGCAAGCAGCAGTCACTACACGAAGCCAGTCAGCGCTATATGCAGCGTCAACAAGCCGCTGATACGATAGAGCTTAAGTGGCACAACGCTCAAGCGGCAGTATTAGCGCAGCGACTAAAAGCAGGTGAAGCATGCCCGGTGTGTGGTAGCGAAACGCATCCTAACCCCGCAACGTTTGTTGAAGAAGCCGTTACAAAAGAGCAAGTTCAGGCGGCTAGAGCGAAAGAGCGAGAAGCTCAAACCTTGTTGAACCAACTAAGCAATCAGCTAGAACAACATAACGTTGTCATTAGTCAGTATCAGAATCAGTGTAACCAGTTGAAAGAGGAGTTGGGTGAGTATGCTACATCTGATATCTCGACGGTTCAAAATGATTTGCAAGCGATCAATGCTCAACTCCTACGTCTACAAGCTATTGATATTGAAAAGCTAGAAAAGAACGTTGAACAGCTTAATCAACGCTGCGTCGTGGGTGAAAATAAAATTCATGAGCTGCAGAATCAAATGGCGGCAAATGAATCAACCGTTAAAGCGAACCAAGAACAATTGGCTCAATTACAAGCTTCTATTGACCCAAAATACAGTTCCGCTGACTTGCTTGAACGTGAAATTTTGCTGACAAACGAGCAAATTCTGAGTTTGAACAAAGGCTTAGAAAAGGCGCAAAACGCTTTGCAGCAAGCGATATTGGAGAAATCAAATGCGGAAAGTCACTTAGCGACGAACAAGCAGTGGTTATCTGAGTCAGAGCAAAAACTTAGCCAAGCAGAATTAGCGTGGAATGAGGCGCTACAGGCGAGTAAATTTGAGGATGAAAGCCATTATCTAAGTAGTCGAGTGGGAGATGATGAACTTCAAGCCTGGCAGCAAGAAATAGACAGTTTCAAACAGGCACAAACCAAGCTTGAGCAAACACTACATGATTTAAATCATGCATTGAAAGATCTTGAAAGGCCTAATTTGGAGTCGTTTAACGACAGGTTAACCACTCTGCAGGCGCAATATATTGAAGTAAGGAATCAACTTGATACCACACGCTCAATATTTGAACGTCTTGAAAAGGTTCGTAAAGATATTGCCGTGTTGCATGAGAAAAATAGTAAGTTAGAAGAAGAATACAAAGTCTTTGGTACGTTGTACGACGTTGCTAGCGGTAAAACAGGCAGCAGGGTTAGCCTACATCGCTTTGTTCTTGGTGTACTGTTGGATGATGTGCTGATTCAGGCCTCTCAACGCTTAAGCCTTATGAGTAAAGGGCGCTATATTCTTGCTCGAAAAACAGAGGGCTTCAAAGGCGCAGCGGGTCGCGGCTTAGATTTAATGGTTGAAGATGGCTACACAGGAAAAACGCGTGATGTTGCGACACTTTCCGGCGGTGAATCATTTATGGCAGCGCTTGCTCTGGCACTTGGTTTGTCGGATGTTGTGCAATCCTATAGTGGCGGTATTCGTTTAGACACTTTATTTATTGATGAGGGCTTCGGTAGTTTAGACCCAGAGTCTTTAGATCTTGCTATTCAAACGCTAGTGGACTTGCAACAGACTGGGCGCATGATCGGTGTTATTTCTCACGTTTCTGAGCTGAAAGAGCAAATGGCGCAGAGGATTGATGTTGAACCATCAAGACTTGGTTCAACGGTGTCGATTAAATCTCAATGTCGCTTCGCTGTCTAATTCAGTGACTACTGTTAGATCAAAAAGCCCCTATTGTTAGGGGCTTTCTGACTAAGTCGCTACTGTTCGCAAAAGTGGCCTTCTTTTGGTGATTGGGTAATCGCATATTCGCCATCAAGGTTGCGATAAACAATCGTGTTCCAAACAGAGCCATCATCCAATTCAAACTCAATAGCATAGTTGACGCCGCTAACGATTTGCGCGTGAACATTCAGTATTCGTTTAAACGACGCTATTGTGTCCATTTTCTTTAAAACAAAGGCCATTGCCTTTTGTGCATCAGGGGTCGCGTTAAACTCATTCCACCCACCTGGCATGTTTCCTTGTGCATTACATACATCTGCCGAGGTCGTTAATTGTGTCGTTTCGCTCGGCTTTTCCTGCTGACAACCTGCAAGTAACGCCAAAAGTGCACAAACTGACACTGTTTTTAATTTCATAACAATAACCTCTGTCTATAACGCAACGTATTATAGGAGGGTGATATGCCTACGAATGTCTATGTTGTGCAAAGTTTCTATATGCATAGGGTTAAATGCTGACAAAATGTACAAGCATGGTCAGCTTGTAAGTCAAAAATAGAGCAATCTTGTTATCGATTTGCTGAGATGACGAGGTTTCGGTGTTCAGCGCGCTATTGATGATGAAGAATTGTGATGTGTACCTATTAGGGCGATGGTGCGGCTTAGTGATCGATTTGTTATCTTCTAGAGTAAAATCAATCACTAATTAAAATTTAGGTGTTGTATGAAATCGATAAAAATATTTTTACTTTTGTCACTTGCAACTTTATTTGGTTGTACCTCGAAGCCGGATGGGGTGGAACCCGTCAATAATTTCGATTTAGAGCCATATCTAGGTAAGTGGTACGAAATTGCACGCCTAGACCATTCATTTGAGCGAGGCTTATCCAACGTTACCGCTGAGTATCAGGTTCGCGAGGATGGTGGGGTTAAGGTGATAAACCGTGGATATTCCGAAGAAGAGCGACAGTGGTCAGAAGCTGAAGGCAAAGCTTATTTTGTTGAAGATAAAACGGTTGGACACTTAAAGGTTTCCTTTTTTGGGCCAATATACTCTTCTTACATTGTTTTTGAGCTAGGTGAAAACTATAACTATGCGTTTGTTTCCGGTTACAACCACGACTATTTGTGGCTATTGTCTAGAACGCCTAACGTTGATGAGAAAGTAGTGGAGCGCTTTAAGTACGTAGCTAAAGAGAAAGGTTTCGCTATCGACGAGCTCATTTTTGTTGAACAAGAGAAACAAAGACAGCTTTAAGTTCATTAGCGTGGCTGAAAAAGCGGACAGAGGGGAAGCTTCCTAATTAAGAGCTCAGTTTGTCATTTCGCTTAACAGTAATTTGTTACCGCGTAACTTAATGTGGTCAAAATGGATATAGCCCCATCATTTGTGATTACTCGTGATGGGGCTTATATAAATTTGAGTGAGCGTCGAAAGGTTGATCTATCAACAAACGGTTATGGTTTACTTAATCAAACGAACGATCAGGGAACCTGGTGCTCGAATAGATTCAACATTGTGGCTAAGTACTGTGCCGCTTGTTGGGGCGGTGTAGCGTTTAATCTCAGCGCCAAAGCTGTCGTATTGAATCGCAAGAAGTTGGCCTTGCTCGACAAAATTCATCAAACTGACATGAGGCAGTACAAAGCCGCCGTGTGTCGCTTTCACACTGACGATTTCGTTTCCTTCCAAGCATGACGTAATAGGGTCCATATCACCTTCAACAATGTTATGCTTTTTCAGCACATTAAAAATGCCTGTTACAGTTCGACTGATAAGTTCTTGCTCGGTGTATCGCCCCATACCTACTTCAACAGTAATACTTGGGACACCATGGTTATTCCAAACCGTTTCAAGGACGCCAGCATCTCCAGGAGCATTTAAAATCGCATCAGGATTAATGAGGCGAGCCATTTCTAATGATTGCTCGATTCGGAAATCTGCAAACACGTAAAGTGGATAGGCCGCACCACTGGTTTGAGTGTGAAGGTCAATGGCTAAATCTGCATTTGGCTTGAGCAAATCATTCCACAATGCATATAAGTAACGTTGGGCCTCATTGCCGTTTTGGTCACCAGGAAAAAAGCGGTTTAAGTTTGCAGGAGACGCGTCAGGGTCTGCGGAATAGAAATCGCGGCTGTGGTTTAGCATACCTGGCATGTTAATGGTTGGAACAATAGTGACAGTACCAGCGACTTCAGTCCCGATGAGCTCTCGAGCAGTTTTCTGCGCTGCTAACACACCATTGTACTCATCACCATGAACCCCTGCGGTAATCATGATCTTCTTGCCAGGTTTTTCACCTTTGAACACTAGCACAGGTAGGTGTTGCCACTGAGAGAGAGCATTCGTTGCGATGCGAAACCAAAACTTATGCTCGCCCGAATTTAGGTCTGCTACATTGAGAGATTGAATCACTTGATGACCCTGAATCATGTCATCGAGAAATTGTGTTGCCATTAAAGTTACCACTCCAAAACCATAAGCTAATCTAAAACCTTAGCGTCGTCATACGATGAATATTAATAAGGCGAGAACATGTCTCGCCTTAATTACCAATTGGTTTCGTTTTACGCAAAACCCATAATATGAGCTGCGATAACGACGATACTTGATAGGGTAAAGAGTAATAGAATAAATCGCCAGCAGAATTTTGCCCAGTCACCCCAGTCGATACGGCAGACACCAAGCGTTGCCATGAGAGATGCCGAAGTAGGGACGATAACGTTAGTAAAGCCATCGCCAAGTTGGAATGACAAAACTGCCACTTGGCGCGTAACTCCTGCAATGTCTGCCAGAGGGGCCAGTAGAGGCATCGTTAGTGCCGCTTGTCCAGAGCCCGAAGTGACGAAGAAGTTGAAGATAGATTGGAATACATACATTAACCATGCCGCAGCCACGTCAGGAAGCCCGCTAATCACGCCGCCAGCACTGTTTAGAATTGAATTCAGTACACTCGCTTCATCAGTTGTACCACCACCAAGGATCAACAATACACCTTTTGCACAACCCACTAATAGGGCAGGTGCAAGCATAATAGCTGCACCTTCTTTAAATGCATCAGCTGCGCAGTTTAGCGTCATACCGTTTAGGCGGAAAATCGTACCGATGATCGCGACAACAAAGCCCATAGTGAAAAATTGAGAAGCGATTTCTGGGATGTACCATGCGTTAGCGACTACGCCCCAAACGACCCACACCGTGGTCGCAATAACCGTAAGGATAACGAGTGTGTCACCTAGGTACCAACGAGAATCTTGATTGCCAAGCTCTTGCTGACGGAAATACTGGTCTGTGCGATGGCTGTAAGAAAGTGTAGGATTTGACTTCACACGAGCGGCGTAGATCATTGTGAAAGCGATACCGATTAACGTAAAGCCAGCCCATAACCCCATGCGTGCTGTCATGCCGGATAAAACAGGTACACCCGCAATGCCTTGCGCAATAGCGACGGAAAAAGGGTTCATCCAAGAAGTAGCGAAGCCAATTTGAGTCGCAACATAGGTAACCATCACCGTAGTGATACCATCATAACCAAGGCGAACCATAAGCGGCGCGATAATAATCGCAAATGCTACGGCTTCTTCACCCATACCAAATACCGCACCGCCTAGCGAGAACAGCAAAAATAGCACTGGAATGAATAGTGCTTCGTTACCTTTGGTCTTATCGATAAGGCGCAGGATACCGTTATCGATTGTGCCTGTGCGCATTACAACGCCGAAAGCACCGCCTATAACCAACATGAACATAATCACGCCGATTGCGCTGCCCCATTTAGAGCCAGAAACTAGCCCTTCGAAAGGGAAGTTCATCAAACCAATGCCACCACCAGAAGCAAACAGGCCAACTTTGTTGTAAACCAATTCACCGTTTTCGTCGGTTGCATAAGAGAAAGAAGAAGGATCGATAACTGTGCGAGTTTTTTCTGCACCGTCGACCATGTAGGTCACCTGTTGGCTATCAAAATGACCAGCAGGAATTAAGTAGGTAAGAATCGCAGCAAGAATACCAACAATGAAGATCAAAATGAGGGTATCTGGCATCTGCCACGACTTAGGGGTAGCAACCGAGTCTGCTGGTTGCGCATGTGTGTGAGACATAACTTACTTCACGTCAAATTCAATAAAGCATGAAATATCGATAAAATAGAATAAAAAGTCAATATTAATGCTTATGTTGAACTATAAATTCATCAAATATTTGAAGTGAAGTTAATTTGATTGTTTTGTGGTCAAATGTTGGGTTAATGTTTCAATATGCGTTGAGTTTGGATGATTCACGAGCTTTCATAGTACATCTACAGGTGATCTAATCACTTGATTTCTGTCTGTTCTGCATAAAAAGCAGCGACATCACGAAGGTCTTCATCATTTAACATTTTTAACTGTGCTGCCATCATTTCTGCAAGTGGCCCTTTACGCTCACCGGCTTGATAAGATTTCATTGCATTGTAAAGGTACTGAGCATTTTGACCAGCAAGGCTTGGATAGGTGTTGTTCGTTGCGATGCCTGTAACACCGTGACAATAGACACAGCTAGGTGATTTGATTTTACCTTTATCAGCATCACCAAACGGTTCGGCATAGATAGCGGAAGAGAAAATAAACGAGATTAGAAGTACAAATCTGAGCATGGAGGTTATCTATTCGCTAAAAATCATGCCGATACAATAAAGCTTCCCCTTAGGGGAAGCTCAATGATCAAAATCAAATTAAAGTAGAGATTTTATACTTGATAAGAAAGTGTCGATGTCTTTCGCTGAAATATCTTTATGAGTTACAAAACGAATTGGATTTCCAGGGGTTATCGTGATGTTTTGTTCCTTTAGTTTCGCAGCGATACTTACTATGTCCACTTGAGGATCAAGCTTCGCGAACACGATGTTCGTTTGAACAAATTCAGGGTTGACTGAAAAACCAGGCAGTTCTGCTAAGCCTTCCGCTAAGGTTTTTGCGTTGATGTGATCTTGTTTTAGCTGTTCCACTTGTTCGGTAAGGGCAAGTTTGCCTGCTGCGGCAAGAACACCCGCTTGACGCATACCACCGCCGACCATCTTTCTTAAGCGACGTGCTTTTGCGATGTAGTCTTTGCTACCAAGTAGTAGCGAGCCAACAGGGGCAGCCAGACCTTTCGACAGACAGATCGTCATTGAATCAAAGTACTGACCGATCTCTTTTACCGGAACATCAAGTGCAACGGCTGCGTTAAAAACGCGAGCGCCATCTAGATGCATCTGCAAGTTATGTTTATTCACGAAGTCACGTGCTTCTGCTAAGTAAGACAGAGGTAGTACTTTACCATTAATTGTGTTTTCTAAGCTGAGAAGCTTAGTGCGAGCAAAGTGACAATCATCTGGTTTAATCGCCGCAGCCAGTTTATCAAATGGTAGCGTGCCATCTGGGTTATTTTCGACTGGTTGAGGTTGAATTGATCCCAAAACCGCCGCGCCACCAGCTTCGTATTTGTAGTTATGTGCTTGTTGCCCACATAGATATTCATCTCCCCGCTCGCAATGCGCCATTAAACCGAGCAGATTGGCTTGAGTGCCTGAAGTGGTAAACAAAGCTGCTTCGAAACCAGCAAGCTGCGCAGCAAATTTTTCAAGCTCATTGACCGTAGGGTCATCACCATAAACATCATCCCCAACGGGGGCCTTAAACATGGCTTCTCGCATGGCTTGGGTGGGCTGTGTAACGGTATCTGATCGAAAATCCATGAATGTCTCCTTGGTCAAAGTCCTAAATATATCCGCAAAGGCGCGCTTTGCTTAAGCAAGCGATCGTTTTGGCATCGGTGATCGTGCCATCGACTATCTTTTCTTCGAGTTGCTTGATTGACAAGGTGACGACCTCAATCACTTCGTCTTCATCGCACTCGTAACGGTTTGTTTTGTTGAGCTTTTCGGCAACAAATAGATACTGTATCTCATCACAAAATCCGGCAAGAGGGGTGACTTGGCCGAGAGACGTGAATTTCTCTGCACTAAACCCAGTTTCTTCCTCTAACTCTCTTTTGGCGCAGCAGAGTGGCTCTTCGTTGCCTTCTCTGGTACCAGCAGGAAGTTCCAATAGCCATTTATTAAGTGAAGGCCGAAATTGGTGGACAAGGACAATGTGACCCTCCGCTGTAATAGGGAGAATCACCGCAGCACCCGGATGATGGATTGTGGTGTGCGTAATTGCCTGTCCTGTAGGAAGCACAACGTCTTCTTCAATCAGAGAAATTTGCTTCCATTTATGAATTATCTTGCTCATGCAGTTATAAACCCTAGCTGTTACCGCATTTTTGACGTTTTTCGACATTAACCACAAATGGTGGGAAACAAAAGCAAAAAATACTGCAACACGACGAAAGCGTTTGCACTTTAAGTGAGCAATGTCTCATAAATGGAAACTTTGATTGCTTCGTCAAGAAGGGGAAAAGCATCTGCTATAAGGGGAATTCGACAAAATACATTTGTAACAAAGTTATAACAAGTGTATAAAAATGTTAACGCAATACCACTTCAGCAGCCGGAGAACGTATGACACAAACCTTATTTACCTCAAATGCCGAAAATGCGCTTCTCTCAGAACGCATCAATAAATTGGCGAAAGCGTTAACGGATGGCGTTTATGAGCGTGAACATACGATCAAGCTCTGCCTTCTTGCTGCACTTGCTGGTGAAAGTGTTTTTCTTTTAGGTCCCCCTGGTATTGCAAAAAGCTTAATTGCCAAACGACTCATCCAAGCGTTCGATAACAGCAGTTACTTCGAATACCTGATGACGCGCTTCTCAACCCCTGAAGAGGTGTTTGGGCCACTGAGTATCCAAGAGCTAAAAGACAACGGCCGTTATGTTCGCTTAACTAAAGGGTATTTGCCAACTGCACAAGTCGTATTTTTGGATGAAATCTGGAAGGCGGGCCCTGCAATTCTTAATACATTGCTGACAGTGGTTAATGAGAAAACATTCAAAAATGGCAGCGATATCGAGCGTGTGCCAATGCGCTTGTTGGTATCGGCTTCCAATGAATTACCCGATGAAGATAGTGGATTGGATGCGCTCTACGACCGCATGTTGGTGCGTGTGTTTGTGAATCGAATTCAGAATAAACAAAACTTTAAGTCGATGTTGACTGTGGGCACATCGCAAGAGGCACAAGTACCAGAAGGCCTAGCGATAACTGATGAAGAATATCATCAATGGCAACAACAGCTCGACAAATTGACGTTAACCGACAATGCATTCGAAAAGCTTTTCCAGCTTAAAACGATGTTAGAAAGCAAAGTTGAAGCTCAGTTTGGTGATGTGGCCAATACCGATATGTATGTCTCTGACCGCCGCTGGAAGAAAGCCGTGAAGTTGTTAAAAGCGAGCGCGTTTTTTAATGGTCGCGATGAAATAAATCCGCTTGACCTTTTACTGCTGCAAGATTGTTTATGGAACAGTCCTGAATCGCGAGATGTGGTACGTGAAGTGGTTCAAGAGTTCGCCTTAAAACATGCATTTGATCAACAAGACGCGGAGCAGGAAATCGAGTACTGCCGTGAGTCTTTGGTTGATGTCCAACATGAACTAGAAGATGCCTACCGCATGACGTTAACGTCTGAAGCGGCCACGGGTATTTTGCGTAAAGAAACCATGCGCTTTGATACCTCTAAAGCCAAGATGTACAAAGTTGGCGCAGCCGTTAACTTAGTTAAATTGGTTGTCTTGCAAAGCAACATGTCGGTTTCAGAATCAGAAAAAGGTGATAGCCGCTGGGTTTATGTACCCAAAGATGAGTTAGATCGAGTCATTAAAGAGGGAAGCGGTAATGTGTATGGTTACGTCAATCAAAACACCAACATGTGCCGTTTACGATTTGATGTTGACGCGGCGAATAACCTAGTTATCCGTGATATCGCGAACCGAGGCATTTTGGTTAGCCTAGTGACTCAAGAGGGCTTGGATGTAGAGCTTTACCAAAAGTGGTTAACGCAGAGCGAAAAAGCCGTAAATCAGCTTAGTGAGGCAGAACACCATATGCGCAAGGTGAAAGCGAACTTTCATGATGCGCTTCCGCATAGCTTTGTTGATCCTGAACTACCCCGCCTTATGGAGTCGAGTCTGCAACAGGTCAGTCAGAGACTTGAATCAATCCAAGCAGAAAGTGAAAAAGTTATCCAACGCTTTAAAAACTTACATCAGTTTTTCTCATAAGGAGACGACATGCTAGGTGCAGACGGACTTAACCTCGCGCTGATGGTGGCCGACTCCGGCATCATCGATAGCGCAGTTAATGATTTGATGGCTCGTTCACAAGTCATGATGATGGCAGAAAACCGAGGTGTTAAATCTTCGGTCAAAGGTCACTTGTTAAAGTGGCGAGGCAGCGTCAAAAAACGGATCACCAAGGTATGTGAGACAGAGCGTTTCCAACAAGAGCTGTCTTTATATCAAGAGGTTATTCATTGGGATGAAGAGGCGTTTTTTGAAAACATCGAAGATGTGATTAAAAAGCTGGAATGGCACTCTGCGTTTTACATGCAAGCTCGCCGAATGATGGAAAAGAACAAAGGGATGAATAACCCTATGTTCCCACATTACTTTTGTGATCAATGGTACCAAAGCCTCACCGATGCAATAAAACAAGCGCAAGTAAGCGAGCTTGAAGCCAATAAAGAAAAGGTGCTGAAAGACCTGTATCAACGTATGGAAACCATGCGTAATATGGATAAAGTCACGGAGTCGGGTGATGCTGAAAGTGTAGGGCGCCTGTGGGATATGGCATCTGCCAAGTTGAGTAAAACAGACTTAACGGTGATGAAACGCCATGCTGAGTTTCTGAAGAAGCACCAAGGCTTGCAAGAAATTGCGGAGCAACTCGGTCGTATGGCGGGGCAAGTAAATGATCCTGAACTAAATCGTGCGCCCACTGAAGAACTTCAATTGGTCGAAGAGAAAAGTGATGAGGCGACGGATGATATTGTTGGTATTCACGAAAGCGATGATCTAAATAAGCTACTTCCCAACGAAACGATGTTTTTGGCGTATCCTGAACTTGAAGTTGTGTTCTATAAACACTTAGTCGATAAACGGCTCATGAACTATCGTACACAAGGCAAATCGCGCACGTTACGTAAAGTTAAAGCTCACCGACCTGACCATAAAGCGGTAGATATCGAAAAAGGCCCCTTCATTGTTTGTGTGGACGCGTCCGGTTCCATGAGTGGCTTTCCTGAGCAATGCGCCAAAGCCATGGCTTATGCTCTGATGCAAATCGCACTAGCGGAGCAACGTGATTGCTATGTCATTATTTTTTCTACGGAACACATTACCTACGAACTAACCAAACAAGATGGTCTGCGCGAGGCGGCGGACTTTCTAACTTATAGCTTCCATGGTGGTACAGACTTAGAGCCAACTTTGATTAAATCTATCGACTTGATGAGCGGTGATAAATATAAAAACGCAGACATGGTAGTCATTTCCGACTTTATCGCGCCAAAACAACAAGACGAGTTACTGGCCAAAGTGGATGCGCTCAAAGCGAAGAAAAACCGTTTTCACGCGATTAGCTTATCGAAATACGGAAATCCTGCATTAATGTCGATGTTTGATCACACTTGGTCTTATCACCCTAATGTTGTGGGAAGATTGCTAAAAAGGGTCAGCAACTATTAAACGCCTTAATGTTTCATGGGACAAAACGAACTGAAAGCGAGATTTATATTGCTTCGTTTTAAGCCAATAAGATCGAACTTTGGTCGAATTGACTTAAAAGAAATCAAACGAACAGAAAATGAAATATTTTTGTTTGACTATCTTCTCTCAATCCGTAAAGTAGCCACCAACGCAACGGGGTAGAGCCCTGAAGCGTAATAAAAAGGCGCCTTGGCAGAGTGGCTATGCAGCGGATTGCAAATCCGTGGACCTCGGTTCGACTCCGGGAGGCGCCTCCATTATTCTTTTGAGAGCGAATGGCTTTCGAGAATAAATGCGACACTAGCTCAGTTGGTAGAGCGCAACCTTGCCAAGGTTGAGGTCACGAGTTCGAACCTCGTGTGTCGCTCCAAATTATTCAGATATGGCCATGGCGGTATCTCGATGCCAAGTGCATCAACTTAAAACCAGCGAAAGCTGGTTTTTTTGTATCTGAAGACTGATAAATTCATACCATCTCTTTTTCATTACCTGTGAGCTTAGCAACCCCATCTCTGTCACGAGTTTCTGATATTAAGTGTGACCTGATGTTTCGCACCTCAGCCAATTTCAGTTTACAATACGGGCTTCCAAAGGATTTGACGAAGACGCATGAGAAATACCGACGATTACATCATTTTCTATCACTTGATCGAGCAAGGTTCATTCAGTGCTGCTGCGAGACATATGTCACTGACTAAATCGGTCGTCAGTAAACGCATTGCCAAGCTTGAACAAGAGCTTGGTGTACAGCTTCTCTACCGAACAACGCGAACGCTAACGTTGACTGAAGCAGGACGAGCGTTTTTTACTCATGCAAAAGCGGTTTATCAAGCGGTGGCAACGGCGGAAGAATCCATTGTGGGTTTAGGTAAAAACTTATCTGGAAACATTAAAATTTCGGTGCCTACTATCTCTGGTGAATTAATTCTTCCTCAAGTGATTAATGAATTTAATCAGAAATACCCAGACATCAATATCGATATGGATCTAGATAATCGTTTCGTCGATATCGTGAATGAACGTTTTGATTTGGCAATTAGAACGGGTGTGTTGCCAGATTCTAGTCTGATTGCAAGAAAGCTGGTGGATGCGAATTGGATCATTTGCGCGTCACCCCAATACCTAGCTAAACATGGCATACCTAAACAACCTCAAGCCTTGGCTAAACACAATTGTTTAGTCTATTCCTACCAAGAAACCGGAGCGCATGAGTGGGCGTTTAAAGATGGAGACGAGGTATATCAAATCACCGTCGACGGTAACCTCTGTACCAACAATTCTTCTGTATTGAGAAATGTGGCGCTGTTAGGGCAGGGAATCATCTATGTGCCGCGTGTCTTGGTTTATGAAGACTTAAAGCAAGGCAGTCTGATTCAGTTATTTAAAGACGAAACCGCCAAATGTTTGGGTATTTATGCGGTGTATCCCTACACTCGTCAGCAACCAGAAAAAATTAAGATCTTTATCGATCATCTATACACAAGCTTTCAAAGTCAAAACCATCGATTTTAAGCCAATAACTCAACACCGATCGTTATGTTGGTGTTGAGCTTATGTTTCCATCTTCATTTCTAAGAATCCTCTTAAATTTAGGAGCTTACGCTTCTCCTCGTTTTCTTCACTAATATTGATAACAAGATACCCCGCACAACTGTTAACAAATGGTTTTGCTATTGTTTCTTTTAAGAAACGGTCTGTTTCTTACGTTAAATTTCTCAAATGTGAAAGATAAGTGACAGAAAAATAAAGAATTATTTTGTTTGTTGTTTATTGATTACGTATTGCTCGTCCGTCTGACATAGACGCAGAGAAATGGACTGCTTATAGTGGCTCAAACGCCATGCCTGCCGCTAAGCGGTGTTGTGAGCGAAGTACAATAACTAGAGATACGGATATGAAACAAAAGCAGCTGATTGAAGAATTTAAAACCATCGTTGGGGAAGAAAATGTTCTAACCGACGAGGTTAAAACGAAATATTACCGCTCGGGGTTTCGTTCGGGTAGTGGTAATGCGCTTGCTATCGTGTTTCCTAACACTCTTCTAGAACAATGGAAGATTATTAAACAGTGTGTTGAAGCAAACTGCATCATTATCATGCAGGCGGCTAAAACAGGTTTAACAGAGGGCTCGGCTCCGAGTGGTAATGATTATGATCGCGATGTGGTTGTGATCAATATTACCAAAATCAAGAAGATTCACTTATTAGATGGCGGTAAGCAGGCGGTTTGCTTGCCTGGTGCGAGCTTACACTCTTTGGAGAAAGAGCTGAAGGCAGTGAATCGAGCACCGCATTCTATCATCGGTTCTTCATCCCTAGGTGCCACTGTGGTTGGTGGTATCGCCAATAACTCAGGCGGTGCGCTAGTTAAGCGTGGTCCTGCTTATACGGAACTGGCGATCTATGCGCAGGTGGATAAGCAAGGCCAGTTACATTTGGTGAACCACCTTGGTATTGAAGGATTAGGTAAAACGCCAGAAGAAATTCTAACAAACCTGCAAGAAGGGAACTTTGACCCAGCGAAGATCATTCATGATGAGCGAATGGCGTCAGACAAAGAATACGATGAACGTGTTCGAGACGTGACTTCTGACATTCCTTCTCGCTTTAATGCCGATGAACGCCGATTATTTGAAGCCAGTGGCTGCGCTGGTAAGTTGGGGGTTTTTGCCGTTCGGGTTGACAGCTACCCAGTACCCGAAAAAGAGCAGGTTTTTTACCTTGGCACCAATGACCCTGCGAAACTAACGAAGTTGCGAAAAGACTTCTTATCTACGTTTGATAACTTGCCTGAGATGGGAGAATACTTGCATCGAGATATCTTCAACATGGCAGAGAAGTACGGCAAGGATGTGTTCTTATCCATCGACTTGTTAGGCACAGATAAGCTGCCAAAAATGTTCGCACTTAAAGCTAAGGTAGAAAACTTCTTAGAGCGCATCCCGTTTGTCAGTAAATATCTGCCAGACACCATTTTGTACTACGCGAGCAAGTTGTTCCCACAACATTTACCAGAGCGAATGCTGGATTTCCGTGACAAGTATGAGCATCACCTGGTATTGAAAATGAGTGATGGTGGTATTGCTGAAGCACAAAAATACCTCAAAGAAGTTTGGGCTGTTGAAGACGACTGTGATTTCTTCGAGTGTACGCCGGAAGAAGGTAAAAAAGCTTATTTACATCGCTTTGCAGCCGCTGGTGCAGCAATTCGGTACGAGACGATTCATCGAAAAGACGTAGAAGACATCGTTGCACTTGATATTGCATTGCGACGTAATGATGAAGAGTGGCTAGAAACTTTGCCTGAAGAGGTGAGTAAGAACCTTGTTCAAGCGCTCTATTATGGTCACTTTATGTGTTACGTCTTCCATCAAGATTACATTTTCAAAAAAGGGACTGACACGAAGTTGATGAAAAAGCTGATGCTAGAGCACCTCAATAGCCGTGGTGCCAAATACCCAGCAGAACATAACGTGGGTCACTTGTATGAAGCCGAAAACTCGTTGCAGAAGTTTTACCACGAATTAGACCCAACCAATACCTTTAACCCTGGTATTGGTAAAATGGACAAATATAAGCGCAATTGTAACTGCTGTACGTAATGTGCTGTCTCACCATGATTAATAATCGTTGTTCATCGTTAAAATGATGGGCATAAGATAAGCCCTGATGACACTCGTGACATCAGGGTTTTGTATTTTGGGTCTTTTATTGATGACTGGTATCGGCGTTGAAACAGCGACTAAAGAGCACGTACTGCAGCGGCGGCGATGATGCCTGCTGCGATTGCGGGTAGAGGCTTTTTCACGATGAACATGACAACGGCAGTAGAAAACAGTGCTGCTCTAGCACCGTTATCACCCTCTACTGCTAGCGGAGCTAAAAGGGCAACCAATACGGAGCCTGACATCGCAGTAATGAAACGTTGAACCCGTTCGCTAATTGGAATGAATGACATAACATACACTCCGCCCCAGCGGGTTATGAGCGTGACTAACGCCATAGCGATAATGATAAGCAGTGTGCCACCTAAGGTTGTTTCGATGTTCATGCTTTCTTCTCCTTCCAACAAGCACCCAAGACTCCGCCAGTAATGGCGCCAACCACTACGTGGCTATTCTCTGGCAAATACCAATACGCCAACATAGAAGAGGCTGCTGCTATGGCCCAAATTGCAAAGATTCTTAAGTCTTTCGGCCCAGCCACCACCATAGACAGCAGGAAGCATCCCATAACCATATCGAGCCCTAGGCCCACCGGATCTTTGATTGCGCTACCAAAATAAATGCCGATCCAGGTGCCCACAATCCAAAAAGACCACATCGCTAAGCCGCCACCAACAAGCAAGCCAAAGCCTGGTTCTTTTCTACCAAATGCATTGAGTGCCATTGCCCAGTTAGCGTCTGATGCTACCAGCATTACACCGTAACGTTTTGTTGGTGGGAGTTGTCGTAACCATGGATAAAGTGTGGCTCCCATCAAGAGGTGACGAGCATTAATCGCAAATACAGTAATAAGTACTGGAATGAAAGGGACTTCCGCTCCCCACATTTCTAACGTGGCAAATTGTGAAGCACCGGCGAAGACCAGTGTGCTCATCAACATAGTGGGAAATACATCTAGTCCAGTCTGTACCGCAGCAACACCGAAAGCGAGGCCAAATATGACCACGAACATAGAGAGGGGTAAAAGTTGGGTGAAGCCGTTCCAGACGTCAAGCCGATTAAATTCGTGCAACTCAGTGGAGGAGCGTTGAAGATGTTGAGTATTTTCTGTCATAGAGATACCTAGCTAGCAGGCAAAGGGGCAGTGCCATACGAGTGTGTTTGTTATTCTTTTGTAAACTTCATGTTTAACATCAATTAGAGGGGCTTTCAAACTCTAAGTGCTATATAAAATTGAGCCATCCAAGCGGCTTTAAGAAACAGAGTGTAGAGAGTCGCGCTTGGTAGTGCTAAAGGAGAATAAAACAACAGAAATAGTAAGCTCTGTTTAATTGATAACATCACGAGCTAGTACAGATTAGTAAATAAGAAAGAAAGCGAGCACGAGGCTCGCTTTTTCGCTCTGTTACGAATAACTGAATAGGTTTATTTTACGTAGACACGAGGGTTCGCGCTTCCCCAAACCGTGTATAGTTCAGGGAAGATGACTTCTGCGTGTTTTTCCATCTCAGCAGCTGAAATCGTTTTGCCTTGTTGGGAGCCAAACAAAACAACTTCAGAACCAGGCTCAACATCTTTGATACCTGTAACATCTACCATTGTGGTGTTCATTGAAGCAACGCCCGCAACTTTTGCACGTTGGCCATTGATCAGAACTTCTGCCGTATTCCCCATTTTTCGTGGATAACCATCAGAGTAACCAACAGGAATGTTCGCCATTAAGCTTTCTTTGCTTGTTGTGTAGCTGCTGTCGTAACCGACTGTGCTATTTTTTGGCAGGTGGTGAACGGATGCCACGCGTGTTTTGAAAGACACGATAGAAGGGTACTCAGGGTTAGTTGGTAAGTCTCCGTATAAAACGCCACCAGGACGAACCATATCAAGCTGCGCCTCAGGAACATTAAGCGCGGTGTAAGAGTTTGCTACGTGCAGTAAAATGTTGTCGCGTTTTAGATTCGCTTCTTTAATCAGCCATGCAGAACTGTCTTTGAATGAAGCTAACTTTTGGCGCACGTCGTCTGCATTGTAGTTAGGGAAATGAGTCATGATACCAACAATATTAACGCCAGCTTGTTGAGCGATTTCTAGCGCTTCTTTCTTGCCCGCTTCTGTCGTCATATCAACACCATTACGTCCCATACCACCGTCGTTCAGAGCAAGGTGAACTTTGATTTCTTTACCAGCTTTCTCGGCTAGTTTAGACAGTGCTTTAGCTTGCTCTGCTGTGCCTATCAACTCTTCGACATTTAGGTCGATTACGGCTTCAATCTCGCCAATATCCGCTGAGCGTACACGCATAAGTTGGCCTTTAAAGCCACTGTCGCGAACAGTTTGTGCTTCGGCGTTACTTGCAACGGCAACGCAAGGAATTTGTTGCTCGATAATAGTCGGCATCAGGCCTGCGATACCATTGCCGTATGCGTCGGCTTTCATCACGGCGCAGATTTTCGTTTTGCCATCCATGTGCGATTTAAACTGCTCAATATTATCGCGGAACTGACCTAAGTTTATTTCTAGCCAAGCGTTAGCACCTTGAACTTGCTCTGCTTTTGCTGCTGTATTGCTAATTTGAAGAGGAGCGGCAGTGGCTTGCATTACAGGAACCGCGACTGCAGCAGCGATAGTCAGTGATAGTAAGGTTTTATTTAAGCGCATAAAGTCTCCGTACGCGTTTTTTGTATTGGTTATGTTATTGAGTACTTGGGGAAAGTACCTGACGAAGTAAAACGCTCCAAGTGGTGCTTTGGAGCGTTTATTAAGATAGTGATTTAATATATACCTAAATATACCTCAGTGATGACATTCAATTTAAGCAAATCGGGATTGATTTGATATCTACTAAGGTATCCACTGAGTTTAACTCAGTTTAAAGCGGCTCATTACATCTTTAAGAGAAATGGATAGCTGGCTTAGTTCGCGGCACGCCTGTGCGGTTTGCTCCGAACCTTGCGAGACCTCTTGAGATGCCAAATGTATGTTTTCAATGCTGCGGTTAAGCTCTTCCGCAACAGAGTCTTGCTGGTTACAAGCCGTGGCGATTTGGGTACCCATGTCTGAGATGTCAGAAATCGAATGCTCAATGTCGCTCATCAGCTGTTTTGATTGAATGCCTTGTTCTGCACATTCTGAAATACTGGTTCTAGAAAGTTCAGTGGCTGATTTTGCGTCTTTTGCAAGTGATTGTAGCTGCTCAATGATCGAAGTGATTTCACTCGTTGAATCTTGCGTACGGCCGGCAAGAGTTCGAACTTCGTCTGCAACGACGGCAAAGCCACGACCAGACTCACCAGCACGCGCCGCTTCAATGGCTGCATTAAGTGCAAGTAGGTTGGTTTGATCGGCAATGTCGCGGATAACATCCACGATCACGTTAATTTTATTCGATTGCTGTTCAAGCTCTGCTACGGTATCGCCTGCAGCGCCAATTACGTTTGAAACTTCTTGAATCGCGTCAACCATACCTTGGGTTTCACGAACACCGTGTTGTGTGCGTCGGTTTGCTTCGTTAGCTTGGTTCGCTGAGTCTTCAGTGTTACGAGCAACATCGGCTACGGCCGCTTTCATTTCTGTCATTGCTGTTGCGATGTGCGTAATTTGCAGCTGTTGATCTTTCATACCAGACGCAGAAATATCGGAGATTTGGTTCATCTCTTCGACAGCGCTGCTTAACTGAGTAACTGCAGCAATCACGTTATCGATAACTTGGCGTAAGTCATCTTGCATCTTAGTGGTCGCGTCTGCCAGTTCACCAAGCTCGTCATTGCCGATTGCTTTACGGTCAATGTCACTTGATAGATCACCTGTCGCGATGGCATTTGCTTGCTCAACAACAAGTTTAAGTGGGCCACAAATTAGGCGAGTCAGCACGTATGTCATGCCTACCATGATCAGTAGGATAATCACGTTACTTGCTATTGAAGAATTACTCAATCCATTTACAGAGGACAGGATATGAGTTTTGTTGCTGTCCATAGCTTCTTTAAGGAGACGGATTAGTTCGCCTAACTCTGAGTCAACCGCTTCGAAAGCAGACAAAGAGTTCGCCAAAATAGGGTGGGCCTTGCTTTTGTCGTTAGCTAGCATCGCTTCATTGTACTGGTCCATAGTAACCAAGTACTTTTTCCACTGACGCATAAGACGCTGGTAAGTTTGCTGCTCTTCGCCAGGCCAGATAGTTTCACCGTAAGCGTTGAGCTCTCTAGTGATCTTTTCGCGTTCTCTAATATTGTTAGAAATTTTAGTTTTGACTTGGTCTGCGTCTTCATAAGTGTACGCAGCAAATTGAGCTCGGCGCCAGCGAGACAAGTGATCTCGAATCGAATCGACCCTTTCCATTGCAGGAAGCGTATCGTCGGTATAGTTTAAAAGCTCAGATTTGATGCTTTTGAGCTCTGTAGATAAAAACACGCCAAATGCAATGTTGACGATGGCAATGAGTAAAAACGATAGCGATATCTTTTTCGCTATAGAAAGATTCTTGATAGACATTAGTGATATACCTTGTTTTTCTTATGTTGTGTCGCCAAAGTAAACCACATCCTTATATGTGATATATGTCCATTAAATTACTGCAACTCGTGTAACGTACCATTATTTATTGATATTTTCGATAATGAATTGAGCTTTTTTTGAAAATAAAAAAAGTCAATGATTTTATAAAGGTACGACCACATTCGATATAAAGTTATCGGTAACAAAATATGATGTTCTGTACGCAGTCGTGCCAAGAGCAGGGAATCAAATTGTTACAGATGTTACAGCGGTGAAAAGATCAGCGTTCATAACGTGATAGTCGCGTGTTTACCTCGAAGCAGTTACGGGCACTAGTATGCGTATGACTTAATAGCCAATGAAAGGGAACGGGTGCTTATTGGTCTAATTGAATGCCAAATGTACTAGGCAGATCGCTTTTTAAGCACTTAAATCAAAAAGATAAAATTTATTGTTGACCAGATAAATTAATCCGTTAAAGTACGCCTCGTTCTCACGGCAAAGGTCGCTGAGACAGATGGTGTCTAACCCATCGCATGATTGCGTTGCCCTGGTGGTGGAATTGGTAGACACAAGGGATTTAAAATCCCTCGGCGTTCGCGCTGTGCCGGTTCAAGTCCGGCCCGGGGCACCATCAAAATCTTTGGTGACAGAGATATAAAATCAGAAAGGCGCCTTGGCAGAGTGGCTATGCAGCGGATTGCAAATCCGTGGACCTCGGTTCGACTCCGGGAGGCGCCTCCACTATTTCGAAAGCCAGTCTTAAATGACTGGCTTTTTTCGTTTTTAGTCCGCCTTTTCGTAACCCTCGCGCTTTCCTAAAGCCTCCCATGTTTTGATCACCATTCAATATTTTTAATGCGCTAATCATTGACTTTATAAATGTTAGACAACTCAATAATTGTATAGTGTGATTGGTGATAGTTTCTCTTCGATTGTAATCCGAACTTTTTGTATTACAGGCAGCAACCTAGCTAGCGTCATAGTTAGTATCGCTTGGTGCGTATATGCAGAAAGGAGGATTCTAGTCCTTAACGTGAGAGAAAAATAATGAAAACATTCAACCTTAAACCTACACTTTTACCCTTAACTTTGCTGCTCAGTTCGCCTGTAATGGCGGCACAAAATGGCACCATGATGCAGTATTTCCATTGGTATGTGCCAAATGACGGTGCGCTCTGGACACAAGTTGAAAACAACGCTTCGGCACTATCTGGCAACGGCTTTACTGCGTTATGGTTACCGCCCGCCTATAAAGGTGCTGGTGGTAGCAACGACGTCGGTTATGGCGTTTATGATATGTATGATTTGGGAGAGTTTGATCAAAAAGGTTCGGTGCGCACCAAGTATGGCACCAAAGATCAGTACCTAAGCGCCATCAATACTGCCCATAAAAACAATATCCAGATTTATGGCGATGTGGTGTTCAACCATCGCGGCGGTGCGGATGGTAAATCCTGGGTCGACACCAAGCGAGTCGATTGGAACAACCGAAATATTGAACTTGGTGATAAATGGATTGAAGCGTGGGTAGAGTTTGATTTCCCTGGGCGCAACGATAAGTACTCAAACTTTCATTGGACGTGGTACCACTTTGATGGCGTGGACTGGGACGATGCTGGCGAAGAAAAAGCTATCTTCAAATTCAAAGGTGAGGGTAAGGCATGGGATTGGGAAGTGAGCTCGGAAAAAGGCAACTACGATTACCTTATGTACGCTGATCTAGACATGGATCACCCTGAAGTTAAGAAAGAACTTAAAGACTGGGGTGAGTGGTATATCAACATGACTGGTGTTGATGGGTTTAGAATGGACGCGGTGAAGCACATCAAATATCAATACCTGCAAGAATGGATTGATCACCTACGTTGGAAAACAGGGAAAGAACTATTCACGGTCGGAGAGTACTGGAACTACGATGTGAATCAGCTGCATAACTTTATCACCAAAACCTCTGGCAGCATGTCTTTGTTTGATGCACCGTTACATATGAACTTTTATAATGCGTCTAAATCGGGTGGTAGCTACGATATGCGTCAAATCATGGATGGTACGCTGATGAAGGACAATCCAGTCAAAGCGGTTACCTTAGTAGAAAACCATGACACTCAGCCTTTGCAGGCGTTGGAATCAACCGTTGATTGGTGGTTCAAGCCGCTCGCTTACGCGTTTATCTTATTGCGTGAAGAAGGTTATCCATCCGTGTTTTATGCAGATTACTACGGCGCGCAGTACAGTGATAAAGGGCATGACATCAATATGGTCAAAGTGCCTTACATTAAAGAGCTAGTAACACTGCGTAAAGATTATGCCTATGGCAAACAACATTCTTATCTCGACCACTGGGACGTAATTGGTTGGACTCGAGAAGGTGATGCAAATCATCCACATTCAATGGCCGTGATCATGAGTGATGGACCTGGTGGCTCGAAGTGGATGTATACGGGTAAACCAAGTGCTCGCTACGTAGACAAGTTGGGTATCCGAACTGAAGAAGTTTGGACTGATGCGAATGGTTGGGCTGAGTTCCCAGTAAACGGCGGATCTGTCTCGGTTTGGGTTGGCGTTGAATAATCCATTCCTGTGATTTTGATACAGAGTAGGCAATTCTTGATAAAACTTTTCAATGAATCAATGTGTTATTTGATATTCATTCAACAAATGAGTAACTTATATTTGAGCATAATCTAGAGGAAGATAAAGAATGGAATCTATTGCTGATGTATTGGTTGTGGCTATTGTGTTCGGTGCCATATTTGGGGGCGGGATAATAAAGTTAATCTTGAACCATCGTAAAGAAGTAAGAGCGTTGGAGATATCTGAACGTAATACGATGAGCCGAGAAGAACAAGATAACCTTAACAAGCAAATTGGTGACTTGAAGCGACGTGTTGAAGTGTTAGAGCGAATTGTCACAGATAACAAATATCAACTTGAAAAAGAAATTGCCTCTCTGTAGATCACCACTTAATCGTAAAGCCGGCGAAGTCCGGCTTTTTCGTGTCTGTACGTCATACCTTTCGGATGTTTAACTCAGCGTTCATCAAAAAAGTCTTTGTCGCGAATGTATTTACTCATAAAGTGATAAGAGAACGGTCGCATTAGCCAACTAAATAAGGAGCGCCCAAGCCGTATGAGCGTTGGGGTGTTCTCGTATATTCTCCCGTTATATAACCATAGCATTTTGCCTACATGCCAATACAAAAAAGGTACGGGCGGCATAAAGGTCACGATGTCGATGTCGCAACAAATCCTGTATGTTTTGTGCCCCAAACGGTAGCGTTTCTTAAACGTCCAATCCCCGACAGCGGGCTGTCCGAAAGTGACCACGCGTTTAATGCTTTTTGGGTATTTTTTCTCAATATAGTCAGCAAAAACACTGCCAATCGCGCCACCTGAAGAGTGGCCAGTAATAGTGATTCTTTTCCCCCTGAGAATAAGTGGTACAACGATACCTTCGAGGCGTTCGATCACGGTCAACCCTAACCGATCTTCATTTCGGCTCGGTAAACTTTCTTGGAACAACAGATGATAGAAACCCGCGTGAATGCGATAGTTTAGTCCCAACCTTCGACAGCTTCTCGTCCACATCGCGAAGTTCAACAACCAATCACTGATACTGTGTGAGCCTTTAATCACTACGACCACTTCACTCTGTTTTTTACTCCAGAGCACGCGAATCATAATCTTACCGTGTTCATTTCTAATGACTCGTTGCCCATTAGGATCGAACCCGTATTGAGTTTGCCTGAAGACGCGAGGGTAGGCGAGATTACAAAGCACCGCATAGCGCTCGTATTGGTATCGTTTTAATGGTTTCACGTTAACTTTCTTAGTGGAGCCTAACGTTTGACTGTAATTAATGAATATTAAAAATACGTGAACCTTGATTTAGGGTCGGTAGAGATTCTGTGTATTGGTATCGCGAATGAAAGACTCAAACTGGCTTAAATGCGTCAAGATGGTTTGGCGAGAGAGTGCATGATGTTCGCTAAGCACGTTAATTAGCTTTTTCAAAGCCTTACGATCTTGTTTATCAAGATTTGCTGTTTCTTTGAGTTGTGCGAAAAATTCAATTTGACTTGAAGTGTCGTTAAAGTCACCGAGCTTGTCTTGCAATAGTTTTAGTTGTTTCACGTTGTTTTTGTGCTGTTGGGAAGGATAGAGCGTGGAAAATCCTTCTAACAGATAACGCAGCGCTTTGCACTTTATCCGCATCGAATGAATCACGCTGTCACGACTTTTGTCCGAGATCTTGCGTCGTGCTTTATCAACTTTTTTAAATTGATCGGAGATTTTTTGGCTTGCGAAGAGTAACGCAGGTACGTTGCTATCCACTCGTTCGTGTTGCGTACTTCGCAGCAGACTATTCCTGACCAAAGTGCAGTGCGTTGTGTATTCTTTTGTAGCTAGCCAACGCGTAACTCTTGCCTGTTCGTAAGCACGTTCGGCTTCGATAAAGCCAAAAAGCTGCTCAAGAGACGATTTGTGATTTGGGAGCATTTCAATGTATTGGTTTTTGTCCAAGATAAATACGTCCAAATCACGCAGCTTATTTGTTTTCTTCATCATTATTCTTAAATGAGGTTTCAAAATACGCTGTTCAAAAGGAGGGATCAGTTCGCGAAGTAGTGAGCATAGTGAGCGTATGCGCCTTAGTGTGACGCGATACTGGTGTGTATATTCAGGGTCCAAGTCATGGACGATCCCCTGTTCCAGAGAGCGTGCATAATCAAATTCAGTAAGTAAGAAGTGGGACACTACGAAGTCGAGTTCGGAATCAGTATGTAGCGGTAATTGAAATGATGACTTTCGAAACATGATGAGCGCTTATTTGTCCCCTGCAGTACGAGTTAAGTTTATACCCATACTGCCAATTTGTGTGACTTGTCGATTCCTCATTGACATGAAGTGATGAAGCAAAGTAAACGAGAGCAAAGCATGCTGATGTTCTTGTGAGCAAAATGATCGCCCTTTGTTCGTTTGAGTTGGCTTTTTAACCATTTGAATAAAAGAGACTAATTTTTTGTTGACCAGATAAATTAATCCGTTAAAGTACGCCTCGTTCTCACGGCAAAGGCCGCAGAGACAGATGGTGTCTAACCCATCGCATGATTGCGTTGCCCTGGTGGTGGAATTGGTAGACACAAGGGATTTAAAATCCCTCGGCGTTCGCGCTGTGCCGGTTCAAGTCCGGCCCGGGGCACCATCAAAATCTTTGGTGACAGAGATACAAAATCAGAAAGGCGCCTTGGCAGAGTGGCTATGCAGCGGATTGCAAATCCGTGGACCTCGGTTCGACTCCGGGAGGCGCCTCCATTCTTTTACTTGTCCATGAGTTCCGATAGTAACCTGTAGGATCTCAACTTCTCAGATTGTTCAAACACCATCGTGTTTACCATAATTTCATCTGCCCCAGTGCGTTCCAAAAGTTTCTCAATTTTCTGTCTTACATATGTTTGATCACCATGGATAGATTCACGTAATTGAGTTTCAACGTGAAGCTTTTCCTGTGCTGACCATAGTGGTGCCATACTTTTCACTGGTGCGCGAAGTTTTTCGCGATTGCCGCGAATCATTTTTAAGAATTTTTGCTTCTCTGTTGTCGCGAGAAAATCTGCATGTGACTGAGTATCCGCTACGATAACGTTGGCACAAATCATCACATAGGGTTGAGCTAAATGCTCGGATGGGACAAACTCATCTCGATAAAAGTTTAGAGCACGAGACATTGCATCTGGAGCAAAGTGTGCAGCAAATGCGAAAGGTAAGCCTCTCTTAGCTGCTAAACGTGCGCTGTATGTACTCGACCCCAGAAGCCAAATCGGCAGAGATGTGTTGTTACCTGGATAAGCCGCGACTGGTTGATTTCGAGATACGGGACCAAGAAAGAAATTAAGTTCCTCCAACAGCTCTTCAAAGTCAGGATCCATATGCTCTGGTTCCCGCCTTAATGCATGCATTGTTTGGTAGTCGGTGCCTGGTGCGCGTCCTAATCCGAGGTCAATACGACCAGGGTATAATGCCTCTAACGTTCCGAATTGCTCTGCAATAACTAGTGGTGCATGGTTAGGTAACATGATTCCACCAGATCCTAAACGGATCGAGTTCGTGTGCGCTCCAATATGACTGAGTAATACACTGGTTGCGGCACTGGCGATGTCGGGCATGTTATGGTGTTCAGCCATCCAAAACCGATGATAGCCCCAGGACTCGATTGATTGAGCTAATTCAACGGAGCGCTCGAACGTTTCGGTGAAGTTTGTTCCGTCGGACACGGGTGCCAAATCCAGAACAGATAAACGAGGAAAAGACATAGGATAGTTATAGCCTGTTAATGAATCTTAACTATCATATGGTGGTGAAAGTTGACGTTTAAAAGGGGAGGATTAACCATTCACAATGGATTATTTTTCTTCAATGCCTGGAGAGCGTTTAGCTTACGAGTTTAGCTTTTGCTATGTGATAAAAGCGGCTTTATTACTGTAAGTGGCCACAGTGGTCGATGTCGTTGAATATTCGCATGTAGAACGTTTCCACAGCTACTTTAGATTAAAACATAGGCCTCTTTAACAGCGAACTGCTGTTGTCGACAATAGTGAACGAGCTAGCTTTAGAACGTTTTGACTGATACATAGACTTGTCTGCCGCTGTTAATAATTCATGTACATTCGACCCATGCTCAGGATAGAGTGCAATACCAATGCTAGCTCCGACGCATAACTCTTTACCTTTAAAATGAATTACTTTTTCTATTTCTTGGATATAGCGTAGTGCACATGCAGACAGAGACGTACCTGTTGTGTGTGAACGATGAATAATAATAAATTCATCTCCACCAAAGCGGCCTACCATGTCTGATTCGTCGATAATACTTGATAATCTACTAGCTACAGATTTTAACACTGCATCACCTGCCTCATGGCCATGGCTATCGTTAATATCCTTAAATAAATTTAAATCTATAAAAAACAAACTAAAACTATTCTCACTGCCTCTGAAATTACGCGTAAGCTGGATCAAATGTTTTTCTATTGCTCGACGATTGTAGATATTAGTTAAGGAGTCGTGCTCAGACAAAAATACCAAACTTTCTTTTTGACGATTTAGAACTGAAGTTTGATTCTCTACTTCTTCTTTAAGTTTTGATTTTGATATTGTTGTGTGGTTTAACAATGCCGCCATTTTATTGAAGTAACAAGACAGATTTTCAAATTCCGTGAATTGATTTTCTGAAGGGATTTTATAGTCAAAATTTGACCTGCTTAATTGTTTTATTCCATTTATAAACCTTTGAAAGCTTCTCTTGAACTTTATTTTTATATAAAAGCATAATAGCATAACAACCAGAGAGATAAAAATAATACCTGCTTGAGTGTAATAATTTAAATTTTGTAGTTTTGTAGACTTATTATTAAGTATTTTTTTATAAATATATATTATTTCATTATTCATATCCTGGGATACAATGTTTATTCTGGATTGTATGACAGGATTTGATTTATTATAATTTACGACTGAATCATAATGGCGATCTTTGTCTAGTAAATGATTATTTTCGTATTGAACTAAAAAATACAGTTCGAGATTCATTTTTTTTAGGTCTTTAGTAAGGTATAAAACATCTTCATTTTGAGATAATAATTCGTTTAATTTGTTATGAGAAATCATGAATTGTGTGAAATTGTTTTTTCCCCTATTTTGAGTGTAAGCCCAAAGATAACTACTTAATGACTCTAATGATATTTGTATGTCCATTATTTGGTTTAATTGTTTCTTGGCTTTATAATCTTCTATTTTTATGAAGCTTATGTATACTATAACGCTGATACATAGTATTACGCTTAGACTGAATAGTGATGCTAAATAGTGGTTTAACGAACGATGCATTTTAATCTAGACCATCAAAATATGAATTGATATAGTTTTCTTTAAATATTTTTCTGTAATTTGGAATCTGTCCTTCTACATAGTTTTGTTTTAATGCCCAATTAGCTTCTGATTGTAATGTAAATAATAAAGAATTCGTTAAATTTAATCGAAAGTTATAATCATCCCAACTCCAAGATATTTCTTCAACTGTTGTGTTAAGTTTTTGTGATAGTATTTTCATTGTTAAATGAGGGTTTTTATCCATCCAGTTAATTGAGTGATGAAGTGACTTTATTATTTTCATTACTTCTTGATCTGATTTTTCAATGTGTATTTCTTTTGATACAAGCAAAAAGTAAAGTTTATACACGCCAATAATTCCTATGTTCTTTACTTCTTCATTTATTCTATTCTTGGCCATAAATCCGTATGGCTCCCAAGTAGATATTGCATCGACGTTTCCTTGCATTAAATGATTTATAATAACCTGCGTTGTTGATGATATTTTTTCTACTTTTTCTAAATCAATGTCATTTACCTGTAGCAACAAGTCTAAGTAATATTCGCTAGCGCTCTTTTTTATTACACCAACCTTTTTTCCTGGTAATTTATCTATACTTTCTATGCCAGACCGCTTTTTAGTTAGCAGCTTAATATCATTCGTAGAAGATGCAAAAGAAGTGATTAATGCTAAATCTTTGTATTCAAAGCTTTTAAACATCAGTACGCTTTCAGAAAAAGTGGCGTAATTAACATGGTTTTCTAGAAGTAGGTTTGAACATTCGACCCCTCCAAAGCACATGATAAGTTCGACGTTTAAATCGTTTTCTTCAAACGCACCTATGTGCTCTGCAATGATAAAAGGGGCTGACAGAGGCGTCTTAGATATACCGATTGTTGTAGGTTTGTGGATAGCATTTGATACCGTTGTTAACTTTAAATAAGCAACTACTAATGCAGAAAGAACTAAAATTATGATAACTGTAGAAATCTGTTTTGTATCCATCAAAAACAACTCCCTTCATAATAGTAGTAATTAATCTATCAGTTAAATGAGTGTAGTTGCTTATTGGGTTGATGCTAGGAGAGGAGGGGATTTATTTGTATCGTGCCAAATTTATGAGTACCTAGGGGTAATTTCGGTAACTGGCTTAGATATAAAGAATTTATCTTTAGTTAGTTCAAGTTGTAGCAAATGACTGATTTCATAACATGATGATTTATGGAGAGATATCAACTTTTTAAGTTGAAAAATTGTACTCCATTTTTGCCATTTTTCTTTATCTCATACATTGCGTGATCGGCTTTTTGATACACTTCATTAAACGGTTGCTTTCCTTTGTTAAAGAGACAAACACCGATACTCATTCCTATAGTTACTTTATGTAAGTCTTGATTTATCGCTGGAATGATTGAGTCTAAGAGTTGATTGCAAAGTTGGGATATTTCCTCTCGACTTGAATGCCAGTTTAAGATAACAAATTCATCGCCTCCTATGCGTCCAACTTGAGACTTGCTTGACGCAAGCTCTGTTAAGCTATTGGCTATATTAATGAGGAGAGTATCACCAGTATGATGACCTAGCTGGTCGTTAACTGCTTTAAAATTATCTATATCAACAAACACTAAGGCAGACTGCTGAGACGGCTTGGTTTGAGGTTGATGATTAAAGTTTTCCTCAATTGCTTTTCTATTTAACAGTCCGGTCAATGGATCACTCGAAGCTAACTTAGCCAGTTGCTGCTCATATCGCTTTTCTTTTGTAATATCGATATGAGTGCCCATCATGCGCAGTGGTTCGCCATCAGAACCATACTCGACGATGCGCCCTCGATCGTAGACCCAACTATCACTGCCGTCTTTATGAATCATGCGATGCACTACCTCATAAAGGTCGGTTTTGCCAGCTAGGTGATCTTCAAATGCACCCACCGCAAGATCATAATCTTCAGGGTGGAGATTGTTTTTCCACGTTTCAACCGTCGCGGTTAACTCATGGGGCTGATAACCTAGCATTTTGCCCCACTGCATATTGAATATCGTCAAAGTACCTGAAGGAATATGCTGCTCCCACAAACACAGTCCATTACTGTCGAGTGCAGCATTCAACTTTTCTTGTAGTCGCGCATTCTTCCGCTTCAGCTCTTCATTTTCTTTTTCTAAGCAGGCAATTCGAGTTAGATATTCTTCCATTTTGCGCATAATTTACGTCGTTTTCGGAGCGACAATATACGAAAAATACTTTGCAATTTCTATGATTGAGCTTGGAGATATAAGTATTGAATATGCGGTAAATAATAAAGAATCGGTGATGTTACTTAAGAGCAGCAAAGTAAATGCTTGGAAAACAAAGAAGGAAATAGGGGGTAAGCGAGGGGCTCTCCTGGTGCAAAGTCTTAAATGGAGGCCTTTGCACCGGGACTACTGAGGGTTAGCGGTTTAGTGCACCACAACGCTCAGGTTGGTATGTGATATCGACAATTTCAATTGTCTTCACTTGATTATTTGGCATTGGCCAGTCAAGTTTTTGGCCGACAGACAAACCGATCAGTGCGCTGCCTACGGGCGCAAAAATAGAGATATCATCACTGCTTTTCAGTTCAGAAGGGTAAACCAGTGTCTTTGTCATGGTTCTATCTTCACCTGAAAATTTAAACTCTACAGTCGAGTTCATCGTGACCACGTTATCTGGCATTTGTTCTGGCTCAAGAACTGTTGCTCGGTCGAGCTCTGCTTCTAATTCCACAAGCTCCGCTGCGATGTTTGGCATTTTATCCAACAAGGCCGTGATTCGGTTCATATCTAAGCTTGAGATGTAGATAGAATTGTTTTCTGACATTTTATGACTCCCAAATAAAAGGCCGCCTCACAAAAATGGGACGGCACTCTATATGTCAATTACGGTATCAATCATATGGACGCTATTCCATATGAACTAAACCTGATTTTAGTCTTTATAGTGCGACTTAGCTAGTAAAAAATTTTTGTTGTGAAGCTTGATTTTTCTAAATCTTTCAATCACTTCAGATATTGTTCTCTGTTCACCTTGAAACGGTGAAGTCAAGTGAGTGCGTCGTTTAGAAGCAAAGCAGGATTTATCGTAGGTGTGCTCGGTTTCGATGGTCAGCCTAACTTCATAAAAGCAAAACGGTATAGTCCGTTGCTAGCATGGCTTCGGTTATCTCAGTTTGTTAAAACTACCAATATCCGTTAATAAATTACTTTTTATTTCGCAATAGTCAGATAAATACGTTCATCTACCCCTTTAGGGTAGTTTGAAATTGTAATTGATTTACATCATGTATTAATTTTCTTTCACAATTAACAATGAGCTCAGTGATAAGAACCTAACCCTTAGGAATTATAATGAGCAAGTTGAAGCTAGTAGTCATCGGTAACGGTATGGTAGGGCACCGTTATATTGAAGACTTAGTCGAGAAAGCTGATATGTCTAATATAGACATTACGGTTTTCTGTGAAGAACCTCGTGTCGCATACGACCGTGTGCATCTTTCCTCTTACTTTTCTCACCATACTGCAGATGAACTTTCTTTAGTAAAAGAAGGCTTCTGCGAGAAACACGGTATTAACATGCTGATCGGCGAACGCGCGATTAACATCAACCGTGAAAACCGCATTGTTTACTCAAGCACTGGCCGTGAAGTTCAATACGACAAGCTGATTCTTGCTACTGGCTCATTCCCATTTGTTCCACCTATTAAAGGTCACGAAAGCAAAGACTGTTTTGTTTACCGTACTATCGAAGATCTTAAAGCGATCGAAGCGTGTGCGAAGAAGAGCAAATCAGGCGTTGTTGTCGGTGGTGGTCTGCTAGGCCTTGAAGCAGCAGGCGCACTGAAAGCACTGGGTGTAGAAACGCACGTTGTTGAGTTCGCGCCAAAACTAATGGCTGAGCAACTTGACCTGGCTGGTGGTAACCAACTTCGTCACAAGATCGAGCGTATGGGCGTGAACGTTCACACCAGCAAAAATACGCTTGAGATTGCGCCAGAAGGCACAAACGCACGCAACGTTATGCGTTTTGCTGACGGTTCAGAACTAGAAACAGACTTCATCGTATTCTCTGCAGGTATTCGTCCACAAGACAAACTAGCACGCCAAATGGAGCTAGAAGTGGCACCTCGTGGCGGTGTTGCTATCAACGACCATTGTCAGACTTCTGATGAGAACATCTACGCGATTGGTGAGTGTGCGTCTTGGAACGAAATGTTCTACGGCCTTGTTGCTCCTGGCTACAAGATGGCGACCGTTGCTGTTGACCACCTACTAGGTAACACAGAAAGCAAATTCGAAGGCGCTGACATGTCTGCGAAGCTGAAACTTCTAGGTGTAAAAGTAGGTTCAATCGGTGACGCGAACGGTCGTACTGAAGGCTGTAAGAGTTACGTTTACCAGAACGAAGAACAAGAAGTTTACAAACGTCTTATCGTTTCTAAAGACAACAAGAAACTGCTTGGCGCGGTTATGGTTGGCGACACCTCTGACTACGGTGACCTGCTTCAACTTATGTTGAACGAAATCGACCTACCAGAACACCCGGATGCGTTGATCCTTCCTGCACACGCAGGCGCTGAGAAACCAGCACTCGGTGCAGACGCTCTACCAGAAAGCGCAGTAATCTGTTCTTGTTTCGACGTAACCAAAGGCAAGATCGCACAAGCGGTTGCTGATGGTCACCACACATTGGGCGACATCAAAGCAGTGACTGGCGCAGGTACAGGCTGTGGTGGTTGTATTCCTCTAGTGACCTCTGTTCTAAATGCTGAGCTTGCTAAATCTGGTATCGAAGTGAAGAACGACGTGTGTGAGCACTTTGCATACTCACGCCAAGAGCTGTTCCACCTAATCCGTATTGAAGAGATCAAAACGTTTGATGAGCTTCTAGAGAAATACGGTAAAGGTTACGGCTGTGAAGTTTGTAAACCACTGGCTGGTTCTATCTTGGCTTCTTGCTGGGGTGAGCACATTCTTAAGCCACAACTGGTTAAGCTGCACGACACGAACGATAACTTCCTAGGTAACATCCAAAAAGACGGTACTTACTCTGTTATCCCACGTATGGCGGGTGGTGAAGTAACACCTCAAGCACTGGGTGCGTTAGCGAACGTTGCAGCAGAATACAACCTATACACCAAAGTAACCGGTGCTCAACGTATTGGTCTGTTTGGTGCTCAAAAAGACGATCTTCCAGAGATCTGGCGCAAGCTTATCGACGCTGGTTTCGAAACAGGTCAAGCGTACGCAAAAGCACTTCGTATGGCGAAGACCTGTGTTGGCTCAACGTGGTGTCGTTACGGCGTTCAAGACTCTGTTGGTCTGGGTTCTTACATCGAGAACCGTTACAAAGGCATTCGTACACCTCATAAGATGAAGTTCGGTGTTTCTGGCTGTACTCGTGAGTGTGCGGAAGCACAAGGTAAAGACCTTGGTATTATCGCGACTGACGCAGGTTGGAACATGTACGTATGTGGTAACGGTGGTATGAAACCTCGTCACGCAGACCTACTTGCAAGTGACCTAGATAAAGAAACGCTAATCAAGTACATCGACCGCTTCATGATGTTCTACATCCGTACTGCTGCGCCACTACAACGCACATCAGTTTGGATGGAAAACATGGAAGGTGGCGTTGACTACCTACGCGAAGTGATTGTTAACGACAAACTTGGCATCAACACTCAACTAGAAGCTGACGTAGCGAAGCTTGTAGACGAGTACGAGTGTGAGTGGACTGCGACCATCAACGACGAATCACAACTGACTCGTTTCGCGCACTTCATCAACTCTGACAAGCGCGATGAAAACGTCGTGTTTGTACAAGAGCGCGAACAGCACCGCCCAGCAACCTTCACGGAAAAACACCCTGAAGCGAAAGGCGACATCCTACACGTAGCGATCACTGAAGCATAAGGGAAGTTTGATTATGTCATTTGAAAAGATTTGCCAAATCAGCGACATCGTACCGGGCACGGGTGTTTGTGCTTTGGTTAATGGTCAGCAAGTTGCGGTATTTCGCCCAACACAAGCAGAAGAAGTGCTGGCGATCAGCAACACAGACCCGTTCTTCCAATCAAACGTGCTTTCTCGCGGTTTGATCTGTGAGCACCAAGGCGAGCTTTGGGTGGCAAGCCCACTTAAGAAGCAGCGCTTTAACCTGACAACAGGTGCGTGCATGGAAGACGAGCGTTTTAGCGTGAAAGCGTACAAAACCCGCGTAACCAACGGCGAAGTAGAAATCTCTGCGTAAGCTTGGTTTTCATTCCCTCCTCTTAGGGGGAGGGAATGAACTGAAACCTAGATTCAATAGACAAAGGCTTTCCAAGCATCATCTCAGGGGAACAGGGAAGCGAGGTGTTGTAGACAGCGTTCAGGTGTCAACGGGAAGCCTTTCTCTATTCAATCTTTAACTTTTTAACTTTTTAACTTTTTAACTTTCAATTTTGGATAAGGACACATTCATGTCTACTGATTTTAAGCCTGCAGAATTCGTGCAAACCATGATCAATGTTGGTGAAGCGAAAACTAATACAAGCACGCGAGACCTTCTGCTTCGCGGTACGATGGCTGGCGTTATTCTTTCGCTTGCGGTGGTGGTTGCTATTACCGCGATTGTACAAACGGGTATCGGTCTTGTAGGAGCACTTGTTTTCCCCGTTGGTTTCGTAATTCTAAGTGTGATGGGGTATGACCTAGTAACCGGTGTTTTTGGTCTAGCGCCTCTGGCTAAGTTTGCTAACCGTCCGGGCATCACTTGGGGTCGTATCTTCCGTTGTTGGGGTCTTGTAGGCTTGGGTAACCTTATCGGTTCTCTGATCGTTGCTTACCTAGTGGCTATCTCTCTAACAGGTAACTTCTCTCTAGAACTGAACGCAGTAGCGAAGAAATTTGTGGCTGTTTCTACCGCGCGTAGCCTTGGTTTTGAAAACATGGGTATGGACGGATGGATCACGTGTTTCGTACGCGGCATCTTCTGTAACCTAATGGTATGTCTAGGCGTTATCGGCAACATGACAGCACGTTCAGTATCTGGTCGCGTAGCAATGATGTGGTTCCCAATCTTCATCTTCTTCGCTCTAGTATTCGAGCACACAGTAGTAAACATGTTCCTATTCCCACTAGGTATGATTCTAGGTGCGGATTTTGGTATCGCGACTTGGTTGAACTTCAACCTTATCCCAACCATCCTAGGTAACATTGTTGGTGGTCTAGTAATGACTTGTATTCCACTGTACCTAACTCACGCTAAAACTGCGCCTTCTATCAATGCTGAAGAAGAAGTAAAAGCGCAACCTGCAATGGCTAAATAACCATTAACGGGTAATTCGCTTAATATGGTCCTGCTTCTGGATGGGCGGGACTATTCTCTAACTAGATTTCAATTTTTAACTTTCACTTTCGCGACATATTTTATTGATTTAGCTATAAAAAGTAATAACTCCTTAGAGTGGTTTTAGCCCTAAGTGCATAACGCGAGTGTTACTCTTTATATCTAAATTTTTCGATAGGCGTTGATATGACTACTGCTCACTCATCTTTAAACAGCGGCTTTGTTTCTCTTGTTGGTGCAGGTCCAGGTGATCCTGATTTGCTCACAGTAAAAGGCTTAAAAGCCATTCAAGCGGCTGAAGTTGTTGTATACGACCGTTTGGTGTCGAAAGACATTCTAGAATTGGCTCATGCATCAGCAGAGATGATCTACGTAGGTAAAAAATTAGACTTTCACTGTGTGCCTCAAGATCAAATCAACCAAATCTTGGTGCAGAAAGCACAAGAAGGTAAGCGTGTTGTGCGTCTGAAGGGCGGTGACTCATTTATCTTTGGCCGTGGCGGTGAAGAGTTAGAAGAACTAGCGGAATTTGGTATCAAATACGAAGTGGTTCCGGGTATCACAGCAGCAGCGGGTGCAACGGCTTATGCTGGTATTCCATTAACACACCGCGACCATGCGCAAAGCGTTCAATTCATCACTGGTCACGTACAAAAAGATGGTCGTGAGATTGAGTGGCATTCACTGGCGCAATCCAACAACACGCTTGTGTTCTACATGGGTTTGAAGCAAAGCGGCCACATTATGGATAAGCTGATCACTCACGGCTTAGATCCTGAGATGTCATGCGCCATTATTGAAAACGGTACGCGCCCAGAGCAGCGTGTGTTCCAAGGAAAGTTGAACGAGCTATCGATCATGGCAGAGCAAGCCGTGAGCCCAGCATTGATTGTGGTTGGCAGCGTGACTCAACTTCACAACAAGTTGGATTGGCTCGCAAAGTAATACTGCCCAGAACTGACTATATTTTACAGGGGCTTTGTTGCCTCTGCATTTCTTGCTTACGCATCGGCATTTGATCAATGAGGTTGTTGATAAACGACCAGTCTGTTTCTGCGCCCCAGCGGTGCTTTTCTAGACCATCTTTACCAAGCAAAATAGCGGTATGAGAACCTTTTTCGACCTCATAAAGACGAGCTAGCATTTTTAGGTCGAACTCTTCTTTAAGCCAAGCAGGAAAAGTATAACCTTGTTCTGTAATGACCAGCGTGACGACATCTCTGTCTTCCAACTCACACTCATTCATAAGTGTTTCTAGCAAGAATTGTTTGACGTATTCATCATTTTCTGGCGCAAAGTAGAGCACGCTTCTATGTGGCCAGTATTTGGAGTGCGCTGGATAACCAAATGCTGTCGATGACAAGATACAAGAAAGCAGTATCACTAGTAACTTTCCGCCCATGACAGTTCCCCTAGAAACCCAAATAACTTTTTATACGTTAAGTTTAGTGGAATTGGCTCATTGTGCTTTTTCCAAAACTGGCATAGGGTAGGCAGCAAATAAATTGAGCGTAGAAATAGATGAGTTCGGAAAGCAAACAAAAAATCGCCATTTTGGTTGATGTACAGAATGTGTATTACACCTGTCGCGAAGCGTATCGAAGCAATTTCGATTACAACCAGTTTTGGTATGTCGCCACACAAGGGAAAGAGGTGGTGAGTGCTCGTGCTTATGCCATCGCGAGTAACGATCCAAAACAACGTCAGTTTCATCACATTTTACGCGGTGTTGGATTTGAGGTGATGCTTAAACCCTACATCCAGCGTCGTGATGGCAGCTCGAAAGGCGATTGGGATGTGGGTATTACTCTCGATGCAATTGAAATTGCTCCCGAAGTTGAGGAAGTGATTCTAGTTTCGGGAGATGGAGACTTTAGTCTGCTAGTAGAGAGAATTCAGCAGCGCTTCAATAAAACGGTGACCGTTTATGGTGTACCTAAACTTACATCTCAAACTCTGATTGATTGTGCCGACAATTTTGTCGCGATTGATGACGATTTCTTGCTGTAGTGAATAGTGCAATAAAGAAAGGCGAGTCACTCAGGCTGTACGAAACGTACAATGACTCGCCTCTAATTTATCCTTGATTTGGCTAGTTACGAAGGAATGATCATTTGCCCTAGCAAGTAACCCAAGCAACACGCACCAATCACGCCGATTAAGCCCACAGACATGAATGAGTGGTTGAAGTACCACTTACCAATCTTAGTTGTGCCCGAGGTATCGAAGTTCACAGTCGCGATATCTGAAGGGTAGTTTGGAATAAAGAAGTAGCCGTATACCGCTGGCATCAAGCCGATAAGCAGCGCAGGTTCCAAACCTAAGCCGAGACCAACAGGCAACATCATGCGAGCCGTTGCAGCTTGAGAGTTCACCACAACCGACACAATGAATAACGCAAGCGCGAATGTCCAAGGATAGTTGGTTACCATCTCTACGATGCCAGATTTAAATTGAGGCATAGCGTACTGGAAGTAGGTATCTGACATCCATGCAATACCGAAGATAGCAATCGCCGCCACCATACCAGATTTAAATACCACCCCATTTGGTACGTCGCGCGGGTCAGTTTTGGTCGCAAGCAAAATGATACCGCCGAAGCAGAGCATCATCATTTGAATCACAACTGCCATGCTGATTGGCTTCGAGCCATCTACGATGGTACGAATGTCTGGCCACATTGCGATAACGACGATAACCAAGATAGAAGCAATGAACAGCAATACAGAGTTACGAGCACTTGTTGGTAGTACTTCATCAAGAGACGTTGCAGTTGTGTTGAGGATTTTTTCTCTCCACACAGGATCTTTCAAACGCTCTTGGTATTCTTCATCGTCGTCTAGTTCTTTACCACGCTTTAGGCTGTAAAGTGACATCAACAACGTACCGAATAAGGTTGCAGGTACAGTAACGAGCAGAATTGAGAGCAGAGTGATCTCGTGTTGAATATCAGAGAGTTGCGCCAAGTAGTAAACTACGGCCGCTGAAATTGGTGATGCCGTGATTGCGATTTGAGAGGCGACAGAAGCGGCAGCCATAGGACGCTCAGGACGAATGCCGTTTTTAAGTGCAACGTCGCCAATGATTGGCATGATAGAGTAAACCGCGTGACCTGTACCAAGTAGGAAGGTCATAAAGTAAGTCACGAACGGAGCAATAAGGGTGACGCGTTTTGGGTTCTTACGAAGCACACGCTCGGCAACTTGCAGCATGTATTTCAAACCGCCAGCGGCTTCAAGAATGGAAGCACATGTTACCACCGCTAAAATGATCAACATGACGGTGACAGGAGGAGAGGTTGGCGGCATCTTAAAGATGAAGACTTCAATCACCAAGCCAATTCCGGATACGACCCCAAGGCCTATACCACCATAACGTGAGCCGATATACAGCATCACGAGCAAAAATAGAAACTCAAGATACAACATGTGGATTTCCTTATTCAAAACAGAGGGCTACATAGCCAAATTACCTCTTTGTATTGTCTCGATATTCAGAAAGAAAATACTTCATGTTGTTCACAATCCGCTGGATAAGAAACAGCAATATTCAATTATTGGCAATAACTCACGCTACACAGGGGAACTGTTAACACAGTTTTATCAGGGTGTTTTTATGCTGTGTATTTTTGCGATCATGTGAGCGTTAAATGCGAAGAGGTTTAAGAGTTTGTTGCTATTCATCGCATACGTAACCAGACCTTACAGTTTCACAGAACGCGGAAATACAGTCATAACTAACCCTAAGAGTGCTTCTTTGTTATGAAAACGCAAAGGATAATAGTTTGCATTGCGATTGGTGCTTGGGTATAAAGGTGTCAGAATGACTACACCAACAATAAGCCATCATGTCTGAGCAATTTTTCCCGCAACTGTTTCAAACTTCGAGTGAGATTACACCTTATCTACACGGTGATATCGGCGAGATAGGGCAAGAAGCTATCCATATCGAGAATGATATCAACCCGATCATCCAAGGCCTTTACCAGCAAATCTCGGAGGCTCATCCGGAAGCGGGAAAAGCATATTGGTTGACAAGAACGTGGGATTTACTTTGTTGGCAGCCAGTTTATGTCGCATTCATCTCCATTTACGGTTACCACACGTTGCCAAACATTCGCGAGATAGCGCAGCACCTCAAACCTTGTTTTGTTTCTGGGTACCGATTCGCCGACGAAGCGCATATACATGGCGAGCCAGAAGCGTTGATAAAAGAGGCGGGGCGTCAAATCCGAGAACTGTTCGACTTCTATCAACAAGAGATGAGTCAATGGACACGCATTCGTCCTGGCTTCACCCATCAATTGATGTCGGACGGAATCATGGCTTGTTTAATTCGTCTCCAACAGCGCTTTCCGCAAATGACTAACTCGACACTTCAGGAGCATGCGGTCTTGTGGCTAAGCGCAATGGGTTTGGATGTTGATAATAGCCGCTCACTTCATGAGACGGAATCTGATCAGCCGCTAAAGTTAGTAAGAAAAAGTTGTTGTTTAGTCTATAAGTGTGAAGGCAGAAAGCTTTGTGCAGATTGTCCTCGTTTAGAGGAAAATCGACAGCTTATGAGCAAGAAGGTTCTTAATTAACATTTATTTAACTTGTGTAACAGTGCTCGATTTGAGAGTGAGAATAAGTATCATTGCATGCTCTTGTTGACAACAAAAAGATAAATACAATGATGAAAAGGACGTTTTCTTTCAATCTCATCGTACTTGCGATGAGCAGTGGATACGCAGTTAGCTCAATAGCAGCAGAAGATCTTCAACAAACATCGACTCCGAGCGATGAGCAATTGGTTGTTGTAGGCAGTGTGATGCCGAAATCGATCTCCGATATTCCAGGAACGGTTTGGTTTGTTGGCCAAGAAGAGATTGCTCAGCAATATCGTGCGGGCAAGACACTGGGTGATATTCTTTCTGCAACCATCCCTTCTTTAGACGTCGGCACCGGTGGTCGAACTAATTATGGTCAGAACCTTCGCGGTAGAGCAATGTTGGTAATGATTGATGGTGTCTCTTTACAGTCTTCTCGCCCGATTAGTCGTCAGTTAGACGCAATAGACCCATTCAACATCGAGCGAATTGAAGTACTATCTGGTGCAACCTCCATTTATGGTGCAGGCGCTACTGGTGGTGTTATTAACATTATCACCAAGAAAGCGTACTCGGATGACTTGTCGTTTGAATCCTACGTGAGTGGCACTACAGGCTTTAATAGCAGCGATGACTTTGATTACAAACTCGCTCAGTCTATCTCGGGTGGTAATGAGCGAATTACCGCTAGAGGTTCGGTTGTGTACACCGAGACACAAGGTGCATTTGACGCAAATGGCGACATTGTCACCCCAGACATTTCACAGGGCTCCTTGCAGTATAATTCAACGCTCGATGTTATGGGATCGACCGAGATTCAAATCTCCGATGCCAGCAAGTTAAACCTTGTCGCACAATACTATGACAGCCAGCAAGATTCGCCATACGGTTTGTACATTGTTAACAATAAATTTGTTGATGTACGAGAGGGGTTCGATTCCGACCGTGAACATGGTACAGAGCGAGTTCTCTTAAGTGCGAACTACGCTCACGACAGCGTATTCGGTCATCAACTGATAGGCGAGTTATCTTACCGTAGTGAAGACCAAACCTTTACTCCTTATTACCAAAGTGCCTCTCAACAAAAAACAGAAGTTTTTGCTGGGCGCTTAGCGTTAGCTAAAAGCTGGGAGTCATTCAAACTTGTTTATGGTGTCGATGCGTACTTAGACCGTTTTGAAAGTAACCAGGCTCTGTTCGATCCAACCATTGCGAACAGCTCTGGGAACTTAATTAATCGAACCTATGCCGAAGTGGGGCGTTACCCAGATGTTGATGTGGCGTCTTACGCAATGTTTGTCCAAGGGGATTACCAAATCAATCAAGATTGGTCAGTACAAGCAGGCTACCGCTACCAATACATGGACAATAAGATTGATGATTTTGTTGCCTATAGTATACAAAAGAAGATCGCATCGGGTAATGGTGTATCAGCGGATGCGGTACCAGGTGGCAGCACTGACTACTCAGTGAGCTTATTTAATTTGGGCACCATTTATCAGCTTAACGATGAATCTCAGCTTTGGGCGAACTTCTCTCAAGGTTTCGAACTCGCTGATCCTGCAAAGTACTACGGCCAAGGTAGCTACGATGCCGCGGATGCAAATGGTCACTACGCGTTGAACAATAGCATTAACGTATCTGACTCAAAAATGTCGGGCATCAAAACGGACAGCTATGAAATTGGTTACCGATTAGATACCGATACTGTCGCACTGCAAGCGGCGGGTTACTACTCGGTGTCGGATAACTCAATCAAGTATGACAAGAAGACGCTCCTAATCACCAATGTTGATGACGAGCAACGTGTATACGGTGCCGAAGCAAACATTAACTACTGGGTAAACCGTGATATTTTGTTAGGTGCATCAGGTCACTATGTGGTTTCTGAGCTGAAAACCAACGGTAAGTGGGAAGATCTAAGCGCGGGTAAAGCAAGTACATCAAAAGCGAACGCGTGGGCGGCTTACTATCAGGATGGCTATTCAGTACGTTTACAAAGCCAGACGATGTTTGATTACGAAGATGACGCAAACAATAAACTAGATGGATACACTACGTTTGATCTTCTTGGTAACGTAACACTACCTATCGGGCAGTTAGGTTTTGGTATTCAAAACCTATTTGACGAAGACTACACAACCGCTTGGGGACAACGTGCGCAGATTCTTTATGCAGCACACTACGATGCAGCAGCGTACGACTACAAAGGAAGAGGTCGCACATTCACACTGAACTACAGTGTCGAATACTAAAGCTAACTATCTCCGAATATCAAAAAAGCCGCTTGAAGCGGCTTTTCTTTTAGGCTTGATCTGTCTGCGCTGTGTCTACAACGTTTTCCGTGTGTTCTGAAGCTTGGTTTTGTTCTTCAGCTTCCATTTTCGCGCGTTCAGCTTTGGAGATATAACGCGGCTTATTGCTCTTATGTAGCTTAGCGTTATGCTTCTTCTGCTTCGCTTTCAAGATCTGATTGATTTTCTTCTTGCGGTTCATGGTGGTGGTCCTTTAATTTAGCGAGGCAGGATAGTTACTTTTTTATCAAGTTACAACTAAATAAGCGCCGGTATCGGTCGCAAAATTCAAGTACGTTCCTATGTCCAATCATCTATCGCGTTTTAATGGAGCCCAAATGAAAACACTGTACACCGAACGTTTGATACTGCGTCTTGTGAGTGTAGATGATGCACCATTTATACTAGAACTTTATAACCACCCAGACTTCTACCGTTTTGTCGGAGATAAACAAATTCGTACCGAATATGAAGCGGCGAGTTACATAAAAGAAAACATGCTACGCATGCAAAAAATTAGAGGCGTGAGTTTACTCGTTGTAGAGAAGAAAGAAGATGGGCAACCCATCGGGATTTGTGGGTTGGTTAAACGTGACACATTACAACACTATGATCTCGGATATGGATTTTTACCTTCCGCTTATGGCTTCGGCTACGGAACGGAGTCTGCAACCGCAGTGCTGGAATACGCTAGAGAGGAAATGAAACTCGATAATTTGGTTGCCATCACCAACAATGACAATATTCGTAGTATAAGTTTGCTCAAAAAACTGGGCTTTGAGTTTGAACGAGTTGAGCAGCAATATGATAATGGCCGCACGTTAGAACTTTACACAATGATGTTGTGATTTTTGGATAGTGCATGAGCGATATTTTACTTGGCAAACTCGCCACTGAATTTAAGACAGTAAAAGCCATGGTAGAGGTTTACTGTCATGACCATCATGGAACAAAACGTGACTTATGCTCAGAATGTCGTGAGCTGCTTGAATACGCAGAAGTGCGCCTCGACCGCTGTCCTTATGGAGAGAATAAACCGACGTGTAATAAATGTCCGATTCACTGCTACAAACCAGAGCCGAAAGAACAAATGCGTTTGGTCATGCGTTACTCTGGCCCCAGAATGTTACTGAAACATCCCATCTTGGCGGTTCGTCATTTGCTTCATGAAAAGCGCATGGTACCGGAAAAGCCTGCAGCGAACGCGTCAAACCGTCACAAGCGTTTATCTAAACAAAAATGCGAAGAATAAAAAAAACGAGGGCGACATGCCCTCGTTTTCGTTGAGTAGAAGCGGCGTGATTAGAGGCCAGCGGCCATACGCTGCTTGGTTTTGCTCGCAGCAAGTAGCATGTATACGCCAGTCGCAACCAAAGCGGCAAACAAGTAGCCTAGTAAGCCGTGTTCTTGGCCCATAAATTTATCAGCGACAACTGGGCCAGCAACAGAGCCGATGCTGTAGCTAAACAGCATGACTTGTGTCGCAGAGACAATAAAGCGTTCATCAAGTCCTTCGCAACCTAAGTTGATTGCTATCGGGTACAAGGCAAAAGTAGCTGCACCTAAAAAGAATAATGCAGCAGCCAATACCACGGCTGACGAGGAAATAAAGGTCATACCGATCGAAAAAATACCCAAAATACAGAAAAACGCCATTAGCACTGTGCGGCTCATGTATTTGTTTAACGCGGTCACCATTGGTTGAACTAGCATGCCACCTAGAATCACTAGCGCCATCAATGTACCAATGTCTTGATGGCTAATTTTACGGTTAGTTAACTCAACTGGCATTAATCCGTAGATTGCACCTAAGGTCAAACCTGAAACAACACAACCAATAATTGCTGCATGGTTTAGTTTGGCAATTTGCTTAAATGATAAAGCGGTTGATTCATGGCTGTTTGGCTGCTCACACTCAATGAACATTAGCACCAGCATCGCCATTAGTATCAACGTCGTGATCGCAATAAACGGAACGCCGCCACTTACGCCAAGCACGCCAATACCAAACTGGCCTAATGCTGAACCACCATAAAGCGATAGCATGTACAAGCTCAAACGTTTCGCACGCGATGCTTCGTCTCCAGACATTAGCCAAGACTCAACAATGACAAAAACACCAGCAACCGCGATACCCGCAATAAAGCGAGCGGCAAGCCACATCAATCCGTTAGCAAACACGGGTAGTGTGACGATAGTTAGCGAAAATACGGCCAAGCAACCAATAAACGCGTTACGGTGACCAACTTGACGTACGATACGTTCAATAAAAATAGCACCGGTTAATAAGCCGCCATAAAACACACTCGCCAACCAACTCGCGTAATCTGCTGAGATGTTGTATTCACCGAGCATGAGAGGGATCAAGCTCATTAAATAGCCCGAAGCCACCGCATAAAGAGACAGTGCGACGACTGGAACTGTAACTCGTGGTGATGCTGCAGGAACGACTGTGTTTTCCACTGTTTTGCGCCTATAAGTTAAATGAAATCTAAGGGTTATTCGGCGCGAATATGACGCTAATAGTTAGGCAAGTAAAATGATAAATTTAAGTCGTTTCGATAAATAATATTTGTTAACTAGATAGGTTGATAAGTTGCATAAAAACGCCAACCTACAAACAAGGTTGGCGTGGAAGATTATTTAGTAAGTGCTTGATTTAACCATTGATCGAATTGAGTTTTAGGTAACGCACCATTGATCATATCAACGCGTTGACCATTCTTGAAAACCATAATGGTAGGAATACTGCGAATACCAAATTGCGTCGCAAGTTGTTGTTGAGCTTCGGTATCAATCTTAACAAAACGAGCCGTTCCGGCTTGCTCATGAGCAACATCAGAGAAAACAGGAGCAAAACCAACGCACGGGTTGCACCATGGGGCCCAAAAATCTACTACAACAGGCATATCACTTTGTAATAGAGCAGAAAAGTTATCTTGTGTACCTTCGATAGGCGAGCCGTCTAAAAGTGCACTTTTACATTTACCGCAAGTTGCAGATTCGGCAACGCGCTCATTAGGGACACGATTTAGACCGCCGCACGAAGGGCAGCGAGTTTTAAACGATGACATGACTTCTTCCTTTATTACGTATTGATGAAAACATGACTTACCAGTCAGCCTCATTATTTGTATACTTATTTTTTAACCTGCCGAAATAACGCAGCGCAGGTTTGTATTTGAGCCTAAGGTTCTAAGAAATTTTATTAAAATACAACAATAAATAGGTCTGCGATGACAAATTACTACGCTGAAATTACAGGTTGGGGGAAATGTGTTCCGCCAGCCGTGCTCTCTAACGATGATCTTAGCACTTTCCTCGATACTTCCGATGAGTGGATTCGTACCCGCACTGGTATCGAAAACCGCCGTATTAGTCATGTAAACACGTCAGACATGGCGACCGTTGCTGCTAAACATGCATTAGCTCGAGCAGGCGTCGATGCAACAGACGTGGATTTAATCATTGTGGCGACTTGTTCACCAGATTCATTGATTCCAAATATCGCGTCTAAGGTACAGCAGAACCTAGGTATTCGTGCAGCCGCTGCCTTTGACTTAAATGCCGCATGTACGGGATTTGTCTATGGCCTAGAAACGGGCACACGTTTGATTCAATCAGGTAACTATCGTAACGCGATCATTATTGGTGCGGAAAGATTGTCTTTCTACATCGATTGGGCAATGCGAGATACCGCTGTTCTATTTGGTGATGGTGCGGGCGCCGTTGTGTTATCAAGAACGGAAAAAGAAACGGGTTTACTACAGTCTCAAATCGGTTGTGACGCAAAAGGCCGCGATATTCTGTCCGTACCAAAGTTTGGTACTTGTATGGATCGCTTTGCGGAAGACAACGGTTACTGGGATTTCAACTTTGTAGGACAAGAAATTTTCAAACGTGCAGTAAAAGGCATGGGGCTAGCTGCGAAAACCGTACTGAAAGCATCACAGTTAACGACGGAACAAATCGATGTTGTGATTCCGCATCAAGCGAATATTCGTATTATTCAAACCTTGTGTGACCTGTCTGGAATTCCACACGACAAAGCGTTTGTTAACATTCAAAACTATGGCAATACTTCAGCTGCGACGGTGCCAATTGCATTGTGTGAAGCGGTAGAGCAAGGTCGAGTTAACCCAGGTGATAATATGCTTCTTGCTGCATTTGGTGCAGGTTTGACATGGGGTGCGGCAGTATTGAAATGGGGTGACCGCGTAACGCCAGTTTCTGAAAGTGATGCGGTTCTGCCTGAATGTGAGCAATCCGCGTTAGAATTACTTGAGCGTGCCATTAAGCTGTGTAACGAACGCCGTCGCGACGAGGTGTAACGGACACTCTGCAAACATAAGATGAGTAAGGGAGCGCGAGGCTCCCTTATTTGATGATGCGTTCTACAGCTAACCTGAAAAATATCTTAAGCCATAAAACCCAGGTTTGAATGAGTAAAATTACGGATGTTCGGGAAGACGTATTCCAGTGCAGCGTTATCACTCACGCCCATCCACTGCGCTAGTGTTGAACCAACTTGATCAGCGGCAATTTTGGGTATGAGTCGGCCTTGAGAGTAATCATCGTTTCCGCCCAGTATTAGTTCCGGCCATGTACCGATAGGTTGTTTCCCATTTACCGCGCCTCCAATTAATAGTTGATGGCCACCCCAGCCATGATCGGTACCATTTCCGTTGCTCATCATCCGTCGACCGAAGTCAGACATAGTGAAAGAGGTGACTTGCTTGTTTAGCCCTAACCGTTCGACCGCACGATACATTGCTAAAAGGTTTGTCGCGAGATCCTCAAGTAACACTGGATGACGTGTCAGTTGCGAATCGTGCAGGTCATACCCAGAGTGTTTAACGAAAAAGACTTGTCGTTGCTGCTTCAGGACATCTTGGCTTGCTATCAATTTGTACACGGTTTGCATCTGCTTGCCGAGCGTCGATGACGTAAACAGCGGCTCGTCAGCAATGTGGTTGAGTTGCTCGCTCAGTACACTACTCATTACCATCGACTCATCAACCATCAAATTAAAATGACCATTAAATGGATTGTCAGTTTGATGAGAGAGAAGGCGATCATAGATCCCCTTGTATAGCGGGTTATCAATCGCGGTAAGCTGAACTGCGCGATCTTTTTTCAGGACGGTTTGGCGGTGTTCCATTGCCCGTAACCAAAGCGAGTTGCCATGCACACTGTATAGCGGTGTTATTTCTGATTCAGAGTTTAATACATCCAACATTCTGCCAGCCCAACCAAGATTTTTAGACTCGCTCATTCCACCAAGTAACCAAGCGTCTGTTTGAGAATTATGAGAAAACAGTTGCTCGGGAAGTGATGCTTCACCTTGCTCAATAGCTTGTTTGGTGACGGGATGGTTGAGAATGCCACTATTGAGCACGATGCTGGCATCGCCTTGTTCGAAAACGGAAGTTAACGCATTTAACTTGGGGTGTAAGCCGAGCTTCACTGGGTGATTTGAGCTATCGACAGCACTCAAATTGATAGGGAGTATGTCTTCTTTGGCGACAGAGAGTGGCCCTCTGACTTTGGAATATTGATGATAGTGCGCCTCCGATAATGGCAGTATGGTGTTGAATGCATCGTTTCCGCCTGCTAAATACACACATATTAATGCTCGAAAGTCATTGGATGGCGCTGCGAGAGAGTAACCTGGCAGACTAAGAGAGGCTAGTGCGCCCATCGATAGCGTGCTTTGTATAAAATGTCGTCGTGAAATATCCATAATTCACTCCTAATCCTGAATATAAAATTCGTCGCCAGAAATGGCGGTAAATATCACTAGAGCGAGTTTTGTTGTTGGCACATAGTCCCCACGATAATCATTCAGGGCGGTGAGCATGAGCTCTTTCAATTCAGCAGAAGCCGTTCCAGCAAAGAAACGCTCGTTAACCAATTCGACTAAGGCACGGTGATCGTCCAGAAGAAGATAAAACTCGTTAAGATCGAAGTGGTAGGAATCACCACCTCCTCTACGAGTGCTGGTTAACATATAGTTGACCAAATCGGTATAAACAGACCAATTGAGAAGTTCATACTCTGGAGAGTTAATACCAGACTCCGTAAACTCGTTAGACGGCTGATAGTCTGGAGAGTAAAAATTAAACACGGAAGGAGAACGAAGCGGCCCTTGATTAGCGATGTTCATCATCGTTGTTGCGTCTTCGTAACGTGATCCTTTAATCGTAAAACCTGATGCTCGATGAAAATTAGTCAGGACCAGTATCGGTTCTTTCACTTTTATAGGCGGGGTATCCGTCATCCCTAATGCTTCAGGGTCGAGCAATATGGCTCGAACAACGGCGGTTAGATCGCCTTTTTCTCCTTCCCCATTGTTGTTAAATATCGTAGCAACACGCGCGACGTACTCTGGGCTTGGATTTGAACTGACCAAACGTTGGATAAGTAACTTTGAAACAAATGGAGCAACATTTGGGTGAGACATCAACATATCAATCACTTTTGAAAGCTCTTCTTGTGCGGTTAGACCCGATGGGATCACATTCCCTAGAAATCGCTTCTCGCCGGTGTCGTGTCTTTGACTGATAACTCGCATCGGTTTCACGAATGCGATGTCGGAATTTTTCCATCCAGTTAATGCTCGCGCGAGCTCTTGAATATCAGTTTGATTGTACGTGGGGATAGGTTTGCCTGTTGCGTGGTTTAGCTTTTTACTGCCATCTAAATTGAGTTCATACAAACCGATAGTGAATAACTGCATTAACTCTCGAGCAAAGTTCTCATCGGGAAGCGTTCCTGTCGCACTATTTTCTTTTGCACTACCGAGCATAGACAAATAGCTCCCCATGACTGGATGGATGGAAACGTCATACAACAGGTCTCGGTAGTTGCCAAACGCATGCTCAACCAACAGATCGTAGTAATTCACTAACCCTGTAGGTTTGCTGGAAAGAACGCCGCCATAACGAGAAACGACTACGATCTGACTCAATGCATAAGCCGTTCGCTGTCTGAGCTGATCTTCAGCAGTAACAACAATCTGATACCAAGCATTTTCTCGGTTTGACTGTAGGCCTTTAGAAAAAGGCGTTTGATAAAGTGGTTGATGGTAGGTTGCTGGCAGGTTGATTTGTTTCTGTATCCAGTCCTCTAACCCGTTTTCCCTAACCTCATTAATTAACGCAGGAGTTGGTCCAAAAGAGGTTTGATAGAGAAAACGCGCAACGGTTTGATCGGATGGGGATTGCTGTATTTGTGCTGATACATTAGGCACATGGCTCAGCAATAAGATAGCCAATCCTAGTACCCAAGCAGAGATTTTATTTAGCTTCTGACGTCTCATAGTTAACTCGCTTACCCGAAGTAACGATTTAAGTCCATTTAACGGGAGTTATTAAGCTCTTTTGAGCTGTTTAGTAAATTTATGAAAATCAAGCAGCTGCATAGGCGAGTATAGTAGCTATAAGTGGTGAACAAAAAACTCAAACGATGAATTTGGTACTATAGTGCTAGAAGTTTTTGATGCTATTTTTTCTAAGATACTGATATTAAATATGGCCAATGAAGAGTAACAAGCAGAGATATCGCAATGGATATAGAAGGGGGACAGCTAAAGTACTGTTAACAAGAGATTGGTATGTTTGTTAAGGCTTAAGTTAGTTTCAAGAAATTATTGAGCCAATAAATAAAGTCCATTGGTTTGCACAAGAGAAAACCACACGGATGTTCTCTTGTACAAAGCAACAAAGGTTATTTTCGGGCAAGCTTATGGTGAGCACGAGAAAAGTGATCGGCACAAAATGCGCCCACGATCGAGAGTTCGCCAGCCAGACAAAGCGCAGCTGCGACTTCGGCTAACGCTTTCGCATTGCCGTTGCCGTGCAAACCCAAAATATCCAAACATGCTTTTTGTGTTGGAAGGCCAGTACCACCACCAACCGTCCCCACCATGATGTTTGGCAAGGTCACGCACGCGTACAAGTTGCCTTGAGCGTCCACATCCATACGAGTGATTCCAATGGCAGACTCTGCAACGCAAGCGGCATCTTGACCACAAGCAATGTACAGCGCGGCAAGCGCGTTTGCGTAATGCGCGTTGACGCCAATTGTCCCGCTAAGTAAACCGCCCACTGTAGTCATTTTGCCAAATTGAACCATAGACTCCGGCGTCGTATGCAGATATTTTTCCACCAACTCAGCAGGAATGGTCACTTCGGCGGATACTTTCTTACCGCGTACCGAGCGCAGTGTGTGCGCGTTTGGTTTTTTGTCGCCTGATAAGTTGCCATCCAAGAATGCTTGAGTTGGTTTGATTGGGCTGGTCGCCAAAATATGATGGAACACTTCGTTTGTTGCGATGGTCACCATGTTTTGTCCGGAAGCGTCACCAGTCACGTATTCAAAGACCAAATAAACGTGGTTTCCTTCGATATTTACATTGATGTCTTTGAGTTTGCCATGTGAGGTGGTGGATTCCGCAATTTGACGAAATGCGTCAAACTGGGTCACAACCCAACTGACGAACTGGCCAGCGTCGGCAAGGTTATTAAAGGCGAACACTGGCGTTCGGCTCACCCCTTCACTCAGCAACAATGCGCTCGCGCCACCAGCGGCGGTAATAAGATTTGCGCCACGGTTGTAGGAAGCGACTAACGCGGCTTCTGTCGTTGCGAGCGGAACCAAAAAGTCATCGTTCGCATACAAGCCGTTGACGCGCAAAGGGCCTGCAATGCCGACCGGCACATTAACAGTACCAATGAAGTGCTCGATGTTGTTGGAGTAAGCATCGCAATGTGACTGCGTGAAAGGATCAAGGAGATGATCTTTATTGGTCACGTGTTCCAATACTTGCCAACGGCGCGCCAAATGCTTATCCGACAGGCCAGGGCTTAAGCAGAGACGTTTCTCTGGCTTGTGAAACTTCGGTTCTAATGCCGATTGAATCTTACTGCTGGTTTCGATATCGGAAAGGGCGGAGCTTTGAACAGGGTTATCTTGGTTTAACTTCGGCATACAAACGTTAACTGAAAAATCGAACCAGAGATTGTAGTGATTGAGGCTTTGATTACAACGTTGATTATACGTTTTGCAACAAATACCACTGTGCAAGCGCCTTTATTATCCAAGTGATTTGATATTGGAGCGACGAATTTACCGGACATAAATGGGTTTTGACAATGAATGTTGCAGTAAATGGCAGATCCGGGAGGTTATGCCTCTTAGAGAAACTGGCCTGTAGGTGTTTGGATTCGACAAGGTGTAAGCATGAGTGCCTTAAAAGCGGAATGGTTCAATCTATGAAAGGAATAAATTGTCTAACCCAGTCCCTTGGGTCAGACGTTAGTTTGAATCAGTTATTCAAAAACTAGTTGAAGGCGCGAGCCACACGTCCCGCACTTTGAATACGGTAATGACCAACGTAAGCAGGAACAAATACAGATTGTCCTTTCGAGGCAGTTAACGTCTCACCGTTATCACTGATGAGTGTCAGGTCGGCATCAATCGCCATCAAAATCTCTGCGCTATTGGCATCAACCACTTCATTGTTCGGTTGGTTAAGAATGCTGAAACTAAAGTCTGCCACTGGAACGGGGTAAAGGCTCTGGCAACCATTGGCATTGGGTTTTAGGACAAGGCTGTGAAACGGCTTAGGCACAAAGTCTGTGCATTTAACCAGTTCTTCAACATCCATATGTTTCTGCGTGAGTCCTGCACGCAAAACGTTATCTGAGTTCGCCATGATCTCTAATCCCGTACCTTTAATGTAAGCGTGTGGCGTTCTTGCGCTCAGGAACATGGCTTCGCCAGGTTGCAGCGTGATGACATTCAACAGTAATGGCGCAAACAAGCCGACATCGCCAGGGTATTGAGTGGATAGATCCAAGATGAGCTGGAAAACGTCGTTGTTAGTACCTTGCTCTGATTGGTCTGAAGCTTGGGCAAGAAGCTGTTTCAGTGCACGCTCTTTTGTTTCGCCTTCCATGGTCAGAATGTGCACAAAGAAATCGCGTAAACCTTGTGAGTTGATTTCGCGTTTGAATGCATCTAGCGGTGTGCGTAGCTCATTGATATCGCAAAGGCCAAATGCCTCAATAATCTCGTCATACGAACGAAAACCGTTCATGGCTTGGTAACTTGTCAGCGCGTACACCAACTCAGGTTTATGGTTTGGATCCTTGTAGTTACGATGGCTTGCGTTTAGTGGGATCCCGGCACTTTGTTCTTTTTCGAAGCCTATTTCGGCATCTTGTTTGCTTGGGTGAACTTGAATCGACAGTGCATGTTCGGCCGCTAAGATCTTAAACAGAAAGGGCAGGTCGCCAAATTTCGCTGCGGTTTCTGCTGATAAGTAAGCGGGTTGGTTTTGTTTGATCAGTTCAGACAAAGGCAGCGTGTTTTGCTCAACCTGAACTTCAGAGCAGCCGTTTGGGTGAGTACCCATCCATACTTCTGCTTGAGGCTCATTCGTTTCGTTAGAAAAGCCAAACAAATCGTGAATAGAAGAGGTGCTTCCCCAGGCGTAGTTTTGGATTTTGTTGTTCATTTGAAAGAAGCTATGCGATGAAATAGTGTTCAAATTCATGAATTTTTCCCATAGTTAACCCTCCGAACTGAATCGGAAGAAAAATTGAGCAGAGATACGTTAAATAAGGAGGGCGAGCGCGGTTAGGTCACTCGCCAATTTGCCCTAAGGGCGATAAGTCGATTTACAACCGAGGCTTTGGTTCGAGTGGTTTTCGTGATGGCTGCGCTTGCAAAAATGGCAGCAACAAAAGGCCAATGACGGCTGCACAAACTGAAATGATGATGAAGAAACCCGTCCAATGATATTCTTCAAGAATTAACGCCAGTGGATAACCAGACAATGCTGCGCCCATGTAGGCGAACAAGCCCACGAATCCTGTTGCCGCGCCGGCAGAATCTTTGTGAGAGCACTCCGCCGCCGCCATACCGATCAGCATTTGTGGTCCAAAGACAAAGAAGCCGATGGAGAACAATCCCGCCGCTTGGAATGCAAAGTTGGTCAGAGGCATCAGCCAAAGCGCAGAGACAGATAAGAAAATCCCAATCGCGAACAGCAAGTTCATTGGCCCACGGTTACCGCCAAAGAGTTTGTCTGAGCCCCAACCCGCAACCAATGAACCAACAAAACCGCCGATTTCAAACATAGACAGAGCAGCGTTGGCGTTAATCAGGCTATAGTGATGCTGCTCGGTCAAGTACAGGTTTCCCCAGTCATTGATTGCGGTACGAACGATGTAAACCAACACATAACTGAACGCGAGCAGCCAGATGTATTTGTTGTTAAATACGTACGATTTCAGAATTTCGCGGTAGGTGAGGCCACGTCCGTAATTTTCTTGCGCAAGTTCTAGTGCGTCGTTGCGCCATTGACCGACACTTGGTAAACCCATTGTTGTGGGTTTGTCGCGCAATCGCCAACAAACGAATAGACCGAGCAATACCCCGATGATGCCGGGTAGAATAAAACCTTCACGCCAGCTGTAGTGCAACGTCAAATAGCCCACCAAAATAGGGATCAGCGCGCCACCAACGTTGTGTGCGGTGTTCCAAATCGCCCATAAGAAGCCACGCTCGGAACGTGAATACCAAGTGGTTAACAGCTTGGAGCATGAAGGCCAGCCCCAGCCTTGGAACCACGCGTTTAAGATCCACAGAGTAATGAAAGCCGCGAGTGAGCTAGAAAAACCGAACGCGATATTGACCAGACCTGTCGCAATCAATCCTAATCCCATGAAATAACGAGGATTAGAGCGATCCGAAATCGTGCCAGAAATAAACTTCGAACAGCCGTAAGTAATGTAGAAAAGTGTACCGATAAGACCCAAATCGCCTTTATCTAAGCCAAGATCGGTAATCATCGCTGGTGCGGCGTAGTTAAAGGTCTTACGGGTAAAATAGAAACCTGCGTAGCCGATGTACATCCCCAACATAATGTGCAAACGCCAATGGTGGTAACGCTGGTCGATTTGCTCGTTGCTCAGGCTCGGTTGAGTAAATTTAGGTGAACGTAAAAATCCAAACATCTTGAGTTACACCTTAGGTAAAGTAATGCTGATTTGTGTGCCGATCATTTGATCGCTGGTGGAGTAGATAACGATTTTTCCACCTAACGCGTGCACACGCTCTTGCATGCCGCGAACGCCCATGCCGTTCATGCTGTCCTGAACTTTGAAACCGACACCATCATCGTGAATCATCAGTGACACCGCAGCTTCTCCAATTGTCAGTTCAATATTGATCAACTGCGCTTCTGCGTACTTGGCTGCGTTATTCAATGACTCTTGGCATAAACGGAATAGGGTGACTTTGAGTGTGTCACTCAGGCTGGTGTAATCGCCTTGCCAGTTCAGTTGAACATTCGTTCCGTGATTGGCGAATTCCATCTCTCGCGTCAGTTGCTCGACGGATTCTTTCAAGTCCAAATCATCCAGCATTTTGGGTCTTAGCTTGCTCAACAGTCGCTTAGTGGTGTCGTACACGTTGAGCGAAAGCCCTTCGATCATGTCCGCGCAACCAACGCGTGTTTCTGCGTTGTTCACTCGTTTAATGATGTTGGCTTGTGTGCGGATTGCCGTGATGTTCTGTCCGATTTCGTCATGTAGCTCGCGCGCAATATCGCGTCTTACCGATTCTTCCGCTTTGATAAGCTGGCGAGACAAATTCTGATTGCGCGCAAGTTCGCCGCGCAGTTTGTGATTGAGGTCTTTTTGTTTCTGAACCCCTAAGCCGAGCATAATGCCGGTGATGGTTTGCGCCGAGAGAGATAATAACAAATCGGTGATTTCTAGATTTGATACGCCGCTACGAGCCGCAATCAGCGCTATGCTGTTGAGCATGGTGGCGAGCAGAGCACCTTGCCAGCCGTAACGCAGAGCAAGCACGATGATTGGAATCGCCATACAAAATGGCGCAAATCGTTTTAGCTCTTCAGGCAAGCTGGTTTGCACCAAAATACTGCCGATCAAAAGTAGCGCATAAAGCACGATATGACGCACCTGAAATACAACGGCATTACTAAGTAGGAGAGAGCTAAGCGGAGACCAACGACTTTGGAACAAATAACTCCATAACAAGTAGCACATAGGCACCACGAGCAAGCCTCCAGAAATGCTAGCCAGCCATACCATGTAAACCGAAGGAACGTGAAAACCAACGGCCATCACATTAATAAACGCGTTAATGATAATGACTGCGCTCATCACGGCTAAATGGCGGTTTTGGTCTCCGTAGTAGTATTTTTTCGCAATCAGTGTGACAGGGATGCTGGCAACACTGGCGATCAGCACTGTGAGCCATTGAGGTTGCTCTAATAGGGTCGCAAGTGCAATCGTCAGCGCCCATTCTGATACGTAGATTGTTGGCCAGTACGCGGTGCGAGTGTGCAGCGCAATCCCCAATCGTAAGGCGAATGGGAAAAGCAGAATGGCGAGCTCTGGATCGTTGACAAAGTAGTAGGCGATCACCCACAAACAGAACCAAGCACAGGCCATAACAAACAGACCACAAATCGTTGTGACAGAATAGGCTCGCATTAAAAGGACTCTTGAGAAAATAGTTTGGCGAGCTCAACGTTGTTTTTCACGCCGAGTTTGTCGATGGCATTCGCACGATGCACATGCACGGTCTTGTGGCTCAAGCCAAGCTCTGCCGCGACAGACTTTACATCCAACCCGGTCGCAAGTAGCTGACATACCTCGTTTTCACGTTTTGTCAGTTGGCATAGAGAGGTGGTGTTGTCGCTAGGCGTTGCAAGTTTAAGTGCAATATCTGATGTGAGGTAACAGCCGCCAGAAGCACTGGTTCTCACGGCTTGAATAAGTTCGTCTGGGCTACAGCGTTTACTAAGATAGCCTTTTGCACCTAGCTTTAGTGATTTTTCCACCATCGCAGGGGAGTCATGCACGCTAAGCATCACGCAGGCAATGCCAGTTGGTATTTCGCTAAGAAAGTTTAAGCCGCTTTCATCTGGCATGGAGATATCTAGGATGACGACATGAGGGTGTACCGCAGGCAAGCCTTTGCGCGCTTCGGCGACAGAGCCGAATTCACCGACAACGGTAATATCACTTTCTAAATTTAATAATTGTGCGAAACCTGAACGCACGATGACGTGATCATCAACTAGAGCAACATGAATCATTATTACAACCAAATAGAGCAGACGACTAACAACAATAAGCTCCAACAGGAGCCAATAGAAAAACCTTTAATGATACTGAATTGATCAACTCATTTTAATGATCTTGCGCGCTTTACCGAAGTAAAGCGCGCAGAGAAGTTAGGCTTGGTTTTGTGCAAGTTGAAGCTTCTTCGCGTGTCGAATCTTCTTCTCTTCCGCGATAGCGACGAAAGCAAGCAAAACAATACAAATCATGGCGGAGGTATCTAGGGCTGCGAAGGTACCTTTCCAACCTGTTAAGCCGAAGATAGGTGTACCGTCTGCAATCATACCGAGACCAAGTTTCGCGAAGCTGTCACCGATTAGGTAAGCGAATGTACCTTTTACGCCGTCAGCCACACTGATTGCTTTTTTAGGGACAAAACCAACCGCGGCAACACCGATAAGAAGTTGCGGACCAAACACCAAGAAGCCCAATACAAATAGAGAGGCTAAGTACATGAACTCGCTAGTGGCGTGTTGGTAGAACTCAAGCGATACGATGATCAAACCAAGAGACACACAAGCAACCAATGCGCGGCGACCGTTTGCTAAGTCAGATAAGTAACCCCACATCAAAGTACCCACAAGCGCACCGACTTCGAATAGAGTAAAGCCAGAGATTGCCGTTTCTTTTGACAGACCAAGCTCTTGGTACGCGTATACCGTTGACCATTGGTCGATACCGATACGAACGATGTAAAGGAAGATGTTGGCAAAGCAAAGTAGCCAGATAACTTTGTTTTTAAGAACGTATTCAACAAAGATTTCTTTTTTGGTCATCTGGTTTTCTTCAGCGGCGGTGTCTTCTTCACTCACTGCTTCATCGAAAAGTTCTTCTACTTTACCTAGACCGTAAGCTTCTGGAGAGTCGCTACCAAAGCGCATACCGATAAAACCAACGATGATCGCGATGATAGAAGGGAACACGAACATGCCGATTACGTGGCCGTCGAATAGGTAGTTGGCACCGAAAAGAGCAACACCCGCTGCGCCCGCACCACCAACGTTGTGTGACATGTTCCACAAGCCTAGGTAAGAGCCGCGTTTGTTACGAGGTGTCCATTTTGTAATGGTTGAGTAACTAGAAGGGCCACCAGTACTTTGGAAGAAACCACTCAGAGCGTAGAAAGCCACCATCAAGAACAGGCTTGCACTACCGCCGCCCATGCTGAAGCTGAAACCAAGCATTGCAAGACCAGAAAGGATCAGCATAAAAGGGAGGAATTGCTTGGTGTTCTTACCGTCAGCGTAGTAAGAGACAACGGTTTTACCGATGCCGTATGTGATGGAGAAGCCAAGGCCAATAAGACCTAGGTCTGTCATGCTCAAACCGTAAGTTGAGATCATGTCGTTTTGCGCGACATTGAAGTTCTTACGAATCAAGTACATGGTTAGGTAGCCGATAAATACGACCAAGTAAGATTGGATGAACGGTTTAAACCACATCTTTCTTCTAACTTCGACAGGAAGATCGAGGGTCGGCTTCCGCACCTGTTCGAGGAATTTTAACATGATGAACTCTCTTGTAATTGTTTTAGAAACACAACGGAGGCCGTTATGCGCTCTTGTTACCTTTGACTGAGCGGAATTCTAGAGAGTGGTTTTGTGAGGCACATGAGATGGTTGCCTAGATCGGCTAGGAAAAATTCCTAGAAATGCCTAGGAAGGCGGAAAAGCGTGAAAAGAGTCACACAAAATCCTTACTAATTTATGGGTTTTTGACTGGTTTCTTATCGGATTGGAAAGCGTTCAAATGCAAGCAGGTTAATATACGCAAGCTTAGTGCTGACAAGGGGTGAGTACGTTTGGTTGGAAGAATAGTGTCTCGTTGCTAGCTATCAATCGCGAATGAGAAACAAACAACAGAGACCCAGAGGTCTCCGTTAGAAATATTAGGAATTCGGCTAGGTTGACGTGTTAAGGCGCAGGGCTGTATAGACGCGGCGAGCCGTATTTTGGCAAGTGAATTAGGTTCAAATGGTTTCTTCTTGCCCATTCGACGGTTAACGCTGTAGGTGCAGATAAGCAAACCAGAGTGGGGATACGCGCGCGAACGGCTTTGTGGATCAACTCTAAGCTGCAACGGCTTGTCATGATAGCGAAGCCACTTTGAGGCTCGATGTGATTGTTGGCCAATGCGCCAATCAACTTATCTAGCGCGTTGTGACGGCCGATGTCCTCTCGGCACAACTTGATGTTGCCTTGTAAATCTGCAAATAAAGCGGCGTGTAACGCGCCAGATTCACGTGCGGCTTCTTGATGCAGTGCGACTTTGTCTCGCAGCCCTTCAAATACATCGGAGCGCGGAGGAAGAGACGGTGTCAGCGGTGCTAAATCAGGCAAAGCTTGTTCCAGAGCCTCGACACCACAAATGCCGCATCCGGTTGTGCCAGCAAGATTTCGGCGTTGTGTTTTTAACGCCCAGAAAGCGCGGTTGCTGATTTCCACTTCCGCATAGTGAGATTCGTGATCGCCGCCAATTTCAATGTCTTTGATCTCTTTGAAATCGTGGACGATGCCTGTGCTTAGGCTAAACCCTTTCACGAAGTCTTCCAGATGGCCTGGCGTCACCATCATGACCGCTTGGCTAATGCCGTTGTAGCTGATAGCTAAGGCGGATTCACTCGCCAGCGACATTTGTTGCACTGGGCGGCCATCAATCAATTCTCGGTAATTGAACGCACTTGGTCGAGGTGGTGCTTGATTGAAATCGGACAGTTCAAAATAAGATTGAGTAGTACATCTCATGAAATCACCTCATAAGCCGTTATGTATGCCAAAAATTGACGTGTGGATTCTTGTTATCGATTGAATATGTTTTTTGCTTCTGCGAAGCACTGATCGGTTAGCGCGGAGAAGGGTTCTTGTTTTCGCTTTAACAAACCTAGCGGGGCGTGAACGGCGGCTTCTTCGATAGGGATAATGCGAAGCGTATCGTTCAACTCTTCCAATCCACAATTCAGCGGCATAATGGCGCAACAAAGGCCACTGGTTACTGCTTGGATCAAGTGAAAGGTGGAGTTACTTTCAATGACGGTTTGCGGAACCAGCCCTTTACTCACAAAGCTAAGATCAATGGAGTGGCGATAGTGCATACCCTTTGAAAGCAGCCCTAGCGGAATGTTATTGAGTGACTCCCACAACACTTCAGATTCGGCAAAATCAAAATGACGCTCATCGAATAAAACGCCAAGTTTGGTTGAATCTAGCTCGATAACATCGAAGTAAGCGGTGTTGACTTGATCGACATAACACATCCCCAAATCCAGTTGATTGCGATTGAGTTGGTCTATGATCTGTTCGGTCGTCATGGAGAGTATTTGAAAGCGTAACTCAGGGAACTGTTGAGCTAATGGTTTGAGCAATTGCATAGGGTTTTGGCTGGCGAGTGGCACCATTCCAAGCCGAAGAGAGCCGACCAACTGACCACGGCAGTTGGCGGCTTCGGCTTGCAATCCATCATGAGCTGCTAAGACGGTTTTTGCCCAAGCTAAAATGCGTTCTCCGGCTTCAGTAAATCCTTCAAATCGTTGACTTCTTTGGATTAATTCGAGATCGAGTTCTTCCTCTAAGCTCCGGATTCTCATGGACAAGGTAGGCTGCGTAATGTGGCACAATGCGGCGGCTTGACCAAAGTGTTTGGTCTGTTCAAGTGCGATGAGATATTTAAGTTGTTTGATATCCATAATGGCTTGTTAACCTTGCGTTGTGAGTCACATGTACGGGGGAACTCCCTAAAAAGGGCACAGCACTACCGTACTTTTTAAGCGCTGGAGCGTTTTAACTGGGGAATGGAAAACCAAAACCAAGTCAAGAATAAAACCACACTCAAAATTGATCTGAATCAAGGCTATTCCTGATATTAATTAGGGTCAAATTTAAAGTATCTATAGTGTGATAGATATTATCTATTATCAAGAGGGCCGATTTTATTGAGTTCGTTAAGCGAACTAGGTGGAATCGAATGGGAAAACGATTAACCTCATAAATTGTATTGATTAAAAATGTGATGACCGTCAGTGGAAAAAATCGTCATAGATTTTGTTTATCACTCGGTCAGGATTATCAATTGGACGCATATTGAATATCGACTTAATCTTTGATTTAGATCAAGATGCAGCAATGCGAATTGAATCTACCAGTCTTAGAAACAGTAGGCGGGTATCCGATATCAAGAATCTAGATAAGTAAACGCTCGGACAAGCGAGAGCGTGTTGAGTGGTTACTTATTTGGATTAAAAAATACATGGATTAGAAACTAAGCCCTTCAATACTTCCGCATTATCTCAATAAATAACGCGCTTGTTTTCACGGGCACCCTGCTTGCTGGTATATCTGCGAGGAGTAAAGTCGTGAGCCAAAAAGAACAAATAAAAGCATACAAAGGTCCAGCTGGTGGTTGGGGTGCACTGAAAGCCGTAACCAGAAGTTGGTGGGGCAGTGAAAATGCAGTTAAAAACATTCGCACTATGCTCAAAACCAACCAAAATGGCGGTTTCGACTGCCCGGGATGTGCATGGGGCGAGTCGCCAGATAGTGGTAAAGTCAATTTTTGTGAGAATGGCGCGAAAGCGGTAAACTGGGAGGCGACCAATCGTCTGGTTGATCCTGAGTTTTTTGCCAATCACAGCGTTTCATCTCTCTCAACGCAAACCGATTACTGGTTGGAATACCAAGGCCGTATCACGCACCCAATGCGATACGATGCCGAGTCCGACCACTATGTACCTGTCTCTTGGGATGAGGCTTTTTCTCTTGTGGCTAAACATCTCAATCAATTGGATTCACCGCACCAAGCGGAGTTTTATACCTCTGGTCGTGCAAGCAACGAAGCGGCGTTTTTATATCAGCTATTTGTGCGCGCATTCGGTACCAACAACTTCCCAGATTGTTCCAACATGTGTCACGAAGCCAGTGCAATCGGGATGAAAGACACCATTGGCGTTGGTAAAGGCACAGTGATCTTTGATGATTTTGAAGAAGCCGACGCGATTTTTGTGATTGGTCAAAACCCGGGCACGAACCACCCACGAATGCTTGAACCTCTGCGCGAAGCGGTAAAACGTGGTGCGCAGGTTATCTGTCTAAACCCGCTGAAAGAGCGCGGATTAGAGCGTTTCCAAAACCCACAAATGCCGATTGAGATGCTCAGTAACGGCTCAGAACCTACCAACACGGCGTACTTGCGTCCTGCTTTAGGTGGAGACATGGCAGTGTTTCGTGGTATCGCGAAATTCTTGTTGCAATGGGAACGCGAGGCATTGCAAAACGGTGGCAAAGCGGTATTTGACCGTGAGTTCATCAAGCAACACACGATAGGTATTGATGAGTATTTGGCTGAAGTGGACGCAACCTCTTGGGAACACATCGCGGAACAATCGGGTCTTGATTTAAGTGAAATCGAGATGGTGGCGAGCATGTATCGACGTGCAGAACGTGTGATCATGTGTTGGGCGATGGGGTTGACTCAGCATCGTCACTCTGTACCAACCATTAAAGAAGTCGCAAACGTGCAAATGTTACGAGGTAACGTTGGTAAGCCGGGCGCGGGTCTTTCACCAGTGCGAGGTCACAGTAACGTTCAGGGCGACCGTACGATGGGCATTGATGAAAAACCTTCAGATCTGTTGTTGGATCGCATTGAAAGTCGATTTAACTTTGACGTCCCGCGTGGTGAAGGCCACAACACTGTGCAAGCCATTAAAGCGATGGAAGAAGGGCAAGCGAAAGTATTTATCGGTTTGGGCGGTAACTTTGCACAAGCAACGCCAGACACAGAACGTACGCACAACGCGATGCGAAACTGTAATTTAACCGTACACATTTCGACGAAGTTAAATCGTTCTCACCTTGTCACAGGTAAAGATGCGCTTATTCTTCCATGCTTAGGCCGTACTGAGATTGATCAGCAAGCGACGGGCCCACAAGGCGTGACGGTTGAAGATACTTTCAGCATGGTGCATATCTCATTTGGTCAGCTAAAACCGCGTTCGGAGCATTTGCGTTCAGAACCAGCGATTATTGCCGGTATTGCCAATGCTACACTCGGGGCAAAACCAATTGATTGGTTGTGGGCGATTGAAGATTACGACCGTATTCGCGATTTGATTGCAGACACGATTCCGGGCTTTACCGACTTTAACCATAAGCTTAAACACCCGGGTGGATTCCACTTGGTAAACCCAGCTGCCGAGCGTCGATGGAATACACCAAGCGGCAAAGCACAGTTCAGCTCTAGCGAGTTGCCGAAGCAGTTGATCAGCGAAGCGATACTCGAAAAAGGCCAAAAGCCAGATTTGATCTTGCAAACCATGCGCTCACACGACCAATACAATACGACACTTTACGGCTTGAATGACCGTTATCGTGGAGTATTTGGTATGCGCGAAGTGCTGTTTATCAATGAAGCGGATATTCGTAAACTCGGTTTTGAACCGGGCGACAAAGTGGACATGGTGTCATTGTGGGAAGATGGCGTTGAGCGCCGTGTGAGCGGATTTACGCTTGTTGCCTATGATGTACCAGCAGGTCAGGCGGCGGCTTACTATCCAGAAACAAACCCATTAGTTCCTTTGGACAGTTATGGGGATAGAACGTTTACGCCAACCTCTAAGTTTATTGCGATAAAATTGGAAAAATCGACATCCGATAAGATCGCTTTGGTGGAAGCGGAATAGTGACCAAACCGGCACAACGACATTTCCGATAAGCAAACGGCTGATATTAATTATCAGCCGTTTTTAATTGCGCTCAGTCTGCATTTAGTGCGCATAGCTTGTGTATAATGTTAATGACATTATGCTGCTCGATAATAGACAGATAAGGCCGATTTGAATCTAATTTCAAGTAGTAAAACTAATAAGAAGATGCTTATGACCTTGAAAAATATAATTAAATTAACAATCAGTCACTTAGTGGCAGTTTCTATTGGCATTGCGATAGGTATCTATACTTTACCGATCCTTATTGCACCACCTGCGCCGACCGATGAACAAGTTGCTAAGAGCAAGCAAGGTGCAGAATACAGCGCAGTGTTTAAGAGGGAACTCAAAGGTAGCGACGCTTTTCATTGGGGAGAGGGAGAAATTCATTTGAGTTCTGAAGTCATTACGTTGGTAGGAAAACTCGCTCCCGGACCAGACTATAAACTCTATCTATCTCCTAAGTTTGTCGAAACGGAACAAGAGTTTAATGACCTTAAATCTGAGATGAGCTTAATTGGTGATGTCAAAACGTTCGATAACTTCGTTGTTGAGGTTCCTCAAAGCACTTCAATTTCTGAATACAATACGGTTGTTGTATGGTGCGAGACATTCGGTGAGTTCATTACTTCGGCAAAGTATCAATAAACCTTAGCAGTAGAGTGAAAGGCTTTTCTTTTCACTTTACGCTAGGATGTTGTTTCGCATAATTAAGAGGCAAAGACTCTTAAACACTCTAAATTTAAGAGCCTTTGTTTAGAGTTATTGACAGAACCATTCGACCTGTAAGTCGTTTGCACCTTTCAGGCTACGTTCTGGAAAAACAAGATTTCGAACTATTTAGAGTTATTCTCTGTTTGGCTTGTTTCGTTCGATGACGCTAATCGCAATGGCTAAAAATAGAATATCTTTTACTAAAAAGAAGTTTGTCACCAAAACCCCATCAGACACTTTCCATGTATTCGGTGTCGTAATTAGAAAGCTGAGTGTCGCAAGAAAAATAATTGCGGCGGCTATGCCAGAAAAATAAGCGACTCGTGTGTTTTTAAGGCCAACGATTAATCCAATAGCGACAATGATTTCTGTTGCGCCAATGATGTTTGATACGGCTTGAACTGACATCACATCATACAACCAACTCATCAGAAAATGATTTTCAACGAGCGGTTGTATAAGCTTGGCCTCTGTAGGTGTGAATTTATAAATACCAATCCATATTAGAACTAAAGAAACGCCGAAAACTCCGATAAGATATCCAATTGAGTCACATTGATGATGGCTTTTTACGTTTTGCATAATTAACTACATTCTCCTGTTTGTTAGCGCTTCCAACAAGACCTATAAGGTTGGTAGAAAATTTCATAGGTTTTTTTCGCTCAAACAACAGATATTAAAAATCACGTGATACAGAATTACGTGTTTGATAGAACTTAAGGATATTTCGTGGAAGTTAAAATTTTTCAGGTTGACTCGTTTACATCAGAGGTTTTCAAAGGTAATCCCGCGGGTGTTTGTATCACAGAGTCAAGCCTTGATGAGGAAACGATGTTGGCCATCGCGGCCGAGATGTCGTTATCTGAAACGGCATTTCTGTCACTCAGTACAATGCAACTTCGTTGGTTTACACCGAGGACGGAAGTTGCTTTGTGTGGACACGGCACACTTGCAACGGCGCACGTTCTGAAAGAGCAGGGGTTATATAATACTGGAGATACGATTGAGTTCGTTACGCTATCTGGGGTTTTAACTGCACAACTCGATCATGAAGAAATTCATTTGGTGTTTCCTGCTCCAACTTTAGATATGCGAGCTAGTATTAACAAAGACTTACTTCATGGTTTGGGGCTAGATGCCGCCAATGTAGTCGCCTACGGTCAGTTTGATAATAAGCAGTTGGTCGTCATTAATGATGAATTTGTGCTTGAACAGCTCGACCCTGATTTTGGTGCGCTGCTTAAACAAAAAGGCCGTGGCGTCGTCATCACTGCTCAATCAAGCACTGACGCCGATTTTGTCTCTCGATACTTCGCGCCTTGGGTAGGTGTTAATGAGGACCCAGTTACAGGCTCTGCACATTGCGCTTTATGTGTTTACTGGGCTAAAGAGCTCAACAAAAAGCAACTGAAAGGCTTCCAAGCCTCCAAGAGAAGTGGGGTCGTCCATACAGAGTTGTTAAGCACTGAGCACGTTAAGCTTTCTGGAAATGCAGTAACGATATTGCGAGGATATATGAGAATCGCGTAGCGGTCCTTGTGGGAATGATTTTATTTTCGTGTTACCCAATGCTCAATAGTGAAGACGCTTGAATGCTGCTTATTTAAGTGGCTGATTTTTTTTGTAAAAACACCCCTGGCACGGTGGTGTATAACGATTGGAGAGTTATATGAAAACTATCGGTCTTCTAGGTGGTATGAGCTGGGAGTCGACGCTTAGTTATTACAAATTGATCAACGAAGGAGTCAAAGAGGCGTTAGGCGGCCTAAATTCCGCAAAAATTTGTATGTATAGCGTGAATTTTTCGGAGATAGAGAAACTTCAACATCAAGGTAAATGGGAAGAAACGGCAAGCATTCTATCTGATGCTGCATCTTTAATAGAAAAAGGGGGCGCTGACTTCATTCTTATTTGTACTAACACAATGCACAAAGTTGCGCCTCAAATTGAAGCCAGTATTAATATCCCCATACTACATATCGCAGACGCGACTGCTGAGTTACTTCGTGAGAAAGGGGTTCAAAAGGTCGGACTCCTTGGTACTCAATTCACAATGGAGCAAGACTTTTATAAAGGAAGGCTTTCCGACCGTTATGGGCTTGATGTCGTCATTCCCGATCAAGACGACCGCTCTAAAGTACATAACATTATTTATAAAGAGTTATGCCAAGGTGAAATCAAAGAGGAGTCAAGGACGATATACTTGCAAATTATTGAAAAACTAAAAGAGCACGGAGCTGAAGCTGTGATTCTCGGGTGTACTGAAATTGCCTTACTTGTAAACCAAAGTCACACCGATGTTACACTACTCGATACCACTTCTATCCATGCTCAAGCAGCAGTCCGTTTGGCAATTGAAGGTGAATGATCTACGCTTTCTTTCCTGCAAAAAAAGAGAAAACCAAGCACGTGGTTTTCTCTTTTTTATTATCAAGTTATAAGCGAGCAAATTTGAGAGTTCTGTATCCACCAATCAAGTTGCGGGCTTTGTAACCATTGTTGACCAGCTGACGGTATGCTACGTTACCGCGTAACCCAACTTGACAGTAAATCACGATCTCTTTGTCTTTAGGAAGTTCGTGCATGCGACGACGTAGTTGATCGACAGGAATATTAATTGCACCTTCAAGATAACCAACGGACTCCAATTCACCAGGATTACGAACATCAAGTAACAGTTGGTCTTCTGTCAGTGAATCCATTTCATCATAATGAATCGCGGTCGCATCGCCTTTGATGATGTTATTTGCCACAAACGCCGCTTGGTTAATTACATCTTTAGCAGAGCCATAAGGTGGCGCGTAAGTGAGCTCGAGGTGTTGCAGTTGCTCTACCGTCATACCAGCACGCTGAGCAACTGCCATTACGTCGATACGTTTATCAACACCGTCTTTACCTACTGCTTGCGCACCTAATATTTTACCTGTTACTGGATCAAACAGCATTTTGAATGACACGGTTTCTGCACCTGGGTAGTAACTCGCGTGACTTGCTGTATGCACATACACTTTTTCATAAGCGATGTTTTCACGTTTCAGCTGTTTCTCGTTTTTACCAGTAGAAGCGACGGCTAAATCAAAAATCTTACAGATCGCCGTGCCTTGCGTACCTTGGTAAGTTTCTTGGCGGCCAAGCATGTTGTCTGCTGCCATTCGGCCTTGACGGTTTGCCGGGCCCGCAAGTGGCACTAGAGTTTGCTCGCCAGTCACAAAGTCTTTCTCTTCTACCGCGTCGCCGACAGCGTAGATCGAAGGATCGCTGGTTTGCATGTATTCATTGGTATAAATACCACCAAGAGCGCCGATTTCTAAGCCAGCTTCTTTCGCTAATTTGGTCTCGGGGCGAACACCAATTGCCATAATCAAAATATCGGTGGTGAGTCTTTCACCGTTGTTTAGTGTTAATTCTAATTCACCTTCTAGATGTTGGTGTTTTTCGCTCTCACCAGAGTCGAAACTTGCCACGTGCTCGTTAGGTACGAATTTCACCGACTCAAGTGCGACGCCAAGTTTAAGGTCGATGCCTTTCTCACGAATTTCAGCATGTGCGAAGCCAGCCATTTCACGGTCAACGGGCGTCATCACTTGATCCGCCATTTCAACTAATGTGGTTTTTATGCCTAGCTGGTGGAAGGCTTCCATCATTTCCAAACCGATAAAACCACCACCAACGACCGTAGCGTGTTCAACTTTGTTGGTTTCGATCGTTTTAATGATGCGATCCATATCTGGAATATTGCGCAGCGAGTGCGTTAACGGGTTATCAATACCCGGAATAGGCGGCACAACTGGACCTGCGCCAGGGCTGAGTAGAAGAAAGTCGTAGCTCTCTTGGTATTCCGAGCCATCAAGCAAATTCTTAACCGTAACCGTTTTGTCTTGACGGTTAATAGAAACCACTTCGTTCATCACACGGACATCAACATTGAAACGCGCTAAAAAGCTCTCAGGCGTTTGAAGAAGCAGTTTGCTGCGCTCTTGGATATCGCCACCAATGTGATAGGGTAAGCCACAGTTTGCAAATGACACAAATGGACCGCGTTCAAACATAATGATTTCTGCGTCTTCACTAAGACGACGAGCGCGAGCTGCTGCAGATGCACCTCCAGCAACCCCACCAATAATCACGATTTTGCTCATGGATTTCTCCTGCTGAATGATCGAAAACGCCTACACCTTACTTAAATAAATTAGCTAAGTCTAATGTTATTTAATCTACATTAGCATTGACTTAATAATATTAATTAGTAATATCTAATGAAATGTAATGTAGTAATGAAGAGGCATAAGAATGGGCGACAGTATGCTACAAAGTGCGACCGAAGCGAGTGAGCTGCTTAAAATTATGGCTCATCCAGAGCGCCTAATCGTGATGTGTAAGCTGATTGAAGGCGAGAAAGGGGTTGGTGAACTGTTTGAAGGTTCATCATTAAGCCAATCTGCTTTTTCACAACATCTCACCGTATTGAGAAAGCACGACATTATTAAAGCTAGAAAAGTTTCTCAGCAGGTATTTTATTCAATTTCTGATGAAAGAGTTGGTCCGTTGGTTGAGGCCTTTAAGCAAGTTTTCTGTAAGTAATTAGTTTGGCGGTTGCTATGTTTGAAGTTCCTTGGATGTCGCTGTTGGGCGGCATAATAGTTGGCGTATCAGCGATAACACTGATGCTATTTACTGGCAAGACTGCTGGGATCAGTGGGATCTTAAACGGTGCCGTTGAGAGCGCAGACCGCGTTTGGCGAATTGTTTTTTTAATTGCGATGGTATTAGGTGGCTTGTTTGCTGTTTATGTTCTTGGCGGGCATGTACCAGATCAGTACAGCGGTTCTCTTATTTTAGTTATCGTTGCTGGCTTGTTAGTCGGTGTTGGTACGCGTATCGGCAATGGTTGTACTAGTGGCCATGGCATTTGTGGAATAGGGCGTTTCTCAATCCGTTCTGTGGTCGCGACGTGTACTTTTATGGCCACAGCCATGTTAACCGTCTTGCTAGTATCGTGAGGAATAGTGTCGTTATGAAAACTCACGTAATGAAAAGTATTAAGCAAATGTCCGTTGTTGCATTTTCTGGTGTGCTCTTTGGTATTGGTATGGTGGTCTCTGGTATGGCAGATCCGGCAAAAGTGATCGGCTTTCTTGATATTACCGGTTCATGGGACCCAAGCTTAGCCTTCGTTATGGGCGGAGCACTTGTTGTGTTCGTTCCTGCTTATCTTTTATTAATAAAGCCAAGAAGCGAATCTGTGTTTGGTGATGAGGTTGTCTGTCCGACTTCTAAAACGATAGACAAAAAGTTAGTCGTTGGTGCAGCACTGTTTGGTATTGGTTGGGGCTTACTGGGTGTGTGTCCTGGTCCTGCGGTTGCCAGCCTTTTTACTGGCAACACACAAGTTCTGCTCTTTATAGCGGCAATGTTGGTTGGGTCATTCACCGCTAAAAGAGTGGTTCGTCAATAAAGAAAGTACTTCAACGTTAAAAAGAGTACTTAAACGCTAAAAAGTGAGTGTCGTAGAAACCGGGCAATGGTCACTCAGTTTATAGTCGAGTACATCTTGTGTTTTGAAAACGGTTTGAACACCAGACGACGCCTTTAAATCACCACTCGCAATGATGTGGTCTATCACCGAGCGGAATTGGTGGGTTTTATTCGGATTACGATTAGAGCGCACTTTACATTCCGCTTTAGTGTCTTTAGTCACTAGCTTTGCACTAGTATTGTCCGATATCACGTCCCACAACCAATCTCCTTGATAACCCAAGTTGTGGTTAAAGTCGCCAAGCACGACATAATGTTGTTTGTTGTCCTCGCGCGCCTTTATCCACTTAGCTAGTGCCTGTCCTTGTTGTTTCACTATCTTACAATCGCGGTTATTACGATACGCGCCACTGCAACCCGCTTTCAGATGTACAGAGAGTAGGTGAGTCTCGTTTTCTTGGTTTGGATTTAAAACAAGGTAGCTCGCGAAGCGAAGCTTGCTGTTGCCTCGTGTGATAGAGAAGTCTGGCTTGTCTAATACGCTTACGCCATTGCGCACGGCAAAGCCTGTGTATTGGTTGGTGTCGTTAAACTGAAGGTGTCGGTTGGAGGCGTTTGAACGATCGGAAAGATAAATAGTGAAGTCATTGCCAACGGCTTTTTGGATGGCAGCAGCACTTTCGACTTCTTGAAAAGCAAAAATGTCGGCTTGTGTTTTATCCACATAGTGGGTCAGCTTTTCAAAATCTTGTGGTGTTCTCGACACTTTTCCACCATCTATAGATAACCATTCTATGTTCCAACTGGTTAGATTGATGGAGTTTTGAGCAAATGAAAGAGAACTAAAAAGTAATATTAACGTAACAAAAAGTGATCGCATTTTGGCCTGTTGCACTCCTATCTTTTAGCGTATTCCTTTCCATCCTTTATCCTACAAGACCTCCAAAAATAGCAAGTAGATTTAGTACCAATTTTGCAATTTTCATGGTTTTCTTCGCAACTGAGATCAACGCCAATAAGATCGATTTCTTCTTGTTCGCTAGCCAATCTTTATTGATCAAAATCAATGTTTTCGAGTGGTGCTTCTCGTTAAATGCGCCACAATATATTGTGTTGCCAGAATAAAAAATGACCCCATATAGTGTGTTTATGGATAACTCTGTGAGTATGCTCGGGTAAGGAGAACAAAGTGAAACCAATCGTAATCAAACGCGACGGATCAAGAGCTCCGTTCAACAGGGATCGTATCCAAGCAGCAGTTGAAGCAGCAGCGGAAAACAAAGATAAAGATGTCGCTATTTATGCTCTTAATGTGGCTCTTGCTGTCGAGTTACAGTTAAGAGAACACGATGAAGTTCACATCCATGAGATTCAAGACTTAGTCGAAAATGAACTCATGCAAGGTCCTTACAAAGCCCTAGCGCGTTCTTACATTGAATATCGCCACGATCGCGACATCGCTCGTGAGAAGCAAAGTGCACTAACTCGCGAAATCGAAGGTTTGATTGAAGAAAGTAATCTGGATCTAATCAACGAGAACGCGAACAAAGACGGCAAAGTAATTCCGACTCAACGTGACTTGTTGGCTGGTATCGTAGCGAAACACTACGCGAAGACGCACATTCTTCCTCGCGATGTGGTTCAAGCGCACGAAGTGGGTGACATTCACTACCACGATTTAGACTACGCACCGTTCTTCCCAATGTTTAACTGTATGCTTATCGATCTTAAAGGCATGCTGACGCATGGTTTTAAAATGGGTAACGCTGAGATTGATACGCCAAAATCAATTTCGACTGCAACAGCGGTAACAGCACAAATCATTGCTCAAGTCGCGAGCCACATTTACGGCGGTACAACCATCAACCGTATTGATGAGGTTCTAGAACCGTACGTAATCACAAGCTACGAGAAACACCTAGAGATTGCAAAAGAGTGGAACATTGCTGAGCCAGAAGAGTTCGCAAAAGCGCGCACTGAGAAAGAGTGTTACGACGCATTTCAATCTCTAGAATACGAAGTAAACACGCTGCATACAGCGAACGGTCAAACCCCATTCGTTACGTTCGGTTTTGGTCTTGGTACAAGCTGGGCATCCCGCCTGATCCAGAAATCGATTCTGAAGAATCGTATTGCAGGTCTAGGCAAGAACCGTAAAACAGCGGTATTCCCTAAACTTGTATTCGGCATCAAAGATGGTTTGAACCACAAATCAGAAGATCCAAACTACGACATCAAGCAACTTGCGCTTGAGTGTGCGTCTAAGCGTATGTACCCAGACATTCTTAACTACGACAAAGTAGTGGAAGTAACCGGTTCATTCAAAACGCCAATGGGTTGCCGTAGCTTCCTTGGTACTTACGAAGAAAGCGGTGAGCTGATTCACGAAGGTCGTAACAACCTTGGCGTCGTGAGCTTGAACCTTCCTCGTATCGCTATCCGTGCAAACGGAAGCGAAGAGAAATTCTACGAGCTTCTAAATGACCGCCTACGTCTTGCTCGTAAAGCACTAGAGACACGTATCTCTCGCCTTGAAAACGTGAAAGCACGCGTGGCCCCAATCCTATACATGGAAGGCGCATGTGGTGTTCGCTTGAAAGCAGACGACTCAATCGCAGATATCTTCAAGAACGGTCGTGCTTCTATTTCTCTTGGTTACATCGGTGTACACGAGACAATTAACGCGCTATTCGGTACAGAAGCGCACGTTTATGATGACGCTGTTTTGCGTGAAAAAGCGGTCGCTATCATCAAGCATCTAAAAGATGCTGTGAATCAATGGGCTGACGAAACTGGCTATGGCTTCAGCTTATATGCAACGCCAAGTGAAAACCTATGCAGCCGTTTCTGCCGCATCGATGCGAAAGAGTTCGGTGTAATTGAAGGCGTAACAGACAAAGGTTACTACACCAACAGCTTCCACCTAGATGTTGAGAAGAAGGTGAACCCGTACGACAAGATCGACTTTGAGATGCCTTACCCAGAAATCTCAAGCGGCGGCTTTATCTGTTACGGCGAGTTCCCGAACATGCAACGTAACGTTGAAGCACTAGAAAACGTATGGGACTACAGTTACACCCGAGTGCCTTACTACGGTACAAACACGCCAATTGATGAGTGCTACGAGTGTGGCTACAACGGCGAGTTTGACTGTACAAGTAAAGGCTTCACTTGCCCAAGCTGTGGTAACCATGACTCAACTAAAGTATCAGTAACACGTCGAGTTTGTGGCTACCTAGGCAGCCCAGATGCACGCCCGTTTAACTTCGGTAAGCAAGAAGAAGTGAAGCGCCGAGTTAAACACCTGTAAGGTTTACTACCACTCGTTTTAACACTTTGAAAATCAACTTTAAACAGGTTGATTTTCTCTTTCGCGATAACACAGAGACGCATTATGAATTACCACCAATACTATCCAATTGACGTTGTTAACGGACCGGGTACGCGCTGCACGCTGTTTGTGTCGGGTTGTGTGCATCAGTGCCGTGGGTGTTATAACCAGTCGACGCAACGTTTGGATTCTGGTGTACTTTTCACGCAAGAAGCGGAAGACAAAATCATCGCTGACTTAAACGACACGCGTATCAAACGCCGTGGCTTGTCGTTGTCGGGTGGAGATCCGCTTCACCCTGCTAATGTGCCTCATATTTTGAAGATAGTGAAAAGGGTGAAAGAGGAGTGCCCAGGTAAAGACATTTGGGTTTGGACTGGCTACACGCTGACGGAACTGAATAACGCGCAAAGGGAAGTGGTGCAATACATCGATGTTTTGATTGATGGTAAGTTTGAACAAGACAAGAAAGACCTCAATCTCGAATGGCGTGGCAGTTCAAACCAAATCATTCATCGCTTTACGGACATCTAATCAAGCATTCTCCGCACATAAAAAGGGCTCACGCGTGCATAACGGGTGAGCCCTTTTGGTGTGAGTTCGTTAATGTCTTTTAGGTTACGCTGTCACCGATTGGTCATCTTCAACCATATTATTTATCCAACGTTTAGATTGAATACGGTAAGTCGTCAGTACGCCTTTCACTAACTCTTCCGCGAGCAGAGACATCAAGACAAAATGCAAAGGCAGCCCTAACACCATGCCTGTGTAATAAGTAAGGGGGATGCCAATAGCCCACTGACCGAACGTGTCGATGAAAATGCTATAGCGAATATCAGCGCCACTCTTTAGTACGCCGCCAATCCCAACCATGTTAAACACCCTCAAAATCATACCTAGCGCCATGACTAAACATACGTTAAGTGCCATGTCTGCATCGGTTAACGGGCTCAGTACCAATAGGTGATGAATCATGGGCGAGCTCAACCACACTAGGAAAAACAGCAAGGTGGCTAAGATTGCGCTGGTTAACACATACCACCACGCCGTTTTCTCGACTCGGTCATAATGTTTTGCACCAATATCATTCCCAAGAAGAACGGATGCAGCGACCGCAAATCCCATAAAGGTTGAAATCAGTACCCCTTCAATCGGTGATAAGAATGAGATGATCGCCAGTTCTGAAACGCCCAATTGACCATAGATGATGCTGTAAACGATCAATCCACCAGTCCAAAGTGCATCGTGGACCAACATGGGTAAAGAAACCTTAAAGTACTTTTTTCGATACTGTTTTAAGCGGTCTTGTACCCAATCGAACTTAGTCGGAATTAGGTAAGCATATCGTTTGTAGAAAAAATAAATCAAGACGGCGGTTTGGAAAAATCGAGAAACAAAACTACCTACGGCTGCACCAAATACGCCCCATTGAGGGAAACCAAATACGCCCCATTGAGGGAAACCAAATAAACCAAAAATCAAAACATAATTAAGCGCGACGTTAACGACAATGGCGGAGATACTAACGTTGGTTGCCAGTTTGGTTTGGCCCACGGAGCGCAATACCGCTTCAATCGGTACTACTATCGCCGTAGCAATGAGGCTAAAGCCCGTAACCACAAGATAATCACGTGCATAAGTGACGTATTCAGGATCGTCTGACATAAAAGAGACGATCTCTTCATCAAAAATCGCATAAAGAACGATAAACGGCAGCGTCACCAAAATGGAAATAAACCAAGATTGCGCCAACGTTCTGCGAATTCCGGCTAGGTTTCCTGAGCCGTAGTATTGAGAAGCAAGTACGGTAACTGCACCGCACAGGCCAAAGACAACCGCTAGGTTGAAGAAAAAGATACGATTTCCAACTCCAACTGCTGCCGTTGCAGATTCTCCGAGTAGGCTTACCATGAAAATATCCACGACGCCGAGCAAAGCAAAAAGCATGGACTGAAGTGAAACAGGTAGGCCAATCGTAATCAGCTTTTGCCAAAATGCTTTATCGATGTATTCGCGTGTTAAGAGCATCGCATTTCTCCTTAAAGATTAATGCGAGTAGTTTATCCTCATGATTTGGCGGTGTATTTTTCAAAGGAATCCAAAACCTTTGTAAAACTCTCTACTAACGCACATGTGAGCCAATAAATCATGGAAGATAAACAAGAACGCTACGCGATTTCAGAAAAAACTTATCAAGAGTTTATTGATCACAGTCGAGTATTAGCACTTGAGGAGAGAGGCATTGTGCAGTGCGGCATTGCCACTTGTCGTGACTTCTTCTCTGTTTATCGTAAAAACCAAAAGAAACACATGCTGCTCTATACGGTGCGTGGTAAAGGGTGGCTAGAGAGTGGGACTTATCGATACGATTTGGAACCGGGCTCGTTGATTACAGTACCCGCAGGTGTTGAAAACGGTTTTGGTATAGAAGAAGAACCTTGGCAGATCGCGTGGCTTTTTCTTGCTCCTGATAGAGAGTGGCCGATATTAGAATGCGATGTTCGCTACCAGCTTTCATCTACACCTGAAGTGATGTATGCATGTATCCAAACGTTACTACGCAGCATTAACCTTCCAATCGATTATGGTGGTGCGGTAGGTGAGCATAGTGTGGCTCAGTTAGAGCTGATGTTAAACATGCCGCCCTCAGAGTCGATATCACGCAGCCAATTGAGGCTTCGGCGTGTATTTGACCTTGTCCAACGTCAGCTCCATAAGGATTGGAGCGTTGAGCAGGTGGCGGCTCTATATCCATGTTCGGAGCCTCATTTGCATCGACTGACTCAAAAGCAGTTTGGTCGAAGCCCAATGGCACATTTAACGCGTATGCGCATGGAATATGCTGCTAGGTTACTTCGTTCAACAGAATGGCCAATTCAGCATATTGGAGAAATAGTCGGATATCCGACCAGCGCTAACTTTAGTACACGTTTTAAAGCGTGGTCGACCATGACACCAAGAGAGTTTAGAAAAAACGGTAGAGTGGATTGGTACGACGAGGAGTGAATCGTTCTTTTTCTGAACGATAGAGCGCACAAAACTCACCGCAATCCAGAATTTTGTTCTCTAATTGATGAAATAAGTGAAAAATCATTTCGTCATTTTTTGCGATGGTGTTAACGTGAGGTTCGGTACTTGAATTTCAAAGGGTTATGACTTTCATGTTTTCTAATCTCCCAACTCCCGTATTAGATCCTATTTTATCTCTATCCGTTGCATACCGTAACGATGAACGTCCAAACAAGGTTGACCTTGGCATTGGCGTATACAAAAACAGCGCAGGCGAAACGCCGATTATGAAAGCCATTCAAATGGCGCAGGATGTCGTTGTTGAAACTCAAAAAACCAAGTCTTATGTTGGTCTTGCGGGTTGCGAAGAATTTAATAAAAGCATGATCGATTTGCTGCTGACGGGAACGTCTGCAATGGATCGTGTTGCAGCTATTCAAACGCCAGGTGCAAGTGGTGCGCTGCGTATGCTCGGTGATCTAATGAAGATCGCACAGCCAGATACGACGGTTTGGATTTCCAACCCAAGCTACGTAAACCACAAGCCAGTGATGGAAGCAGCAGGCCTTAAAGTTAAGTTCTACCACTATTTCTCTTCGGAAACGAAACAAGTAGACACCGCAAAAATGATGGATGATCTTGCGAAAGCTGGGCCTTCAGATGTGGTACTTCTTCATGGTTGTTGCCACAACCCAACTGGTGCAGATATTGACTTCTCTGCTTGGCAAGCCATTACAGAATTGTCGCAGAAGAACGGTTTCATCCCATTTGTGGACATTGCTTACCAAGGCTTCGGTGATGGCCTAGAAGAAGACGCAAAAGGTCTTCGTTTTATGGCAGATAACGTTGAAGAGATGTTGATTACTACTTCATGTTCGAAGAACTTTGGTCTGTACCGTGAACGAACTGGTGCAGCGATTGTGGTTGGTAAGAACATGCATGATGTAACCAATGCAAAAGGTAAACTCCTCACTCTAGCTCGCTCGACTTACACGATGCCACCCGACCATGGTGCAGCTTTAGTCAAGACCATTCTGCAAGATGACAATCTCACTTCCGTTTGGAAGCAAGAATTGAGTGAAATGCAACATCGTTTGGTTAGCCTTCGTCAAAGTTTGTGTAACGAGTTGAGAAACAACCATAATACAGATCAATTTGATTTCATTGAGGGTCACAAAGGCATGTTTACTGTGCTAGGCTTTAGTGGAAACCAAATGGCGCAACTGCGTGAAGATTATGGCATTTATGGTGTTGGCGATGGTCGAATTAACATTGCCGGACTTACCGAAACTCATATTCCATACGTAGCGGACGCAATTAAGAAAGTATCTCAAGCTTAATTGGAGTGTGGATGAAAAACTGGAAACTGATTCTGCCGCTTATGATGAGCGGCAGTTTAATTGCTTGTACGTCAACTCAAACGACGCAGGAACCTGTTGAGCCAGAGTCGCCAAAGGTCGAAGCGCCCGTTAAAGTCGAGCCAGAAGTGAAACCTGATGTAGATCCAAAGCCAGAGGTGGAGCCCAAACCAGAAGCGAAACCTGAGAAAAAGCCGGAACCAAAGCCTAAGAAGCCAGTCAAGGTCACAAAAACACCCGATGGCATGTTAATTCTTGGTTCTGAAGAATGGGTTTATGTTCCTGAAATTGACCAGACTTTCAAGGCTAGAGTCGATACAGGTGCGACAACATCATCAATTAGTGCGACTGACATTGTTCCGTTTGAGCGTGATGGTAAAGACTGGGTTAAATTTAAGATAGATTTAGGTGACAAAGACACCAAAGAATTTAAAGTACCCGTTGAGCGCTGGGCTAAAGTTAAGCAGTCTTCGTCAGAAGAGGTGGATAAACGAGCGGTGGTAAAAGCCTACATTACCGTTGGGGATCACAAAGAAAAGACAGAGTTTACGTTAGCGGATCGCGGACATATGACGTTTCCAATTTTGCTTGGTCGAAGCTTTTTTAGAGATATCGCCGTTGTAGATGTATCGAAAAAATATGTGCAAGATAAACCTAAAAAAACCGCTAAAAACTGATGTATTACAGCTAGTTTCTGCTACAAGCTAATAATTCGTGATTAACAAAAAATGGCCTCCAAAATTGGAGGCCATTTTTATTGAATCATATGCTTGCTTGTGATGCCCTGGTAGTCATAGTCATGTCCACTAAAATGCAAAACGAGCAGACATTACAATTTGCTGGCCATAGACACCATTATTTTTGAAATCTGCACCAAGCGATAGTTGCTGAGTTGAGTGGAATCGTGCGCCCAGATTGTAAATGGTGTTCGAATCGTCATTATCTATGATTTGGCCGATACGGCCATGTAGCTCAACATTTTGCATAAACCAAATACGAGTGCCAATATTCACTTCCGTGCGCCACTCGTCGCCGACTTTATCACTGCCGTTCTCTTTAATGTTGTGTACCAACATTTGGCCATAAATATCTGCAAATTGGCCTGCTGGCCCATTAAAGCCTATACCACCAGCAATGTCCCAGTCTCCGCTGAATTCACTGTCTGCGCGAGCAATGAAATGGGTATTTTCTGTAAAGTAGGTATTGAACTCGCCACCAAATGTACCAGGGCTAGTGCCCATGCGAAATTCCATCGTGTTGTAGTTGAAATTATTTGCATGTGCGGAAAGTGGCAAAATAGCACACAAACCAAAGGCTGCAACCTTTAGAACTTTACCTAGCATGGTGTCTCCGGGCAAGATGATTAAAATGAACAAAAAAATGGTCTGCAAAAAGCAGACCAAGATTGATAAAGCTATCATTTTAAGTGCTTGCCGTCACTATTTAGCTGTAATCGTCACTACATCATGTTGATATGCACAGCAATCGGGGTTTGTTTTACATGACCACGAGTTGTTCGACTTCAATCTCTGGTTTGTTCCCGCCTTCAAATTCGCCAAACAGACGGACTTTAGTCGTGTGGTCAATCGGAGTATTTAGCTGAATATCGTCATCGAGTTCGACCATCACTTCACCGGAACCATCGCTAAAGACAAACTTATCCGCGCGAACTTGACGCAATAAGTTACCTTCAACGACCACATCTTTTTCAGTAAACATATTGGAGTCGTTTAGCAAGGCATCCAATTTTTCCACAGTGACAGGACCGTTAAACTGCAAGTTTGATTGGTTTTGAGCGTTATCTTTCGCGAACGCGATAGAAGGAGCAATAGCTAAGGCGGCGATTGTTGCGATAATTGTATTCTTTTTCATGTTACATCCTCATCGGTTTGTTTTGATGGGGTCATTAAAGCAGGGCTTGTTTGAACCAATGATGATTTCAACATTCATATTCTATTCATTTGCTTGAGTAAGTGGGGACGATGACGTTATGATTGTTCATCTTCCTCTATTCCTTACAAATGTTCATGAAATCAGCGATCCCATCTTTAATGGTTCAAGGCACCACTTCGGATGCCGGAAAAAGTGTCCTTGTGGCAGGTTTATGCCGTGTATTAGCACGAAAAGGGATAAATGTTGCCCCATTTAAGCCACAAAACATGGCACTAAATAGTGCGGTAACCAAAGATGGCGGTGAAATAGGTCGAGCACAGGCCGTTCAGGCACAGGCGTGTAATATTGAGCCAACCGTACATATGAATCCGGTTTTAATTAAACCTAACAGTGATACAGGTGCTCAGATCATTTTGCAGGGTAAGGCGATTTCCAATATGGATGCGGCTGGCTTTCATGATTACAAGAAAGTGGCGATGGACACGGTGTTAGATTCCTTCTCTCGTCTGACTCAAGAATTTGATTCGATCATTATCGAGGGCGCGGGGAGTCCTGCTGAAATCAATTTACGAGAAGGCGATATTGCAAACATGGGTTTTGCTGAGGCCGCTGATGTACCAGTGATCATTGTTGCTGATATTGATCGTGGTGGAGTGTTTGCACATTTGTACGGAACACTTGCGTTACTTTCTGAATCTGAACAAGCGCGAGTAAAAGGATTTGTTATCAACCGTTTTCGAGGTGATATTCGTTTATTGCAATCGGGCCTCGATTGGCTAGAAGAAAAAACAGGTAAACCTGTACTTGGTGTACTTCCTTTTCTTCATGGTTTGAATTTAGAAGCAGAAGACGCGATCACTGCGCAGCAAGAGTTGCACTCTGAGGTAAAACTGAATGTTGTTGTGCCTGTTTTAACCCGGATTAGTAATCATACTGATTTTGATGTGCTGCGATTGAATCCAGATATCAATCTACGTTATGTAGGTAAAGGCGAAAAAATAGATAAAGCCGACCTTGTTATTTTGCCTGGGACCAAATCAGTGAGAGACGACTTAGAGTATCTAAGAAGCCAAGGGTGGGATAAAGATATCTTGCGTCATATTCGTCTTGGTGGAAAAGTGATTGGTATCTGTGGTGGCTACCAGATGCTTGGAAACTTGATTGATGATCCAAACGGCGTCGAAGGCCAACCAGGTCAAAGCGAAGGACTTGGCTTGCTTGATATCACTACGACGCTAACTAACAGCAAACAGCTTACAAACACACAAGCACAGCTTTCTCTTAACGGCAAAACAGCCAATGTAAAGGGTTATGAAATCCACGTAGGGCGAAGTGAAGTACGGGGCCTGCAACCTCTTACATTCAGTTCCGGTGAAGCGGAAGGGGCGATCAGCGAGTGTGGCCAAATCATGGGAACCTACCTTCACGGGTTCTTTGACGAGGCAGATGTCTTAAGCCTGGTATCAGAATGGGTAAACGGCACCCAAATCAAACAACAAGACTTTGAAGAGTTAAAGGAGCAAGGCATTAATCGCATCGCAGATGCGATAGAACAACATATGCGCCTTGATTTTTTGTTTAAATAGCACATTAACTGATTGAACTTTATATTCAAATAACCTGTTCTTTCGCTTGCCTTGTATTGGAGTATCTCTATGAAAGCATGGAAACAGCATGCTTGCCTTGCGGCAGTATTAAGCATTTCATTTTCAGCAAACGCAGCAACGAACCTAAAAGTGTATGCAGCCTCTTCTATGACGAATGCGATTAACGAGGTCGCGCAAAACTTTGAAGAAAAGTATGACGTTTCTATCACTCCCGTTTATGGTGGTTCTTCTTCTATCGCTCGACAAATTATCAATGGCGCACCAGCGGATGTATTCATTTCTGCGAACACGAAATGGATGGATTATTTGGTCGATAAAGACGTCATTTATCGTGACAATGTCATAAATCTAGTGCGCAATAGCTTAGTGTTGATTGCTCCCCAGTCTTCAGAATTAACCTCATTTAACTTTTCTGATGCAAAGGCATGGGAGAAGGCATTGCATGGAAATCGTCTTGCGTTAGGCAATCCGACGTCAGTGCCTGCCGGTATGTACGCGAAAGAGTCATTGACTACACTGGGTGCATGGAAAGCGGTTCAAACTCACGTCGCACCAGCAAAGAATGTGCGCTTAGCTTTGGCGTTGGTTGAACGTGGAGAAGCGCCTTTAGGTGTGGTCTACAAAACCGATGCTCAGTTAACTGATAAAGTCAAAATTGTCGGCGAATTTGCGAGTGATACGCATGCGGCTATTGTTTACCCGGCTGCAATTGTGAATGATTCTACTGAGTCGGAGCAGTTCTTCCAGTACCTAAAATCGGACGAAGCCGCACGCGTTTTTGCTCAATATGGCTTTCAGCAATAAACCGGCCTTCAATTATAGGAACGAAGCGTGACAGAACTGGAATACCAAGCCTTAATGTTAAGCCTCAAAGTAGGCGCGTACGCAGTACTTTGGCTGATTCCTCTCGGCGTTTTTCTTGCTTGGCTACTTTCTCGAAAAACGTTCTTTGGTAAATCGATTCTCGATAGCTTAATTCATTTACCACTGGTATTGCCGCCAGTGGTAATCGGCTATTTATTGTTGATTTCTTTAGGACGACAAGGGGTCCTTGGAAAGTGGCTCTATGAAAACTTAGGGGTAGTCTTTAGCTTTAATTGGAAAGGGGCAGTAGTCGCTTGTATTGTCGTGGCTTTGCCTTTGATGGTTCGTTCAGTACGCTTAAGCTTAGATAGCGTCGACCCTAAATTGGAGCACGCAGCCTCTACGTTAGGCGCTTCTCCTTTAAAAGTGTTTCTCACCGTCACGTTACCACTGACCATTCCCGGAATTATTACGGGCACGATGCTGTCATTTGCTCGTAGTCTTGGCGAATTCGGGGCGACGATCAGTTTCGTCTCTAACATTCCGGGTGAGACCCAAACGATTCCGCTGGCGATGTACAACTTTATTGAAACGCCAGGTGCAGAAATGCAGGCGGCTCGTCTGTGTATCATTTCTATCGCGTTAGCCTTGTCTACATTAATGATCTCTGAATGGCTAAATCGTAAAGCGGCAAGCAGATTGGGTGCGAAGCAATGACGATTAAAGTCCAATTTAAACAAATGCTTGGTGAGACTGACTTCGACATCAAACTTAAGTTACCCTGTAACGGAATTAGTGCCTTGTTTGGACGATCTGGTGCTGGTAAAACGACGTTGATTAACATCATCAGCGGATTGGTAACTCCAAGGCAAGGGTATGTTGCGGTTGGTGAGCATGTTTTGTTTGACAGTGAACAGGGAATCAACCTACCAACGCACAAGCGTGGTATTGGTTATGTGTTTCAGGATTCACGTTTGTTTCCTCACTATTCGGTTCAAGGCAATTTGTTATATGGCGTTAAAGAAAAAGATGACGAGTATTTTGATGCAGTCACCGAACTCTTGTCTATCAAACCGTTACTAAAGCGCTTTCCGGTATCACTTTCTGGTGGTGAAAAGCAACGTGTTGCGATTGCGCGCGCATTGCTATCTAAACCCAATTTGCTTTTGATGGATGAGCCACTTGCCTCACTCGATATGCCAAGAAAGCGTGAGGTAATGCCTTTTCTTGAGGAGTTGTCGGAGAAGGTAAATATCCCTATTATCTATGTCACACACAGTCTCCAGGAAATTTTAAGGCTTGCTCAGCACCTTGCAATTATTGACCAAGGTAAAATTTCGAGTTCAGGTAAGCTTGAGGAAGTGTGGGCTTCTCATACTATGCGTCCATGGCAATCTTTCTCAGATCAAAGCAGCTTATTTGAAGGCCGGATTGCTGAACATCATGAACGTTATGCACTGACTTGTATCAGCCTTGCACCTAATGTATTCCTGTGGGTGCAAAAGATTGACGGAACACCAGACACGCCAATACGCTTGCAAGTGCGTGCCAACGACGTTTCTATCACGCTCGAGCAACCCAAGGCGACGTCGATTCGAAATATTTTGCCTGCTATTGTCGATTCCATTGAGGCGTTTAACGCAGCCGATGACAAGCAGAGTATTAATGTATCACTCAAGCTAGACGAGAAATGTTATTTGTGGGCAACGATCACACCGTGGGCCCTTGATGATCTCAACCTAAAAGTTGGTAGCCGTGTTTTTGCACAAATTAAAGGTGTCAGTGTGACACAAAAAGATATGGCACTAACGCCTCATTAACCGTTTAGACTGATTTACGCTTCATGATCAAAAAAGGCCGCAAAGTGCGGCCTTTGTTACTAGAAGAATGTCGGAATTACTTCGCGAATACTTCTTTGAATTCACGCTTAAGAAGTGGGTCACGACGTGCTTTCTTAAGTTGCTTAACCATGTCTTTCACACAGTTGTGAAGCACATTATCAAGTAGTTGAGCACGGTATTCTTCTTTATCTTCATCTGTCATGTTTTCTGGCAGATTAAGAGTCGGAAACTCTTCCATCACATTAATACCAGCGAATGCTTGGCCTACAGAAACTAGAGCATGAAACTGTTCAAAGTTGTCTAGAATGTTCTGTGCACTTGCTGGCATTTCGTCCCATGATTCACGTACCGCTTCTTCAGACACTTCATGGATAGAGGTAACCATTTCGAACATTTGCTCTGGAACTTCGTCAAATTCGATAACTTTACGTAGCTCTGGAGAAATGCTGGCTAGATCGATTTTTTTGCTTTCGCTGTTAGTTGCTTCTGACATGGTGTGTCTCTCATTACAAAAAGGCGGGAATATTAATACCAAATGCATCAAATAGCTATACCCATTAATCCACAAGATGACCAAAGTGAATGAGTTTGTTGAACTTCTGCTCACAGGCCATGATTAGATAGGGTAACGTCCAGTCTAACTGCTTTATGCAATGGATTCCGTGATATTCAAACAAAAATATAGCACTTAATTATGAGTCGAATGCAACAACTCTATGAGTATGGTATATGTTTAATAAAGACATAATTAAAAATGGAACGCGTTATGCAACCGACAGGGACATCGATGCGAATCCTTCTGGTTGACGATGTTCAGCTAGACAGGATGCAGTTGGCTATTCGTCTAAAGCAACTTGGACATATTGTAAAAGCCGTAGGTAGTGGACTAGAGGCGTTAAATACCTACGAGAGTTTTGATCCGGAACTGGTGTTACTCGATATATCAATGCCAGATATGAACGGTTTTGAAGTCTCTCTTCATATAAGAGAAACGTTTCCGGATTGGATCCCAATTATTTTCTTGAGTAGTCACGAAGAGCCAGAAATGATTGCTAAAGCCATAGACGCGGGCGGTGATGACTATTTAATTAAGCCGGTAGATAAACTGGTACTGAACTCTAAACTTATCGCAATGCAGCGTATTGCTCATATGAGACGAGAGCTTAAGCAAGCGACAGCTCAATTGGAGCAAGTTAATCAACTTTTGACTCAGCAAGCGAATGAAGATGGCCTAACCAAACTCTATAACCGCCGTTATATCGACCATAAGTTGGAATCGATGGTTGCATGGCATGGCCGTCACAATATGCCAATGGCTTTGATTCTATTGGACGTCGATTTTTTTAAACCGTTTAATGATAATTACGGTCATATTGAAGGCGACCGTTGCTTGCAAGCGATTGCGAATCAACTAAAGGCGACGTTTTGTCGCTCTGGGGAATATGTGGGTCGATATGGTGGAGAAGAGTTTGTCGTGTTGCTAGGGTGTACCGACACTCAAACAGCAGAAAGAGAAGCCGAGCGTATACAAGAGGCTATGTATTTTCTCGATTACCCACATGAGTATTCTAGTGTGTCAAATAGAGTGACGGTGTCACAGGGTGTTTTTGTTTTTCAACCGACAGGGAAAGAAGTGCAATCAGACTTGTATGCAACCGTTGATAAAGCGCTATATACCTCGAAGTCTTTGGGAAGAAACACACATACTGTAGTTAATTCTTTTTAAAAACAAAGCCTTATGAATGCCACTCTTTTTGTTGCGTTGTCACTTTTTGGTGGTTGTTTTAAAGCTAACTCAAAGTAAGATAGGCAAACAGTGCGAACGGAATGTCGCAATCGGGCGTATACCTTATACCTTTGATTAGATAGATAACATCGGGATAGTGGCAACGATGAGTGCAGTTATTATGCTGATGGGGAAGTTCGGTTTTGTTTTAAACCCAGACAAGCTTGTTAACTTTCACGATTGGTTAGGGCCTAACGAAGCTTTATGCAGTTACGTCCCGCCTTTTTCGCTTTGTAAAGTGCTTCGTCCGCTGATTTAACAACGTCCAGAGGAGCTTGCCCATTCCGGCTATCAGCAACTCCGAAACTTGCGGTAACAAAAACCGACTTTCTTTTCGAACTGTTGCTACCACGACGTTTTTGTCCTTGTTTATGGTTCTCAGGGCGAGATTCTTCATCGCGTAATATCATCTCGTATTCTGCAATCGATTTGCGAGCTTCTTCCAAAAAGTTCTTACATTCGTCAGCGTATTTGCCTTTAAAAACGATGGTAAATTCTTCTCCGCCAAATCGATAAACTTTTGCGCCGCCTGGGGTTTTAGTGAGGCGCGAAGCGACCATTTTTAGAACGTCATCACCAGTATCGTGACCGTAGGTGTCGTTAAACTTTTTAAAATGGTCAACATCAAGCATTGCGATCGTGAACTTCTTACCCATGTGTTTTAGATCGAGATCAAGTGCACGTCTGCTCGGAATCAGCGTTAGGCTATCGGTGAAAGCCAGTTGATGGCTAGCGGAAGCGGCATAAATAATGATAAGCAGCCCTGTTAGCGTAAACATGGTGCTTGATATGTACTGCACATCAAAGAAAATGAACGTCGCAGACGCCAATACCATGGCAGAGTAGGTCATCGCATGGATAATTTCATTCTTCTTTAAAACAAGGATTCCAAGAAAACAGACAATACCCACGCAATATAAAACAAGAATGAAAGGCAGTTTAGAGACGGTCGGTACAATAAATAAAATACCGCTTGTCCATTGTTCAAACCCTCCTTCAACGTAATATGCTAGCGTTAGATAAGACCAAAGAACGAACATTGCTAACATCAAGATATAAGTCAACATGGCTCTGGAGTCAAAACCTTCTTTACTAAACAAAAATACCGTAAGAAACGAGACAGGAAGTAACGTGGCTAAAATGGTTAGCTCAAGTAAAGCGGTACCACTTTGAAGCGGGACTTGTAGGCGGTGCTGTATCACGAAATAGGCTAGCAACATTGCCAAGCACACCATGGACTCTCTGCCTTGCTTAAATGAATAACAAAGGAGTAGCGCACAACCTAATAGTATGTACGGCAAGTTTGCGGCAATGCCCCAGTTTGCCTGAGTCATCTGAATAATGCTGTCCATGCCCGAACTCACTATGCCCAGTAGCAAAAAAGGGAATAAGAATCTGAAGCCTGATGAAGTCATTGACGATGAGGACATCTATTACAAACTGCCTGAAAATAGTTGACTATATAATTGGTTAGGTAAATCGTTTTATCAATATGGATATTTATCCGTTATTGAATTTCGAACTTTGAGAACTAGCAAGAATACGTCTATTTGTTCCTTTTCCCAAGTATTTTGGAAGACATTACGGCAAAAAGAGAGAGATTGATTAAATTAAGAGCAATCAATAAGTTGTTATAAACAAGTCGTTGCTATACTCATTTCATAGGAAAAAGGAGATTTACAGATGCAGATAAGCTCAGATGTGCACAACTACATGGAAACATTAGTAGGCCAGGTCCTCAGTTTGCCCGAATTTTTAGAACAGTATGACAACGAACAGTTAGCCGATATTGCTTGCCTTGCGCTTATCCAGCTCAAGCCTGTCTATATCCGTCATGATATTGATTTTTTGTCTTCACTTCCTGAACAAAAATTAAGCCAGTTTAAGCAAAGCGCGGATATAGCGGTGAAAAACGCCGCAGAAATGGTGAAAGAAGACAGGCGTAAGAACCGAGAGTATGATGTGCCTGTAATTTTTTCCCATACTAGTTATGATGATGACAAAGAGTTGGATTGGTATGAAAAACCGATCCTTAACGTTAATATTAAGTAAGAGTCGCTCAGTTGACTAGTGAGCTGACCCAAGGAGGAATCGTGGGATTTTTTTCGCGTTTGTTTGGTGGTAGTGAGAAAACCGCTGAAGCTAAAACTATCGAGCCAGTTGAGTATAAAGGTTTCTTTATTTACCCAGAGAGCCTTTCAGAGGGCGGACAATATCGCATCGCTGGTCGAATAGAAAAGCATGACAATGATGAAGTGAAAACACATCGGTTTATTCGCTCCGATTTACTTGGCTCAGAGCAAGATGCCAATGACCTTATGTTGAAGAAATCTCAAATGTTTATTGATCAAATGGGCGATAAAATCTTCGACTAGCAATTTACTGCAATTTGATTCCAGTCATCTTAAAAAGAGCCATTAGTGTATATGCTAGTGGTTCTTTCTTTTTAACGCTTAAATCTCTGTTAAGTCAGTATTTAATCGTTACCTGGTTAGACCTCAGTCTAGTACGGTGTTGCGTTGTTATTTTTCGAGCACAGAGCGACAATCATTCATTACTTAGCGTTATATGTAATGAAATTTAGTATTTAAATTACAAAACACTTGAAGTAATGAGACGCGTTCGATACAAACAGAATAATAACAGGGCTGTTAGTCAAGGTGTTATTGTGCAAATGGGTGTCCCCAAACATCATCTTTCGTTTGCAATTGTCTTGCGTGGTAAACAGATAGAAATAAAAAAGAATTAGAGTAGAGCGACGCTCTGTTTTGGGACTAATTTATTGATATGTATACAAGGAGTATGCGTTTTGCAAATCGGTGTACCTAAAGAGATACTCGCGGGTGAATCGCGAGTGGCTGCATCGCCGAAGTCGGTTGAGCAGTTAATAAAATTGGGATTCGATGTCGCGATTGAATCCCAAGCGGGGGTGCTAGCGAGTTTCGATGATGCCGCTTATGAAGCAGCTGGTGCGAAAATCGTTTCTAGTGAAGAAGTTTGGGCACCTGGCCTTATTTTAAAAGTTAATGCGCCAATTGTGGATGATGAGCAAGGCATTGACGAAATTGCGTTACTGCAAGATGGATCAACACTGGTTAGCTTTATTTGGCCGGCTCAAAATGCTGAGTTGATGGAACAACTTTCAAGTAAGAACATTAACGTTCTTGCCATGGATTCCGTTCCTCGTATCTCACGTGCACAAGCCTTAGACGCGCTATCTTCGATGGCTAATATCGCTGGTTATCGTGCAGTGGTTGAGGCAGCTCATGAGTTTGGTCGTTTCTTTACAGGTCAAATTACGGCTGCCGGTAAAGTACCTCCAGCGAAAGTATTGGTTGCGGGTGCTGGCGTCGCTGGCTTGGCGGCTATCGGTGCTGCAGGTAGCTTAGGTGCCATTGTCCGTGCGTTTGACGTTCGCCCAGAAGTAAAAGAGCAAGTTGAATCGATGGGCGCTGAGTTCCTGACCGTTGACTTTCAAGAAGAGTCAGGCTCTGGGGATGGCTACGCAAAAGAAATGTCTGATGACTTCAACAAAAAAGCGGCAGAGTTATACGCAGAGCAAGCTAAAGATGTTGATATCATTATTACGACCGCGCTCATCCCTGGTAAACCTGCGCCGAAGTTGATCACCAAAGAAATGGTCGACAGCATGAAAGCGGGCAGTGTAATTGTTGACTTGGCAGCCGCTAATGGCGGTAACTGTGAATATACAGTGAAAGACCAAGTTATCATGACGGATAACGGGGTAAAAATTGTTGGTTACACTGACATGGTTGGTCGTTTGCCTACACAATCTTCTCAGCTTTACGCGACAAACCTTGTTAACCTTCTAAAACTGCTGTGTAAAGAGAAAGATGGCAACATCAATATTGATTTTGAAGATGTTGTTATCCGTGGCATTACCGTGGTGAAAGAAGGTGAAGTTACTTGGCCAGCGCCACCAATTCAGGTTTCAGCTCAGCCGCAAGTGAAACAAGAACAGCCTGCGAAGCCAGAGCCTAAAGTAGAAGAACCTACGTCTCCAACGAAGAAAATTATTGGTGTGGCAGCGGCTGTTGGAGCCTTTGCATGGGTTGCATCGGTTGCTCCGGCAGCGTTTCTTTCTCACTTTACTGTATTTGTTCTAGCGTGTGTTGTCGGATACTACGTAGTATGGAATGTTACCCATGCACTTCATACTCCACTAATGTCAGTAACGAATGCTATCTCTGGCATTATTGTCGTTGGTGCATTACTGCAAATTGGACAAGGTAATGGCGTCGTTTCATTCCTATCTTTTATTGCCGTATTGATCGCGAGTATCAATATCTTCGGTGGTTTCACCGTCACCAAGCGTATGCTTGAAATGTTCCGCAAAGATAAATAGGAGTCACAATGTCTGCAGGATTAGTACAAGCAGCTTACATTGTTGCTGCATTATTTTTCATCATGAGTTTGGCGGGACTTTCAAAGCAAGAGTCTGCTCGTAATGGTAACTACTACGGTATCGCTGGTATGACGATCGCGCTGATAGCGACGATCTTTAGCCCAGATGCGCAAGGTTTTGGTTGGATCATTATCGCGATGGCGATAGGTGGTGCGATCGGTATTTTCTATGCGAAGAAAGTAGAAATGACCGAGATGCCAGAACTGGTTGCGATTCTACACAGCTTTGTAGGTTTAGCTGCGGTTTTAGTTGGCTACAACAGTTACCTAGATGCGCCAGAAGCAGCAACACATGCTGAGCATGTTATCCACCTTGTAGAAGTATTCTTGGGTGTGTTCATCGGTGCCGTAACTTTCACCGGTTCAATTGTCGCATTTGGTAAGCTGCGTGGTGTGATTTCTTCGTCGCCACTTAACCTGCCTCATAAGCACAAAATGAACCTCGCAGCGGTTGTTATTTCTACGCTTCTTATGATCTACTTCGTAAAAGCAGATGGCAGCATGTTCGCTCTTATTGTGATGACTTTGATCGCGTTCGCATTCGGCTACCATTTAGTCGCTTCAATCGGTGGTGCTGATATGCCAGTTGTTGTCTCTATGTTGAACTCATACTCAGGTTGGGCAGCAGCGGCAGCAGGTTTCATGCTCGCAAATGATCTATTGATTGTAACAGGTGCTTTGGTAGGTTCATCAGGTGCGATTCTTTCTTACATCATGTGTAAAGCAATGAACCGTTCGTTTATCAGTGTTATTGCCGGTGGTTTTGGTCAAGAGATAGTGATTTCAGGTGACGAAGAGCAGGGCGAATATCGTGAAACAACGGCTGAAGAAGTTGCAGAGATGTTGAAGAACTCAAAATCAGTAATCATCACTCCAGGATATGGCATGGCAGTAGCTCAGGCACAATACCCTGTTCATGAAATTACTGATGTACTTCGTTCACAAGGTATTGAAGTTCGCTTTGGGATTCACCCAGTAGCGGGTCGTCTACCGGGGCATATGAATGTGTTACTCGCTGAAGCAAAAGTACCGTATGATATCGTTCTTGAAATGGATGAAATCAATGATGACTTTGCAGAAACCGATACCGTATTGGTTATCGGTGCTAACGATACGGTCAACCCAGCCGCACTGGAAGATCCGAACAGCCCAATCGCTGGTATGCCCGTATTGGAGGTATGGAACGCGAAAAACGTAGTGGTATTCAAGCGCTCAATGAACACTGGTTACGCAGGAGTACAGAACCCACTGTTCTTCAAAGAAAATACATCAATGCTATTTGGTGATGCGAAAGAAAGTGTTGAGTCTATTTTTAAAGCACTTTAACCATTCTTGATTTAAAACTATACAGGGTCAGCAATCGCTGGCCCTTTTTTGTTCCGTTTCAATGTTATAGTAATGCAAATCCTTCTGTTAGCAGATGTCAATTGCTTGTAGATTGATGTATAGTTTTGGCTAATGTAACAAGTGACGGTAACAGTTTGATTAAAAAGTTTTTGCTCGGTTTTGCAACTGTATTGCCGCTTTTTTCGGCACCTGCATTTTCCGATTCACTACCAGAAAGAATAGATACGTTTACAGAGCTATTTAACTATGAAGTAGCTCTTAAGTCGTACGATATTCGTATTCTGCAATCAAATTATCCTACCAAGTTACTTGCGCCAGATTCGCTTCTGCCGCAAACGTCTGACTATCCGTTAAAAGATATCCAACAGCTTTACAGCTTGGCGAATACTTGTCGTGGCAAATTACCATTAAGTCCTTTAATTACTGAGCCTTTAGTATTTACAAGAGCGATTTGTAAAGGGACGCAGCTGACACCTCGTTGGTTCTCGCGTAGTGGTCTCATTCACCCTGGTGGTGGGACGTACGCGGCACGTTATGTGGATAAGTATCCAGAACTCAAACCCAAACTATCTCAGTACATGCATATAAAAGAGCGTGATAACGAGGAAGGGGATGAGTTGCTAGAAAGCTTGAAAAACATGGATGACGACGCCATTAATGCTTTGATTGCAGGCGCGAGCATGTTTATTGAAGGTAACGAACTTTGGCTAAGACGTGGTGACCGTTACTTTGTTTTCGAGAAAGATATCTGGCAAGAGAACGTAGCGAATGCGGGTCTGTCATACGCTCTAGCCTCTCAAAGCAAAAGTTGCTTTGTTAAACGAGGCAATATTTGTTGGGATGTAGAAGATCACTCGCAAGTTCTGCGGATCAGTATGATCATACTGGTAATCGCCAATATTCTTTTGGTGATTGGTTGGGCGGTGTACCGTTGGAATAGCAAGCGAGAAGAACTACGTAGTAGAATGCTCGTGTTGCAAATTTTAACGCATGAGCTCAGAACACCGATTGCATCTCTGTCACTAACGGTTGAAGGCTTTCGTCGAGAGTTCGAGCATTTGCCTGAAAGTGTGTATGACGAATTCCGCAGATTGTGTGAAGATACGCGCCGCCTGCGTCAATTGGCAGAAGCAAGTAAAGATTATTTGCAATCTGATAACCAAATGCTTGCAACAGACTGGGTACCATCCGTTGCAGATTGGTTAGAATTTAAGATCGAAGAAGAATTTGATAGTGCCGTGCTTTTTAACATCAATGAAGATGTGGCTGCTAAAGTTAATGTGTACTGGTTAGGAACTTGTATCGATAACTTGCTTCGTAATGCGCTTAAGTACGGTGTCGCACCGGTTGAATTGGATGTCTCAACTAGTGAAGAAAAAATAGTATTCCAAGTCCGAGATGCAGGAGGCCTAACGGCTAAAGATTGGGCAAATTTGAAGAAACCGTTCGTAAGTAAGAGCGGGTTAGGACTTGGATTAACAATCGTTGAATCTATGGTAGGCCGCATGGGCGGAAAAATGTCCTTAATGGGACCACCTACAACTTTTATATTGGAGATACCTTGTGAAACAGACACTGCTTCTCGTTGAGGACGATAAAAACTTGGCTGACGGCCTGTTAGTAAGCCTGGAACAAGCAGGATATGAGTGTTTACATGTGGAGCGTATTGCAGACGTAGAGCCACAATGGAAAAAAGCTGACTTGGTAATTCTCGATCGCCAACTCCCAGATGGTGACTCTGTACAATGTCTCCCAGAATGGAAACAGATTAAAGACGTACCAGTTATCTTGTTAACGGCACTTGTTACCGTAAAAGATAAAGTTGCAGGCCTTGATTCCGGCGCGAACGACTACTTAACAAAGCCTTTTGCTGAGGCGGAGCTTTTTGCGAGAATCCGTGCACAGCTACGAGCACCGGATTCAGCAGAACAAAGCAACGCTGATAAAGTGATTACAAAAGACTTAGAGATTGACCGCTCGACTCGTGAAGTGACTTATAAAGACGAGCTAATTACGCTTACTCGAACAGAGTTTGATTTGCTGCTATTTTTGGCGTCAAACTTAGGTCGCGTGTTTACTCGTGATGAGCTACTTGACCACGTTTGGGGTTACAATCATTTCCCGACAACACGTACGGTTGATACACATGTACTACAGCTTCGTCAAAAACTGCCAGGACTGGAAATTGAAACACTTCGTGGTGTTGGCTACAAGATGAAAGCATAAGTCGTAATGAAAATACTACTCCCTGTAGTTGTCTCATTAGCGTTAGTGAAACCAGTCCATGCGATGGACTGGTTTCAAACTAACACGCCTTTAACACAGGCACATCAACACTTACTTGAAGATGATCTTGCGGGTATGTTCAACTCTCTTGTTGAACTCTGGCAAACGGAACCAAGTAAAGATTTGACTCCTCACCTTAATGATCTTCTTGGTCAGTCACTATCTAAAAACTGTGGCAAGGCTCTCACTGGTGTAACGCTGCCTGATTGGATAAGTGGTGTGAACGTTATTCGTCAGACTATTCAAAGCCCTGGGCGAGATACATTTAGATTGGTAATCAAGCTAAGAGCTACAACTGACATCGAAAATATTTCATTTAATCGATGGGTGGATGATTCTATATCCGCGGACAGTTCATTCAGCTATGAACAACAGCCGAGCGGGACAGAACTTGCCAACGAGCGTAGCTACTCGAAACGCTATAACTTAACAGGTAAACTTGAAGCTGGTTTATATCACTTAACCGTTGTTTCTACTGATAAACAAGAGTATCGAACTTGGGTAATACTTGGAGATTCAAACTCTTCTCAATATGTTCGTTGGACATCTAAAGAGAATTGGAAAGTAGAAAAGAGCGCACTTCGTAATCCCCATTGTCCATTACCGCAACTTGAAGTCGGTTTGTATGACTACATTGATGGCCAGTACGAGCAAATGTGGAAAAAGACTTACGAGTCTAACTATCCAAATTCATTGGAGCTAGCGGGTGTCCCAAACGATAGATACGTATTGGCGGTAAGTATCAATAGTCGCCGTTGGCAGGGCGATATAATTGTTGAGCAGGCTCAAACTATTAGCCGAACCTATGATCTTTCCCAGGAAGAATAGTTAAAGAAATACTACTTGTGCCGATAAAGGTTCAGGACGAACTAAAATCACAAGTGTAGTATGAAAAACAAATATAAAATTCTTGCCACTTCTGTTGCTACTATTCTTTTCACTAATGCTGCCTCTGCTGCCTCTGCTGCCTCTGCTGCTACTTATGCGATAGAGGCTCGTAGTGATGCAATGGGTGGCGTTGGTACCGTATCAGCAACTTATCTAACTGCGCCTTTTTTCAACCCCGCTCTTACTGCGATTTATCGCCGAAATGACGATGCAGGCATGATCGTGCCAAGTTTTGGTGGCAGCTACGATGATCAATATGATCTAGTTGATGAGATCGAACGCATCAGCAAATTGGCAGACGTCGATGAAATCAAAAAATCGATGGATGCTATCGATGGGAAAAAGACAGACTTTGATCTTGGTGGTGTCGTTGCCATTGGTATTCCCAACAAATTCTTATCTGCAACTGCATACGGTAAGTTATACACTGAATCATTCGTACAACCAAATGTTGATACCTCAGGTACTAATCCATTAGATGATAGCTATGTACAAGGTGTTTCTATTGGCGTGGCTGAAGCTGGTATTTCACTTGCTAAATACACTAATTTCATGAACCAACACCTTTCTTTTGGTGTTACTCCTAAACTTCAGCGTATATACACGTACTCATACGCCACGAGTTTTCAGAATTTTGATACTAAAGACTTACGTGAAAATGAGACCGCGGAAACGATGTTTAACTTAGACGCAGGCGCACTTTGGTTCTTTGGCCCATATCGTCTCGGTATTTCAGCGAAAAATTTGATCGGAAGAGACGTTAAAACAAAATCATTCCAATATGGCAGCGATACGATAAAATCATACGAATATAGCATGCGTCCTGTATACACCGTTGGGGCAGGGATTGTTGCCGATTACTTTACGATGAGTGTTGACTACGATCTTAACGAAGAAAAACGTTTTTCATCCTTTGATGATAATACGCAGATGATTCGAGCTGGTATTGAGTTTGATATTTTGCGTCAAATGGCATTACGAGCAGGGTATATGAAGAACTTAGCTCGAAGTAATGACGAAGGAACCATTACTGCTGGTATCGGGTTGTCCCCACTTAAGTTGTTCGAATTGGATATCGCAGCTCAGTACACAAACGAGAACGCTATGGGTGCATCCATTAATTTCCTTGCGACCTATTAATTGAATCGTTATAGTCAGCTCCTCAAAATGAGGAGCTTTTTATGTTTGACGATTTACCCCCTCTATCTCACCAAGAGCAACAACAAGCTGTAGAGAGAATTCAAGAATTGATGGCGAAGGGCACAAGTACTGCAGAAGCTATCAAAATTGTTGCAGAACGGATTCGATCTGAGTACGCAGAAAAACAACAGCAACAAAACTAATCAATTCATGGACAGGGCATACGCCCTGTTTTTTTGCCTTTCTATTTTCTATTCCTTTACACTCCCAAACACCACCCTGGTTACGCTGTAACTAAAATTTACTATACCTCTATGATTGTAATCTTGTGCAATTACCTTTAAAACTAAATAGCGGGTTAGTAAAATTTTACCTCATCATATTAACCTTGGCTTACACAGTGCAGGTAGTTAGGCATTTTTTAAAGAACTTATAAGTTAAACTCTATTATATCAATTGTTTACCTCGGTCTTTTAATCTGCCAACCATATTGGTCGCGATTGATCTTGTAATTTAATTACAAAGCCCAAGAGAGCTTCGTTCTCAGACAGAAGATTATGCTAAAAAAAGAAAAAAGAGACACCGTAACTTATAACGATAATTAAACCAGAGTTATTAAATAAGCGATATAAGAACAGTAAGCACTCGCAGACATATGTAATAGATGAATCGAAATTCATCTTATTGAGCTGCTTTTTTAGCCGAAATACGTCTCCTGGATTTGAGCGGAGCGTTACATATTGAATATGCTTAATCTAAAGTAGTTTTACTAAACTAGGCGACGTTGAAGTGGGTAATATGAATCCTCAAGAGTAGTAGAAATCAAGAGCAGTAACGCGCATTACAACGTAACGTTTCCTGGCATCCTTCCTGTTAAATAGTCCGATAATTAGAGAAGAAATTGGAAAAACATCGTTGATCTTTGGATGAGAGGAAGCAACAAGGTTGTAATGAAAACTATTTGCCTGTTTTACACTAAACTCCTTTAACTATCATGTAGCAGTAGTTTTGATGTTGTGTTCGCTCTATGTGGACTAGACTTAATATGAGAACAAAAACTAACCTAGGGAGGAATGATGGGTTATAAGCACGTTTTGGTTGCTGTCGACTTATCTCAATCTAGCCAAGCCGTTATCGAAAAAGCAATAATGCAAGCAGATAACTCAAGCAGCAAACTCTCATTTGTTTACGTAGATGTTGATCGCATAGTCATGGAAGCGAAGGAAGAGCAAGAATTGGAAAGAAGGCTGCAAGAGCTCGCTGATAAATGCTTATATCCAGTAAACGAGACCATGGTAGTAATCGGCGATCTTCATATAAAACTATCGGGAATCGTCAAAAAAGAGGGGATAGACTTAGTTGTATGTGGTCATCATCACAACTTATTGAGTCGCTTTTTTTCATCGATACCAAAGGTTGTGAACGAGGTTGAAGCTGATTTATTAATCGTCTATTTAGACGAGTGATCGACAACTCTTGTTCGCACTCATCATTTTTTGTCACTAACAAGCCGAACGTTTATGTTCGGCTTGGTGTATCGGTGATAATAAAAGTTTTTAGCCAGGAATGATTGATGCCTCATGAGATAAAACAGATGCAGACTCCGCGTTTGACTGCAGATCAAAATGTACGTTAACTTGCACGCCTTCTCGCTCAAAAGTGACATCATCAAAATCGGTCATAGCGATTTTGAATCCATTTCTAGCAAAAAAGCCAGTCACCATAGTTCGCTGCTTAATTTCTAATGCAGACGCGAGTAGCTTATCCATGGCATTCTCCTTGGTTATTGTGGGGATATGGGAAGAAGATACACATAGATTGGTATGAAATCAATTTTATATAAAGTTGCTTTTGATGAAAATTTTAATGTAAGTCAATCTATCATTTACCCCACGTGATTTATTCCACGCAAAACCTTGATAACAAAGCGGAAGAGCATCCCACATTGTGATAGCAAGCATAAAGATGGGGGTGTTAATAAATACCGCCGAAACAATATGTTACAAAGATTAGCGTTAGGCCTAGTTGAGTAGACAACGCAAAATTCTAAATCTGAACAACCGCCCTAAAATGACTCACTCTTCAATACTTGTGATAACTCAGACCTAATAAAAGTAGATATCTCGGCTAGCTTTCTTGGCAAAGGGTTTTGATAAGGGTAGGCCATATACATGGAACGTTCTATATCAAAAGTTTGCGATATTCGGATGTTTTTGTCTATATAGTTACTTTTAACAAGATAGTTTGGAATGACACCAACCCCAACTCCCTCAGAAACAAAGTTTATTAAAATAGAGGTGTTATCAACTTCGATAACATCAGTATATTGACTTTTAATTGATTCCTTATTCGAATGATGTTTGTAGATTAATAGTGTTTTGTGGTTGGCATTACTTACCCTAGATATCAAAACATCACTATAATCACCAAGTTTATGTGCAATAAGAGTGTCATCAATAACATTATTAAGCCTAATCGCTAAATCTACATTGCTTTCTAATAAATTTTCTACATTGTTACTTGACGATATTTCAAAATCAACTTTTGGATATCGTTCTTTTAAGTCTTTAAGAACAGAACCAAAAATAGAAGAGGCTATAGAGTTGGGCATTGTGATTTTAAACTTTCCATCAATGCATTCACTCAACGAGCTAGCTCTGTAATTTAACTCGTGCAAACTCTCTAACGTCTTGATAGCAAGCTCTCTAATGCTTTCGCCATGATCAGTTAAAACGAGTTTCCTTGTTGTTCTGTGGACGAGTGTTACGCCAAGTTGTTTTTCTAATGCTGCTAGCTGCCTGCTGACTTGAGCTTTAGACTTTCCAAGTTCTTTTGATGCATCTGTAAGAGAGAGGCGTTTACAAATGGCTGCAAAGCAGATCAGCTCATTGTTCATCAATTCCATGATTGTTACCTTTTTGCAACTCTGAGTCACGTTGTCTTTTAACTGGTGGGAAAGTATAACTTGCATCATCGGAGGGGGACAATGATATTTAAAAGCCGCCATGAAATAATGGCAGACTACTATCTTAATAAAACCATATTGGATATTAAGTTAAACCGATATCCTGAAGGAATTGTCAACGCCAGTTTAAATTTGACCCACTTATCGACGTTATCGCCGAAGTAAAACTGACCCACCCATGTAATTAACTTCTACTTTCAGATAGGTTTTCCAGAACCGTTGGTATGGTTCCAGCCGCCTTCTTTCCTTTTAATCGATAGCTTTCACCGCTGATTTGTACGATGTGCGAGTGATGAAGAAGCCTATCGAGTAAAGCTGCCGTCAAGGTCGTATCGTCGGCGAACGCATTTGACCATTGGGAGAACGGCAGATTACTAGTCACGATAATGCTGCCTTGCTCATAACGCTTGGCGATGACATTGAAGAACAAGTTCGCTTCCTCTCTGCCGAACGGTAGATACCCGATTTCATCGACGATAAGGAGCTTTGGAGCGAGAACACTGCGTCTCAAGTAGCTTTCAAGTTTACCTTGAGCTTTCGCAGTGGAGAGTTGAAGCATCAAGTCTGCTGCCGTGATGAACCTTGTCTTTAAACCCTTTTGAACCGCTATGTGACCCAAGCTTACCGCAAGGTGACTTTTGCCAACGCCACTTGGCCCAAGTAGCACCACGTTTTCCTTTCGCTCGATGAAGGCCAACCCTGTTAGCTCTTTGAGCTGCTTTCTCGGAGCGCCTGTTGCGAACTTGAAGTCGTAGTCATCGAACGTTTTTTTCATTGGAAAGCTGGCGAACTTAGTCAGTGTGGCTCTTGTGCGTTCCGCTCGTGCTTCCAACTCTGCGTTCAGAAGTGACTCTAAGTAATCGGCTAGACTTAGTTCACGATGGTTGGCGGCTTCTGCTAATCTCGGCCATTCCTGACCGATAGCTTGTAGCTTCAGCGCTGCACAGGCAGCTTCAATGCGATTCATTTGAAGGTTCATGGTCGCACCTCCAACAGTGCATCATACGTTGATAGTGGGTGCTGGAAGCTCTCCAGCGGCACCACATTATCACTCATTGTTAGGGTTGTGACTGGGCGCGTTGGCGATGGGAGTAGCTGAAGTATAAAGCGCTCTTCATCTAAGAGAACTTGAGGCTTTGCACCTGTCGTTCTATGAGTTCGTTGATGAGCGACGGTTTCTAGCCATGCGCCGATATGCCCATTAAGAACATCGACGGTGATTTTAAGACCGTGCTGCTTGAGTGTCGCCGCAAGCGGAGTGACGAAGCTATTCTTCAAGTAAGAGTTAAAGCGCTCCACTTTCCCTTTGGTCTTTGCGCGATATGGACGACAGGCTCTTGGTTTAAAACTGTATTTCTTGGCGGCGGTGAGCAGTGCTGGATTCCAGCGGTGTTCACCTTCACCATAAGCATCACGCTCTATCATGATGGCTTTCGCATTATCGAACAGAACTTCTTTAGGGACGCCGCCGAAGTATTCAAACGCTTCTTCAAGACCTTGTATCCAGTCTTCTTGGCGCTCTCGTTCACTAAAGCGAACGAAGGTCGCTCTGCTATAACCAAGCGTTGCCACGAAGGCTTTAACACGTACACCGTAATGGGTGATGGTCGTAAAGTCGACTTGCATCTGCTCACCTGGCAATGTCTCGAATCGAACGACAGGGTCGATTGGCGTACTCGGTTTGTACTGCCTGATGTGCTCTTTGAGCATCGTTATACCGCCTTCGTAACCGAGAGATTTCAGCTCACGTAGTAAGACAGTTGCGGGTATCCAATAAGGCTTTGCGGCTTCAATGCGGGTGCGCAAGTAGTCATGGTAAGGCTGCAGTTTGGTTGGTCGAGATTGCCGCTCGGGATACACAGGCGCTTTGCTTTTATCTCGAAGATAAGTGCGAACTGTATTCCTTGAGATACCCAGATCCTTTGCGATGCGGCGGATGCTTCGCCCTTGCTGATGTAAAACGTGTATTTCCACTAGTTGCTCCTGATTGATCATAATCCGCCGTTTTGTCCATTTACGAACGGATAGTTTGCCTCAGGTGGGCCAATTTTAAATCGGCGTTAGTGGGTCATTTTTACATCGGCGCTGACAGGAATTAACTCAACCGGATTAAATATAGAAAATAAAGATTTAAAAATAAAAAATTTGTCTCGTGAACTTACTAAGTTGGATTCGGGTGATTTAATTATTTATTGTGCATCATTGATAATGACTCATTCCATATCGGAAAAAGTAATAATAAAAGTTGAAATTGATTCTTTAAATTATAAAGTTAAAAGTGTGAGGATATTTAAATATGAAGACTGCAATACAAAATTCGAAAAGATCTGTTTATCCGAAAGATACATTGTATAGAATAATAAATAATATTAGTACTTTGTATACCAAATCACTAGTAAAATTATTTGGTGAAGAGTTGAGAATCCATCATTGCAAACATAAGATTAATGTAAGAACCACTAACGAGTTGAGTGAACATATGAAGAAAGATCTAGGTATAGATTGAAAAGTAGAGAGTTTATATCTAATAGATTCCTTGTTCCTATAAAGATAATATAGTACTTACACGTTTGGGTTAAGCAAATGCGTGTCCATGTTGTCTCATATTGAATGAGCAAGATGCAAAACCAACGTGCATGGTGTCAGATACAGAAGTGGTCGCTGTGGTGGAATCGAAGTTCATGGCCCATACAAGACAGCTGATGAAGCTTGCAAAGCAGCAACAGCCAAATACGGTGTAACTAAACTGACTTCACCAATGCTAATCTTCTAACTCTTAAGTTCGCATTATATGTGTTATGTTAAATTCACAATGATTAGTATTCTGTACACGTACTTACCCTAAGGCTAGATAAATTAGAACGTTAACTTTATAACCCCTCTTACTTTCTTGGCAAAATCTATGAGCGTATATTTGTACATATAATGCCCTGAAAGCTGTTTTTCTAATTTAACCATAATCTATTTACCATAAAATAGCTAATATCAATCTATCAATCTACGATTGCTTGCTCTTCAATTAGCAACTTATAAAAAATGGCGTCTATTTCTTTAGACGCCATTTTTGTTTACTGGAAATATTAAATTAGCCACCGGCTAATTTGACTGTCATGCCTTTCTTTTCAAGATGTGCCTTGATCTTGTCTCTAGCATCACCTTGAATCTCGATATTGCCATCTTTTACAGAGCCACCACAGCCACAGACTTTTTTGAGTTCTGCCGCTAATAACTTTAAAGGTGCATCATCCAAGTCTAAACCTGTAACAATGCATACGCCTTTACCTTTACGGCCTTTCGTTTGGCGCTGAATCCGAACAACACCATCGCCTTTAGGGCGAGATACTTTTTCTTCTTCCGGTTTAATTCGACCGGTTTCTGTTGAATATACCAGAGTCATTCTATTGTTTCTTTTGTTGTTGAGCTTGCATCGCTTTTTGCTTTGCAACCAAATAAGCTTCGATATGGCGTTGAATAGCGGCTTTACTGCCCTTAATCAGTTTACCATTAAACATACAGTACCAAGAGTTAGGTTGGCCTGTATCGTTTTGAATAGTATAGCCGTTAAAGACCTCTGATTTTGCAACACCAGTTTGCTGCACTCTTTGTCCGAGTGAAGCAAACTCTTTGGGATCAATAATCGATGCGGTGTCACACCACCAATCAATGCTTTTCTTTACCGCCGTCAAACTGCCCTGTAAAACGTGGTTCTTGATTTTAACCTTCCAAACACTGCCATCTGATCCGACTGACTGCAGGTTAAAACCTCTATAATTTGAAATCGCCATACCACTGAGTCATCTGTTTAATGCGTTGATATAATCATAATTGCTACTGAGCAATATTCAAATACGGCTTGAATAATCCTTGCTCTAGAAAACAACTTGTATCATAAAACGCGTCTCGATAACGTTAATCACTTTGCACTGTTTATACAATCTTCCAAGAACTCATGAAATTTGTGCCCGTTGTTTTGAAGCATTTTAGGGAACATTGAGATCGGAGTCATTCCTGGAAATGTGTTTACTTCGTTTAAGTAAATCTCATCATCTTCCGTTAGGAAAAAGTCGATACGAGATAAATGACGAAGATTCATTTGTTTAAATACCGTCTCTGACGCGTGTTGGATGGAATCTAATTGTATTTGAGTTAGATTCTTCGCCTCAACTTCTGTGAGCGAGTGACTTGAACTGCTGTACTTTTCATCGTACGAGTAAAAAGCACCATCAGGCGCGATGACCTCGCCTGGCTTAGTGATATGTAGTTGGCCATTCATCTCATATGCAGCAACTTCAAGTTCTCGAGGTTTTACTGCTTTCTCAACCAACACTTGGTCAGAAAACCCAAAAGCATCATTTACTGCATTAGAAAGCTTGTCTTTTTCTGTGACACTGTAACAGCCAACGGAAGAACCTTGGCGAGCGGCTTTAACAAAAACTTTTCCCCACTTTTCAAAGGCTTTATGAGCTTGAACGTGAGCTTCTTCATCGTTTCGCGTTAAGAATAAGTATGGCGTATTGGGTATGCCGATAGCGTCGTACCAAAGCTTAGATGTGATTTTATTGAAACTATTGCTACTCGCTTCTGGCCCGCAGCCAAGATAAGGAATACCTGCGATTTCAAACAGAGATTGAATGTCGCCTGTTTCGCCAGGAAAACCATGTATACAAGGCACGATGAAATCAATGGTTTGATTAGATTCACTTGAGCACAACTGCTTGGTATTGAGATCCAAGTAAACCAACTCACCTTGGTTGGTCATCCAACCTTCGTTTTTTATTTCTACGCGTGTAACGTGAACGTCTTCAATAAGATTTAGTTGTTGTTCGACAAAGTTTGCAGACAATAATGAAATCTCGTGCTCAGAAGAGCCACCGCCGCATAGTAAAAGAATATTTTTAATCATGAATCCATCTTTCCGTGACCTACAAAAGATACTATTTATTATGATAAACCTTTGAAGTGTGACGTACAGTAATTTTAATGTGAGGAATGTTGTTCGAATAGGATTTGAGCAAATAAATAAGGGAGCTATTCGCTCCCTTATTTTATGTGTTAATTTAATTTGTTAAGCGTTGGGTAAGCTGAGTTTTTGATTGCATCAATGCTTTTAACAAATGGTCTTAACTGCTGAAATTGAGCTGGCAAAGTCGAAATCGCTTGCTTGGCTTCTGCGCTTGTTGCGTAGTCTCCGTATAAAACTGAGAACCACTTAGTACCGTTTACAACTTTGTAGTTTTCCCAAATTGGCTGACCGTTCTGTGGCAGCTTATTTGCAAACTGATCGACTTTAGCTTGGCTACCCACAGCTGCGACTTGAATGGTATAGCCGAATCGTTGAATGCCAGCTTGCTTTTTACTTGGTGGTACGATCTTAACTGGCTTCGCCTGCTCTTTTGGCGTTAGCTTGACTACTTTCTTTTCTTCAGGCTTTGCCGTCATTTTCACAACAGTTGGTTGTACGTCTTTTTCTACTACAGCGTTTTCAGACGCCATAATTGGTTTAGAGATACGATCTGATTTGTAGTCCTCTCGGTAACTTTCTGAGGTCACATCCGTGATGTAAGTTTCAGATGCACAAGCAGAAAGCAGAACTGACAAGCCGATGATTGCGATTTTTTTCATGAAGTAACAAATGCTCTGGATAAATATTACGATAAATCATGCCGATAGCAGGGCCGTTTATCAAGCATCAAATACAATAATCTGTGATTTTGATGTGATGAATAACACAAACTCCATAAGCATCGTACACATTTTCTGCAATGTCTGGTCTGAAGATGTTTTATCAGTAAATTATTCGTTTATGATTGATATGAAACCGAGAAGCCAACGTGACTTACAAACGGCCAGGAGTCAGCATGAATAAACTACATAAACTCTTTAAACCCAACTCTGTGGCCGTTATTGGGGCATCTCAAAAAGCATTGCGAGCAGGACATGTTGTGATGCGCAACCTTCTACAAAGTGGATTTGGTGGCGCGATTATGCCAGTAACGCCGCGATATAAAGCCGTATCTGGCGTGATCGCTTACCCTGATGTAGCTTCCCTGCCCTATACGCCAGATATTGCAATTTTGTGTACGAACGTTTCACGTAACGAGCAATTGCTTAAAGAGCTAGATGAGAGAGGCACACCGTTTGCGATTGTTATCTCTGATGACCCTAATCCTTTAGATATCTCATCATTGAACATTCGAGTCTTAGGCCCAAACAGCTTAGGTATCATCCTTCCTTGGCACAATTTTAACTGCACGTTTTCCCCTGTTGCAGCTAAACCCGGAAAAATTGCTTTCATCTCACAATCCGCGGCGGTTTGTACCACGGTTTTAGACTGGGCAAATGATAAGAACATTGGTTTTTCTTCGTTCATTTCGATTGGGCGCGGACAAGATATCGATTTTGCAGATTTGCTCGACTATTTGAGTATGGATGGAAACACTGAAGCTATTCTGCTTTATGTTGATAATATCCAAGACGCTCGCCGATTTATGTCTGCTGCGCGCGCCGCTTCACGTAACCGACGTATATTGGTGCTAAAAGCGGGCCGCTCTAAAGAGATGAATACTTTTGAGCAGCAAGACGGAGATACACTTGACGTAATTTACGATTCTGCTATTCGCAGAACTGGTATGTTACGAGTCAGCAATACGCATGAGCTTTTTGCCGCGGTAGAAACACTCACGCATTCTGTGCCACTTCGTGGAGAGCGTTTAGCGATCATCACCAATGGCGGCGGCCCTGCTGTTATGTCCGTTGATACTTTGATTGAACGTGGTGGCCAACTCGCAACGCTTGATGACGCTTCCATTGAGCAATTACAAGCAGTACTTCCATCCAACTGGCGTGCTCGAAATCCAATTGATCTGTCTGGTGACGCAACCCAAAAACGCTATATTGATACCATTAACGCACTGATGAATAACGACTGTGCAGATGCGATATTGATTATGCATAGTCCTTCTGCTGTTTCTGATCCTCTTGAAACTGCTCAAGTCGTTATTAATGCCATCAAATCTCACCCTCGGCATAAGCATTTTAATATCTTGACCAACTGGTCAGGAGAACAAACGTCGAGAGAAGCGCGACTGGCCTTTACTCAAGCAGGCATTCCAACCTATAGAACACCTGAAAGTGCGGTTGTAGCATACATGCACTTGGTCGAATACAGACGAAACCAGAAACAACTAATGGAAACGCCAACGACGGCAGAGCCATTACATTCTGGAAGTGTGAGTTCAGCAAAAGAATGGGTAAACGAACGACTACTGGATAAAAACACAGTCACCTTGGATACGCATCAAACCAGCCCATTATTTAAGCTGTTCGGGTTTAACGTTTTGCCTACGTGGATTGCATCTGACGACATTGAAGCCGTTCATATGGCAGAAAATATTGGATATCCTGTTGCGGTTAAATTGCGTTCTCCAGACATTCCTCATAAATCGGATGTTCACGGTGTTGCTCTAAATTTAAGAAACAGTCGAGAAGTTTCCAACGCAGCGCTATCCATTTTAGATACCGTAAAGCTCAGTTACCCTTCCGCCAATGTACATGGGCTGTTAGTACAAGGGATGGCAAAGCTCGGCAGCGCTGAAGAGCTACGGATTAGTATTGCAGTAGATAAAGTCTTTGGACCAGTGATCTTGCTTGGTCAAGGCGGCTCTGAGTGGAATATCGCCCAAGATGCCGTCGCTGCACTTCCTCCTTTGAACATGACGCTTGCGCGCTACCTTGTCGTTGTTGCCCTAAAGTCTGGAAAGATTCGCCTGCAGAAACACAAAGATGCGCTCGATATTACTGAGTTGTCGAAGTTCTTGGTTCGTATCTCCCAAATGGCAGTTGAGTTACCAGAAATACAAAAACTGGATATCCATCCAGTACTGGTGTCCGGAAGCGATTTAACTATCCTTGATGCAGATGTCACACTGTGTAAGTACGAAGGAGACGCCCAAAAACGGCTAGCGATTCGCCCTTTCCCGGCAGAGTTTGTCGAAACGGTGACGCTTCGAGATGGCCAACCTATCCTGCTTCGCCCTATCTTGCCTGAGGATGAGCCGCTGCATGCTCAATTCATTAATAGCGTATCGAAAGAAGATCTCTATAAGCGTTTCTTTTCTGAAGTTGGAGAGTTCAACCATGAGGCTTTGGCAAACTTTACTCAAATCGACTACGACCGCGAAATGGCGTTTGTTGCGGTAGCGTTTAATACTGACGGACCGTCTATCATAGGGGTAGCCCGCGCATTGATTACACCAGACAATAGTGACGCTGAGTTTGCTATTTTGGTTCGTTCAGATTTGAAAGGAAAAGGTTTAGGCAAAGTGCTGATGCAGAAAATAATCAGCTATTGCAAAATTAAAGGCACAAAGCAAATGTCTGGAATGACCATGCCAACAAACAGAGGAATGTTGATGTTGGCTCAGAACTTGGGGTTTGAGATCGATGTCCAGTTTGCAGACGGTACGGCAGATATGGTGCTCCCTTTAAATTGAAAAGCGCAGCATTAGCGATGACTTTTACTTCTTACATTCGATAATCAATGGGAATCTAAGAAGTAAAAGTTACGTTGTTACTTTAGTTTCCAATTCTTTTTTAAGTACTGAATACACCAGGATTTTGCCTCACCCATAGTGTTCCGGCGCCATGCCAAAATAATATCCATCGGCTGTTCTTCAGTGCCTTCGATTCGTTTCAATACACCACTATCAATAAGAGGTTGTGCAATTTGGCTTGGTAATGTACCAATGCCTAAACCTGCAGTTAGCGCTTCTACTTTTGCCGTAAAGTTGGTGACGGTCAAGCGAGGTTGTTTTTGAATGATATTAATGGAGAGCGCGGGTTGCTCACGTGCGGTATCTGCAATAGCAATAATCCGATACTTTTCTCGCGCTGCTTCATCAAACTTACCACTACGCTTGTGAACATAGTGATCAGCGGAAGCTACCCAATACATACTCATTTTACCAATTTTTTCTGACTTAACTTCTTGAGGAAGCGTATCCAGTGATGGGCAAATCAGTAAATCAGCTCTCCCCGTATTCAAAGACTCCCAGCTACCAGCCAGAATCTCCTCTTGCAGCCTGACTCGAGTTGAGCTGACCTCGGCCAGCGCATCAACCATCGGGAAAAAGTTGGATATAGGAATAATGCCATCGAAGGCAATGGTAATATCCAGTTCCCAGCCATTCGCCAATAACGTTGCATCGTTCACTAACTTTTCACTGGCTTGTAAAATGGCTCTTCCTCTTTCAAGAATAAGCTTACCTGCTTCAGTAAAATGGGCTTTGTGACCAGAGCGATCGAAGATAATAATGTCTAAGTCTTGCTCGAGTTTCTGGATTTGATAGCTCAGCGATGACGGGGCTCTGTCTAACTCATTCGCAGCAGCAGCAAAACTCCCTCTTCGATCAATAGCATCTAGAATATGGAGTGCTTCTAACGTAATTGGACTCTGCACATGGCCTCTCTTAATGTGACATTCATCACATTCGTTGTATTTGGATGAACTTATCAAGAACTAACGACAAATAATATAACATATTGATAACTAAAGACTAGGAATGCTCATAGCCTAAGAAGAAGATTCAATACAAATCAATAAATGACAATGGTAATGATAGTAATTACCATTTAGATCCATTAATATCCGCGTGTTGTTACCTATTATGGATCTAAGGTATTGAAGCCAATGTATAAAAAATCAATTTTGTCAGCCTCCATTTTAGTTGCCCTTTCCCATACTGCTTATGCGGAAGAAGCTTCTAAGTTTGAAGAAGTCGTTGTGTCGGCCACCCGTACCAACCAAACCATAAACACTGTTGCTGCTTCTGTTGCTGTTGTATCAGAGAAAGACATCGAAGAAAACATGGTAAAGGACTTGAATGATCTATTCGAGTATACGCCAGGGGTTACTGTTAATGGCACTCAACGCCAAGGCGTCCAAAGTATTAACATTCGCGGGATGGAAGGTAAACGAGTTAAAATCTTAGTAGACGGTGCATCTCAACCAGGTGTATTCAGCGGTGGACCATATTCGTTTATCAATTCTAGTGCCGTTACTGTCGACCCCGATATGCTAAAGAGTGTCGAAATTGTTAAAGGAGCAGCTTCTAGCCTACATGGTAGTGATGCAATTGGCGGTGTTGTCGCATTCGAAACAAAAGATCCGAAGGATTTCCTCAAAGATGGTAAAGACTTTGGTGGTCAAGCTAAACTCTCTTATTCATCGGAAGATAACTCTTTTAGTGAGCATGTAGCTTTAGCAAAGCGTTTCGGTAATACAGAAGCACTTATAGCCTTTACACGCCGTGATGGTGCAGAGCTACAAAATTTCTCTAAGGCGCCTTACGATAACTATTCTGTGGACAACCAAGATTATTACAAAAACGATCTATTGGTAAAACTTCAATCTCAATTGAATGACGCTCATCGCTTGGAGTTCTTGGGAGAAGTTATTTACAACGAGACTGACTCAGAGATCGCACATAAAAGTTACAAAAACTTCAACGCTGAAGACACAACCAAGCAAAATCGCATTGGGCTCAAGCACATTTGGTTTGCAGATGCAGCTATCTCGGATACGATCACGTCCAAGCTTACATGGATTGGTAAAGAAGAAAACGGCGTGTCTAATCGCTTTATCGAAGCCAGCCCAGGTTACCCACCTTACGTACCGCCTAGTGGTGACAACCAACAGAAAAAAGATTACGAATATACTGAAGACAAATTTGAATTCGAAACTCAGTTAGATAAAGAGATTCAAAATCACTATATTGTTTACGGAATATCGTACAAACATAGTGACATCAGTAATACCAATCGCGAGTTTAATTCCGATCCTGGCACGCCAGATACTGTTTACGTTTACACACCGGATGCAAAAGAAGAAAGCTTTGGTTTATTCTTGCAAGATGAAATTTCGCTTCTTAATGACAAGCTAATTCTGACTCCAGGTGTGCGTTACGATTACTTCTCTACTAATCCTTCAAATACTTCTGAAGAGTCATTCGAGAAGTTTAGCGACTCTGCATTAACTGGTCGTTTAGGAGCAACTTACTCTGTATCGCAACCTGGCACGATCTTCGCGCAAGTGAGCCAAGGGTTCCGAGCGCCATCGTTCGACGAGCTTTACTACACCTACGATAATCCGGCTCATGGCTATACCAACCGCCCTAACCCAAATTTGGGATCTGAAAAGAGTTTGTCTTATGAGCTTGGTTACCGTCATAACACTGCAGCGTCTGCAACTGAAGTAGCGTTCTACTACAGTGATTACAGTGACTTTATTGAGCAAACGTCATCAAACAATGGTGGTTTAACTGAATTCACAAATATCAATATTAGTGAAGCAAACATTAAAGGGGTTGAGCTCTCTAACCGTCTTGATTGGCATGCCATTGCTGGTCTTCCATCAGGCGTGACAACTCGCTTTGTTGCAGCATACACAGAAGGTGAAGATGGTGATGGTAATCCTTTGAACAGTGTAAACCCATGGAATGCCGTAGCTGCTGTAAATTACGATTCACCAAATGCACTTTGGGGGACAAGCCTAAAAGTAAACTACACGGCTAAGAAATCGAACAGTGATATCAACTCTGATGGTGATAAAGGCGGAATCAAAGACCAAGTTGCTTTGCCGTCTGCGACAGTCGTTGACTTAACGGCGTACTACAAACCAATGAAAGATATAACCATTCGTGCTGGTGTTATGAATCTAACGAATGAAGAATACCATCTTTGGAACGATGTTCGCGGTAAGACTGAGTTAAGTCGAGACAAAACGCAAGCTGAGCGTAATTATAACATTAGTGTTAAATACGAGTTCTAAACCTTAAAAACACAAAAGCCAGCGTAATGCTGGCTTTTTTTATGGCTTTCATTTCAAAAATGTAAAGAAAAGTATGAAAAATGAAAGTTTACTGTTTTGCCATCTCTTTTTTCACCATTACTGCTGCTGCAATGATGAAAGTGATGATCAGACCGAGTTCCATGAACTACCCCAATAGCTATGAGAAAATTTATAACCCAAATTAAGAGTCGGGCATAGTTTAACAGCTCTATATATACTTGCTACCTTTTAACCAGTAATTTACGATTTTTTCCGATTTGGATCAAAAAAGACGCAATCACGCGCCTTTTTGTTACTATTATGTAAATTAAAGATTAGACATCTGGATAACCTTGAGGGTTAGTAGACTGCCAGCGCCATGTATCGCCAGTCATTTCTTCTAGAGTGCGAGTTGCTTTCCAACCTAACTCATTCATCGCTTTTGATGGATCCGCCCAACACTCTGCAATATCACCTGGACGACGCTCAACAAGTTGGTATGGGACATCTTTACCACTTGCGGCTTCAAATGCTTTCACCATGTCCAGTACACTGTAGCCGTTACCAGTACCGAGGTTATAGATATGAAGGCCAGCTTTGCTACCTACTTTTTCTAATGCAGCAACGTGACCATCGGATAAGTCCATTACATGAATATAATCACGTACGCCTGTGCCATCTTTGGTCGGATAATCACTACCAAACACAGAAAGGAACTCTCTGCGCCCTACCGCAACTTGAGAAACAAACGGCATTAAGTTGTTGGGAATACCTTGAGGATCTTCACCTAGCTCGCCTGTTGGATGTGAACCTACCGGGTTAAAGTAACGAAGAAGTGTAATGCTCCAGTCAGGGTTCGCGTTTTGGAAGTCGGTTAAACACTCTTCTACCATTAATTTGCTGCGCCCATATGGGTTAGTTGCGCTAGTTGGAAAGTCCTCTGTGATGGGTACAGAAGCAGGATCACCGTATACAGTCGCTGATGAACTAAATACCAACGATTTAACTCCGGCTTCACGCATTGCATCAACCAATACTAAAGTGCCATTAACGTTGTTGTCGTAATACTCTAAAGGTTTTGCTACAGACTCACCGACGGCCTTTAAACCTGCAAAATGGATAACAGCTTCAATATTGTGCGACTTTAGTGCTTCTACCATCGCCAATTTATCTCTGATATCGGCTTTAATGAAGGTTGGCTTTACACCACATACCTTTTCAATTCGATCTAATACCGTAGATTTACTGTTGTACAGGTTGTCTAGAATCACTGGCGTCATGCCAGCTTCGATCATTTGAATACACGTATGACTACCGATATAGCCCATACCACCCGTAACGAGTACTTTCATTTTATTATTCCTTCTGACGCGAATTGAGTTAGTTTAAAGCTTTGACGTTACGATTTAAACTGTCTCTTGTAATTCGCATCCCATTAATATTGCTTGGCCTTTCCCGGCTTTCTTTGCTTGATACATTGCCGTATCCGCACTTTTTAAAACTCGAGTAGCATCGCGCTCATTTACGCCGACTAATTTTACGCCGATACTAACGCCAACTTTGAGTAAGTGACCTTTGTACTCAATTGGAGCACATATGCTCTCGAGCAACTGTTCTGCTATTCGGGTGACCACTTTTTGATTGGCGGGATTAACCAACATGACAAATTCATCACCAGAAAGTCTTGCGATTAAATCACTATGTCTCGTCGCAGATGTTAGACGCTCGGAAACTTTTTTCAAAACTTCATCACCTGCATCATGACCGTAGGTATCGTTAACTTCTTTAAATCCATCCAGATCGAGGTACAAAACTGCAAATTCGTCACGCAAGTATCCAGAGCGTTGTACTAGTTGTTCCAACTCTAAATGGAACTTAGATCGATTGGCTAACCCCGTTAAAGCATCGTGATGAGCTAAATGCTCTAATCGTTCCATCTCTTTTGCGCCGGAAAGGTCGGTAAGAACAATAACCAGATCATAGAAACCATAGTCTTCACACTTAACGATACGATTGACTCGAGCAAACATCGGTACAAACTGACCAATATGGTTCTTCTCGATAACTTCACCTTGCCAAACGCCATAATTTTCTATCGACTCGATGATACTAGGCATCATTTCCTGTAACTTGCGCCACTTTAGCGTTTGGATGAATGACTTCCCAATAAGCTGATCCACCTCTAAGCCGACTAACTTAGTGACGGCAGGGTTTGCCATCGTAATGACACCGCGATGATTAAGAACAATGAGACCATCTTGGCTGCTTTCAAAAACACGTCCCGCAACACGTTGCCGGTTTATGGCTTCTTCAATTTCGGTGATATCTTGAATCGAAAACAGTAAGTATTCATGTGTCGAGAGGCGACGACTGGTTAGGCTCAACTGCTGTTCATTATCTGCATTTTTGAGGTGAATATCATCGCACTCTAGGCCTCGACTCAGGATCTGACTCAGCTCATTCGGTGTTTTAGTTTTAATTAGATCACGAATATTGGCATATTTAAGTTCATCTAATTTTTTTTGAAATATTTGCTGGGTCGCCGTATTACAATGAATAACACGTCCGGAATTGTCTGTAATAACTAATGCATGCTGAACAGATTCGATAACCTCTTCTGAAAATGCGCGCTTTTGTTCTAGTGTGTCTAGCGAATGTTGCCGCTGCTTCTCACGTACTGTTAACCTATTCATCATTTGATTGAAAGAGCTCGCGAGGTCTCCAATTTCATCCTTGGCGTAATAGCGAGCTTGATTTTCCGTGTTTCGTCCGTGTGTCACATTCTCTATTACGCGGTTGAGTTCCATCACGGGCTTGAGAACAAGCCTCTCGATACTTATGTAAAAAACAGTGCCACCAGCGATCAGAAACAGAAGAAGTAAAGCGCCATCTTGAAGTAAAGATTGTATGGCTTCTACAATTGGGCGATGAGAAAGCGTAACTCTCATGCTACCAATGACATAGCCATCATGGATAATCGGCTCTAGAACATAAAGAAATTTGGTTGATAAGGCATACCCTAGAGCGTGCAACCTACTTCTTTCGGTTTGACTTGGAACGGGTGCCAGTGCCCCACTTATCTCCATAACAGCGAATGGTTGGTCATCTTGGTCATAAAGTTTGACCCGCGTTACATTTGGCTGGTTTAAAAAGTTGGCGAGAATAGTTTGAGCTTTTTGCTTGTCCTTTGTCGTCAGCGCATCTTTAATTGAGAAAGAAACGTTGTTAATCAACTTTCTTGTCTGCTCGACCAGTTCATGCTTAGACGATTGGTATACAGTATACGAGGTGTAACCTTTTGAGATAACAAAGATAGCCGTTAAAAAGACCAGAAGAGGCCAAATAAGCTTCGCTCGTAATGACATATATATTCCTGTCGCAGACAACCACAAAAATGACAGAAGAACCATTATGCAATCTATCACCCATGAAGGGCGACAAGATTAACACGATGCTAATGCAAAATAACCTTAAATTCTCAAAAATTGGATGGAAAAGAAACGAAATACCTTAAAATTCGGATCAACTCAAATAACGGCAACATCTTTATGGACTAACGTGATCTTTTTCGTCAGCTATCTGCTCAAAAAGCTTCGTTTTCATGATAGAAGAATGAAGTGAGTCACTGAACCTAGATGCATTTTCCTGCATCGTAAACCCATTGCTTGTGTAGAAATAAAACGTATGGCATTGAATAAACAGCAACTTACATTGAACTGTGATATGGGCGAGAGCTTTGGCTCTTGGAGTATGGGCGCAGATGAAGACGTGATGCCCCATGTTGATATGGCGAACATCGCGTGTGGTTTTCATGCCTCCGACCCTAATGTCATGCACGACACCATCACCCTAGCGAATGACAACGATGTTGATATTGGCGCACACCCAGGTTACGCCGACCTACAAGGCTTTGGCAGACGAAGCATAAGCATGACGGGTGATGAAATTACGAACATGGTTATATATCAGGTTGGTGCTTTACAAGCATTATGCCGGGCGCAATACACAGACATCAGTTACATAAAGCCTCATGGCGCTCTATACAACGACATGATGAAAAGTGATGCGATATTTAGAGCGGTAGTAAAGGCGGCAGCACTGTTCAAAGTACCGTTAATGATCCTAGCTTCACAGGAAAACGAAAAATACTTAGAAATCGCAGACGATTATGATGTTCCCTTGCTATTTGAAGCATTTGCAGATCGTTTGTACCAAGATGACGGCTTACTGACTCCTAGAACACAGCCCAATGCCGTGTTAAAAAGCGAGCACGCGATACTTGAGCAAGTCCGGACCTTAGCTGACTCTGGGCGTGTCAAAACCGCTTCAGGCGGTTACATATTATTGGAAGCCGACACAATTTGTGTTCATGGTGACAATGAAGAGTCGATCGCGCTGATCCAAAAGATCCGCCAAAGCCTATACGCTGGAGGAAATTAATGCATAAAGAGAAATTTAATATCTCTTTGATCTCCGAGTGCAGTATTTTCATTAAGTTTGATGAGAGTATTTCTGAAAATGCAGTCGGAGAGCTTGCTCGCAGCATAAGAGAAACTTTCGCTTCAATTGTTATGAACGTTGTCCCCTCCTATCAAACTATTCTCATTGATTACTTACCTTTTCGAATCAACGAAAAGAACTTAGCCAATGAGCTGCAACAAATCGTGAGCCAGTTTGATACTCAATCACTTAAGCTTTCCCAGCCGAATCACATTACTATCCCTGTATATTACTCTGAAGAAACCGCGTTAGATCTATCTCGTTTTAAAAAGCGAGGTCTGTCATTAGACGATCTTATTACCCTGCATACGAAAACCGAGTACGCGGTTTCTGCAATTGGCTTTGCTCCAGGCTTTGCATTTCTCTCGGACGTTGATACTCAATTGCACATGGCAAGGCTTGCCACACCAAGAACTCAAGTGCCGGCCGGAAGTGTCGGAATCGCAGACTCTAAAACGGCCGTCTATCCATCAGATAGTCCTGGCGGATGGAACATTATTGGTAAAAGCCCGCTTGCGCTCTTCTCCGACTCTCCTCCTTTTATACCGTTTGAAGTGGGTGACAAGGTCACCTTTAATGCTATTTCAAAACAAGAGTTTATCGATTTAGGAGGCGTACTATGAGTTACGGTGGATTACTGGTGGAAAAGCCAGGACCGCTCTCTTTAGTTCAAGACTTTGGTCGTTTTGGCTTAGCGCATGTCGGTGTGACTCAAGGTGGCCCGGTCGACGACTATGCTTACAGTTGGGCCAACCATTTGCTTGGTAACGTAGTCAATTGCGTTGCGATTGAAATTACTCTGGGTAACGCTTGTTTTATTGCATTGCATAACTGCCACCTTGCTATATGTGGCGGTGACTTAAATGCGAAAATAGATGGTGAACCTATTTCAAATTGGTCTGACTTTACGTTGAAAAAAGGACAGAAGCTTCAGTTCGGAGTCGCAAGGAATGGACTTCGCTCCTACCTAGCGGTTAAAGGTGGATTCAATGTTGCTCAGCACTTAGGAAGCGCATCGACCGTCTTGCGAGAATCTCTAGGTGGTTATGATTCAAATGGTGGCGCTTTGAAAGCTGGTGATATTCTTCCCTTTGTCCCTCATAACTTACCGAAACGTAAACCAAGGCAAATGACGTTTCGCTTTAAGCCAGATTACAACTTACCCATTAAGCTGAGAGTGATTGAAGGCTATCAGAACGAGGACTTTGATGAAGACGCTCGCCAAGCATTTTATAACAAAGCATTCATCATCTCCCCCAATTCGAATCGCATGGGCTACCGTCTTGAGGGCAATAACATTCGTCCACCTTACGAAGGCGTACTATCAGAGGGAATTGCGTTAGGTTCAATTCAAATACCTAGCGATGGTAACCCTATTGTGCTGCTCAACGATCACCAGACTATTGGCGGGTATCCTAAATTTGGCTGCGTAGCTCGTATTGACTTACCTAGACTGGCACAGGCGAAACCCGGACAAAAAGTCAATTTTGTGAAAGGAGATAGACTAGGCTTGCAAGAAGTATGGTGCCAATGGGCTCAGTTTTTTGGGTATTAATACAACCACTGAGCCCAAACACAGCCGATTATGTAGGCATACCATAACGCACTGCTAAAGCTTGTGGATAGCCTCGCTCTTGAGTGAGTTTAATCGCGTACTGCTCGACCTCTTTTTCAGACCACTTTACAGCGACCGGATGCTGTGTTTCCACATTTTGGTTAGGATCGATGTCAAACCAGAATTGAAGCATTTTTTGCGCTGCGAGTAGTGTCGATGACGCTTTTACCACCTCTATTCTCGCGTAGTGGTTATCTTCAAAAGTCACATCTGCCGCTCTGAGTACTGGATCTGTTCCGGGAATTTGCTGAGCGCCAAATAATGCTTTTCCTCCTTTTACAGCAGAGTGATAGTCGGGAATGAACTGTGCCATGTGTTTGATGGCGTTGTTCGTTCGCTCTTCTAACACTTCTTCTCTCCAGCCGTTACGGATCTTCGAGAGTAAAGGCATAGGCAGTTCAGGTTGAGCAGATGAGTTCGTGCTCTCCACTAAACCATCTTCAAACAGCGTGATTCCTTTTGTCATACCATGAAGTTGAAAGTAACCATCGCCATAAGGCGTCAATTGAGCCATTCCTTTATCGGTTCCACGCGGGCCATGAAAAATAACTTCTGGCCATTGTTGTTGACAGTCTGCCCACCTCGTAACGTAAGCGGCTTTAAACTCCACCAACCTGTCTCGCTTGGCACCAACTGTGTTGTCAATTGAGCCTGTTTCAAAGCCACACGCGTTAACCAAGTAGTCGCATGTCATCAGGTAATCGATACCTTCACGTTCATAGCCAAGTTGCCAGTGTTCCCCCATCCAATCGGCTTGCTTAAACGTTGCTTGTGTGAAGACCGAAGCATTAGGAAGCGTATCTAGTGTTAAGTTGGCAATTGCGGCGAGGCGAAAAACACTCCAACCATATTCTTGAACTGCGACAACAGGATACTTTAGCGCTTCAAGATCAGCATGTTGAGCAAAAGGAATGCACCACTCATCGAAGTTTGTAGGATGACTTGGTTGAGTACGTTGCGCGAGAGCTTCTAGCTCCGCTTTTGAATACAGTTTGTAGTATTCGCTTGGCTCGCCGAGCACTTTATTACTCTGATCTTTATCAACGAGCGTCTGATAAGCACTTTTCACAACCTCTAATCGCGGAATTAGTGTGGATGGGTCTCCACCATCGGAATGAGGAACCGCGATGATTGTCGGACGAATATTCAGTGAAAGCGGATACAGGCGAACAGTATCAATAGATTGTGCTAACAAGTCTAAGCACTGTTGCTCGGAAATCTCTCGATATAAATTACCACCAGCATGCAAATGACAAATGGGTGGACCATTTACTAGTGATACGCCCTTCTCTATTACGGAAACTTTAAAACCCAGCTCCGCAAAATGAATTGCTGCTGTTGCACCTGCTACACCGCCACCAACAACAGCGATATGCTTATCTTTATAACTTGGAAACTCAGACTTCATTGCTTCACTAAAAATTTTATAAGGAAAATTCTTTACTAACGGTGAATTCTACTCGTGTTTGGACTTGATTAAAATCACAAAAAGTTCATGGGTTTGCGAAATATCCAACAGCGCCTGTAAAGTGCATTAAAGTAGAAAAAATTGGCGAAAAAGTACTTGACGACATGGTTAAGAAGACACTTTTTTGTGCCTATGTGAATAAGAATTTCACTGTAAGACCCATGGCGCAAAGCCTGCAGAAACACCCCACTTTTTACCCCATTTAGTTATCCCAAAAGTTATCCACTGTTTTTGTGGATAACTAAAATAAAAGTGTCATGGAGTGTTCCAAACTTGATAACACTCGCTGCGATTAAGTGTTTACTGGCGTTAACAATCTTTTCAACAAACTCATCACTACAAGTGCCAACGTAACAAATGTTACAAGCGGTAAAGCTATCCACAATTCGGGGTGAATTTGTGCATTGAGATCGAATCCATATGTCATGACTGCTGCCACACAAACTTCCGCAGCGAATACCGCAACACCACTAGCAATCAACGCCATAATTCCATACTCGGCCCACAGGGTTGTGTTGATCCGTTTCTTACTTGAACCTAATGTGCGATACAAACGAATCTCTTGTTGACGTTGGGACAAGCTTAACCTCAGTAGAGTAAAGATGAGCAGCAGACCAGCAACAACGCCTAAAAGAGCAAGGATGGTGACTGCTGATACGATTTGCTGAATCAAAGCCTGAATTTTCTCGCCCATAGTTCGGATATCTAAAACAGAGACCGTTGGGTGAGCACGTGACATTGACGTCAACAACGCTTCATTTCCTTCTTCAATCCTATAACTGATGAGGTAAGAACCAGGTAAATTAGCCATCACGTCAGATGAGAAAATAAAATAAAAGTTAGGCTTCATGTCACGCCATTCGACATAACGGATGGTATCTACTACTGCATCGTAATTCTGACTGTTTATTACAAAGCGCAGCGTATCACCGAGTTTGATGCCTAAGTCATTTGCTACATCCGCTTCTACAGATACACTCCCTTTGTTTGTCCATTCACCCGAAAGCACATCATTATATTCTGGTAGGCTATCTCCCCATGTCAGGTTTAGCTCTCGACGTATCGCGTCAGAACCTTCTCCTTCGTACTCAATCTCTTTGACGTTTTGACCGTTGATCTCTGTTAGTCGTCCACGAATTATTGGATAAGCTTGTGACCGCGTAACTCCATTTTTGTCTAGGGTTTCTAGGTAGTTATCGAGTTCATAATCACCAATATTCAAAGCGAACACATTTGGCGCGTCTGCAGGTAAGGTTCTCTCCCAATCAGCGAGAATATCGCTGCGCACAAGCCAAATGATAGACAGCAACATCAAAGATAATGCCAAAGCACCAAACTGTAGGCCGCTGGTTACTGGCGTCCGGTTGATACGACTCAACGCAAGCTTCATTGCAGGATGGGTTGACACACGTGCAAACAGCTTTGTGAGTGTGACGCTAACTGCTGCGAGTACCACAAACAGTACCGCTATACCAGTGAGCACGATCCAAACTAAGGTGTTATCTGCATACAGTAAAAGCAGTGGAACAACGGGAACTAGAACAAGTAACATTCGCTTCCAAGAACGTTGCGCTTTACCCTGCTGTAGCACTTCTAACGCGGGAGTTTTAATCAAGCCTAACAATGGTATACCGAGAGCAGGCACCGTAATCAAGACTGCTGAGATAAATGCCACCAAAAATGGTGTGACACCGTAACCAGGGAGTGGCTCGGGTAATAAGTCTTTGAGTGGAATGCGTAATAAATATTCCAGCCCGCTCCCTAACAATAGACCGACGACACTGGCACTAATGAGAAGGATTGTGACTTGAATAAATAACCACTTTTCAATCCATCGGCGGCTCGCACCAAGACTTTTCAACATCGCGATAGTTTGTGTCCGGCTGTTCACGTAATTTTGACAAGTAAGAACCAATGTTGTCGCCGCCATAATGATGACAATTGCTACTGTCAACGACAGATACTGCGTCGTGCGTTCAAAAACCTCATTACTACGACTGGCAGTATCTTGCGTGCGCCAGCGATCGCTCGGAGAAAGCTGCGTATCATCTTGTAAGCTCTTTAGTGTTTTATCATCGGCTTGTAAAAATAGACGGTATTGAACTCGACTCCCAACTTGAATTGCTCCTGTTTTATCTACGTCACTTTGATGAATGTATGCAGAAGGCATTTGCTGAAATGGATTAAAGCTCAAGCCTGGTTCCATCAATACTGCGCCTGATACAGTAAACTCGGCATCGCCTATCGTGACGCTGTCACCTGAATTTACGTTTAGTTGAGTCATAATCCGCTCATCAAGCCAGAGTTGGTTCTCTTTAACGCGACCGGCCGGATTATTTTCAAGAACGAGCTCTCCCATTAAAGGGTAATTATCATCCACCGCCCTTACAGAAATAAGCTGCATACCATTATCGCTAAATGCCATAGTGGCAAATCGCGTCATCATCGAACGTTCAAGGTTTTCAGTCGAGGTTAACAACGTGTCCGGAATGGGATTAGCAGACACAAACACCGCATCTGCCGTTAATGCGTCCTTTCCCTGCTTGACGATCACCTGCTCCATTCGTTCTGCTAATGCAGAAAGCGCAAAGATACTCGCAATCACGAGAATAAGAGCAACGCTAATAGGCCAAAGGTTCCCCTGCCTTATTTCGCCGAAACTCCAACGTATCAAACTTTTATTCGACGAGTGCTGTGTTGTAGTGTTTTGCTCTGTGGATGTTGCTTCACTTGATGATACTGCAGACATTACATCTCCTCCTTAAGCTCACCCGCCTCCATACGATAGATACGGTCACATCGGCTTGCTAGATGACCATCGTGTGTTACTAAAATCAGAGTTGTCCCGTGCTGTTCATTAAGATCGAATAGCAGCTCAATCACTTTGTCTGCGGTTTGATGGTCAAGATTGCCGGTAGGCTCGTCTGCGAACAACAGCTCAGGCTGTGTCATAAATGCACGCGCTAGCGCAACTCGCTGTTGTTCACCACCAGATAACTGGCTTGGTAAATGGTCGACACGTTTTTCCAATCCAACAGCAGCTAATAATTCCGCTGCTCTTGCTTCATCTTCGGCTTCACCACGTAAAAGACAAGGAAGCGTGACATTACGTAATGCACTCAAACTCGGGATTAACAAGAAACTTTGGAAAACGAAACCTAAAGAGTCAGCCCGAATTTTCGCACGTGCTTCATCGTCCAGTTTTGATAATTCATGACCTAATAAAGTAATTTCGCCTGATGTCGGCGTATCAAGACCAGCTAGCAACGTCATCAATGTTGACTTACCTGCACCGGAAGTTCCGACGATGGCGATTTTTTCTCCTTTTCGGATGTCAACATTTACGTCTTTGAGGATTGTTAATTGTTCTTGATTAGTAGAGACTTGTTTAGAAACCAAATTGGCTTGAACAATAGGTGCATTAAGTACAGGTGTTTGCATGATTCGTATACTTTCCTTAGTTCTATTTTTTTGTTTTTCCGCTACTGCACATGCGAGCGAAAAGCTACTTGTCTTGGGTGATAGCTTGAGTGCAGGCTATCAGATGCCGATCGAAGAGAGTTGGCCTAGCTTACTCCCTGATGCGTTGTCAGAACATGGTCAAGATGTAACAGTTATTAATGCCAGCATTTCTGGCGATACAACCGGCAATGGCTTAGCACGGTTACCTCAGTTGCTAACTCAGCATAGCCCTGACATGGTACTTATTGAGTTAGGTGCCAACGATGGCCTAAGAGGTTTCCCTCCTAAACTTATTACGTCGAATCTTTCAAAAATGATTACCATGATAAAAGATTCTGGTGCGGACGTTGTCATGATGCAAATTCGGGTTCCGCCTAATTATGGTAAGCGCTATAGCGATATGTTTTACGATATCTACCCTAAGCTTGCACAGCATCAACAAGTTGCCTTGATGCCATTCTTCTTAGAGCATGTTGTCACCAAACCAGAATGGATGATGGATGATGGCCTTCACCCAAAACCAGATGCACAACCTTGGATCGCTGATTTCGTTGCTCAAGAATTAATTAAACATCTCTAATTTTAATGGTCTAGCTCAATAAGTTTTACGTAACTTTACGTTAATCTATTTTCAATTCCACTCATCGAGGATAGATAACAACATGCGAATAGAACCGTTAATTCAAGGTGTTGTTGCTCGCTCTGCGCACCCCAAAGGGTGTCATGCATCTATAAAAGAGCAAATTGAATACGTAAAGCACGCCCCACAGATCAAAAAAGGCCCAAAACGGGTTTTGATTATTGGTGCCTCCTCTGGTTTCGGCCTAGCGGCACGAATAGCCCTAACGTTCGGTGGCGCTAACGCCGATACCATTGGCGTCTCATTTGAGCGTGGCCCTTCAGAGAAAGGGGTTGGGAGTGCGGGTTGGTATAACAACGTCTTTTTTAAGCGAGAAGCAAATCAAGCCGGGCGTACCGCAATAAATATTGTTGGCGATGCATTCTCTGGTTCGGTGCGCAATCAAGTGATTGAAGCCATTGAAACGTACTTTGAGGGTGAAGTTGACTTAGTCATCTATAGCTTGGCAACCGGTGTTCGACCTAAACCTGAATCTGATGAGTTTTGGCGCAGTGTCATTAAACCTATTGGTGAACCTGTCACTGGCGCTTCTATCATGCTGGAGAACGATAAGTGGATAGAAACCACCTTAACGCCTGCAACAGAAGAGGAAGCCAATGCCACCATTAAAGTAATGGGCGGCGAAGACTGGGAAAGCTGGATTGACACACTCATCAATAACGACTCTATCGCAAACGGCTGCAAAACCATCGCCTTTTCTTACATGGGCCCTGACATTACGCACCCAATTTATCTCGATGGTACGTTAGGTCGAGCGAAAATCGATTTACACCAAACCAGTCATTCATTAAACCTCAAACTCGCCAACTTTGACGGCGGTGCTTACGCAACCGTGTGTAAGGCGTTGGTGACGAAAGCCAGTGTATTCATCCCTGCGCTAAGTCCCTACCTGTTAGCGCTTTATCGAGTGATGAAGGAAAAAGGTACTCACGAACGCTGTATTGAACAAATGCAGCGACTGTTTACTACGAAGTTATACGATCAAGAGAAAGTGCCAGTTGACGGCGAACGCTTGATTCGAATAGATGACTTGGAACTTGAACCGCAAGTTCAACAAGAAGTCCACGCTCTTTTAGAACAGATGAATGCTGAAAACTTTAAAGAGATTGGTGATTACCAAGGTTTTAAAGATGAGTTTATGAAGCTCAATGGCTTTAACTTTGAAGATGTCGACTATTCGCAAGACATTTCTATTGAATCGTTAATGTCGCTTAAGCCTTGATACTTGTTACCTGTTTCAAGGATGAGATATGTGACAACTATTCCTAGTCCTGAACACTTTTCAGGACTTTTTTTTGTTTCGAGCCCTAGCCACCCTATACTTAATTAAAAAGCGAGAACAAAATAGAGCAGTCTGCATTTTTAATTCACAGGAAGTGAAACCACGTAAAGGATGACCTATATGGGGAGATTGCAAACATTAGACTACGAAATCCCTGAGTCTATGCGAAGAAGTTGGCAGGAAATCGTCAACTTACTGGCTCAAATAACACACGTACCCACCACATTAATTATGCGTATCCATCCGGATCGCATAGAAGTAAATACATCTAGCGAAACTCTAGGTAATCCTTATCGTACTGGCGATGCAGAGCAGCTTGGTAACGGTTTGTATTGCGAGCAAGTTATAGAACAGAAAGGCGAGCTTGTAATCCCCAATGCGCTTGAAGATGAAGAATGGCAAAATAACCCAGACATCAAACTAGGCATGATTTCTTATTGCGGCTTACCGCTATTCTGGCCAAATGGGGAGACATTTGGAACAATCTGTATGCTTGACTCTGAGAGAAACGAGTACAACGATAGTTACCGTCAGTTGCTTGAAACTTTCAAAGATTCAATCGAAGCACAGCTTTCAGTTGTGTACCAACAACATAAACTTCAGCGACTTAACACCGAGCTAAAGAGTCGAATTGAAAATCGTACCACGGATTTAGCCCAGTTAAGTTACTCCTTAACACAAGAAATTGGTCGCCGTAAAGCCGCGGAAAAACAAGTGAGCTACCAAAAAACACATGATCAGGGAACTGGATTTCTAAATCGTTCTGCACTTGAGAACATTGTCCAATACACCTTACAGTCCCTTGATAGTGATCAGCAATCGCTTGTGGTCATCAACATTGGTTTTAGTAACGCTCGCAGTATTCAGACCAGGCACGGGTTCGAGGTCTTTGACAACATTTTAAAAGAATTTCACTCCAGATTAACCAGACACGGTGCTAGCGGATTTATCACTGGTAGACCAAGTTCGAATGACATGGTTTTATTGATTTGGGGAGAGGATATTGAAGCTCGGTTAAATCAACTATTAGATGATATCACTAAAATTAGCGTAGATGGATTTGTCTTCAACAAAACAGAAATACATTTGCACACGTATATCGGTATAGTTCAAGCTTACAAAGATTGCAGCAATGCTAAGCGTATCCTTCAACATGCATGTTACGCGATGCTTCTATGTAAAGAATCCGGCGAACCTTTTAGTTATTTTAGAGAAAATCATTCGGCGGATCTCAATAGTCACAATGAACTGGAAAGTTACCTTTTACAAGCAGTGCGTAACGACGATTTAGTGTTGTACTTTCAACCTCAAGTAGACTCCAAAACACGTAAATGGATTGGCGCAGAAGCCTTGCTTCGTTGGAGACATCCAATACTTGGCGACGTTTCCAACGAAGCATTGATACATATGGCCGAACAAAACGGGCTTATCTTTGAAGTTGGCTCTTTTGTTCTGCGTACCGCGATAGACAAAGCGAAACAATGGTCTGAGTTAATCGATAACTTCAAAATTGCCGTCAACGTTTCTCCCATTCAATTACAAAACGTAAATTTTGCAGAACAAGTGCAACACCTACTCGACACTTTCCATTTGCCAGCACACTTTCTCGAACTCGAAGTAACCGAGAGCGCTCTAATTGCTGATGAAATAGTAGCACGCACAACGTTAAATAAGTTGCATAAACTAGGTGTGACATTGTCACTTGATGATTTTGGTACAGGATATGCTTCGTTCAGCTATTTAAAGAAATATCCGTTTGATGCCATCAAAATTGATAAAAGCTTCGTCCAGCAAATGGAAAAGTCAGATGATGATCGCGAGATCATTTGTTCAATCATACACATTGCAAAAAAACTGGAACTCCAAGTAGTGATCGAGGGCATTGAATCCCACCAACAAGAGCAGTTTCTTATTGGTGAGGGTTGTGATATCGGACAAGGTTTTCTTTATGGTAAACCTATGCCTTGTAATGAATTTGAGCAAAGTTTGTTTAATCAGCGCCTTTCTGGCGGGCAATACGCCTACTCTTCCTAAGCATTCTCTTTACTATGAGGGCGGTGGTTTCTATAATCGCCGCCCGCTTCTATTAAAAGGCCAATATCTTCATGGATCAGTTGACTGCCACGCTTAAGAAAATTGAAAAGCAGAACTACCGAGCTTATCAGCAAATCAAAGGTCAATACGACTTCACTGATTTCACTTTGTTTATCGATCATGTACAGGGTGACCCTTATGCATCGGCGTCACGTTTTCGTGCGACTCGCGCATGGTCTTTGACTGGTCTTGAGTGGCTAAGAGACGAGTCTCCTGCATTTCAAAGAGCTGCACGTGATTTTATTGCGCGTAGTTTTGAACAGTTTGCTAAACAAGAAAACTCAGTATCAATTTCACTGACAGGCCAAACTGTACTGGATAGCACCGCGGTGTTGTTTACTGAAGAAGGTATTGAACTGCGTTTTCGAGTTAACTTACCAGCCGAAGGTCGTTCAGTATTGGGGAAAAAAGCCAACAACATACTGACTTTCCACCTGCCTAAGTTTATCCGTCGAGCAACTTTAGAGCGTGAACTCGACAAAGCCGCTTTAATTAAGCACTGCCAAGTTGTTGAAGACCAAGATGCCCTACGAGAACAGTTAGAGGCCAATAACTTAGTCGCGTTTGTCGCAAACGGCAGTATTCTTCCTCGAATTGCAGGTAATTGCGACCTTCCAATGAAAGAAGCCGTTGAGTTTAAAGCCCCTGAATCTCTACAAGTCACTTTACATGCGCCAAACAAGGGCCATGTCACAGGATTAGGAATTCCAAAAGGTATCACACTGATCGTAGGTGGCGGCTTCCACGGCAAATCTACCTTATTAAATGCAATAGAGCGTTCAATTTACGATCATATTCCAGGAGATGGTCGCGAATACATTGTTGCCGATAACAAGGCTATGAAGATTCGTGCCGAAGATGGCCGATGCGTACACCACTTGAACCTGTCGAACTACATCAACCATTTACCGATGGGTAAAGATACGGCGGACTTTTCTACTCAAGACGCATCAGGCTCAACGTCGCAAGCCGCTTGGCTTCAAGAGTCTATTGAAGCGGGTGCAAGCACATTATTGATTGATGAAGATACTTCTGCTACCAACTTCATGATTAGAGATGAGCGTATGCAGGCATTGGTGGCAAAAGGTGATGAGCCAATTACTCCTCTCGTCGACCGCATTGGTCAATTACGAGATGATCTTGATATCTCTACCATTATCGTTATGGGTGGGTCGGGCGACTACTTAGACGTTGCCGATACCGTCATTCAAATGCACGACTACCAAGCCGTTGACGTGACTGAAAAAGCGAAAGAAGTTATCGCTCAGCACCCTACTCAACGCCATAACGAGTCAGAAGAACGTTTACAGACCTTCCCACCTCGAGCACTGAACCGCGTTGCGTTGATGAATATTCTGACTGACGGCAAGTTCCGTGTGAATGCGAAAGGCAAAGAGTCACTTCGATTTGGTAAAGAGTTTACTGATCTTAGCGCTTTGGAACAGATAGAGTCAGCCGATGAAGTCAACACAATTGGCTGGTTATGGTTCCAAATTGCTCAACTTCCAGGTTGGTGTAATCATCCGGCGAAGGAGATTGAAGAAATGCTGTCTGGTGAGTGGCATGCCGCTCTTCCTAAACAAGGCGACTTAGCCAAACCACGCACACTAGACGTTATGGCTGCCCTCAACCGCATGCGAAAATCTCAGTTTAAGTCATCATGCTAGTTTTGATACGCTGACAGAGACAGTTCAATCAAAAGGCAGCTATAGTTAGCTGCCTTCCTTTATCTTTATTCTTAGCGAATCATTCGTTTCTCAGTACATTCCACGCTTCACAAAGAACTCTAAATCTTTCTGCATCGCCATTTTCTCGATCAGGATGCCAACGAAGCGCGAGTTTTCGCCATTGTTTTCTAATTTCCGCAGGCGTAGCGTCAGTGTTAAGTTCAAATAGTGACAGTGCCTTTGTCTTATCTACGCTGGCTACTGACGAACCACCGATGAACTTTTGATAAGTTGTCCAAAATTCATTCAACAGTCGACGCACTTCATCTTCGTCCGCTTCGTAATTGCGCCAATCTAAGTAATACTCACGCAAAGGATCATGAATATCGATCTTATGCCTCAAAGCTTCCATCGAAGACATGAGCTGAATATCCATGGCTTCGACTTGAAGCCAACTATCCGGATACAGAGTGTCTTGCAGTTGATATAATGCATTCATGATCAGGAAATTTCTTTTGAATAAATCCTTATCGGGAGAGTCGTCCAGCTTTGAAATATAACCTTGTTCACCCAACGAGCTTGCCAAGGTGTGCACTTTCCAATTAGAGGGCTGTTTTCTCAGAATTTCTAACATTGGCCAAAGCAGCGGATTTTCTATTGCATGAGGCTCAATACTATTGACAGTACGTTGTCCTTCCATTCATCCTCTCTGACACGAGTTTAGGGCCCCATTCACGGCACAAAAAACATAGTTTCCACTTTGTAGCATAAATGCAAAAAGGCCGATAGTCATTCACCATCGGCCTTTGTAAGGAGATCACGTAAAGGTTAAATAACCCCTAGCTCACGTAAACGTTCCATAAGGTAGCTATGTGCAGTGTAGCGCTCAGATAACACCACTTCCGGCTTTGGATGCAGGAACAACGGTAATGAGATACGTGACTTTTCTTGACGGCCACCCGTAGGGTTGATTACACGGTGAGTCGTTGAAGGGAAATAACCACCTGACGCTTCTTGAAGCATATCACCAATGTTGATGATTAAGTTCCCGAAGTCACATGGTACATCGATCCAATCACCCTCTTTACTCTTTACTTGCAGTCCAGGTTCATTAGCAGCAGGCAAAACCGTTAACAGGTTAATGTCTTCATGCGCAGCAGCGCGAATAGCGCCGGGCTCTTCTTCGCCTGTCATCGGTGGGTAGTGAAGCACGCGTAGTAATGTTTTGTCGCTGTTATTGATCATTTCTGACAACGCGATAGAGAACTTCTCTTGAACGTCCTTAGGTGCGTACGCTTCAACCCAACCTAATAGCTCTTGAGCAAATGCATTGGCACGCTCGTAGTACTCTAAGATTTCAGCTTTAAGCGGCTCTGGGATCTGCCCCCAAGGGTAAACATGAAAGTACTCTTTGATGTCTTTCACTTTGTGCCCTTTCGCCACTTCAGACACTGAGGGTGGGAAATAGCCATCTTGGGTGTCTACGTTAAAGTGAAAATCATTCTTTTGATCTGAACAGAAAAACTCATGCCAGTTTTTGTAAATTGACTCTACAAGCTCTTGTGGAATCGGGTGGTTTTTCAACACACCGAACCCCGTTTCGCGTAGAGAGGTAACGAACTGTTGAGCAGCATCGTCAGCAAGATAATCGACAGTTTCCAGTTTCATGGCTTTACTTCTTTTTTATTAGACTGAATCATGGATTCTATGGATGGGCATGTTGTAAATCAAACTTTAATGAAAACTGCACGCGCAAACGTTTTAATGTTGAGCAGTTTGCCAATAAATCAACATTTTCAGTGATCAAAAAACCCATTAAAATATCAATTGCACAGCGTTCAATTAAGTGCAATCATTAACACAATCTATGGAGTCCCACTGTAAGATAAATTGAAGGATCAAGTAACTCTATGAAAAGCACCTCGACACTCTTAGGATTAACGATTTTTTATGCCATCGTGTTTTTATTTTCTGCGTTGGAACCTAACTCACGCGCAGTTTGGTTTGCGGAGATTATCCCGGCGATTGGTATTCTTGTTGCTATTTGGGCGATTTCGATTCGCTATCAGTTCAGTAATACGGCTTACTTTTTAATGTTCATCTGGCTCTGTTTGCACACTATCGGTGCGAAATATACGTTCTCCGAAGTGCCGTTTGACTGGTTTAACGACATGATTGGTTCAGAGCGAAATAATTTTGATCGCGTTGCGCACTTTTCAATTGGCCTTTACGCATATCCGATCGCTGAATACTTGATAAACAAAAAACGGTTCAACAAAGCGTTCTCTTGCTGGTTTGCTTTGTTTGCTATCATGTCACTTGCTGCTGGCTATGAGATTATCGAATGGTGGTATGCGGAGTTGGCTGGTGGCGATGAGGGAATTGCCTTTCTGGGCTCGCAAGGTGACATATGGGACGCCCAGAAAGATATGTTGTGCGATACCGTTGGTGCAGTGTTGTCGTTATTCTTAATGTCGGCTCAACGTCGATTCTCTCAACCATTCTAAATAAGGGTTAAACCCATCAACAATTGGAACCTGTACGATTTGAGCTACCTCGTATTCGTGCAGGTTTTCTATTTTCTCTTCCACCAATTCATAAAGTTCTCGACGAGTTTTGATCACCAGCAACCATTCGTTGTCAGTACAAATCTCCCCTTTCCACACATAGTGACTTTCAATAGGCATCGTTTGAATACACGCGGCTAATTGAGCATCTAGCAAACCTTTAATGATCTGATCTCGATTTTTTTCATTACTGGTTGTACTTAAAACCATGCAATAGTCATGTTTCATACTCATTTTCTAGCCCTTTATTATTTCATCGTCACTTTGCCGCCAATCATTTTGTAAGCGGGGGTTCCTCTTACTAAAGTGTCTCTTGCAAACTCTTGTCCGCAAGCGGGGCAAATACATGGGGTTTGTGTGAAATCGTCAACAATGCGCTCTTTGAAGCATTTAACCAGTGCGCCTTTCCCGCCTTTACGGTACTTAAATAGTTGAGTTTTACATTTAGAGCAAAAGATATCGACGGTTTTCGTCGGTTGTTTTTTATTCGGTTTCGCCATGGTTACTTTCTATATCCGGTTTGACCCATACATTATTAAAATCAAACCAACCTAAGGCATTACACTTTGCATTTTGTAACGCACCGCTGTGGTCTTTATTCACGCCTAGCCAGCAGTGAAACATAGGAATCACCTGACAGCTTTTTACTAATTGTCGTCCTAGCTCACGCGCAGGAAAGTCTGTGTGCATGCCGGCACGCCATTGATCGACAAGTTTAGCCCATTCACTAAAATCGTAACCTGAACTGAACTTCTCAATATCACTGTAATCCAGGAGCCAGCCCGCCAACGCGTCATTTCGGTTCGTTGCAATGCCCATAGCTTTCACCCAGATATCCACTTCCTCCGGTGCGGGCGGTTGAGAATCATAACGAATAAACTCAACCTCTATACCGTGCGGTTTTAAGAGTGTCTTGATGGCCTTGGCAACTACTGGAAACATCGGATGCTTTTTCTGATACGCTACGGAAATTACCTTATTAGCCTGTGGTACGCTGCCCGCTTCCGCTGGCCTGAGATCAATCCAACCGGGCTTAAGGCCAAAGGCTTGCAATACTCCCAGTTCCATCACTTTATCTTGTGGAACATGCGCGTAAATCTGGTGACTGTTGAGGGTTTGCGAGAGGAACTCTGCCCAACGTGGATCTTTTGCAATCCCGGTGTTTTTGTTTAGTAATAGGAATGTACATCCAGGGTCCAGCTCGACTTCATCGGATGAACCTTGTTTATCCATCTTCGGCTTTGACAGGCTTGGATAAACCATTGAAGAATAGGCTTCATCGATTACCCACACCTCCACTTGGTCAAGTAAAGGGCGAAAACCAAAGTAGCCATCAAAAGCAGTCAAAATAAGACGCTTATCATCATTCATTTTAACTTGGAACGGCCCAGTCCCTATCGGTTGTCTATCGAAGCTTTCAGAACGCAAAGCACTCGGTAGCAAAATTTTTGCTTGCGACTCACTCAGAGCCAGAGGCAGGTAGCGATCAGGACGGATGAGCTCAATATCAACGGTCCACTCTTGTGGCGAAGACACCCGCTTTATGTGAGAAAACAAGTTCAAGCTATTTAACGCAAGCACACTTTCAAGAACACAACTGGTTGTTAACGGTTCACCGTTATGAAAGCGTACTCCACGACGAAGATAAAAACGCCAATGTGTATCAGAAATTGCTTCCCACGTGTGGGCTAAATCTGGTTGAAGTTGTTCATTTTCATCAAGGCGAGTGAGTCCGCTAAAAATTTGTCTGGCGATGTGTTGTTCAGAACGCCGCATCGGTTTCTGCGGGTTTAACATCGACAATGGTCGATAATAAGGCAAACGCACGACCTGCTCGCCCTGTCGATGCTGAAGCCCTAAATAACCTTGGATAACCTGCGTTAATCGTGCCGCATCGTTATCAAGCGCATCTAGAGCCTGACCGATTTTCCCTTCATCGAGATAACGCCTGGCGAGGTTTTCGCTGACGTCGCTTCGATTACGTTTAAAAACGAGTTTCGAAAGTTTTCCTCGACCCGCTGCCGGATGCCACTCAATCCAGCCCTCTTCTTCAAGTTTATTTAGAACAATACGAGCATTACGACGTGTACAAAACAACGCTTCGGTGATGTCTTCGAGCTGAACGTCCGTATCGTGACCGGAAAATTTTTCAAACAGTGTTTCGAACTGAACACGTAAACGAGGGCTACTCATAAAGAGGAAATTCTTATCTTGTTGTCGATAAGCTAAGTTTCCTCATTTTTACCAAAAAGTGCAAACATCACACTATAAATTATTGAATATCGATACCAATTTCTCGCGAAAGTTCGGCCAGTTGTTCCTCGTTGTCCAGCTTGATAGACCATTTGCACTCTGCTCCATGAGATAAAACAACGTTCGCTCCTCTACCCAGCAACTGAATTGCATCGGTTTGCGCTTGCAAGGTTACCATTGCACTACCGGAGAGCTTAATCACTATTTCACGCTGGGTTGCAATGATTTTTCCTAATGAAAACTCAATCACCATCTTAGTTTATACCGACTTTGTTTTGTGTTGTTTCACAGCGATGGTCAAGCGACTGGTACACACTAAACGGCCTCGCTCATCAGTGATATCGATTTGCCACACTTGCGTTGAAATACCCAGATGAAGCGGTTTTGCCGTACCAATCACATGACCACTTCGCATGGCTCGCACATGGTTCGCGTTAATATCTAAACCGACGCAGTAGCTGCCCTCATCGACAGAGAAGTTTGCAGCCAATGAGCCTAATGTTTCTGCGAGCACGACTGATGCACCACCGTGAAGCATTCCTAAAGGTTGATGAGTAAAGCTGCATACGGGCATGGTTGCTGTAAGGGAGTCGTCAGTGAAATCTGTATATTTAATTTGTAGGTGCTCGATCAGGGTATTTTTTGACGTGGCATTCAGAATCTCTATGCTTACGGGCTTTTTCCATATACTCATTGTTTTACTCTTAGTTTCACAAACTGGTTTGTTAGGTTGTAACGATGTGCTAGGAAGCTAGCATAGACGCTACTTGGGCATAACTTCAAGACGTAACATCTCACCTTCTTTATTAATCAGATGAATAACTTGATCCATGCATCATGTTACTATTTGGGTATATACTATTGCTTCAAAACAAAAAATTAAATGGAGCCTGTTATGAAGGTATGGATGAAAGCCTCTGCTCTTTTAACTATCGCGGGTTTAACAGCGTGTAGCGCATCACCGACGGGTCGCAACCAGATCCTGATGTTTTCAGATCAGGAAATGTCATCGCTTGGCGCTAAATCTTTCGAACAAATGAAGAAAGATATCCCAATCAGCAAAGATCGCAAAACGAATGCCTACGTTCAATGCGTTGCCAAACACATCACTGACACCATTCCCGCTCAATCTGGATTTAAAGACTGGGAAGTCGTTGTTTTTGATAGTGAACAAGTCAATGCGTTTGCTCTACCAGGTGGGAAGATCGGCGTGTATACCGGGCTTTTAGATGTCGCGAAAAACCAAGATCAGTTGGCAACAGTTATTGGTCACGAAGTCGCTCACGTCCTCGCTGACCACAGTAATGAACGTCTTTCACAAAGTCAGTTAGCAAATGCCGGGTTGTCTCTAGCAAACGTTGCCATTGGAGCTTCCGAGTACAAACAGTATCAACAAATGACGATGGCGGCACTTGGTGTCGGTGTTCAATACGGTGTTATCTTGCCATACGGTCGTACTCAGGAATCCGAGGCTGATATTGTCGGGCTGGAATTCATGGCAAAAGCAGGTTTCGACCCACGTCAAAGTGTCGATTTATGGAAAAATATGAGTGCTGCATCAGGTGGTTCTCAACCACCTGAATTCTTCTCAACCCACCCATCGCACAGTACGCGCATTAAAGATTTACAAGCAACCATAAATAAGCTGCCTGCGTATAACGCGAAAGCACCAAGATGTGGCTAATTCATTGCTACTATCGTCTACTACTTAAGCTTGCCAAATAAAAAAGCTCCCTAGGGAGCTTTTTAATGATTCTAATCAAGTGCCCAATATCTGTAGCGGCAAACTTAACAAACTATCTCCGAGAGTGGCAAAATACCAGATGATAGAAACAAAACCTCCGACAGAGACCAAGTACCAAGCAAGTGAAAATAGTTGCCCATAACGGGTTAATGGCAATAAATGGCTTTGATGTCGAGCTCTCCATTCCATCACCACTTCCAACATTCCCATTAACAATAAAAACCCTAGCAACGTCAGACCGAAATAGTAACTGATAAAAATGCCTAATAAAGCGGTCGCAATACTGCCAACTAACCCGACCCAAGTATTCATTGAGAAGGTAATACTTTTGAGCACATGGCCACCATCTAATGGTAAAATAGGCAGCAGATTAAATAGGTTTAGCAAGGCGTTAAACACAGCAAGCCCAGCGAAGATCACCTCACCAGTCATCCAATAAAGCAAAGTAAAAACTATACTAAGTACTAAACCGAAAAATGGTCCCATGATTGAGATAACCACATCCTGCCAGCGCGTGTTTATCTTTTCGTCACTTAGCGCCAAACCACCTAGGAATGGAATCAAATAGATCCCTTTGGTCTTCATTCCAAAATACTTCATCGCTCTAATGTGACCATATTCATGAAAAACCAAGCAAGCGATCAACGCTAGCGCGAACTCGATGGAAAATAGCCAAGAATATGCAGCGAGACTTGCTGACGCTAACGCCACTTTAATAACTTTCGCACTTTTAAGTGCTTTCATCCCAAGAGATACGAGGCCTATTACACTTAAACGCTTTTCGGATGGTGGCGTAACTTCTGGCACTTGGCGCTCGATGTCTTTTTCATTTCGACAACCTTCGTTGACGAGCTCACCGTTAATTGTGACCTTGTAACTCAATTCAAACGGTTGCCATGTTAAAGAACACTCTAAATGACAGTTCAGGATTTCCTCACCCGCAGAGAGCTTAAACTGGTGTAGACAAGTCTCTGCGGTATTGTCACTGGCATCGATTTGAGACACCAACGTATTATCCCAATATAACTGCTGCCACCCAGCCATCGATCCTTCGAGCCTTAGCGAACGACCTAAAAATTCAACATTCAGTAATTCCAATGCGGTTCCTATTGCGTCTATTGAATAACTACATAGCGAGCGCGAATTATGCCTGTGAAGTGAAGAAACAGCAAAGCGAGCTATCTCTTGATTTGATCGTTATTTAACTATAAAGCTCGTAAAACAATTCTGGTCGTACCATTCTCTTCAAAAATATAACGATAATACATGCCCTTACAAGCCATCGTTTGACCTATGCATCATATTTAAAACGCAAAATACGCTCAAACTTTGACAAGTTATTAAACATACAATTAACATTGCATTTACATCACCGTTGTATTTCGCGTATTAACAATTGGTGTAAGTACCACACAACAATTACAAGGACTTCGGTCCAGCATTATGACACCCTAGGAGGGTCAAGGATGAACAAGAAGCACTGCTCTCTGCTTACAATTTCAATATTGTTTGCGTGTAATGCCCACTCAGCGGGCTTCCAGGTAGCTGAACATTCGGCATCTGGTCTTGGTCGAGCATTTTCAGGTGAAGGGGCTGTCGCAGATAATGCCAGCGTCCTTGCTCGTAACCCTGCAGCAATGACACTTTTCAAAGAAGCTCAATTTTCGGGCGCGTTATCTATCATCGACCCTGAAGTCGATGTGTACGACACTGTAAACAATGAACACGCGAAAGATGTCGCCCCTTTACAGATCGTGCCAGCAGGTTATTACATCAGCCCTATCAATGATAACTGGGCTTGGGGTATCGGTATGTTCACAACATACGGTGTTGCTACTGACTATCCAAATGATATTTCCGCAGGTGATATGGCGGGTGACACTTCCCTACTTTCAGTAAACATCAACCCTAATGTCGCTTACCGTATCAACGAGTCTTTCAGTGTCGGTGGTGGTATCAACCTCGTATACGCTGAAGCAGAGCTGACTCGCCACAAAGGCGCACTCGCCGGTATTTTAGGTGGTAATAAGTCCGATAACCTTGTCGGCATGGAAGGTGAAACTTTCGCTTGGGGTTGGAATGTCGGCGCTTTATTTGAGCTAAATGAAAACAACCGTTTTGGCTTTGGCTACCGCTCTAAGGTTGATCTAGATTTTGATGACGGTGAGTTTAGTAGTTACGACTCTGGTCGAGCTTCATCACCAAAAGTTGATGGCCGTTTAAAAATCTCTCTCCCTTCAATTATCGAATTATCGGCTTTCCATCAACTGAATGAACAATGGGCTGTACATTACGGCTGGCAACAAACCGACTGGAGCACATTTAAAGAACTAAAAGCGACCAGTAACGAATGTAATGACGGAGTATGTTTCTTTAAACCTGAGAAATATGAAGACAACAATCGCTACTCCATTGGTGCAACTTACATACTTAATACAGACTGGACATTCCGTGCAGGCTTTGCGTACGACGAACAAGCAGGTGAAGCGACATTGAGTATTCCTGACAGTGACCGTTTTTGGTACAGCGCGGGCCTAACTTACGCAATGAGTGAGAATTTAACTTTCGATGCAGGCTTTGCACTTGTTAAGAGTAAATCAGGCTCTTTCACTGAGACAAATGCTCTGGGTGAAGAGATTAAGTTTGACTCAGAAGGTACTGCTTACATCAGCGCGGTACAGATGAACTACACCTTCAAATAATGGGATTACGGAGTAAACCAATGAAACACACGTTTAAATTATCAATGCTTTGTTCTGCAATCCTTCTTGCTGGTTGTGGTGATGATACCTCCAGTTCTGGTACTTCCGACAAAGTTCAATTTGAAGATGAAGTCCAAGCATTGCTTGATCGCGAAACATCCATCAGTTTTACGCTTCAAGGAGCGAACGCAGATGTACCGGCACCGTCTTACTTATTAATGGACTCAAGCGATGGTACGCTTGGTCTGCCAACTGATGGCGATGATGCTTTAACCAACCCTAGAGCCTCAATGAACACGATGGATGGATGGTCAACGTCTATGCCAATCGTTCTTAACTTCAACGGCGACGGTTTTGCAACGGGCATGCTGTCGTCTGGTGTTAAAGTCATCAAGATTAACCAACGCTTAACCGAGTGGGACGGTAAATCTAACCCAATCGAAGAGGTACTCGTTCAGAATCAGGACTACGTAGTTCAAGCAAAAGGTAGCTCTCTATACATCCAGTTCTTGGCTGCACTTGATGAGTCAAGCGAGTACATTTTTGCGGTTACACAAGATGTTACTGACGTGAATGGTGAGCCAATTGGTACATCAGCCAGTTATGCGACAGGTAAATCGAAAGAAATCGTTTATGAAACTGGCGACCTTGCTTCTGTTCAAGCAGTCACTCAGGCGGTTGAAGGCATTTTTGGTCTAGCTCAAGTTAATCCTAACGACATCGTTTACTCCTCATGGTTCAGTACCCAGTCTGTAGGTGATACGTTAGCGGCAGTCAAAGGAGTAACCGCTACTGGTTTTTCTACTGGCGCAAACACACTAAATACCGTTTACAAAAATGACTCAAACGAAGGTTCAGTAGACTTATCAACGGCCTACACAATAACGCTCGGTGAAACCCAAGACTTTAGCACTGCGCTAGACTCTGACGATGACTTTAGTAAATACATTAGCGATCTAGACGCAGCTAAAACGGCAATTAAAGGCCTTTACATGCAATCAGGTGCCGATGTAAGCGTGACACAAGGTGTGGTAAGACTGCCTCATTACTTGGAACAAGGCGCAAGCTGGAACATGCAACCAATGGTATCTGCGATGCCAAGCCTAGCGAAGCTAAGCGCAGCATTAGCGGATCCGAACGAGCAAGCAAACATGGTTCAGCAGCTATCAACAGGCGTTTTTGCAAATGATCCTGTTGATGTGACAAAGCTTGCTACAGATCCTACAGAGCAGCTAAAACTTGTTGGAGCTAAGCTTACTCTTACCGATGGTACCCAGCTTGATAGTGAGCGTATCATTACTCGCTACTCGCCTGTTCCCGTAGTGAAATCGGTTGAAGATGTCGAAGTACTGGTCTTCACACCTAAATCTGGCGTCGCGACAGACGTTGTGATTTATCAACACGGCATCACCTCAGCGAAAGAGAATGCGTACGCGTTCGCGTTCAATATGGTAAAAGCAGGTGTGGCAGTTATCGCTATTGACTTACCTATTCATGGTACGCGCAGCTTAGATGAACAACGTTCCGCAAATGCGAATGTACTGGCTTATCTAAATCTTTCCAACTTAGCCGTTGCGCGTGACAACCTACGTCAAAGTGTTCTGGATGTGTTAGGTTTGCGCGCTAGCTTGGTAGTATCTGCTCAAGGCGGTCTTTTAGCTGGAGGTCCTCTGCAAGGCTTCAACCCAATGACGGGTTCAAAAGTCAAAATGCTAGGTCATTCACTTGGCGGTATTGTAGCTACATCCGCCGTCGCAGCAGCAAACAATACATTGGGCAGCCCTACTGCGGATGCGCTGTACACCTTTAGTTCTGCATCAGTACAGAACTCTGGTGGACAAATTGGTAATTTGTTACTGGGTTCAGACAATTACGGCCCTCAGATCAAACATAACCTCGCTTATGCAGCATCAAAAGACTATGCGAATTACGCTGATGCATCATGTGCGGATCTAGAAGATAAAACATGTTACGAAGCATTTGAGGCTGCGGCAACGGAAGCTCAAGTAGCAGCGCTAGAAGCAGGTTTCTCACAATTTATCTATGCAGCACAGACTACACTAGACACTGTCGATCCGTTCACAAACGCTTCAGATTTAGTGGCATCTGGTTCGCTAACGACACCATTCTTTATGACAGAAGTGGATGGCGATAGCACAGTACCAAACAGCGTTCCAAATGCACCATTCGCGGGTACTGAACCGCTTGCTAATAAGCTAGGGTTGAAGACTGTGAACAGTACGGACACTACTGTGAATGCAACTGCGAGCTTTGTACAGTTTAATGCTACTGCATCGCACAGTACTTTTGCTTCGCCAAATGGCACTCTGTCTGATATTGATCATCATGTAGAGATGCAGATGGAAAACACTGACTTCTTAATGGATGACGCACTAACAGGTGTCACTAACACTTCTGTTTTGAAGTAATCGCAACGCCCTTCCTACCAAAGCCCAGTTTCTACTGGGCTTTTTCATTTCAATTGTATTCAAACCCACTCATATTTCCTCTGCTATAGTTAAAACGATGTCTTTGCCTAACTCACTTGTTCAAAAGGAAAACTCTATGCGCGTATTGACTGTTATTGCCACTGTATTACTTCTTGCTGCATGCGGAAGTAGCCAATATCTGATGTCGACAAATGAAGGGAAAATTATTACCTCTTACGGTAAACCAGACCTGAACGAGGAAACGGGTATGTACGAGTATGAAGACATGGATGGTAAAGAAATGAGTATTTCAAAAGAGCAAATTGTCCAGATTGTCGAACGTTAACGACAGGCCCTCTGTAAATTAGAGGGCTATGTTCTAGCCACCCTCTCTCTACATTTACCTCTTTTAGGTTTGTAATCGTTGTAGAAATTGACACAACCAATTCATAAACCAAAACAATTAATAGTGTCTTTTATACTTCCGTATTATTTATTTAGCGAATATTTTACATCTTCACCTTAATCAGGTTGGAGTATTGTAAAATCTAATCTTTAATTCGCTAACACCCTTTTATTTCTCAGGATAAAGTGGATAATACCGCCACAAAATAACATTACTAAGGTGAGTCCTTATGTCTATTGAAGCTACTCTGCTTGCGCGCTGCGAGTCAAAATGTGAACTGTGTTCTTCTGAATCTCAACTAACTGCATACGCTGTCCCACCTCACGGTAATGTGACGGTTGATACTGCCATCATGGTTTGTGATAAGTGTCTGGGTGAGATCGATGAGCCAAAAGACATTAACCACTGGCGTTGTCTAAACGAAAGCATGTGGAGCCAGGTTCCTGCTGTACAAGTGACCGCATGGCGCCAACTCACTCGCCTAAACACAGAAAGCTGGGCTCAAGATGCTCTTGACATGATGTACATGGAAGAAGAGCAAATGAACTGGGCAATGAAAGGGATGTCTGCTGACGATAAAACGGTTGACTGTAACGGCACTGAACTTAAGAAAGGTGACGATGTAACAGTAATTAAAGACCTACCAGTAAAAGGCACTAACCAAGTAATCAAACAAGGTACAGTGATTCGTGGTATTAGCCTTGGCGATGATCCAAAGCTAGTTTCGGGTAAGGCAAATGGTGGTCAGTCGATGTACGTGATCGCAGAATACTGCCGCAAGAAGTAATATCGCACTTCAGTCATGTCAAAACGGGGCACCAATGGTGCCCCGTTTTTCTATACAACACTTAATCTACTATCATGTCTACCTCCTCTAGAGTGTTTCTTTTCTAGGGCGTAGGTTGAGTAGGCATGTTTTACAAATAAAAAAATACCGGCTCATAGGCCGGTATTTCTTACACTATTTCAATATTAACGGTACATACCGATGTCTTTTTGAATATGTGCTGACAAGTCTTCTGCGTAGTAACTGCGTGGCGCAGTGTTATCTACAAATAGAATGTCCAGTAAGTGAGCAATCAGTCCTTTGAAGTTAACCGCGTAGGTTTTCTTATCCATAGAGGTTGGTAAAGCTACATTTGTCATTTGCATTGCTTGTGCCATGATTGCCTCTCTTTAAAAGCAGTAGTCTGTTTAGTTGGTTGTATATTAGTCAGTTTCTTATTGTTTAAGAAATGACAAATTTTACCCATTCAAATTAGAATTTCTAATAAAACAAACTCATTACAAAACTCAAAAATACAAATGAATAATAACGGCATAAATAATCACAATTGCTGTAATTACATTGAATAACTGAACATTACCTGCATAATCGCCCCTTAATCAACAACATATATTTAACAATATTTTTCGTTACTTCTTTTGATTTTAGTGCTTACTTTATATTTTTTGATTAGTAATATTAACGCTAGTTTGACGCTTCGCTTTATTTTTTAGGAGTGATGCCACCACTGCCGATGTCATCACAACAACTAAAAATGTGAGAGACCATGCTGTCGGAATCTCATATTCTGTTCCAACCAATAGCATTTTTACCCCGATAAACATCATGATTACTGATAATGCTGGTTTTAAGTATACAAACTTGTCTAACATTGCTTGAAGAACAAAGTACAGCGATCGCAAACCCAATAATGCAAATACGTTCGCGGCTAAGACTAAAAATGGCTCTCGCGTTACCGCGAATATAGCTGGTATAGAATCCAACGCAAACATAACGTCCATTACTGCAATGACACCAACAACGATCAGCATCGGTGTTGCCACCCACTTACCAGCTTGCTTTAAGATTAAGTGATTTCCTTGGTAGTCATCTGTAACTGGCAATACCTTTCGAATCAACTGCTCCGGATATGGATTAACTTCTTCTGCTTCGCCTTTGTCGCGAGCTAGCTTAACACCTGTCCAAATAAGGAAAGCAGCAAATAAGTACAATACCCAGTGATACTGTGCAAGTAACTGAGCACCAACCGCAATCATGACAGCACGTAAAACTAGCGCACCTATCACCCCCCAAAGCAATGCTCTCGGACGCAAATGCTCCGGCACACTGTATTGTGCAAAGATGATGGCAAACACAAACAAGTTATCAACGCTTAACGACTTCTCTAGTAAGTAACCAGTTAAGAATGAAATCGTTGCTTTGTCGTTCGTATAAGCGCTATGTGGCGCGTAAAAGTCCCAGAATAAATAAATAGAACCTGCAAAAACAAAGGCAAGCAAGAACCAAAAAACACTCCAAACGATGGCTTTTTTCATCGTGATAGCGCCACCACGTGTTTGATAGATATCAAGCGTAACAAGAACAAGGGTAAATAAACCAAAAGCACCATACATCGCTAATGATTCTTGAAGAGGCACCGATTGGCTCAATTGGGTGGTATTTTCGATAAGAGACATATTTCCTCCCATGGCGGAAGGACTTCGTTTGGTGACCTTCCGCATACAATAACAACCAACAGCCACATAACGATTATGTGCTGCTAGTCAATGAATGCGTTGGTCTCGTTGAAGTGTTGATGTGAATAAACCACGTAACACCTTTACTTACCGGATAAGCTGATGCTTAACGAGATGACGATAAGTAAACTTGCGCTAACTACTCCCCAAACGTCGACATAATAACGCCGAGCGTCAGGCTTTCCAACAAAAAAACCTTGTCTTATCGAAATAAAATTCTTATCAAAAATCAGGAAGCACTATAAAAAAGAAAGAAATGGATTCAACCACCGCAACTATAGTAAACAGACAAAAAGCAGCAAATGGCTCAAGACAAACTCTTCATTGGTTAGAGGCCTAAAGGGGAAGATAGATACAAAAAAGGAGCATTACTGCTCCCTTTTGTAGCATCCACATTCTTAGCAATTCAAAAGCCGCTTAGAGGCACAAAGTAGACCAGTGTTGACCAAATTGCGATCCAGGCAACCACGACTGCCGTATCTGCCCAATCTTTATTCCACATACTGCCATCCTCATCAACCCATGTAGTAAGTGGAGAGCAGCAAAATCAATACCAGTATCTATTATCGACGTCGCTTTGTGTAAAGTTTGTGACTTTTATTCAAACAGTTTGGCTCATCGGTCAGGAGTTCAATAAAACAATCAGCCATGGACAAACTGGTCACACGTCCTTCTCCTTTCATCTCCTGCAATGCGTCGTACCCCTCTTTCCCTTTCATCGTATAGGCAGAAGAAGTCCCTCGATACCAAACATCATCTTGAACACCAACCCATTGTTTGCCATCAAAAATCACTAATGATTGAACTCTTTCACCTTTTGGGGCATCTGCGTGGTACTCGAAGTTTAAATTGTAAGTGTACGGATAACTGCCAGATCCAGTGCCTTCTACGCCATTGTTGAGTGCATTATTTATCGCGCCTTCAAGTGCACGGCGAATAGCGCTGCCTTTTACATCGTAAAAGCCGATAGGAACGGCAAAAGGCAACAGCCGTCCGGCAATGTCTGCCACTGTAATGTTGCCAGGGTTCAAAGAGGTTCGCACGCCACCCGCATTATGAATTGCAAATTGAACGTCATATCCACGTTTGTTTAAACAGTGCAGAAATGATCGGGCAACGGAGGAAGCCAACTCACTCTCACCAAATTCATCGGGAATTCTCACATGACGCTTTTTGGTGTCAACACTAGCAATGACTTGTGACTGTAACTGCCTGACCTGAGGAATATATTTATCGCTCAGGATCGCTTGAGTTTCCGGGTGTTTCTTACAAACCACGACATTCGGTTGACCATGGATGAAGTCGCACGCGGTTTCGAATACACCTTGGTCGAGCTGTTGGTTTAGCGTCGAGTCCCAAAAAATACGTCGACCCAGCAACAGTTCATTTTGTCCACTCAACATCGTTGCTTTACCGTGTTCATCAAACTCAATGACACAGTGCCCCATTGTCAAAGCATGGAAACCCGCTTGCACCACATAGGTATCATTAATTTTGATACCGTAGGGATCGTCTTGTCCTAACCCTATTGATGAAAAATCACCTTGCAACCGGTGGCTGTGTCCACCAACAATTATACCAATACCTGAGACTTGCTCAGCTAACTCTAAATCACCTTCATAACCTAAGTGGCTCAGAAGAATAATATTTTTTATACCTGATGAATGGATTTGTTTTACGGTCGCCTTGGCGGTTTCAATTGCTGAGTGAAAAGGCGTGTCTGCATCAGGGTTTGCGATGTCGCTCATTTTATCTATGGATAATCCGAAAATCGCGACCCGCTCACCATGGAATTCTTTAACAATGTATTGAGCGCTCTGTGTATCCGGTTGGTAACTATATACATCCTTGCAATCACTGATACGGTGAATTTTTTTAAGTGATTCATTGTATAAATCCCAGTTGCCAGCAAGCAATGGGAACTGAGTACGTTGGCAAAACAATGCAACTGGCTCATTCCCCATATCTAATTCATGGTTACCTAACGCCATTGCATCAATCTTTAATGCGTTCAATAAGTCGGCATTGGCTTTGCCTTTAAATAGTGAGAAATACAGCGTGCCTTGGAAGCAATCTCCGGCATGGAGGAACAACATCCCATGACCTTGGCGCTGAGCATCATCTCTTAACTGCTCGACTCTGGTTGCGATACGAGAAAAGCCGCCAGCACTGACATAGGGTTCTAGCGTGAGTTCATTGTTTATCTTAAGCTTTAACTGTAATGACGTTGGTTCAAAGTAGGAATGTGTGTCATTGATGTGTGCCAGTTTGATTCTCACTGGCTTATGATTGTTATTCATCTTCATCTTCTCTTTTTTCATTCCTTATAATAATAAGAAGTGAATCATGACAGAATCATGAATTTTATGAAACTGCGATTTAGGATTTCATGTTTAAGTGATCACGATGCTGTCCCCCAGCTTTGAAAGCAAGCCTCGCTTGTAACGGTCTCTATTCAGTAAGAGGCTCTCGTAATTTTGTGAACTGAGCTTAACTCAAAAATTCCGAATTCATATATGCTTAGGAGTAGCAAAATAACTCTCGATAATTCAAATAATTGCAAGGAGGATTGAGATGAAACTAGAACGCATCGAAATCTCCGGGTTTAGAGGCATCAAACGCCTTTCACTCTCTTTTGACGAACTCACCACGCTTATCGGTGAGAACACGTGGGGCAAATCATCATTACTCGATGCCCTTTCCATCGCATTACCTGCCAATGGCTCATTGTATCAATTCAAACTGAAAGATTTTCACGTTGACTACTCAATTTCTCATCCACAAACACAACACTTACAGATCATTGTTTGTTTTAAAGCGCAGGATAAAAACGAAGTAAAAGCGGGACGCTACAGACGCATAAAGCCTACATGGTGTACCAACGAAGATGGTGAGCAAGTCATTTACTATCGTATTAGTGCGTCTCGCGATGAGCATGGCATTAATACAGAGTACGCGTTTTTGGATCATAACGGCAAACCCAAAAAACTTCACCACTCAGAGAAACTCGCTATTGAGTTAATGACACTTCATCCTGTAATCCGACTACGTGACTCCCGACGCTTCCCTGATTTAAACCATGTCAACGGCGATGGTAAAAATGCTCGGATTGAAAAACGAATCAACAACACCTGTCGACGCTTATTGGCCATGCCTGGCCATGTGAATAAAGGTGAGATTCGTAGTAGCCTCGACTCAATGCAAACGCTTGTTGAACACTATTTCGCGTTCAGAAGTGTCAGTAAAGGTAACCCACGCAAACCTCGTGATGGTCTTTTCTATACAAGCCCTTCCTCTGATAAAGGTTTGAGTCAGTTCTTGAAAGAAACCAATGACAAACAAAGCCGCTTGCTTTTAATGGGGTTACTCAATGCCTATCTTCAAGCTAAGGGTCCCACCGATTTAAGGCGCTGTGCGAGACCAATACTGATCATTGAAGATCCAGAAGGTCGACTGCATCCAACTCATCTAGCGAGAGCGTGGTCCTTATTGCAATTATTGCCAATGCAAAAGATATTAACCACCAACAGTGGCACGTTACTCGGTTCTGTTCCACTGTATTCAATTCGACGTTTAATTCGGCTATCAGACAGAACCATCGCTAAGAGTTTAAACTCAACAAAGTTTGGTCGAGATGAGTTGCGCCGAATTGGTTTCCATATTCGTTTTCATCGTTCAGGAGCATTATTTGCGCGGTGCTGGTTACTTGTTGAGGGCGAAACCGAAGTTTGGCTTTTTCATGAACTGGCTCGTCAATGCGGGTATGACTTGGCTGCCGAAGGGGTTCAAATCGTTGAGTTTGCTCAATCAGGTCTAAAATCACTCATCAAAGTAGCAAAAGAGTTTGGTATTGATTGGCATGTCGTTACCGATGGCGACCCAGCAGGGAAAAAGTACGCGCATGCAGTGCGAGCACAGCTCGACCATGATCAGGAAAGGCATCGACTTACGGAGTTACCCGACCGAGACATCGAGCACTTTCTGTACAACAATGGTTTTGAACTTTTCTTTAAGGACATCATCAAAGTTCCTCATGACCACCCTATCCCTGCTAAAAAAGTCGTAAATCGTGTTTTGAAAAAACATGCAAAACCGGACTTAGCTTTGGCTATTGTTTCTCATTGTGAAGAGAAAGGCATGGAGTGTATTCCTGTACTTCTGCGCTGGACACTTAAACGCGTTGTTACCATGGCCAACGGCAATACATGAGTTAGGCGTATTTTACACTCAGCGTATTGTCTTGTAATACAAAAAAAGTACACCAATTTGGTGTGCTTGTATCAAACATCATTAATTTTGATTAAGGGTATTGAGAGGGATAAAACTCAATACACAGTGGATACCAATAAGATCGGGGGTTCACTACTGTGCTTGCTCAGCAAGCGAAGAAGAAGTAGCGGTTGATTTCGTATGCAACCATAGCCCTGTCGCTTTCATTAGATAGCCAAACACACCACCTAGCAACAACGATGGAATGACAAGTTGCCAGTTTCCGTCAGCCGCAAATGTTGCGCATGAACCAATAAAAGTACCAGGGATGTACGCGAGCCAAGCCTGTTTAGCTTGAATACACATGAAGAATGCCACAATAGCGGTAATCACATAGCCAATAATTTCCAACCCCACGTAAGTGGAACCGTGAATAATTACCATTGCCCAGAATACGCCTGTCATATTGGTGATTAAGCTGATGCCTAGTCCTTTCAATCCGCTCGTTGGCGCTGCAAAGTAGCTCGTGCAACCTAAAAAACCAGCCCAAGAAAGCAAACCTAAAGAGATGGCGATCCAACCCCATACGCCAGATAAAATTCCAGTAGTGATAGAAATAGCTAAAAGTGTCGTCATGGTAGTCATACCTGCTCGGCTATTATCGTACCTATATGGTTCAATAACTGCCTTCATACATTGAAATCAAGGACACATGTTAGATACATCAGCTCAGCTTATCGGTGATATTGATCACAATAAGATATTATTATTTTCACAATTTACATTAAAAGTTTGACGCAACCGATAAATCAACAGATTTAGGGAATAAACCCAACTCATCTCGTAGGCATGTTTAATCAACCTTTAAAGAACTGAAGGCTTCCCTTTCATCATTCGCAGTCCCTCTCTTTTAATGCAGTCGACTAATGGGTTTTCTGCCATATCTGAGCGCCATATAAATGAAAGCGTCCTTTCCATTTTTAACTCGGGTACATTTAATGCCACAAGATGACCTGCTTCTATATATCGCTCTACATCTAAATACGGTAAGCAAGTAAGGTACTGACCATTAGCAACTAAACTACGTAACACCGGAACATGTTCATATTCGCGCCACACATCCAAATCTTCAATAAGGTGGTGAATAGAACTATCAAATGTTTTTCGTGTGCCAGAGCCATGCTCTCTTAGTACCCATTTCGCTTGCTCTAACTGCGCAAGGCTAACAGACTGATTACGCGCAAAAGGATGATGAGAAGCTGCGACAACAGTAAGATGATCACGACACCATACTTCTTGGTGTAAACGGTTATCATCGCAGCGCCCTTCAATAATCCCTAAGTCATACTTGTAATCTAATACCCCATCAATCACCCCTTTTGTACTTTGTACACCGAGGGAAATACGCATTTCTGGAAAGTCATTATCAATGATACTGATAAGGTCGGGAACTAAGTGCTCTGCTGGGGTTTGACTCGCTCCCATACGAATCTCACCACTCAATAAATGTTGCTCATAGAAGCCCATTTCAATCTGCAATGCATCTTGTAGCAAGCGTTTTGCTTTTGGTCGTAACCACATCCCCCAATGGGTTAACGCCATTTGCTTGCCTTGTCTCTCAAACAACGGCCTGCCAAGCATCTTCTCTAATTGCGCAAGCGACATGCTTGTCGCTGATTGTGTCAAAGCCAATTTTTCTGCGGCTTGGCTTACACTGCCGGTATCTGCAACTGCGTCGAAAACCGCTAATTGCTTAAGTGAGTAGCGCAAAGTGTCCTCCATTATTAGTGGGTATTTCCCAATCCCCACAATTGTTAAAGCATGCCCCAATAAGCAATAGAGTTCATTTTACCTGGCCCCGTAAAGTTATCAATTAATTTGATGAGGTTTCTAAATATTATCAATTTTACCTTACTAACCGTTCTCCCTATTCTGAGTACGCGGTTCGGGAACACCGCAAGCCTCAATGGTTTTGAAAACGAAGTCATTGAGGCTCTTAATAAAAACAACAATTTCATTTTTGAGTTAATAACCAAGGATTTTTTATGCGATTACAAATTAAGGAGTCAATATGGCGGTGACCAGTTCTCAAAATCACCAGTATTTTTCTCCAAAAGAGATGATGGTTGAAGCGGAAAAATTTGCGTTAAGTAAGGCAAACAAAACCAGCAGTATGACATTAAGCCTCGCGATTATGGCCGGCGCGTTCATCGGGTTAGCATTCTTGTTTTACATCACGGTGACCACCGGCAGTACTGGCGCTGGTTGGGGCTTGAGCCGCCTAGCTGGTGGACTCGCATTTAGCATGGGATTGATCCTCATAGTGATCTGCGGTGGTGAATTATTTACCAGCTCCGTCCTATCCAGTATTTCTTGGGCCAATAAGCAAATCTCGTTCGGTAAGATGCTTTCGATCTGGGGCAAAGTTTACGTTGGTAACTTTATTGGTGCGATGTTCCTACTTGCGCTGGTTACTGCTGCTGGTCTTTATCAGATGGATGGCGGTCAATGGGGATTAAATGCGCTTAACATCGCACAACACAAACTTCACCACACTCTCATTCAAGCGTTTGCACTCGGCATTCTCTGTAACCTATTGGTCTGCCTAGCGATTTGGCTAACATTTAGTTCTGCAAATGCAATGACAAAAGCAGCAATGACAATTTTGCCTGTGGCAATGTTTGTCAGCAGCGGTTTTGAGCACTGTGTTGCGAACATGTTTATGGTTCCACTTGGTATTGTTATCGCGAATTTTGCACCTGAATCTTTTTGGGCATCTGTCGGTATGCCTGCGTCACAATACGCAGACCTAAACATTAGCCACTTTATTACCGCTAACTTAATTCCTGTCACGCTTGGCAACATCGTCGGCGGAGCGGTATTAGTTGGCCTTTCAAACTGGTGTATTTTTCGCCGACCAGAACTAAAAGCAGCGAATGTTTCTTCTATCACTACAACTACAACACTGTCGTCAGTTAAGGATTTCTCCATGAAAAATGCCTCTTTTGTTAAAGACATTATGAACCAAAAACCAGTCACCATTCGTGCAGAAACGCCAATTGCAGCCGCGCTGGATGTGTTACTTGATAACAACGTAACTAGCGCACCTGTTGTAGACGTACAAAATCGATTAGTTGGCTTCTTCTCTGCTCACGATGTGATGGTAGAACTATGGTGTGAGGACTACATTCCGGTGAAAGACCAAAAAGTCGTCGACATCATGAGCCGAGATGTGGTCGCAATTGACGCTGGTGATCGCCTCGTTGATGTTGTGGAATTCCTATGTATCGATAAAGAGCAGTTGTACCCAGCGAGCAGTATGGGTATTGCCACTCGCTTGACGTCTTTGTCTCTCGAAGAACGCGCTAAAAGTATCAAAGTAAGTAAGCCACAAGTGCTTCCTGTGCTTGAAAATGGGCAGATGGTCGGGGTGGTTACTCGTACTGAAGTATTAAAAGCACTACGCCCGATTTTTGGTGAGCGTTTAAACCTAGTGGAAAAAAGCGAGTTAGAAACAGCGTAATTAGCTAAACATTTACAACGTCTATTGGCTTTCAATCGCTATCACTGACTGGTTTATCGATGTTAGTGATGTGATTAAGATAATAAAAAAGCGCTCTTCAAGTGAAGAGCGCTTTTAGTGTATCTAAAAGGAACTAATTACTTCTTAATACCTTCGATATGAAGTTCCATATCGACGTAGCTTGAAGCACCCATTACTGGGATGTCAAAGTCAGCAAGCTCTAGGCGAGTGTTGCCAACAAAGCCAGCACGCTCGCCGCCCCATGGGTCACTGCCAGCACCAACGAATTCAGCCTCTATAGTAATAGGCTTAGTAACACCGTGTAGCGTTAGATCACCAGTTACATCTAGTTTGCCATTGCCTTTATCAACCACTTTTGTGCTCGTAAAGGTTGCTTCACTGTATTTACCAGCATCGATGAAGTCACCACTACGAATGTGCTTGTCACGTTCAGCATGGTTTGAATCTAGGCTGGTTGTATCAACAACAACATTTACTTTTGAGTCAGCAATGTTGTTTTCATCAAAAGAAAAGTCACCAGAAAATGTATTGAAACGACCTTTGATGAAACTGTAACCCAAGTGACTAACTTTAAAGTTGATTGAAGCATGAGCACCTTTGGTATCGATGACATAATCTGCAGCTTGCGCACCAAATGGCAGTGCCATAGCGATAGCTAATCCTGTAGCGAAAAGTGACTTTTTCATTTTGAAGCTCCTAACATTTTTCTTAATGTGTTGTCTTTATCGATAAAGTGGTGTTTTAGTGCAGCAATAGCATGTAAACCTGCAATCAGGATGACTGCCCAAGCTGCATAGAAGTGAATCTCACCTGCAATATCTGATTGGCCTGGGAATAACTCTCCCGCTCCTGGCACGGTGAACCAATTAAACACTTCGATGCCGCGTCCATCAGACGTTGAAATGAGGTAACCTGAAACAAAGATGGTGATCAATAGTAGGTACATGACACCATGCGCTGCTTTAGCAGCAAGCACTTCGTAACGTTTGCCTTCTACCTTTGGTGACGCCGTCACATGTTTCCATACGATGCGTGCCAAAGTTAAAATAGCGAGTAAAATACCGACAGAGCGATGGTAATGCGGCGCAGTTCGATACCATTCGCTGTAATAGCTAAGGTCGACCATCCACAAACCCACTGCAAATAGACCAATAATGCACAGCGCTGATAACCAATGCATCACGCGTGCAGTAAGGTTGTAATTCTTTACCAGTGTATCCATCTCAAGTTCCTAGATATATTCCTAAGTTAATGCTGAGCAAGAAACACTACATTAACCTATTTACGTCATATGAAACAGATTATTTACCATCATTTACATCTAGCCAATGGTACCGTATCTATCAAGTTGTTCGAATTTTTTGAAGGAACTTTAAATCGTTTGTAAAACTGAAACTTACAGCTTAACTTCTTGTTCTATCTCATACAGCTCTTCGGAAACTTCTAACATTCTGCGTTCAACCAGTAACTTAGCATCTTCAACACCCTTGTTATAATAAATTGGTCCTAGTTTTTCTGTAATAAAATCAATTAGAAACTCACTATCGAACTGGCCAATTTCAACATCTAGCTCGTCTTGCATGTAATCTTGAATGGCGGTGGCCAACGCCTCTTTTTGTGCGCGTTCTAGCTTTATCATTTTTTCCCTTTCAAATTTTTGTTCAACTTCTGCTTCTTTCGTGTTGTTCTATGAAAGATTAGACACGGTCATTTGTGAGAAATTTGGTGTTTAGATCAAGAAGTTGCCGAAGTAAATTAGTCTATTCTCAAAAGACTATGCTAACCTTTTGCAGTTCGTTTTGTAATTATTAAGGGATATTCTTTGCTACTCGACCTAGTTATTCAAAGTGTTAATGATTTTCAAGACGACTGTCTTAAGCTGTGTGAAAAGCATTACCCTGCGGTGCATAACCAAGGCATGAGTGAGCATCATCTTGGTCTCGCGTTTTCAAGAAGGATGGAACATACTTTTCGTCACTTTGGATACAACTGCGTGATAAAGCCAATCGAAGTGTTGGAGTCTCCAGACCTTCCCCATCACTATCGAATTTCATCCGACATCGGCACTGTCTGGGTTCTGAGTCACCATATGGTCAGTGCCGGAAAATCTTGCCGGGAAAACTTACTCTCATCAATTACGGAATGGCAGAGTGAATATGGCTATGCCTTACAGCCTAATGACCTACTCTTTTTGGTTTGTGATCATTGGATAAGTCGCAGCAAAACGAGCCGAGAATTGCTTCATTGGTGGATGGGGGAACTACCCGATCAGATCAACGAATACACAGAACAAGGAATCACACTGTACACCAGCGAGTCGCAACTCACGCAATCGTTGGACACTCGATTCGGTATTAGCCCTTGTTACATTAAGTTTGGGCATCCTTTACGGCGTTCGAACAAACAGCAGTTAGTCAGAAAATATTTGCAGTTGTATGCCGTACTGCAATGGTAGCATCAAATTGAAGTGCTGAGATTATCAATTATTTCATCAATTTGTTTGATATCACTCGACAAAACTACCCATCCATTACCATCGTTCTTGCTTGAGTTAATGAGCACACTTAGATTCATTGCCAATGAAATAGAAAAATTAGCGCGATAACGCTGATGTTGAGACATTGATTTAGGTTGTGGTAACAATGATGAGCATCTCGCAACTACTTAGTTGCATCCGGAAAGAAGCCGACGGGCAGTATATTGCGAAATACACGAACTTCACTCTCCGCAGTGTCTTTCAACCCATATATAAGAACGATATTTCCATCGTTGGCCTTGAAGCACTGGTAAGAATTAGCAATGCCAATGGCACCATCGTTAGGCCAGATCAGTTTTTCCAATCCAAAGCGACTCCCACTCAAGATTTGCTCAATGTTGAACGCTTAAGTCGCCTAATCCATATCAAAAATTTCTCTCAGTCTCGCTTTCACACAAAACAATTGTTTCTCAATGTATTACCGGTAGCGGCAGAGATACTAGTTAAAGACATCACTTATAACCGACTGCTAAAACAAACCATTTATGAATCGCATTTGATGAATGAACAAATCGTCATGGAGTTACTTGAATTGAAGGTGGAGGATGAACTCTCTTTGTCTCAAGCTGCTCGGGAGTTAAGTCTTGAAGGATTTAAATTAGCGATTGACGATTATGGCGTCAATGCATCGACAACTGAGCGAGTGAGAAGCGTTTGCCCAGATATAATCAAGATGGATCGCTCTTTATTGCTAAGGTATGAAAACGGTGATTTTAAAGCGCTTAACGATGCATTATCACTCGCAAAAGCGTTATGCTCTAAAACCGTTATCGAAGGAATTGAAACCGAGCATCAACTTCGCTTAATGAAAAAGCTCGGTTTCGATATGTACCAAGGGTACCTACTTGCTATCCCCCAAACGTTAGACGCCTATGAAGAGGCAAAAACAGCCTGACTATGTAAGAGCAAAAGTTTGCGCGGTTTAGCGAGAGCTACGTGATTTACCACGATTCTTATGAATCGCCAATTTTGCTTTTAGCTTACGCTTCTCAGATGAACGACTACGACGACGCCCACCCCCATTTTGTTCAGGCTCAACTTCTTCTACAAGACTTGGTTCGAAACCTGCCAGCCATTCTTGGGGTAAGCGTTGATCAAGCAGATTCTCGATAGCTTGCAACAAGTACTCCTCATCTCTACTCATAAGAGAAACCGCCAAACCTGACTTTCCTGCTCTTCCAGTGCGGCCAATTCGATGGACATAATCTTCTGCTTTGAATGGCATATCAAAGTTCACGACTTGTTCTAGCTCTTGAATGTCTAACCCTCGTGCTGCCACATCGGTTGCAATCAAAGCACGTACCTTACCTTGTTTAAATTCATCCAAAGCTCTTTGGCGGGCACCTTGTGATTTATCGCCGTTGATAGAAACCGCTTTGATGCCATCTAACTTGAGCTCTTTCGCTAACTCATCACTGCCTTGCTTCGTTTTTGTAAATACAAGCACTTGCTGCCAATTCCGCGAGCCAATTAAGTACGCTAGCAATTCACGTTTCCGTTTTTTATCCACTGGATAAACCATTTGTGTTACCGTTTCAGCAGTCGTATTTGCTGGTGAAACTTCGACTTCAACTGGCGATTCCATGAGTTTATACGCTATAGTTTTGATTCGCTTCTCAAATGTCGCAGAGAACAATAGGATCTGTTTCTCAGCAGGCAAACGTCGGAAGATGCGCTGCAAGTCAGGCCAAAATCCCATATCTAACATACGGTCGGCTTCGTCTAACACGAGCATACCGGTTTTAGAGATGTTTACGTTACCATTAAACAGGTGATCCAAAAGGCGGCCTGGCGTGGCAATCAAAATATCAGCGCCCTCTTCTAACTTTCTCTTTTGTACGCCAATGCTTGTACCACCATAAACACACACGATGCGAAGTTCTGTTTCTGCCGAGTACTGATTCAAATTATCAAATACCTGCTGTGCAAGCTCGCGTGTTGGAACCAAAATCAATGCTTGAGGTGTGCCGTTAAGTTTCTTTTGCTGAACGGTTTGTATGATAGGTAAACCAAACGCAGCCGTTTTTCCCGTACCAGTTTGTGCAGCAGCAAGTAAGTTTTTTCCTGCAAGGACGTGTGGAATTGACTTTTCTTGCACTGGTGTTGGCGTCACGATATTTAGATTGCCTAGCGTCTCGATTAGCTTTTGTTCGATGCCTAAATCAGCAAAATTAACAGACATGTGTAACCTCATTATTTTTGGAGCGCAGAGTTTACCAGAGCCCCTAAAGCCATACTACTTTTCTATCTCATTGAGTTGAGTCGTTAAGCTGTTGCTGAAAATCATACGACTGGCGCAAAACATCTCGATAAAGTGACGAGAACTTCTCTTCTAATTCGGTGTAATCACTTTCAATCACTTTAAATGTTGTGGTTAAGTCTGCCATTCTAGGACTTCTTTGCGATATCCGATGTAGTGCAAATTCTATATTGTCTAGATCTTGATAGGATTGAAGCCATCGGCCATGCCACATTCTGCTGTGGAGCACCAAAAAACGTGGCGGCAAATGTTCATGAACCTCTCGGTTTACTCTCTCGTATGCCGTTTTTACAAAGTGTTCGAGAGGCACGGAATGAAAGTCGTTCCAGTGTTTTGCGAGGCAATGATCCCAAAACATATCCAAAGCGATAGGTGCAAAACGTCGCGCAACACCAGTGAAATGAGGCTTACATTCGTTGACGATTGGATGATGGTCGGTAATACGGTCAACAAATCTATGTAATCTGATGCCATTTGAGATATCGCGATCATACAGCTTGCTTGGATCTCCTTTTACGAAGTCTCCAAGCAAGTTTCCCAACAAATGGCTGTTACTGTGATCTGCGATATGCAGGTGGGCTAGAAAGTTCATTCGACGCCAGTTTTGGCCTCTAGGGCTTGGTGTGACATGAACCTAGTATAACGTCAATTACGACGAGATGAGAGTGTTCCGCTATTCGGCTTCGTTGTCTGAGCCAACGTATTCCGACAAGATAATGCCAATTTCAAGCGCATCTAGCAGCTCTAGGCTCTCATCGTTTTGGTATTGGTCGCTCATTGTGACCTCCTTTATTTTAAGCTCTCTTGCTTTTACTTGCTGACGGCCTGGCTCTTGCCATATCCACATCAGCAACTCCTTTTTATAGTCTTTATATGACACATTCATGACAGCGAGAAGTAAAGATTTAAAAACCTATGAGCATAATCAAAAGTAAACGATTGCAATTAGATTTCATATCCGCTTAACACTTTAGAGAAATGACTCTTTTATCAACATTCATGTCAATTTAAAGATATAACATACTGTTATAGGCGTCCTTAGATCTCATTTCTTAAACTAAATTTAGTATTCGTTACATATTTTGCTGATTAACTTCGCATATTTTGTTTCGATATAGCAATAGATTTGGTCAATATCTTTTATCTCTAATGGAGCTTTAAATGAGAGAAGTTGAGTTTAGAACGATAGACAGGCTGTTTATCAAGATGTCTATCAACGACAAAATGTGGGTTATATTCCTACTGTTTTTAGTAGCCCTCACTTCAGTGGCTGGAAGCCGCTACTTCAATGAAATACAACAATTTGAGCAGCAAGCCATCTCGGCGAGCGAAGCGAAGCTTTCTGGTATCGTTGATACTCAATCAAACCGCGCTACAGAAATTGACGGCGTATCGAAATCGAACCGCGTAAGCGAGAGTTCTTTTGTCGATGGGTCTGTCACCGCTTATGCCAAGTTGCATTCTGGAGAAGTGATTAAGCTGACTCAAAATGTGTCCACACAATACGAATCGTTAAAATCATCAGCTCTATCGTCACTATTACTCAGCTTCTTATGGGTTATTCCTTTTGCCCTATTCTCTTACTGGGTGGCAACGTTTATCGGAGGAGCTCTGTGGGTTTTATATACAACAACCGAAAAAATTGGTGACGGTGACTTAACCTCTCGTCTTGGTTTCCATCCAGGTCGAGATGAATTCGGTACCATCGGCTGTGCGCTAGACAAGTCTATGGATACCTTAAGTGAACTGGTTAATAGTGTTAAAAATAATGCAACGATGTTGAGCGAGACATCTTCTGCATTCGAAAAAGATATGCAGTTGAGTGAAACCCAGATATCTCATCAATATCAAACGCTTGATTCAGTCGCGACGGCAATGGAAGAAATGACAGCCTCTGCAAAGGAGGTATCAAGTATTTCTCAACAAGCAACGACGCAGTCAGACCAAGATGCCCAGAAGATCGAACTAAGCAGAAGCCGTGTACAAAACGTGATTGGCGAGATAGAGACGTTATCTAGCTATATTGAACAAGCCTCTACGTCAGTAACCAATTTAAACGAGAATACGACGCAGATTAATGACGTGATCACAACGATTAACGCCATTTCAGAACAAACTAATCTGTTGGCACTAAACGCAGCAATCGAAGCAGCCCGTGCTGGTGAACAAGGTCGTGGATTTGCAGTGGTTGCCGATGAAGTACGTACATTAGCAAGCAGAACTCAACAGGCAACAGTAGAGATCCAAGCCATGATTGAGAAGCTTCAAATTGAGAGCCAGAACATTGCTTCAATCACCAACCGAACCGTTCAGCAAGCTCAAACCAGCAGCCAGCTTATTGATGAAATCGGCCATGATGTTACCTCTATTGCCGAGTCAGCACGCTCATTAATGGACATGAGCATTCAGATTTCCACATCTGCTGAAGAACAAAGCGCAGTGGCTAACGATATTGCATCGGAACTTTCAGAAATTCGTAGTCAATCAAGCACAATCAGAGAAGTGGCGGAGCAATCTACCGCTGGCGTCGCTAATCTCACGCAAGCCTCCGTTTCTCTTGGTGAGATATTACAACGCTACCGCACCGCATAACATTGTGGAACTTATGATCAACAAGGGCTCCTTAAGGAGCCCTTTTCTTTAAACCGTGTTCAACTATTACCTTCGATATTTTCTACGACATCCAAGTGGATATTTGAAGTGAATCTCAAGTTCTCGCTGTACCGGATGAAATAATGTTCTTAAACAAAGCGTTCCGCTATGCTTGATCTTGCCAATTCCAATTTGCTGCTGGAAAACAATATGAATAATTACAAAGACACAAAAGACATAGAGAACCTGAATTGCCCACTCTGCCAAGGAGATGAATATCTCATTTCATCGGATGGCGAGAAATTCACATGCGCTGCTTGCGGATTTCATACAAAAAACTTCTCATCTATCCAATGTCTACATCAAACGCCTTACCTACAGTCTAAACTTAAGCACATCCACAGCTTGAGTCCGGTTTGCCATTAGTAGGTCAAACAGAGCAGCCACACAGCTGCTCTTTTAATTCATCTAAATGATGGATGCGAATTACACGCTCGTCATCAACAAGATTGATAGCTTCACCATTAAATAACTGTATCGTTTTTATACCGGCGTTTAGTCCCGCCTCAACTCCTTTAGGCGTGTCATCAATATAAAGACAGTCACTTGGTAAAAAGCCCATGCTCATAGCACTGTACATGATTAAATCGGGCTCAGGCTTCCAACTATTCGCATCGAATGCCGAGAACACTTTCCCTCGGAAAGCATCGAGTAAACCGGTTAACTCCAAAGCGTATTCAATTTTATCTTTAGGTCCATTAGACGCCACACAATATTCGATATTATGCGAATCCAAAAACTGAATTAATCGTTTTGCGCCATCCATCGGCTGTAAGTGACGCACAAAAAGAGACTGGACTTCTTCTCGGTATTGCGGCTCTAAAACATCAATTGGGACTTTGATATCTTTCAATTCTTTAGTATCTAAAAGGATGTCAGCGAGCTTTCCTCCTTTAAAGTGAGAAACGCACTCTTCCATCGTTAACTCAGCCCCATGCTGGTTAAATACATTGACGAGCGCTTGGCAACACAGTCTTTCGCTGTCGACCAACGTACCATCACAGTCAAATATCACGCACTTAATATTGGTAATTGCCATAGCCATCTCCAGACGTCTTAAAGGCTCAAGCCCAAGCTGATTTTAAGAATGTTTGGATTAATCTTATTTGAGTTTGGGATTGTTGAAACGACGAGCTTGGCATTTCATGGAAATAGAAGGGAGCAATTACAGTTTTTCTAAGCAAGATCACCCAACGTCATCTTGCTTTACTTTTTATGCACATTGATGTGTAAGTTAGTTTTCGATAACCACTGAGTCTAACAGTTTTTGCTCGGTGCTTAGTCTTTTAGCCAGATCAGCCACAAACGAGCTTTTGTATTTTGATTCAGAAACAGCAACATCAGAGATGAGTGTATTTCCTTCGAGATGGCTAACAATAGCAGCACCAATTGGGACTCCAGATTTAAAACCAACATATAATTCAAAATCTGGCGTGAGGATAATCTGTGTCAGATATTCAATGATCATATCTTTATCATACTGCTGTTCCCAGCGCTGAGATTGCAAGATAGAGAACATAATGGTCAGTCGATGAAAATCGACCAGAAAAATATCGTCGGGGTTAAATTCAGAGTCACTTTCCAGTAGTGTGTCTTTGTCGACTACTTGATACGTTGCTTTTTCTAGCGTTTTGAAATAGACATCGCGCCCTTTCAAACTCTCTGGTGTCGGAAATTCAACTTCGACCAGATCATACAGCCATGTATTTTTACGCTCGATACTGGCTAACTGTTGTTCATTCATCTTGATACCTTCGTTTAGAGCAGTACATTAGCATGAAGCCCGCAACAAACCTAGCGCACATAGACCTTTCCGTGGCTAAATTTTGTTTTAGGTGCAAACCTCTGATAGATTTCATCAATATCTTTCCTAGTTAAGGACAAAAATAATGAAAAAGATGCTGTTAAGTGCATTGCTTGCTACTACTCTAGTTGGTTGTTCAGATAACGATGTTGCTGACGTGGGGCTCGGTTGGTTTACTTTGAAAGACATCAAAGTCGGTGAGTTGAAAGACGAGGTGGTAACAGGTGTCACATGTCACATCGCCTCTATCGAAGCGGATTTCAGCTTAGCAGATCCAAGTGATAGCTCAATATCATGTCGTCAGACTGGCGAAATCACACCGGAAATGATTGCAAAAATAGATAAGAGTAAGTCCGGTGAAATTGTATTTAAGAAGTCAAAAAGCATTTTCTTCAAAACAATGAAGGTTCGCCGTATTTATGATGCCGATAACCAAACCTTACTCTACTTGTCTTATACAACAAAAGAAACCGATGGTAGTTTTAAGCATAGCCTTTCGACAGTCCCACTTTGGGGTACCAAGGCTTACGTTGAGCCAACTGAAGTGAAAAAGTAACGCGGGTAAATTTAGTTAGCGCGGAGCAGGCTCTTTCCGGGCGCTGCTGAGCAACAAGTTTAAAAAACAACCCATTACAATACGACAAGCGTCATAAATTGCAGCTGCTTTGGTTGCTATTTACTCAGCTCGCTGATTTTTTCAGCGAGCTGACTTCTTTGTAATAAATCGCCACGATTTTCATTTTTTTGTGATACAATCCCGCCTCTTTTTTTTCTCACTCAAGAACAAGCATGAAGTTTCCTGGTCAGCGTAAATCTAAACACTACTTCCCAACTCACGCTCGAGATCCATTAGTAAACCAAATCCGACAGGCACCTAAGCTATATCGCCCAACTATTGTTGGTGTCGGTCAAACCATTGTAGATATCGAAGCACGTGTAGATGACGCGTTTTTAGAGAAATACAACCTGAGTAAAGGACATTCGCTCGTTCTTGAAGAAAGCAAAGCAGATGCACTTTACGAAGAACTGGTTGAACAAGGCCTGATCACACACCAATACCCAGGTGACACGATTGGCAATACTCTTCACAACTACTCAGTTTTAGCCGACAGCAAATCCGTTTTGCTCGGTGTGATGTCTAAGAACATTCAAGTCGGTTCTTTTGCTTATCGCTACCTTTGTCGTACGTCTTCACGCATGAACCTTAACCATTTACAAACGGTAGATGGCCCTATTGGTCGCTGCTACACCCTAATTTCTCAAGACGGTGAGCGTACATTTGCTATCAACGAAGGTCATATGAATCAACTACTTCCGGAAAGCATTCCTGAAGAGATCTTTGAGAAAGCATCAGCCCTGGTTGTTTCTTCTTACCTAATGCGTGGTAAAGAAGAAGATCCAATGCCTAAAGCGGTACAAAGAGCGATCGACTTTGCTAAGAAGCACGATGTCCCTGTTGTACTTACGTTAGGGACGAAGTACGTTATCGAAGGTAACGCACAGTGGTGGCAAGAATACATTCGCGAAAACATTTCTGTTGTCGCTATGAATGAAGAAGAAGGTGCGGCGCTAACAGGTGAAACAGAGCCGCTAGCAGCTGCTGATAAAGCACTTGAATGGGTTGATCTCGTACTTTGTACGGCAGGACCAAATGGTCTGTACATGGCTGGTTACACCGACGAGAAAGTAAAACGAGAAACCACACACGACATCCTTGAAAGCTCCCTCGAAGCCTTTAACCAGTACGAGTTTAGTCGTGCGATGCGTAAAGAAGACTGTCAAAACCCAATGAAGGTCTACTCTCACATCGGCCCTTACCTTGGTGGACCATTAGAGATTAAGAACACTAATGGTGCAGGTGATGCAGCCCTTTCAGCCTTACTGCATGACATGGCAGCAAACTCTTTCCACCAAAAAGAAGTGCCTAACTCAGAAAAGCACGAAGTACGATGCTTAACCTACTCCTCTCTTTCTCAGATTTGTAAATACGCAAACCGAGTAAGCTATGAAGTGTTGACGCAGCACTCTCCTCGCCTATCGCGAGCGCTTCCTGAACGAGAAGATAGCTTAGAAGAGACTTATTGGGATCGTTAAAACGACAGCTTTAAAGCTGAAAATATATCAAGGTCACCATTTGGTGGCCTTTTTGTTTTTATCTAGCACTGTAACGAGTAGATTTTGTTAGTATGTCGCACAATACGAAGCAGTAAACTCTTTACAAGCCTAACCGAAACAGTACCATCACCAAGCAGACCTTTGCCTCACAATAATACTCGTTATAACTCAGGTAGTTTTTCAACGCTACCTGTGTGCCACTTTGGGGATTCTCCATGCAGTCAGATATCGAAATTTGCCGAAACACACCACTTTCTTCTATTGATGTTATCGCGGAAAAAGTAGGACTATCACCCGAAGAGTATGACACTCACGGGAAGCACAAAGCCAAAGTCCACCCAAAATGTTTGGAACGACTCAAAGCAAATGATGACGGTAAACTTGTACTCGTCACTGCGATCACGCCGACTCCTCTTGGCGAAGGAAAAACCGTTACGACGATAGGCCTGGCGCAAGGTTTAGCAAAGCTTAATCAATCTGTTATTGCATGTATAAGGCAGCCTTCGATGGGACCTGTCTTCGGTATTAAAGGTGGCGCTGCGGGCGGCGGTTACTCTCAAGTAGCTCCAATGGAAGAGTTAAACTTACACCTTACTGGTGACATTCACGCAGTGACAGCGGCGCACAACCTTGCTTCAGCCGCTCTTGACGCTCGCTTGTTCCATGAACAACGCGAGGGTTATGATGCCTTTGAATCACGCACCGGGTTAAGAGCACTTAAAATCGACACGGCCAATATTACTTGGAAACGAGTGATGGACCATAATGATCGTACACTACGTAAAGTCAAAATTGGCCTCAATGATGCGGGAAAAACCATCAATGGTTTCGAGCGTGATGAAGGGTTCGATATTTCAGCCGCTTCCGAGTTAATGGCTATCATTGCACTAGCCAAAGATTTAAAAGATTTACGCCAACGTATCGGGAAAATTGTCGTAGCGTACGATTTGAACGGAAATCCCGTCACTACGGAAGATCTACAAGTTGCAGGAGCAATGGCAGTAACACTAAAAGAGGCGATTGCACCAACACTGATGCAAACTCTAGAAGGTGTTCCTACGTTGATCCATGCAGGTCCATTTGCAAACATCGCCCATGGAAATTCATCCATTATCGCGGACGATATTGCGCTAAAACTATCAGGTTACACGGTAACTGAAGCCGGTTTTGGTTCGGATATGGGATTTGAGAAAGCGTGTAACATTAAAGCTGCTGCCGCCAACAAAGCTCCAGACTGTGTAGTGATCGTAGCAACATTACGCGGCCTCAAAGCGAATTCTGGACACTACGATTTACGGCCAGGTATGGCTATTCCAGATTCCATTTTTAATCCGGACCAAGCAGCATTGGAGGCTGGGTTTGAAAATTTAAAATGGCACATAAATAACGTTCATAAATACGGTTTACCTGCTGTCGTTGCCATTAACCAGTTTCCACAAGATTGTGTGAAAGAGCTTAAAGCTCTTGAAGATCTAATTCACCAATTTAATCCCGAAGTTAAAGTAGCCATCAGCACCGCTTTTTCGCAAGGCGGACAAGGCGCAACGGAACTAGCTCAACATGTTATTGATGCGTGTAACACGCCTGTAGAGTTTTGTCCGTTATACAACAAAGAGCAATCATTACTCGAAAAGCTCATGGCAGTATGTGAAGCGGGCTATGGAGCAACCAATATAGAAATGACTCCTATCGCGACTGAACAGCTCAAACATTTTGAGCAATTAGGCTTTAACAACTTAGCGGTTTGCATCGCGAAGACACCACTATCGATAACCACAGACTCCGCAGTCAAAGGCGCACCAACTGGTTTTACCGTCCCAATCCGCGAGCTGCGCTTGTGTGCGGGCGCAGGATTCGTTTATGCATTATCTGGTACCGTGATGACGATGCCAGGCTTACCTGATAAACCCGCATTTATGAATTTAGATCTTGATGATGAAGGAAATATCGTCGGTCTCTCTTAGTGCAGTGATAACGTATCGCTATCAGTGAAGTGAGCATATTCATTGAGTGAGTGGTCTACTTACCTATCCACTCACTCTCAACAACTGTGAAAAGAGTTATCTCAGGCCTTCTACTCTTGAATCGTTGATACAAAGCTCTCCTGCCTTACATCAACGCGCCTGTTTTACACCTTTAGAGTTAAGACGCTAACCCTAAGCCTTGTTTAGCCATAGTTATTAAGCTAGAAAACCCTATTTATCTTCTTGTTTTGTCGCCACTTTACATTGTAAATCCATACTTGTTGACTTCTCCTTTCTACAATTTTGCGCCAATTTGATGCACGGGTTATTTAGCACTTCACTAATATGGTGCAGTTGTCTTACAGTGAAATTTTAACCTCCTTGATTTTTAAGGAGATATTCTATGGCTCGATTCTTGTAGTAGACTTTTCACTAATAAGCACATTAGCACATGCTTTTCAAAACCTCTGCGTTGCATACCACCTCCTTCAGGTTAGCACCGTTTTGATGCATGTCAGAAAAGGGAAAGGGAATACTATGGAAGACGCACTCGCCGTAATTTTAGCAGGAGGGATGGGGTCTAGACTCAGCCCACTCACCGATGACAGAACCAAGCCAGCCGTACCTTTTGGCGGAAAATATAGAATTATAGATTTCACACTAACCAATTGTTTACATTCGGGTTTACGCAAGATCCTTGTTTTAACCCAATATAAATCTCATTCACTTCAAAAACACTTACGAGACGGCTGGTCGATATTCAATCCAGAGCTAGGCGAGTACATCACTGCTGTTCCACCACAAATGCGCAAAGGTGGTGCATGGTATGAAGGAACCGCCGATGCGATTTATCACAACATGTGGTTGCTATCGCGAAATGATGCAAAGTATGTGGTTGTGTTATCTGGCGATCATATCTATCGAATGGACTACGCCGCAATGCTTGAAGAGCATAAAGAGAAAGGTGCTAAGCTCACCGTTGCCTGTATGGATGTTCCCGTAGAGGATGCTTCAGCATTCGGTGTAATGGGCACCGCAGAAAACGGGCTCGTTACTTCGTTTATAGAGAAACCTGAAACCCCACCTACTCTTCCTGGAAGCGCGACCAGAAGCCTTGTTTCTATGGGAATATATATCTTTGATATGGATGTTTTGAAAGAAGCGCTTGAAGAAGACTCAAAACTCGATTCATCAAGCCATGACTTCGGAAAAGACATCATACCTAAGCTGATTGATACCGAATCCGTTTACGCTTATCAATTCTGTGGCAGTAAAGGGCGCGTCGATAAAGATTGCTATTGGCGCGACGTGGGTACCATTGATTCCTTCTATGAAGCGAATATGGATCTACTAGAACCTGTGCCGCCAATGAACCTTTATCAGTCTAATTGGGCGATTCGTACTTACGAGCCGCAGTTTCCACCAGCTCGTACTGTATCGTCGGCTACGGGTAATGAAGGCATTTTTATTAACTCCATCATTGCTACCGGTGTCATCAATTCCGGAGGCTCAGTACAGCACTCCATTATTTCCTCTAATGTACGCATTCAAGATAGTGCAACGGTAGTCGATTCCATCATTTTTGATGACGTAGAAGTCGGTGAAGGAAGTCAGTTGGTCAACTGCATAGTTGATAAACATGTTCGTATTCCGCCACATACTCAAATTGGCATCAACAAACTTGAAGATGCGAAGCGATTTAAAATCTCAGACAAAGGTATTGTCGTCATACCTGAAAGTTACCAATTCGATTAAACGACAAACTATCACAACAAAAAAGCGCACGATAATCATCGTGCGCTTTTGTTTAAGTGCCTGTAAACATTAGGCTATAACAAGTAATCCATAATAATTAGATGTTACATACCGTTGACCAGCTACCATCTGTACCCGGTTCAGCCGCTGTCCACCAGTTCGCTTGGTAAACCACACCGTTGTGGATGATCTTATCACCTTGGTTAGCGTGGCTTGGATTACCTGCCCAATCCGTTTGTGGCAGAGCTGGGTATGTCACTAAACCTGTCGTATCACACGTACCTGGTTCAGTGGTACCACCACCCGTGCCCGCATTGAGATCACCAATTGGTAGATCTGGCTGTTCAAACTTAAACGCAAACTCTTTACCACCAGAAATCACTGAGTAGTTAGCAGGACCAGAGATTGGTAGATAGTAAACCATATCAAGCTCGTAAGTGCCGCCCGCTGGCAAGTCTTTCCATGCTGGTAGAGAGAACGACACACGGTGCATTACGCCATCTAAGCCACCAATGTTGTTTGCTCGAGTATGTCCAGAAGCAATCACTTTCAAACCACCACCTGATTGGTCTTTCGCATTGTCCGGCGCAGATACTGGGATATCGAATTGGAATTCAGTACCGCCAGGGATCGCTTGACCAGTGTTATTTGTAAACGTGATTTTCGGGTTAATTGGGTAGTTTTGGTCGCCAACTTTGAAGCCGCCAACACTAACAGTAATGTCTACTGCTTCAGTTGGTGTTGGACCAGTAGCTACTTTGTTACCGTAAGGCGTCGCAGACTTAAACTTGTCGTAGATAGCTTTGGTCATAGTGTTACCCATGTGGTATTCACCATTACCCGCCGCACAAGCTTGTTCAGTGGCATCTACTGCCGTACGATTACCATTTGCATCCAGTACGTAACAGTTGTAGTCACCGGCTAGTTCCCAGAACATGATACCGCCGATCTCTTTATCGATAACGTAATCGGCTTTCACCTCGATAGAAGCTTTATCTTCCGTAGATAGGAATACGCTCTTCTCTGCGTTCCACAACCAAGGTGCCACAGCAACGCTATCGTAATGACGGGTATAAGTACCAACAAACTTATCTGAAGGATCGTTGACAGGGTCGAGACCGTAAGCAGCTGCGTAAGAGCCCCAAATACCGTTTTCTAGGTTCTTAGCATGCCACATTGGGTTAGAACCAGCGCCCATTTCGTTTCCTTTAGGGTCGGTATCATGCCACATGTTGTCGATACCAATAGCACCGTGACCACAGTTGTTCTTCTCACCTTCACCTGTGCCCGGTTGGCACTCTGCTTGGTTTGGTAGTGCCGCTCGGCCCCAAAGGCCATTTTCGCCACCAGTAACACCTTGCCAACCACGGGTGTAGTAAGGAACACCAATGTTGATACGACCTGCTGGCATAGAACCACGGAAGTAATGGTAAGCCCAGTCTGTGTTCAAGTAACCGATACCACCGTATGCAGCAGTGCCGTATACGTTCCACTGCGCTAGCTCAGAGTCTTTACCTGTATCGAATAAAGCCGCGTTATGACCAACGTGATCATTCCAAGCCCCATGCAAGTCGTAAGACATGATGTTTACGTAGTCTAGGTACTTAGTTACATCGAAGGTTTCCATCCCACGTAGCAAGTAACCTGAAGATGGTGCTGCGATAGTCAGCATATAATGAATACCATCTTGCGCGGATGCCACATCAAGTTTCTCACGCAATACTTTCATCAGCTCTTGGTAAGACGCCCATAAATACTGACGACGTGGTTCCATGAAGTCTTTGTCGTAAGGGTTACCAGCACCAGCCATTGACGTCGGGTATTCATAGTCGATATCCAGGCCATCGAACTTGTACTGACGCATCATTTCAACGGCTGAAGTTGCGAATTTCTCAATACCAGCATGATTAATAGAACCGTCCGCATTCGTCGTCATGGTGTAGAAGCCACCATCAGCTACACGATCGCCGTTCGTATCGAAGTGACCGCCCGTTTCAGCCCAACCACCAATCGAGATTAGCGTTTTAACATCATGTTTTTGCTTGTAAGTTGCTAGTGCACCAAAATGACCTTTAAAACCAAGAGCAGGATCTACCTCAACGCCTGGCCAAGTTTTGCCTGTAGCAGGGTTGTTTGGATCATTAACGTCGCCAACGTTTACTTTGCCGTCAGAACCAATGCTCACAAACGCGTAGTTAATGTGAGTAAGTTGTTCCCAAGGAATGTCTTTAACAAGGTAAGTCGATTGTGGGTCGTCACCTGCTCGCCAACTGGTGAAGTAGCCGATTACACGACGTGGGTGATCAGCCCCCATTTTCTCACGGCCTTCTTCGTCATAAATAGAACAGTAAGGAACATCTACACCCGTTGTTTGATAAAGACCATCAGGACGACAATTAGATGTCACTGCGCCGCCGTTTACCGTTAACGTTGCAAGTGCAGAATCTGCTGTTGCTCCAGCATCATCGGTTGCTTTCGCATAAACACTTAATGAGCCAGCTTGTGAAGGGGTTACATCCAGCGTGTATGGCGCTGTTGTAGCAGTGCCAGCAAGCACACCTGCAACATAAAAATCAACTTTAGCAACGGTACCATCCGCATCCGTAGCATTTGCAGTCAGTGTTACGGAACCACCCAGGTCAATAGAGTTCGCAGAAAGCACGACATCCACTGTCGGCGCTTCATTACCAGGTTGCGCTGATGCCACAGTTAACGTCACAACACTTGCCGTACTAACGGCACCTGCATCGTCATAGGCCTTGGTAGAGAACTCGTGCTGTCCTTCAGTTGCTGTCCACGATGCAGCATACGGCGCAGACGTTGCCTGACCAACTAATACACCATCAACAAAGAACTCTACTTTGCTAACAGTCCCATCAGTATCTGCCGCATCTGCAGCTAGGTTAACAACATCACCCGCAGTCACAGAAGCCGACGCAGAAGGCGATGTCAGAGTAACCGTCGGGACTTCATTCTGAGGTGGATCAACCGGTCCAGTGCCATCACAAGCGCCAAGTGTTTCCCACTCGCCCCACTCACCAGATTGCGCTGGATTGTTGTTTTGCGTCCAGTAACGCGCTTTATAAGCATTACCTTCATGCTGAACTTGGTCGCCACCGTTATAAACTTTTGATGATTGCCAAGTTTCTAGAGGGGCACAGTCAACTGCTGCGTAGCTATTGAAGGCCATAAGACAAGAAGCGGTGAGTGTGCTTAGTGTGAACACGTTTTTCACTGCGTTGCCGTTGTTAAGGTGCATAATCGCTCTTCCTTAAGTTATTGTTAAAACAATACTAAATGCGCTAAACGAAACGCATCTATACTTTTATTTCGACGTAAAATAACTTAAGTACAAGTTGGTGATTTCACACTATCTATTTACGAGTTTTCCACACCGCCTCGCAACAATCCACTAAATGATTGCAACAACGTACCTATTATTTGGCACCAGTAACTAATTTTATAACTCAAATAAATATGTCACTCGCAAATTAATAAAAAAGGTAAAAAAAGTCGCCATTTTGAAATAAAGATCACTAAGCCTTTGTTGACCTTGGCGTTTCATTAAAATGCCGCTTGTACTCGCGACTAAACTGTGATGGGCTCGTGTACCCGACCATTCTCGCTGCATCATTAACACGTCGCCCCTCTAACTGGATCAATTCGCGCGCTTTGTTAAGTCGAACTTTCTTAATATATTGCAACGGAGATTCAAGCGTGACATTGCGAAATGCTTGATGGAAAGCAGACACACTCATGTTGGCTTCTTCAGCCAATGCTTGTACGTTCAACTGTTCATGATACGCTTGATGTACACGATTTAGTGCTTTAGCGACCCTCGCGTAAGAACCTTCTTGATGTGCTAGGTCAAATAAAACATACCCCTCTTTGCTCACCAAAGTACGATACACAATTTCCTCAAGAAGCAGCTCGCCAAGCATGATAACATCAAGCTCGTCACACATTGCTTTCATTAACCGCTTGCACGCATCCAACATACCTTCATTCATACGTACCGACTTAAGGCCGCAACGGGTAGCATCCAGACACTTATTACTGAATTTCTCAGCCTCTAATTTTTTAACGAGTTTATGAAGAAGCGTTGGCGAAATATCTATCGAAATGCCAAGTAAAGGCTCATTGTTTGTCGCAAACGCTTCGCACTCTAGTGGCATGGGAACCCCGACAACAAGGTAATCATCGGGCCCATATTGCACTGGTGTATCACCAATATGAATGTTCTTATGCCCTTGACCCAAGACGATGATGCCGGACTGATAGACAAACGGCTGGCGATGATTCCCTTTGCTACTGCGATAAAACCATACGCCATCTATCGCTGTTTTCTTCATACCTTCTAGGTCATGCAGCCCCTGCTTTTCAACATATTGCTGCATGATATCTGCGAGAGTGTGCATTAGAGCGCTCCATCAATGACCAACGAGTTTGGTCTCTATTATCGTTTCGAGCACTATACTTCCTCTCGACTTTAACTTTCTAGCTCAAGAGCATCAATTTTGTAGAAATAGGCAAATTATTTGCAGAAATCGACCTGTTAACCATCGTTAATCAGGACTAATATGCATGTATTCAATCTCCTTCACTGGAAGCAAGAGGGCTAATAATGAACTTTTCTTATGTAAACCCAACCAAGATTTTCTTTGGTCAAAAACAAATCGCAGCAATCAAAGAAGCTATCCCATCCGACCAAAAAGTTTTAGTGGTATACGGTGGTGGCTCCATCAAAAAAAATGGCGTGTACGACCAAGTAGCAGAAGCTCTTGAGGGACATGAATGGCTAGAGTTTTCAGGTGTTGAACCAAACCCAACCAAAGAAACACTCGATAAAGCAGTCGCAATGGTAAAAGAGCATGGCGTTGACTTTATTTTAGCGGTAGGTGGTGGTTCAGTCATCGATGGCTCCAAATACGTAGCAGCGGCATCAAAGTATGATGGTGATGGTTGGGATATCATGATTGGTAAGCACCAAGTCACTGAAGCGACGCCTCTAGCTGCAATTTTGACATTGCCAGCAACAGGCTCAGAGTCAAACATGGGCGCAGTTATCACTAAAAAAGAAACTCAAGACAAACTTCCGTTCATGTCTCCAGCAGTGCAGCCAAAATTTGCCGTGTTAGACCCAGATGTAATGAAAACACTGCCAGAACGCCAACTTATCAACGGCATTGTTGACGCATGGGTGCACGTATGTGAGCAATACTTGACGCTTCCTACCGGTGCAATGGTTCAAGATGGTTACGCAGAAACACTGCTGAAAACTTTAAAAACACTCGGAGAACAGTTTACGGAACGAGACGACGATATGTGGCGCGCAAACTTAATGTGGTCTGCTAACCAAGCATTGAATGGGTTAATTGGTAGTGGCGTTCCACAAGACTGGGCAACACATATGATCGGCCATGAATTAACGGCTCTATGGGGCGTTGATCATGCGCGTTCTCTTGCAATTGTCCAACCGTCGTTACTTCGTAACCAAATGCAGTTTAAGCGCCCTAAGTTAGAACAAATGGGTCGCAACGTATTTGGTCTTGAAGCAGGTGAGGATTTAGCAGAGCGCACAATCGAAGCTATCGAAGCGTTTTATCATCAACTTGATGTCGCAACTAAGCTCGAAAACTATGGTGAGAGCCGTGAACAAGCTATCGATGCCATCATTGATCAACTAAACAAACACGGCATGACTGTTTTAGGTGAAAACCAGGCGATCACACTTGAACGTAGCCGAGAAATCTTAGAGTTAGCTGTCTCATAACTGCAACAATTCTTCACTGCCCTTCCTAGGGTTTAACGGTATTGTGACTTAACAGTCACAATACCGTTTTTTTATGCTATTTTGTAAGCCACATCACGTTCAAAACGAGGAGGCTTCTAAAAACAACGATTCCCTCCAGACAAAAAATCGGCCGTGTTGGTTAGTAAAGAGACAACTGTCCAGCTTTACACAAATAAAAATAATTGAGATCAAAGAACGAGTTAACTCGTTAATTAAGTTTTGATTTGTTGTAGTGATGTACTACATAATTTTGTCTGTTCGAGAAAACACTTTATGTGGCTAGTTGTTGTCGTATTAGCATTCATACATATCATCAGTATCCGTAAAGGCTCTAAATGGCTCTTTTACGTTTCTAAACCATTACCAGTGCTCTGTATGCTTGGTATTTTAATTCAGTCCCCGGCTTACCCAATGCCATATGCGCATTGGATTTTGATTGGCTTATCGCTCTCGTTGCTTGGTGACGTGTTATTAATGCTCCCTAGAGACAAGTTCATTACAGGATTAGTGCTCTTTTGCTCTGCCCATCTCTCCTATAGTTATGGTTTTGCCATCATGTCAGCGTGGCATTTTACACCTTGGCTCCCAATTGCCTTGTTCGGACTCGGTATATGCGTCTACTGGTTGTTCCGACCGGATCTCGGTAAAGAAAAACGGCCAGTTGCTAGTTATATATTGGTACTGATGACTATGTGCTGGGCTTCGATCGAGTATTATTTGAGTGGGAAAACACAATCCTCCTCTTTTGCAGTGCTCGGAAGCTTTATCTTTATTATCTCTGGCATCGTATTGGCTTTCGAACGCTTTGGAGGACGGTCAATATTTTCACGACAAGTTGTCATGGTGACCTACTATTCTGCACAGACACTAATGGTTATGTCTGTTGTTGCGATTGTTGTTCGTTATCCGTATCTCGTTGAACTGAGTTAGTCATACTCTAGACTGCACCAACATTAAAGAAACATGGATGTATCTTGTAAGCGATCTGAATAGAGTCTTAAAATCATCGCCTAAACATTAGCTTATTCTTAATGAAATTACGCGCACAACTTGCTATTGTAAAAGGATATTTTTCCGTTATAGCGTGCCCCTTTGAAAGAGAATACTCCCGTCGTTGAGTTTAGCGACGTAAATAAGTGGTATGGCGATTACCACGCTCTAAAAGACATCAACTTCTCCGTGCATTCTGGCGAGATCGTCGTGGTGTGTGGCCCTTCAGGTTCCGGAAAATCAACGCTCATTCGTTGCATCAATCATCTTGAATCGATTCAAGAAGGCCAGCTTCATGTGTTCGGCCAGCCTTCTCACGCAAAATCTCTCAAGCCCGGTAAAATCGGCATGGTGTTCCAACACTTTCACCTTTTTCCTCATTTGACTGTACTGGAAAACCTCACCTTAGCGCCGATTCGCACACACAAATTATCAAAACAAGAAGCTGAAAAACGCGCAAGACATTACCTAAAGCGAGTCAATATTGAAGAGCAAGCGAGTAAGTATCCTATCCAGCTTTCTGGCGGTCAGCAGCAACGCGTCGCGATTGCCCGCTCCTTGTGTATGGAACCGGATTTACTCCTGTTTGACGAACCGACTTCGGCGCTTGACCCGGAAATGATCAACGAAGTGTTGGATGTCATGGTTGAACTGGCTCAAAGTGGAATGACGATGATTTGCGTCACGCACGAAATGGGATTTGCCAAAAAAGTAGCGAACCGCGTGGTATTTATGGATGAAGGCCAAATCGTGGAAATGAACTCACCGATCGCCTTATTTGAAACACCACAGCATCCACGAACCCAAGCATTTTTGAACCAAATTTTAAGTTACTGATGATAGTTCGCGTAATCAAACCCGTCCTTCAAGCTTTGCTGCAAATGATGCTCCTCTTCATCGCGATTGTGTGGGTGTTGGACTCTGGTGCCGCTGCTATGGGCTATCAATGGCAATGGGAACGCGTACCTGATTACATCGCTTTTTATGAAGATGGGGAATGGTGGCCAGCAGAACTTATCGATGGGTTATTGGTCACGCTAAACATCTCGGGTATTAGTCTATTCTTCACCTTAGTGTTGGGGTTGGTCACCGCGTTACTAAGGCTTAGCGATTCGAAAGTCGGCAATGTTATTGGCACCACTTATGTCGAGGTAATACGCAACACGCCGTTGTTGGTGCAAATCTATTTGCTCTACTTCGTGTTTGGCCCCGTGATTGGTTTGGACCGATTCAGTACCGCCGTTTTGGCATTGTCCCTTTTCCAAGGTGCTTACACTGCAGAAATATTCCGCGCAGGTTTAAACAGTATTCCTAAAGGGCAATTCGAAGCAGCACAAACACTCGGGTTATCACCGTTTTACACTTACAAAGACGTAATTTTGCCCCAGGTTTTACAGCGCACATTACCGCCATTGACCAATGAAGTGGTTTCTTTGATCAAAAACTCTTCCATTGTAAGCGTGATGGCGATTTTTGATTTAACAACACAGGCACGCAACATCGTCTCAGAGACGGCGATGCCGTTCGAAATTTGGTTTACCGTGGCAGCAATTTATCTTGCTCTCACTCTGTCACTTTCTGGCTTGTCTGCATGGCTAGAACACAAACTCGGAGCCAGTTGGCGCAAATTATAAGGAGATAACATGAAGTTATTCAAAGCGACCATTACTGCATTATTAGGGCTAGCCATCGCTATGCCTACAATCGCGAAAGAAGATGTCGCCACACCCAATGTAGATCAAATCAAAGAACGAGGAACTTTGCGCGTTGGTATGTCAACATTTGTACCTTGGGCAATGCGTAACAAGCAAGGTGAGTTAATCGGTTTTGAAATCGATGTTGCCAAACGCTTAGCACAAGATTCAGGTTTGAAAGTGGAATTCGTACCGACTGCGTGGGATGGCATTATTCCCGCACTACTGGCGAAAAAGTTCGACGTGATCATTGGTGGCATGTCTGTTACGCCTGAACGTTCCAAAAGCGTCTTGTTTACTGCGCCCTACTCGCACTCAGGCGTTCAAGTAGCAGCAAACAAAGAACTCGCCTCTGGTTTTAGCGAATTTTCGGATTTTGACTCACGACGCGTAAAAATTGCGGCTCGTCGCGGCGCATTCACCGTTCAAGTAGCCAGAGAAACCTTCCCGAAAGCGAAGATCCTGCAATTTGATGACGACGCGCAAGCGTTCCAAGAGGTGCTGAATGGTAACGCCCACGCGGTCATTGCTTCTAGCCCAAAACCTGAACATGAGACAGTGAAACACAGCGACAAACTATTCCTTCCATTCTCTGAGCGACTATCAAAAGGTAACGAAGCCTTTGCTGTTCGCTTGGGGGAAGAAGATAAAAAAGCCTTTTTCAATAAATGGATTGAAGCAAGAACCCAAGATGGATGGTTAAAACAACGTTATGAATACTGGTTCTCGACATTAGATTGGCAAGATCAAGTCGCGCAAGGCCAGTAATCTAAATGGCTCGTGGACGCCGCGAGCCTATACTTTTGAATCATCTATTTTACTTTTCCATCATCTATCGGAGTTAAATTTTTGGGCGAACACACTACCACTCGCACTGCACCCGCGAAATCCAGCACAGGCTACCTTTTACCGCAATTAAACACACTAGACTGGGTACTACTTGTTATGTGCGGTATCGGTGGTGTTTGGCTGTACCATCGGTCCACTATTGGTGTGCATTATTTGTGGCAGTGGAAAGAGGCGCTTGAATTACTTTTCACGCCTAGAGCAGATGGTGGTTTGCCCTACTTCTTCCAAGGTTTGATTTCGACGTTAAGGCTCAGTATTTGGGGCATCAGCTTCGCATTAGTGTTTGGCACTTTGTTAGGCTTAGCACGCTTCTCTCGTTCCGTTTGGTTGCGCACACCTGCCAATGCGTTTATCCAGTTAGTGAGAAACATCCCTCCGTTGGTGTTTGTTTTTATTTTCTACTTTTTCATATCTAACCAATTGATCCCGTTACTCGGTTTGGAAGATCTTCTACGAAACTACAACGGCGAACCAAATACGCTACAGCACTTTCTGTTTGGGCCTTCGAACCTTTGGGAAAACCTTGCCTCTGGCGTGTTATGTGTCGGCTTACTTTCTTCTGCCTACATTGCAGAAGTTGTGCGCGGTGGCTTACTAAGTATCGACCAAGGTCAGTGGGAAGCGGCTGACTCATTGGGCTTGTCTCGATGGGTGAAATACCGATTTGTTATCGCGCCACAGGTGCTTAAATCAATAACACCTGCACTTGCCGGTCAAACCATCTCTTTGGTGAAAGACACCTCTATTGTTTCACTGATTTCGATACAAGAAATGACGTTTGTTGGGACAGAGATGGCAAATTCATCAGGGTATATATTTGAAATTTGGTTGATTGTCGGCCTCGCTTACTTCTTAATTTGTTTTGGTCTGTCACTTATTTTTCGCCATATTGAAGCAAAATCGGAAGCCATTTCAAATTAACTCAACCGCATATGTAATTAGGCACATTTGATTCTTCAAATCAGAATTGCACCCTGTTACATTGGCAAGATGCTAAATTTTCGGCGTTTTTCATGGAGTTAAAGAATCAATCCGACTACGAGCGATACATAAAATAAGATAATCTTGGTGAATATTACGTAGTTCTCAATCAATTCACTTTTCACAGTGTTTATCAGCCAATTTTTGATAGACGCCAACGTATTATTGGTATGGAAGCCTTACTGCGTATTCGTGGCATTGATGGTTCCCTAATTCGTCCTGACGTGTTTCTGGCCAATAATGGTCTTGATCCCTACTTTCGCTTATGTGTAGAGTTTTTATCTAGAGCAATGCACATTCGAAATTTCGCACGCTATTTCGCAGGGACGCCGATCAAACTGTTTCTTAACGTCATGCCTCAAACGCTACTCACACTAACCAAAGACATGGGCTTTAAAGATAACGGCCTGCTTTACAAACGCCTTTCCGAACTTGGTATGAGCCCATCAGACGTAGTTTTTGAAGTAGTCGAAGAGTCATGCGGAGATACGGATTTATTAATCAAAGCCGTACAGTTAATGAAAGCAAATGGTTTTATCTTTGCTATCGATGATTTTGGCGCCCAACATTCTGATATCGCACGTGTTCAGCAGCTCTGCCCTGACATCATCAAAATCGATCGTTCCTATTTGCTAGACTACTGCGCCGGAGAAACCTTTTCCATACATAGCGCCGTTGATCTAGCGGATCATATGGGAGCAAAAGTCATTATAGAAGGGGTTGAAGAAGACGTGCAGCTACAAGCTATGTATCAACTTAATTTGGATTATTACCAAGGCTTTTACTTAGGAAAGCCTTGCGCCATTCATCACTGGACAGATCGCCTAAACATCGAGACGACAGTGCATTAACACTGCCCACTTACAGCACAGTGAAACCAAAAAAGCGCCGATATAATATATAATATGCTCGGCGCTTTTTAGTTTTACTCAGATGTCACTTATTTAGTTAAGCGTTCATTTCCCTAGAAAAAATCAATAGAATTACGACCGCTCTTCGGATCACGAGTGGCTTGTGGTTTGTCTTCTTTTTTGCCTTTCTTAGCAGACTGAGACAACGCTTCTTTCTGCGCTTTACGCTCTTTATGTGCCGCTTTGCGGCCTGTTGATTTAGGCCCAGAGGCTTTAGGTGACTTACTTTGACGAGACTTATCTTTACGAGAAGACTGCGCTTCTTTTTTCGCTTTCTTTTCTGCTTTTTGCTCTGCCGTTTCAGGTTCGGTTACTGGCGCATCGCAAACCACAACATAATATTCCTGGTTAAACTCGAAAAAGTCACCATCATACATCTTGCGGCGCTTACGTGTTTCTAGTTCACCATTCACCGCGACGTAGCCTTCCTCGATGATATGTTTTGCTTCGCCGCCACCGCTGACCAAGTTTGCGATTTTAAAAAGCTTGTACAGTTCGATTGGATGCGCATCAACATCGATGCCAATCGCTTCGATCTCAATCTCTTCGCCTTCTAAATACTCTTCGTGGTCGTAATCTTGGGTCATGTTACTTACTCTTACTATTTGATGCCCTGAAGTTTAAACGCAATGCTTAAAAATAGAAACCTCTGCCGATGTTCAATCACCGATTCGCCTTGGCATTTGAGCACCTCTTAACCCATTTAACTTGTCGCTTGTTAACTTGTATACCGATGCGTAGCTCAAACGAAGCTGCAATTACGCAACCTGAAGGTATATACTCTCTAAGTTATTGTTGAAAAGAGCGAATACTTTGTCTCAACCAAGTAGAATTACCTTTGTCACTGCGAACTTGTTTAATTTTGTCGCACCGCCTAACGCCTACTATGATTTCGAGAACATATACTCGTTAGAGCAATGGCGAGACAAACTTTCGTGGACACAACGTCAAGTTGAAAAACTGGAAGGCGACGTGATTGGCTTACAAGAAGTATTCAGTATCGAGAAGACCCAGGCATTCTTTTCAACCATCGGCTACCCCTACTTTGCGACCGTTGACACCCCACATGTTGAAGATGAGTACATTTACTCAAGCCCTGTTGTGGCAATCGCATCTCGGTTTCCAATAGAAAAAGTACAAGCGGTAGAGTTTGACTTAGCAACGCTTGAGCCTTTTGGAGTAAGTGTTGTTCCAGAGTTCAGTCGCAAACCTATCTATGCCCAAGTAATACATCCTGTACTTGGTCATATCGCCGTTTACGTAACGCACCTGAAATCTCAACGCCCAGCCGACTCAGAACAACCAGAAACGTCTAGCACGATTATTGGGCGCTGGTTATCCACCCAGCAAAGAGGCTGGGAAGCAGCGATGTTAAGAGACGCGATGCAAAAGAGGTATCGAAAAGAACCAATGCCGACAGTGTTAATGGGCGATATGAATGAACCTATCACTCCTATCAGCGTTAACAGCTCATTGGTATCCAACACTGGTGACAGCGTCACTGAATTACAACTCAAAGATGGTTGGTTATTGCAAAGTGACACCCTGAAGGATGAACGCCCAGCCACGCACTATCATTTTTCCACTGGGAATGTACTCGACTATATCTTGCTCTCACAAGAGTTTGATACCTTATCAGATATATCGGTTGCCGAGGTTGTTGACTATCAGGTGTCTAACCAACATCTGATCAACCCGATTTATAACAGAGATAAAAACGCCAGCGACCACGCATTTGTGGCGCTGACGGTTGAAGTAAAGCTTTGAGCAACCTATTTAGTTACTTAGTGACGTTTCACAATTTTACGCGGGATAAGTTCTACGCCAGGCTTGTAACGCTTGGCGGAAGCGTTGAGTGCTAACTCCATTGCGCTGTCCGCGATCAACTCAAACTGTTGAGGCAAAGAGTTGATTTTCACAGGCAAGAAGTCCAGCAGTCGATTATCACCAAATGTCGCTAAACGCACCTTTCCCATCAGTTCTGGTTTTTCTAGCATTACATCCAACACACCTTCTAACAGTGTGTATGACGTTGTAACAATGGCATCTGGCAATGCGTTCTCTGTTAACCATCTCTCTAAGACTTTCTTGCCTTCTTCCCGAGAGAAGTGTTGTCCATAACCCACTGTTGCCGTTTTGCCACCTTGTTGAGAAGCAGATAGAAAACCGAGCTCACGCTCTTTTGAGACTTGAAGATCTTGCAATGCACCGATTAAGCCAATGGACTTAATATCTTCGGACAGTACTGACTGAGTGAGTTCAAGTGCGGCGTCAAAATCTTCGCTGATGACACAACAAAAGTGCTCATCATCCATTGGACGGTCTAGCGCGATAACTGGCGTACCTGAATTTTGCAACTTAAGATAATACTCGTTTGCAGTGGGCATACCACTTGCCACAAACAACGCATCAATACGACGACTGACTAATGCTTCCGCCACCTTTTGCTCTGTATCAGGATCATCATCAGAGCAGCCAATCAAAATTTGGTACCCCGCTTTCCGAGAGTTTTGCTCTATCAGCTTTGCAAGACGCGCATAACTGGTGTTCTCTAAGTCTGGGATGATAAGCCCAAATGAGCGTGAATTACCTGCCCGCAAGGAAGACGCCGCATGATCTGGCTTATAATTGTACTCTTCTACAACGGCCATCACCTTTTTCTGAGTCTTCTCGCTGATGCGGTATTTCTGCGCTTTTCCGTTAATCACATAGCTTGCAGTTGTCTTAGAAACACCCGCTAATTTGGCTATTTCATCCAGTGTCATATTCTAAACCTTATTCTGTGCGCGCGATCATATTAATACATCAACGATCTTTCGATAAGTTGAATTATAAGCTGAACCGATTCAGTATAAAAGCTGAAAGGATTCAGCAAAACTTAAAAATTGACGTAAATCACCTGAATACACAACAAACCAATTTGTAGGCTAGGCTATAGGACAGCGGCAAAGGCTCGTTTGTTAACATCAGTTTTTAAAACAGTTTTTCTGAGTCTTTTAAAAAATTTACCAACAAGCTGAATCGATTTAGCTTGAAAGATAAAAGGTTTGAGGAGTGATAAGCGCTCAGAAGAAGCGGCGTTCAACTTCTCACACAGAATACATTTTTAAATTGATACCTTAAGGCTGGAGAAGCACCATGCTTAAGCTAAATAAGAACGACATTACCCTCTCGCAATCAGCGACCGATAAGTTTGAAGCAATAAAGAGTATTGCTCATAGCCTGACTGATAAAGGCCTAGTTGAACGCGGTTACGTTGAAGGCATGCTAAACCGTGAAAACCAAAACTCTACGTTTTTGGGGAACGGTATCGCCATCCCGCACGGTACAACCGACACTCGTGCAATGGTGAAAACAACGGGTGTTGCTGTGCATCACTTCCCACAAGGTGTCGACTGGGGTGATGGCAATACTGTGTTCGTCGCTATCGGTATCGCAGCTAAATCTGATGAACACCTTGGCATTCTTAAACAGCTCACCAAAGTGCTAGGCGCAGATGGCGTAGAAGAGCGTCTGCGTAATGCAAAAAACGAAGACGAGATCATCGCCCTACTGCACGGTGATGTTCAGCTTGAAGCAGACTTTGACGCTTCTTTAATTCAACTCATGTTCCCTGCAAGCGACATGCTACAGATGAGTGCTGTTGCTGGTGGTCTGTTAAAAAATACGGGATGTGCTGATAACGAATTCGTTGCAGATCTCGTTACCAAACAACCAACTCACTTAGGTAATGGCCTGTGGTTAATTGGCAGTGACAAACATGTCACTCGCACAGGTGTGTCATTTGTCTCGACGGCAAACGACTGCGATTATGAAGGTCAAAAAGTGCGTGCACTTGTCGCGTTCGCGGCATGTAACAATGCTCACCAACCTATCCTAAAAACGCTTTCTAATATTGTGTTTAACAATGAACACGGCAAGCTTTTAGATGCATCAGTAGAACAGATTCTTGCTTTGTTCAAAGGTGAAGAAGTCACAGCTGCATCTTCAGAAGAAGGCAATACCGCTGTATTTAAAATCAAAAACTCTCACGGCCTACATGCTCGTCCGGGGGCAATGTTAGTCGCAGAAGCGAAAAAGTTTGAATCCACTATACGTGTTTCCAACCTAGACGGAGATGGAAAAGCAGTAAACGCGAAGAGCCTAATGAAAGTCATCGCGCTGGGCGTTAAGCACGGTCACCAACTTCAATTTACAGCAGAAGGCCCTGATGCGCCGCAAGCCTTGGAGTCTATCGGAAATGCAATCGCTTCTGGCCTTGGTGAAGGTTAAGGATCCGATATGACAAACAAAACAAATAAGGTTGTCACTATTACGCTCAACCCAGCATTGGATTTAACAGGTTCAGTAAATGAACTAAACGTTGGTTCCGTGAGCTTAGTACAGCAAAGCAATCTCCACGCTGCTGGTAAAGGTGTCAACGTAGCAAAAGTATTGAGCGATTTAGGCGCAGACGTCACGGTTACCGGCTTTCTCGGTAAAGATAACCCTGAGCTATTTCATCAGCTTTTTAATGACATCAACGTTAAGAATGAATTTGTGGAAGTAGAGGGTGCCACTCGTATCAACGTTAAGCTGGTTGAGGCCAATGGCAACGTCAGTGATATCAACTTCCCTGGCGTTCAAGTAGCGGCCGACGAAATTACTCGCTTTGAGGAGACACTATTTCGTCTAGCGGAGACGCATGATTACTTTGTACTTGCAGGTAGCTTACCTGGAGGCGTAACCGCTGAACAATGCGCTGCATGGATAGAAGCACTGCATCAACAAGGCAAAAAGGTGTTGTTCGACAGTAGCAAAGCCGCATTGAAGTCAGGTATTGATGCTCACCCATGGTTGATTAAACCTAACGATGAAGAACTTGGTGATTTTGTTGGCGAACACCTAGAAACGCCTGAACAATGCCAAGCTGCTGCGCAAACACTGAGCGACAAGGGCATAGAAAACATCGTGGTTTCTATGGGACCTGACGGTGTTATGTGGCTCAACCAAGGCGAATGGCTTAGTGCAAAACCGCCTCGAATGAATGTAGTGAGCACCGTTGGCGCAGGAGATACGCTGGTCGCTGGCTTGTGTTGGGGCCACATGCAACTGATGCCTAAAAACGATTTATTGCGCTTCGCTACGGCACTTTCTGCTTTGGCAGTTAGTCAAGTTGGCGTAGGGCTAACCAGTCAGGAAGAACTGGAAAATATCAAGCGACAAACTGAAGTTAGCGCGCTTTACCCTATTACAAACTTAGAACAAAACTAAGGAACAGAAGGTTATCGTATGAATATTGCCATTATTACTGCCTGTCCGAGCGGTGTAGCAAATAGCATCCTTGCGGCAGGATTACTAGAACAAGCCGCCGCAAAATTAAACTGGAATGCCAAAATAGAATGTCAATCAAGTGTGGTTGAACCAACACTATTGACGGAAGCTGACGTTGAACAAGCAGAAGTCATTGTCATTGCGGCAAATACTAGCGTCGACACTTCCCGTTTTGTAGGAAAAAAGGTTTACCAAGCGGAAATTAGCGAAGTAGCAAAAGACGCAACTGCGTTTCTCCAGCAAGCGGTTGAAAACGCCACTTTACTTGAAAAAGCAACCACACTTGCAGCCCCTATCACTGCAGATACAACATCAGCAGCGAAGAAAATTGTTGCAATCACCGCTTGCCCTACTGGCGTTGCGCATACCTTTATGGCGGCAGAAGCTTTAGAAGAAGAAGGCAAGCGTCGTGGTCATCAAATCAAGGTGGAAACTCGTGGTTCAGTTGGCGCTAAAAACCAACTGACTGAGCAAGAAATTGCAGATGCCGATCTGGTGATCATTGCTGCGGATATTGAAGTGCCACTTGATCGCTTTAACGGCAAAAAGATGTACCGCACGAAAACAGGCCCAGCTCTGAAAAAAACAGCCGAAGAGATGGACAAAGCATTCGAGCAAGCCACTGTGTATCAGCATTCTGGTTCAGCTAACTCTTCATCTACCACCGAAGAGAAAAAAGGCGCTTACAAACACCTAATGACGGGTGTTTCGCACATGCTTCCTGTTGTCGTTGCAGGTGGTTTGATCATCGCACTATCTTTCGTGTTCGGTATTGAAGCATTTAAAGAAGAAGGCACACTAGCAGCAGCCTTGATGAACATTGGTGGTGGCTCTGCATTCGCATTGATGATTCCTGTACTTGCTGGTTACATCGCGTTCTCAATTGCTGACCGTCCGGGTCTGGCTCCTGGTCTTGTTGGCGGTATGCTAGCGAGTTCAACGGGTGCTGGTTTCTTAGGTGGTATCGCAGCTGGCTTCATTGCCGGTTATGCAGCGAAGCTCCTTGCGGACAAAGTAAAACTCCCACAATCGATGGAAGCGCTTAAACCAATCCTGATCATTCCATTTGTAGCAACATTGTTCACTGGCCTTGTCATGATCTACATCGTAGGCGGCCCAGTTTCAGGCATCATGAACGGCCTGACTGACTTCCTAAACAACATGGGTTCTGACAGTGCAGTACTACTGGGTATTATCCTTGGCGCAATGATGTGTTTCGACCTAGGAGGCCCGGTAAACAAAGCCGCTTACGCATTTGGTGTTGGCCTTCTGGCTTCACAAACTTACGCACCAATGGCGGCAATCATGGCCGCAGGTATGGTTCCTGCGCTAGGTATGGGTTTAGCGACCTTCATTGCGAAGAACAAATTTGAACAAAATGAACGTGAGGCTGGTAAAGCATCATTTGTCTTGGGCCTGTGTTTCATCTCTGAAGGCGCAATTCCATTTGCTGCGAAAGATCCAATGCGCGTGATTCCATCTTGTATGGCAGGTGGCGCGCTTACTGGTGCCCTATCGATGCTATTCGGTGCGAAATTAATGGCACCACACGGCGGTCTATTCGTGCTGCTAATTCCTAACGCAATTTCACCAGTATTAATGTATTTAGTGGCTATTGCAGCGGGTACAGCGGTAACTGGCTTTACTTACGCATTCTTAAAAAGCAAAGCAGAAGCGAAGCAAGAAGTCGCAGCTTAATTAGAGCGACTCCGGTTAACAATGCCACCCTCGAATTTGGCATTTAGCACCTCCCTTTAATTCCGGTTAAGGGAGGTGTTTTTTATTCCGCAGCCGGAACGGCTACAATGTCTACTTCCCCACTGCTCATATCCACCGTTGCTTGATAAGCGCTATGCGGGTCACCGTAGTGCTTGAAGGTAAAGTGGTAAACGTTAGCTGGCGTCCACAAGGTTTTTGACTCTGCGGGCAGAATGTCATAGCCGTCTTGCTGATAAAGCTCTGTCGCCATTACATTTGCGATTGCCGCCTGCTGGTTAGCGTCTCGATCAACCTTTGGCTCTAATGACGGGTTACTTGGATAAGATTCACCGTTGTAACTCATGAGTCGATATGAGCCATTACTCCAAACGATAAAGTCCTGCCAACCATTACTGTAACTGTCGGCTAGTACAATAGGCGTGCGAGTTACCGACATTCGATTAATAACGTTTCCCTCATTATCAAACATATATGCAGAGCAGCCACCACTACCACAGAAATAGCGATCTTGAAGCAACACTATGTGTTCTGCCTTTCCGTCGCTGTTTAGGTCGGCGCTACCCGATAGATAACGTAGGTTGTCTTGCTCGAGCGACAGCCCTTCAGGGGCTAAAACCTTACTATCAATCCAACTGGAAATGACTTCGGCACTAACACTGTTAATTTTAGGGGCAGGTTGTTTGGTTTCTGTCGGCATGCTATCCGTCGCGGTGCAGCCAACCAAGGTGAAAGAACCAACGAAGAAGAGTCCGTTTAATATGCGCTTATTCATGTAATCTCAATCTTTGATGTGTCGTTACATCAGTATACGCATGATTTGCATTGTAATCGTAAGAAAATCATTAAAATCAAGCAAATGAATGGTTTGGTATGTATTAGTAAGATCAAAAAAGCCCCGAAGAAAACCTTCAGGGCTAGGCAGGAAGCTGGCAAATAGCCAGGAGTCCCTATGCAGTGGTCGGTTTTACCCTAAACAGAATTGCAAACATCACTGGCACCACTATCAGTGTCAGTACAGTAGCAAAACCAAGACCTGCCATAATCGTTATTGCCATCGAGCCAAAGAAGGCGTCGAAGACCAGTGGTATCATCCCCAAGATAGTTGTTAGGGCAGCCATACTTACCGGACGAACGCGGCTTATCGCACTATCGACAATCGCGAGGTAAGGATCTTTACCTGACTCCAACTCAAGGTTAATTTGGTCAAGCAACACAATACCGTTTTTCAAAATCATGCCACTTAGGCTTAACAAACCAAGGAATGCTGTAAAACTGAACGGCATGTTCGTGGTAAGCAAACCAAAAGCAACGCCAATGATCGCTAACGGAACGGTGAACCAAATGACCAACGGCTTTTTGATTGAGTTAAACAGTAAAATAGTAATGATGAACATCAACAAGTAACCCATCGGCAATGAACCGAATAGGCCTTCTTGTGCATCTTTGGATGATTCGTACTCACCACCCCATGTGATTTCGTACCCTTCTGGAACATGCAATGCCATCACTTTAGGCTGTACACGAGCAAATAAGCTTGCTGCCGTGTCGTCACTCAACACATCATGGTCCGCGAGAACGGTTAACGTACGCTTACGGTCACGACGCTGAATTAGCGGCTCACTCCAATCCAGTTGAACGCCATCAATCACTTGATCAACCGGAATATAAGTTTGCAACGAAGGACTCCAAATGGTCACGTTTTGTAGTGATTCAAAATCTACGCGTTCTTCTTCAGGAAGACGTGTCATAATTGGCAACGTATGTGTACCATCACGCAAGTAACCTAAGGTGCTACCACCAAACGCCATTTGCAGTGTGCTTGAAAGATCTTCTTTCGAAATACCTAAGCGACGAGCTTTAGACTCATTGAAAACGGGTACAAGTTCCTTGGTGCGCTCTCGCCAATCGTGACGAATGTTTCGGGCACCAGGATCGGTATGAAGGATGTCTTCAACTTGCACCGCCAAGTCACGTAAAACTTGTGGATCAGGGCCAGTAATACGCGCTTCGATCTTAGACGCTGGTGATGGACCAAATTCCATCAATTTAAACTGGAACGTAGGCGCATCAAATGTTTTCGCCAGATTCTCATCTAACTTATGCAGTAAACCAAACATTTTCTCACGATCAGTCGCGCGAACTTGGAACTGCGCGTACGCTTCGTAACTTTTTTCTGGTTGATAGGTTAAAGCAAAACGCTGTAGGCCCTGCCCAATCGAAGCAGAAACAAAGTCAATATCATCTTGCTGACGAATGTAGCTTTCGACCTCTTCAGCTTTTTTAATCGTTTCTCGGATGTCAGTACCCTCTGGCATCCACATATCCACGTAGAACATCGGCGTATTCGATGGTGGGAAGAACTGCTGTTTTACATTACCAAATGCCACGACAGCACCCACTAATAGCGCCACCATCCCAGCAACGGTAAGCCAGCGGAATCGCAATGCAAATTTCAGTGATGCCCCAAATACGACAAACAACCAGCCTTTATAAGGATCATCTTCGCTAGTACCCTGCTCTTTGTTTTCCTCTTTCAACAAAAGATCGGCAAGGAAAGGCGTCAGTGTAATAGCGGTAATCCAGCTTAAAAATAGTGAGAAACACAGCACCCAGAATAGAGAGCCCATGAACTCACCTGTCGCATCTTGCGACAAACCGATAGGTGCAAAAGCCGTAATTGCAATAACAGTTGCGCCCAGCAAAGGCCATTGTGTTTGCTTTACAATATCGACAGCCGCTTGAACTTTGGTACGCCCTTTCTTTAGGCCAACCAATATGCCTTCCACGACAACAATCGCGTTATCAACCAGCATACCCAAGGCAATAATTAACGCGCCAAGAGAAATACGATGCAGTTCGATGTTGTTGTAATTCATCAAAATGAAGGTACCAAATACCGTCAATAACAACACAACTCCAATGATGACACCACTGCGTAAACCCATAGTAAACAGCAACACAATGATTACGATCGCCACTGCCTCCGCTAGACTAATTACAAACGCTTTAACAGATTCATCCACCTCATTGGCTTGGTTGTAAAAGTAGTTCATATCGATGCCAGCAGGCTTGATAGACTCTAGGCTCGCGAGCTCCGCATCCAAACGTTCACCAACCTCAACCACGTTCACACCCGACGCAAACGAGATACCGATATTAATCGCTTTTTGACCGTTAAAGAGTACGACGTTGCTTGGCTTCTCTTGAATACCGCGAGAAATCGTTGCTACGTCTTTTAGACGAATTAGATTTCCTGTGTCACGGCCATGAATGATCAGATTTTCTAGTGCTTCTACAGTGTTTAAAGTGCCGCTTGGGCGAATAACAAGGCTTTCGCCATTGACCATCACTTCACCTGCTGAAACCACATTGTTTTGCTGGTTCAACAAGCTCGAAACCACATTCATGTCTAAGTTCAGTGCAGCAAGGCGATCAAGTGAGATCTCAACGAATAGCATTTCTTGCTGATCGCCCGTGATGTCTACCTTACCAACACCATCAACAAGCTCGATTTCACGGGTCAGGTAATCCGCATAACGTTTCAGCTCTACATAGTCGTAATCGTCACCAGTGAGCATTAACATCACGCCATAAACGTCACCGAAATCATCAATGATCTGTAAAGACTGAACACCTTGAGGCAATGATGGTCGTAAATCATTAATTTTACGGCGCATTTCATCCCAAATTTGCGGCAGTTCATCAGGACCATAGTCCATTTCCATGCTCACCGTTATTTGAGACATACCATTAGAAGACGTAGAGGTAATTTTGTCGATATAAGGGAGTTTTCGAATCTCTTTTTCTAGAGGATACGTCAGCTCTTCTTCAACTTCTTTTGACGTCGCGCCAGGGTATGTTGAGATGATCATGGCATCTTTGATCGTAAATGCCGGGTCTTCTAATCGTCCAAGCTCCAAAAATGACGTTAAACCACCAACAGCAAGGATAATAATGAACAACCAGCTGATGACTTTGTTTTTTATTGAATACTCAGCAATGTTCATTATTGGTTATTCTCCACAACATCCACATGTTTACCTTCGCGTAATTTACGCAGATTTGAATTAATCAGAATATCGCCCTGGCTAACACCTGACGACACAATGGCTCCATTGCCATTCACTTGAGAAATCATGACAGGCACTCGTGTGACAATGTCACCTTCTTTTTTCCACACAAAGAACTCATTCCCTTCACTGCCTGCTTGAAGCGCCGTGACAGGAACACTGTAACCATCAATAGAGGTAATGCCCGCCTTCACCATATCGACCAAAACGCTTACGCTGGTTCCCGGCAATATCTCTGTTTTTGGCTGTGGCATCGTCAAGTACATTTCGTAGGTTTGAGTTTCAGCGTTGGGTTCACTTGTGTGCTCTAAATAGTCCAAAGCAAATCTGCCATCGATGCCGGAGAAGGTTGCTCTAGGCTTGTAGCTCATGCTGTCTGAGTTTGGGTCTACCATCGCTAAAACATTGTCGGAAAGCTCAATACGCACGTAAACCAAATCGTTTTGGTATAGGTTTAACACGGGTTCACCAATTGCCACACGCTCAAAACGTTCTTTGAAAACATCGGATACTTTACCGGCGAACGGGGCGAATAAACGGGTGTAATTCAATTGATTGGTCGCGTTATAGAAAGTAGCCTCAGCTAGCTCTTTATTGGCGGTTAGCTCATCAAGTTCCGCTTTTGAAATCATTTGACGTGCATGCAAGTCTTCACCGCGTTTAAGCTGACGAATTGCGAGTGTGTATTGTGCTTCTGCGTCATTCACGGCTTGCTTCTCTTTGCTATCATCTAGCTTTGCGATCATTTGCCCCTGCTTCACAACGTCACCCGCTTTAACCAATACGTGCTGAACTTCCCCAGCGCGGCGAAATGCCATTGGCGTTTGCTCTGCAGGCACTACTATGCCTTTGAACGCGCGATGTTGACTTTGTACTGGTGCATCCACCGAGATAGTCGACACAAAAAGTGACTGCTCGACGATAGCTTGGTTTTCATTTTTGCACCCTGTTAAAACTGCAAGTGCAATCGCAGAGATCGTAAGTAGAGAACGTTTCATTAAATGCCTCCCTCACGAACCCAAGCTTTCACCACTTGCCCTTCGACTAATCGTTCTACGCCAGCAATAACCACGTAGTCGTTGTTATCCAAACCTGACTCAATCGCACCACTTTCATTTAGTGACAATGTCACCTTATTCACTTGTTGCGTTGAGCTATCCATCACCCAAACTTCACCTTGGTTCTCTTGCTTGTTTACCCAAGCCGATGTCGGCAACGTCATAGCGTTAGACTTGTTTTGCTTAGCAATGTGTACTTGTCCTGTCATCCCAGTGAGCAAGTTGCGATCGGTTGGCCGAGTGATCGTCACAATCGCTTCATAGCTGTTGGTATCGATGTTTGGCTGCGTTGAGATTTCTTTGAACTTACCCGGAATACGTTTGCTTGGTTCGCTGTCCATCGTTACCCACATCTCTGCGTTTTTTAGTGCAGACAGAGAGACAGACTCCGCGTAACTAACGGGCAAAGTGAAAGAAACATCCAGTGTGGTGTTATCAATCAAATTGAGGATTTCTTGCTTTTCACCTACCACTTGATAAGGCTTCACGTAGGTGTACGACACCACACCGTCAAATGGCGCTTGAATTTTGGTGTAACTCAAATCGGTTTTCGCTTGTTCAAAACTTGCCAACGCTGCTTTGTATTGCGTTTCTTTTTGATCGTAGCTATCGGTGCTGATGAGTTTTTTGCTGTACAGACTTTTTGCTCTTTCCCACTGAGTTTTCGCCAGTGCATATTGGGCTTGCGCCGCGTCTAAAGCTAATTGCAGATCTTTCGGGTCTAGTGTGGCGAGCACTTCACCCTTTTCTACCCCTTGTCCCATTCTTACCAGTAGCTTTTCAACTTCCCCACCAACTTGAAAAGACAACTGCGCTCGATACGTTGCATCAATACGCGCTAAAAAGGCGTGCGAGTCTTCAAGTTCTAGGTCTTTCACCGCCAGTAATTTTACAGGCTTGATTAAAGGTTCAGACGGCTCAGAAATGGCTTTATTACACCCAGTTAGCATCCCAGAAAGACTTAATGTCACCACTGCGCCAACTAAAGTGCGCCTTAAATATTGTTTTCGCACCCGCTTTCTCCGTAGGTTTTATATATTACACAGCCGTGCAGTATAAGCGGAATTTGAAATTGATCAACATATTTTCCAGGTGGATAGCAAATTAATTAGTCAAAGCGTTCGGTTTCTGGTAAAAGTAAGCGCGTGATTAATATTCGGGAAAATTCGAACTATGAATGAAAGAAAGCAGGGGCGTAGAAGTGCTGAAGCAGCAGAACAAACTAAGTGTCTGATCCTTAAAGTGGCAGCAGATATGTTTTGTGAACTTGGTTACGAGCGTGTCTCGCTGCGCAATATCAGTGAAAAGGCTGGTGTTTCACATAGTTTGATCCGTCACCACTTCGGCAGCAAAGAGAAAATCTGGCAAGCGGTTAGCGATGCAATGGACGAGTTCATGCAGTGCTATATGGCTGAACTCATCAATGAAATGCCGGAGAACACACCTTCGAATAGAAAAATTTATCTGTTTATGGTTCGCATGCTAGCATTTGCTCTCGTCAATCCTCATCCAGTACAGATGATCGCCGATGCCATTCGACAAGGCGATGACGGTGCTCTGCTGCAGTATTTCTTAAAGTCAAAAGATGAGTTCGCTGCGATATTTACCGGAATTTTCGAGCAGTACAACAGCGAAAACCCTAATGCACAATTTGATCAGTGGGAATCAAAGTGGCAAATGTTGATCTTCGCACATGGTGCTGTCAGTCTCGCGCCAATGATGCAAGAAACATGGCCGGATATTGCAGATAATCGCGAAAAACTGCTGATCAAGCATTGGGAGTTGTTTAATACCATTATGGCCTCTCAATTTGGGATCCCAAAAGAAGAGATGATTCATCCGGAAAAGCTTGAAGATATCGTTATTGATATGTGCTGTACTATTGATGAAGCAGTAAACTAAAAGTAAACAAGCGAAAAGAAGACATAAAAAATGCCGAGCTGCAAAGCTCGGCATTTTTGTTTCAATTCGTTTTAACCACGGTAGTAGCGTTGTGGTACGAACGGCATTTTTTCAACTGTCATTGGTAGCATTTTACCACGCACTTCAGCGAACACTTCAGTACCAATCGCCGCCAAATCCGCACGAACATAACCCATTGAGACTGGCTTACCTGCATTCGGACCCGCCGTACCGCTGGTTACAACGCCAATTTTAACGCCGTCAGCATCAAACAGTTCAACACCTTCACGCACTGGCGCTTTGGTTTGACCTACTAGACCCACACGCTTACGCGCCACATCTTTAGTCTCAATCTGCTTAAGAATAATGTCTGCGCCAGGGAAACCACCTTCACGTTCACCACCAATACGACGAACTTTTTGGATACCCCATAGCAAGCTCGCTTCAACAGGTGTTGTTGTTGTGTCTAGGTCATGACCGTATAGACAAAGGCCACACTCAAGACGAAGCGAATCACGAGCACCAAGGCCAATCCATTCAACTTCATCTTCAGCAGTCAGTTTACGTGCTAGCTCTTCCGCTTTGTCAGCAGGAACCGAGATTTCGTAACCGTCTTCGCCTGTATAACCACTACGAGAAACAATGCACTCGGCGCCTAAAATATCGACTTTACGAATATCCATGAACAGCATTTCAGAAACTTCTGGTGCAAAACGCGCCAATACAGCCGCCGCTTTAGGGCCTTGGATTGCAAGTAGAGCTCGGTCTTCGATAATTTCTAGCTCAACACCAGATGGTAAATGCGCTTGTAGGTGTGCGATATCTTGCGCTTTACATGCTGCGTTCACAACCACAAACAGATGATCGCCTAGGTTAGCCACCATCAAGTCGTCCATGATGCCGCCCTCTTCATTAGTGAAAAAAGCGTAACGCTGTTTACCAGACTCAAGATCCACAATATCCACTGGAACTAATGTTTCTAGGAACGCAGCTGCACCGTCACCAATTAGGCGAAGCTGTGCCATGTGAGAAACGTCAAACAGACCTGCCGCATCACGAGTATGTAAGTGTTCCTTCTTTACGCCTAGAGGATACTGAACAGGCATATCGTAACCCGCGAACGGGACCATTTTGGCACCAACTTCAACGTGAAGTGCGTGTAGTGGTGTTTTCAGTAGTTCTTGAGTCATTTTCGTCTCCATTTAGATAGACCCGAGAATGCTATCGGCATTCGATGTGTTTCCAATAATAAACATGGCTCATTCTATTTTGCACGAACAAGACGTAGATCGACTTGCAAAAGTGTGACTCTTAACATTTTAATCACAACAAATCGTACAAAAAAAGCGCTTTAATGAGCAAGTTCTCATCAAAAAAGCGCCTTTTCATCATAACGACCACCAACAGCAATCGTTTGCTTTCACTATAGGAAATTTACAAGTATTTATCACTATTTGGCTGTCACCCACAAAATGAGCGCATCTTCCTCGCTAACACTGGTCAACATATGTCCCATATTTGCATCGTAATAAACGCTGTCTCCCTCGCTTAAAACAACAGGTTCGTAAAACTCAGAATAGAACATGACCTCACCAGATAAGATAAGCAGAAATTCTTCGCCATCATGACGAACCCAGTCTTTATATTCATCAAAACTACGAGCTCGAATTTGGCTCTTAAACGGCATCATTTTCTTATTGGAAAGTTGTGTCGCGAGCAGTTCATGTTCATAAGTTTGTGTTGGGTGTGGTTTACCTTCATTCTTCTTGGTAACATCCCTACGCCCTGTCGCTACCTTTTTTCTAGGTGGCTCAAATAGTTGTGGCATGTCAATTTGTAAGCCAAGTGCCAATTTTTGCATCGCTTGAAACGTCGGGGAGATCTGCTCATTTTCTATTTTGCTCAGTGTAGATCGAGCAAGCCCGGTTCGCTGACTGGCCTCTTCTAATGTGATACCGAGTTTCGAGCGGATATCCTTAATACGCTGGCCCAGTTTTAACGGCTCGATATTTTGGTCATGTTGCTCTTTTGCCAACGTCATCGATGGGTATTCATCGTAAATACTTTCTGCCATAAATCCCTCTATAGATATCCATATTTTTTGTCTTACTCGCATTGTGCATGAAGCACATAGTGGATAGAAGTCCACCAAGTGAATTAAACCGTGCTCTTGTTAACAAATTTTGAAATCTTGTTTCCTATAGGAAATTTTTGGTTGATTGTTCCCGTCACAGGCGCTATGTTACCAACTTGTTAGATGTAGAGATGCATATTTCCGTAAGAGATTGGTAAAGGAAACACGCAATCCAACGGAGTTTTTGCCCGAATTTAGGGCCGGATGTTCACTCTGTTCTGCTACGCAGTTCAGCTGTTTTTGAGGACAAATGAACCACAACCGCAAATCATAACTCATCTATTGCGGGTTCATTTTCAGATTTGGAAGGTCAACTACCATGAATAAGAGTTACCCTAACCACAGCTTGGAAAACTTTTTCTCTACCAACCTCTCTGCGACAGATGATGCTGTCTTTGCTGGAATTCAAGCGGAATCCGCTCGCCAAAACGAACAAATCGAACTTATCGCTTCTGAGAACATTGTTTCTAAAGCGGTAATGCAAGCTCAAGGCACATGCCTAACAAACAAATACGCTGAAGGCTACCCAGGTCGTCGTTACTATGGTGGTTGTGAGCACGTAGATACAGTGGAAGCCATTGCTATCGAACGCGCAAAAAAACTTTTCAATTGTGAATACGCAAACGTTCAACCACACTCAGGCGCACAAGCAAACGGCGCAGTAAAACTAGCACTGCTTCAACCTGGTGACACCATTCTTGGTATGTCTTTAGACGCAGGTGGTCACCTGACGCACGGTGCACGCCCTGCACTTTCTGGTAAATGGTTTAATGCAGTTCAATACGGTGTTGATCGCGAAACACTGGAAATCAACTACGAAGATGTTCGTGAGCTAGCACTTGAGCACCAACCTAAAATGATCATCGCAGGTGGTAGCGCTATTCCACGTACTATCGACTTTGCAAAATTCCGTGAAATCGCAGACGAAGTAAATGCAATTCTTATGGTCGACATGGCACACATCGCCGGTCTTATCGCAACAGGCGCGCACCCTAGCCCACTGCCACACGCACACGTTGTTACGACTACAACACACAAAACATTGCGTGGCCCTCGCGGCGGTATGATTCTTACTAACCACGAAGACATCATTAAGAAAATCAACTCAGCCGTATTCCCTGGCCTACAAGGTGGCCCACTGATGCACGTTATCGCAGCCAAAGCGGTCGCATTTGGTGAAGCGCTTGGCCCTGAATTTAAAACTTATATTGATTCGGTGATCAATAACGCAAAAGTCCTAGCGGAAGTATTGCAAACTCGCGGTTGCGACATCGTAACTGGTGGCACAGACACGCACCTAATGCTGGTTGACCTTCGTCCGAAAGGGTTGAAAGGCAATAAAGCAGAAGAAGCTCTAGAGCGTGCTGGGATCACATGTAACAAAAATGGCATCCCATTCGATACAGAGAAGCCTATGATTACATCGGGCATCCGTTTAGGAACGCCTGCGGGTACAAGCCGCGGCTTTGGCGCTGAAGAATTCAAACTCATCGGTAATTGGATTGGTGACGTACTGGACGGTTTAGTGAACAACCCTGAAGGTGACGCAGAAGTTGAAAAACGCGTTCGCAAAGAAGTAAAAGAACTTTGCAGTCGCTTTCCTCTATACCAGTAAACGATTTTTTTGAAATCATAATAATTCCTGACAAGTTATTCGGAGATTAAGCAATGGACAAAACACTGAAGTTTGCAGATAGCCACGAGTGGGTACGTGACAACGGTGACGGCACAGTAACAATTGGTATTTCTGAGCATGCACAAGAAATGCTAGGTGACGTGGTATTCGTTGACCTACCAGACGTAGAAGACGAAGTTGAAGCAGGTGAAAGCTTCTCTCTCGTTGAATCTGTAAAAGCAGCGTCAGACATCTACGCACCAATCACTGGTGAAATCGTAGAAATCAATGAAGAACTAGAAGACAGCCCAGAGCTAATTAACGAAGAGCCGTACGAAGGTGGCTGGATCGTAAAAGTGAAGATGTCTGATGTATCTGAACTAGATAACCTGAAAGACGCAGACGAATACCTAAACTCTATCGAAGAAGAGTAATTAGGATGTGACGAAAGCTGTTCCCTAGCCTGTTTAGAGAACAGCTTTTTTTCTAGGTTCGGACGTATAATTTAATTTATTAGTAACGCAAATCCGTTACCCGAACCAAGGAGTAGGTAAAGGACAATGACTGAATTACTTCAAAGCCTCAGCACACAAAACGAGTTCGTTGCTCGCCACAATGGACCAAACAAATCTGACCAACAGAAAATGTTGGAAGCGATCAACGCAGTTAGCCTAGATTCGCTTATCGACGAAACCGTACCAGCACAAATTCGCCTAGAGCAACCAATGAGCTTGGCAGAAGCGAAAAGCGAAGCAGACATGCTGGCAGCAATGCGTAAGTTCGCCGATCAGAACCAAGTTAAACGTACATTCATTGGTCAGGGTTACTACAACACCTTCACGCCGAACGTGATTCTACGCAACGTGATGGAAAACCCGGGCTGGTACACCGCTTACACCCCTTACCAACCAGAGATCTCACAAGGTCGTTTAGAAGCACTTCTAAACTACCAACAAATGGTGATGGATCTTACTGGTATGGAAATCGCGAACGCGTCATTGCTTGATGAAGCAACGGCAGCCGCAGAAGCGATGACACTTTGTAAGCGTGCGGGTAAAAGCAAGAGCAACGTATTCTTCGTTGCTGACGACGTTCACCCACAAACCATCGAAGTGGTAAAAACTCGTGCGAAATTCATCGGCTTTGAAGTCTTGGTTGGTTCTTTAGAATCACTACCAGAGCAAGACGTGTTCGGCGCACTAGTTCAATACCCAAGTACAACAGGTGAAGTTCGTGACCTAACGGACATCATCGCTAAAGCGCAAGCAAACAAAACACTAGTGACTGTAGCAACGGACCTTCTTGCTTCTACCCTACTTAAACCTGCAGGTGAAATGGGCGCAGACGTAGCAATCGGTTCAGCACAACGTTTTGGCGTGCCGATGGGTTACGGCGGTCCACACGCTGCTTTCATGGCAACGCGTGATAAGCACAAGCGTACAATGCCTGGTCGCGTTATCGGTGTTTCTATCGATACCAACGGTAACCAAGCACTGCGTATGGCAATGCAAACGCGTGAACAGCACATCCGTCGTGAAAAAGCGACTTCAAACATCTGTACTGCTCAAGCACTGCTAGCGAACATGGCGTCTTTCTACGCGGTTTACCACGGCGCAGAAGGTCTACGCACGATTGCTCGTCGTACGCACCACATGACAGCCATCCTAGCCGCTGGCCTAACTAAAGGCGGCTTCGAGCTTGCTCACAACAGCTTCTTCGACACCATCACTATCAACACAGGTGCACAAACTGAAGACCTATACGCGAAAGCACTAGCCGCAGACATCAACCTACGTAAGTTGGGTACTCAGCTAGGTGTGAGCTTCGACGAAACCACAACCGTGGCAGATGTAGAAGCCCTATTCGCAGTATTCGGTGTGAAAGAAGAAGTCGCAGTACTATCAACTGAAATCGCAGGCAACGAGTTTGCAGCCATTCCAGAAGCATTGCGCCGCACAACAGAATATCTAACACACCCTGTGTTTAACACGCACCACAGCGAAACACAGATGATGCGTTACCTAAAACAGCTAGAGAACAAAGACTTCTCACTCACGCACGGCATGATCCCACTGGGCAGCTGTACGATGAAGCTGAACGCAGCAGCAGAGATGATTCCAGTAACTTGGCCTGAGTTTGGTTCGATCCACCCGTTCGCACCAGCAGAACAAGCAGCTGGTTACGCTGCACTCGCAAAAGACCTTAAAGAAAAGCTATGTGAAATCACTGGCTATGACGCATTCTCACTACAACCAAACTCTGGTGCATCGGGTGAGTACGCAGGTCTTATCGCGATTCAACGCTACCACGAAAGCCGTGGCGAAGGTCACCGCAACGTATGTTTGATCCCAAGCTCTGCGCACGGTACTAACCCTGCGACAGCATCTATGGTGTCAATGAAAGTGGTTGTGGTTAAGTGTGATGAAGAAGGCAACATCGACATCGACGACCTAGCAGCGAAAATCGAGAAACACAAAGACAACCTATCAAGCATTATGATCACTTACCCTTCTACGCACGGCGTTTACGAAGAGAAAGTGAAAGAAGTGTGTGAAATGGTTCATGCCGCTGGTGGTCAGGTTTACCTAGACGGCGCTAACATGAACGCGCAGGTTGGTCTAACATCACCAGGCTTCATCGGTTCAGACGTTTCTCACCTAAACCTACACAAAACCTTCTGCATCCCGCACGGTGGTGGCGGTCCGGGTATGGGTCCTATCGGTGTGAAATCTCACCTAGCTCCTTTCTTACCAGGGCATATTGAAGACGGTGTAGAAGGCGCAGATTTCGCAGTATCAGCAGCAGATATGGGTAGCGCTTCTATCCTGCCTATCTCTTGGGCTTACATCGCAATGATGGGCGAAGCTGGCCTAACAGATGCTACAAAAGTAGCAATTCTGAACGCAAACTACGTGATGGAAACACTTCGCCAACACTACCCTGTTCTTTACCGTGGCAAAAATGGCCGCGTAGCGCACGAATGTATTATCGACATTCGTCCGCTGAAAGAAGAAACAGGTATCAGCGAAGAAGACATCGCGAAGCGTCTAATGGACTACGGTTTCCACGCACCAACTATGTCGTTCCCTGTAGCGGGCACGCTAATGGTTGAGCCAACGGAATCGGAAGATCTAGAAGAGCTGGACCGCTTCTGTGATGCGATGATCGCTATCCGCGAAGAAATGGAGAAAGTGAAAAACGGTGAATGGCCACTGGATAACAACCCACTTGTTAACGCGCCACACACACAAGTTGATCTTTCAGCTGAAGATTGGGACCGCCCTTACTCTCGCGAGATTGGCTGCTTCCCGTCTAAAGCGACCAAATCTTGGAAGTACTGGCCAACGGTAAACCGCGTAGATAACGTATACGGCGACCGTAACCTAATCTGTTCATGCCCAGGCATCGATAACTACGAAGATTAATTTTTGTAGTCTCTAAATCGACAAAGGCGAACCGTTTGGTTCGCCTTTTTGTTTTTGGTGTGCCGCCCTAACACTTGTTGATACATCGAGAAGGAATGATGGCTAGTTATTGTTTGCACAAAAGTGATTTAGAAATACAGTAACTTCTGAGAACCTATGAATTAGCACTAATATCTCAGAGCCTTAAAGGCTTGTTGGAAACTCCTCATGAACACTATGCTATGCAGGTGCTATGTAGTTTCTAGTTCAGTTGCAGTAAGTCCCATTTATTACCATAGAGATCTTGGAACACCACCACTGTCCCGTATTCTTCCACACGAGGCTCTTCATTAAATACAACACCATTTTTCTTCATCAACTCGTAGTCACGCCAAAAATCATTAGTTTGCAGAAACAGGAAAACACGACCACCTGTTTGATTTCCTACTGCATGCGTTTGCTCCGGTGTACTCGCTTGAGCTAAAAGTAGGTTTGTACCATTGGAGTTTGGAGGAGAAACTTGAACCCAGCGTTTACCACCACCTAGGTTGGTATCTTCAACCAGAGTGAATTGAAGTTTTTGAGTATAGAACTCGATAGCATCGTCGTAATTTTCAACGACTAGAGCAATGTTTCCGATTTGCTGCTGAACAGTTTTGGCCATGATGATTTCCGCTGTGTCAAAACGCTAATTGTACGCTATTTTGAGACTTTTCCAGAAAGCACGTAACGCCTTGCAAAGGTTTAAGGCACACAATACGAATGTTTACGCACAGCGCCTTTGTCACTAGAACCGACAAACAATATAGCTGCCACCAGTGTCGAATCTTGATTGAGCAACTTATTAAAGCCTTAGCTATAACTCAAGAGTAAACCTCTAACCTAATAACGAAGGCTGCTCGTATACCATGGTATTATAGTTCTTCTAGTTTTCCCTTAGCTAAATCTTCTTGTTGCTTAAGGAACATGAAGAAGTTTGCCTCACTGATAAACGGGTTACCGCTTGTGCCGAGCTTCTTCCTATTTTCAAAAAGGAAATTTTTATGTGGATGGTTCGAAAGGTTAACGTTCACAATAGGTGCCTGTAGTGAAATTTTTCTAATTTTCTCCATGCTAGTCAGGAACTGGCCAATAACTTCTGGATCATTGCTACTTACGCTATGCCCACCAACGATAAAAGCACGATATTGTTCGCCATTATCTTCAACAGCGAAGTCTAAGGAATAATCACCTTCCGTGTGGCCAGGTGTGAGATAGAACTTAAACTCATGTCCACCAATAACCATGGAGCTATCGCTTTTTATCTCTATGTCTAAATTTGGAGGAAGGAACTTGTTCTCACCTTCGCTTTTGTTTGATTGCTGTATAGATAGTTCATGAGCGCTTTTGGTCATCACGACTTTGGAACCATACTTCTCTTGAAGTAACTGGGCGCCCCCAACGTGGTCAGAATGCCCATGAGTTACCAATATGTGCGTTATTGGCTTATCTTTTAGCCCTAGCTTCTCTAGGTTGATAGGTATCCACTCAGAGTAAGGGAAGTCAAGCGTATCAATGATAACAAGTCCGTCTTCTGTAGCAATGGCATATGATGAGACCCACTTGTCTCCTACATAATAGACATTATCAAACATCTGAAATGGTTCTACATAACCGTTCTTATCATTCATTGCTGGAACATATTGACTTAAGGAAGCAAAAGACGAAGCACTGAAAAGTAAACCTACAATAATTTTTTTCACGAAATCGCACACAAATATATCCTTAATAATTTCTTATAGAACTTCGCGGATGAGAAAGCTCTAAACGATTTTCAGAGGCAAATACAACTGCAAATACTTTCTACTTAGCTTGAGTTTTAGCTGACCGAATCACTTGTAAACTCGAATCCCATTAACTGCCTATGTATTCATGATTCTTTTAGAGGTTAAATAAATGAACTCAATTGAAGCAGAGTCATGAAGCTTCACTTGAGGTTACCGGCACAGCACAATGTGATAAACCTCTTTCAAGCAAACATTTGAATGCGATTTTTCCAATTTAAGACATGTTCAATAAATGCATCAACTCTTGCAGGCCTTTTATCGCGGTCTCGATACATAATGAATACTTCTTTACCCGAGCATTGCCATTCCGGCAACAAAGGCAGCAGGTTATGTTGATCATGATTTAGCTCATGAAAGTAATAGGTTGGAATCCACGCAATTCCTAAACCATGGATGACGGCGTCTCTAACTAGTAGTACATCATTTGAAGTGAATTGAAACTTTAGCGGATGATCAAATGTTTCATTGGTGATTTGATTAACTAATTTCCATTGGCTGTCGTTGTTTACCGTAATTAGGCGATGATGAACAAGTTGTTCTGGATGGGTAATCGGTTGGTGTTGTTCTAAATAGCTTCGTGATGCACAAAGCGCAAATGGAATCGACCATAATTTCTGAGCAATCCAGTCTTGTTCAATAAGATCACCAAGACGAAAACTAACATCGACACGGTTAGATACAAGATTGATTTTTTCATTCTGTACATCTAAATCGATACATATCTTCGGATGTTGCTCTGCAAATTCATAAACGCACCGCTTTAACCACATCTGTGTCATGTTAATTGGCGCTGATAGTTTTATCGTTCCGCTTAAAGACTGACGCTCAGTCGCAATTCTCGATGTCACATTATTTAAGCTAAGAAGTAATGGCTCACAGAGTTGATAATATTTTTCGCCATCAGTTGTTAACGCAAAGTGGTGTGCACTGCGGTTAAATAGTCTGCAATTTAAGTTTGTTTCCAGCCTTTTTAACTTCCGGCTTAGCGTGGCTAACGGGACATTAAGACGCTCAGATGCTTGTGTTAGGCTTTGATAACGAGCAACAGAAACGAATAACAAAAGGTCATCCAAAGAGTGACGTTCCATATTTGGGATTAACCCTCTTAAATTTGGCTATTAAAAATCAAATATGAAATATATAGCATTATCGCGTCAAGTTAATTTTTATCAGGAAGATCTATGTCTAAGCATTTATCAATTTGGTGCGGTGTTGTTGTCGCTATCTTTTTTTGGTCTAGTAATTTTAACGTAATAAAGGCTATTAATAGCGATGTCTCTCCTTTGGATTCAGCGACGTTACGGTTTTCCGTTGCAGCTTTAATACTCTTGTTGATAAGAGGTACTAAACGCTCTCCATATGGAGCCAAGCTCACACGAAAAAGTATGTTGTCGTTGTTTGTTATAGCAACCGTGGGTGTAACTATCCAAAACTTCTCTATTTTCTCTGCAATGAGCTTTACTACCCCAGTGAACGCAGCGGTTGTTCAGGCAAATCTACCACTTGTCACTATCTTGTTGTCGGGCTTTATTCTCAAAACTTCCATTTCGGTTAAAACTATTTTAGGTGCACTAATCAGTTTTTGTGGAGTGGTAATCGTCATTACAGGGGGAAATATTCATTCTATTAGCAGCAATAGTAATATTGGTGATCTATACATGTTATTTGCTTTAATTAGTGGGTGTTTATACACAATTCTAGCGAAGCGTTTAACATCTCATATCCAAGTAACTCAGCAGTTACGTTGGGTGTTAAGTATTGGTGCCATTCAAATGGTCGCTATAGCGATGTACCACGGCGACTTTAGCCGTAGCTTAAATGCCATAACATTTAAAGACCTAGCATTAATAGCTTACATGAGCCTGTTTGGAACTTTGATTGCTTATTACTTTTGGATGAAAGGCGCTATCGTTCTTGGTCCAGATAAAATGTCTCCATTATTTAATATTATGCCGGTATTCACTCTACTGATTTCGTCCATTTCTGGTGATCAGGCTCAATGGGAAAATGTTTTAGGCGTCTTTATCGTTGCGGCTGGTGTGTATATAGGTAACTCAGCACCTTTTGCTCGTTTACGGAAGGTGGTGGAGTAAAAATAGACGCCAACCTTAAGTCGCATTATTTAGAGCAATACTTTGTTAATTGGCATAAGTTTTCTTGGTTTCCAATAGGTACATTTTTTCGCTTTCGTCGTTCACTCTTTTATCTAACTTTATTGAGTGCATGTCGAAAATCTTCAATCTTTTGCTAAGAGCGTTTTTTACTATGTAAAAAACAAAGGAGAATGACCATGAAAAAACGACTCATATATATTGAAGTAGCGCCAAAAGCAATAGAAATCCTATACGCTCAGGAAGCTTACTTCCATGAACAATTTAGCCAATCAGAAACTATGAACATGATCATATGGGAACTGGTTAAGTTACGCATATCGCAAATCAATCAATGTGCATTTTGTATCGACATGCATAGTAAAGATGCGCTTAAGTTAGGTGAAAAGCCGGAACGCATATGGGGGCTTAGTGCATGGAAAGATATGCCATTCTACAGCGATGCAGAACACGTTGCACTAGGTTGGGCTGAATTACTAACTGCTGGCCTACCAGTAGATGATGATACCTATCAGCTGACCTTGAATACCTTCGGAGAAGAAGCTATGGTCAACCTAACAATTGCAATCAACGCGATCAATAGTTGGAACCGAATAGTTAAGGCATTTAAGCCAAAGGTTGGAGTCTATAAACCTCGATAATTCTATTTGACGGTTCTTACTTGTAAGCCACTGCTTATACCTCAACTTAATAGGATGAAAAGTACATGTGTATCACTTTCTCATTTAAGTTGAGGTTAAATAGGATGATTCATTTGAACTTAGAATTTGATATTTTAAAACCTCAAAAGGCTTTAGCTGGCTATGTTCAAGCCATTTGGTCAGCATCCGTCAAACCTGATACGACGCAAACCGTACGTAAACAATTACTCAGTGATGCTGGTACAGGTGTGGTATTCATTTTACAGAATGAAGTACAAATGGATGGTGAGTGGCAAACGCCAGGGGTTGTCCTACTACCTATAAGCATTCTGGCACATCAGGTCTGCCTACCGCCAGGTGCGGTGATGACTGGCGTACGCTTTCATCCTGCTGTTAGTTATCAACTATTTGGTAAACGTCTAGAACAGCTATTGCGGATTCAAGACGACCACCCTTTGGCTTCTTCTGCGCTAGCAACATTTGAGTCTCTGCAAACAGCGCGTTCGCCATATGCAAGGATTTCTACGTTATATCGCTGGGTTCAAACACTGATTGACGAATATGAACCGCGGTATGTCGGCCACATTATTGACCAACCTACAGGGACCATCAGTCAGCGCCAGAGAGAGCGCAATTTTCAGAAATGGTTGGGGATTACTCCTAAACATTACCAACGCATTAAACGAGTTAAGCACACTTTAGAGCAACTCCGAGCGCAACCCGATCTTACTTTATCGGAGTTGGCGCTAGAGCAAGGTTTTTCCGATCAAGCACACATGACTAGAGAGTGTAAGCAGATTGCGCGCATGACACCGAAGCAGTATGTCCGAAAGAGAAACCTCTAAACCTTATTAGCTTTCTACATCAAACCCAATTGATTCAGAATCGACCATATACTTGTTACAATGTTCGATCATATATCACCTACTTTTTCGATCGCTCATTCCAGCTTGATGTGAGTTGGTTAGCTCGCTTTTGATGCCGCGTGCCGCTCTACCATAAACGCGATCGCTTCTTCATTTAAGCAAGATTTGCTGATGTATTGGCGTTGTTTACCAAGGTGAAGGATAAAGCCCAAATCAGTTTGTTCGAATTGGTCGATATCATTGATAGCTAGGTAGAGTTGGTAATCATGCTGTTCAACACGGCCACAGTATTCAGTGCCTCGGTCAGTCAAATTCTCGGTATTAGCATAGGTCGAGCTCCAACGTTGAAGTATTCTCTCTGGGTGCTTTTCTAAGGTTGTTAGGACTTTTCTTACTGGCTCTAGTCAACTAAAGCTTGTACTTGCCTATCTGTCATCGGACTCTCAGCATCCTTTAACACCGCCCAACGAAGAGCTTTTTGCATGTCATTGTTTTTCGAGCGTCATCAACAGCCAGTGTAATAACTGCACAATATGGAACCAGTCGAGAGTAACATTCGCTTTCGGAAGCTCATCTTTGACACCACTCCAACCTGCCCAGGCACATCGATGAGCTTTATAGTGAACTCGAGGTATTTTCGCTGTGATATAGCAATGGTGCTGAAAAAGTTGAGATGGCGCCATGTTTTATCGGTTATAAAAAAACAACCATTTTCGCGGTAGCTATTGTTAACTGGTCTTCATGATAAGAATTCAGAATGAGACAATGAGTATGCAAGCTTACGAAATGGACGTGGATAGGTACTTTAACGAATAGCTCGGTATTTTTTTGCCAGAGGGAGTCTACTTATGTTTACCCCATGAAAGTAATAGACATGTCATTTACATTATTTTTTAAAGTATGCCTAGATATAAGCTTTGACATGACTTATTTTTGAGAATTGGGGCGGTCCTAGGCTAGCACTTGAGAGCATTAGGACATAGTATCGTCTCACGCGTGGATATGGGTTGACCTATGTACAATATTGGTAAACAAATGACTAAAATACTGGTTTCCCTTATGAGTGCCACAATATTATTGCTCTCAACAGGTTGTAACGCAGATATGTTTAATTTCTTCAAATTAAAAAAGTTTCAATACATACTTAGCTCAGAGATCACTGGTCGCTTATACTTAGACGGGAAAGCGTTTACTAGCGAGGTAGTTTATCTACACACGGCTTTTTCTAAAAACCGTTATATCACCGAGACAATTACGTCAGAAAATGGTTATTTTCATTTCCAACCTACATATCACTATCAGACGTTTAAAGAACCTGCCCTTCATGAATCCTCTAGCTACATTGGTATTTACATTTTTGTAGATGGCAAAAAATACTACTTACTAGAGGCTCGCTTTTCTGACGTGAAACCCTATGAATTTATTTCAGATAATCTTCTTGATTTAAGTTGTGAGATTAATTCGGACGAATATCGTTACTTTTTTAAAAATAAATTTGTTGAGAATGGCCTCGATCTTGAAATTATTAGTAGGTGTGATTTGAAAGGATTTTCTGAAAAAATATTACTAAATAAGGACACGTAATGGCAAAGTTAACACCAAAAATGGCTTCAGAAATAGCGGATATTCCTTACAAAGCTTATGAAAATAATGGCCGTTTTATCATGCCGGGCAAAAACAGTTTTTCAAATCACTTTTCTTTTTCTGAAGATGATGTATTTGATGGTTTTACAGGCGGTGTAGCGGGTTTATCCAATGTACCGGTATTGCGTAAAGTTATCCCTGGCTTGATGAGAACTTCAGAGGCGTTTGCAGTGGTTGGCACTGGTAAAGGTTCTACATTTGAGAATGAAATTGTCATTTCAATTCGAGGAACACAAAATGCTAATGACTGGATCACAAATGCGAATATAGGGGTGAAAGGATCACCAAACGGTTCGCCCGCTCATGCTGGTTTCAACAATTGTTTTCAAAGTCTTAGCCCCAAGTTGAAGCAGTATATTATGCAGATGAATCCTAAACCAAAACGTATACATTGCGTTGGGCACAGCTTAGGTGGAGCACTCGCATCACTTTGCGCTGATTGGGTGCGTAATGAGATGAAGGTCAGAACCACCTTATACACCTTTGGCGCTCCTAGAGTTGGTCTGGAAGCATACGCACGCTCATCGGAAAAGCTAAACGATGGTGTTTATCGATGTACGCATGGTGCTGATCCTGTACCCAAAATACCGCTTTGGCCATTTATTCATGCTCCAATCTCAACAGGCGAGTACCGCTTGGACTCTGGCACTGGGTTAAGCATATCAGCCCATTTGATGGCAAGAAACAAAAATCCGGGTTACTTAAACACTGCTTCCTCGGATTCTTGGGGAGCGTTGAAGAGGAAATCGAATGACCACTTATTTACCCCTATCCGTCTAAAGTATGAGCAACGAAATCAAGCTTCTTTTTCGGAGTATTGGGCCGATAGAATACAGGGCGCACTTATCACCTATTTGAAAGATGTGGCTCTTTTGTCAACGGTAACGATTCAAGCAGGCGTGATTGCTGGCTTGACCTTTTATGATTGGCTTTCAAGAAAGCTAGAAGCCGTTGCTAAATCATCTAAGCGCAATGAAGAGCAACTAAAAGGCTTATTAGGCCATATGCTTGTTTTTGCCGGTCACTATGGGACCATCGTTGAGGATCTATCCGCCCGATTCATTAGATGGGTTTTCGAAAGAACCATTGGACGACTAGTCAGAGTATCTAAACAAGCGATATCGTTGCTAAGTTAACCTAACCATTGCAATGGCATAGTAACGTGAATGCTTAGTTAGAGGTGAACTCGTCACCTCATAAGTTAACTGGTGACATTGACATAACGCCGCTAAATGGGATTCTTATTAAGCACTTTTTAGATGAAACTTTCTAACCAAATCGGGTCGCGATTTATCAAAACGAATTTGAAAATAATGAATTTTTCACTATTTTCAAATTCGTGATTAGGAGCCAAAATGTAGGTTTACAGTTTCAACTGTTTTTGGATTTCTGTTGGAAAAGTAACTTAAACAATTGACATTAAATAGATTTAATGGGAAATGGCTCTTACAAAACCCGAACTGCGCCCCCTTCCAAGCTGATGATGATGTAGGTTCGATTCTCGCTGTACACTCCATTCTCATAGGCTACTTTACCTAAAGCTTCGAACGCCTCCCATGGGGCTCGAATCGCAATTCCATGGATAGCCCCCTCAAATCGAATAAGTTTCTTCCGCATAGAAGTTACCTTTAGACGCATAAGTCCAACACTGGCCACATGAACTTTATTAGGGAAAACCCAACAAACTAACGAATGTCAAACCTTTGCCGAACATAGTAATCGAGCAAAAATGCTCTAGAAGTTGGCGTCATCACTGTAGGCTCACAATAAACTATCTCATTGTCACTTTTTTGGTTCAGTTTACACACTAACTCCGCAGCACACTTAAGGAGTCCATATACTGGAAAGACGCAACCAGAAACACCGAGTGTAGTGGTTCAGATTTTGAGCCTGAATCAGAGCTACCCCATAAGCATCAAACTCTAAGATCAAAAAAGCAAACCCACGGACTCGCTTTTTTGTTAGCTCGCTTTTGATGCCGCGTGCTGCTCTACCATAAACGCGATCACTTCTTCGTTTAAGCAAGATTTGCTGATGTATTGGCGTTGTTTACCAAGGTGAAGGATAAAGCCCAAATCAGTTTGTTCGAGTTGGTCGATATCATTCCAAGCGAGGCTGCGGTCAACTTTACCGCTTTTGTAGCGTACGCCATCTGCATTCACTTCAAACACCACTTTACTGCCGCGACTTGAGCTGATGGTTTGACGCCACAGCCACCAAGTTCTTTTGAAGTAAACGCTGCACGCTTCAATCACACTCAATACGATAAAGAACCAACCGACGTAACCGTTAGGTAGCAGTTCAAACTCCAATAAAACCACACCAAAAATTAGAAAGAGGATCCCTTTCAAATACGCTTGCGGGAACTTAACTGGCTGGCTAGTTTGATCATAACACTCAGCAAAAAATGGCTTGTCGAGTGTGTATTCTGTAGTGAATTCGAAATCTTTAGACATGTATGGTTACTTCAAGGCTTCTGTAAATGAGTATTCTTGGTTGCACTCTTGCAACGCGAGCATTGTAGCGCTTCTCTGGCTTTATCTTTAGCCCTTTTGATACTGTTTTGTAAATCAATGATAACGAAACATTAGAAGACCTCGGTGCACTCGCCAAGATCAAACAAGGCGAACCATTTGGCTCGCCTTGTTAATTAATGACCTATATGACTTATGAGGTTTTCTACTTTAGAGGGTCGTTGTCTGGCAATGCACTGTGTATCCAGACTGCCAGTCGGTGTTTGATGCTTGCGCCGTCTAGCTTGCTTTCCGGTAATGGGGTGATCTGTTTGGCATCAACCAAGAATAGGTAAATCGCTTTTACTCTTAGAGGTTGTGGTGACTGAGGAAGGTCAAAGCCTTGTAGCTTCGCCATCTTCCCACCAATCTCTAGTGCCTTCTTAACCAGTTTGTCTTCATTGTGAAGTTTGGAGCTTTTTGACATTGATAAATCCTCTTCTTCGCTTCAATTAAGAATACATGAAGTGTCGCGTATGGCGTGTTAGTAAGCTCGCATATTGATAAGTTTATGCCTTCTTACCGAGTAACTGATTGAAAAACGACCTTAATTCGTCATCACCAAGATTGAGCAGGTAGTCACCAATATACCATTCAACAATCGATTGATTTGGATGTGCCGTGACTTGCGGGTTACCAAACCAAATGCCCTTTTCCGTGGCAAACGTGTGTTGGAGTTCTTTCAACTCTTCGCAGCTAAATGGCAGGATAAGGTGCAACATGTTTGCTTGAGGCTGGGTTGGTCTCACCGCCAAAGATGGGAACTCTTCAATGATCTTGTAGATCTGTTTTGTTCGCTCAAACAGAGCCGGCATTTGTGACAACCTTTCATCAAACTGCATTGCCGCAGACACCACATAAGGTGTTCTGTGATAGAGGTTGCCACCTTGCCGCTTCATCCACATTGAAGCCAGTTCAATGAACGACTTTGAGCCAAGCAACATAGATCCGCCCATGCCGTTGATGCCTTTGTAAAGTGAAACATAGGTCGTATCAAAACCAGCGGCGATCTCGCGGTATTCTTTCTGATAGTAAGCTGCGGTTTCCCAAAGTCTTGCGCCATCCATATGGAGATGAATTTTGTTTTCGGCGCAGTACGCTTTGATTTCTTCCAGTTCTTGCCATGAAGGTAGCTGACCACCAATTTCTCGCATCGGGAGTTCATAAAGAACGGCTGCGATTTCATCCGGCCAAGCAGTGAGATCCTCAAGCTTCCATGTTTGATAAGGGTTCCCTACTGGCAAAATACTAAAGCGATGTTGAAGCTGATAGCCTTGTTTTTCATGCACCGGAATATGGCTAGATGCGTGCATGGCGACAATAGGATTACGCTTTTGTCTTGTGACAATTTCAAGCACCGTTGGCTGCGTCATCGTCCCTGTTACAACAAAAAGCCCTGCCTCGTAACCCAGCAGATCGGCAACCTTTTGCTCGAACGCTTGAATCGTTTCTCCCTCACCGTAGACATCGTGATTTACGTTGTTCTCTTCGCACCACTTTGTCATTTTCGCAAAGTGTTCGGCTGGAGAATCTTCTTTATTACCAGAGAGATGGATATGACAAAGCTGTTTTAGGTGGGCACTCATTGTTCTGTCCTTTGAATCAAAGCTTCAACAATGTAACTTGTTAAAACGGAGGCGTAAACTGCATTTTCGCGATGTATTTTCTGCGTATGCCTCCGTGCTGAACCTCCGGTTGGACATAGATTTAACTTAAGAGTGATTTACGCAGAACAAAGATCATGCTCACCGTAAACAAGCCATTTAGGTAAATATGCGGCTTCTGGAATCGTCCAGCCATACTTATCGTATGCTAATGCAGCAAGACCAGTCAGTTTCAGAGAAACATTTCCTTTTGGCGAATAGCGAACATCTTCATTCATGTAGAACTGGTAATGCGCCTCTAACGCATCCCTCAGTGCCTCTTGATAATGTGCCTCATCGCCATCGATAATGGCAACAAACACATTCACAAATGGAATAAACAAAGAGTGTACATATGGCACTCTGGTTGATTCTAAGTATTGCGGAGAAGATTTCTCCATCACAGTTTGCAATAACTCAGGTAACGCTGATGAATTGCTAAATACACCGTTAACGAACTCGACTAGCGCAACATTAAACGGCGTCTTTATAGAAACTAACGACTCATCCATGATGGTCATCAGCTCTACGCAGCGCCAATCTCTCGCTGCCATTGCTAAACAGATTTCATCCAACCAAGCATCCATTGTTCCTTCTGCAACAGAACGGTTACCCACTTCCGAAAAGTGTCGGTGCCCAACGGAAAATTCAACCACTTGGTCTGAATGATTGGCCAGCAAGTACACGTTATTCAGTAACTCAAGCGCCCTTTTTATGTAAGCTGGCGAGGCCTGATGTTGTCCGAATTCGGAAGCGGTGAAGAATGCCTCAAGCGAATCCCAAGCATCGCCTTTCATTCTTTTAAGAGGTTGCTTATAAAAAGATTGTTTTTCATCAAGCATTCTTTCCCAGAAGCTGTAGAAATCTTCATCTTCTTCACGAAAAATACGCAATTTTCTTTCTTCAGGTATCTCTAAATAATGATTCTTCATTGGTTCCATCGTTCCCTAGCCTCTCATTATAAGTTGTTCTAATTTTTTGCCGTGATGATATTCATACTCAAAATCAAGCCGTGAATGATGCCGAAGTTGATTTATAAAATCAATTTATAATCAGTATGTTGTATCGAAAGTTAATGCTTAATTGAAATGAATCGAAAAGCCGAAAAACATTTGAAATATAAGGCTACCGCACAAGCCGCGATGGGTAAGCCAGAACGTACCTGTCCATAAACAGTGGACGACGAACACTGACTTTGTGGAGTAAAGATAGACAGATATTCACCATTGTGTTCGCCTTTCTTTTTCTGTCGCTTTCGATAATACTCTTGCGCAATATTACTCAGCTGGAAAATTTTATGCCTCAAGCAAACTCTGTGGTCGTACTCGACTTTGAAACCACAGGTCTCTCTCCTACTTTAGGTGATCGCGCAATAGAAATTGGTGCAGTAAAGTTAGTCAATGGCGAGGTTGTCGATAGTTTTCAGCAACTCATGAATCCCGGTTTCAGAGTGAGTTCTTTCATTGAGAACTACACCGGCATTACCAACAATATGTTGCGATCGGCACCAAGCTGCGAAGAGGTAATGGCGTCATTTAGTGAGTTCATTGCAGGCGAAAACCTTATCGCTCACAACGCGTCCTTCGATAAACGATTTTTAGATGCGGAGCTTGAACGAATCAACTGTGGTTATTCGGGTGAGTTTGCTTGCTCCTTACTAGTGGCAAGACGGCTCATTCAAGAAGCCCCATCACATAAGCTAGGTGAACTTGTTCGCTATAAAAATATCGACAACGACGGTGTTTTCCACCGAGCACTAGCCGATGCGCAAATGACAGCCAAGCTTTGGCTCTTAATGGTCGAAGGGATAGAAAACTCAGGCGTCGAAAAACCAAGTTTTCAGTTGATGCAAACGGTCAGTAAAACAGCCAAAGGAAAAGTCGACCTGCTACTCGCCAAAAGCCGTGCGTAACCCCCTCCGAACTAAAAGCTGATTCTAGTCTCTTCGACGTTTAAGTGATTTTCGATATACATGCGATATTGGCTATATCTGTCAATATCGCAGTGCTTCTTATTCAAAACAAAGATCGCCTGGGTCACTCTATCCTCCAAAACTTCTAAAAAAATCGTGAATTATGTCTCACCGATTTAGATACTCGCTATAGTCACTCGAGACAATACGCAACAATTCGAGGTGTATTCACTGACTACTGATTTGTAAGCGATGATCAACAATGTTTTTCTGTTCTTAGAACAGTTTGCAGCTTTACTCATACTCGTACTGATTTCTGTTTTTGCTGTTGGCTTTTTATTTTTTGGTAAGGAAGCTCAAGAGTTTACACCAAGCATAAAAGGACGTATTACGAAGAACGATACCCCCATAAAGAATGCAAATGTAGTACTTACCATTCGGTCAGAAAATCGTTCTTTCGAACGTAGCTTCACCACGAATACAAATGGGGAATTCAAGTTTGATCCTGTTTTCAGAAAAAGGAATAAAGTTCTAAGTATTTTCGACGGTCTATTTCAAACAATATGCAGTGTAGAAGTGACCACAACCGTTGCCAATCAAAAGGTTGTTATTTGGAAAGGAGTTTTCAGGCATCATGTCATCGGTATGAAGGAAAGAGTAAATATGTCTAATTTAAACTGCGAAGCCACCAACCCCATCAGAAAGTTTGAATTTCAATCCCATGGGGATTCCGTAAGTAGTCAATGTGACTTAAGTGATTACTTAAAAGTAAACAGATAGAGTAATGTTTACTCTATCAAACTCCTCAACTTCCTAATCCGAAAGCGGTAGTTCGCTGGTCTCACCAACCAAACTGGCTTACTATGCCAGGTACCTAAAACGCTTTGTGAGTCACTCATGAGCAGAAAAAATAACAAAAATCTCAGCATTCTTCTTAAACTCAGCACCTTTATTGCACCTTATAAATGGCGGGTTGCGGCAGCCTTGGTTGCCCTTGTCGCGACAGCAAGTTTGACGTTATCCGTTGGCTATGGAGTGCGCATTCTTATCGACCAAGGCTTTGCTCAGCAATCATTGCAAGAGCTCACCAATGCGATTCAGTTTATTGTCGGTGTCACATTGTGTATTGCCATTGGGACTTTCTTTCGCTTTTACCTTGTCTCTGCCGTAGGTGAGCGCGTTAGTGCGGATATTCGCCTTGCGGTGTTTAATCATGTGATTACGCTGCATCCGAGCTATTTTGAGACCAACAGTAGCGGCGACATAATGTCGCGCCTGACTACCGATACCACATTGCTGCAAAGCATTATTGGTTCATCGTTCTCGATGGCGATGCGTAGCGCTTTGATGTGTTTTGGTGCCATCATTATGTTATTCGCTACCAACGTTAAGCTCACGCTGATTGTGCTTGCTTCTGTGCCTTTGGTTTTGGTGCCAATTTTGTTTTATGGACGACGCGTGCGTGCTCTCTCTCGCCAAAGTCAGGACTCAATGGCCGATGTCGGAAGCTACGCTGGAGAAGCGATAGAACATATTAAAACCGTGCAAAGTTTTAGCTCAGAGTCGCATGAACGAGCGGCTTTCGCTGTCGAGGTGGAAAAAGCTTATGAAGTAGGCAGACAGAGAGTAAAGCAGCGAGCGATCCTGATATCAGGCGTTATTGTGATTGTGTTCAGCGCGATTTCAGGCATGCTTTGGATAGGCGGCAGCGATGTGATTCACGGAAAAATGTCTGCGGGTGACCTAGCCGCATTTGTGTTTTATGCCATTATGGTTGCCTCATCGACTGCAACCATTTCCGAAGTCATGGGTGAATTGCAAAGAGCCGCAGGTGCTACCGAACGGCTGATTGAGATCCTTCAAGTAGCCAGTGATATTAAAGCGCCAAGCAACCATTTGCCTGTCCGTGCCGACATGCCTGCTGAGGTTAACTTTAATTCGGTGAGTTTCAACTACCCTTCTCGCCCAAATCAACCAGCTATCAAAGAGTTAAATCTAACTGCTGAACAAGGAAAAGTGTTGGCGTTGGTCGGCCCTTCTGGTGCCGGTAAAACAACACTATTCGAACTGCTGCAACGCTTTTATGATCCGCAAAAAGGGCAAGTGTTGTTTGGTGGTGAAGATATTCGACAGTTCGATCCAAACGAGCTTCGACGTCAAATGGCGCTCGTACCACAACAACCAGCGCTGTTTAGCCATGATGTTTTCCATAATATTCGCTACGGTAATCCTGAAGCGACGGATGAACAAGTTATCGAAGCCGCGAAAAAAGCCCATGCCCATGAGTTTATTGAGAAGCTTCCCGAAGGCTATCACAGCTTTTTAGGGGAGCGCGGCGTTAGGCTATCGGGCGGACAAAAGCAGCGCATTGCGATTGCTCGCGCGATTCTAAAAGATCCAAAAATCTTACTGCTAGACGAAGCTACCAGCGCCCTTGATAGTGAAAGTGAACATCACGTTCAGCAAGCACTTGAAGCTCTAATGAAAGGACGCACAACGCTGATTATTGCTCATCGTCTTTCGACTATCCAACATGCGGATAAAATTGCGGTGCTCGACAATGGCGAATTAGTCGATGCTGGTAACCACCAATCATTAATGCAAAGCTGTGAGTTGTATCAGCGACTTGTGGCATTGCAATTTAAGCACTTGGAGTAACGCCTAGTTAAGCGCTCAAAAATAAGCAAAGGCGGACCAAATAATTTAATAACAGGAGTTTAACGATGTTTTTGTGTCAGTCCAGCGAGCCCTTGCGAGACTAGGAATCTAATAGCTGCGCTCTGAGTGGTTAATGAGATATTTTAGACCATGAAGAGCTAGGATAGAAGATCCCACATCATGTCCCATCGTCGCTGTACAAGGTGACGAAATACAAAAGATGCCACTCGCAGTTAAACGAGCGGCATTAAACCAAGCAGCTCGCCTTTTAACAAAGGAATTCCAGTAACCAGCGTATTCTCCCTTCAACTAGAAACACTCGTTCACAACCACCATATAAAACCCAATCAACTTCATTTGTAACAATTCAGGTTTCAAAAATAGGAAATCATTACTGAAAAAGTTTACCGCGTTTTGTGTTGCTATCTATGGTTACAATATTCGAGACATCAATGCCTTTAAACCAAGCAACACAAAAGCGGCACCGATATGAACAGCGAAGCGAAACAACTATTTTCTTATCTATGTCAGCGATACGATGCGCTTTCTCAAGAGCTTGAGTCTCGCCCTTTTCCTGAATTTTCTGAGACTATTACTCATCCTCTTGGGCACTGTTTAGTCCGTTGCCCAGCAGGTAGCCAACGCTTTTCTATTGTAGCAGTCAACTTTGCACCCTCCGTTCGCGGGCAAGGCGTGCTTACTGCATTTATCGACTACATCAAAAGCAATCCTTACCACTACCAAGGTGTTGAGGTTGCAATCATTGAAAACAAGAACTTAGCTAAACGGCTTTTGTCTCTTGGCTGGAAGTACAAGTCCCTGTTTGGCAAGATTTTCTTCGCTAGCAAGCCGACCCTAGTAAAGGACTTTCAGTCTGCGTAATAGTTATTACGAAACCGCATCGACATCCAAAGTAAAACCATCACTCAAAATCCGTAAGCATGTTGAAAAAAACTTGGCGATCTTCTGCAGTACTTCCTCGATGAGCAGTGTATTCAACGTGCGCGTCTGCACTGGCTTTTGGGGATAGATTGATGCCCCATAACGCATTAATTTGGTTTGGTACGATGGAATAACGCATATCAACAATTCGCATTTCATTATTCGGATCCGTCGCTACAAAACCGTTTGAAAACCAACGGAAACGTTCGATGTCTTTTGCTTGTTGCGATTGCGGGTTTAGCCACGGAAATTGCTCTTTTATATTTAACTTTGGAGTTGATTCGCCAGGGTAAATTTTTATTGAACGCCCCACCCTTACGGCATCTACATAGTAGCTCTCTTCCGTTTCATAAATTAGTTTCCAAACCAAAAGATTGCTGAAACTTGGTTTGGCTTTTAATTGTATAGCGTTGTGTTGTCGCTCTTTGACGATTTCCCAACCAGCTACTTCTGCTCTATCTCGTTGTATCGTTCCAAGACTTAGGTAAGCCAGGCACCATAAAAATGCAATGCGGGCATAGTTTGGGCTTCGCTTCAGTGCAACAAACAAAAGCAATATTAAAATAGGGAGTGTGAACGCGGGGTCGATTACCGAAATAGTGTTCCAAGCATAACGCGTGTTGCTTATCGGCCATAGAAGCTGTGTTCCATAACTGGTGCATGCGTCTAATAACGCATGGGTACTATAACCAAGCGCGCAGTAAAACCAACTCTGCCGGAAGCATAGTCCTCGCTTCTTTACGAACAACGGATACAACAACAAAGCACAAATGAAACTACCAAACGGGATAAACAAGAGCGAGTGAGTAAATTGGCGATGGTATTCCAAATACAGCAAAGGATCAGTTGAAGAACGGATGAGCACATCTAAATCCGGAGCCATCCCAGAGACCACGCCCAACACGCCAACAACTGCAAGGTTTCGCTTGTTGCTCACGGCCAGTGGCAAAGCTGCACCCAATAAACCTTGCGTTAACGGATCCATCGTTCACTTCCTTTAGATAGATGAAGCTCAGCTGGAAAGCGTACACGCTCAATAGTCGGTTCCAATTTAAAAACCAGAAGGTTCTTCGACATAAATTATCCGCATTTAAGTGGAAAACAATACACGACTTAGTCATGCATTTGCTTGTTTAGCAACAAACACCTTGATTTAGTGTAAGAAGGAATCACGCCGTTCGCTAGTGAACGAACAAATCTGAGTCTAGGCTTGTTTGGTATTTCAAACCCGAATGTTTATCTGACGCGAAAAAACAAGGCGATCCAAATGGCTCGCCTTGTTTCTAATTTACTGAACGATAAACGACAGGTGTTTAGTCTTGAGGATTCTCTTTCGCGTTGATTTCAGCGTAAGTGTGCAGCAGATCCGTCAATGTTTTTACCCACGCAAAAACATCCGAAGGTGCATTTTCGATTAGTTTTTCCACTAGAGCACAGTGTGTTTCTAGCGTGATGGCCTCTTCCAAACGGAATGAGATCGCGTAGAAATGCCAAAGCACCAATCGCGTCATTCGCTCGCTATTTTGCTTTGCGTTGTCTGAGTCATCAAACGCTTGTTGAATTTCACTCAGTGCGATTGCTGTCATGCGTAGCATTGCATCAAGACGTGCAGACAACATGCGGTCTTCACTATCCACTTCTTCTTGATCAAAGGTGAACAGATCATTCATCACGTCTTCTGGCACCATTTTACTGATCATACGAGCACTAAACTCTTCCAGCTCATGGCGAGGCATAGTTACAAGACAATCGAAGGTGTAATCACGAAGCATAAAATCACTCTAGGTTAGAAATCAATTTCAGCCTCGCATTCTAAATATTGAAATTTCAATTGCCAGTGTTAATTTCTATCCATCTACGAAAAACTACAAAACACCGTTGATTGCAATACCAACACCAATCCGCTGCTGATTATGATCATAGTCGATCAAGCTCTTACCATAACCCGCTGAGTATTGTGCGTACCCCTGAACTTTGCCCCAAATCGGAAATGACACTCCCAGTTCTGCAAAACCCTTATGTGTTTGAAAGTTCTGGCGACCTAAAAAGGTAAACTCGTAACCATTCCACTTGTAAGCACTCGATAGCTCAAAGTGTCCCATATAGTCTTCGATATCCGGGTTATCATCACCTTTGGGATCATTAGGCGATGTCTTTTCATCTTCAGGTATACGCCACCAAGGCTGGATAGAAACCGCAAAATTGTCTTTTGCAAAGGTTACGTTGGCATAGACACGGTTCCAACTGCGCGATAGCTCCTGTCTCTGACCGTTAGACTCATGTTCAATACCAAAACCTAACCAAGTCGAACCATCAAGTGGTTTCCAGTCAGTTGGGGTGTAGTAAAAAAGCTCTGGACGATAATTGGTTTCACGGAATGGACGAGATGCTGCACCCGTATATACCTGCCAAAATGATTTAAGAGTCATTCCAAAAAACAGACCATCGCCATCAAACAACAAGTCATCATAGTTCATTGGTACTTTAAAACTGATTTGGAACTCCGCCTCTTCCTTACGCAGTTCATCGCCGTATTTGGTGTCGGCATACGCGCGTTTATTTACACGATCACTGTATGTAAACGGAAGAATATAGTTAACGCGATGCGCGACCAGACTAAACGGTTCGAACGCGTTTTCTCGTTCTGATTCCAAACGCTTGTCGACCAAACTTTCCTGAAGTTCTTCAGGCTCTTCAATTTCTGGATCAGCGGGCACTGTGCTGGTTACTGTGTCAAGCTCACACTGCGCGCGAATGCTCTTTATGGTTTCTTCACCTTTGCTTTGCTTTATTTTGTCTAGCAAACATAAATCATAAGCACTGGCTGTTTCTCCCATCGCAACTGGCGCTGCCAATAAACTCAGTATTGATATCCCTGCCACTTTTGAAGCCATCTGAAACCCTTAATATTCTTTATGTCAAACCAGATAATTTTAGTTTTTCTTGGTAAACCGCTTGCCATTCTGACGTTAAGGCAATGTTAAATGTCCGCCGACTTTACGTCTTGGATAAATGCAACAGACTTTAGACATATCGGTCAACTATGATCAAAGCGCAAAAAACAACCAAGAGTTGAGCATCATAGATAAAAACCACTCGTTTGCATGATGCTCATGTTCTCTATGCAAAATACTGGCTCGTAACTTTGATTGCAAACCCGGCTATGAATAAACCCAAACCAAAACCCAAATGCGCCAATGTGCTAAGAAAACGGGCTTTCCAAGGTGTTGGGGTTTTACTCGCAGCAAAACCAAATCCTAGACAAGGTTGAATGACCAAAAATGGGAAGATCAACGTTACCACGCCTGTAATTAAGCTGGGCATTAGACTGGGCTCTACCAACCAATGATGACCAAAAACAGTAACGTGAGCCAAAGCGAAAGTAACGCCGATGGCATAATGCAAAAACCAGCCAAGTGACTTTTCTCCCGGCATCGCCTCTGACGCCATAATTGGCGCATGCATAAACTTTCCTTGGGGCATGTACAAAACCCAGCGCGCAACCAACGCATAGTTTAATGAAGGAATACCAAACACTCTCCTTTGTAACCATGCCCATAAATCCATTATCAAAGTGGCACCAATCCCTATTAGCACCGCTTGCAATCCCATTAAAAGCAGCATTTTTCTCTCCTCAAGTTTTTGATTTGTTAAGGTCTTAGTTGCATGCTACAACTTAAAGCCAACTTGAAGTCAATGGGGAATAATATGGATATTGCAGAAGTGGTTAGAAAATCAGGATTGCCGACTTCAACGCTCAGGTATTACGAACAGCTGGGGTTAATTCGCTCGATAGGAAGGAATGGATTGAGACGCCAATATTCACCAGAGGTACTCAATACACTCAATTTAATTAGTTTGGGGCGTATCGCTGGAATATCGCTTAACGAAATGGCAGAAATGTTGAATCAATCAGAAGTTTCAAAGCCATATATCGATCGTGACTTACTAACGAAAAAGGCACTTGAGATTGATGAGCAAATAAAACGTTTGAAAGCGGTGCGAGACAGCCTAAACCATGTCGCCTCCTGCCCTCATGAATCGCATATGGACTGCTCTTCATTTCAAAGGCTTATGAAAGTCGTAAAGCGTTATGTCCCCCAAAAGCAGAGATGAACCGCTCTCCCTACCTTCCTATTCTTGATTTAAAAGGAAGTAACTCGACATGGAGGGTTACTTCCTCTCATATTACTTAGCTTTCGCTTTTACGTACTTCTTCACTTTTTTCATCGCCATTTTTTGCTTTAACGGTGAGAGGTAATCAATGAACAAGTTACCCGATAGGTGGTCAATTTCGTGCTGCATCACAATCGCCAAGAACTCATCGCTCTCGATTGTAATCGGGTTGCCATCACGGTCTAGTGCAGACACAACAACTGACGTGTAACGCTCTACATCTGCGTAGTACTCAGGAACAGAGAGACATCCCTCTTGACCAAGTGCTTTGTTTTCTCCGCTCACCACTTCTGGGTTAACCAAGATTAAAGGATCATTGCGTTCGTCAGAGATATCGATGACAACAACCGCCTCTTTTCTGCCTACTTGGGTTGAAGCTAAACCGATACCATTGCCCGTTGCGTAAAGTGTTTCTAGCATATCGTCTATCAGCGTTTGTACTGTCGATACATCAGTGACTTTTTCTGCTTTTACTTTAAGCCTTGGGTCTGGAATGGAGAGAATTTCGAGGACTGCCATACTTACCTTTCATATCTATAAATCGTAATTCGTGGCGAATTATACACACGTTTCTCGATACATAAACCTGCTAAGCTATCTTGCGCACAAGGCATAAACCATTAACTCAAACGACAACACAATAAATGGGTTTGCCTTTTAGACAAAAAATCCTACAAACAGGAAACTAAAACGCCAGCACATTATGGCTGACGTCTTGTCATGATCCTAATTGAATCGTTTGTTGTATTTTATCTACTGACTTTCCTTGGCTTTGAGTAATACTCTAATCGCCATTTTCTCACCACTTTTTAAAATTAAGTAGGCGATGCCAATCGTTATTAGCATTATGATAGCAATAAAAATACTTACCCCACCGAGCTCAGATAATAAATAAAACGGAGAAATATCTAACGACATTAAGATAAGAGAGAACACTACCAAACTTGCTAAAGTCCACAGTAAAACAGCATACCATCTTGTTTTTGATGGCATTACATCTCCAGTCTTGTAGCCGAAGTAATAACCAACACTCATGGCTGGGATTAACGTGCTAAGAAAGCCTGTACCACTCATTTCTATCCCAACAATATATTCAATGGCCAACAGCAATGCAGCCCAACAAACGGACGCCAGACACAACAGAGACGCAACAAGAAGTACCGATGGTGGCTGGTTTATTTCTGATTCTGAATAGTTATTTTTTAATTCCACTTTCATTTCCTTCCATTTATTTGAATAAAATAAGCGTTTTAGATCATGCTTCCGCTTGGACAACCTAGAGAAACAACACCACAAGAAATACAACTTGTAGCTTTTTAAATAGTTTTATTTTCATTTAACCTAGATTCCAACTAACTGTTATTTTTAAAATTAAACCCTCTCTCTCAAATGGTATATTCAATGAATTTACTCATAAGGGCCCAGTGCAACCATGTTAATACGTTCTATGTATCAGAAACAATTCATTTATTTCCAATGACACTAGTGAGATCATGCGACGTGATTGGAATCTCACTTAAGTTTTCATGGACCTATCACGCTGAAAATTGAAGTCTCTACCTGTCATAGAATAAAAAGCCGTCAAAACCAGTGGTTCTGACGGCTTTTTATTTTCTATTACACACTCGATTATTGTTGCAGCTTCGCTGTGGCTTCTACTGCTTTGTAGAAGTCCAGCACTCTCTGTTTGAGGTTCGATTAAAACCCTATAAAACATTAAGCCGCAATATTAATTGAGCTGTTCTATATAGCGATTCAGCTCTACCGCATATGTTTTTTGATCAATCGCAGTGTCACCTATTTCTTCATCTAGAAATCCAAGTAGCATTTGTGCACCACCTTCACCATTATTTAACGCTTGCGTCAAGTAATAGGCTGAAAGCACCTTATTTTCAGGTAAACCACAGCCATCATCATACAAACATGATCCTAAATAAAATTGTGCACTCGCCAACCCATCATCAGCAGCCTCTGAGATTAAAGAAAAGCCCCGCTTAACATCCATGACTTTTGGCTCTTTCAGAAGGATTATCCCTAAAAGCTCTTTACTATGAACATCATCCACTTCGATAGCTTTGATCAATAAAGACTTTGCTCCTTGCACATCACCTTGTTCATAAAATTTATTTGCTTCGCTGTACAACTGCTCTGGAGCTTCTCGATTCTTAGTTAGGAGGCTTTCTGTCGTTTTAGTTGCCTCAAACTTTGACGTAGTATCGTTACATGCCGTAACAAGGAGCACTACTAATAAAACGTTAACAATTCTCATGTTATTCCCATGTGCATTTGATAAACAAGACTGCTGTCGAGTATGAATCGTCATACTGACCGCTTACAATTTGAAACTTTGTATTGATCGGAGCTTTAGCACTAGCTTCACACATATTGGCAATTTGACCACGAACATAAGCACTCGAATCAAAGTTATACTTGTCTTCTTGAGGAATTATACTTGCTAATGAAACTCTAGATAGTTGAGGAGCTTTCCCATATTCCCTTTCGACTTTCAAATACTTCACATTAACAATCAAAATGCAGCCAGATGATTCTAGATTTGCATTGTGTACTCGATTAGCTAGTACTCTAACGTTTTGTCGGATAATATCAAAGAGAAGCATAGCTCTGCCTTTCTGTAATACCATCCCTAAGGCCATGGCCCTTCCACTATTTGCTTTCATTGCAGTAGAAGCTAGAGTTGACGACTGTATTGGAGCTAGAGACGAAAATTTACGTGAAGGAATAACAGCTTTGTTTTTCCAGTGCATTCGATCGGTTAACATACCAGACTTAACCGCCATGTTGCGATCTATCTGTTCCTTAAGCTTTTGTAACCTTTTCTCACCTGTAATATCATTTGGAAGCTTACGTAATGGTCCCGCAAGAGAAGTATCTTTTATGGTATTAACGGGAATTTTCTCATTATCTAATTTGCTTCTTAGTTCGACACAAGAGCTAAATAGTTTGTCAGCTGGATACATGCAATTAATGTAGTTGATTGATAACGGCGTATCTCTCTCGTGCGTTAGTATAGAAATGTACATAATGATTCTCTCAAAACCATTATTATGAACAGGATTGCATAAAGTTCCAAGCTCTAAGTTGTCCTAGTTGTGAGATATACCCTAATCAATGAAAGTTAATTTATAGTTAGATATTTGTTAGAAACACTCAGCGGTCATTACAAATAAACATTCGTTAACTATATGTGTTGTCACCATTACATGTAAGATTATTAAAAATAAAGGCTAACCAGTTGGTTAGCCTTTATTGATATTACTGCTACAATTTTGCTTTGGCTTTTACGCGGACTTTAATTAACACATCACCATCGACCAACCTAAGGTCGAATATTGGTGAATGTCGCGGTGGTGACTCCATCACTTTGTGACGACAACGATTTTACGTCTGCGCTAAAGTAATATGGATTAAGTGGCATTTTATTCTCTGCTGGTCGCGCGTAGTAAAGCTTGGCAGGCTGTTTTGCCATTTGTTGCGCGTACAAATACCCGACCAACGCATGTTCAAACTGGTGGTAACCATTTCCCCAATGGAACGCTTTGGTTGATTTAGGGCTTAGACCGACGCCTCCATATTGATGATCCACCCATGCATCCATAAAAGTGGGTAACGTGTATTGAAGCGTTTCTTTCATCGAACCATCAACAAGGGAAACTGTCATTGCCGCTTGATCGAGCTCTGCCCATTCCCAAGACGAGCTATAGTGCTTGTATGGTCTTGATTGCCAAGCAGGAATGCTCTCTTGCGTCCATTTACTCTGCCATTCTGGTGAGAAAAGCGCTTTGACTTGCTCAAAGTTTTGCTGGTATTGCGCTTGTTTAAGCGTGTGTTTCATTCCTTTGAAACCAAACTCTGTCCAATTGGAATTCTCCAACAACTGACCAGTGAGATACGTCATCCAATACGCTTTGATGGTGTGTCCAAAATCATTGTGTTTCGCATCTGGCATCATTACCGCTTTGTGGTGTATCGCGCCATAAAAACGCTGCTCTTTGACGGAATGGTAGTTATCTAGCATCACTTGCATCAGCCATTGCAGATCTTGCTTCCACTTGGCTTGCGCTGGTTCTGGTAAAAGTGGCGCCGTTAACAACAGGTAGCCATTAATTTGGTCAAGTTGAGCGACTAACTCTTGCTGCTTCTCACTTTCCCCATCACCATCTTTCAAAACCCACGCCAGACCGCGATCATCGCTTCGTCGGTATTGTTTAAATATAAACGCTTGCTGGTCGATAAGTGCTTGTTCAACCTTTGGATCTTGCGTTAAGTAGTAGTACATCGCCAACCCCACCAAGGCGTAAGCTTGGTCTTGAGAAGTTCGTTGTTGCCACTCCATCCCCGGTTTTCCACTACGCGTAAAGCTCACGAAGCCGCCGTTTTTCTCATCTTGTAGATGATCAATCAGGTAATAAGCCCCTTTCTTTGCCAGCTCTAATGCTTGCTTGTCACCCGTAAGATGAAAAAGTACGCCATAAGCGTAAGTTTGGCGCGATTTCATGCGGGTGTATTCGCGATCGAAGTGCGGGCTAATCCACCCTTTGTTTAATTCTCCACACGGCTTTTGTGGATCGAGAATGACACCGTTATCACAACGAAAAGTCGGAAAATTCCCCTCAGGTTGTCCATGCGCGCTTTCCATCATCCAATATGGGGCTAGGCCATTCGTCACATGGTTTAACCAATCATCCCCCGAAGGCAGGCCTACATCAGCAAAGCTGCTCATGCTCGTCGTTGCGAGCAATAAGGTAAGATATTTAAAAGACATAACACTCAATTAAGTTATTGAATTTTATCCAGTATAAATAACTCCCTTTACGCATATTGTTGTCGTGCTCACAATAGCCTTACTCATTTGTTTGCATCAATCATCTTTCAGCCTTGTTCGATGACTGAGCCGAGAATAAACGCTACTCTGTCTTCGACTGACATTTTGGGCACTTCGATCAATTGATAACCAAATTTGTGATAAGCGTTGACCATCTGTTGATACGTAGCCACCGCTTCAGAAAAATCTTGCTTTCGCTCTTCGTCATTGCTGAATATCGATGCCCAAGGTGGAAAAATGAACACTTGAGAATGATAACGAAGCGTCTGGCAATGCGTGATGAGCTCATGCGAGATTGGCAGTTGTTCCAACTTACTGTAGCCATATACGTCCACAATACTGCGATCAAAAAACACATTCCCTTGGTGGACATTGAAAGCTCGGTAATTGCTCACTTCTGCCTTCATAATTTCGTCTCGAAAAGCTTGTTTGTCATTCCAAGGTAATGCTGAACCGTGATTGGCAACCTGCGTTTGTATCACGTGACGACCGGTTTCTGGCGCGCAGATAAAGCCTTGTGTTTTTAGCTGTTCGATTACCGAAGTTTTCCCTGCACCGGGACCACCAGTGAATACGATGAGTTTATTCAAAATTGTTTCCTTATTTTTTGTTTGAGTGAAGTAATGCGTGTACAGCCAAGAAAATGGGCATCATCTGGCGTTTGAAATTGGCATTTGGCACGCCAGCGTTAAGCGAGATCGGTAGTGGGAAATTTGGGGAATAGAACTGGGCAGTAAAGAGATATACAAAGTAAGAACCGAAACGACGTGTTCATCGGTTATGGAAAACGGAGGAATGCTGAGTGAAGCAAGCTCGCCCAAAATACTGGGTTGGGAAATGGTGCGATTGGTTCTGCTGGTTAACGCGTCAATTGGATATTTATATCAAGAAAATGGCACCTAAGCCTAAGAACGCAAAGAAACCAACGACATCGGTAACGGTCGTCAATACTACCGAGCCAGCCACGGCGGGGTCAATGTTAAACTTTTTCAACGTGAATGGTATCAACGTACCCGATGCCGCGGCCGCCAAACTATTGAGGAAAATGGCACAGCAAATAATAATCGCCAATGGCAAAGAGTCAAACACCATGTAAACGACACCCGCGATCACCAATCCCATAATTAAACCATTAATGGTGGCGATTTTTAATTCCTTATTCACCAATAGCTTCAAGTTACTTTGGTGCAAGTGGTTTAGTGCGATACCTCGAATGGCCACCGCTAAGGTTTGGCTACCCGCGATGCCGCCCATACTCGCCACAACGGGCATTAAGATCGCAAGCGCAACGACTTGCTCGACCACATTATCAAAAAGCCCAATGATGGCGGAGGCTACGAAAGCGGTCAGCAAGTTAATCACCAACCAAAGTGCTCTTAGCCTTGTCGCCACGCTTAATGGTGTGAACAAATCTTCTTCGCTTCGTACGTTTTCTGCCACTACAGCTTGTAGGCTGAGTTCGCGCAACGTAATCGCAATGGTCGCCATCGACAAGACGCCCATAATTTTGCCACCAGCCATGATAGGAAACCAATGTGCTCCACCATCAATCGAGACTTGTTTGCTGACGCTTTGAATCGTTTGAATATCTTCTAGAATTGGCGTAACTACGGTCAAGTCGGTAAGTTTGATATGATTTTCGTGCAGCAACAGGGTATGCGGCTCTATCGTACCAATCACACCACTTGCATCACGCACAATAATCAACCGCACAGGACTTTGCCCGCGTTTTAGCAGCTCGGTTTTGATGCCTCCTACGCTGTTTTTAGGGTTTGCGACCAGAAAGTGAGGCTCGGCATAACGTCCAACTTTGTTGTCTTCATACGACAATGCTTGTTGGATATGCGCGACCGACTCTTCACTTTGGTCGATAAGGTACTCATCCACAAACTCGGTCGGTAGAAAGTCTGCAAAGATGATCAGTTCCGAATCCGTGATGTACGCTAAGCGTTCATGTTGCAGCTCTTTGTTGAGTGATTGATGAATGTGCTTGGCGGTGTCGTATCGCAGCAAATTTAATACCGTCCAGTACTTCTCTGGCGGCACTGCTTCTATGACACGCTTACGGTAAGCAATGTTGACCGATTCCAAAATGTTCGCAATCTGTGCTTCTTGATAGTCTTTCAAAAAGCTCAAGTCTTCGGTCGATTCTATCGCTTTAATGATCTCAGCAAGCAAATGTGGCACTTTGCGGTTAATTTGCAATTGGTTGGAATCTATCATTACTTTTACCTATAGCTTTCACTACCACATTCGCCGCATTGACGATATGTGCTATCCGAAGGCATGAATTCTTGATGTTAAAATTCTAGGCGATAGTTGACTTAATTGCGGAATTTATATTTCGCTCGCAGAAACAAAACGCCTCTGCATCAGTTCATGGTATAGACTTGAATGTGTGTCAGGCTCATTCGCCTTGTTTGATAATGGAGTAATCAATGGCACCTGTATTTTTTCTGACTCAGCAGGCCGCCTTACCAAGTCGTAAGGTGCTTCGTAAAGTGATTCAATTTTCGACAGCGTTGGCTCAGCCTATTGTGGTTTTAGTGGAAGACCATCGCCGAAGTGAAGATCACGCATTCGCTCATTTTCTCAGTTTCAACTCTGACCATATAGAAAAAAGACAAGCTGAGTTTGAAGCTTGGACCTTAAAGTTCAACGCATTAATTGTCGAACTTTGTGAAGAAGAAGAGCTTGAAACGCCAACGCTCTCTTACGAGCATTTCAAAGGGAGTCATTGGGTTGAGCAAGTTGCGAAACGACTTGTTGACCACACTGACTTACTGCTCGTGGGACACTTTAACAAACACGAGATTCAAACGATGCTCACAGAACTAGCACAACAAGATTGCGACTTGTTGCTACTGAGTGAGCGTTCATGGCCTTCTCACGCCAACATGCTTTGTGCAATCGACCCACTTCATCGAGGGGATGAAAAGTCGATAGTAGATAAAGCCATCGTCTCGCGAGGCTCAAAATTAGAACAAACCTTAAGCGGGAAAATGACGCTCGTTTACTGCCGATACGTCGCGCCATACCTCTCTCGCTATCGTGCAGAGATATTAAGCAACCAAAAAGCAGGCATTACAGATTTTATTAGTGCGCAAAGGTTAACTCGAGTACCACTACTGCTGCCAGAAGGAAACCCTGAAACGGCGTTACCAAAAGCAGTTAAGCAATCACAAGCAGCGATTTTGATTATGGGGGCATGTAAACGAAGCATGTCATCTCAATTTTGGTCTGGCAGCACTGTAGACACGTTACTTGATCAACCACCTTGTGACCTACTGTTGGTCAACAGCTCCAAGGGCTGACTAGGTATTCCCTATTAACCTATCCTTTCAATACCAAGCGCAGTTATTGGCTCTTTACATCTTCTAACTGCGCGGCTTCATGTTCCGCGTTCAAGGCTTGTTTCTGCTGCTGTTTTATCTCATCCCAACAGCGTCCCGATTCAATCGCAGATACACGCTGCTCGTATTTAGTGCAGGCTCTTTCGAGTACTTTCTCAGGATCTATACCCTTTTCTCTTTCCAGCGCTTTTAATACGTTAAGGTAGTTCCACAACACATCGCCTAACTCGTCTTCCAAATGACAAAGGCGATCCTCGCGAATCTCTTCGCGGACTTCATCAACTTCTTTGCCAATGGCCTCCAGATAAGTCTCTACGCCTTTAAACCAAGTATTGGTTTGGTCATATTGAGATTTTCTCGTCGCAATTGCATACAGCTCATCAAATTTCTTCATTGCCTCTCCGTAGAACACGTTTTTATTTATGCCTTTTTAGGACGAATAAACTTCCCTTTAGCCGTCACTCTAACTTCGCTTTCGACCCGCAATTGAGCCACCAGTTGATATATACCGCGTCGTTCACCTTCACAGTGTGCAGTAATCGTGACTCGATCATCTAACTGAATAGGTGCATGGTAGCGCACATCCAACTGCGCCGTAAGGGCTTGAATGTCTCTAGATAACAAACAATGCGTCATTGCACCATCGAGAAGCGAACTGGCAATACCACCATGCAACAGGTCTGTGTAACCTTGATGACGCGGTAAAACGTGAAACTCTCCGACAACAGAGCCATCGGCTAGGTATTGATAGTTCACGGCCAAAGAGTTCGGATTCACATTAATTGAAGAACAAACCGCACATTGATGATGAGACTCGTGAGTGTAATGACAGTAGCTGTTTGTGGACATGATAGTTACTCGGTTTCTCAAAAGAGTAATTAGCATATGCCAACAATTAAAAAGAAACGGCGAGTAATCTTTGTTTGCATGTTGCAGGGCCAGCAACCTCGCTTTTCATAACACTAAATAATCATTTTGATAATTAACGATAATTTCCAGTTTATTTAGAGTGGCGATATGGTTTGCATAGTGATTACGCAACGTTATGAAAAGGCGACTTATGAAGTTTCTCCACACGATGATCCGTGTTGCTGACCTAGACAAATCTATCGAATTTTATACAAAAGTTCTGGGAATGAGTGTTTTGGATCGTTTTGAAAACCAAGAATACCGTTACTCACTGGTGTTTGTTGGTAACCCTGATCAACCAGATGGCGCGACCATCGAGCTAACTTATAACTGGGATACCGACAGTTACGACTTGGGTAACGCATTCGGACACATGGCACTGGGGTCTGAAGATATTTACGCCGCTTGCGAAAAAATTAAAGCGCTTGGTGGCAACGTTACTCGCGAGCCAGGTCCAATGAAAGGCGGAGAAACTCACATCGCGTTCATTAAAGATCCCGATGGTTACCAAATCGAACTCATCCAAACTCAAAAATAACGAGGTTTCCTATGACAGACGCATTATTTCAACCCATTCAACTTGGCTCTCTCTCATTAAAAAACCGTATCGTTATGCCTCCGATGACGCGCTCTCGTGCTTCTCAACCAGGTAATATCGCTAACGACATGATGGCGACCTACTATGCTCAACGTGCTGAAGCGGGCCTAATCGTTGCTGAAGGCACACAAATTTCGCCAATGGGTCAAGGCTATGCATGGACACCAGGCATTTACAGCCCAGAGCAAATTGCTGGCTGGAAAAAGGTAACCAATGCGGTGCACGAGAATGGCGGCACTATCTTCGCGCAATTGTGGCACGTTGGTCGCGTGACTCACCCTGATAACATTGGCGGTGAGCAGCCTATTTCTTCTTCTGCGCTAAAAGCAGAAAACGTGAAAGTATTTGTCGATAACGGCACAGACGAACCGGGTTTTGTCGACGTGGTTGAGCCACGTGAAATGACCAAACAAGACATCAAGAACGTTATTGAAGAGTACCGCCAAGCCGCCCTAAACGCGATAGAAGCCGGATTCGATGGTATCGAGCTTCATGCAGCGAATGGCTACTTGGTTAACCAGTTTATCGATTCTGAAGCGAATAACCGCACCGATGAATACGGCGGCTCAATTGAAAACCGTCTGCGTTTTCTTGGTGAAGTGGTAGAGGCGATGACGCAAGCTATTGGCGCTGAGCGTGTTGGTGTTCGTCTTGCACCATTCACTTCGTTAAATGGCACCGTTGATAGTACGCCAGTCGAAACCTACACCGCCGCTGCAGCGCTGCTTGATAAACTCAATGTGGTTTACATTCACATTGCTGAAGTGGATTGGGACGACGCGCCAGACACTCCGCACGACTTTAAAACCGCAGTTCGTGAGGCGTATAAAGGCACACTGATCTATGCCGGTCGTTACAACGCAGAAAAGGCGCAACACGCGATTGAAAGTGGTTTAGCCGACATGATTGGCTTTGGCCGTCCGTTTGTTGCAAACCCAGACTTACCAAGCCGCATCAAGCATGGCTATCCGCTGGCAGAACATGACCCTGCCACATTGTTCGGCGGCGGTGAAAAAGGCTTGGTGGACTACCCTGCGTATCACGCGGGTTAATTCATCTACGTAAAGCTGATTCGTAACTCGCGACAAACCAATAGCGAAACCAAAAGAACCTTGCTCTTCCCCCTGTGACACCAAGATGCAGGGTTCTTTTTAGGCAAGCCACCAGAATTAACGTCTTTGACAAGATGTACAACCTCGACACGCAGAGCGCGTCGTTTTACTGAGCAAACTGCGTTGTACTTTACAGTAAGCATTCTTTAAAGCACGACGACCTGAAAACCAATCATCCGGTTTAGTGAGGATTAGGTAGCCGTTAAACCTCTTAACCAACTCGGTTCGATTGTTTTCGATAAATCGGCTATCAAACTCGATGTCGAAGTAATTCAAAGCCTCTTCGATACAAGTAAAGCTGGCAATTTTTTCCTGAATCGTATTCTCTGTCATCGTTTCTTTAGCGTAATCATTTTCAATGAAGTCTAAGTGCCTCGCGCTTTACGTTCTTTGATTTAGCACTTCTTAAGATCATTCTTTATGGGGTTTCCATATTGAAATTCAATTTGGGAATTCGTTAACCCACCTAGCATTTTCATTTTGATGATCATTTTAAGGCACTGATTTAAATAAACATTATTTCTGGTTCATATTTTGCTCTACTTCATTAAACGGAATGTTGGAGCAACACGATATGACTTACAGAGCAGAAGTAGACGGATTAAGGGCGATTGCTGTCACGTTGGTGATTTTGTTTCATGCAGGAGTTGAGCAATTCGCTGGTGGCTTTATTGGCGTCGACGTGTTCTTTGTGATCAGCGGCTATTTGATCACTGCCATCGTGATTAACGACTTAGAAAACCAGAAGTTCAGCCTTGGTGATTTTTATGAGCGACGCATTCGTCGTATACTCCCCCTCTTACTGGTGGTGATCGCCGTCAGCTATTTGATGTCTTGGTGGCTATTTTTGCCGCAAGCACACAAAGACGTTGGTCAGTTCGCAGTGTCTTCTATTCTTTCTTCATCCAACATTCTTCTGTATCTAAAAGGCCACAATTACTTCGGTTTAGAAGATCAAGCCAATCCGCTGTTTCACACTTGGAGCTTGGGCGTTGAAGAACAATACTACATTGTCATTCCTTTACTACTCATGCTACTCGCTCGTGGTAAAAACGCGTTTTACCTGACTTTTTTCATCGCGGTATTTGCGCTGAGTTTGATGACTATTGTCTACGCGAGCAACGATCCTGATTTCGCTTTTTACATGATCTTCTCTCGCGCTTGGGAGCTGGCAACCGGTTCATTACTCGCATTAGTGATGAGAAAAGTCCAAGTTCAATCTAACGATACTCTAGCAACCATTGGCATCGTTTTGATATTGGCTTCCGCGCTTTTGTTTGAAAAATCGCAAGATGGCGCGGGCATTACGCTGCTGGTGCCAGTCATCGGTAGCGCGTTGGTGATTTTGTTTGCCTCTAAAGACAATGTCTGCGGTAGATTACTGAGCCTAAAGTGGGTCGTGTTCGTCGGCTTAATCAGCTACAGCTTATACTTGTGGCACATTCCATTATTTGTCTTTTACCGCTACGTGTTGGACACAACACAAGACATCAATATCCCACTTTACGTTGTCACTCTTTTTGTACTTTCTTACTTCACTTGGCGCTTTATTGAAAAGCCGTTCCGTAGCCGAAAAGCCATGAGCATGCGCACTGTGTCCGCGGTTATTGTGTTGTTGACGTTGCCCTTGCTAACGCTCGGCGTTATCGGTCATCAGAACGGTGGTTTTCCAGAAAGAAGCGCATTTTTCGAGGCCATGCGCGTTAACAACGGTTATGGTTTAGATTGCAACGGCAACACCAACGTTAACGATGTGTGTTCGTCTGCGCCGCAGCCCGCCATCGCTGTGTTAGGCAATAGTCACAGCATGGTTTACGTGAAGCGTCTATCCGAAGTAACACCAACTGGCGTGGTGCAACTTACTCAAGATTCCTGTGCGGTCGGTTATGTCGACATCCTAGAAGCTGCTGGCTCAATTTCTTGCCGACAGTTCTTCAATGAGGCTGTCGATACCATTCTAAGTACCCCTTCCATTCGTCGCGTTGTTATCTCTTCTAATTTCAATAAAGAGCTTTCACAAGCCGATTATGAAGCATCATTAACCAAATTATTGAATGAACTGAAAGGAAAGGAAGTGGTCGTTTTCGGTCCAACCCCTTCTGCACCGTTTGCGGTAGGAGAATGCCTTTGGAAAGCGCGTTTGTTTGGCGAGACAGAAGAGTCTGCCTGCGACTTTTCTCCCAAACAACATCACCCTCAAAACGTGGCGAAGTTAGTGAACTACTTTGAGCAATTTGAGCACGTTGAGTTTGTCGACTTGACCGATGCCATTTGCAGAAATGGCGTATGTCGAATGAGAGTTGGAGCAAACAATGCGATGTATACGGATGACAGCCATTTATCTTACAAAGGTGCTGAGTTGGTGCTTGGGCATTACCACAACAGTACAAATGAAGCGCAACAGTTCACTTACGACCGAATAACCAAGGGAATAAACTTTTATGCTTCAGCGCTTATCTCAGGTAAGCGCTGAATGCTTTAAAGCAAGACAAAGCTAGGCGTCTATTTGAAAATGCGCGGATCAAACGCGAAATCGAGCTTTTCGGCTTTCTTGATGATCTCTTTCATTTTGGGATGATTTGGATTCACCACGTAGTTTTTATCACGAGGTGAAATCGTTGAAGGCACTTGCAGCGCGGCAAACTCTGGATGAGGATCATTGAGAAACTGATCACCAATGTACTGCGTAGACTCGCTCGCCGGTATTGCCCGCCACGTCACAGGGAGATCTTCTTCATCTAAGGTGGCGATGAGGTATTCTGGCATTTCAATACGATATAAATCGTAAAGTTTGGTGATAGCAGGATCGTTGTTTACGTGAACAAATACTTCCAACGAGCAAAGGGATTCCGATTCAGAGAAGTAGAGGGCTTCGGTTCCTTTTGAGTTCCATCGCCCTCCAAACAACTTTGCGCCAACGGGGCTGAATGGCGTGTCAGCAAATTTCTTTTGTGTGAGACGATAGAGCTTCATATTACGAGAATACCCCGTGCTCTAAACGGCCGATCAAATCTTTTACGATTTCAAAATCCACCGTGGTCGAGACCATATCAAGTGGACGTTTTCCACCTAAGCCGTACACATTCTCTCTCATCCATTTTAACGCGCGCTCTTCGTCGTCAAACAGTTCTGTCGCGAGTTTCAATAACATCGCTAATCGATAGATTGCATCACTTTCTTGCGTATTGAAGCGCTCATCGTTTTTTAGACGACGCTTGATCGTGCTAACAGGTATCAATGTGACGTTTTGAAACTCACTCTGAGAAAGCTTCACACGCTCAACAATATTGCGATACACCTTTGGCTCAAAGCCTTTGTGAACCGCATCAGTGCGACCTGTTTCAGCGTCTTCAATACCCAACATAAACCAGAAATTGGCTTTATGAGGTTGTTTCGGTTTGAAGCTTTTTAATGCTGCAGTTGCCATATCAAGCTCCTATGGTTCATATGGTCCAGTTATTATGGTTCAAATGAGCTTAACTTTCAATCAAAGTAACAATCAAAGTAAAAAGATAGGTAAAGAAAAAGGCGAGCTTTTCGCCCGCCTCTCTTACTTATTCATCAACCCATTTACCGACGGGCATCGTTTCACTTATTGCAAGTCAAAACGATCCGCGTTCATGACTTTCGTCCATGCGGCGATGAAGTCATGGATGAATTTTTCCTGATTATCATCTTGCGCATACACTTCCGCATACGAACGCAGGATCGAGTTTGAACCAAAGACAAGATCCACTCGAGTAGCCGTCCACTTCACAGCATCGGTTTTACGATCACGGATTTCATATTGATTAGCACTCACTGGTTTCCACGTATATGCCATGTCAGTAAGGTTCACGAAGAAATCATTCGACAAAGTGCCTACTCGGTCAGTAAATACGCCCTCTTTTCCACCGCCGTAGTTACTGCCTAGAACGCGCATACCACCGATAAGTACCGTCATTTCTGGCGCCGTTAGCCCCATAAGCTGAGCACGATCTAATAAAAGCTCTTCTGGCTTAACCGCGTAGTCTTTCTTCAACCAATTTCGGAAACCGTCAGCAACAGGCTCAAGTACTTCGAACGATTCCACATCCGTCATCTCTTGGGTGGCATCACCTCGGCCTGGCGCGAATGGTACGGAAACATCATGACCTGCGGCACGCGCAGCCAGTTCAATACCTACGTTACCAGCAAGCACGATAGCATCTGCAACACTACAGCCCTCTTCTGCTGCTATTTTTTCTAACACCGCAAGAACACGTCTTAGACGTTCAGGTTCGTTCCCTTGCCAATCTTTTTGCGGAGCCAAGCGAATTCTCGCGCCATTTGCACCGCCTCGGCGGTCAGAGCCACGGTAAGTACGCGCACTATCCCACGCCGTACTTACTAACTCACTAATGGATAGGCCACTTGCTTCGATTTTTGTTTTTACTAAATCAACATCGTAGTCTGTCTTACCTGCGGGCGTTGGGTCTTGCCAAATAAGATCTTCGCTTGGCACATCAGGGCCGAAATAACATGATTTTGGTCCTAGATCGCGGTGTGTCAACTTAAACCAGGCACGAGCAAAAACGTCATCAAAGTACGCAGGGTCATTTTGGAACTTTTCTGCAATCTTACGATATTCAGGGTCCATTTTGAGCGCCATATCGGCGTCGGTCATGATTGGATTGTAGCGCTTAGAACCGTCTTCAACATCGACAGGCTTGTCTTGTTCTTCAATGTCGATTGGCTCCCATTGCCATGCGCCGGCTGGGCTCTTTTTCAGTTCCCAGTCATACTTAAATAGTAGGTGGAAGTATCCGTAGTCCCATTGTGTAGGGTGTGTTGTCCAAGCACCTTCAATGCCACTCGTTACCGTGTCACGGCCAATACCACGTGTTTTGTGGTTAATCCAGCCAAGACCTTGCTCATGAACGTCTGCTGCTTCGGGCTCTGGGCCAAGGTTTGCGGCATCACCATTACCATGACACTTACCCACCGTGTGACCACCAGCTGTGAGCGCGACGGTTTCTTCATCGTTCATTGCCATTCGCGCAAAGGTCACTCGCATGTCATGTGCTGTTTTGAGAGGATCTGGGTTACCGTCTACCCCTTCAGGGTTCACATAGATAAGACCCATCATTACCGCAGCAAGCGGGTTTTCTAAATCTCGCTCACCAGAGTAGCGGCTGTTATCAGCGTCACTTGTGGCTAACCATTCTTGCTCAGAGCCCCAGTAAGTGTCTTTTTCTGGGTGCCAGATGTCCTCTCGTCCAAACGCAAAGCCAAAGGTCTTAAAACCCATGGATTCGTACGCCATGTTACCGGCAAGGACAATCAGGTCTGCCCAACTTAGTTTGTTGCCATATTTTTTCTTGATTGGCCATAAAAGGCGTCGAGCCTTATCGAGGTTGGCGTTATCTGGCCAAGAGTTGAGAGGAGCAAAGCGTTGGTTGCCTGTAGCAGCACCGCCACGGCCATCCGCAATACGATAACTGCCCGCTGCATGCCATGCCATTCGGATCATTAAACCACCGTAGTGTCCCCAGTCGGCAGGCCACCAGTCTTGGCTATCAGTCATTAAATCTTTTAAATCTTTTTTAAGTGCTTCGACATCTAGCTTTTTCAGTTCTTCTTTGTAATTAAAGTCCTGACCAAATGGGTTGGTTTTGGAGTCGTGTTGATGCAGGATGTCTAAGTTCAAGGCATTCGGCCACCAATCCATCACCGACTTATCTGTAGATGTTTGCCCACCATGCATAACTGGACATTTACCTACCGAACCGCCGTTTGCTTTGCTCATATAATGCTCCTTCGTGTCGTGGTTGTGGTAACCACTCTTTGTTATTCAATAAATCGAATATCCACCTCAAACAGCGTAGTTCATACACTGTTTTTTTAGTTAACGCCAAGTCAAAATTTCAAACATTTCAGCGAATAAATAATTGTTATCAAACATGTACCTATATGCAGAAAATATGGATAGAGATCAGTTTAAGTCCATACCTGAATACTTAATCCCAGACAGCTTCGCCATGTTGTGATCCCAGGTCGCTAAATCATGATGACTAAATTCATTCAGAGCGTGATGACCACACGCCCTCGCCATGACTTTCATGAGCTCGACCGAGGATTCGAAGAAATTTTTCAGTTGCTGGGATGACTTTTCAACGTCGAGACGCTGCCTCAAATCGGCATTTTGTGTCGCAATGCCTGCCGGGCAATTATTGGTGTTGCAGATGCGAGCCGCGACACAACCGATCGATTGCATCGCACTGTTTGCTATCGCTACTCCGTCTGCTCCAAGTGCCAACGCTTTGACAAAATCCGTAGGAACTCGCAACCCACCGGTGATGATTAATGTGACGCGGTCACTTACGCCTTTTTCATCTAAGTACTTACGTGCACGAGCTAATGCAGGGATGGTGGGCACACTAATATGATCACGGAACATAGTTGGCGCCGCACCCGTGCCACCACCGCGACCATCTAAGATGATATAATCAGCCCCAGCATCAAGCGCAAACTGAATGTCTTGCTCAATATGGTTGGCACTGAGTTTAAATCCAATTGGAATACCGCCTGTGATGCCACGAACTCTGTCAGCAAACTTTCTGAAATCGTGAGTAGTGTGAAGATCTTTGAACGTTGGTGGTGATATCGCTGGTTGTCCTTCGGGGATGCCTCTCACCTGAGAGATCTTACCTACATTTTTATTTGCAGGCAGATGACCACCCGTGCCCGTTTTTGCTCCTTGCCCACCTTTAAAGTGAAACGCCTGAACATTAAGAAGCTTAGATTCGTCGTAGCCAAATTGAGCACTAGCAAGCTCATAGAAATACCGTGAATTAGCGGCTTGTTCTTCCGGTAACATGCCACCCTCACCAGAGCAAATCCCAGTCCCTGCCAACTCTGCACCTTTTGCTAGTGCAATTTTCGCCTCTTCAGAAAGTGCGCCAAAACTCATGTCCGACACCAACAAAGGAATGGCGAGTCTGAGCGGCTTACGCGCGTTTGGTCCCACAATCAACTCGGTAGACACAGGAACGTCTTCCAACAACGGTTGTGTCGCCATTTGCGCCACCATAATTTGTATAGCATCCCAATGTGGTAGCAAATGCCTAGGAACCCCCATTGCAGCCATCGGACCATGATGACCGAGTTTAGAGAGTCCTTCTCTCGCTAATTGGTGGATAAACTCGAGGGTTGGTTCTTCTTGAGTAGCAGACGCCGTTGGTTTGTCTCTTTTCTCTCGCTTTTGTTCCGGTCCCTCTTTACCGACTTGCTCTGCGGTAAATCGCTTGTGTGTACCATCACAAAAAGGAGCATTGGCGGTATGCTTACATTGGCAGAGATAGGCATCTTCGTCTTTTTCCGCACTAAAGCTCATTGGCTTTAAGCCGGTTCCCGAATGAGACCCATCGCAGTAAGGTTGTTTTTTAGAACGCCCACATCGGCAGAAGTAATATTCTTGCCCAGCTTTCAACTCTACTTTGATCGGCTTGTTATCAGCGATGATTGGCTTGCTCATGTTGCCCCCTATTTATTATTGTTAACCATGCTTTCTCGCTGGCTTGCAATAAGCGTAGAACAGGAGCGTAAAGAGCGTCAGTGTCGCCGAGTAAAATGCGCGATTGTCGCCCGACTAACCTATACTTTTTATGGGTCTCATACACGTGGAGGCTATATGACGATTGCAACCCGATTAGATGAATATTTGACTGAGCATAACATTCACTTTCAAACCGTGAATCACAGCCACAGTCATAGCTCGCTACAAAGTGGTGTTGCAGCAGGTGTGCCTTTAATGAATATCGCAAAAGGTGTGATTCTAGAGGATCATGAAGGGCGTCATATGATGGCGGTCTTACCTGCCAACAACAAAATCAGTTTGTCGAGATTAAACGACGAATTTAATGCCACCTTCCACTTGGTGAAAGAGCGTATGGTTTACCGACTCTTCACCGATTGTGAACACGGCGCTATTCCACCGATTGGTAGCCCTTACCACATGTCGACAGTTTGCGATGAAAGACTAGCAAACTTGGAACATGTCTACCTTGAAGCTGGCGATCATGAAACTCTGATTAAGCTGGACCGAAAGGCGTTTAAAGAACTGATGAACGACTGTAGATATCTAAGATTCAGCAGTGAAGTTCTGCATTAAACTTGCCAAGATCTCTCGACACTTCCTGAACAAGGCTCTTTCAACAAGAGCCTTTCTTTGTTTTGTTGGTAGCACGCGATGGAAGTTTCTCGGACTTTGGTGCTCAGCGTTTCAGAGCATATAGAAACAAAAAACCGCCTATTCGGGCGGTTTTTTATCAATCAAATCATAATTATTATCGAACAAAGATCTTTTGGATCGCTTTTATCGCCATAGCCCTACGGCGCATTAATACGCTCGTTCTTGGCAACCATTTCGGTGTGTGAAGAATGGTTTTCGCATGACTAAAAGTTCTGAATCCTTCCTCTCCGTGATAATGCCCAATACCCGATTCACCAACGCCACCAAAAGGCGCATCTTCAGCGCCAACATGTAAAACCGTATCATTAACGCCGACGCCACCACTGTGGGTGTTGCGTACAATATGTTTGATGGTCGATTTGTCGTCCGACATAACATACAGCGCAAGTGGTCTTTGGCGCTGATTAATGTAGTCAATCGCTTCATCAACGGCATTGTAGGGCTTAACAGGTAGAAATGGCCCGAAGATCTCCTCTTGCATGATTCGCATATTCGGCGACACATCCGTGACCAAATGAGGATACAGAAGTCGTTCCTCTTGGGGCGACGCTTCAACAGTGTGAAGGTTAGCACCTTGCGCTTTTGCATCCTCAAGTAGCGCAGTCAAACGATCATATTGTCGTTGGTTGACAATATGGGTCAGCTTTTGATTCTTGTTGGATTTTAAATAGAGCTTTTCAAAACGTTTTAAGAATAACGAAATGAACTCTTCGACACGTTCTTGCGGTACAAACGCGTAGTCAGGCGCGACACAAATCTGGCCTGCATTAATGCATTTACCAAACAAGATAGCATCAACGGCTTTCTTCATGTCTGCATCTTTTGCAATGATCACCGGGGACTTTCCACCCAACTCTAACGTCACCGGGGTAAGGTTTTCCGCTGCCGCTTTTGCCACTGCGCGACCAACACTCGTAGAACCCGTGAACAAAAGGTGATCGAATGGCAGTTGGCTGAATGCTTGTGCGACGTCTGCTTCACCCTCAAAAACTTCGACATACTCAGACAACCCACGGCAAATATCGACGATGACTTTATTGGTTTTTGGCGTAAATTCGCTGAGCTTCATCATCACGCGGTTGCCAGCAGCCAATGCTGTCACTAAAGGCGCAAGGCTCAAAATCACAGGAAAGTTCCACGGTGAAATGATCCCGACGACACCTAACGGTTGATACTGAACGGTGACTTTAGAAGGTGCGAGCAATAAGCCGGATTCGCGCTTGCTGGGTTTGCACCATTTTTTTAGTCGTTTGAGGGTATAATTAATATGCGAGACCGTTGGCAAAACGTCGGTCATGGCGGTATCAAATTCTGAACGATAGCCAAAATCGTCACTTAACGCTTCAACCAAAGCTTGTTTGTTCTCAAGCAGCGATTTTTTTAACAAAACGAGGCGCTGTTTACGTTCATCCAAACTAGGATAAGGCTCGGCTGCATATGCCGCTTTTAAGCGTTCGAGGCTTTGCTGTAACAAGTTATCTACTTCAACCTCTGTGATTGCGTTCATGATGCTTCTCCTAGCCTAGTTTCTACCAATGACGCTCCAAGTTAACACGAGCGCAACAATGTTACTATTGTAGCGCTCGTGAAGTTAGAGTTCGAACTCTGATTAAAATATCTCTGGGGTGGATACTACATCAAACGTAGTTCATAAATGCCTAGTCGTTGAGAGCGGTCAAGCATATCAAACTCATGATCAACGTATTCTTTTAATGTGGCGCCTGCACGCTCAGCAATATTGATGCTAGCGATGTTATCTTCCATACAATGGAACTGAATGAATTGTGCGTGCCCTTTCTGCTTCAAAAAAGGGATCAATACTGCGAGTACTTGATCAATCACACGATGGCCTCGCCCATTATTGGCAAGCCAGTAGCCAATTTCAGTAACACGTGTATGTAAATCCACACCTTTAATGCCAATAACACCCGTAAGCTGCTCATCAAAATAAATTGCACACCAGTGGGAATCCAGCGCGTTACTGTTCACTCGCAGGGAAATGTAGTTCACGGCCTCTCTATGATTCGTGACAGAATCCGTCCAAGGTAGATAGCCCTCAAGGCTCTCTCGGTGAGTGTTCACAACCTCTAGTAAAGCGGACGCGTGTTTCGTGTTGAGGGGCTCAATTGAGACCCTTTGCGAGACGGAAAAACGCTTCTGTAAGTGATTTCCTTGATACGTCTCTTGGCATGTAACTTCATCCATAGATGTTATTCCTTTTTATTGTGAACGCTCAGCGCAAATCCTAACGCTTCATTTTATGAGAACAAACCTCTCTATAAAAACTAATCAAAGCCGTTGCCGTTCATTTAGCCCTTTTGATCGATCAGCGTAAATGGCGTTAGTGATGCCACATCTACATAATGCTTCCATACATGTTCATAGAGGTGATGCTGATTGGCAAACGGAGCCAGCTGCTTAGCTTCTTCAAGCGTACACCAGCGATACTCTGTATGCTCATCGTTAAGAACAACTGATTGGTTAGGCGGACAAAATAGCACAAAACATGGGATAACCATGATACGGTTATTTTTTGCTTCGTAGAACTGCTCTAGAAAGTCTGCTGTATGTAACTCAACTTGGTCAATTAGTGTCTCTTCTTTTAACTCTCTTAAAATGGTTTGCCACCCGGCTTCACCCGCTTCGATACCACCTGCAACATGGCACCAATAGCCACCTTTTACGCGTTTGAGTAACAGCATTTTTTCTATGCCATCAATTTTTGAAATGACAACGCCTGAAACATGCGTTGCTTTTATCGGGATCATGTAAGCTCCTTAAATATCGAGTTTTTATTGTTACGCTGAAGAGAGGCAGATTAATTGCTACGTATTCTACTGTTTATTCATCTTGTCGACAGAAGTGTTTGAGTTGAGAGGATTTAATCGCTAACTAAGTATGCTAAAGTGAGATCTGTCGCAACAAATGAGCAGTAAAATGTCCAATTCATTCAACACTATGATTCCCATCGGTGTGCGCTTTATGGTGCTTTCCGCGTTCGGCTTTGCTCTGATGTCGGCTACAGTAAAGCACGTCGGCAACTACGGTATCCCCGTTTTTGAAATCGTTGCAGCAAGAGCGCTCGTTTCACTTATCATTAGTTATTTCGATGTAAAGCGAAAACGAATTTCTGTATGGGGCAATAATAAGCCATTACTATTTGCACGCGGTGCTGTGGGCACGATGGCTCTGATGTGTGTATATTATTCAGTGACCACCTTACCTTTGGCAGAAGCGACGATATTCCAATATATTCATCCGGTATTTACTGCACTACTCGCCGTATTTTTCTTGAAAGAGCGCATCCAGCCGTCAACTTTCCTTTGTATTGCGTTGTGCTTACTCGGCATCTATATCATGGTAAGCCCAGAAACTGGGCAAGGCTCAGATAGCGCTTTACCAATGTTTAGCGTCATGATTGCGATCTTAGGCGCATTTGGTAGCTCAATTGCCTACGTCATTGTCAGAAAACTGAGTCAGACAGAAGACAGCTCAGTGATCATTTTCTATTTCCCGTTGGTTGCTCTCCCCGCTTCACTCTTACTGATTGGCGACGATTTTGTAATGCCCGATCTATATCTGACTTTCATGTTGGTTCTAGTTGGTGTCTTTACCCAAATTGGGCAATTGGGGTTAACCAAAGCGATGCAAACTCAACAAGCGGGTAAAGCCTCCGCTTATTCGTATATCCAGATCGTATTTTCTGTGTTGTTAGGCATCATTTTTTTTGGCGAGGTTCCGATCATTTGGACGTACGTCGGTGGCGGTCTGATTGTTACAGGCGCATTAATTAATGCGTTTGGTCATCACTTACGGTTACCTTTTGTTAAGCGCAACGCTTGATATACCTACCTAGAACCGTAAACACGACATTTAGAAAAACAGCCAGAGTGACTCTGGCTGTTTTGTGTTTAGCCTAACGTTAAGCTGATATTTTTAACCCTGCGATACCAGCGACAATCATTAGCAAGCTTAAGGCTTTGATAAGTGTTGCTGGCTCATTGAACAGATAAATACTCACGACTGCCGTGCCTATTGCGCCAATCCCTACCCATACTCCATAAGCAATGCCTAAAGGCAAGGTTCTTAACGCAATGCCAAGCAACCAAAAGCTCAATAACATAAAGACAATAGTGAATGCCGAAGCACCGAATTTGGTAAACCCTTGTGAATATTTAAGACCGACAGCCCATGCGATTTCACACAAGCCCGCAATGAAGAGAATTCCCCAAGCCATGTCACATTTCCCAACGAGATGGGGTCGTCCCCGAGAAAAGATAGAGCGGTGAGGTCGTCCTCACTTCTGATTGACTGCTTATTATATACGGAAATCTAAACATAAAAAATAAAACACGGCGATAAGCATACAACTCAAACATCTCATGCACTCTTAAATTCTACGCTTTTCTTTTTAACGGTGGCGGACTCTCTATTTCGCATCAATAACGACACCGTTTTTTAACAATTTACATATAACCTTCTGGTGTTGAAAGTGTTGCATTTATTGCACAAATCACACAAAAACTAATTGAACATGTAAATATGAAAACGTTTGTGTGACTAATATCGCTTAAAACAATGACTGATGACTTTAATATTCAGCCGAATTAATTATAAGGTATGACGTACCCATGAAAGCAATCAAAACCTCTATCGCTGTCCTTGTTGGCGCCGCTCTACTATCTGGATGTAATGACGATACTGAATACGTCAATGTTCAGCCTAAAGAAGTAAAAATAGCGACTTACAACCTCTCTTTTGACCGCGCTACCTTCGAAACTTTGGTAGATGAAATGCAAATTGAACCAACGCAGCAAGCTGCGTTGGTCACCTCTTATTTAGACGGTTCAATCGCAGCCGAAGACAAAACCACTGCGGAAAAAGTCATTCAAATTCGTAACGTTGCAGCAATCATTCAAAAGAATCGTCCTGATGTTCTCATGATGGCGGAATACAACAACGATGGAACAGGTAAAAACAAAGCAGCCATTGAAGGATTCCAGAAGAACTACTTGTCTGTCGCGCAAAGTATCGATGGCGCGGGCGGTGAAGCAAACCTTGAGCCTATTGAATACCCTTATGCTGAATCTTATTCAACCAATACAGGGTTGTTGAGTGAGTTTGATCTCGACAACAACGGAACCGCAGGTCAAATGCCAGGTGATGCATGGGGCTTTGGCATGTACCATGGTCAATATGCATTTGCCCTTATGTCTAAGTATAAAATTGACACGGCAAACACACGTACATTCCAAGCATTTAAATGGAAAGATATGGAAGGTGCGAAAATTCCAACCATTACTATCTGTGACGGTTCGCAAAAGATTCCAGACGGCATGAAGTGTGGTGATGAATGGTACTCAGCGGAAGAATGGGATCAAGTGCGTCTATCTTCGAAAAATCACGTCGACGCGCCAATCATCATTCCAACTCGCAATGGCGAGGAAGTTGTACACTTGTTGATGTCTCATCCTACTCCACCAGTATTCGACACCGGTAAAAACAAAGCGCAAAACGCAGCAGAAGTGGAGTTTTGGCATCATTACATTCAAGGCAAAGACTATTTTTACGACGATGCGGGTAAAACAGGTGGCTTAACGAACGGCGCTAAATTCGTAATGATGGGTGATCAAAACCTTGATCCAGTGTCTGGTGACGGTATTAGCTCTGTAATGCAGGAGCTGCACAACGATCCATTGGTTAACCAAACCGTGATGAATGGTGAGCTTTACCCAACAAGCTTTGGTGCAGCTGAACACGCTGTTGACCGCAGTTCAACTCACCCATATCCGAATCGCATCACTTCAACGTTTGGCTTAGGGGTAGACTATGCCTTGCCTTCAGCAAATTTGAATGTAATAGACTCTGGTGTGTACTGGTCAGCGTCTTATGAAGAAGGCCATAAACTATTTAACGATGCACGTATCGGTAAGTATGGTGATGGTAAGGATGTATCTTCCGACCATCGCATGATCTGGATTAAAGCACAGTTCTAGACCGCATAAAAAAAAAGCCAACCACAAGGAGTCGTGATTGGCTGTATATATTTGTGAACAAGATGGTTCACTAACAACGTCAGTTGGCTAGGTGACCCTCGGCTTAGAAAGGGTCACTCATACTAAAGCATGAGGCGTGCCAACTTTTCAGTGCACAAAAACAGGTTGTTATTTAATCACTTTCATTAAAACTTAACCAATAGCTACTGTTTGCTCACAGAATAAATTGCAATTTGCAAACTACCATTGGCATTTCGCAATAAACCTGATCTTTAGCTCTTGCTTTTATTGCTTCCTAGCTAAGTCGCGTGCAAGGATTAACGCAAGTCCGAATACTTGCAAGAAGAGTCCGATATTCTTGTACCAAGCGATCTTTTCATCCTGCTTTGCCATTACCTCATTGAGCTCTACATTCTCAATGTAGTAATTATCGATGCGGTCTCTATACGAAGCTTGTGCCTGATTTATCTTTGACATCAGTTGAGGAAGTTGATCAATTTTTATTTCATCCGACTCGTTGAGAACCCAAGAAGATAAATGCCCTGCTAATACCTCTTCTAGCTCTAAAGGTATCGCTACGCTCTGACTTATGTGCACATGCAGCAGTAAAGCTTCTCTTTTCCTTTCTAGGGTTTCCACACTGTTCCATGCGAGTTGGATGGAATACAAGTTTTCTGCTGTTTGCTCTGCGAGCTGCGAGTGCTGTTTACCCAACTTATCAAGGACTAAGCTAGTAACGATGATCGCGCCAATATTCAGTACTAATCCAATCAGAACGAGTACCCAAGGTGGTGGAATGTAACGTCGCAGACTTACCATAACTTATCGTATGGCAGGTAAATCATATTTAACACAACCAATGAAAGTATCACCAGAAATGTCACCTGCATCCCTCTAATGCGCTTTTTCAAGTCTTTTTTCAATATGCCTTTAGCATGAATAACTCGACCAATTACAAAAATAATACCGGTGAGATGTATCCATGTTGGGTAAGCACTATTAAATTCTAAAAGTGCCATTAAAATCAGGGTGATGGGGATATATTCTGTCGCATTACTCTGGGCACTACGAGCAATTTGTAGAGCCTCTACCCCACCATCGGCATAAGCAATTTGATTTAAGCGACGTTGCTTAATTACTTGAACAGCCAACCAAATAATGAGTATTGCGAGAATGTTGGCATACAGAGCTGTGATCATATGTCGTCCTTCTTGATCTGGTTTTCACTTATATAAGCGTGTCACTTGGCTATAACTATAGCGGTATCATTATGATAATGCGTCAAATAATCTCAAGTTATGATTTCTATTCGGGCAAAAAACGAAAGCCAATGCTTTATGGTATTAAAAATGCCCTCGAATGAGGGCATAAGAATAAAGAAGCTAATATGTGAGAATATTGAAACCACTATAAGGGGTGTTTGACCAGCTTTTTGCGCCGATGCCCTTTGATAATACTTTCAAAAATTGTGAACAACAGCCCTACCCAAATAAATGCAAAGGTCACCGCTTTCACTTCGTCAAACAACTCGCCAAAAAACATAACTGCCAACACAAACTGCAAGCTTGGTTCGATGTATTGCATTAGACCGACGGTTGATAAATTAGTTATACGTATTGCGATAGAATAAAATACGAGTGGTAAAAGTGTGATAGGTGCACTGCCAAAATACAAAAGCAATGTTGTGGTATCTGTGCCCGAAGCCAGTTCACCAGTTGCCCATTGTTTATAGAGCAAATATGCGAGTGCAACTGGAGTCAGTAACAACGCCTCAACAAACAAGGTTGTACTCCAGTCATAATTTATCTTCTTCTTGTACAGCCCATACAAAGCAAAGAACAACCCCATCGTTAGTGCGATAACGGGTAGCTGACCATAGTGAATCACTTGATACATAACACCAATTGTTGCCAACACTATTGCAATAAGTTTGCCTTTTGAGAGCCTATCCCCAAGAATAAATACGCCCAGCGCAACAGATACTAATGGTCCAATAAAGAAGCCTAAGCTGGCATCGATGACCCGATGATGGGTCAAAGCCCAAGTGAACGCACTCCAAGAAATACACATCAAACTGCTCGCCACAAACGTGTACCACAAGGATTTTTTATCAAGCCAGATTTCTTTCCAATTCAGCCCTCGACGGGTTATCCCAAGTACAATTAGAAACCCGACAGGTACAGACCCAATGATTCGCCATGCTAGCAACTCATCCATAGAAGCATTTGGTAAATAACGATAATAAATTGGTAGCAATCCCCAGATCACAAAGGAGAATGCTGCCATAAAAGTGCCATAACGAGTGTTATTCATAAAACTATCGCCCATCTAAACGACCAATTTGGCGTAAGTAAACAAGTCCGCCATACATAAAAAGGAATGCAATCCCGCAGTGACTTTATGATGCAGATGGCATTATTGGCTCAACGCTTGTACGACGGCGGTAAAGCCACTCACAAAACACAACATAAGTGCCCCAAACCGAATCTTTTCTTTTGGTAACGACTGGGTAGTTTTCATTGCTAGCCAGTAACCAAGCGCCGCAGCAGGTAATAGAGGAATAGTAATGACCAAATGATGCAATGTGAAGAAGCCCACTGGGATTTGTACTATTAGTGAAATAATCGAACTGAAAACAAAAAAAGCCGATAAGTTGCCGCGTAACTGATTTGCTTCTTGATGCTGCAACAATAACGCCATCGGAGGGCCTCCAATCGCAGAACTGGTACCAAACAACCCAGAAAAGAAACCAGCACATGTCATACGCGAAGGCGTAGGCTCAACCCGAAACGGTAAAACACTCACCACGACTGCAAACAGCACCAACAAACCAATCCAAAGCGTGAGAGTTTGTGTAGATACAAAAAAGAGTAGCAAGCCACCAGCAATTGATCCCGGCACTCGCCCAATCAACGCCATCTTTAAGCCGCCGATTTCAACACTACTGCGGTGCTTCATCGCATTCATCAACGAAATAAATAACGCGACTAAACAGATTGGCGCAGGAACATATTCTGGCGCCCAAAGAATCAGTAAAGGTGCGGCAACAATAGCCAAGCCAAAACCGATTGCGGTCTGGACATAAGAGCCAAGAAATATCAAACCTATTGCAAGGAAGTTTATCGAATCGAATTCCATTTAGATTATTCTTATATTTGAAAAATAAACACAAGACCAAAGCACATTCGCATGATGAATACCTCAGGCATACTGCGATATGAATTCCGCGTAGCATTCATCAAAGTGAATAAAAAGACAATCCATTTGTGCGGTTCGCCCTCATTTGCATTTTGTATTTCATTCCGCTGATGTACATGTTTGCTTACATCGAAGAGGATTCATGCTCGCCTGTTCACGCAGCATTTCTTCAGCGGAATTAATGACCTCTTAAAATCTAGCAGAATTAGACCCGTGAATTCTCCATTGCATTTAATGGATTCAGTCAATTAGTGCGGCGTCGGTATAGCACTTTACAACTCACCTCTTTATACTACTGATCGATTTATCATTACCGTACTTATTTACACAATAAACAAGTGTACGGTCAGTGTTTTTCTACCTTTAACTTGCTGTGAAAATAATATGAAAAAACAAACGGGATTTACTCTAATAGAGTTAGTCGTAGTTATTGTCGTGCTCGGTATTCTTGCTGTCACTGCCGCGCCACGCTTTTTAAACCTTCAAAGCGATGCACGTGAAGCACGTTTGGAAGGAATGAAAGGCGCTATTGCGTCAGCATTAGGCGTGGGTTATGGGAAAATGGCGATTGCGGGATTGGAAAGCAAGCCTTACGTTTCAAACTTCGTAGACAGTGCTTTAATGGCAGATTTACCATTTGACGGCTGTAATATTGGTGGTTCAAAGCGCTGTGTTTTTTTATATGGATATCCTGATTCTGATAGCGAATCGATGAAGTTACTCGTGCAAGGACTGAACGAAGAAGACTCGGATTGGAAAACATTTCATCACCCGGCTGGTTCAACAACTCGCGAAATGGTCATTGCTGCAGCCGACGAAAAAAGAGCTAGCCTTACACAATGCGGAATTTTATATGGGCCACCGCAGACTCCAAACGAGAGTTACACCTTAGATATTCTTCCCTGCCCTCAATAAAAATAAGGCTGCCAATCGGCAGCCTTATTTGTTTCATCTGATCGGTTTTTTACGCAAAGTTAAACACGTATTTATCCATCATATTCACCATGCGGCCAATCTCTGGCTTGGTAATCGTATCATTTGCGCCAAGAGATAGTGCTTTCGCTCGGTTATCCTCACTCATCAATGACGAGAACATAATGATCGGCATTTCATGAAACGCTTCGGTATCGCGTAGTCTCTTCACTAAGTGCATACCATCCATTCGAGGCATTTCTACGTCCGTAACCACCGCATCTAATAGCTCTTTAACTGGCAAGTTTTCTTCTTTCGCAACCTCGATCAAACTCATCAACTTCTCATGCGCCTCACCACCGTCTTTACATGTGATCACATTGTAGCCTGAAGAAGCTAATGTATCTTGGATCAAAGAGCGAATAAATGCTGAGTCATCCACCACCATGATCGTTTTAGCATTACGCTTACCGACCATTCTCTGGTTGAGATCCACCGACTTGTCCCCTTTCACATCGTATTTTTCCATACTCAATTCTGGGTTGATGTCTGCGATGATTTTTTCAAAGTCGAGAATCATGATCAGGTTGCCTTCTTTACGGACAACGGCTACTACACAATCTTGTTCGCCCGCTTCCAAAAACTGACTTGGTGATTCCACATCATTCCAAGAGATGCGATGAATACGCGAAATGCTGTCAATTAAGAAGCCATTGGTCATTTTGTTGAAATCCGTAACGATTACAAACTTGCGCTCCAGATCTTGTCGTGTTGGCACACCTAACCAACCAGCTAAATCCACTAAAGGCGTCAGTACATCTCTGGATGAGAACACACCAATCATATGAGGTTGTGCGTTTGGATAATCGGTTGTTTCTGGCACGCGAATCACTTCTCGTACTTTCGCAACGTTAATGCCGTAATAACAAGTTTTTGTGCTGCCATCTGGCAATGTTTTTTCTAAATGAAACTCGATGATTTCAAGCTCATTGGTACCACTTTCTGTCAAAATGGTGCTGGTTACGTTACTCATAAAGCCAATTATCCAACCAAAAATACGCATCAGAAAAAGTTTGATGCAAACGCCATGAGAAGCCATTCTCTGGCTAAAAATCCAAAAGTCCTTTTTAGTCGTTACAACAAAATTTGTAAACCATCAAAAGGACGGCTAACGCACATTTCCATACCAAACCATGTAAAATTGTCTCATTTTTGAACACGACATTATGAGTGGCCAAAGTGCGAATTAACACCTCCACTTTTAGCGACCGAGTCAATGAAAAGTTTAGAAATAATTTGAAGTGATGTTCAGCGTCAATAGCCAAACCTATCCAACAGATATCAGTGCAAAGTTGGCTACTGTGCTCATGCCTGGTGTAGAACAAGCTCTCTTCAAGTGGCATGGTATAAAACTGCGCTTGTGAACACACGAGTTTAAATCGAAGCGCTAGAGGCATCGCAAGAAAATCTGAAGGCATAGAACACTGAAAGAACACTTTCAGTTTGTTAGTTTTCTGTCAGCGTAAGTTTTAAGCAATCATCCTATCACTAGGTATTTCAATACCTGACATCGTTATTCCCATAATCAAGACACTGATTTTCACTTTTGGAAAGAGTCATTTTCCTTCCTCTTAGCAAGGTTTTTCCTACAATCCTATTCATCCAATTGCGCTGTCGCCTGACAGCACACTAGTTGATGTATTAGGTGAGGTTAACTTTGAATAATGTTCTTATTATCGACGCTCAACCATTGTATAGCGAAGCACTTGCTTCTCTAGTTGAATCTATAATCAACGCAGCTGAAGTGATTCAAACCACTGACAGTGCGGAAGTGATGGATCTTGTCCGAGGCCAAAAGATTGATTTGATTATTTTAGACGTAGTGCTTGGCGACCGCGATGGTATGCGTTTAGCCAAAAACATTTTAGCGACAGGATATCGTGGCCGACTGTTATTTGTTTCTTCACGTGACTACTCGAGTCTTTCTAAAGCAGCGTACGAAATGGGCGCAAATGGCTTCTTAAGCAAACATGAAACAAGAGAGACCATTATTGACGCAATTGTGAGTGTTTCACGCGGTTACTCAATGTTTAAGTCGACTCACACACCATCGTCGGGTAACGTAACACTTTCAAATCGCGAAGCCATGGTGTTCCATTATCTTGTACAAGGCTACTCAAATAAGAAGATTTCTGAACAACTTTCACTCAGCGCTAAAACAATCAGCACCTACAAAACGCGTATTCTGAAAAAGTACCATGCGGACACGTTGATTGAACTTCTGCATACTATTCCTCAGTCAGAAAACATTGAGTTTTGCCGCTAAGCGCTCATGTATTTTGCAATAGCACCGATTAACAACTGGTGCATTGCATCATGTCTTAAGCTTTGCTTCACCTGTACAACCACTTTTGGCCAGCCATCTGGGTAAAAATGCTCTGGCACTCTTATAAATTTATATCCATCAATTGGCGCCTGATATTCAAGTAACACGGTTGCGGCGCTTTTTTGCTTAATTAGCTTCAATACGCTGCTTACGTTGTCTAGAGCCGCAATACGGTTGATGACCATACCGTGGCTTTCCATTGCACGCTTAACGAGCTGCTCTTTCTCTTTCCAACCGATAATCTCTAACATGATAAAGGGAAGTTTGGCCGCTTCTTCCAGGGTGGTAATTCCCAGCTCTTCAGGGACAACTACCACAGCAGGCGCATAGCCGATGAACTTCTGATAAACAGATTTCGGAACATCCTCGTTGAAGTAATGTAACTGCGCATCCACTTTGCCTAGGATTATCTCTTCTATCGTATACTCTGTAATCGTTGCTATCGAAATGTGCGCCTTGGGAAACAGCGCCATTAAATCCATTGCAAGTAAATGCCCAAATGAGTATTGAGCGGTTTGCGGCAAACAAATGGTGATGTCTTTTTCGTAATTTTCCGGTTCAAACTCATCTCTAATTAGACAAGTTTCAAGCTTCTCGAGTGCATCGGAAATTTTAGGTAATTGACGTTTTAAATAGTCCGTCGGTTCCATGTGGTGAGGATGCCGAATAAACAATTCATCGTTTAGCTGGAGTCGCAATCGGGCAAGGTATTTGCTAATTGACGCTTCGCTCTTCCCCATCGCTTTCGCAACGGGCTTGAGCTGACGGTGCTTATCCAGTAAGACAAGTATTTTAAGTAAGTTTAAGTCGAGATCTTTGTTCACGTGCGACACCAGATGTAAGGTCGAGAATAAATAGAGCAATCACTATTTGTTGACTGCTCTAATATAAAAGACCACTCATTCTGTTTGGTCAAATTAATCAAACAGTTATGTCATGGTTATGTTCCGTAACTTTGCATTTAGTCAATACCAGACCTGCTTAATGGGACTTTTGTCTGTGTTTTTTCATCTCATAGAGATCTTCATCTGCACGTACAATAACGTCCTGAAGCGTTTCGTGTAACTCATTCGCCGCGATACCAGTACTCACACTAACTTCGATATCCAAGGTCTTTAGTCGGTTATCTTTAACGACACTACGAAGCTTCTTCGCCAATATTGAAGATTGGCTGATACTGCAACCTGGCAGAATCGCAACAAACTCATCACCACCAGTTCGAACTAGATAATCACTATTTCGAAACACTTTAGACATAGCATCAGCAATAATCCCAATAACTTCGTCCCCTACATGGTGACCGTAATGGTCATTGATTCGCTTGATCCTATCGCCATCTATTGCAATGACGGAATATGGCGCGGTTTCCAAACGACGTTTGAATTCGCTATCTTGAAAGACTCTGCGGTTAAACAATCCCGTTAAATCATCTTTCGTCACGTTCGTCAGTGCTTTCGCGAGGCGAAGTTTGCTCTCTTTAGATTCATAAGCTTTGTTGTAATACGCTAAAGTTACGAAAAAGAAGATGATAAACAAGAACACGTAATCCAGTACAATTTTACTGAATGGGTACATGTAAACAATGAGATTGTTGTTGTCTGCGACATATGATTGGGTGTACGCGAATGATGGAAAGGGGTAGCCAGCGAAGTAAATCACCATTTGCTTGTTCCCATTCGCAATTTGAACATCCACCGCTTTCCCATCATTATAAAGCGGCGAGAGGTACAATTGTTCCGAAAACTCTCCCACTAACTCACCTTGAAAGTAAACCGGACTCATGATGCTTATCGCCATGTCATCGGAGTATGTCGTTTTAAATGGTAGGGAAAACAATACCCGGTCCGTTAGTTGCTCTTTCCACGCGGCTAACACACAAGAATAGTTACTTTTACACCAATCAACATCAAATGTGGCTTTCACTCCCTCTAGCGCTTCAATCGGTCTCTCTAAGATGAGTTTGTTTCCAGTATAAGAACGAAAATACATAACGGCATTTTGTCGATTGAACGCATTTGATAAATACGCTTCAGCCTGATGAAGCGATTTCCGTGCAACAGCTTCAACGTAATTAAGTTTTTCATAACGTGACAGGGAGTAAATCGCATCTTGAAAGCTCAGCTCTGTTTGCGCTTCTACTTCACTCACGCTCATGCCTTTGTATTGCTCGAGCTGCGCTTCCGTCAATAGCCCCATGAGAATTACTTTTTGTTTTATTTTGGCTAAATTATTCGCGTAAGTGTTGAACTGCTTTACTTCATAAGAAATTAACACCGCACCAATCATTGTGACAGAAGTGACGAATAGTAATGTTGCGATGAAAAGAGACAACGCGATACTTTTAAGTGTCATGATGCGGTCTTACGCCCCCGCCACTCTTGTTAGCTCAACAATGTTCTTTACGTTAAATTTATCCAATAGACGACGTTTGTATGTGCTGACTGTTTTGTCACTTATTGATAGCACTGAAGCGATTTCTCGATTGGACTTTCCTTGTAATAAATACTTCATTACTGCGCTTTCTCTGCTTGAAAGTTGTGGCATTTCTCGAACGCTATTAACAACTTGCTTAAATTTGAAGAAGGTATACCCCTTCTCTACCGCTTCTATCGCGTCTTTAAGAATGTCGTGATTTTCCGATTTACACACATAGCCATCAGCGCCAGAACGAAAAGCCATTTGGCTGTACATTTGGCTAGTTTCAGCGGAGAAGAAAATGACTTTGCCTTCATAACCATGGGATTTGATACGTTTGTAGAAATCAAACCCATCGCAATCTGCCAAGTTCACATCTAAGATCAACAGTTGAATTTCTTCCTTTTTCAATATTTGTAATGCCATCTTCGCTGATGTTGCAGTAAATACCCCATTTGTTTTACCTAACTCTTCCAGCAACGACTTGATTGCAACACAAACGAGAGGATGATCGTCAAAGATCAAGTAATTCAATTTATTCATATCTTTCATTTAGTATGGTTATGGCTTCTAGTGGCATGGGTTTATCAATGTAGAAGCCTTGGCAAAGATCAATGCCATACTCACGTATCGCTTGCAGTGTGACTTCGTCTTCAATACCTTCCGCGACCAGTCGTATATTCAAACTTTTCGCTAACGCGCAAATAGCAACAACGATGTTGCGTTTTTTGATATCGCATTCGACACCTTGTACAAACGAACGATCGATTTTTAACTCGTTGAATGGCAGTTGAGCCAGTTTTTCAAACGTCGATGACCCCGTGCCAAAATCATCTATTGAGACAGTGACACCGTTCATCCTCAACTTGAGTAAATTCTTGTACAGGGACGCGCTAGTCTGAAATGTATCTCGCTCTGTAATTTCAATGGTGATTTGTGATGGGTCAATCTCGCTCTCTAAACATTGCTGTAAAAAGTAATGAGAGAACGCCGTATCTTCTAAATTTTCATGGTCTACATTGATGGATACGTTTTGCGTCAATCCGCGGTGTTTCATGTCATAGATAACATTACTCAATACAGCTTGAAACAACTCTCCAGAAAGGCGGCAACGCTCTACAATTGGCAAAAAATAATGAGGGGGTAACACACCATAAATAGGATGATTCCAACGCGCGAGCGCTTCATACCCAAGCACTTCCCCACTTTGCACATCGACTAAAGGCTGGTAATAATTTTTCACGCGCCCTTCAGCCAGAGCAAACAGGAATTCTTGATCTTCCACTTCAATAGGTTGCGCAAAGCTGACTTGTTTCGCTTTTTCATCTTTTATTTTACCCAACAAATCAACGACTTCATTTTCATCGTATGGCTTAGGCAGCTTCCCTAATACTTCAAAACTAAATCCCTCGCACATGGCTCTTACCGCAGAAATAATGGTCAATTCCATTGCACTGACCAGTACAACTTGCCCCTGGTACTGGACTTTATCGAGCATTTCCATCATATCGATGCCGTCTTTTCCGGGCATTTGGATATCACAAAAAATCACGTCAAAATATTGTTCCTGCACACTCTGAATAGCGGCATCCACACAGTTAAAAGGGATGACTTGCGCGCAATAGCGTTCCAATATTTGCGTAAGTATTGTGGTTTGTAGCGGATGGTCATCAATCACCATCACATTAAATTGTGTATTCATTTGTCTCTACCCAATAGTTTATGTTTTCGATCTCCTGCTCGATTCGTAAAATTAGCTCCGCTGTTCGCCTGTCAAACTCCGCAGCAGTAACTCGTTCTGCCTCAATACAAAGCTCAGCCAGCATGCTTACCCCTATCGTCCCAACCGCTCCTTTGATGCCATGAATGACCCGTTTTTTGTCTCGCTCAGTCGATGCGGCGTTTAAGTTTTTTATATCTGTAGACATTGATTGACTAAACACGCGCGCAATCTCTTTTGCGTCCTGTGCTTTGAACCGTTTAATCCAGCCGGGCAGCCTCCCCCTCTCTTTTTCGCCAATAAATGGAACCAAAACGGTTTTTAATTGATTAAGGTCATAGGGCTTGTAGAGCACGTCATCAATGCCGATATCTTGTGTACGTTCAATGGCAAGACGAGCATCTTCTGCTGTCACACCGATGATTGGAATTGCTTTAAATTCGGAATTTTTCACGTACCTAACAAGCTCATAGCCATCCATTTCTGGCATATGAAAATCGGTCAGCAGCAACACAACGCTTTCATCTTGGTTGATGTATTCCCATGCTTCGCGGCCGTTGTTCACAATGACAGGTTCGATTCCAAGTTCATGAAGCTGCATTGCTATCACACTTTGGTTAATGGGATTATCTTCTGCGACCAGTACCGTGCCGAGAACCCAAGAAACCACTTCTTGATTTACGTCACTAAGCTTGGTTTCTTGCTGCGTTTGGCTGAGCAAATTGAACAATGTATCTGGATATTGAATCTCTCTTAGCGTAAGACTGCCAAGTACCCTTTGTTCGTCACGCAGCATTAGGCCATTAAAACTGGCATCGCTGTCGTGTATAGGGTGAAGGTTCGCCACCATTGTTTTTAACGTCGCTGGACGCATTTTCCACGCGTCACACCACTGGCGAATATTAAGTGGTAAGCTCTCGCTATACGTCCAGTTCAAACAAACGTCTGGCTCAGAGTCGCAATGCTCAATTGGCAGTCTGACAGTAATCGTCGTGCCCAAGCCAAATTGTGAATCGATGCAGAGCACGCCGCTCATGCAGTCGATCAATCGGTCAACAATGCTTAGCCCCAATCCAGTACCGCCATATTTACGCGTAATAGTGTCATCCGCTTGAACAAAAGGATTGAGAATGCCTTCGAGTTGGTCATCCGTCATGCCGATACCTGAATCCGCCACTTTCAAAATAAGCTGCTTTTCATGAAGAATGACACTGATTCCAACTTCTCCTTCGGCAGTGAACTTCATCGCATTGGAGAGTAGATTGGTGGTAATTTGCACCAATCGCAGCGCGTCGATTTCAATGAAAGCATTCGAAAATGGTTTGATTGTCACTTTGTAATCCAAACCTTTCGCAAGCGCTCGTGGTTCAAAGCTTCGAAACACATCGCACAAGGTTTTAAGCAAGTCGGTCTTAACTGGGGCGACGGTTAAGTGCCCTGCCTCTAATTTTGAATAATCCAGTACTTCGTCTACTAGCGTATTCAAATGATTGAGCGAGCGTATGGCTTGGGCAATTAACTCGCGATTTGAATCTGCCGTCACTTGGCGATTTAGCAAATCGAGGATGCCGTGTGCTGCCGACAATGGCGTTCTTAATTCGTGACTCATGGTTGCCAAAAAGTTTTCGCGCGCACGTACCGCGGTTTGCGCTTCTTTTTGCGCATCGATTAACGCCTGCTCACGTTCTTTTTGCTGGGTAATATCTTGAATAACAGTCAGTACAAACTTGTTCTTACCGCTAGGAGAAGCGATGACTTTGCGTTCTCGATATACATGTTTAATATCAAGTTCACAGCCCGACGAGGCAACCTCTTCTGAAATACGCTTTCCAGCGATAACAGTGGTCAGTTCATCAAAATTATTCACCAGAGGAGCGTGCGCAGAATCACTTTTCAACTTACATTGTTGGCACTGTTTACTGTTGTAGTTGGCACAATTGCTCATCTCCATATGGTTATTTTCACTATGGATAAAAACCAAGCTATTGATCTCTTTGATGATGTCCATCAGCCATTGCTTTTCCGCTTCCTCATTGTCAGCATTAAATTCGGCTAACCTCACTTTAAGTCGCATGTGAGATAAGATGAAATACGCCGCAATTAACATGAGACAGAATATGAATGAACCAGCAACAACAAATGTAGCGATCTGCTCCGCGTCATAGCCATAAGTCAGTTTGAAGCTTCGGTGAGAACGCAGCAGTTTTTCGATCTCGTTAGAATCAATGGTTTCGATGATGCTGTTCAACATGTGTTGAAGTTGTGTATTGTGGTTTGCAACCGCAAATGCATTAGAGAACGTCAAAACGTCCTCCGCATTGATCACCAAGCCATCGACTTGATCTTGTGCAATCATGTTGTGAACGATATCGTCAGGAATGTAAGCCACATCCAAAACGCCCGATTTCAAATCGGTAAGCAGCTTTTTCAAATCATCATAATGATCAACTTGGCCTTGCTGCCAAGTGCCCAAATGAACTAACCCTTGCTTTTTCAAAGTGAGCAGAATACCCGCTTCTTTCAGTGCAGGTTTATCGCGCTTGCTCTGCTCCGCTTGGATAGCCACGTAATTACTGTGCATGAATGGTTTAGTGAACAACCAATCTGACTTAGGTAGCTCACCCACATAAGAGATGGGGACTATATCGGCATCAAATGCCGTTAATCCATTTGAAAGGCTCGACGTCGGCTTCACATACTTAAAGCTCAAGCCAGTACGAGACTGCAATAAGTCGACAAAATCTGGAAAGAAGCCATCTAACTCGCCCGTTTGCGAATCTCGGTAGAGAAACGGATAAGCTTCGTCACTGCTGCTGTAAGTTATCACTAGTTTGTTTTGATGATTACGTCGGTAATCTACCAATAACTTATCACTGATATGGTAAGGATTTTTCGAGGCGACGGAGCGAATGTTTTTTCCATTTTGCTCCCACTGAAGGATTTTGTTGATGTCATCGATCAGACTCTGTTTGTCCAACGAAGCGATAAAACTCACCTCTTCGTTTTTCAACCAACTGGGAATATCGACAACCCCTTTTACAATGTCATTCAAATCCAAATATTGGGTAATACCAACATAAGTGTAAATCAGCGCGTTCGCTTTACCTCGCTTAACTTCATTAAACGCCTCTAAACGTGTTTTAACATAATGTATCTTATCGATACCACGTTCAGTGAGGTTGTCACAATACACACTGCCCTCAACACACACCCATTTAAGATCACGCGCATCACTATCTCGGTAAGTGGCATTCCGATACCAAACAGCGATAGTGCTCGAAAAGAAAGGCATCGAAAACAAGAAACGCTTTTCTCTTGCTGCTGTTTTACTAAATCCAACCGCACCATCAATCCTCTTGCTTTCGACATCCGCAAGTAAAGACGGAATATGCTTGTAAGTCCGAAGTTCTAACTCATAATCCAGAGCTTTAGTAATGTTAGACAAATACTCAAGACTAATTCCGTACGAAGGACCAACGCTACCGTCAAACGAGTCTTTAGCTTCGTCTTGCGCAATAACACCAACGATGACCTTCGGTTTAGGACTCTGTTTGGCAGTTGAGCAAAAAGAACTCGCTAAAAAAATTAAGGCGACGGACGATACCGTAATACTTCTAAGAATACTGAGCATGACTGCTTCCTCTGAATGGAAGCTCAGACTAGTTTTTGTCAGATAAAAGTCAAACTTAGCTCAATAGTGAAATAAAAATAACACTCTGATATAAAAGTAAAAAACCAAAATTCGTCAGAACAATCTGACAACACAATCCACCTTTGACTACACAGCGTTTGCGTTCGGTCTCTCACCCAGACGGATATTCACTGCGAGTCGGTATACATAAGGGATGTGTGCTTTTAGGTTTGCACGCCATAGCTTTTTACTTTCATCTTGAATGATTCATCATCATTCCATGATAAACTGGCGTATTAACATGAAAGAAAGCTCAACTCCGCGGTTTCGAGCAGCTTGAAGTAAACACAGTTTTAGAAAATGCGTTCTAGTATTGTATTACTCAAGACTCACATTGCTACTTTTACAACCGCTGGAGCATTAGAAAAATTAAGGTATTAAATTCAAATGGTTAATAACTCAATCCAGTGGTTTCCTGGCCACATGCACAAAGCACGTAAAGAGATCGAAGAAGCAATCCCTCAAGTGGATGTGATCATCGAAGTACTGGATGCTCGTATTCCTTTCAGTAGTGAAAACCCTTTGATTTCTCAAATCCGTGGTGACAAACCTGTCGTTAAAGTTTTGAACAAACGTGATTTGGCCGATCCAGAGTTAACTCAACTGTGGATTGAGCACTTGGAGCAAGAGCAACATGTAAAAGCAATGGCGATCACGACTTCTGAACCACAAGAAGTGCATCGAATCATGGAGCTTTGCCGCAAACTTGCCCCACACCGAGAAGAAATTGGTAAAAACATTCGCACCATGATCATGGGTATCCCAAACGTTGGAAAGTCGACGATCATTAACACCCTCGCAGGCCGAACAATCGCTGTAACAGGTAACCAACCCGCGGTTACACGTCGTCAACAACGTATCAACCTGCAAAATGGCATCGTATTATCTGATACTCCAGGGATTTTATGGCCAAAAGTGGAAAATCCACACAGTGGCTTCCGCCTTGCGGCTACTGGCGCGGTAAAAGATACAGCGATGGAATATGACGAAGTCGCATTCTATACCATTGAATACCTAGCAGCTCATTATGCAGACAAACTTAAAGAGCGTTATCAAATTGAAGAGCTTCCAGAATCAGATATCGAGATCATGGAAGAAATTGGTCGTCGCCGCGGTGCACTACGTGCAGGTGGACGTGTTGACTTACACAAAGTATCAGAGATCTTATTGCACGAACTTCGTCAAGGCACTTTGGGCCAAATTACATTAGAACGCCCAGAAATGATCACTCAAGAGCTGATTGAAGTCGAGATTGAGACCGCCCGTAAAGAAGAAGAAAAAGCGAAGCGTAAAGAAGAGCGTCGTAAGCGCTATTTACGTAATAAGCGATAAGCTTGTCTTTTATCTACTCATGTTTCAAGGCGCGATTTTCGCGCCTTTTTTGTTATCTAATGCGCCCATTTTTTTCACTTTTCAAACTTTATATTCCTCATCCAAAATCCAGATATGAAGCACGAAAAAACACCGCAAAATCGCCGTATAAACTTTAAGCACAAACTAGTTTAGACCCCGGGCCCCTATAGAGTTACAGCCACCATCCAACCCTCAAATGTCGAGTTTGCAAGGGTCTGCAAACTTATGCAACCTGGTTAGTGACACTCTCCCCAAAATCCGCAATATGAATAAGTGTCAGCGCTGGCGTTTTTCCATATGAAGAAGAGATTTATTATGAGTGAAACTATACAAAGCAAACCACTTCCCTCCTTTATCGAGGAACGCCTAGATTTTTATATTCAAGATCTAATCGAACCGAATGAGAACAAAAAACACCTTGTTCTTGGTAAACGCCCACCGTGTAATGCCGTTGTCCTGCAAAGCAATGATTACCTTGCACTGTCTCATAATAAGGAGATTCAAAACGCGCATCGTGATGCGATTTCCCAGCACGATGACAACGTCGTGATGTCCGCGATTTTCTTACAAGATGATGAATCGAAACCTGCATTTGAAACGCAACTAGCCAGTTTCGTTGGTATGCCTAGTTGTCTACTTTCTCAATCTGGTTGGGCTGCGAATGTCGGTTTATTGCAGACTATTTGTGCACCGAACATACCTGTGTACATTGATTTCTTTGCACATATGTCTTTGTGGGAAGGCGCACGTATTGCCGGAGCACAAATTCATCCGTTCATGCATAACAACACCAGTCACCTAAGAAAACAGATTTCACGTCACGGTTCAGGGATCATTGTTGTGGATTCGGTTTACAGCACTATCGGGACCATCGCTCCTCTACGTGATATCTACGAAATAGCACAGGAGTTTGACTGCGGCCTGGTTGTAGATGAATCACACTCTTTAGGTACACACGGTCCACAAGGTGCGGGGATACTGCAGGGTCTTGGCTTAACTCATAAGGTAGATTTTATTACCGTTAGTCTTGCCAAGACATTTGCTTATCGTGCTGGCGCGATTTTAGGCCCAGAAAAACTGGCGAAGACGCTTCCATTTGTGGCGTACCCTGCAATATTTAGTTCTACCGTATTACCGCAAGAGATCATTCGGCTAGAGAAAACACTGGACGTCATAAGAAAATCAGATGATAAGCGAGATATTCTGTTTGAAAGAGCCAAGTCTTTAGCCGTTGGTTTAAAACGCATTGGATTTACTATTCGCAGTGAATCACAAATTATCGCATTAGAATGCGGCAACGAGAGAAACACTGAGCGAGTCCGCGACTTTCTCGAAGAGCGAAATGTTTACGGCGCAGTGTTTTGCCGCCCTGCAACTGGAAGGAACAAAAACATCATCCGTTTTTCAGTCAATGCAGACATGACAGCTGCTGAAGTTGATCATGTACTCACTGTCTGCCAACAAGCATTTGCACACCCTGACTTAGAGTTTGTGTAAGTTAGTGTGTAGATAAAACTAAAGAGCTCAACAGTTTTGCTGAGCTCTTTATTCGTGTTATTCGTTGTGAGCAACTCGCCTCAAGAAAACAAGTCGCGAATGATTAGATCCAGTTTGCGATTTTATCGAACAAACGATTTTTATCCGCCGGTTTTACGATGAAGTCAGACATACCCGAAGACCCAATTTTGTCCAACGTGACAGGTGAACTATCCCCTGTATGCGCAATAATAGGTACCGACGCATAGTTTTTATCCGAGCTTCGAATTCGCCTAGACGCTTCTACACCATCCATAATTGGCATTTCGATATCCATCAGAATGAGATCAACATCTTCTTGCTCTAGTGTATCCAGAGCCTGCTGCCCGTCTTCTTTCTGAATCACTTCAAAGCCTTGCTTTTCAAGTAACATTGCCGTGAATTTACGCAAAGATTCATTATCATCCACGACCATAATTGTGCGCTTATTTGAATTATCTAACGTCACCGAGGCCGTTGGTGTCGATACATAGCTTGAATCATATAAGAGACGCTCAATAGTTGGTTTAGTATTCAATAACCAGGCTTGCGTTTCGATCCAAATAGGTTCATATGCAGCCTTACGTGCTCTCTGAGTCGGATGATGCTCAAAAAGATAAACTATGCGTGCTTCAGTGAAAGACAAGAGAGATTCTAATCTATCCAATTGGTTTGCTCTTGGATCTAAGCTCTCAAGATCGATAAAAATCAGATCGAATTCGAACTCGTACTCTTTCTTTTTGAGTACTTGGTTGACATCTAAAATTGTCGAGTCAAAGCCCATAAAACGGCTAATATCTGTTACTTTAGACACCAAGATATCTTGGCTAGTCACCGTTAGAATGGTTTTGAGTTTAGTCAGATCGTTTTTGATTTCAGTAACGGTATCAGATGTCGTTAGTGGGAAAGTTAACGTAAATTGAGACCACTCCCCTAACTGAGATTGACACTCAATGTTCCCCCCAAATGAACGCATGACTTTTTTACAAAACGGTAGGCCCAAACCATAACTTCCTGATTTGCCGGTGGTGTAAAAGTCTTGAAAGATATTGCGTAGAACATCAGGAGCAATACCAGCACCATTATCGGTTACAACAATTTGATTAAAGCGTTCTGAACTTATCATGGATACATGTATGTGAAAATCTTCAGATTTACGGTGATGGAAGGCATTCTTGAAAAGATTATACATAACGTATTTAAGCAGCGTATCACTACCTAGAAACTCAAACTCACTTCTCGCATCCAACGATATGGCAAATCGATCAGTGGCACGTTTATAACTGAAGCTTTCAATTGCCTGTTCAACGACCGAGTGAGCTGAATATTTTTTGAAGCTAGAACGAGAAACTCGATTTTCATCAATCGAAGTCAGCAATAAATCGATGGTTTCATTACCCGATTGGATAATGTTCATTGCATCCTGACTCACTTCACGTAATAAGGTGACATCCTCTACACTCATGACGTACTGCTCTTTTCCTGCCTCTTTCATGTTGGGCAAGATCGACTGGATAATATCTATTGAAGTGCAAAGCCCACTCAACGGGTTACGCATTTCATGTGCGATCCCTGCCCCGAATGATTTTGCCAGCGAGACTTTCGCTTCATGTTCAACTTGGTTACGAAAATAGAACAAATTACCGAAGACATAAATAAACAGAAAGATTGGCACATGAGTCCAATCCATGGTCAAGTCAAGATGGAACCCTTTTGCAACCCAAGCGAAGAATGTTGCTAAACCTATCCCAGCAAAGGTTTGAGCAAACATGACCCTAGTAACATGAACCAGTAAAATGTGTAAGAAAATTGCAGACATAAACGACATAACCCATACATTGGACCAGTCATTCATCAGTAACATATAAAAAAAGAAAAACGGTAAGCACAGCGTTATCGTCACTTGGTAGTAAATAGGAACATAATCTCTCCAAGTCGATGATAAGCGGTTTCTAAAAATGATGCCGAAAAACAATAACGAGCAAAACAATCTAAGAGGTAAATTTTCATAAGCCTGTGGAAAGGCAAACTCCCAGACAAAGTAGTACAGCGGAAAGCCAAGAAACCCCATCCAGCCAACGAGAGTTAGGTTTGGTTCTGCATATTGATAAACCTTACGTATCGAGTCCATATAATCTGTTTTGCTTACTCCGCCTGACGCACAATAGTGTGATTTTGATTCACTTTTATCGTTTTATTATTAACTAATTATATATTAATCATCATTTATAAGCAGCGCGAAATGACGTAAACAGCTCGCAATACTTATCTTTAGTTTCAATCTTTTAAGACAGCTACACTTGATTTACAACCAAATAAACAAAGTTGCATATAGTTTAGTGCAATTTTGCGATAATCGCTCTGTATCCAATTGGATGTTAATCTCATTTTGTGTAAGAAACTTAAGTCGCGCCTTTGGCACGACTTTCCAACGATTCAAAAACAGCACTCACCGCATATAGCGTGGTGAAGAACAATTGGCTTGGGGTGTGTTATGAATTCTGTCCAGATAAAAAATGTCATTTTTGATGTAGGTAATGTGTTGGTACGCTGGTCTCCAGTAGAAATCGTTCGCTTAACATTTGGTGGTTCCGTAGAATCAGAGAAAATGGCTCAGATGCTATTTTCATCACAAATCTGGAAAGATTTAAATAAAGGGACGATCTCCGAAAGGGAAGCAAAACAGCGTTATCAACGTGAACACCAAGTAACGACGGAAGAAATGGACCGCTTCTTTTATTATGTAAAACACACTCAAATATTACTTTACGGCAGTATAGAGCTGTTAAAACGAGTAAAAAGAGCCGGATATGGCGTATATGCGCTCACAGACAACATCAACGAAATTGTGGAACATCTTCGTACTACCTATGAGTTTTGGCCACTGTTTGATGGAGCAATCATCTCTTCTGAAGTTCAATTACTAAAACCACAAGCGGAGATCTACCAAACTCTACTTTCAAAGTATCAGCTTAACCCCGAAGAGACAGTATTTCTTGATGACATGCCTTACAATGTTGAAGGTGCCCGAGCAGTTGGCATGGCTGCTATTCAGTTTGAAAATGCTCAGCAATGTGAGCTCGAACTAAAAGCCATGGGGGTTAACTTCTAGAAAGCTTTCAATAAAACATAACGTTAGGGTGCATAAACAAAAAAGAGCAGTGTTGAGACTGCTCTTATCTAATGTTTTAGAACGCTAGGTTAGGAGTAAATCACGTTTTCCTCAATCCCACTAACTAATGACTGGGCGTTCTTCCAACGGAATACTTTTTCTAACACCTCTTTGCCATCAGGTGCGCGCCAAGTTCGCTCTTGATCCTCTTGTCCACCAATGTGGCGATAGAATTCAATCGCAGAAATGTTTTGCGACACAACTTCTAAATAAAGACCTGTGTCTTTAAAGTACTGCTGTTGCCATTCTGCGACAGCAAGTAATAGCTGCTTACCAATCCCACGACCACGGTAACTGTCATCAACATGCAATGCGTCAATAAAGGTTCCACGCTCGAAATCATGGTTGCCGAACACACAAACAAAGCCAAGTAGCAAACCTCCCTCCTCCGCCAAGACAATGTGCTGATTGAATGGTGGGTTGGTCAAACGGGTTTGCCAAATCAGTAGTTTGTCGTCAATCGCTTCTTTCTCAAGATAGTTATCACTAAGAATGCCACGGTAATGACGCTTCCAGCTATCCGCATGAAGATGCGCAATGCGCTCGTAGTCCTTATATTCCGCTAATCGTAAATCCATTACGTATTCCTATTTTCTTACATTTTTGCTTCTTTATAGAGTCTCGGTATATTCCACCTTTATAACACTTGTTTCTTGGCAGATTTTATACACCTTAAGCCAGAGCTCATTTTTTAATACTACTCATTATTCAATTAAAAGCAAAATATCCCATCAAGTTCCTTAATCTACACCCAAAGGAATAGTCACATTTGTCTAACTTTAATTTGACTTACATGTGTACGCTGATATTCTGGCGAACAGTTGTTAGCTCAAAGTTAGGGATACACCTGTGACTCAAAACAAACCACCTGTTATCTGGTTGAATACATTAATATTTTCTGCCAGTTTTGTTCTAACTTTTATTGTAATGCCTTGGTATGCATATCATTTTGGGCTGGGTTGGGAACATCTAATTTGGGGAGTGATTGCATTTAGTTTTACTAACCTTTCTATTACAGCAGGCTATCATCGTCTCTGGAGCCACAAAACATACGAAGCTCATCCTATTTTGCGCGCCATTTTTGCGATTGGAGGAGCATTTTCTTTGCAAAATAGTGCATTACATTGGTCTTCTGATCATCGTGTGCATCACAAACATGTCGACAATAACGATAAAGATCCGTACTCAGCCAAGCGGGGTTTTTGGTATTCTCACATTGGGTGGATGTTACGTGATTACAATAAATCAAAGGAAAACGAATATACAAACTGCCGTGATCTAAAGCGCGACAAAATAGTCATGTGGCAGCATAAGTATTATGTTCCACTTGCCCTACTGACTAATATTGGTTTCCCAGTCATGCTCGGACTGATCTACGGTGATATCTGGGGGATGTTATTGGTCGTTGGTGCGGCTCGACTCTTTATGAGTCACCATACGACTTTTTTCATTAACTCCCTCGCACATATTTGGGGTAAGCAAACTTTCACAGACAAAAACACTGCTCGCGATAATGGTGTACTCGCCTTTTTCACATTTGGAGAGGGTTACCATAATTTCCATCATATTTTCGAGAATGACTATCGCAATGGCGTGTATTGGTGGCATTACGACCCAACGAAGTGGTTGATAAAGTCATGTTCTTGGCTAGGACTCACATCTAAGTTGCGCACAACGCCTACATTTAGAATTGAAAAAGCCCGTGCGAGTCAACTTTTGAAGAAAGCAAGAGAAAAGCTAGAATCGAAACCGAACACGCAAACAATCCTCGATCAGCTACAGCACGAGTTTGATACTCTAGTTCATCACATGCAGGAATACTACGAGATGCGCAAAGAAGTACTCGGTGCCAAAACTGCCAGTGTGGTAAAGAAATACGAATGTTCTGTAACGAAAATGAAGTACCAGCAAATTAAAGCAGAGTTCGAACGGCAGCAACGTAGTTGGAACCTTATGGTTCGTCGATACGCATAGTTTATCCTCATTCTTACGATTACTTAGCTTCGCTTCGGCGAAGCTTTTTTGTTGTGAAGAGTGTTTTCCAATAATTGCTTACTGAGTAAAGTCTTTTTCCTATTGTGAATCAATTCACTCTTTATTCATTCACTTTCCTAGTCATATTTTCCTTCCTATAAATAGCTTCAAACCAGCACATAACACTTAGAAAACCAAATTCCAACAATACAATCTAACGAAATTATTTATTAAATTATTATTTGTCTCAGATCATGCAAGCCCCATATTTGTCTCGTGCCACAGCTAAGAATTCTGTAAATTCCTTGTCATAAACTGAAACAGTTTCTTTCTTTTTTACATAACATTCGGAGATCCCTATGTTAGAGCTCTTAATTGGCTTAGTGGTTACCATTGCGGTGGGTTACTTTATTGTCAAAGGCTATAAAGCTGCGGGCGTGTTACTGACAGCTGGTATTGCTTTACTTCTTATGACTGGCGTTTTGGGGCACGACGTGCTGCCGTCAAAAATCACCTCAACTGGTAACATGGTGACAGATGCGCTTGAATACGTGAAATACATGCTTCAATACCGCGGTGGCGGTCTTGGTATGCAAATCATGCTGCTTTGTGGTTTTGCGTCATACATGACTCATATCGGCGCGAACAACGTGGTAGTGAAACAGTTCTCTAAACCGCTTTCTGTCATCAAGTCTCCTTACGTCCTTTTGGTAGCGGCTTACATTGTGGCGTGTTTAATGTCTCTTGCGGTAAGTTCTGCAACAGGCCTTGGCGTACTATTAATGGCGACACTATTCCCTATGATGGTCGCGATGGGCATTTCTCGTCCAGCAGCCGTTGCAGTGTGTGCCTCTCCAGCGGCAATCATTCTTTCTCCTACTTCTGGTGATGTTGTTATCGCAGCAGAAAAGTCTGGTTTAGAGCTTGATGTGTTTGCGGTACAAACTGTGTTGCCTGTTTCTATTTGCGCAATCATCGTCATGGCAGCGGCAGCGTTCTTCTGGAACAAATACTTAGATAAGAAAGAAAATACACCAATGGAAAAAATTGATGTATCAGAGATCAAAGCTGACGCACCAGCGTTTTATGCAGCTCTTCCATTTCTACCTATCATCGGCGTTTTCCTATTCAACGGTCGTACCATTCCAGGACTTAGTCTAGACATCTACACTATTGTGGTTGGTTCGATTTTCCTTGGAGCTCTGATCCATTATGTTGTAAATAAGTTCGATGGTAAGAAATCACTAGAAGATTTAGATTCTTGCTACGCAGGCATGGCTGACGCGTTCAAAGGCGTTGTGATGCTTTTGGTTGCCGCTGGGGTTTTTGCACAAGGTCTGATGTCTATCGGTGCTATCGATAACCTACTTCATCTAGCAGATAATGCTGGTGCAGGCGGCGTTGCTTTAATGCTTATTCTAACTGCATTGACAGTTGCAGCAGCAATTGCAACGGGTTCGGGTAACGCGCCTTTCTATGCGTTCGTGGAGTTAGCACCATCTTTGGCTGCGAAAATGGGATTAAACCCTGCTTTCCTAATCATCCCGATGCTTCAAGCATCAAACCTAGGCCGTACTATCTCACCAGTATCTGGCGTAATCGTTGCGACATCAGGTATGGCAAACATCAGCCCGTTTGAGGTTGTAAAACGCACATCCGTTCCAGTTCTAGCAGGCCTTATCACGGTGATTATTGGTACTATGGTGCTTGTTCCAATGAGTGCCTAACGGTATTGCCACGATCAAACTAAAAGCAATATCCGAACAAAATTACGTTTAATTAAAAACGCCAGCAAATGTGCTGGCGTTTTTTTATTCTAATGTGTTGATTTACGCTGACTTAAATCGGTCAGGAATCTTAGTGATGCTCTCTCTGTAGCTAAACCATAAGTAGGTAACGGCAAGCGAAAAGAATAAATATGAAAGTGCGAATACGATTGGAGACGTGATTAATTCCGCGGACATTCCCCACATCACACCGACTACGGTTATCGTCAACTTAGAAAGCATACCGCAAATGAGTAGGAATAAAGCAAGCTGTGGAAAGCGCGAGCTGCGAAATGCGAAGAAATAACAGCTACCTACCGCTAAAGAAGCAATAGATAAGCCCAACATAAATGAATGGATGTGGTCTGCTGATGCGATACCAGCGGATACCGAAGCCATGAGTAATAGGAACAGTTTCATAAGTCACCTCACAACAAATCTAAAAAGCATCCCTTCATAAATGAAAACTCATTTTTCACTATATTCTGCGCCTAAAATCAGCAATTACAAGTTACTTTTTTGCTCACTTAATGAACATAAAAGCTAATCAGCTTCAATTATTACAAAAGGTTAACAATTAAAAATTAAGAAACCCTTTGCATCTGATACTTACGACAGTTAGATGATAAATTCGCCATTTTTGTTACAGATGGTTAACATGGAAACATTTTGAAATTTTTTATTTGAAATGTGAACTGTGCACTCAACAGCGTAAAACCTCTCTGTCTTGACTCATCATTCGTTATTAGCGAACAAAAAATATCACTTTTTTACAACGTTCTTACTACATACAAAACCATGAATTCACATCCACTTTTAATGTTGCAAATTATTTTATCAGTAACCGTAAAAAGAGATTCCAATCACATATTTATTGGTTATAATCCGCGCTCATTGCGTTAAACGTTGAAAAACGCAAACTAATTTTGAGAAAAAACATCTTTAAACCAACCTTCTTTGCGGCATTGCCAATAAGAGGAAAAACTGAGAATAAAAATGAGCAAGATTGATAAAGCTATGCGCATCCTGTTAGCAGGGTTCTGTATCAACCTTTGTCTTGGCATCCTGTATGCTTGGAGTGTATTCAACAAGGCACTGGTAACTGAATCAGGCTGGAGTGCTGCAGAAGCTTCTGCACCTTACGCAACTGCAACCATCACTTTCTCTATCTGTCTTCTTATTGCAGGTATTCTTCAAGACCGCATGGGCCCTCGAATGATCCTTATCCTAGGTACTGTTCTTACAGGTCTGGGCATGATCGCGTCTGGCTTTGTTGACACTCCACTCATGCTGAACATTACCTTCGGTGTGATCACAGGTGCAGGTATCGGTTTTGGTTACGCATGCCTATCACCTTCTGCGATGAAGTGGTTCCACGCTTCGAAGAAAGGTATGGTTAACGGCATTATTGCGGCAGGTTTTGGTCTAGCGGCTATTTACCTTGCGCCAGTAACTTCTGCGCTAATAGACAGCATGGGCATTCAAACTAGCTTTATGGTTCTTGGTGTTGGTATCCTAGCGATTGCGGTTCCTCTTGCAGCAACCATCAACAACCCACCAGCAGACTACACACCTGCGGAGCCTAAAGTAAAAGAAGGCCAAGCACCTAAAGCGGTGAAAAAGTCAGATGACTTAACTTGGAAAGCAATGTTGAAAACGCCACAGTTCTACTCTCTATGGATCATGTACGCGTTTGCAGCTTCTGTTGGTCTAATGATCATTGGTAACATCACAACTATCGCAAGCGTTCAAGCGAACCTACCAAACGCGGTTTACCTAGCGTCTATCCTTGCGGTATTTAACTCAGGCGGTCGTGTAGCGGCAGGTATGCTTGCAGACAAGATCGGTGGCGTACGCACTCTTCTTCTAGCGTTCGTTCTACAGGGCATCAACATGGTTCTGTTCGCAACGTTCAAAACTGAGTTCACGCTAATCATCGGTACAGCAATCGCAGCAGTAGGTTACGGTACGCTTCTAGCAGTATTCCCTACTCTAACGGCTGAATTCTACGGTCTGAAGAACTACGGTACTAACTACGGTGTGCTATACACAGCATGGGGTATCGGTGGTGCAATCGGTGCAGCTGTTGTTGGTTTCTCAATGACTAACGGTGACGGCTACGGTCTTGCTTACACTATCTCAGCAGTAATGATGGCAGTGTGTATCGTACTAGCGTTCATCACTAAGCCACTGACTGAAGCGAAAGTAGCACAACTGAAAAACGCTTAATCGCCAGTCCAGTTCTATTTATCTAATAGATCTGCAGAAATTGATTCGAAAAAGGCTTAACCTATGGGTTAAGCCTTTTTTATTGTTAGTTGGTTATGGAAAACACCGTCGAACTCGCGCCAGATTACTATCTCGATAACTTCTTTAAGCTCACACAGCACGCTACCGAGTGGTACAGCGACTTACTTAGCCAAGATGAACACAAATGGCTGTCCGCGTTTGAGAGCTTAAGCAAGCCTGCACAGTGCCTTCTTGTACGCCTATACAGCCGCAAAGGGTGCTGGTTTCGTAGCGACAAACTCAACTATCAAGAAATTGAGAACATCCAGTCGGCTTTGGATGAATTGGCAACTCATGGTTTTGTCTCGCTCTCCCCTGACCTAACGATACAGGAGTTAGCAGCGAATCTACTGACCAAGCCAGAGATCGTCACGCTCTATCCTGAGCATCCTAAATCTCTCAAGAAAGAGGCATTAGTGGCATGTCTAAGTGAAGAGCGTTTCGAGCTATTTGAGGCTCTGGATTTCACGGTGATTAAGCTTAACTCCGCACACATGATTGATGTTTTGCTGACGCTGTTTTTTGCTAATACCCATCAAGACCTCAGTCAGTTCGTGCTTGATGACTTAGGCTTACACCAATTCGAACAATACCAGTTAAGTAAAGCGCGTCGATTCTTTGATTCACGTGAGCAAATAGACCGCTTAATTGAACTGAGCCAGTTGGCCAACCTGTACTGGCAATTTGACCGAAAAGACAAAGCCAATCTCGACTTATTAATTGAGGCAATGCCTCAGCCCGTTAAACACCGTTACGTAGATCGTAAACGCGAGCACATGTTGAATGACATAGCACGTGATTACGAACGGCTTAATGATCTAGAGACCGCCCTATCTCTATTTGGCCAAACTCAACTCACACCGAGCCGAGAACGACGCGCACGTATCTATGACAAATTAAACCATGATGATTTATTTTGTGACATTGTCACAGATATGCTTAACTCACCGATCGATGTGTCTGAGCTCGAAGTTGCACAAAAACTTGAGCAACGGTTAAAACGAAAACAAGGCGAGAAAGTGCCAAGAGTGACGAAGCCAACCTGTACGGAATACCGCCTTGAACTGGATTTATCTCAACAGAGAGTCGAACTCGCCAGCAAAGCGTATTTTGAGTCCTTAGGCTGGACTGTATTTTATGCCGAAAATGCACTGCTTAATGCATTACTTGGTCTCACTTTTTGGGATGCGATTTTTGCTCCTATTGAAGGGGCATTCATTAACGCTTATCAACACCGTCCTTTAGATTTATATCACTCGGATTTTGTTACCAAGCGCCAAGCTTTGATAGACACCGCTTTTGCCGAACTAGAAGCGGGCAACACCCAGATGTTATTGACAAAATACGATGAGAAGTTTGGCATCAGTAATCCATTTGTACATTGGAACTTAATAAGTAAAGAGCTACTCGAAACAGCACTCAACACTATCCCAACTAACATGTTGATGGCGCTATTTAAAATACAATTGAGTGACCTAAAGCTTTACCGCAATGGGATGCCTGATCTGATTGCTTTTAAAGGAAACGAGTTCGAATGGATTGAAGTAAAAGGGCCGGGCGATAAACTCCAAGACAACCAATGGCGTTGGATTAAAGAGTTTACTCGCCTTAATGTCCCGTTTGCGGTGTGTTACGTCGCAGCAACTTAACTTACTCTATATAAAGAGCTTGGTGTTTGTTCACTCAAACCGCCCCTCGGTTATCGCCCCTTGCTCTTTTTTCTAAACATTTTTTCGTTTCTTCACGATCGCTTCACGCTTCTTCACACAAAATGCGCTTCTACTCACTAAGTTGATTTGAAGAGGCAAAATAAAATGAACAAAACACTTCTTGCGTTACTTGTTACCTGCTCAGTTTCGGTATCTGCGGCTCCTTATGTAGGTCTGGAATATGGACTAGGCACCACTGACCATGATTTGGAACCTCACTTTTCAACTGACAACGTAACACTCAACCCTGAGCTTGAAGACGGTATTTTCTCAGGCTTTGTCGGTTACGCATTTAATGACAACTGGGCATTGGAACTGGGTTACAGCCAGTTTGACCTTGATGATAGTCGTTCAAAAAACCTAGGTATCAAGTCAATCGATGGCAAAGATTACCATCATGAAATGGATTGGGATGCGTCAATCAAAGCCAAGCAAGTGTCGTTGGCTCCTGTGTTTAACTATGCATTAAATGATAAATGGACAACAAAATTCAAAGCGGGTTTAACTTACACGCAATACGATGCCAAGGTTTCTAAACATCAAGAATACGAACTTGTCACGAACGACGATGTGGAAATGACCAACACGCTTTTCCATAGCGCGGAGAAAAACAACGAGCTAGGCGCAATGTTCTCAGTGGGTGCGGAATACAGAATTTTCCCGCAGCTCACCATAGGTGTAAACGCAAAATACCAACTAGACAGCTACGCAAACACTGCATCCTTTAATGTAGGCACAACTTATTACTTCTAATATCAGGAGAGGATAATGAAAAGAGTATTGTTAACATCCATGCTTGCCCTACTTTCAAGCTCGGCTTTCGCCGCATTTAATGGCCCAGAAGTCAGTGCAATCAATACGGTGAAAGAGGCGCGCAACGCAACCGACGACAGCGCTGTAGTGCTAACCGGGCATATTGTTCAATCATTTGGTAACGAGACTTACTTGTTCAAAGACAACACTGGTGAAATCGAAGTAGAGATCGACAACGAAGATTGGATGGGTCAAGAAGTGACACCAAAAGATACCGTAATGATTCGAGGAGAGGTTGACTCAGATTGGACAACTACGCAGATAGACGTTGAGACCATTCAAAAACGTTAAGAAGTTGACGATACCTCAACACAAGCAACACAGCCACATTTTAGTGGCTGTGTTAAGCAATAATCATGGAGAACGCTCGTTTAGCTAGTCAAGCAAGGACAATCTTGCGGTACGACTAATCGTATACTCTTAGGCTGAACATCAAATCTAATGGTTCTCGAATGATAAGGTTCTCCATCTAAATTAAGAGGTAATGGATTCGGGAAGTCTATCTCCAACCAGCTTGCTCTTGTGTACTTCACAAACTCTCCTTTCTCACTCGGGTTATTGATCTCGTCGATTACTTTAGGCAGCTCATGAGGTAAAAATGGGCGCACCAATGTTAGATCCATCAGCCCATCATTAATCATCGCTTTTGGAGCTAACTCTTGCCCACCTCCAGCAAGGCGCCCATTACAAAACGCACCGAGCAACATTTCTCCCTGATACGCACCACCTTCAATCGTTATTGTTCCGTCATATGGTTTAAAGCCAAGTGCTTTTACAACACCAGTTAGCGTGTAAGCTCCACCGCCAAGAAAGTTTTTGAGTTCAACAGGCGTTTCTGCTGTAACTTCTGCGCCAAACCCTGCTGTTGCCACGTTAATAAAGCAGCGATCGTTCGCTTTGACGCAATCGACCAAAGCGGACTGCCCCTCAACAGCAAGAGATAAAGACGCCTTAATGGAATTAGGTACTTGAATAGCGGTAGCAAAGTCATTGGCGGTACCAAGGGGAATAATGGCTAACTCAGGGCGTTTTTCTTCGTCAATTTGAATAACCGCAGAAGCCGCCTCATTGACGGTTCCATCGCCTCCAGCGACAACAATACGTTCAATGCCTTCATCAACCGCTTCTTTCACTAGCCGCGGCATGTCTTGAGATTCCCACGTCACACGCACCTGTACGTCGATGCCTTTTTCTCTCATTTTCATGATTGCATCTCTTAACTCTGGATTCCCAGCTTTTTTTCCGTTAAGGATGGCACGTATTGTCTTTTTCATTGCACTTCCTATTGGTTGATGACTTTTCCTGCTTGCTTAATCTGTGAACGCAACCATTGATGGGCGCTGTCGTTTGTGCGACTAGGATGCCAGATTGTGCAAAGCTCATACATTTGTTCATCAAATGGCATTGATAAAGATTTAACATGATAGGTGTTATTGAACAAGTTGATCATCGACTCTGGCATTAAACCAATGTATTCACTACCACAAATAATTGGGAGCATTTCTAGTACGCCTGAGGCTCGATACTTAATCTTTCTCTTATCCAAGTCGACAATGTCATCGGCGTTTAACAAGCTCTTACGACTCTGCCACTGCGAAACCACTACGTGTTCTTCTTCAAAAAATTGTTCAGCCGTAATCTCGTCATTCAGGCGTGGATGCGTTTCGCTACATACCACCACCAAACGCTCCGTAAGTACAGTTTCCAGTTTTAGCACCGTTCTTGCTCTTGGTGTGATATCAATGATCAAATCGTATCGTTGTAACCGCAGATCACTTTCAAAATCTTCCGTAAAAAGCGGATGTACTTCTAATGCAACATTTGGCGCCGACACACGGATTTGTTTCATGACTTGAGGTAGCAACTCAAAGCTCGCAACGGACACACAGGCAATAGAAAACACTCTATTCGACACTTTAGGGTCAAACTCACTAGAGGCCGATAATGTCGAAGTGAAATTTTGTACTGAAGCTAGAAGAGCAGGATAAATATCCATCGCAAACGAGGTAGGCTCGACACCTTTAACGCAACGATGAAACAATGGATCATCGTAGATATCACGTAGCCTTGCTAGCGCTTTACTCACCGCAGGCTGGGTGATGTTTAAACGCGCCGCCGCCCGAGACAAGTTACGCTCTTCATAGATGGCAGTGAAAATGGGAATAAGATTAAGGTCGGTCGGTTTCATGCTATTAAATTTTTCAAAAGTCACTTTCTCTATTTTAATCTAACAGCATGATCGTTCACGCAGCCAAGTGCAATAAATGGGCGGTATCGCTTGTTTTAATGAGTTTTAACTCAATTTTGACGCACTTCATTCACCACATAAACTGGCACCGTAGTGCAACGTAAAGCTTGGATTAGGCTTTGCCTAAGTAAGGGGTAAGAAACTCGCTGACTTCCTCGCCGCACAAACCCGTTTCTACCTCTATACCTGCTTGTTTTAGAATCTCGATACCTCGACCACTGTTGCGCGGGTCGGGGTCCAATATGGCTACGACGACTTTGCTTATGCCGGATTTGACTAATGTCACCGCGCAAGCAGGCGTGCGACCAACAAACGAACACGGTTCCAGCGTAACGTATGCCGTCACCGATTCTAACGAGCCTTGATACGCATTCAGCGCTTCCACTTCCGCGTGATTGCCACCAATCGCTTGAGTATGACCTTCAGAAACGATTTGATTGTCTTTCACTAACACGCAGCCAACCGGCGGGTTGGGTTGACATTCAGGAAGCGCATTTTTGGACACTTCCAATGCGCGGCGCATAAACTCTTGGCTCATTTGAACTCTATTCTCTAATAAAAACGAGGCGCTATATTAGCGCCCCGTTTTATTCATTGCCATCTCTTCCAATGACTTTGTCCAGTTCTGGTAACGCTCGCGGAATACGGAATTTAAAGCGTTTTTGTTTGGTCTGGATTTTGCGCCACATCGACTTCAGTAAATGAGCGCTATTTTCACCATTTTGCATTCGCGACGCACTTTTTTGCCACGATTCACTCGTATCGGCTTTGGTCATTTCTAGCTCGGCCGTATTTAAACGCAATTGTTTGTACAATATGGTCCTTGCTTCAGACCAACGTTTAGCCTTTAACAAACGGTGGAACGTCAGCCATGCTGGTGTCGGTCTGTTGCGGTAGTAACGTTTAATGGCTACCAATGAAATAATCACAAAACCCAGCAACACAAGCGTGGAAACAATCCATGCAAAGTATGTTCTGATAAAGGACTTCAACGTGTGCTTCGCGGCAAAAGTTTTGCCCTCTAACATCACCGTTTCCACTTGCTGAGTCATACTGTTCCACCAACGGAACTCATAATCTGGCAGGGTTAACTCTCCACCTTGTTGAATCACGTACACGCTCTCTTCTGTGCGTGTTGACTGGTAATCGCCACGTGTTTGCGTATCTGTCAGACGGTGAGGTTGAGGATACGCTTGGTAACGGGTTGTTGATTCTCCTTTCAACAAGTCTGGTAGCAATACAGATAGTGAATCTTGAGCCGAAATGGTGATTTTACGCGTGATTGCATCCCCAACTTTGAGTGACTCAGTGGAGGTTTCCCACTCTTGTTTTACGTCTACGTGCGTTGCAGAAAACCAAGGCGTATCACCGCTCAACAATCCCGATGGCAAGACAGTTTTGAACTTAATCGGCTGCGTATAAAGTGTGCCTGACACCTTCTCGCCATCCGGCGCCGACACCTGAACGCCCACAGCGACAGGTGGAATCACAAAATCACCAGATGCTTGTGGATACAAAGTCACTTCCCAGCGTTGACGCGACCAAGTTTGTCCCTCTTTTTGCTCAGTAAAGTTGGTTGCTAGTTGATTACGCTGTTTGGCGATAACATTGGGTATTTCAATATTGCCAATTCTCGTACCACCCGTAAACCAACGCGGCGTTGCCACTTCGATGGTTAAAATAACTTGCTCATTGACGCTAAAACTTGGTGTTTTACGCTTCTCTCCAGCCGTTGGTTGTTTACCAACCCACGCTTGTAACTCAACACCATGCTCTCGTTGAACGTCACGAATATCTTGAGCCAACACACTACTGCTCAGGAGGAAACCGAAACAGATAACTAACCACAAGGGTAAAGCAAAGTGCGTAAAACGGTGGCTTTTCATCATTGCATCGCCTCCTCTGTATTTTCGTTCGCAGTAGAGGTTGATTCTCCGGTTTCTATTGAACGCAATTGAATCTGAAACTTCGCATTTAAGAAGTATTTAGGATCCGCTTCGACTCGCTTTAACCATTTGTCGGCTAATTCTTGGCTACCTAAGATGTCGTCTGCACTTAACGTCTCTTTAATCATCAACTCCGCTGACGTTTTTTCATCCGCCCCTTCTGCGGTTTGAGGGTTATCGCCTAGCTCGGTTGATGCTTCTTGCTCTGTTCCTGCCTGACTCTCACTCATCCGGTTGATGTCCTCTACAATACCACCAATCACTTTCAAGTTATGCTCAACATCTGGTCTTAGCCTCTCGCTCAACGTTGGTTTGTTGGCTAGGGATTTTAACAAGTCACGTGCAGCCAAATATTCACGCTGACGCGCCAATGCACTCGCCGCATTATAAAGACCGTAATCTCGAACCTCTTCGGACGGGTCGTTTTGCATCTCCAAAAACGCACTGTGCGCGAGTTCAAACTCGCTAGCGTAGTAGTACGCCGTACCTTTGCGTAATGGATCGACAAAGTGTTTTGCAGCTTCTAAATACGCTTGTTGGTTGAACAAACGCTGTCCTTGTTGGTCTGGCGTCAGCCACAAATCCCACCACCATTGCGCCACCTTGTCGAAGGTCGTCACTTTTTGCACAACTTGTGGCTGCTCGGCTTTAACAGAAATGTTCTCCGCCATTGCACTGGTCGGCATCAACAGTGTACCGCTCATCATTACAATCACGCACCACTGCACTAACCACCCTTTTCTAAACCACAGCATCATGATCAACGCGATTGGAAACAGAAGTTGATAACCCATGTCTTTCCAAGGCATTGAAGATTCGCCATTAAGCTGCATATTGCGCTCAACGTATCGGTTCAGTTGCTCGATATCACTATTATCGACAGTCACTTCCACCAATCGACCGTTAGTCTGACTAGCCAGTTTTTGTAGAGAATCCAAATCCATTGGGTTGTTACTCACAATGTCAGCATTCCCTGCCGCAAGAATTAACAGTTGATAAGGTTTGCCCGAGAAATACGCTTGGTATTGCTCAATCGTGGCTGGATTAACGCCATCACTCACCAACAGAACGGTGGAGCCTGGTTGACCTTGCAATTGTTGATCAATTAACGGCAAGGCTTTTTCGGCAAGCTTACCTTGCACGGGCATAATTTCTGGCGTAATGGCCGCCAAAAATGGGTCAAATACTTTGCTGTCTTGAGTTATAGGCATTGCGACATGAGCACTGCCCGCGAACACGACTAAACCCGTTTTTCCGCCTTTTCGCACGGCTAGCAAATCGCGTACTTTCTGTTTGGAACGCTCAAGGCGGCTTGGTGGGAGATCTTTTTGCAGCATCGAGTCGCTGTTATCAAGCACCACAAGCATAGAGGCTTTATCTTCGCCAAAGGGAGAAGGTTCTCGTTGCCACGTTGGGCCTGCACAAATCACAATGGCGATGAACACAATCAGCATCAAGAGCTTAAGCGGCAGTTGCTTACGCCAGCCTCGCTCACCTATCGTCAAAGCATTGCGTAAATGTTCGGGCAGAATATCCTTCCAGCTTGGCTCGCTTTCTTCTCGCCAGCGTAACCACACCAAGAAAAACATGGGGATCAAAGCCAGTAACCACAGTGGTCGAATAAAATGAAACTGCGTAAAGAATTGCGTCCAACTAAGAGAATCAAACATCGCTCTCTCCTAATGATGATCGTGTAACAGCCCTTCTTTTAAGTGTTGCGACGCTGAACGCGAGCAAATGCATGATGACCACTAACGCCATCAAGTAATGGTGAAGGCTTTGTTTTGGGCGGTATGTGGTGCTTTCGTAAAGTTGAGGTTCCAGTTTGCCAATTTCGTCGTAGGCAGCCGATAGTTCATCACGGTTGAGTGCTTCAAACGCTTCACCGCCGGATTCTTTCGCAATGCGATGAATCGTGTCCATATCCAACGCGGTTTCACCTATCGTTTCCGGATCGCCCATCGCAATGACGTGTACTCTCACGCCTTTGGCTTTCGCAACTTTCGCCGCATCAATCGGTTCAACAAAACTGCCCGTGTCGTTACCATCGGTTAATACAATCGCGACTTTTTCACGGTTTTGGTCTTGTTCTAAAGCACTACGCGACTTATCGCTTTGCTCAAAAACTTTAATCGCTAAACCAATCGCATCACCAAGATGGGTACTCTGCCCTGCCATTGCCACATCGGTTTGGTTAAGCAGTTCGAGCCACACTTTTTGGTCTGCGGTAAATGGCGTTTGCACGAAAGCAGCATCACCAAAAAGCACCAAGCCTAATCGGTCACCTTTACGAGACTGAACAAACTCCGACAGCACTTCTTTTGCCGCATCAAGACGAGAAATTTTTTCGCCTGTACGTGAGGTGAAATCTGGCTCGGCCATGGAGCCCGAAAGATCCACCACCACCATCACATCGCGGCCTAAACTCTCGCGAACTTGAGGCTCGCCTAACACGGTGGGTTTTGCCATCGCACACACCACCAAAAGCCATGAAAGAATTAACGTTGCTCGTTGCCACCAACTCGGGGTCAACTGGCTTGCACCTTCTGATGGCGTCTCGCCAATCGCTTCCACCAGCTGACTAAAAAACGGCACTTTGATCGCCATTTGCTTAGTGCGATATGCAGGCACCAAGTAGTACACCACCAACGGCAAGGGCAAAACCAGAAACCACATTGGGTGAGCAAATTCAAAACCAGACAAACCAGTTATCGATGCAAGAAGATCATTCATGTTGACCTCCCTGATGTGCTTTGCGTTTCAATCGTGGTGATTTATTTGCCGCGCTTTTTTGAGCATCACAACGGTGCTCACTCACCCAGTTTTTCGCACGAGCAATAAGCGTTACACGATCTTCGTTGGTTAGCGTAACGCTTGGGTCGACAATACTTTGTAGCCAGCGCTTTGAAAGCTCATCGTTAAAGACCACAAGCGAGTTTGCTTGAGAATCTTCGGTTTGCGGATACAGCGCATCGAGCTTGCGCAGAAAGGCGGTATCAAACAATTTCGCGTTGCGGCTATCAATATGAATCAGCACTACTTTAAGCACAGAGAATAATACTTTTGGCATGTCTTTGTCGCTCGGGTTGATTTGCGAAATCGCCAGTAGAGCTTCTTTTCGGTAACGATTATGCCACCATTGCCGAGCCAAGCGATATGCGAAATATACCAATGCAATGAACGCAACCGCCGCTAAAGTTTTCCAGCCAATAGTTTGCGGGTACCAACTCACGCTAGATGGTACGGCCACATCATGCAGCTCTCTGAGTATGTAGGTACTTGGAGGCGTAGGAAGATCACTCATTTAACGCCCTCCTACCAGTTTTTGGAATTGTTTAATGTGCTCACCTGTCGTATCGAGTTCGATGTGCGGAAGGTGTTTCATCGCCATAAGTTGAGAGAGTGATTGACGCTGTAAGCTAGTTCGAGCCTCAAGCTTTGCGCTCGCAGCCTCTACCTTTGCTTTGCTGTCTAAATTGAGTTGATACTGCCCATCACCAACCACCCATTTCGATTTTGCCAAATCGTCTGGTAGCGCTTGTTCTAATGGGTCACTGACCATCACTGCAAGAACATCGTTGTGCTGTTGTAGCTGTTTAAGGTGATCAAGGTGGTGCTCCTCGCAGTCGCTCCAGTCGCTGATAAAAATCAAAGTGGATTGCTTGAGCTTCATGCGTTTAATAAGCTCAATCCATTGACTGAACGTTACTTTTTCGGAATTGCAGGAGTCCACATTGAGCGATTGATTGGCTTTAGCGAGACGTTTAAGTTGCGCCAGAAGATCGTTTTGCGAACGCTGTGCCTTGCTGTGAAACAACGCCTGCGGGGATGCGATGACAAAACCGACTCGGTCTCCATCTTTTAATACTCGCCACCCACACATCGCTGCGATCTCTGCCGCGACAACCGATTTCATTACTTGCGTCGAAGCAAAAAACATTGTGCTTCTCTGGTCGACACACACGATTACGTTGCGATCTTTTTCTTCTGTATAGCTGCGCACGTGCGGCTTACCTGTACGCATCGTAACTTTCCAATCAAGGTTACGAATATCGTCACCCAATTGGTAATGGCGCAGCTCTTCGAAGTTCAATCCACGACCGCGAAACAACGAATTGTGTCGGCCAGAGAGTACGCTACCCGCTTTTAGGTGAGGGAGTAAACTGAATGATTCTGCTTGTGCTTGCAGACGTACTAAACGAGCGTAATCGCAGTACAAACGGGGGTCCATCCCCTGTGATTTTGGCGCAAGAGTTGGCTTAGCCATAATGCCTCCCACTTACCCAATTTCTACACAATCTAGCAGCTCTTGTACGACTCGTTGATGATCGACCCCATCTGCCAGTGCATCGTAGGTCAAAGAAAAACGGTGGCCCAATACAGACGGAACCATGGCACGCACATCGTCAGGAGTAACGTGGTCACGTCCTTGCATCCACGCATACGCACGAGCGCATTTGTCGAGTGCGATAGAAGCACGAGGACTAGAGCCAATCTCAATCCATTTTGCTAAGTTTGAATCGGCATAACGCTCTGGCTTACGAGTCGCCATCACTAACGCAACGATGTAGTTTTCCACTAGGTCTGATACCACGATGTTTGGTAACTGACGACGCGCTTCTAGCACCACGTCTGGCTCGATGTGTTTTGGCGTAACAATTTCGCTGCTGGTTTCCGCACCCAATTCTTCACTGCGCACCAAACGAATGATGTCACGTTCGGCGTCATCTTCTGGATAATCGACGGTAACCTTCATGATAAAGCGGTCCATTTGCGCTTCTGGCAGTGGGTACGTGCCCTCTTGCTCTACTGGGTTTTGCGTTGCAAGCACCATAAATAAGTCTGGCAATACGTGAGTTTTATCGCCTACCGTGATTGTGCCTTCGGCCATGGCTTCAAGCAGTGCCGCTTGTACTTTGGCTGGTGCACGGTTGACCTCATCAGCAAGTACAATGCTGTTAAAAATTGGCCCTGACTGAAAATGGAGTTGCGGCTTACCATCCAGCTCTTGATAAACCTCAGTACCCGTCACGTCAGATGGTAAAAGATCCGGCGTAAACTGGATTCGACCAAAACTGGTGTTTAACAAGTTCGCCAACGATTTTACGGAACGTGTTTTTGCCGTTCCCGGTAAACCTTCTAGCAGAATATGCCCATTTGTTAATAACCCAATGACTAAAGCTCGAACCACGTGGCTTTGTCCAATGACGCTTTTTTCTGTTTGTTCGATGAGTTCTTTTATCGCTTGTTGTGCGTGGTTCATAGGATACCTTTTCAATGGTTTAAGCCGTCTTTTCGATAGTTAAGTATAAGAACAAATGAAATAACTTAAGGTTATATTCACTATGTTATCTTTGCGGTTCTTGAGATTGGAGAAGTTGTGCAAGACCAACCAACATCGGTAACGCATAATCAAAGAACATTTTGATTCCCGAACACAAATAGTTTAGACCACTCTCACCATTCGGCGTTTTGATCAAACGGTTTTTTGGGCACTCACCCCAACAATAAGGCAAGTAAGGGCATTGCTTACAATACGTCGGCAATGAATCGCGTTTTGCCATGCCAAAAGTATATTGTCTTGTAGAGAAGGCCATTTCATTCAGTGAGTGTTCATGAATGTTGGCGAGTTTGTATTCTGGATACACATAGTGGTCGCAACTGAACACGTCGCCATTGTGCTCAATCGCCAACCCTTTGCCACAAAACTCCGCCGTCACGCAAAGCTGAGACGGTTTCCCCATTACTTGCGCCACCGCGGTTTCAAACAGATTAACCAGCACACGGCCAAGATCGTTATTCACCCACTCTTCAAAGGTCGCCATTAAAAAGCGTCCCCAGTCTTCAGGATCGACTGACCAATCCGTTACAATCGACATTGGATGCCCCGGTTTAGCCAGATCACTGCCTTTGGTTGGGATCATCTGTTCGTTCCAAAACTGCGGCGCGGTTGTTTGAAAGTTGTTGGCTTCTACCACCGGCGCAAACTGAATATAAGTCACACCCAATTCTTGGGTTAAAAATCGATATACTTCGAGCGGGTATTTCGCATTGTGACGATTCACCGTGACCAACGCGTTGAATTTCACGCCATGCGCTTTGAGCTTATCTACCGCTTTCATCACGAGATCAAACGTTGGCTTACCGCTGCGGGTTTTGCGATATTTGTCGTGCAGCTCTCGTGGTCCATCAATCGACAAGCCAACTAGGAAGTTGTGCTCTTTTAAAAACGCACACCACTCATCGTTTAGCAAAATGCCGTTGGTCTGAAGGTCGTTTTCAATGCGAACGCCTTTCGGCTGATATTTCTTTTGCAAAGCTACGACATTGCGGAAATAGTCCAACCCAAGCAGCGTCGGCTCCCCGCCCTGCCATGAGAATACAATTTCTTCGCCATCCTGACTTTCGATATAGCTTTTCACGAACGCTTCCAGTGTTGCGTCGTCCATTTTTGGCTGCTTTTCTTGGTGCAGTAGATTTTCTTTATGCAGATAAAAGCAGTACTGACAATCGATGTTGCACTTTGCTCCGCCTGGCTTTGCCATCACATGGAATCGACGGTCATACGCGCCCAGAACAGGCGCTTTAGACGCCGTTTTAAGAGGAACAATAGGCATAGTAGTAGAATGGCGAGGGGAAATCTTACTCATACGTTTCTCACTGTTACATATACCCAAATAACCTCGTGAGCGCTGTACAGCAAAAGTGAAGCTATTTGGGTATATAGCGCTCCAAAAAGCGCTATATAATCTTAATTTACTTAGAAGACTTAGGTACGAACGAACCTGCTTCCATACGAGGCGGGAATTCTTTGAATGTACCCATCACCTCTTTCACTGTATCCATTGCTGGCATCATTAAGAATGAACGCTCGTACATCCAACGAGAATAACCCATGCCTTGATCGCCTCGTTCAAATGGATCAATGCTCAAGTCAAAGATCAGTGGCACACGAAGTTTAGTGAACGGCTTACGCCATACATCCATACCCGTTTCATTCTCTTGAATCATAAAGTGGAACTTGTACTTTCCTTGGCGCAATGCCACAAGATCGCCGTCGTCGCTCCAGTAAACGAACTCATTTCGTGCGGATTTGTCTGACTTACCCGTTAAATATGGCAGTTGGTTGTAACCGTCTAGGTGAACTTTGTAGTCCATATCACCAACTTTTTTGCCTTTTAGTAGCTCGTCTTTAACTTTGGTATCACCTGCCGCAGCAACTAGTGTCGGGAAAAAGTCCTCTAATGACATCATGCCGTTGAATGTTTTACCTGCCTCAATTTTTCCAGGCCATTTAATCAACATTGGCACACGGAAACTCCCTTCCCAGCCAGTGTTTTTCTCTGAGCGGAACGGTGTCATCCCTGCATCCGGCCACAAATCCACCATAGGGCCGTTGTCAGTGGTGTAAACAATGATTGTATTGTCATCCACACCTAACTCTTTGATCTTGTTAAGTAGCTGACCGATTTGGTCATCGTGCTGCTTAACACCATCCGCGTAGAAACCGGCACCTGTTTTACCTTGGTATTCTTCAGGAACATGCGTGAAGTTGTGCATGCGAGTGGTGTTAAACCAAGTAAAGAACGGCTTGTCCGCTTTTACTTGTTTTTCTATGAAGCTCTCTGCGGCATCAAGAAACTCACCATCAACATTTTCCATACGCTTACGCGTTAGTGGACCGGTATCTTCGATTTTGCCATCAGCGTAAGAATGGATAACGCCACGAGGGCCAAATTTCTTCTTGAACTCCGGATCTTTAGGGTAATCCACGTTCTCTGGCTCTTCTTCTGCGTTCAAGTGGTATAGGTTGCCGAAGAATTCATCAAAACCGTGGTTGGTAGGAAGATGCTCGTCTCGGTCACCTAAATGGTTCTTACCAAATTGTCCGGTTGCGTAACCCATTTGTTTAAGCACGGTTGCAATCGTCGGATCTTTTTCCGAGATACCTTCCGGAGCGCCTGGTAAGCCCACTTTTGATAGACCTGTACGTTTTGGCATTTGACCAGTGATGAATGCAGAACGGCCTGCTGTCGAGCTTTGCTGCGCGTAGAAGTTAGTGAACTTCGCACCTTCTTTAGCAATGCTATCGATGTTTGGCGTGTTGTACGCCATCATGCCTTGGTTGTAGGTACTAAGGTTCCAGTAACCAACATCATCACCAAAGATGACAAGAATGTTGGGTTTGTCCGCTGCATGTGCAACTGCAGATGCAGCGCCCAAAGCTAACGTACATGCGTTAAGTACGAGTTTTTTACTGCTCGTTTTGGTCGCATTTTTCATATTATCTCCAAGAGTTCGCTAGTGCGTAAAAATGGTATTCGCTTTTCAATACCATTGTTGATATAAGATAAAGCACTAATTTCAGGCGATAAATGCAGTCAAAATTAGTTAACCTATAAATTAAATTTATGAGTGACGTTATGGACTTGAATTTGATCCAAACTTTTCTTGTTGTTGCGGAGTTTCAATCTTATACAAAAGCCGCGGAACAATTAGGGCTTACACAACCTGCTGTGAGCGCTGCAATAAAGCGTTTAGAGCAAGTCGTCGATAAGCAATTATTCGTTAAAAAAGGGCGAGGTATCGCACTAACCTCCACCGCTTATCAATTACTGCCGCAACTCCAGCAAGCGGTTAATATTATTGACAATGCGATATCTGATAAAAATCATTTTGAAGTGTGTTGTTCGGAAATTTTGTTGCACATTATGGACCCGATAAAGAACACTATTTTTTATGAATCACCACCCGAAAAATTCCTATTATTTGAGCTGTTAAGACAACAAAAAGTCGATCTAGTAATCGATACGGTGATCACGAAAGATGCAGCGTTTATTATTGAAGATGCCTATGAGGAAGAAGCCGTGGTTATCTGTAGTGAGAACCATCCCCGTGTACACGGCACGCTCACAAAAGAGCAATTTTATGAGGAAACTCACTGTTTATTTTCAGGAAAATGGAACAACATGTCGGGGTTCGAGCAACTAGCAAAGGAAACAATTCAAGAAAGAAAAGTCGACTTGATCACATCTTCGCTAGCGGGCATGGCGCTGTATGTCGCCCAAAGAGACAGTTTAGGGATCGTGTCTCAATCTTTTGCAAACAAGTGGAGCAAAGCGCTCAAACTTCAAATTTTGCCCTGCCCCATTTCGATACGCTCTATCCCTTACAAGTTCGTCTACCATAAGCGAGAGGTAAACAACCCAGCCCACATCGCTCTACGTGAAAAAATCAAAGCCAACTTAACGGCAGCCCACTACGAACCAATTTGTTTATAAATCTTGTCAATTGAAGCGTTAGGCGTTTTCGTCATCAAGCTTTCTACAAACCTTAATAGATAGAATTTTACAGATAAAAAAGAGGCTCACTTTAATGAGCCTCTTTCTAGATGTGGAACTTCACTTAGCTTTTCTTACTTATTTGGGTTCTCTTTTAGTTTCTCCATCACTTGATCGAGCGAGAAGCTTGCTGCTTTTTGCCTTGGTGGGAACTCTTTAAACGTTTCAAGGAATCTGCCTACGTAAGCTTGCGCAGGAACAAGCATGTAAGCACGGTCTAGCATCCAATCGTAGTAAGTGTTAGAAGTGATATCAGCCACTTCGTAAGGATCCATACGCAAGTTGAAGATCTTAGGAACACGAAGTGTGGTGAATGGTTCAGCCCAAATACGCAACGTACCTTTTGCTCGTTGCTCCATAAAGACCAGCTTCCATTTGTTATAGCGAAGTGCAGTTAAGTCTCCATCATCTGAGAAGTAAAAAATTTCTTCACGTGGGGCCTTATCCTCTTTACCAGTCAAATATGGTAGGAAGTTATAGCCGTCTAGGTGAACTTTGAATTTCTTACCATTCGCACTATAACCTTTGAGCAATTTCTCTTTGATATTGTAATCACCCGCGGCAGCAACGAACGTTGGCATCCAGTCCATGTGATGCATGATATCATTCGAAACAGAGCCAGCTTTAATTTTACCCGGCCAACGTACCATCGCAGGAACTCGGTACGCACCTTCCCAGTTGGTATTTTTCTCTCCACGGAATGGCGTTGTGCCTGCATCTGGCCACGAGTTCATGTGTGGGCCATTATCGGTGGAGTAAAAGACGATTGTGTTGTCTTTAATACCCAAATCATCCACTTTTTTCAGCAGCTGACCTACATGATTATCATGCTCGACCATACCATCTGCATACTCGCTGATGCCTGTTTTTCCAGAGTTCTCTTCTTTCACATGAGTACGGAAGTGCATACGAGTTGCGTTCCACCAGACAAAGAAAGGTTTTTCAGCCTTGACTGCACGATCCATAAAGTCGAGTGCCGCATCTAACGTCTCTTCATCCACGGTTTCCATGCGCTTGCGAGTTAGAGGTCCTGTATCTTCAATTTTGCCATCAGCGTACGAACGGATAACGCCGCGCGGACCGAACTTTTTACGAAACTCAGGATCTTTAGGATAATCGACGTTTTCTGGCTCCTCCTCGGCGTTCAAGTGATAAAGGTTGCCAAAAAATTCATCGAAGCCGTGATTAGTAGGAAGGTGCTCATCTTTATCACCTAAGTGGTTTTTACCAAATTGCCCTGTCATATAGCCCATCGGCTTCAGCATTTCGGCAATGGTTGCGTCCTCTTCCTTCAAGCCAAGATCAGCACCTGGAAGCCCCACTTTACTCAAACCTGTTCTAAGAACGGTTTGGCCCGTAATGAAAGTAGAACGGCCCGCTGTACAAGATTGCTCACCGTAATAGTCAGTGAACATCATGCCTTCTTTGGCGATACTGTCTATATTTGGTGTTTTGTACCCCATCAAGCCAAACGTGTAAGCACTGAGATTGGACTGGCCAATATCATCACCCCAAATGACGAGAATATTTGGTTTCTCTGCTGCGATACTGCTACTTGTCGCACCGATTAAAGCGGCGGCAAGAATCGCTAATCGGCGTTTAACGCCATATTTCGCTGTCATATAAACCTCTGTGTGTATTAGAAAAGTGCTTCCTGCAACAGAATGTATAGTTCACAAATAGCGGATAAGCGAATTTACTAAATGAGAATTCTTTCTATCTTTGCCTAACATTACACCGTTATTTGTAGCTAATACGCACTCCAATAGCACTTTAGTTCAGAGCGCCATCGCACCATTCATCACTACTGGTAATCTCAAGTATTAAGATTGTCTACGCATATCACAGTGCTCATAAAGTACCTGATTGCTTTTACATAAATATTAATGATAATACGTTTTACTACTATTAATAATTAAGGTGCCCGTGTGCTTGACTCCAAGGTTTCAAATGGAAAAACTTCCCAATGCCAACACAACGGCGTTCACCATAATGATGAGGAGCTATTACTAGATAAGCGCACTCACTCTGTGGTACTCAATTACTTGCCAAACAAGAAATCTGTTCAGTTGACAAGCATTCAATTTAAGCTGCTGCAAACTCTCACTCACCATCAAGATCAAGTACTTAGTAAGCATTTTCTTTACGAAACAGTACTAAAACGTGAATTTACTGAACATGATCGAGCACTCGATATGCACATGAGCAGAATGAGAAAGCGTCTAGTTCACGAAGGCGTTCCAACAGACAGAATTCAGACAGTCCACCGCCAGGGTTACATTTTCAAGCGCTCAAACAATCAACAGAAAAATTAACGCTAATTGACCCAACTTTTGGTAATTGACCGCTTATTTTGCTTTAATTAATGCAAATTCTAATCACGTAAAGTAACTCAATGAATTTGCGCTTAATTTTTACACTTTGCATTGCTACTTTGTTTGCCGGCTGTGCAACCTATGCTGGTCTTAACTATGACCAACTGTTTGGTCCACAGCTCGTGCGTGAACGCACAGTTGACGTGGAAACCCCTCAAGCAAACTTCTTCCAAAGCGAAGTTAAACCCATTATGGATAACCGCTGTGTCGTCTGCCACGCGTGCTACGATGCACCATGTCAGCTTAAGCTCTCTTCTGTTGAAGGCATTGACCGTGGTGCGAGTAAAGCACTGGTATATGAAGGAACAAGACTCACAGCCGCAGCACCAACACGCTTATTCGAAGATGCAGAAACAACCCAAGAGTGGCGCGATGCGGGTTTTCATCCGGTTCTCAACGAACGTGATCAAAGCATGGCAGCCAACATTGACGCAGGCCTTATCGCACGTTTGCTACAGCAAAAAGAGCGCCACCCATTGCCTGACCAAGTCCAGTTAGAAGGCTTTGACTTTTCGATAGACCGAGAGCAAACCTGTCCAACGATTGAAGAATACGAGCAATACGAAAAGGATAACCCAACCTGGGGCATGCCTTTTGGTATGCCAAATCTATCAAACAGTGAATACCACACTCTCATGACTTGGTTGGAAAACGGCGCAATAATGAACGTTCACCAACCTGTTAGTGAGAATGAGCAAGCGCAAATAGATAAGTACGAAACATTACTTAACCACTCTGATTTGAAAAATCAGCTGATGGCTAGGTATATATATGAGCATTTGTTTTTATCTCATCTCTACTTTTCGGAACTCGATGAAGATCCCCGATTCTTCACGCTCGTCCGCTCTGCGACACCACCAGGACAGCCCGTCAAACGTATTTCAACGCGTCGCCCGTACGATGATCCAGGGGTTGAACGTGTGTTTTATCGAATTATTCCAGAGCAAGGGACCATAGTAGATAAAACTCACATGCCATTCGCGTTAAACAAGCAACGCATAGAGAACTGGAAAACTTGGTTTATTGATGCTGATTACATGGTTAGTAAGCTACCGAGTTATGAACCAGAAGTTGCTGCAAACCCGATGACATCATTCATCGACCTTCCAGTGAAGTCGCGCTTTAAGTTCATGCTAGATAATGCACAAAATACAATAATGGCATACATCAAAGGCCCAGTTTGTCGTGGCCAACTGGCATTGAATGTTATCAATGATCGCTTTTGGGTGTTTTTCCTTGATCCAGATAAAGCAGACATCCCAGAAGTAAATGAGTTTTACCGATCTCAGGCTGATAACCTAAAACTACCGGCAGAACAAGAAAGTAACACGCTACCTGTTACCAACTGGGTCAAGTACGCGCGCCAGCAAGCTCGCTACCTAGAGGCTAAATCTGAGTTCACTAATAACTGGTTTAAAGAAGGTGAAAACCTATCCACCGATGTAATTTGGGACGGTAATGGCACCAACCATAATGCGGCATTAACGATATTCCGCCATTTTGATAGTGCTTCTGTTGTTCAAGGGTTAGTTGGTGAGCAGCCTAAAACAGTGTGGATTCTTGACTACGCGTTACTAGAGCGTATCCACTATTTGCTTGTTGCTGGGTTTGACGTTTACGGTAACTTCGGCCATCAGCTCATGACACGAATGTTTATGGACTTCTTGCGTCTAGAAGGCGAAAGTAACTTTATCTCGTTGTTACCCGCCGATATGCGCCATGAACTGCAATCTAGCTGGTATAAAGATCAAAGCCCGCAGTTGAGTGACTTTTTACAACGAAATGTGAAGCCGTTTAACCAACCAACCAGCGTTCAGTATAAGAGTGACGATCCAAAAACGGAGTTGGTGGAGTTGTTGAGCGAACATGTTTCAGATGTGCTTCTGCCTCGCTACGAAATTCAAGACACGGCTCTTTCTGCGAGTAGTGAAAAGCAACTAAAACGTATTGACCACGTTCGTGGTGAAGGCCTAAAAACCGTTCCGCAAATCACTATGCTTATGGTGAGAAGTCAATCAGGGGAAGATGAACTGTTCACCTTACTTCACAACAATGCACACACAAACATCTCTAGCTTGTTTGATGAAGAAAGTAACCGTGACTTTGCTAACGATGATATGACCATTGTACGCGGCGTTGTGGGAAGCTACCCTGCGGCATTTTTCTCGATCAACGAAAACCAAGTAAAAGATTTTGTCGATCAATTTAGTGCCATCCAAAACGAGTCCGATTACGTTAAGTTATTGGATAATTTTGCGATTCGTAGAAGCTCAGAAAAATTCTGGTCATTTAGCGATCGTTTACACAATTGGTACCGTACAAAACAACCGATCGAATTTGGATTACTTGACTATAATCGTTTTGAGAATCGATGATGATTTAAGGGGGTTCTCATGGGTATCCGAGATAACATTGCCGCTCTTGAACAACAGATTTACGTTGCTTGTTCTGAGGGAGACTACGAAACGGTCAATATGCTTGAGCATCAACTCGAATACTTGCGTGGCAAAGTGGAACATCCTTTTGATGATGACCCTTATGCCCTAGACACTCGATTCGAGTGGGAAGATGACATGACCGAATAGAAAAAACCTCCGGAAAGCCGGAGGTTTTTTTATTTTCAATGCTCGATGGATTACTTCGCCATTAACTCATCCAGAGCTTGAATTGATGCAGACACTTGAGAAACTAAATCATCTTTAGTCGCATTATAGGTATCTAAAGGTTGAGCCGCGGCTTCAATTGCTTGGCAAGCGTTCATTAATGCAGTTAGTCCTAAACTTCCCGCGCTGCCCTTTAATTTATGGGCAAGGTTCTTTACTTCTTTACTATCATTGTCCTCAGCAGACGCTTGCAGTTTGCTTAATACATCAGTGCTGGTGGATCTAAACAGATTAATAATGTGCAACATCTTATCTCTGCCCAAGATTTTCATATCGGACTCAATCACGCTCGGATTAATGATAACCACATCGGGTTCCTTTTTTTGGGGTGCTTGAACGACCTTTGATTGTAGCTCTTGTTCTTGAGGCGAAATTTGATCAAACGGGGTACAGTCGGCATTTTGTGGCAACAACAACGGCTTTCCGTCTAGCGCATCCTGAATCAATGCCGCGAGTGCCTCTTTTGCCAATGGCTTAGGCAAGTATCCGTCAAAACCAGCGGCTAGATAGCACTCAACTTCTTCCGCAAAAACGTGCGCAGACACTGCAATCATTGGCGTGACGGCAAGCGCTTTATTGGCCGGCTTATCACACTCAATCCGCTTTAAGCGTTGGATCAACTCAGTTCCATCACAATCAGGGAGGTTGATGTCGACTAAAGCGATATCAAAATCCTGTGTGCTGATCAGTTGCTCTGCTTGTGAGCCGTTTTCCGCCATCACGACTTGATGCCCCATGCTTTCTAGAAAGCCTTCCGCGACCACTCGGTTGACTTCATTATCTTCTACTAGCAAGACCTTTGCTTTCACTTTGCAACGTGCGGTTGCCACGGTTCCTGTTTCAACAGGTTCGCTTTCCTCTAACGGAATAGAGAACCAAAATCGGCTACCATTTCCCTCTTCGGAATCGACTTCTAAAACACCGCCCATCGCTTCAATGATTCGCTTACTGATAGCAAGTCCAAGCCCCGTGCCTCCAGTTTGGCTCATCCCACCTTCAGCTTGCGTGAAGGCATCAAACAACGTTCTCTGGTATTTTTTGGCAATTCCTATTCCAGTGTCTGATACTTCAAACAGGACTTGCGACTCATCCTCAGGGTTCAGGCTAACGTAGATATCAATTTCTCCTTCGTCAGTGAACTTAATCGCGTTACCAACAAGATTGTTCAGCACCTGACTGATTCTGGTGACATCGCCTTTCCAGTAGCGACTAACATCGCTTTCAATATGGTAGGAGAACAGCAACTTCTTCTCTTGTGCTCGACTGTTCATTAACTGGAAAGTGTCCTCCACCATTTGGTGTAAATCGAAGCCCATGTGACGAATTTCTAAATGCCCCGCTTCAATCTTGGAGTAATCCAGCACATCATTAAGGATCGCGAGCAACGTTTTACCACTACGATTAATGATTTCCGCATAACGCTTTTGAATTGGGTTGAGGCCTGAGTCAATCAGCAAGCGTGCTGTCCCCAACACTCCGTTCATTGGCGTTCTTATCTCATGGCTCATCGTCGCCAAGAAAGCCGATTTTGCTCGGCTCGCTTGCTCTGCTTGCTTGCGAGCTTTAGCGTGATTCAAAACCTCTTCATTCAAACGGCGGTTTGCTTGTTTTAACTGCGAAGTGCGCTGCTCAACGAGCTCTTCTAAATGCTCTTTATGCTCCTCAAGCTCTCGCTTGGCTTGAGCTTCACCCTCTGCTACCACTTTTAGTGCTTGCGCGGTATTACGAGCCGTGATGATGGCCAGCCCCATATGCGCCAACTCATCTTTGCCTTTCACTTCCAACTCAACCGCTAAGTTACCCTGTGCCACAGACAGCAACGCAGCGGAATATTCCGCTAACCGCTTCACAACAGAAAGGTACACCACACGCCATAAAATCAGCACCAATACAATCAAACCAACAATTGAAATAACGGTTAAAGACCACTGAGCGAATTTCAGTGTGCTGGTCAATTGGTCTACAGCGACGGTAGTGGTTTTGTTTGAATCATCAACCAATTTGTTGACCGTGCCATTCAGCTCTGAGAACAACTCTAATGTCTTTTGCATCAGTTGTTGTGACTGTTCGTTATTCTCGTATTGCTGCATCAGTATAGAAAATACGACCTGACGCTTACCAAGCTCTATGAGCAGTTGGCTCATTTGCTTAGAGCGCGTAGGATCTTCCACAGCGAGTACACGGCGTTGCATGATTTTGAGGTTGCTATCGAAATCACTTTGAACCTGTTGAATTCGCTCAATATTCGTTAATGTCCGAGCCTCTTCAATCTGATTCAACATTTTAAAGGCCAACAAGTGCAGTTCATGCAATCGCTCAGTCAGATCAAGATCGACCTCCACCAGTGCATCTAGCGCCTGATAAACTTGCGATTTTTTATTCGATTCTAATAAGTCATAAATATGCGTGACGTTAGCAACAGCAATGGTGCTTGTATTCTGAACTTGCGTACGAGTTAGTTGTTCTAGCTCTTCACTGAGCAGACGCATTTCTTCAACACGAGTATCTATCTCTTTTGCAAGCCACAGCTTTTTTTCAACCGAAACACCGAGTTCTGCCAAATTGTCGATAACGTTCTGGACGTTATTCTCTAAAGCTTCTAACAATTGAGAATCGAACGACTCACTCCCGAGCTCCTTGATGTGAGTGAGTAAAGACTCGAGCTGTTCGAACAGCACTCGCCCTGACTCCTTTCTTTCCTGCTCGTTTCTTGCGTTCGACAACATTTGTACAGACGAAATAATACGAGTACTCAACTCAGAGACTTGCCTCGCCTCAATCATGGCGGGAATCGCAGAATCCACGACATTTCTTTCGGTTTTGGCAACCAAAGAAAATCCAGACACACCAATAAGTGCCGATAACATGACCAGTATTGCCATCGCAATGAAAGACAACAAAAGTTTACGACCGATGCTTGCAGTTGCTAGCAGCATATTTTCATGACCTTAATGTTCGTGTTCAGCGACATATTACGTTATATTTTGCAGTGTTTACTTAATCTATGCCAACGAACTTCATTTCATGGTTAAAAATCAACACGCATTTCGCACATTTTTCAAACATTCTGCAGCCACTTTAACCCTCGTTGCTTCTTTGCCAGCGGTTGCCGCAGAGAAAATATGTGCAATATACCCTCACCTAAAGGATTCATACTGGTTGTCAGTAAACTATGGAATGGTGTCCGAAGCGAAAAGAGAAGGTGTCGAGCTACGAGTTCTTGAAGCGGGCGGCTACCCAAACAAAACCCGTCAAGAACAACAACTCGCACTGTGTAACCAATGGGGAGCAGATGCAGTTATCCTTGGGACCGTGGACCCACAGGCTTACGAGCATTCACTTAAAAATTGGGTAGGGAATACTCCCGTTTTTGCTACTGTGAACCAACTCGACTTGGATGAAGAACAAAGTGAGTTGCTAAAAGGGACTGTCGGTGTTGACTGGCATTGGATGGGATACGAAGCGGGTCAATATTTGGCAGCTCGTCATCCAAAGGGGTCAGGAAAGACCAACATTGCCTTACTTTTGGGGCCGCGAACTCGTGGTGGTACGAAACCCGTTACTGCCGGATTTTATGAAGCGATACAAGGAAGTGATATCAACATTGTTGACTCATTTTGGGCAGACAACGACAAGGAGTTACAACGTAACCTAGTTCAACGTGTGATCGATATGGGAAATATAGATTACATTGTTGGCAGTGCAGTGGCGATTGAAGCGGCCATCAGTGAGCTGCGCAGTGCCGGCAAAGCTGAGGAGATCGGTTTAGTTTCTGTGTACTTAAGTCATGGTGTATATCGAGGCCTGTTACGTAACAAAGTGCTCTTCGCACCAACAGATAAAATGGTGCAGCAAGGTCGGCTTTCCGTGATGCAAGCAACGCATTACTTAAGGGGTGAAGCTTATGACAAACATGCCTCACCAACCATCAAACCACTGACTCCGAAGACGCTTCATGACGACACGATCGAAGAATCGTTATCTCCGTCAGAATATAGGCCGACATTCCGTGTTAAGGCTGTTGATTGAAAGACCAAAAACGTGTTCTATTGAGTCACAACAATTTTAAAATCATATAAACGGAAACATCTTGATGCAAAAAACCATTCGTACCATGCCAACCCATAAACATGTGGCTTTGGTCGCTCACGACAACTGCAAACCTGAGCTACTTCGCTGGGTAAAAGAAAACAAAGAAAAGCTACAGAGTCACTTCCTTTACGCAACTGGCACGACAGGACACATGCTGAGTAAAGAAACTGGACTTGCGATCAAGAGCATGATCAGTGGTCCGATGGGCGGTGATCAACAACTAGGCGCTCTCATTTCAGAAGGCAAAATCGACGTTCTCGTTTTCTTTTGGGATCCACTGAATGCCGTACCTCACGACCCAGATGTTAAAGCGCTTCTTCGTATTGCTAGTGTTTGGAATATTCCTGTAGCAACGAACCGAGCCACCGCTAAGTTCCTGTTTAACTCCCCTCTTCTTGAGCAAGAAGTAGACATCGAAGTTCCGGATTACGAAGCCTATCTTGCTGAGCGCATGTAAGCTTTGATGCCAACCAAATAAAGCAAAGGCGATACCAAGTATCGCCTTTGCTGTTTTTAACATTCTAAACGTTGCATTTAACGGGAAGTCACGATGGGATAATCACCATTAACGAGCTCTTGAACGAATGCAGATCCCGCGCCAGTATGCGTGATCCAAACCTTCTCTTTCGCACGTGTAATCGCCACGTAAAATAGCCTGCGCTCTTCTGCGTAAGGGAATTTGTCTTTGGATTCCGTCAACGCACCATCAATGTGAATTTGCTTCTTCTTAGCGGGGAATTGCCCCTCATCCACAGAAAGAATAATCACAAAGTCAGCTTCGCGTCCTTTACTCGCATGGCAAGTCATAAAGCGAATATCGAGATTAGGGAAACGTCGCAACCAATCGTCGAACAAATCGGGCTTATGATAATGGTTACGTCCTAGCAATAAAACTGACTTGGTTTGCTTGGCTTGTTGATTCAAGTGATCCAAGATCTTTTCCACTTGATTGCTCGGCGCGGTATGTACGCTCTTCTGCTTGCGTTGTTTGTGGCTGTTTAGTGTTTTCGGCAACTGCGATGGGTTTTGCTGCACGAATGTATTCGCTACATCACCAATCTGATTGTTGAAACGATAAGTTGTATCTAAGTGATGAACGGTAGAGTGAGCAAAGCGTTCTTTAAAGCCAGTGATAAGATCGACATCCGCTCCTGCAAACTGATAGATCGCTTGCCAATCGTCGCCAACAGCAAATAACGTGGCACCTGCTTGTTTCTGAGTGGATTCACACAGTGCTTCAATCAATGCCAGACGATCTGGAGAGATATCTTGATACTCATCGACCATAATAAAGCGCCATGGCGAGACAAACTTCCCTTTATTCACATAATCTGTCGCACGACTGATCATGGTTGGGAAATCCACTTGGTTGCTTTCTTTAAGCATTTTCTGCCACGCTGTAAAACATGGCCAGCATAAGGCGAGTTCACTATTTAAACGCGTATAGTCTTGGTGGTTTACGAGCTTTTCTTGTACTTGCTTTTTGGTCAACCCTACCGCCGCTAAATGAGACAGCTGCGAATCTAGCCAAGCGATCAGTTTTGGATTTTCTGAATGGCTTCCTAACTCATCATCCCCTTTTAGGTACGCAATCGGCCATTTGTCTAAATGTTTTTGCCAACGTTTAAAGTTGGTGGGTGTCATCCAATGTTTTTTCAACCAGTCTACACACCATGCCGTTCGTTGATTTTCGTCCAACGCTAAAGGGCTAATTTCGACAGGTTGCTGTTCGACTTGTTTAAGAATATACAAGCCCAACTGATGGAATGTGTTGACGCGCACACCGTCTGCCGCCATGCCCACTTTATCTACTAAGCGTTCTTTCATTTCAGTCGCCGCATCACGACCGAACGCTAACATGAGAAGCTCTTCTGCTTGAGCCTGATGGCTTTGCAACAAATAGGCAACTCGTGCGGTTAAAACGCTGGTTTTGCCCGAGCCGGCACCAGCAAGAACTAAGTTGTGGTCGTCGTTGAGTAATACCGCATATTGCTGGGATAAATTCAAAGGAGAGGATTCAATTTGATTAAACAGCACTTCCCAATTTGGACGTTCTGCTTCTAGCCAATCGCGATTACGCTCACCAAGCGCCTCAGAGGTATCAATGAGCCAAGGCTCTATTTGCGACATACGATTCGGCATTCGCATTTTGGCTTCTTCTAGGGTGGTTTTCATCTCGCTTAACTCTTGGTTAAGGCTTTCAACCCAGGAGACCACTTGAGAATGCGATAAGTAAGCAGGCAAGTGCTTTAGTTTGTAAAGCTCTTCTTCCCACTTAGGTAGATACTCAGCCAGTTTTCGGCACTGAGTGTTGTGCCACTCTTGATATTGACGAACGGCCTCAAGCGCGAACTTTCGGCATTGTGGCCACGGTAAACCTTGGACTAGCCAGCTTTGTTGTTTGCCTTCGTGTTCATGAGCAAAAAACTGTAAAGAGCTCCATAATAACCCACGCTTTACGCTAACTTTGCCATTCCAGATCGTAAAAGGAATATGTTCTTCACTGCCTATCGAGCTTAATAAAACACTGTTCTCTTTTATTTCGACGTGATGGTACTCATTTTGAATAAAAAACTGTGCTTTGCTAGTGGCAGTGAGCTGCATGAAACGTGCGCCTTTTAATTTAGAAGTTGTCGATTTATATCATTTTAAGGCGCCAAATTGTAGCAATGGCGAGCACCTAAGTAAGCTTCTTCTTCTATTCTTTAATAAAATTCACATTACTGTCGATTTAATAACCTAAAGCTGAGGTTATTTGAAGCTGGCTTTACAATCCTCAATACATGACCTGGCAGTTTTAATATAAGTCGATGACATCCCTGCTGATTTTATCAACAACCACGAATTTTTCTTAAAGTAAATCATAAACGCGCTATAGTGGGTCTGGTAGTATTCCCCCTGTTCTTCATCGGAAACATAAGGCGCATTGTGCAAGCAACTTCTAAATTTCGGCTATATTGGGCAAACAAGACGATAAATTACAGCGTTCTTATCCTTATTACCTTACTGGGTGTGGTTATCCCAACTTGGTACTTCGAGCAAAACACGCTGATAACGCCATTAATATTAGGTGTTATTGCTGCTGCTTTGGCTGAAAGTGATGACAGTTTCACTGGACGCATCAAGGCTCTGACTCTCACCTTTCTCTGTTTTGCGCTTGCTGCTTTTTCAATTGAAATCTTGTTCGATACCCCTTGGGCTTTTGCGTTGGGATTATTTATCTCAACCTTCGGCTTCATCATTCTTGGAGCGATAGGTCCTAAGTACGCGAGTATTGCTTTTGGTTCGTTGCTGATCGCTATTTATACTATGCTTGGCGCACATGAAAGCACCAACATTTGGTTTCAGCCACTACTGCTTTTAACTGGTGCCGCCTGGTATTACTTCATGTCCATGATTTGGCAGATATTTTGGCCTCTTCAACCGGTGCAACAAAGCTTAGCCAATGTGTTCTTCCAAATGGCGAATTATCTTGATGCGAAAGCCAAGCTTTTTCACCCTGTGACCAACTTGACGCCACAACCGCTGCGGATTGAAGCTGCAAAATGCAATGCTGCCACGGTTACGGCACTAAACGCTTGTAAAACCACATTACTTAACCGATCGAAACGGGGTCACATTGATGGGCCTAGTGACCGATTTTTAAATATTTATTTCATCGCTCAAGACATTCACGAACGCGTCAGTTCTAGCCATTATCGCTATCAGGATTTAGCGACCGAATTTGAACGTTCTGATGTGCTGTTTCGTTTTAAATATCTTTTGGAGTCTCAAGCCCAAGCGTGTCGTGATATTGCACTAGCCATTCAGCTAGGAAATGAATACTCCCATACCGATCAATCTATTCTGGCATTAGCTGAAGTACAAAACTCTCTTGCTTATCTAGAAGAACAAAAGCAAGGGCACTGGAAACGTCTGCTGATGCAGTTAACATATTTATTCAATAACTTAGCGACGGTAGAAAAACAACTTAATAACATTAACAACCCAGATGTTGAAGGCCTCGAAGAAGATACCCTCGCCGATACCAACCCACACACGCTAAAAGCGATGTGGCAGCGTATATCAGCAAATTTACACAAAGATTCGATGCTGTTTCGGCATGCATTACGTATGTCAATTGCCTTAACGATTGGCTATGGAATCATTCAAATATTCAACATCGACCGAGGTTACTGGATACTCTTAACCACTTTATTCGTATGCCAACCGAACTACAGTGCCACTCGCCAAAAATTGACGGCAAGAGTAATAGGTACATTAGCTGGTTTGTTGATTGGTGTACCATTGCTGACTTTTTTCCCTTCTCAAGAAAGCCAGTTAGTATTTATCGTTATCTCTGGTGTGATGTTTTTCGCCTTCCGGATGAACAACTATGGGTACGCGACTGGTTTTATTACACTGCTCGTCCTCTTCTTATTTAATCAACTAGGTGAAGGTTACGCAGTTGTCCTTCCTCGACTAGCAGATACCCTCATCGGGTGTGTGCTTGCAGTAGGAGCAGTATTAGTTATTTTGCCCGACTGGCAGTCGAGAAGGCTTCACAAAGTTATGTCGGATGCGATAGAGGCGAACAAGCAGTATCTCGATCAGATCATTGGTCAGTATAGAATCGGCAAGAAAGACAATTTGAGCTACCGTATCGCTCGCCGCCAGGCCCATAATAATGATGCCTCACTCTCTTCTGCGATTAGTACGATGCTGGCGGAGCCTGGCAAATATCGCGCAGCTGTTGATGAAAGTTTTCGCTTCCTAACGTTAAATCACGCAATGTTGAACTATATTTCTGCATTAGGCGCGCACAGAACTCGCATCGAAGATGAGTCAATTCATAAACTCGTTTTAGATGCTCACCGTTGTATTCATCAGCATCTGGATGTACTTCATAAACAGCTTCACCAGCATTGTGAGGAGTGTGACCTATCTAATATTGATGATGCTGGACTCGAGCAACGCTTAAACGAATGGCGCGATGAAGACGACAGCTCTGCCCGCATGGTATTGCAGCAACTTCATCTTATCTATCGCATGCTCCCAGAGCTTCATTCACTTGCTAGTAAGTTTGCCGTCAGGGTAAGTTAGTAACATTCAAACCATATGTAAGAGGGAAGCGCTATATCGCTTCCCTTTTTCTTTTTACGCTTCCATCTACCCCAAAGTGGGTAATTATGTACCTTCTTAGGAAAAATCTGACGTATCACTTAACACACCTTGACAATATTCGGACAAAAAGCAATCGATCAAATTCTAATCTATTTTGGTTGAATAAATATGTTGTATCCAAAGGATGAAGAATTTCGGGCAACGACGGATAAACCGAATCACGACGAAGGTATTGAGATGAACGCACAACAATTTAATGAACTTAAACAAAAGCTCAGTGATTTAACGGCAAGTCAGTTAAAGTCATTACAAGGTGAGATCAGCGTGAAACTAAATAAAGCGCAAAAACCGGTTCTATCTGGTGAAGAAAGAGAAATGCTTGCCAAACTGTTTGCCTAATCAAGTCATTGATATAAAACACTTGAACGTTTTATAAACTCCACCTATGCTCTCACTATCATAATGTTGGGAGTAGTGATATGCCTGTATCAGGAATTCAATCTGGACACCACATCGTTCAGATGTCACAACAAATGGCCGAGAAAGCTGCACATGGCATTTACAATAATGTAAGTAAGGTAAAAGAAGAGCTTTCTGATCACAACATCGATTTAGCTGCGGTTGCGGATGTCGCAATAACAGCCTCAACACCTAGCCTTCCCTCTCAAAAAGTTGAATCTCTCATCAACCTAGCACAAGCCGCTGGTTATAACCGAGTTGGCGCGTCTGTCATAGAGAAAAACAATGAAATCATTGGCAGCTTGCTAGACATCCACGTTTAGGCGATTTAACGTCAAATTATCGCTATTTTAATTTCCAACTATCACTATAACGTCGTAACAAGATAACCCCTTTGCTTCGCTCTTTCTTTCTATTTCGATTCAAATATCTCCTGTTTAAAATCAAGCTTTCCCGAAAAAAATGGGCGGCTTATCAGAGCCGCCCATTTTTGTGTTGTATACAGGTTTATCCGTTATCAATAACACCGTTGTTCAGCAATGACTCTACAATCTCGTTGGAGCTGAGACCGTTGAAGTCGATTGAAGTACCTAAGTTTTCCACGACAATAGTCTGCTGAACATTTGCATCCGTCGTAATGTTCAGAGAAACACTTTCCGTCGATGCATCGTAGTCTGCTGAAATGTGACCAAGCAGATCATCCATGTCGATCATTGAGTTATTGAGATCATAGATAACTTCACGTAAATCGATACTGTCTTCGTTAACAGTGAAGTCAGTAATGGTATCCACTGCCCCTTCATCAACGGAATCTACCGTCCACTTGAAGATATCGCTGCCGTCTCCACCCGTTAAGATATCTGAACCTAAGCCACCGATAAGCACGTCATCACCATCACCACCCAGAATAACGTCGTCACCGTCTCCACCAATCAAGTTGATACCTGTGTCTCCGCCGACTAAATAGCTGTCGTCCACTGCGGTTGACTGGTCAATATCGTCGCTATCACTACTCACATCCAAACTAATTTGGACAGGTGAAGACTGCGCTTCATCGCCATTAGATTCCGTTGATATCGCCGTAAGCGAAATATCGTAAGAACCGACATCAATACCACTGTTAGTATCTGTTGCGACAATTTCTAGCGTATCAATTTCATCGCTTGGTACTGTCCAAGTGGTACCATCGAAGCTAATGCCTGATGGAGAAACGCCACTTGTTACCTCAGCACTAGCTGGTACGCCCGTTAGCTCCAAAGACAGCACCTCGTCAATATCAGTAAGCGCCGCCATGATTCCGACAATCGCTAAACCTTGACTGCTCGCGGTTTGGCTAGCCGCAATTTGACGAATGTAATTAAACTGAGGATTTATACTCAATGTAGGTGCATCAGCTACAGGTGTCACATTGATAGTGAAATCTTGATTCGCTTCCAATGCGGTACCCGCATTTTCGAAGTACACGCCGTTGTCTTCGACTTTCACCGATAAAGTGATTGAAGCTGCGTTGACATCTCCTGCATCCACAAATACACCCTCAGAAGCGTCTGTTGCTCCAAGAACGGAGTTAATATTATCTGGTGTGCCCATTAGGGTTATTTCACCAGCCATCCCCGCCCCAACAGTCACACCACTACCTGCTGGCGGCTCGACACGAAGGTCGCCCTCGGTAACTGTAAGAGTCACCGTCATGATTTCATTCGCCTGCGCACCAGTGAAGTCGATGTCACTTACACTAATACCCGTTATTTTCTGGCCATCGGCTTCGTTGATCGTATCCGTTACCGATGCTGCAGTGATTTCAGGTGCGTCATTGGTCGCTTCAACATTCAACACTGCTGTGCCCGCGATTGTAATTGGGTCTGGAGCGCCGTTAGTGGTTCCGTCATCTGTGATTTCATAAGTGAAATTAACGTCACCAAAGAAATCTGCTGCGGGTTCAAACGTCCACTCTGTCGCACTCACTTGAGTCAGCGTGCCGGAAGCTGGGTCCACTAACGCAACATTATCGACGGTCAAGTTGTCTGACTCAGGATCACTTGCGTTGCTCAGCAACTCAGTAGTCGTAATAGTTACCGAACCACCATCTTCTTCGGTACTACTCAACGTTACCTCTGATGTTACCGGTGCATCGTTCACCTCAGTGACTTCGAAGGTCGCCGTTCCTGACACCGTTTGAGGATCAGAAACACCGTTCGTTGTACCGTTGTCGGTAATGTCGTAGGTCAGATCGACCTTGCCGTTGTAGCCAGGCGCAGGAGTAAATGACCATGTACCTGTTACGTTGTCGAAATCCAATGTGCCGCTGCTTGGGTCAACCAACTGGACATTACTCACCATCAAGGTGTCGTTTTCAATGTCAGAAGCATTCGCTAACAAATCAGCTTGGGTAATTTCAACCGCCGTACTGTCTTCTGCGATATCAGAAAGTACCACTTCAGACGTCGTTGGAGCATCATTGACTTCCGTTACGTTGAACGATGCGTTGCCGTTAACCGATTTAGGATCGGATGCACCACTTGTCGTGCCATCATCTGTAATGGTGTACGTGATTTCAACTGGACCGTTGTAATCTGGTGCTGGGGTAAATTCCCACTCTCCCGTACCACTGTTGAAAGTAATGCTACCCGAATTCGGATCCGTTAACTGAACATTGCTGACCGTGAGGTTATCGTTCTCTACGTCTGTCGCATTCGCAATAAGATCCGCTTCAGAGATGGAGAACACACCACTATCTTCTTCAATATCCGGTAGCGTCACTGGCGTAGTTTCTGGGGTATCATTCACCGCTGTCACTTCAATATTGAAGCTGCTGCTGTTGGTATTTAGGGTGTCATCTACCCCACCAATTACGATACCTTCATTACCTTGGTCATCGACTGTCACGTCCACCTGAACGTCACCAAAGAAGTTCAGGTCTGGATTAAACTCAATCAGACCGTCTGCAATGGCATTGTTTAGATCGGCCACTGTACCTTTCAGTTCAACGGAGTCCGTACCATCACCGCTCACGGTTAGGTTGTAAGTAGCGATGAGCGTTGGATTAAGCTCCAAGATACCGCTGTCGACGTTCACATTGAGTACATATTCAGCATTCGGATCATCGAGTACGGCATCAATATCGGTAATGCTGAAACCATCAAGCAGCATTGGCGTATCTTCTGGTGTTTCCACATCCACGGTATTGACGAACTCTGGACGATCGTTCACTGCTTCAACATCAACAGTGACATCAAACTCCTCTGCGGAGCCCAAGCTTTGACTGCCATCGAGCCCAGTATCAACGGCTTGCACTTTGAAATGCAGCGAACCATCCCATGAGTTATCGTTGCGATCCCCAGCATTAAACACCACTTGATCCAAGTCTTGAGCATTGATTTCTAAGACAAAAATGCCGCCGCCTTGGTCAGTAAACACTGTCCCATCAGGTAATGAAACACTCGCCCCATCAGGGACATTGGAGACCTCAACTCTCAGCGTCTCTGGATCATTTTCCTGGTAGTTTGCACCATCTCCGATGGACTCTTTGTTATCAACCACTAACGCATTTACATTAATAACAATGTCTTCGCCCTCATTACCTGCAGCCGAAGTATCGGGATTCACATCAACATCATCACCAATAGGATTGACAATAAGCGTAAAGTTGTTGTTTCGTTCCGTTGGAACTTGTAGCAACTCCTCTTGAATGAAGACCGTAATACCTATCTCAGCCTCGCCACTAAAGTGTTTTGGCGGTTTAATTTGGATGTCACTCAGGTCAATGGACGTCTGAGTGAGATCTTTTAGTTGAATACTCCATTCGCCCCCACCGTTGTTCTTAACAACATAATCAGAGGAATTGGATTTAACGATAAAGTCATCAGGAAGCCCCGTTAACTTGAGTGAAACGAAACTCTCAGAACCGTCATTATCGTTCAGGCTGATCGAAACACCAGAGCCCGATTGATTCAGCGAAATTAAAGTATCTTCGTCACCAATCACCGTGATTGGCTGCGTCGGATCGGCACCTGTAATGGTAATGTCATCAACGACTGGCGTAACTTCAAATGTGACATCGTCAGTGAAGGTTCTCACATCTATATTATCGCCAGAGTTATTCAAGATAGACTGATCAAACACAGCTTCATCAGTAATTTCTCCCTCGATATTAATCTTGACGGTATTTTGGCCACCACCTACGGGGTAATTTTCTTTTGGCTTAAACAGAACATTGTCAAGCGCACCAGCTAAAATCTCAGCTTCATTAAACTCAATACTGGTTCCTAAGCTGTTACCATTGGCATCAACAAACTCACCTAATGTTGTGTCATCAAGCTCTAACTTGATGTTCGTTAGTGTTTCTCGACCACCTTGAGTGTTGTTAAATTGATCGGCAAAATCAACACTCAAGTTAAGTTGGATTAAGCCATCTTCGTAACCAACACCATCCGCCGTGGGAACGTCGTTATTTAGATCAGTTACAGGTTGTTTGTTTGCATCCAAGCCGAAAGTACCAACGATATCTACTTTTACATTCGGTGTGACATCGCTATCCAACGGCTGATCCCCGGCTGAACTCGGAACGTCTGCAACCGGTAAAACCTGAACTGGAAACTGGACATTATTTTCTTTTTCATCACCGGACTCAGTGTCTTTAGTGACAAACCGAATTGGTAATTCGAAATCACCTGCGTAATCTTCTGCCAAGTGCATCGTCAAGCCATCAAGGCCAGTAATATTTCCACTCGCATCGATATGGGCTTGGAACACGTATTTACCATTGACAAAATCAACATCCGTCCCCGTGATCACCAAACCAGGAGGAATGCCAGGAGCTGTCGGGTCGACGATAATAGTTAAGACATCTTCAACACCATCTGCATTAATCGCATCGACTTTCGACGTCAACTGAGCACCAAGGTTAATAGAATTGTCTTCCAACGCTTGAATTTGGACATCATCAGCCACCTGAATCTCTGCCGCTACACTCATTTTCGGTGTGAGGACGGTTGGAAACTCTAGTGTCACATCCGTTTGACGCACGACCGTCGCATCTTTTTCGTTGCCCAAATCTTCGCCCAAATCATTCACTTCTGCGTAAATGGTTAAGCCAATTTGAGAGAGACCACCGTTATCGCCATCGTCACTGTCATCGTTTGGTGTTAAATCAAGTCCAGACGGCGCTTTAATTGAGAAGTTGTCTTCATTAGTTACTGTCCAACGACCTCCACCTTCATTTAGTGCACCGACGATAACCAATTGGTTGAGGATCTCAGGGTCCACATTGTGAAATTGAACAACAAGTTGAGTCACCACTTCATCTGAAGACGCATCAAACTCTTGGTATTTAATGATATGAGCGCCAGATTCGCCCCCCATAGAAGTGTTGATCGTAAAGTCAATGTTACCTTGATCATCTGACTTCACGATATCGGTAGCACCACCACCACTTTCAGTGACAAGCAGACGGGTTTGGTCATCTATTGCCCCCGTATTATCCTCTGGCTCAACGATTGGATTAACTTGGACATTCACCGTACCATTGATGGTTTTCTCAGCGATACCTTCACCGGGATTCGAAGCGTCAACATATTCATGGTCAATCTCTTTCACAGTGACGGTCGTGGTCAAGTCAAAGTCAGTACTTGAATCCTGCTCCAACTGGACTTGAACATAGCCACTTTGAGAGATTTTAGCGGAAAAATCTTGCTCTGATTCACCGGCTTGCGGTGAAAGCGTTAGTGTTCCAGAAACAAGCGCTTGTGCCACACCATCTACATAGACCGTGCTGCCTGGAGGAAATCCAGAGATGGTTACATCACTAAAGAATTCATCGGTATCAGGGCTTTGTACGAGCGTCGGTTTCCAATCGATGTCAAAGCGCGTATCTTCATCTCCCTCCGATCGAACAACGTAGTTATCTTGAGCATCAATAACGGGTTCGACCTTGATCCTTACCTCTCTTTCAATCACACGACTATGACCATCATTCTCGGTAACAATGATCGTCCCTGTAATCGCAATGTTTTCGGTTGAAGAGGCTTCTGGAATAATTTGAATACCGGAATTAAAATTCAGCCCAGTGATGTTTGCTTCGTAAATCGGTTGACCGTTACCATCATAGCCAACAAAGGTGAGGTCAACGCTTGAACCGTCTGAATCTACGACACGAACACCGTCGGGGATGTTGGACAGGATAACAGTAATGGCTTCTGAATCATCCTGTGGTCTATCGGCAACTTCACCAGATACAACCGAGAAGTTGAGGTTTACAACACCATTCTCTTCAATAGTCGTCTCTATTCCGGCCACATCTCCGTCTACGAATCGGTTCCAAACGTTCCCCGCGTCAATTAATACCGTGTCTGGTATGTCAGCAACACCTTTTACACCAACGATGACGGTCTTACTGCCCAGTGACAACACATCTTCTGTCGTACCGGTAGACAATGATGCTGTGTCTTTCACAATGCCTTCGACATTGAAAGTAAAGTCATCATTGCTGTGCAACGGAGGAAGAACTTCGACGTTCGCTAATTCAGACTCTGGCACTTCGTAATAAAGTACATTGCCGCCTGAATCGGTCACTTCTACTATCTGACTTGGGTTTGCTGAGTCCAGCCACACCAAAGTAACCCCATCAATTGAGAAGTTAGAAATGCGCACAAATAACGCTTCAGAACCATCTAAGTCCGCTGATGGTTTCATGGTGATCACTTCACTTAATTGGAGTGGATCGTGATCAGTGACAGGGTCTACCGTATTTTGAGTTCGAGCATTATCCTCAAACACATTAATTCGGTTTACAGTAAAACTACCTTTATCCGCAACTGGGTTTACATCAATAATGATGGTTTCGGTTTCTGGGCGAGCGGTATCTTTCCCAAGCAGTGGATTGTTGTTTTCCGTCGTAATAGCGGTGACATCAATTCTGATTTCGCCCGAGAAGTTATCTATCGGATCAACTTGAACTTCATCAATTCGGCTTGCATCCACCAGATAAACACCACCGGATTTTGGTATCGCACTACCATCTGAATAGACTAACTCTGCGTTACCTTCTCCTTGTGTAAAGACAAGCTCGTACACAATGCCTTCTGGGTTACTAGTGTCTTGGGTTTCAGCCGTGATGTTAAGTGCGACATTGTTTCCATCTTCATCAACCGAGTAGTTAAATTCGCTGCTTGCCGTCCACGTTGCAATATCTGCTACGGCAGCAACTTCAATGTATAAACGACCATTAATCGTATGATCTGGCGTACCATTGTTAAGAATTTCCACGCGGATACGAGGATCGATACCAGAAGCATCGGTTGATGTATGACGATCTGGTACGAAGTACAAGTTATCTAACGAGACAAGCTCACCATTGAATGACTGCTCAACATTTGATGCGTCGAGAACAACCGTATTGCCCACAGATGTTAATTCAATGTAGTTGCCACTGCCGTCTCTGTAGTAGAACGTACCGTTGTGAGTATCAGCATCTCGAATAGTGATGTCACCTAAGCTCTCGTTACGGTCGATATCGTGTAAATTGATAACCAAGTCGACTTTCGCAGGGCTAACATCCAGCGTCGACAAGTTGTCCTGAGTATTTGCAGAGTCAACGCCCACAACGACACCATCACGCCCTTGGTCTTCGAACGCAGTAACGGTAGACGTGTCAATTTGCGCATTGCGGTCTCTTATCGAGATATCCACATCGGCATCTGCGATATCGCCATCACCATCGGTTGCAACAACGTTGATGGTGAAATCAATCGAGTCGGTTTCGGTATGGTCAAGGTCGTCATTCGGACGGAATGACACACTGCCATCGGTTCGAACAACCAAACGACCGATTTCAGTATCCACTCCGTCAAGAACCTTGTGAACAAATACGACTTGGTCGCTGCCGTTCAAATCGACAGAATCAGAATCAACACCATTTTGCTTAAAGTAAATGCCTGAATCATCAGCCGAGAATGAAGTCACTTGTGCGCCGTCAGCACCAAGGTCATCATCCCCCTCTACAGGGTCTCGGAATAAACGAACCGTGCGGCTGCCTTGCCCCTCAACACGCGAAATAGATGCATCGTGCAAGGTTGGAACATCATCGGTAATCGTCACTGGTAAGTTAATACCTGCCGTATCACCATCGACATCGGTCGCAAAGACTGGGAGATCAAGTATGAGTGTATCTTCGCCTTGAGTTGAGTGATCTAGCGCACCCTCAAGCGTAAACTTGTAAGAGCCGTCAGCGTTCAAAACTAGTGTGAACACTGAGTTACCATCAGGTGTTTGACCTTGATAAGTAAAGTTGTTGTTGCTTACCGCGGTTTGAACTAACGTCACCGCAAAACCACCTGAAGTTACTCCTGGTATCGGGTTAGAAGTAAGATCCAGCTGATAAGAGACAACGGTATCTGCCCCTTCCACCGTATCGAAATTGCCCGTTGCTTCTAGGCTGTCTTTGTTGGTTGCCTGAGAGCCGTTGGCAAGGTCATCCTCATCAACAGCCAAAGCATCTGCTGATTTAATTTCGGGAATGTCATCAACTACGGTAATTGGAAGATTCAGTGATGATGACGTGTCACCATCAAAGTCTGTTACTGTAATTGGAATATCAATGACAAGGTTGTTTTCACCTTGAACAGCGTCATGGTCGATTGGTCCCAACAGCTCAAATTGGTAGCTGTCATTATTCGCATCAAGAGACAGCGTGAAGATCTTAGTTGATGTGCCAGTAATAACCGCTTCGTAACTGGTTACTCCACCATTCGTGCTTACTAGATTCAACTCGATGCTGCTGCCGTTCGACGTTAAACCAGACACGACTGCATCGAGGTCTGAAACTTGGTAGCTGACAATCTTGTCTGCACCAGCAACGACCTCAAATCCGCCGTTCAATACCGTTGAATCACTACTTGTCGTGTCAGAGCCACCGGAAAGATCATCTTCATCAACGGTTTGTTGGCTAGAGTCTGTCACTTTCACAATAGCTGGGACATCGTCCACCACGGTGATCGGCAAGGTGATGTTATTGGACACATCGCCATCAAAATCAGTCGCGTTGACTGGGAAGTTAATGACCAACGAGTTTTCATCGTTACCCGCAGGATGATCAAGTGCACCCAACAGTTCAAATTCATAACTGTCTGCTGAACCATTTAGCGTCAGTTTAAAGACGGTGTCCGTCGTACCTTGTACATAAGCTCGGTACTCAATCACACCGTTTGAATTTGAAAACTCAACCAACTCAAGCGGTTGACCACCTGAGGTAAGGCCAGAAACAGGCGATGTTAAACTATCCAACTGGAAGCTAACGATAGAGTCGGCACCATCAGTAACGTCAAAGTTGCCACCAATGATATTGGATTCTGGCGTGTCGTCCGAACCTTGGCTTGGAATATCATCCTCATCCACAGACAAGGTACTACCAGAGCTAATAGCATCAATGGTTGGTTTGTCATCTACGATCGTCACTGGCAAGGTCGCAGTGATGGTATCGTTGTCGCCATCCGTGATCTTCACAGGTAGATTCAACAAAATCTCATCAGAGTTAACCGCGTGATCTAACTGACCAGATAACTCAAAGTCGTATTTACCATCTTGATGAAGTGTCAACGTGAAGACCGTCACTCCACCCGGTGTTTGTCCCACGTAAACAAGCGCGTCAGCAGTTGAAGCGCCAACGTCTTGAGAAAGTGTTACCTCTTCTCCACCCGATTTCAGATTCGGGATAGGATTTGAGCTTAGATCCAATTCGAAAGCATCAATACCATCTGCGCTAGTGACTTCGAACTCACCTGATACCGTTAATGGCTCTTTCGTTCCATCAGAACCAAGAGGTAAGTCATCTTCGTCGACACGTAGACTTTCAATATTGGTAACAACTGGAACATCGTCCACAACGGTAATTGGCAATGTGAAGGCTGGTGAAGTATCACCATCATTATCTGTCGCCGTCACAGGGAGGTTAATAACAATCTCGTTTTGCTGATTACCATCGGGATGATCAAGCGGCTTCTGTAAATCGAACTCGTAGGTGTTGTTCGTTGCATCCAACGTCAGTTCGAACACCACTTCAGCAGGATTGCCTGCGACACCTTGGTATACGTTCACGCCGTTTGCGCTAGAAGACAGAACTAAGGTGATAGCTTCACCATCTGAAGTCAGTGACGCAACAGGCGTGGTCAGGTCACTCAGCTGAATAGAAGCAACTTGGTCAGCACCTTCGGTGATATCAAAAGTACCTGAAATAACAGTATCTTCTGCACTTGCAGCATCCGTACCTGCTGGTAGGTCATCTTCATCAACGGTTTGTTCGCTGCCTGCTAGTAAACCGTCAATGGTCGGAACATCATCCACAACCGTAATTGGTAAGGTGATGTTGTTCGACACGTCTCCATCAAAGTCAGTCGCGTTTATCGGTAAATTGATGACCAGTTCATTTTGGCCATCAGCATTTGGATGATCGAGAGGAGCAAGCAAATCGAAAGTGTAGCTATCATCAGAAGCATCGAGAGTCACACGGAATACTGGTGTCGTCGTGCCATCAATACGAGCTTCGTAAACTGAAACGCCACCTGCGTTTGATACTTCAACCATAACCAGAGATTGACCACCAGAGGTCAGGCCTTGTACTGGCGTCGTTAGGTCAGAAACGCTGTACTCGACAATGCCATCAGAACCATCAGTCGCGATGAAGTTACCGGCAATGCTGTTCGACTGTGTACCATCAGATCCGATTGTTGGGATATCGTCCTCATCAACCGTTTGCACACTTGTTGCTTCGATGCCACCAAGTGTCGGTTTGTCATCAACGATCTTGACAGGAATTGTCTCAGCAGAGGTATCGCCATCAAAGTCTGTTGCGATGATTGGGAAGTTGAGCGTTAACTCATCACTATCAACAGCATGATCGATTGGGCCTTCAAGCGTGAAGTCATAAGAGCCATCAGTGTTCACTGTCAGTGTAAAGACCGACTCGGTGCCTGCTGTTGCTTGATAGGTAAAGCTGCCGTCGCCATTTGCGGTTTCAGCCAATGTGACTGCCACGCCTTGTGATGTGAGTCCAGCCACTGGTGTTGCTGAAGCATCAAGCTGATAGCTCACTACTCGGTCCGAGCCTTGTGTGGTGGTGAAGTTGCCATCGATTGAAATCGGGCCAGTCTGATCCGAACCAATCGTGCCTAAGTCATCTTCGTCAACGGTAATTGCATCGACATCGGTAATGGTTGGCTTATCATCCACGATGGTGACTGGGATCGTTTCTGTGGTGGTATCACCATCAAAGTCCGTCGCGATGATTGGGAAGTTCAGTGTCAGCTCATCACTACCCGTCGCATGGTCGATTGGACCTTGCAGCGTGAAGTTGTATGAACCATCCGTATTAACGGTCAGCGTAAATACTGCTTCAGTTCCTGCTGTCGCTTCATAAGTGTAGCTACCGTCGCCGTTTGCAGTTTCCGTCAGCGTGACGGCCACACCTTGTGATGTCAGACCATCAACTGGTGTTGCAGCAGTATCTAATTGGTAGCTCACTACCCCATCAGAGCCTTGCGTTGTAGTGAAGTTGCCATCGATTGAAATTGGATCTGAGCCATCAGAGCCAATCGTCGCTAGGTCATCTTCATCCACACGGATTGCGTCTACATCAGTGATGGTTGGTTTATCATCAACGATGGTGACAGGTAGTGTTTCCGTCGACGTGTCGCCATCAAAATCTGTTGCGATAATCGGGAAGTCGATTTGTAGACTGTCACTATTCACCGCATGGTCTAGTGGACCTTGCAGAGTAAAGGTGTAGCTGCCATCTGGCTTCACAACCAATTCAAATACGGCATTGCCATCTGCTGTGGCAGTGTAAGTAAAGCTGCCATCACCATTTGTTGTCTCAGTAAGCACGACAGGCTCACCATGAGAGGTCAACCCTGCTACTGGATCTGCTGTTGCATCAAGCTGGTATTTAACAACACTGTCCGAGCCTTCAGTTGTGGTGAAAGAGCCCGACATAAACGCATCATCGTTTTGGTCTGAGCCAATTGAGGCAAGGTCATCTTCGTCTACTGTTAGTGGGACAACGTTATCGATGGTTGGAACGTCATCAGTAATCGTGACTGGAATAGTCGCGGTTGTCGTATCGCCATCAAAGTCTGTTGCAATGATTGGGAAGTTCAGAACCAATTCATCGCTGTTTAACGCGTGATCGATTGGCCCTTCCAGACGGAAATTGTATGTGCCATCAGCATTAACATTCATGGTGAAGACCGGATTGCCATCCGCGGTAGCCACGTAAGTGAAGCTGCCATCAGCATTCGCATTCTCTACCAAAGTAACAGGCTCACCGTGAGAAGTTAAACCTGCGACAGGATCAGCCGTTGAATCAAGTTGGTAGCTCACTACACGGTCTGAACCTTGGGTAGTGGTGAACGCGCCTTCAACAAACACAGCGTCACTTTGGTCTGAGCCAATACCTGATAAATCATCTTCGTCTACAGCCAGAGGCACAACATTATCGATGATTGGCGCATCATCCGTAATGGTGACTGGAATGGTTGCCGTGGTCGTATCACCATCAAAATCGGTGGCAATAATTGGGAAATCAATCGTCAGGCTGTCGCTGTTAGCGGCATGGTCAATCGGGCCTTGCAGCGTAAAGTCGTACGTACCATCTGTTGCGACATTCAACGTGAAGACAGGATTGCCGTCAGCGGTGGCCACATAGGTAAAACTGCCGTCACCATTCGCGGTTTCCACCAAGGTAATCGCCTCACCTTGAGATGTCAGACCCGCAACAGGATCAGCGGTTGAATCCAGTTGATAGCTCACCACTCGGTCAGAGCCTTGTGTGGTCGTAAACGCGCCTTCAACGAACACAGCGTCAGTTTGGTCTGAGCCCACGCCGCTAAGGTCATCTTCATCGACACTCAACGCATCCACCGCTGTGATGGTCGGTACATCATCAACAATCGTGACTGGAATGGTTTCAGTAACGGTGTCGCCATCGAAGTCGGTTGCGATAATTGGGAAGTTGAGTGTCAGCTCATCACTATCAACCGCGTGATCAATTGGCCCTTCTAGCGTGAAGTTATAAGAGCCATCAGTATTCACTGTCAGCGTAAAGACCGCTTCAGAGCCCGCTGTTGCTTCGTAGGTAAAACTGCCATCACCATTTGCAGTTTCTGTTAGCGTGACAGCCACACCTTGCGAGGTTAAACCGTCAACTGGTGTTGATGTGCCATCGAGTTGGTAGCTCACCACTCGGTCTGAACCTTGCGTGGTGGTGAAGTTACCATCAATAGAAATCGGGTTGCTTTGGTCTGAGCCAATTGACGCTAGATCATCTTCATCAACCGTAATGGAATCCACGTCAGTAATAACTGGCTTATCGTCTACGATCGTCACTGGGATAGTGGCATTTGTGGTGTCGCCATCAAAGTCGGTCGCGATGATTGGGAAGTTCAGTATCAACTCATCACTATCTACTGCGTGGTCGATTGGACCTTCAAGCGTGAAGTTATAAGAGCCATCAGTGTTCACTGTCAGCGTAAAGACCGCTTCAGTACCCGCTGTCGCCTCGTAAGTAAAGCTGCCATCACCGTTTGCGGTTTCAGTCAGCGTGACGGCCACGCCTTGTGATGTAAGGCCGTCAACTGGTGTTGCAGAAGCATCAAGCTGATAGCTCACCACTCGGTCCGAGCCTTGTGTGGTGGTGAAGTTGCCATCGATTGAAATCGGGTCAGTTTGATCTGAGCCAATCGTGCCTAAATCATCTTCATCAACGGTAATCGCATCGACATCGGTAATGGTCGGCTTATCATCCACGATGGTGACTGGGATCGTTTCTGTGGTGGTATCACCATCAAAATCCGTCGCGATGATTGGGAAGTTCAGTGTCAGCTCATCACTGTCTGTCGCATGGTCAATTGGCCCCTGAAGCGTGAAGTTGTATGAACCATCCGTATTCACGGTCAGCGTAAATACGGCTTCAGTTCCTGCTGTCGCTTCATAAGTGTAGCTACCGTCGCCGTTTGCAGTTTCCGTCAGCGTCACTGCCACACCTTGCGATGTTAGGCCATCAACTGGCGTTGCAGCAGTATCTAATTGGTAGCTTACTACCCCATCAGAACCTTGCGTTGTAGTGAAGTTGCCATCGATTGAAATTGGATCTGAGCCGTCAGAGCCAATCGTCGCTAGGTCATCTTCATCCACACGGATTGCGTCTACGTCAGTGATGGTTGGTTTATCATCAACGATAGTGACAGGTAACGTCTCCGATGAGGTGTCGCCATCAAAGTCTGTTGCGATAATCGGGAAGTCGATTTGCAGACTGTCGCTATTCACCGCATGGTCTAGTGGACCTTGCAGTGTAAAGTTGTAGCTGCCATCTGGCTTCACAATCAATTCAAATACGGCATTGCCATCTGCCGTGGCTGTGTAAGTAAAACTACCGTCGCCGTTAGCAGTTTCAGCAAGCACGACAGGCTCACCATGAGAGGTCAACCCAGATACTGGATCTGCGGTTGAATCAAGCTGGTATTTAACAACGCGGTCCGAGCCTTCAGTTGTGCTGAAAGAGCCCGACATAAACGCATCATCGTTTTGGTCTGAGCCAATTGTAGCGAGATCATCTTCGTCTACCGTGAGTGGAACAACGTTATTAATGGTTGGAACGTCATCAGTAATCGTGACTGGAATGGTGGCGGTCGTCGTATCGCCATCAAAGTCTGTTGCAATGATTGGGAAGTTCAGTACTAGCTCATCGCTGTTTAACGCGTGATCGATTGGCCCTTCCAGACGGAAGTCATATGTACCGTCAGCATTCACATTCATGGTGAAGACCGGATTGCCATCCGCAGTTGCCACGTAAGTGAAGCTGCCATCGGCATTCGCAGTCTCTACCAAAATAACAGGCTCACCTTGAGAAGTTAAACCTGCGACAGGATCAGAAGTTGAATCAAGTTGGTAGCTCACCACTCGGTCTGAACCTTGAGTGGTCGTAAACGCGCCTTCAACAAACACAGCGTCAGTTTGGTCTGAGCCAATGCCTGATAAATCATCTTCGTCTACAGCCAGAGGCACGACATTATCAATGATTGGTGCATCATCCGTAATCGTGACTGGAATGGTTGCCGAAGTCGTATCACCATCAAAATCGGTGGCAATAATTTGGAAATCAATCGTCAGGCTGTCACTGTTAGCTACATGGTCAATCGGGCCTTGCAGCGTAAAATCGTAAGTGCCATCTGTTGCTACGTTTAACGTGAATACCGGATTGCCGTCTGCGGTCGCCACATAAGTAAAGCTGCCATCACCGTTGGCGGTTTCCACCAAGATAATCGCCTCACCTTGAGAGGTCAGCCCCGCAACAGGATCAGCCGTTGAATCCAGTTGATAGCTCACCACTCGGTCAGAGCCTTGAGTGGTCGTAAACGCGCCTTCAACGAACAGATCGCCGCCTGGGTCTGAACCCACACCGCCAAGGTCATCTTCATCGACGCTCAACGCATCCACCGCTGTGATGGTCGGTACATCATCAACAATTGTGACTGGAATGGTTTCTGTGACGGTATCGCCATCAAAGTCGGTTGCGATAATTGGGAAGTTCAGTATCAGCTCATCACTATCAACCGCGTGATCAATTGGCCCCTCTAGTGTGAAGTTGTAAGAGCCATCAGTATTCACAGTCAAAGTAAATACAGGGTTGCCACCCGCAGTCGCTTCATAAGTGAAACTGCCGTCACCGTTTGCCGTTTCAGTCAGCGTTACCGCTACACCTTGCGATGTTAAACCGTCAACTGGTGTTGATGTGCCATCGAGTTGGTAGCTCACCACTCGGTCTGAACCTTGTGTGGTGGTGAAGTTACCATCAATAGAAATTGGATTGCTTTGGTCTGAACCGATTGACGCTAGATCATCTTCATCAACCGTAATGGCATCCACGTCAGTAATAACTGGCTTATCGTCCACGATCGTCACAGGGATCGTGGCGTTTGTGGTATCGCCATCAAAGTCTGTTGCGATGATTGGGAAGTTCAGTGTCAGCTCGTCGCTATCAACAGCATGATCGATTGGCCCTTCAAGCGTGAAGTTATAAGAGCCATCAGTGTTCACTGTCAGTGTAAAGACCGACTCGGTGCCTGCTGTTGCTTGATAGGTAAAGCTGCCATCGCCGTTTGCGGTTTCAGTTAGCGTGACTGCCACGCCTTGTGATGTGAGTCCAGCCACTGGTGTTGCAGAAGCATCGAGCTGATAGCTTACTACTCGGTCCGAGCCTTGTGTGGTGGTGAAGTTGCCATCGATTGAAATCGGGCCAGTCTGATCTGAGCCAATCGTACCTAAGTCATCTTCATCAACGGTAATTGCATCGACATCGGTAATGGTCGGCTTATCATCCACGATGGTAACAGGCAGTACGATTTGGCTTGTGTCACCATCGAAATCGGTAGCAATAACGCTAAAATCGAGGGTTAAGCTGTCGGTATTTGCCGCATGGTCGATTGGACCTTGCAGCTCAAAACTGTACGAGCCGTCGGTATTCAAAATCAATGTGAAGACTGCGCTGCCATTTGCCGTTGCGCTGTAGGTATAGCTGCCGTCTGCATTTTGCGTTTCGGCGATGGAGACGGTTTGACCTTGAGATTGCAGGCCATTTAAAGGATCAGCGTTTACATCCAACTGATACTGTACGACGCCATCAGAACCCTGAGTCGTCGTGAACTGACCTTCAACCAGCGTTGGCTGTGATTGGTCAGAGCCTACCGAACTTAAGTCATCCTCATCGACGGTAAGAGCAACAACGTTGTTAATGGTTGGCACATCATCAGTAATGGTAACCGGTAGAACAAGTGAACTGGTGTCACCGTCAAAGTCCGTTGCGACAATAGTAAAGTCTAGAGTTAAGCTATCGCTACCAACAGCATGATCGATTGGACCTTCAAGGGTAAATGAATAAGAACCGTCAGGGTTCACTTGTAAGGTGAAGATAGCGTCCCCTTCTGCCGTTGCAGAATAGGTAAAGCTGCCATCTGAATTGACAGTTTCCGTCAGAGAGATAGATCGACCCTGTGATTCCAACCCATTGAGTGGATCAGTGCCGCTTTCTAATTGATAACTTACAACACGGTCTGAGCCCTGAGTCGTCGTGAAACTACCTTGCGCGAACACAGAGTCGCTTTGATCGGAGCCAATGCTTGATAAATCGTCTTCATCGACGGCTAGCGCATCAACGCCATCAATCGAAGGAACGTCATCTTGAACTTGAATGACAATTTGCGCTGCTTCTGGTGTGTTCGAACCTTCAGTAATCGAGGAACGGTCACCATCCGCATCTACCGCGTAAACTGGCAGTGAGAAAGTAAGCGAGTCATCGTTAGCACCCGTATGGTCAAGTTGTTCATACAAGTTGAATTGGTATTCGCCCAATGCAGGAGCATCAATCGCCACATCAAATACGGTAATACGCACGCCATCCAGCTCGATGAAGCCTTCGTAAGTACGCACACCGTTACTCTCGGACGCCAGTTCCAATTGAACAACCTGCCCTTGAGATTGGAGTTCTCCACCAACATTAAACTCTGTAGGTTCCAACTCATAGTGATCAATGATGTCACTTCCGACCGCTGTCGTGATCGACCCGGTACCACTTGTTACTGCCGCGCCTTCCTGTGAACCTTGGTCAACCCCCGCCTCGTCTAAAGACAATCCCGTCGCGTTTTCAATCACTGGATTATCGCCATCAAGGATGGTCATCGTAAAGGTGTTGCTTGCCGTATCTTGGTCAAAGTCAACGATTGTGGTTGGTAAAGAGAGCTCAATCGTATCTTCACCGTTTGCTTGTTCTAACGGCTTAAATTGCTCAAATTGGTAGGTACCATCGGTGTTCAGACTGATGGTTAAGACGGTTTCATTCGAGCCAGCAATGGACAAGGTGATAGTACTGCCGTCTTCAGAGAGTACCGCTTCTGTCGCCTGATTATCACTCAATAGGCCATCGAATTGACTAAGTCCTTCTTGATTAAACGTGACTGTTGCCAATTGATCACTACCAATATCAACAAAGGTGCCAGTGATTGGTGTAGAAGAAGATTCAACGTTTTCAAAAGTAACGTTTTGCGGCGCAGGATCATCGCCATCAATAACGGTTGTCGTAAAATCGATAGGCGCTTGAATGCTATTACCACCAATATCTGCGCCTGTAATGTCAAAAGCGATATTGACTTGATCACCGACGATAGATACTTGGCCATCAGCGATGGACGCCACATGGTCAATACCCTGGCTAATCGTGGTAACGACCTCTAACTCTAAATCACGGCCTAAAGATGTCGCTTCGATCTCGATACGAAGCACTTCGTTACCACCTTGAGTGCCGATAATGGCATTTTGCGCTTCGTCGTAAACGAACGCCACTGGCTGACCACCAGAGGTAATGTCACTATTTAACTCGGTTAACAAAGACTCTAATGAGGACGTTTCAGGTACAAATGAAGCAGTATCAAGTGCGAGATCCCCTGCTTCAACCAGCACACTAGAAGAAATGGTTTGCGGGTAGCTAGATAGAGAAATTGAGCCTTCTGTTACGTTAGATTGCAGTGACTGCCCACCATCAGCAAAGATCGTGACATTCAAACCGTCATCTTCGTCGCGATCATCTTCTCCGCTGCGAGTCGCAGACGTTTCAAAAAAAGTAGACGCGAGTACTTCCGGGTTATTATATTCAACCGTCACGTAGCCAGCATTAGCCGAGCCTTCAGCACCTGCGCCAGCAGCTGTTGCTTCTAAGATAGCGGTAGGGTCAGCTCCGTCTAAAATAGCTTGCTGGATAGCGGCAATATCGTTTGCGTCGAAGTCAGCACTTCCAATAGCCGTTGGGTCAAAAGTCACCAAGCCATTAACTGGAGATTGTACCAATACTGGTTCTAACGGTTCAGAAGAAGGCACAGGAAGACAAGCAACACAATTTGCATCGACCAGATAAAGCTCATTATTTATCTGTACGTCGAGAGAAGCATTATTTTCTGTGATAATAATCTCGCCAGGTCTTAACTCATCCCCCGCTTTTATGACCTTAACGTTTCCATCCAGGCCCAAAACCAAAACTTCACCTTTGACAGCATTTACAATCGCGCTCTGCGGTACCGTGTGCGTACTCATCTGACCTCCGCTAATGGCTTACGTTTCCCATTAACCTTTTTAGATAATTTCTTATTAATTTAGTGCGGCATACTGCACACCTTTATACGATTAAACTAAGTATTGAATCATTAAACAATCGATAAATACCCTACTACCAAGCAACATAAGTAAAACTTACTCGTAGTCACAGAAATGTGACACATGTGCTGACGCGTAGATATCGAATAATTATATGAAATTGATACCTTATTCTGATTAAGTGTAGTTGTTTTAAGAAAAGAAGAGAGATGAAATCATTCAGCTAAACGCCAGACTGCCGGTTGCGATCAATAATGGAAGAAAAGCAATGAGAATGTTGTATACACCGGAGCGTGATGACATCTTAATCAATATCGGTGACGAAAAAAACGTAACGATTAAATATTGAACAACATAAATTGCAGGACAAAATGCAACGATAAAAAAGTGGCTTACGATATGAATCCCCGCACACCACGAGTTCGGTTTTGTTCTGATATACAGCAAAAAAAACACGAGCAAGCTAATAATAAAATACATAAACACAGCACTTGAAAATAATTATCATTTTCAATCATATGTAAATATTCCCTTACTTTCAATGGTGTTTGAGCTATTAATGTCATCGTTATTATCAATCAACACAATAAGTAAAATTATCAGTAATTCCAGTCCTAAACGTTTGCGTAATCGCTAACCTTCTCTTAACCTTGATTTGAGGCTTTTATCACGGTTTTTCCATTGATATAGTGCGTCCATACAACAAAAAAAGACCATTCGAGGCATGGAGCTTCCTCATTAATCTCAAGATGAGAAGAATTGGTACCGACAAAATTCGGCAGATTTTAAGAGGGTCAAAAAATGGACATGAATATGGTTGAGATTTTAGGTTATGCAGCTTCAATCATGGTCGCTATTTCGCTAACTATGAAAGATATTGTTAAGCTTCGTATCCTTAACTTTATTGGTTGTGCGCTATTTACTGCTTACGGACTAATGATTGATTCTTGGCCTGTAGTACTAACTAACGGTTTTATTGCTTGCGTTAACATCTACTTCCTAGCAAAAATGCAGCAGGAAAAAAAAAGCCTAGAGCCTGAGAAAGCGCAATAGCATTCAAACAATAAAAGCCCGCAAATCATAAGATTGCGGGCTTTTGCTTTTAACATTCCCTTTCTATCACAGCATCCTTAAACGAGCGCTAACGAACCCAGCTAAGTGCTAGTGTTTCTCGACGAGAAAACATGTCCACATGCGATGAAATGATCGCCTTCACCGTATTCAGTTTCTCTTCTGAATCCGCCTCACAGGTTATAGTTAAGCTAGATGCACAAAGGTTAAACTCAGCTTTTCCCGTCGGAAATGTCACCAAACCGCTATTTTCATTCCAAGTAGCAGGAACTTTTCGTCCAAAATGCCGACAAAGCGTCACTAAGTATTTGTCAGCGTGTTCGCTATCTATTCGGGTGCTTTCTTTAATCATGAACTTACTCGTTACTTTGAAACGTCCTATGAAGAACCTTGTTAGAATTGATAAGCTGCAGAGAGCTTGAAGTTGCGACCCGGCTCGTAGTCATCAAGCGTGAAGCCACGTGCAGTCCCCGAACGAGACGCATGAGAGCTGTACAACTCGTCAAATACATTATCAATACCAAAGGTCACCGACAGCCCATCAATATCAGACGGCACCCATTGAGCGTATAGATTATGCACATCATAACTTGCTTTCTTTGGCTGACCATCAAAGACGTTGTCTTCCTCTAGAACAAACATTGAGTTCCACCCGAAGATCGTTTCTAAAGCGTCTGACTGGTAATCCAAAGTTAGAGCAATGCTATCACCCATATCAATGCTACGCCCATTGCCCCCAGCAACAGGACCACCAGTATTCTTGTTTTTGGTGTCCGACTTAGAGTAAGAAAGTTTGCTGTTAAACTTGTCGTAACCATAAGAAGCACTTGCTTCAAAGCCTTTAATCTCAACATCACCTAAGTTGTAAATCAGGTAAGTTTGAGTCGCGTTTTGGTACTGATCTGCAATGTAATCATCAATTTCCGTTTGGAATACCGTAATATTCGCCCCAAAGAAATGCTTATCAAAGGTTTTATCAAAACGAACACCACCCTGCGAGTTCAATCCCGTTTCTGGCTTTAGCCCATCCTCTAAAAATGCAACGTCTTGGTAAGCAATAAAGGTTTCCATTAGCTCTGGACCTTTAAATAGAGAGCGTGCACTCGCAAACAACGTCCAATCTTGCGTCACCGCCCATTCTGCTGCTAGAGCCCAAGTCACATCATCATAATTACTGGTTCCTGTCTCAGCTTTGCGTTTGTAATCATCAAAGCGCATACCTGCAGTAATAAAGAAGGCATCAGAGAAGAAGAACTGATCTTCTACAAACAGTGCGGTTGAAATCGCCGATTCGTCCATAAACTTACGACTACCGTAGTAACTCGAAGACGTTTTATCCATGTAGTCGAAGCCATAAGTGACTCGATTATCAAACTCACCCAACATAACATCTGACTGGAATTTGCCATTCAAACCAAAGTTTTGGTTTTTGGCGGTGTTCTTTGATAAACGGTTCGAGGGCCAACGAGGGGCCATCACCGTTTCGTCACGTTTAATTTCTGTCTCGGTATTATAAAGAGTGACGTTTCCTTGGTGTTGTTCGCCTCGCAACTCGTAACTCAAGGTAATGGTATCGCGGTCATAATCCGTAGGGATAAGTAACTTGCTCGACAGGCTATTATTTGCACTACCCGACATATCAGGACGCGGACTGTAATCTCCACTGTCTCGGTACATGTCATAAGAGAGCTCAAAACGATGGATGTCATTTAGTTCATACCCCAGCTTAGCCAGAATGTTGTAAACATCACCTGCAGCACCGTAGGTTTTATTGCCATCACCATCTTCAAAATCATCACGCGTAACGTAATGGCCATAGACCATCGCATCAATGTTTTCGGACAAAAGTCCGTACAGTGTCAACGAACCTTGTTGGTTGTCGTTGGATGCATAGCCGCCATAAACACGCGCACCAAACTTTTCATCGTAACGAAGTAAGTCACGAGCGTCTTTCGTTTCAAAGTAGACCGAACCGCCTAACCCGTTTTGAGTCACAGAGTTATTACCTACCTGAATGTCCGCAGATTTGAGAATGTCAGGGTTCAACGTCAAGTTACCAATATGATGGAACATGCTCGCATGCTGAGAAGCACCGTCAAGACGAATGTCCAAATCGGTTTCGCTCAAACCACGAATCGTAATACGTTGATTCACAGAGTGTGTGCCACCAACATCCACACCGGGAATATCGCGCAGTAAATCAGACATATGATCGGCTTGCTTCAGTGACATGTCGTCCGCAAACATCGACTCAGTGTTGCTGGAAACTTTCGTTCCCCATACAACGACCTCTTCAAAATGTGACTCAGTATCTTGAGCTAAAACAGGGGTTGATAGCGCCATTCCCACTGCAAGGCAAAGGCTTGAAAGCTTGATAGGTGAACAAGCAGGGCTTTCCATAACTTCATTCCTAAATATTAATGATAATAATTCTCAGGTATAATAAACATGAGTTTTATAAATACAAAGGCGATTTGGTTATGCGAAATCGCACAAGTGTTATGAGGAAGTGTCAAATGCAGGAAGTCACAACAAAACGAACTAAAATTGCCAAGATAGCTTTAACCCAAAGACTAGAGGCGACAGAGAAACAATGGATTGTCACGCAAGGCCAACCTTGTCAAACTCAACTGGCCGAAGGTAAGTTCCTATCATATCAGTACAATGATCAAATTTTTGTTCATGGCGGGCGTTGTCTAGAACTTATTGATTCGAATATTGTTTCTACTGCACACGCCTCACTGCTGGTCACTATTCTTTTAGAAGGTAGACTCTCGTTTGGCTACGACGATTTGCAATTTGATTTAGACGCGAGCGACGGCCCTAAGGGTGTAGTGGTGAACTTACTCAAACCTGCAAATTTTCGTCGTTCACTGCTCAAAGATAACCTCATTAATAAGATCAACATATTGGTTAAGCCCCAATGGCTAGAGGCCCGCCTTGAGCAAAATTGTAGTCATCGAGCCTTTTTTAACTCTCATCAGGCGTTTCAACAGTTGGAGCTTAACCAGACGCTATGCGAGCTGGCTGAAACGTTAACAAATAGAGAAACACCGCAAGAGTTCCAAGAGAAGCTAGAGGTCGAAAGCTTGATCTATCAAATATTACATCAAGCCACCAAGCAAATTCCTAAGAATTTCAGTGCTAAAAACAGCAGTATTAAACGACACATTGATGGTCGGATTGAGGATATTGTCAGCTATATTGAAACTCACCTTGATCAAGAACTACGCTTGGAAAAGTTGGCGAGCCAATTCTCAATGAGTGTTTCAAACCTGCAGCGCCGATTTAAACAATCACTTAATATGACCATAAACGGCTACATTCGTTTTCGACGTCTTGAGATTGCTAGGCAACATTTGGAACGTGGCCTAGTGACGATAACAGAAGCCGCCTATGAAGCCGGATACCACCACCCTTCTAACTTCACTTATGCCTTCAAAAAGGCATTTGGTGTGCCACCACATGAAGTGATTAAAGAGTATGGGGACTCTAGGTAACTGACTGTTATTTAGGAGTGTCTTATCCACAACATCGGTATATACTCGCCTTAAACGTTTTGGAGGTTAAACATGAATATTGGTGCTGTCGCGAAGCTCACAGGGCTTTCATCTAAGTCGATTCGATTATATGAAGACAAAGGGATCATATCTCCACCAGCGCGCAGCGACTCTGGCTATCGCGAATATTCAGATAATCATATTCAAGAGCTTAACTTGGTATCACGCGCAAAAAGCGCAGGCTTTTCGTTGCAAGAATGCAAAGAGTTCGTACAACTTGCTCATAACCCTAACCGCAAAAGTAGCGAAGTAAAAGCAAGAACCATGGACAAACTGAGAGAGGTTGAAGAAAAAATTGCACACCTCATGGAGATCAAAACGCAACTTGAAGGTTGGGTTTCTTCTTGTCCTGGAGATGCAGAGAGCCGATGCCCAATCATAGACGAGCTCACCAAGTAAGCCCGCCTATCTATTGATCTCGTTAAAAACGAACTAGCTCGCTTAATGATAAGTACACATGCGCTTACCGTTTAACTCTATGATGTTAAATGGCGTTTCATAGATGTCCTCTAGCGTAGACGCTTGAATAACATCTTCAACCGCACCACTCGCCACAACTTTACCTTTCTTAAGCGCCAATATGACATCTGAGTAACACGCCGCGAAATTAATATCATGAATCACGACCACCATGGCTTTATTCATGTCATGGGCTAACTGCTGCACAACTTTCATGATCTGAAGAGAGTGTTTGATATCTAAGTTATTAAGAGGTTCATCAAGAAAGACATAATCTGTATCTTGTGCAATCACCATAGCAATAAATGCAAGCTGTCGCTGACCACCACTTAATTCATCCAAGTATTTGTCTTGAATATCTTGCAAATCTAAGTAGTCGATCGCTTGTTCTATGACCTCATGATCTTCTTTAGTCAGATTTCCTTTAGAGTATGGGAAACGACCAAAAGAGACTAACTCTTTTACGGTAAACCGCATTGTAATCGAGTTAGCTTGGCGAAGTACTGCCAGTTTTTTCGCTAGCTCTTTTGTGTCCCATTCCGCGATTTCCTTGCAATCAATGATAACACTACCGCCATCTCGCTCCGTTAAGCGCGAGGCCATAGATAACAGCGTGCTCTTTCCCGCGCCATTTGGACCGATAATCGATGTTACCTTGCCCTTTTCAAACTGAGTATTGGCCTCGTCTACGACTTTGTTTGAACCGAAAGCCTTCGTTAATTTGTCTATTACTATCATATTTATACAACTTTGTTTTTCAGCAGCAGGTATAAGAAATACGCACCGCCGATAAAGTTAATTACGACACTCAACGTCGTCTCAAAACTGAACACGTTTTCGATTATCCATTGCCCAGCAAGTAATGAACTGATGGATAGAAACGAACATCCGACCAATAGCGTTTTATGTTGGTAACTTCGGAACATTTCTCGGCTTAAGTTGGTCACTAGTAAACCAAAGAACATGATTGGCCCTACCAAAGCCGTAGAAATAGCAATCAAAACCGCCGAGATAATAAACACATTTCTCGTCACTTTAGGTACATCAACACCCAAGCTTTTCGCATTGTCTTGGTCGAGCCAAAACACATCTAAAGTGCGATGCATCCTAAACAACAACCAACATGCAAACATCAAAGCCGGAGCACTAAAGTAAACCAAGTTCACTTTGACATTATTGAAACTGGCGTACAGTTTCGACTGAACAATTGCATATGTGTTTGGGTCCATCAGCAAAGAAAAGAATGACGCCGCATTGGAAAATAGCTGACCAAAGATCAAGCCGACCAATAGCAACGTAATCAAGTTCTTGCTTCCTTTTGAAAAGTAAAACCCAAACAGCAGTAGCGAAAACGACACCATTACAATTACTGCAATCGCGAAATTGACGTACAAGTTAAGAACTAAGGTACTCAACCCACCAAAAATCAACACGATCAAAATTTGGGTTAACACATACAGCGCATCAAAACCCATGATACTTGGCGTTAAAATTCGGTTGTGCGTAATGGTTTGAAATACAAGTGAAGACTGAGCAATGGCCACACCCGCTAGCACTATCGCCAATACTTTAGGAACTCTACGAGACAAAAAATATTGGTAGTTGTCAGCCGTTAGCCCAATACCAATAAACAGACACGCGAAAAGAATCGCAATGCCACCTAGCAGCAGGATTTTCGTTGAATCACGCATGTTGCTTACCTCGCAACAACATTGCGATGAATACCACGCCACCCAATATGCTAATCACGATAGAGATTGGCATTTCATGAGGGAAAATAATTAAACGACTCACCAAATCGCAACACAACACTAAAATGGCCCCATACATGGCCGTAAGCGGAATGTTCTTTTTGAGGTTATCGCCATAAAAGTGACTCACGAGATTCGGTACAATCAGCCCTAAGAATGGCAACTGGCCAACAATCATCACGACACTTGCTGACATGATGGACACCAATAGCACGCCAATCGTCACAACCTGCTGATAATTCAAACCCAAGTTAATCGCGAAATCTTTTCCGATACCTACGGCAGAGATCCTTGCGGCAAAAAGATAGCTGAGGATAACCATTGGTACCGCGATGTACAGCAGTTCAAAATCACCACGCAAGATGTTGGCGAAGTTTGCGACTGTCCAAGCATTCAGACTTTGAAGTGCATCATATTTGTAAGCGATAAACGTAGTCATGGATTGGATGACATTGCCGAAAATAATCCCGACAAGTGGCACAAAAACCACGCTCTTAAATTGAATGCGCTGAATAAAGAAAACAAACGCCAGCGTCCCAAATACCGAGATGCCGAACACGAGCCAAAGGTGATTATCATTACCAAAGAAAACCACGCTCAGTACGTAGCCCAACATGGCACATTCGATCGTACCGGTTGTAGAAGGTGCAGCAAATCGGTTCTGGCTGATTTGCTGCATGACAAGTCCCGCAATACTCAAGCCAGCACCAGCAAGCAGTATGGCAAATAAACGTGGTATACGGCTGGTAAAGAAAAGCTCTAATGCTTTCTCATCACCTGAAAAGAGTTGTTGGGGCGTCATGTTTGCCACCCCAACAAATAACGAAACCGTGCTTAAAACCACAAGGGTTAGCAATAACTTCTTCAAAGTTAACCTCTGCTATCTTGGATTACAGTTCAACGGTTTGCTTTATCTCACTGACCATTTTTTCTGTTGCTGTCACACCAGACATCGACAAGTACCACGCGTCCACATCTAAATAAGTGATTTTATGATTTTTATATGCCGCAGTAGCTTTGACTAAGTCGTTATCCATGGATTTACGAATATCGTTATCCGGCGTACCTGTCAGAGAATTTCGGTCAACCACGAGAATATTTTTCGGGTTAGCTTCACGAATAAACTCATAAGAAATGACATCTCCGTGAGTGCCCGTTTTCACGTGCTCAACCGTTTCCAAGAAGCCAAAGTCGTTATAAATGACGCCAAATCGCGACTGGGCACCAAACGCGCTGATGTTGTCACCCATGCTCAAAATCGTTAATGCATCATTTTTGTTCGATTGGTTGTAGTCACGGATTGCTTTGAATTGAGCATCTAGCGCTTCAATTTTCTGCTCTACTTTTTCTTCGATATTGAAGATCTTACCAATATTGCGCCATTGCGCTTGCGTGCCTTCCCAATAGCCTTGGTTCTCTTTCGCCGCAAAAACAACTGTAGGGGCAATTTCACTCAGCTCTTCATATTTCGCAGACGCTCGCGGACCAACCAAAATCAAATCCGGTTTTTGCATGTAGATGGTTTCAAAATCAGGTTCAAACAAACTACCCGCAGAGGTGTAGTTATCTTTGCTGTATTTTGAAAGGTAACTAGGAAGATTAGAAGAGTTAGATACTGCAACAGGATCGATACCAAAGTTGTCCAGCGCATCTAGCGGGCCAAAGCCAATCACAACCACACGCTCTGGGGATTGTTCTAGCTCTGTTTGACCCATGTAGTGGTCAATCACAACTTTAGCAGCGAAAGAAGGAGAAACAGTAAATAACGACAGCATAGCCGCACCGACGAATTTTTTCATTTTGTTAAGCCTTAATGAGATCTATTATCATACGCGTTCGCAATATAACGCTACTCTTTAATGCATTCAACAAAATTTAAGGTACTTTACATTAGTTACGTTTACTCAAGACTTAGATATATCAAAGACTTATAAAACCCATCAGTTCCAATACCTGGGCGTATCATTCATGCGCTTCAATAAACGCTTTGAGTGCCAGCTCATCAATAATCTCCAAACCGTTGTCCGTTTTTGTAATCAATCCCTTTTCAATCAAGTCCTTAACTGCACGTCGATAGACTCGGCCTGAGGTACCAAACCGCTCAGCCTCTTGGTTCACTTTATCAAAACCACCAAGCAACTTATCCGTCTGATTACGGACGAGAAGATCATAGGCAATGTTGTAAGTAATGGGATGCAACAAACGATTAGTGTAGATATCCATGGAGTCTTGATAATCCTCAGCCAATGCTGAAGCGAAGAACACCATCATTTGGGGATGATTTTGCAGTGCTTCGGTTAGTTTTTGGATACAGATAACATCAACCTGCATATGTTCATCTGCTATCACATTCCATTGACAAGGAGTCTGAGTGAAGAACTCCATTTCACCATAAATATGATAGTCGCAGTTAGCTTCCCCTAATTGAAAACGTCGTCCATTTGCGGCCAATATGTTCATCGAGACTCGACCTACTGGCACAACATACAAGTACTGAAGTTGCTCACCTTGGCGGAGAATTGCTTCCCCAGCATCAAAGTAACGCGAATTTATATGGCATTGATAAATCAAATCGCGAAAGGTGGCACTCTTTTCTTCAAGGTATGTTTTGAAGCGACCAGTCGGATAAGGGCTGATTTTCATTTTCTGCTCTCTCAGAAAAAGTTACGGACAACTATTTAAGGTGGATTGTACCCCGTAACTCCAAATAAAAAAGCGACAGTGACCTGTCGCTTTACATCTATTCTGTTTATGTGACTTACTGAGATAGAGACTGGCTAACGCTGAGCAACCAAGGCTTCTAATGCCGTAATCGCGGCACTCTTCTCACCTTGCATCATTACTTTGGCTTCATCAACGTACTGACCAACACCTTCTTTCACATCTTGTTGATACAGCACCACGTTGTTTAATATCGAAGCCACATGAAGGCCTCGTAGTCGACCGACCGTAAACAGCGCAGAGGTTTCCATATCGGCACCTAAGATGCCTTTCTTGTTCCAATGTTGGCATATTGCATCTTCGTCATCGGTATAGAAACTGTCGTGAGAACGCACCACACCAAAATGATAATGTACTTTTTGCATCGACAAGTAACGCTCAACTTCCTTTAACAGTGAAAAGCTTGCGTAGGCTGGATAAGACGAATCGACATACGCTTTAGAGCCGCCCTCATCTCTTACCGCGCCTTCGGCAATGATCAACTCGCCAAGATGAATGCCTGATTGCATTGCCCCCGCCGATCCAACGCGTACCACATGAGTCACACCGCACTGTTTTAGCTCTTCCACTGCGATGATCATCGATGGCGCACCTATACCTGTACTACATACTGAAACAGGTTTGCCTTTGTAGTTGCCGGTAAACACACGGTACTCGCGGTTTTCCGACACCATTTCTGCATCATCAAATAATGCCGCGATACGATTCGCTCGATCTGGCTCGCCGCATACAATAACGAGGGGAGCGATTTGTGTTTCATCCACTCCGATATGAGGTTGTTTGGCCATTTTTCGTTCCTTACGCAGCAGCGTGCGCTAAGGTTTTATCGCCATTGCGCTTAGCGCTACGAGCCCACTCACGCGTGCCATTGGCAGCGATGAACATAAGAATCGCGTACTGAACAGACATTGCGTAAACACCTTGCGTCGCGTAGATACCCACACTGATAATGTTAATCACGACCCATAGAATCCAGTTTTCGACGTATTTACGTGTCATCAGAATTTGTGCAACCACAGAAAGCACTGTCATGGTTGCATCCCAGAACGGGAACGCGTCAGGCTCAAGCACCGGTTCAGCCAAGCCAGCACCAAAGAGATTCAAGCTATCAACAGCAATGTTTGCTAGCGCAAAGAAAAATGGGTCGATATAGATCGTTAATAATGCGATACATGCAACGCTAATAGAGGCAGTAGTAATAAGTTTCTGTTTATTTAACCAGCGAACTTCCAGCGTTTCACCTTGTGCGTTTGGACGGGTCCACGCATACCAGCCGTAAATGTTCGCACAGAAGAAAAACAATTGAAGAAGCAATAATCCGTATAACTGAATTTGAAAAAAGATAACGGCAAAAAGCGTGACATTCAGCAAACCGAATAAGTAGTTGATGGTTTTTTCTTGGCTGGCCAACCAAATGCAAAGCAGTCCAAAAACTGTACCGAAAGCTTCGATCCAACTCATTGCGTAGCCGTCGCCGATCGGAATGTTAACGAGAGTATTATTAATATCGAGTAAGGCAAAGAGGTCCATAACATGTCCTTTATTATTTTGTTTGGAATACGCTTATATTAGAGCGTGATCCCCAACAAAAAGGAGGACATTTGTCCTCCTCTTGATGCACTCGATCATAAATCAGATTCATTACTTACTTGAAAGTACCTATTTATCTCAATTATTCATTCCAAATGAACTAGGACTCGTGTCCTAGGTAGCGCTTTTTGAACGTCGATGCTGACGCGAACAGTAAAGTCGAAGCAAATGTAAACACCACGCCAGCCAAGTATACATACTCTTCATTCGCAAGTAGTTCATAAACACTCACGACAAACACCGTTAATACTAGTGAAATATTGAAACGGTGAAACCACGGCCTCTTTACTGAATACTGTGCATATCTCTTAACTAACATAAAGATTTTCCATTCATCTCAATAATTTATAAATCTAATTATAGGCTTTATTAATAATAAGCTTTTTAAGCACTATCGACACGAAATCTTTCGAGTTACTCGCAAAAAATCACACTTTTCAAATGTTGAGTTAATAAATTCGAACATCTGTTTTGCATGCTTATTTATTTTTTAGCCCATTTTTTTATAAATTATATGCACTAAATTTGTTAACCATGCGTTTGTTTTTAATTAAGAGAAATTCGTCACACTGTTGCGTACAACCAATGTTGGTTCCAGTTGAACGACTTGAGCGTCGTTAGATTTGTCGTCCAGTCCTCGGACAAGAGTCTCAACGGCAGCCTGCCCCAAACGGTACTTAGGCTGATGAATGGTAGTTAGCGATGGCGACATAAATTTCGCGATATGGATGTCATCGTAACCAATAATGGACAGGTCGTCCGGCACTTTAATACCGAGCTCATTTGCGGCGTTAATCACACCCATCGCCATCATATCGTTAGAGACGAAAATCGAGCTGGGTAATGCGCCACGCTGAGCCATTTTTTTGAACGCTTGATACCCACCCTCACATTCGAAGTCCGATTCAATGATCCAATTGGCATTAAATTCCAAGCCCGCTTCGTTCATTGCTCGCTTATAACCTTCGTATCGCATTTGCGCTTGGTGTTTAATCAAAGGGCCAGTGATGCACCCAATTTCGGTATGGCCGCAATCAATTAAGTATTTCGCCGCTAAGTAACCGCCACGAAGTGAGTTGTCTTGGATTTTATCACTTGTAAATAGCATCGGCCCCCAGTCCATTACCACTACTGGGATATCTGGGTAACGCTCAAATACATCGATACGCTCTCCTTCTAGCGACGAACACATCAAAATCAAACCATCGACACGCTTTTGCAATAGCGTATTAATGGATTGACGCATACGTTCGTTATCACCCTCGGTGTTACATAAAATGAGGCTGTAGCCTTTTTGGTAGCAGCTGCGTTCGACGCCTTTTACGACTTCGCCAAAGAATGGGTTGGTTGAGGTTGTCACGAGCATACCAATGGTTTTGGTACGATTAACTTTGAGGCTACGCGCCAACGCAGAGGGCGCGTAGTAGTTAAGCTCTTTTGCGGCATTGTTAACGCGTTCAGAGATCTCTTCGCTCACAAAACGCGTCTTGTTAATAACATGGCTCACTGTTGAAGTGGAAACCCCTGCCAGTTTTGCGATGTCTTTCATCGTCGCCATGTTACTACTCCTATTTTAATGAGGCATTGTGCGCCTTATTGTTCAGCGAGAAACGCGTCCACCTCTTCGCGGGTTGGAATCGACGTTTGCGCGCCAAAGCGGGTCACAGAAATTGCAGCCGCCGCATGTGCAAACTTAATCGCTGATTCTAAAGGTAAATCTTCTAGGAGACCAGTGACGAATGCCCCATTAAATGTATCGCCCGCTGCGGTAGTATCCGTCGCTTCAACGCGGAAACCCGAGATGATTTCGCCTCGACCGTTTTGGCTTAGCCAAACGCCTTTTGCACCGAGTGTGATCATGACAATTTCTATACCTTTACCATGTAGCTCATTCGCCGCTTCTTGCGCGCTTTCGTTGTCTGTTACAGTAATACCTGTCAGAACTTCAGCTTCCGTTTCATTTGGTGTAATCACGTCAATGCAAGACAGTAATTCATCTGACAGTTCGCGAGCTGGCGCTGGGTTCAGAATGACATTGGTTTTGGCATCTTTCGCTACACGCGCAGCTTTCTCAATGCCGCACATCGGCGTTTCCAATTGCATTAACAAGTAATCTGCTTGGCGAATACGCTCTAAATCTGGCTCAATCGCTTCTGCTGTCAGTTTGGCGTTTGCTTCAGCTGAAATGCAAATGCTGTTCTCACCACTGTCCGACACTTGAATCATCGCGATACCTGTCGGGCAATTTGGCTGCATCTTCACACCAGTGATATCGATGCCGTCCATTTTGAAGTTTTCGCGAATGTTAATGCCGAATGAGTCGTCGCCCACACAAGCGATAAAACCTATGTCTGCATTTAATCGCGCCGCCGCGACGGCTTGGTTGGCACCTTTGCCACCTGGGATAACTTGATAGTTGCGACCATGCAGCGTCTCGCCTGGGCGAGGGAAAGAAGGCACTTGAAGAACATGGTCAGCGTTTACACTACCTAACACCACTAACTTATTCATACGGTTATCCTCGGTTCTGAATGAACCCTTTTTAAAAACTGTTTAGGAAAATACATTAGATGACTTTAACTTCTCTTCCTGATGAAGGAGTCTCGATAAAAAGCCAAAGGCATCTATACCCCACACTTTGCAGTATTTTGGGTAAGTTTGCCCTCACCTCCTAAACGACAGATATAAACGGAGGAGAGAGCAAAAATTAGGATGATTTATTGAACTTAAAACTTACTTAGTGACTACTTTTAGTGGTACTGGGATGTACTCTTCTACTTCTTCACCTTTCAAAACTTTGTCAGCCGTTTCAACACCTAAAGCACCGATAAGGTCTGGTTGCTGAGCAATAGTTGCCGCTAGTTTGCCACGGTTAACTGCTGCAATGCCGTCTTCCGTACCATCAAAACCAACGATAACGACATCTTTGCCAGAAGCTTGAACTGCGCGAAGTGCACCTAGCGCCATTTCATCATTCTGTGCAAATACCGCTTGTACATCCGGGTTAGCCGCTAGCAGATTTTCCATTACGTTTAGACCTTTCGTGCGGTCAAAGTCAGCCGGTTGGCTAGCAAGAAGATCCATATCGCTGCCCTTCACGGCATTCATAAAGCCTTCACCGCGCTCACGCGCTGCCGATGTGCCCGCAATACCTTCAAGTTGAATGACTTTTGCTTTTTCGCCGACTTTTTCCATGATGTAGTGGCCTGCCATTTCACCACCAATTACGTTGTCCGACGCGATGTGACTCACGACTTCACCACGGCTTGCACCACGGTCTAATGTCAACACAGGGATCTTAGAACGGTTCGCCATACGAATTGCATTAGACACTGCATCAGAATCCGTTGGGTTGATAAGAATTGCTTTTACGCCGCGAATACTTAAATCCTCGATGTTCGACAGTTCTTTACTCGGGTCATTTTGCGAGTCCAGTACAATTAAGTCGTACCCCAATTCTTTCGCTTTTGCTTCCGCACCGTCTTTCATCGTTACGAAGAACGGGTTGTTTAGCGTCGAAACCACAATCGCCATGGTATCTTGAGCTTGCGCCGCTACCGATACGGTTGAAGAAAGAAGTGCAGCAGAGATAAGAGTTGCAAGTTTTTTCATCGTTCTAGTCCTTTGTGTAGGGTGAGCCAGTACACGTCCCCTGACTCGGTTTGTATTCACTGTTTTATATATACAGATTGTTATGAATTACTTGTTTTTGTTGTCTACCAATACCGCCAGCAAGATAACCACTGCTTTTGCAATCATTTGGTAGTAGGAAGAAACATCAAGTAGGTTAAGTGCATTGTTCAAGAAACCGATGATCAGCGCACCAATCAAGGTACCCATGATACGACCTTTACCGCCCATCAAGCTGGTACCGCCAAGAACAACCGCTGCGATAGCGTCTAGCTCGTAGCCCATACCCGCTGTTGGCTGCGCCGAAGAAAGACGAGACGTTACGATAATACCTGCAAGCGCTGCTAGCATACCGCAGATGGCGTAGACACCAATCTTCACTCGGTCTACATTGATACCTGATAGGCGAGTCGCAGACTCGTTGCCGCCTAGTGCGTAAACATAGCGACCAAAGCGCGTGTGGTTAAGTAAATACCAAGCCGCTGCGAACACAACCACCATTAACCAAACAGGAACCGGAATGCCTAGCGCGTAGCCAGTACCAAACCATGCAAACGCATCTGCGGTGTCAGTAAAGCCTGTCGAGATTGGTCGACCTTCGGTGTACACCATGGTCACACCACGTAGTAACGTCATGGTAACCAGCGTAGCGATAAATGCCTGCACCTTACCCTTCGCAATAATGATACCGCTGATCGCACCTAACGCTGCACCTGCGACTAAAGCAGTTGGAACCGCCACTAGCACCGGAACCTCAAGCGCAATCATGCTTGCCGCAAAGGCACCACACAATGCCAATACCGAACCAACACTTAAGTCGATGCCTGCTGTTAAAATAACTAATGTCATACCCACTGCGATAATGGCATTCACGGAGGTTTGACGAAGAATGTTGAGAATGTTGTCGACCGTAAAAAAGTTCGGGTTCAAAAATGACACAACAACGATCAGAAAGATCAAAGCTATCAGTGATTTTTGCTCAATCAGCCACTCTTTTGTGAACAACTTCTTGTTGCCAGTTTCGGTTGGTTTGCTCATGGTATTCGTACTCATGCTGCTTCCTCATTGATCTCTTTGCCTACGGCACAGGCGAGTAATTTTTCTTGATCGGCGTCTTTCGCATCAAATTCGCCAGTGATACGACCTTCATGCATCACTAAAATACGGTCGCTCATGCCGAGCACTTCAGGCATCTCGGAAGAAACCAAGATGATGCTCATGCCTTCGGCCTTAAACTTGTTGATGAGCTGATAAATCTCTTTTTTTGCTCCGACATCAACACCACGTGTCGGCTCATCCAGAATCAGAACTTTAGGTTTCGTCATTAACCCTTTCGCTATCGCAACTTTTTGCTGGTTACCACCAGATAAGTTGCCGATGATTTGATCTCGCGTTGGGGTTTTAATGTTGAATAACTTAATAAAATCTTCCACAGCAATCACTTCGTCGCTGTGTTGAATCTGGAAGCCTTTGGTCAGCTGGTTTAGCGAACAAAGTGACATGTTCTCCTTAACCGAAAGACCTAAAACCAAACCATCGCCTTTGCGATCTTCAGAGATGTAAGCGATACCATTTGCCAAGCCATCTTGCGGGCTAACCGGGTTAATAGTTTTGTTATCAAGATTGATAACACCATGCTCACTAGGTAATGCGCCGTAAATGACTTTCATGAGTTCAGTGCGGCCTGCGCCCATCAAGCCAGAAATTCCAAGAATCTCACCACGCTTGAGAGTAAAGCTCACATCCTGAACGCCAGACCCAGTCAAACCAATGACTTCAAGACAAGTTTCGCCATGTTGGACATCAATACGTGGATATTGCTCTTCTAATTTTCGGCCAACCATCATTTCAATTAGGCCATCTTCATCAGTGTCGGACACCTTGCACTCACCGATAAACTTACCATCACGAAGCACCGTAATATCATCACAGATTTCAAAGATTTCTTTAAGACGATGCGAGATGTATACGATGCCGCATCCTTGAGCACGAAGCTCATTAATCACTTTAAACAGTGATTCCGTTTCGGTATCGGTCAATGCGTCCGTTGGCTCATCCATAATGATGACTTTCGACTCAAACGAAAGTGCCTTTGCAATTTCCACCATTTGTTGTTCACCAAGGCTTAAATCGCCAAGCAATGTTTTTGATGAGTGCTTTACATTCAGACGTTTTAAAAGCTTGTCAGCTTCGTCATACATTTTGCCCCACTGGATACGCCCTAAGGAGCCAGTGAACTCTCGTCCCAAGTAAATATTTTCGGCAATCGTCAGTTCAGGAATCAGGTTCAGCTCTTGGTGAATAATGCTAATACCAGCTTCCTGTGAATCGCGTGGACCTTTAAAGGCCGCCGGCTGACCTTGATATTGAATGCTCCCCGCATCCATGTGGTAAATGCCTGTCAACACCTTCATTAACGTTGACTTGCCTGCTCCATTTTCACCCATCAGCGCCATCACACGGCCTGGATAAACATTCAGGCTTGCTTTGTCGAGTGCTTTTACGCCCGGAAACGCCTTCTCAATTTCGCTTAGTTGTAGAATGGCTTGAGTCATAATCTGTCCTCAATATCTCTGGCTTAAAAAACCACGCCCGCTTGGAAAATAACGTTCGCATATGGCGAGCATTCGCCCGTTCTTACGATAGCGCGACTTTGGGCCGTGCGTGCTTTAAACGCTTCATGTGACACGTAGCTCACCTCAATAGATTTGCCCGTTTCTTCACTCTCTTTGCTCAGTTCGTTGAGCAACGCTTCATGCAAAACTGGGCTTGCATCAGAGAACTCTTCCGCAATGATGACCCCTTCGATTTGGGACTCAGATAGAATTACGCGAACAGTATCAAGAAAACTTGGTACCCCATGCGTTAGCGCCAAATCGATTCGCTGAACATGCTCTGGGATTGGTAGACCAGCATCACATATCGTGATCTCGTCGGTGTGGCCTAGCGTCGCCACCAAGTAAGAAATATCTGAGTTAATTAGGGTACTTTTTTTCATCTCATCGACCTTTCGGTTACACGTTCATACAACCATGAGCGCCTGTTTTAAAGTGTTTTGTTATTAACAGAAAACTCATCGAAACGTTTCGATGAAATAATAATTCGTCATCGCAATTTGACCAGTGTGAGATCGATAAGGTGTGAGAATGATCTGTAATTCAATTGTCATTGAATAGGAAAAGTGCACTTAAGTCACACTTTATCATCGAAACGTTTCGATGACAGTATTTCCCTGTCATTACAGTTAGGTTTTATACAGGGAGGGAGGAAAAGAGACGTCCAACTACTGAGAAAACCTCTAGTTAATAAGCTCGAAACCTTTCACGTCATCACAATTCTTAGATAGCTGCCTGATTTTGGAGAACGCTCACCTTACAATCTGGTTACAATTTGCCAAAACACATCATCCGTTCAGTACCTTACCTGGTACGCGACGTTTGTAGGGACACAAACGGAAACTAAGAACCATAATGAAGTTAAGCAATAGAGTCATTTTGCTTGTCGCGCCAGTGATCTTATTAAGCGCGTTAGTATCTAGCTATATTATTTATAGCATTCAAAAAGTGACGCTCATCAAGCGGGAAGACAGCTATATTCAGTTGCAGATGGAAAAGCTCGCCGGGCAGTTTCGACAAGCGAATATTTTTCTTAATAGCTATGCCTATACGCTCAGTAAAAGTGATGTATTACAAGACTATTTGGTAAATCATAACAACCCCTATCGTGAACGAGTCTTGTTTAACCGATTAGACGAGACCGCTGAAGTATTGAGCCATGGTTACAAAGGCGATGCGAGCATGGCGATCCTCGACGGCAAACAAAACCTTCTCTACTACACAGAAAACAAATATTACGAATCATCGGGCGTGGTCGACCCAAAGGTGTTAGAGTACATATCACGAAGTTTCAATGAGAGAGAGGCTTTCAGTCACACTGGCTTTATTTATAACTCCAGTGGACAAAGCATTCTTCTTCAATATGAGGTCGTCGACAAAAGAACGGGGACTCACCCTTTGAGCTTTGACTCGAAAAATGTGTTTTTTGTGGTAGTTTCCGTATCACTTGAAGCCTTTAACGAGATTAAGCATGAAATCGAGTTTGACACACACAGCGTGATTACTTTCGCCGACAAACCCATTTATCTTGATATTTCTCTCGCTCAAACCATTGAGCTGCTGCCGCACTTTTATGCCGTGCTTTCTCCTGCCGAATATTTAATGTGGAATAAAGTCGATAAAGTGTGGCTAGAACTTGCTTTCTCCTTTGGCGTAGCGGCGTTTTTCACTATCACATTAATCATTTTGGTGTTGTACCGCTATGTGTTGCGCCCTGTTTCTCGCCTTGATAAGCAGCTGAACGAACTTGAATCTAATCAACGTGACAATATTGAAAAGCTAGAAACAAACGATGAAATAGGACGCCTCTCTGCACGCTTTTTTGATATGTATGAGGAACTTAATGTCATCTATAAAAAGACAAAACGCCTAGCTGAAACGGATCACCTGACGCAACTCGCCAATCGCCATCGTTTTCATGAGCTTGCCACTCGTGAACTTATCTCCCCTTCGCAGTTTCTGTGGGTTGTTTACGTCGATCTTGATAACTTTAAATACGTGAATGATAAATACGGGCATGAATTGGGAGATAACTTATTAAAAGTGTTCTCATCACACATCAAGAATGCTTGTCAAAAGTTCTCGCACGATTACAACAGCCCCTGCTTTGCCGCCAGGTTGTCTGGTGACGAATTTGCAATTTTGCTGAGCTCAAATCAAGAGGTAAAACGCTTGCCTGATTTGCTTGCATCAGAGTTACTAAAACCGATTAGTAATCTCAGTTCATCTTGGAGTAATTCATTTCCCGTTACGGCAAGCGTAGGTATTGCACAATATCCTCAAGACGGTACTGACATCGCGAAGTTACTCTCCAGTGCCGATGCGGCTATGTATCAAGCAAAACGGGCAGGGAAAAATCAATACGCCTATTATTCAGCCGCTCTCAATATTGAGTCTCAAAGACGAAGTCAGCTTGAACGTGCGCTCCGAAAAAGCAATGTAGAGGAAGAATTCCACCTTGTTTTTCAACCCTATATGAACAATCGAAGCAACGAAATTGAGGGGTTAGAAGTCTTGTTGCGCTGGGAAGCCGAAGGTATCGGCCCTATCCCCCCAAAGGAGTTTATTCCAATTGCAGAGCAAGCCGGATTATTTGATAAAATTGACCGCTGGGTTTTCGCCAATGCAACGGCGGAATACCATCAATTAAGGAATATTTTCGGTAAGGATATTGTTCTTTCGGTCAATCTTTCATCAGCAGAGCTAAACTCGATAGAAATGGCAAACTACATCCATGAACAAGCGACACTGCACAGTGTTAAACCAGAATGTATTGAGATAGAAATAACCGAAACCTTTGCCGCAGAACAACAAGGCACGGCTCTACTTGATGAGCTATCAAAACGTGGCTACCGTCTTGCAATTGATGACTTTGGTTCTGGTTACACATCGTTAACTCAGCTCGTTCAGTATCCGGTTCAAAAAATCAAATTTGATCGAGAGTTCCTCGTTACATTGATGAACACCAACAACGGCCATGTGATCAAACCTATTATTGAGCTATGCCATGCCCAAAATAAAACGGTTACAGCAGAAGGTATTGAACACAATATGATGCATGAATGGCTATCGGCATACCGCTGCGACTATATGCAAGGCTATTTATTTGGTAAACCAATGACTAAAGAACAATTGAGCTTGTGGTGGCAATCGGCAAATGACGACAGTCGATTTGATGCGTCCATGGTCAGCTCAATTAGGGTTTCAAGAACATAAGTTAAGGGGAGACGTACAGCAGTCACAACTGTGGCGGCTGTATATGAGCTTCATTGATAGATGCTCAGCTTTTGTTCCCCCATACCTATCTCTATGACTTTAGTTGAGTAAATCACTATTTATTCGTTTTTAAACCAGCACTTCCTTGAAATCCAAACCGGTCAAATTCAGCGCTTTGACGCTATCGTACAAGCCACCTTTTTTGTCCGTGCAAAACGTTCTGAGCCCAGCACCTTTTACTCTGAACAAGTCAGATTCATTAACGGCTTCTCTATTCAAAACGAGTTTCTTAAACGGTCTAGCACGACTTAGCTTACCATGACGAAGATTATACTCGGTAGCAGAGGTATCAATGGCATCAATTTGAGTGACAATGTTTAATGCTCGCCAAGGCTTTCCTTGTAGATTTAATGGTAAAAATTCGACATTCTCGCTCAACACATCGAGCTTATCCGCAATAGAAGCGGATACAGCAAGAGTAAAAGATCCCCATGCTGCAATATCAGGCCTGGGCAATGGCTTTTCACCCATAACGTCTAACCATTCAATATCAATACTTTTCCAACTGGCTTTAACAGACTCTCCATAGAGTTGGATAGGTTTGCTTGCCGTTACTTGAAGAGACATTTCCAATGGCGACTCTTGCAACATTGCAAAATCATTAACATTGGGAGTGACAATAAACACTTTATTAAATGCTGTCATAACCGTCCTTAAATAATTTTGAGCGTTTTTCTTAATGAGACGAGCGCTTTCACACCAAATCAACCCAAACCAAACCAAACATAATAGATAGAGTTTACTTTCATGTTCAAAAATTTAATGAATTAATATCTGGCGCTCTTATCTTTTAATTTCGAAGTTTTATTATTTATATACTTTAATCCACACGATAGAATTATTTTTTCAATTTTTACTATGTACCCTTCCTTATGTAATCGAATAAATTAGAGAATAAACAATAGCACGCGTCACTTCACTTTTGTCGAGCTCATCACTCTCACTTAAACGACACATTCACAAGTTCAATTTTTGAACGACTTAGACTTAGCTTTGTCAATCGTGAATTAAAAACAACCGATTCACTGCTGTTTTACTGCCTTTTCTTACCACCCTGTTGTTTATTCATACATTATAAATGCACTTATACACATAACGATTCGGCGTTACGATTTGTTACGAGTTAAATCACAAACTTTTGAGGTATTGGATAAAGCGTAGAAAAAGAAAACACATTGAAATAAAAAGAGTTTCTAAAGTACGAAAAATAAAACGCCGTTTTTATAAATTAGCAACTTCACAAATATCCTTAAACACAGTTTTATTAATTACATATATCAGATATTATTTACGCCGAAGTTTATAGAAATCATCGTTAAACTTCATATTTTTTATAAGTTTCAATTAGTTAGTTTTTAACTCGAAAACTTATCGTCAACCCAATATCAAGCACCTAAGCGTGCAATAAGAAACATTGGGAATAGAATTATATTGATGTGCATGTTGTTTTAACGAATGCATGAAGCAATCGGTAAATTTGTAACACCATAGAGTTTTATTTAGCCAAGATGAAAAAGTTAATTTTATTATTTACATGTGCGCTGTTGTCTGTCTCACCTTTTGCTTTTGCAAAACAATCAGATAACGAACCCAGGGATCATTTACGACCAAAGCAAGTTGAACATGTGTTTAAACAAGCCAAGCTAGATGGCATAGTAGACTTTAAGTTGTTCAGTGACGCTTACATCGCTTATCAGAAGACACCCGATAGAAAGAAGTCGGTACTAACGATCATCGACTATAGTAAACCATCAACTGAAAAGCGTTTTTATGTGGTTGATTTAGATAAAAAGAAGCTAATCTACAATACGTATGTTTCTCACGGCGTGAACAGCGGAAAGAAAACAGCGACACAGTTTTCAAATGTCGTAAACTCGCGAAAAACATCATTGGGCACTTTTTTGACTGATACCACTTACTACGGCTCAAATGGCTATTCACTTCGATTAGATGGGCTAAGCTCTGGATTAAACGACAAAGCTCGCGAGCGTTACATTGTCGTGCACGGTGCCGATTACGCAAACCCTTCCTTCATCAAGAAGAATGGATACCTCGGACGCAGTTGGGGTTGCCCTGCTTTGCCAGAGAAGTTGTCTCGCGAGATCATTGACACTATAAAAGGCGGCAGCGTTATTTACGCAAGCGCGTAATACCGATGCGATACATATGGGGAAGAAAAAAGAAGATTCTATTTCTTCCCCAGTAATAATCCTGTTAGCTTAATCGTCCTTGTGCAACGACTCTCTTTCCATTTTCGCTTACTCGAAAGCGAAAACTATTGTGTTATTCGCTGATATACCTAAGTGCGATCAGAAAACTCTGTTCATCCCCCTTCCATCTCGTTAGTATACGCTGAGTTGATCAGACACTGGCTTTCATCGTTATCATAGTTCCACTAAGATTCCTTAATCATGGTGGGTAACTGTGGCTTTATATGTTTAGGGTTACTTCTTGCGTTATCTACACCGTATATTATTGATGCTTTCTTTTTCCCTGCTCTCAGGGCTCATCACAGCTTCATATGCGCATGAGTGGCACCACACCAAACATTACACTTCCGAGCGCCTACTTAAACTCTCTCAACAAGACGATTTTGAGCTAGCACACACTGATTTTCATGCCTCAGCTTCTCTGAGCTCTTGGGGTTCAGAAAGTTACTACCTACATATAAAGCGCGAGTTGTTCGGGCTTGTCTCCTGTCGCCGAACATCAGCTACTGATGGCGTTTTATCATCAGATTTTACTCCTGATTATTTTTTACTTATTGCTTTCTCTTCTCCACCACTACTGGAGTTGGCAAAACAAGCATCTCGCTTACCTCTAGACAGTTATGGCGGACTCATGAGTCAACGCTCTCTTTATCGCCTCTCAGGAAGAAAGGAAGCGAACTTAATGTACGTCTTTACTCATGGTCGCAACGCCTTCTCTGTTGTTTAACTTTTTATGACATACAGAGAACACGAAAATGTAACGATAAGAGCCAATATGCTCATTGTTACTAGAACCAATTTGAGGTCCATATAATGACAAGAATCGCTACAACCATCGCACTAGCATTACTATTTGCAGCGGGCTCAACCTTAGCAAACACAGAAACTAAGCCAGAAGAAATGAGTAACGACACTCTGTTAGAGTGTGCCAACGTTTCTAACGCACGTATTGCAGTTCCGGAACACAGAGCGATGTTCAGACACTACTTAATGTCTGAGAGAGACTACAGCTTTGACCAGCTATCGTCTGCCGAACTTGAATTTAAAGCAGCAGATAAGAATGAGTCTGAAGTAGAGAACATCTACAAGTCTCAGTGCAAAGAAGTTGGCGAATACTTATATAGCATTGGCTATTAAATTCGAAACCCTAACGACACTCAAAAAGAAAGGCGCAATGTATGCGCCTTTCTTTTTACTGATAAAAACCTGTCGATTAGATGTCTAATCTGCATACAAGCTTAAAAGTGCAAATCAAGTAAACTTACTGAGAAAACTCAGACACATCCTTGGGTTTACAGAACGCTCGACGTGCTTTAACAAACAAGAAACTAAGCACTCCAATCACAAGAGTAATTATTGGTGCCGCCATTAATAGCATTGTGATTGCTTTGCTCATATTTTCCGGTAGCAAAGGAAGTAATGAACCAAAACCGCATAATATCAGCGTCCATAAAATCGCACTCAGCCACGCAAAGTAATGGAATTTACTAATACGTTTCACTCGCAACCCCATCATTAATGGCAATAGGGAACGAACAACCGGAATAAACCGCGCGCACAAAAGCGCAACCAATCCATGTTTACTGAGTAATACGTCGACTTGTTCCAAACGCTTTTGAGGAACCGCACTCACCCAGCCTTGGACCTTAGGTAAGCGATTTAGCCACTTGCCTTGTAAATAAGCCGCCCAACTTCCCAACCCCGCACTAACAGCTATCACCAACATGATCATAATTGGGTCAAGGACGCTAACCGCCGCCAGCGTACCGGATAGTACGACGACACTGTCGCATGGGAAAGGTGCAGCAGGAATAAAACCACTTTCCAAAAAGATAATCACAGCAACAACAAAATAAACCAAACCTGCACTGCCTGGCGCCATTAACGCCGTGAAATCTTGATGCCAAAAAGCACTCAAGACCTGAATGATCGAATCAAACATAAACCGCTCCTAAGCATAATTAACCAAAAGTTGCAAAAACATGGAATGTGTTAGCGAGCATGTATAAAGCGGTATATGAAATTCGATTCTTTTCTCACGCCGATTCTGTATTTAGAGTGAGTAAAAATACATTCAATACAACAATCTAAAGCCTCATTGCCGATGCGTTTTAGCCACTTCATCGAGTAAATTGCCGAACGATGCGCCCACCATGCTACATCAAGCATTTCAAACCATTCGGGTTCTACATCGTCGTTCGAGCTCATTTCCTTAGCATGGCTAACCCTCACTACATTCCGGCTGTTTAAACTCGGATAGTCTTGTTGTATTGGAGAGATAGGATGTTCTGAAAAGTGCTTCGACTTAGCGTCAACAGCGATATGCTGGTTATGAAAGGAAAGAAAATTTGGGTGTGAGTGCGCCAGGCTCATGCTCGGAGCCAGCAAGCAGAAAAGTAGTCCGAGTAAAGCAATCAGAGTCGTACGCACAAAGGTAACCAAAACCAAAATAATAAGTTCTTTTAACCCTGTGCGTAGCTATTGGCAATTAGTATTCTTAATCGTTAAGAATACTAATTATTTTTCACCGTAAGGGTAGCTTTCAAACATCTTCGCGATTTCTTCTTGGATGAGAGATTCTCTTTTCTCAGAGCTCATTGACTCAGACAGTTTACGACTTGAAACGCCTTTCCAAACGACTTGATTAGCCTTTGCATCAACCAGTTCAACCACCAACTTCCCATACTTACGCTCTTTATATCTTTCTGGGCTTGAAGTGATCACACCAAAGCTATTCCAGCCATAGCCAAAGCTCACCGACGATCCTGAAGAAACAAGCTCGGATTCTTCTACGATATCATGATGTACGTAAAGGTCACCGCCACTATTTACCTTAATTAAACCCTTACCCTCAAGCTGTTCAGCAAGCCCTTGCTCAATACGTCGACCATCAATACTGGTAGGAGCTTCCGCCTGAGCACCGAAGTCAAACGTTCTGTAAGCTGAAAAGTCGGCTTGTTTATCTACATCGGTTGTAACGGTAGTACAAGCAGATACCAGCATCACCACCAGCCCTAATATCAAACCTCTCATCATGTTAAATCTCCTTTGGTTAAGCTGACTGTTTCAGCAGAATTACCCTGTGTTATACATACGCATCAACAGTAAAAAGTAATCATTTCAATATCTAGTCTTGACCATGAAACGTGACTGTTCAATAAACGAGATTAACCTTTACACAGAAAATCTTGAATATCATCAACATCTAAACACCTAAGAATTCGGTGTTTACGACCTAATTGGAAGCCCCTAGGCTTAGTAGCAGAATCGCGAGTGCCACAAAAAACCAGAGACAATGAACACTTTAACATCAGTCCGCTACTTTTTTAGGCAACTGACAAACATTTGATGAGAAAAGACTTTTCTTTTTCGTCCAGTGTGGCATATTAACTGAGTCCTATCGATGCGCGGGCATCGTATAATGGCTATTACCTCAGCCTTCCAAGCTGATGATGCGGGTTCGATTCCCGCTGCCCGCTCCAATCTCTTTATCTCAATTTATTCATAAAAATCCGATGGCGGAGCGAACAAACGGCGGCAGCGTTGTTTCCATGATAAGTTTGGTCGAGTTACGTCATAAAACATGTCTTTCCATTCTGCAAACGTCACGCGGATGGGATTAAAGCTGTTTACAGGTTTAGAAACCCCATACCGAACCGTTTCCACCTCTGGTTCAAACGTTCCGAACATTCGATCCCAAATAATTAATACACCCGCATAATTTTTGTCGATGTACTGACGGTTCACACCATGATGAACGCGATGATGAGACGGCGTGTTAAATACCCACTCTAGTGGCCCGAGCGAACGAATTGATTGGGTGTGAACAAAAAACTGTAAGCCCAGATTAAACAACACAACGAAGACAACCCATTTTGGCTCAAAACCAATAATCACCAAGGGCAACCAAAAAATCCACATCCCCGCTAGCGGATACATTAAACTTTGACGAAAGGCGGTACTGAAGTTCATTCTTTCCGAACTGTGATGAACAACGTGCGCGGCCCACATCCAACGAATACGATGGCTAGCCCGATGAAACCAGTAATAGAAAAAATCTTGCAGGACAACAAGTAAAAGAAAAGCTGAGACGCTCATTTCGATATCAAACAAACGCCAATCAAACCACCACAAATACAACTGAGCAATCAGTAAACCCGTGAGTATGTCTGTCGCTTGGTGTAAGCCCGCAAGAACAAAATTACACGCTACTTCAGGGAAGTAATACGTCGCGCTTTCAGGCAAGCGTCCCCTTCTTTGTCCGAACCAATATTCGGCAAGCATGCAGAAAAAGAAAACTGGAGCCAGAATCATCAGAAGTAATTCTGGGCGGTCCATCAACTGCGTCCAATCCATTGTGTTTCTACCATTTTGCATAGTGATCTTCAGTAAGACCCATAACTTCTTCTAACTGATGTTTGATGCCATTTCCATCGATAATATAGCCAGAGAAATAACCGATGTACTGACGAAAGTTACTTTTGAGAAGCCAAAAATTTTTCTTCTCTGAGCGTCGATTCAAAGGCGTGAACTGTAAGTTAACTCGTTTATCTTCAGACGTAATATGCCACTTTTGCCCTTCATCACTTCGTGAAAACTGAAACTGCACAGGTTGCAAAAAGTGACGCTGACCATTAATCCACAATACATTTTCGCAATAGCCAGTTTCATTAACGCCAGCTGCCAAGTTCAACCCCAGACGCCTGTCATCCTCAAAGCAATTGATACTTGCCCAGCGCCAACTTGTTTCTCGTCGCATGTACCCAGCGGAAAAATCGTAACCAGCAGCCACCTCTGATAGATCTTGCTCTTTTCCTAATATGAACAAGTTACCGTCTACTGCTAACGCATTGTGCTTCTGAGTATATGTCCAACCCGCATAACCTGTTGGCGTACACAACATTAATGGCAAACTCATATTTTCTGGACGTAAATAGAGATCCGCATTGACTGACTCTGTCACAAAGTGGACGTGCCAAATACCATCCTTAATAGAAAACTGAACTCTTTTGTTAGCAAGATGGGCAAGACTGCACCAACTGGAAGGCTGAGTTTGATAACCTATATTAAAAGGTTTCAACCATTGTTGCTCAATCAACTTATTCTTTTTAATATCAAACAGGTAGCAAAAGCCGGATGCTAAATACCGTATATCAGCAATCGCTACTCCAATGACGTAATCAGGTGTGACCAAATTGACGAACTGAAACTGCTTATAATCGCGGTAACGGCGCCACTTAGACACTGGCTTATCCATCTCATCGAGGTAAGTAAATTTATCTAGCTGTAACGATGTTGGAATTCCATCAAGGTGGCCAAACGCTGGTAGACCATTCTGCTGAATAAACGAGTTCAGAACCTTAAGCTCATCCATATAGTTGTCTTTTCACAAGTTATCACACACAAAAACTTTAACATGACGTTAACATAAACAATTTGCGTAACTGCACAACAACATCGACTAAAGTGATTTCTGCTTGTTATATGTGAAACTGATCACTCAACCACCCGCTTACTTAGCTCACCCTACCTATCTCAACCAACACTGCCCGGGTTATAAGCTGCACATTCTCATCCGCAGGAAATACCACTACAACCATTGAATCTTGGTCAAAATCACTATTTAATGGAAATACATTCATATAAACTGATTGCTTATTCACATCAAGGAAGAAATCTATGTCATACATACACGATACTATTGTTGCGTTGCAACACAGTAGCCCTGCGCAAAAAGAATTTTACCAAGCGGTAGAAGAAGTATTAACTTCTCTCGCGCCGGTAATAGAAGGCAATAATAAATATAAGGAACAAGCGATTATCCAGAGGATCGTCGAGCCAGAACGTCAAATCATGTTTCGAGTTCCTTGGGTTGATGATGCTGGAAATGTACAAGTAAACAAAGGTTATCGAGTTGAATTCAACTCTGCTTTGGGGCCGTACAAAGGAGGATTGAGATTCCATCACTCAGTCAATGCGAGCATCATAAAATTTCTCGGCTTTGAGCAAATCTTTAAAAACGCACTGACTGGCCTTCCTATCGGTGGCGGCAAAGGCGGTTCAAACTTCGATCCTAAAGGAAAATCCGACGGCGAGATCATGCGATTTTGCCAATCATTTATGAACGAGTTGTACCGTCATATCGGTCCTGCCACCGATGTTCCCGCAGGCGATATCGGCGTCGGGGCGCGCGAAATTGGCTATATGTTTGGTCAATACAAACGATTGACGGGGCGCTACGAAGGTGTGCTTACAGGCAAGAGTCTTCTTTGGGGTGGATCACTCGCCAGAAAAGAAGCGACAGGATATGGCGCCGTCTATTTTGCAGAATGCATGCTCAACGACCGCAACGATTCATTGAAAGGGAAAACTTGCCTCGTTTCTGGTGCTGGCAACGTGGCTATCTACGCCATTGAAAAACTGTACCATATGGGAGCAACGCCGGTTACATGCAGCGACTCTCGAGGTACGATCTATCATGAGCACGGTATTGATCTTAAGCTCCTAAAACAACTGAAAGAAGTGAAAAGAGCAAGCTTAGAAGAATATTTAGAAACTTACCCTGAAGCAGAATACACACCAGAGGGCGACTATCCTAATGAAGGACATGCTGTTTGGCGATATCAGGCTGATGCTGCCTTCCCTTGTGCGACTCAAAATGAATTAACGTCAGACGACGCACTGGCTCTTATCGAAAACGGATGTATTTTGATTAGTGAAGGGGCGAACATGCCAACCACCCGTGATGCTGCCAATATTATCGTGGACTCGGACATAGCTTATGGGCCTGCCAAAGCAGCCAATGCAGGCGGCGTTGCAACCAGTCAACTTGAAATGGCGCAAAACGCGAGCATGCAAAACTGGACGTTTGAACAAGTGGATAGTCAGTTGCAAACCATCATGAAAAATATTTTCATCAATGCAAACGAAACCAGTAAAGAGTTTGGCCAACCTGGAAATTTAGTTTTAGGCGCCAACATTGCAGGCTTTAGAAAAGTCGCTGATGCAATGATTGAGCAAGGTGTCGTCTAGATGAACGAGCCAGCGGGATGACTGCTGGCTTAATATAACTCTGTAATAGGCCGCGCTTTTGATAAAGAGCTTCACTTAATTCGCAATAAGCGTTGTCACTTCTGTTTTAACGGAGTTGGCGATAAAGCAATTCTCATGGGCCATGTGGTGCAGTTTTTCTAATTGAGATGGTGTCGGTTGTTTTTCACCTGAAAATGTTATCTTAGGGTTTAACGTTACCTTTGATACCCACTCTTTTCCGTTTTCGCCTTTTTCAAGCTCCCCTACTGCTTCATCTAAGTAACTGTCCACAACATAACGTCGCTTTGCTGCAATAGACAGGAAAACGAGCATATGACAACTAGAAAGTGCCGCGACAAACGCTTCTTCTGGATCAACGTTTTCTTCTACGGATAGTGGTAATGGTACTACGTGGGGAGATGGAGATGCTGGGACTTGCAACCCTCCATCAAATTGCCAAATGTGTGCCCTACTATACTTATTATCACTAAACTCTTCCCCAGCTTTACGATGCCATTTGATTAAAGCGGAATGCTTACTCATTCTAACTCCCTGATTTTCCGACGACGAATCAACACTATCCGTCCTTGCCACAGTAAACCACAACAAAATGAGTTAAGGAAAGCATCGCACTCACAGGGACTATAAAATCTGTTGAGGATCGGTATTGTTCTTCTGGATATCATCCAAAAGTCTATGAGACTGATGGATGTTGACCTGTAACCGATTGATCAGCATCTGCAACTGCTCAATCTCGGGACTTTGGTTGGCTTTAAGTTGAGTTTCCAGGGCCTCCGTTTGGCTCGCCAAAATAGGTAAACTTAGGTTCAGTGCCATCCCTTTCGTTTTGTGCAACGTCAGCGCTAATGAAGCAAAGTCTTCAGCCATAAAGTATTCAATAAGTTCATCAACAGAAGTCTCAAAATCGACAATAATGCTTTTTAGCAACTCGTCGAGCGCTTCTGGCTCATCTCGTAAAGAAGTAAACATGCCTGAACGGGAGAGTTCTTCCTCTGTTAACCTTAAGTTCTCGATTGGCTTACGTTGCAATTGAAGCACATTGCTGTCACTCGTTAGTGGCGGATTCTGTTTCGGTTCGAGTCTGGCGGCAAACTGTTTGAGAGCGTCTGAAAAGCTCTCATGCTGTAGCGGTTTTGTAAGCACATGGTCTGCTCCTGCTTCAATAAAGCTATCGTGAGCTTCACGAAATACGTCTGCCGTGTACGCAAAGAGTAATGTCTTGATACCTAACTCTTGTCGGATAACGCGTGTCGCCTCAACGCCATTCATCTCGGGCATATGGTTGTCCATCAAGATCAGGTCGTACTCGTTCTCTTTCGCCTTTTTAACCGCGATTAATCCATTTTCTGCAACTTCCACTTCATGCCCAAGCTTTTCGCAAAACCCTTTTGCCACAATGGCATTCACACGGTTATCATCAGCAAGTAGTATCTTTAAATGGTGTGATTTTGCACGAGGTTTCGGCGCTTCTTGCTGCTTTTTCGGAGCAGATTCTACCCAAGGAATCGGCAACTCAACGATAAATTGACTTCCAACGCCTTCTATACTCTTCAGAGTAATATGGCCACCCATCAAATCGGTTAGTTTTTTGACGATGGCTAACCCAAGCCCTGTTCCGCCGAACCTTCGAGTCGTTGATGAGTCTGCTTGCTCAAACGAGTTAAAAATATGCTCGTGCTTGTCTGGCGCAATACCAATACCGGTGTCGCTCACGCGCATGACCAACAACTGATTCGATTCATCTAACTCAGTTCTAACCAGCACATGCCCTTCATTGGTAAACTTCACCGCGTTACCGGCGAGATTAAACAAGATCTGTCGTAAACGCGCACAATCTCCAGTAAATTCAGTATATTCAGAAACCTCGTTTTCCAAGATTAACTCGATATTTTTTTCATCAACAAGTGGTTTTATTGCGCTACACACCGGAGAAAGCACTTGATCGAGCTTAAACTTAGCTTGCTCAAATTCCAGTTTGTTTTCTTCAACTTTAGAAAAATCCAAAATATCGTTGAGGATAGTCATCAGATGCTGGCCAGAATCAAGAATAACCCTAATATGCTCTTTCGTCGTCGGCTCTTTGGTCTCTTCTGCAATCATTTGAGAAAGCCCTAGTACACCATTCATCGGCGTCCTTAGTTCGTGACTCATTGCAGCGAGAAAATTTGATTTCGCTTTTGCCGCTCGCTCGGCTTTGTTTCTCGCCTCTTCAATTTCAAGATTCAACTGTTTTAAGTTATGCATTCGGTGATGTGACTGATAAACAAACGCGCTAACTAGAAACATCACCGCGATAAATACAAACAACCACGTAAAACGCGCCTCACTTTGAGCAATATTGAGTAACCGATGCTCTAAGCTTTCGACAAACTCAATATAAGTGTGATCAAGCAGTTCATTCGTCAGCAATTCAATTCTTTTATCACTCGTTTGAAGCCGTTTAAGGAAGTTCGCTTCTTTTTCACTCTCAACTTCAGTTTGTGTTAGAAGCAACTGGTTGAGAAATTCAAAATAACGACTGCCACCCAATGATTGACCGCTCTCGGTAGAAACCTCTTGCTGATATAAATTGAACAACATGAGTAATGCATACCGATTTTCTACCTGAACACCAATTAACATATCAAGCTTCAACGTTGTTTGAAGCACTCGCTCCTTAAACTGTTCAAGCGTATCCCTAACTTTTATACGATTGGGTGTCACGGGAAACCAAACTGATGCCTTTGATGATTCCAACAGTGCCTGTGCTGCGATTTCTATCTCTACTAAAGATGTTGTTAACTCATAGTTTTTCCTATCTTCAACGGCATATCGGTTCACGATAACATCACGCTCTTCAATCAACTCATGTCCGATATTCATTAGCCCTGCATGAAATTCTTGAGCGTTTTTTGAATTCATATACGACATATACGCCAGTGTGCAGCACGTCAGTATCCCAATAAAAAAGCAAAAGTTGATCAGTTTGAATTTATTCATTTTCCAACACCTCTAAAATTATGGGTCTAGGTGCTGTCAACGACTGCAAGAATGCTTCAATGTCCGCGACATTCTCATCGTTCATCGTAATACCGAGCTGGGTTTTAGCCATGATTTGTATCGCGTCGGATAACTTATCGACTTGCCCATTATGAAAATAAGGACTCGTTAGCGCGACATTGCGTAAACTGGCTACTCTAAAATAGAATCGCTCTTCATCTTCTATCGTAACGAGTTGCCGGCCCGAGTCCTCTACTACTGGCTTATCCTTGAAATAGGCGAACCTTTGGATCATCGCTCCGCCGATATTTTTGCCCTGATGACACTGCACACAACCTGAAGTCTGAAATGTTTTCCAACCTCTGATTTGCTGTTCACTCAGTACATGCGTGTAACCCAATAAGTAAGCATCGAATGGTGCGCCAGGCGTCTGCAGCCCTTCAACAAACTCCACAATAGCGGACTTGATATTATGAACGTTAATCGGCAATTCATCGTCACGACTAAATAGCGCTTGATAATGTTCACTCTCTTTTACATATTGCTCTATTGTTTGCCAGTTTGAGTCCATTTCCATTGGATTATGGATTGGACCATCAATCTGAGCCATCAAGGTGTTTTCCGTACCATCCCATAAAAAACGATAATTTAACGCTGCATTAAACACTGTTATAGAATTTCTAATTCCATCACCTTTCACCCCCGTAGAGACAGGTGTATTTTCAGCGCCATTGGTTTGCAGATTGTGGCATGTCGCGCAGCTGACATTACCATTTGACGATAATTGAGGATCGCGGAAGAGATGCCAGCCAATTCTCGCTAGCTTAATATCCACATTAGGATCACCCTGTATGGGCTGAACTAGAGAGATATCACCTAACATCTTCGCGTTTCTTGCGGTTGTTGTTTGGCTCAAAATGAGTGTTACAACAGCTAGTGCGATTGCGCTGAATTGCCTCATCAACTACATACCTTAAACTTGTCATTGATATGAATTTAGTTGCATTTTGACGTTTTTTCCACCGACAGGAAGTTGAAAAAACGAGTTAAGTATTGCTTTGTTTAAGGCTTTGGTTGAAGAAGGAGTAATAAGGCGAATAGGAAGAAATCGATCGCCTTATGAGTAGCTAACGTATTGAAATCTGAGTTTAGTGTAGAAAAGCCAAAAACCGTTGAAACCAAGTCACCTCTCCATACGAGATCAGATCGAAAATAGTAAAGAATACGGCACAGATAACGGCCAACTTAATCAAACGCTGAACAATAAACATAAACATCACAATTACCAATAATTTGCTTTATACCCGTGATCATTGAAGATGCTTGATTTTCGATAGAATCAGGAGCATGCTACGAACCATGAAAATTACACTGACTCCTCAACAGAAACTGCAACTCGAACAAATGCACGACATTGAACGTGATAGTCGAGTTTGCGACCGTATTAAGGCTGTTTTGCTGGCTTCTGAAGGCTGGAGTCAGACTATGATTTCACAAGCTCTTCGTATTCATGAATCGACCGTTGCTCGTCATCTCAGCGACTACGTTCTTTCTGAAAAACTTAAGCCTGAAAATGGCGGAAGCCAAAGCAAGCTTTCTGCTACTCAAACCATGCACCTAATCGAGCATTTGACTGAGAAAACCTATTCTCATACGCATCAAATTGTCACTTACGTTAAAGAGACATTTGGACTGGATTACACGGTTTCTGGTATGAATAAATGGCTTCACCACAATGGTTTTAGCTACAAGCAACCGAAAGGCGTACCACACAAGTTTGATGAAGCACAACAGCAAGCATTTATAGAGGCTTATGAAGCGTTAAAGGCAAGCTGTGGCAAGGATGAATCGATAGTCTTTATCGACGCAGTTCACCCAACACTATCAACAAAAATATCTCATGGCTGGATACGAACTGGTCAGGATAAAGTGATTGAAACAACGGGTAATCGTAGCCGATTGAACATTATTGGCGCACTGAACTTGTCGGATATTGGAGCAACCATTGTTCACAACTATGAGAGCATTAACAGTGAATCGATTGTTCGCTTTTTCTGTGAGTTAAGAAAGAGTTATCCCTTAGCTCATAAGCTTCATATCATCTTGGATGGTGCGGGATATCACCGCAGTGACTTAGTCAAAGATGCGGCGTTTGTCCTGAATATTGAACTGCATTATCTTCCACCTTACAGTCCAAACCTCAACCCAATCGAGCGGCTATGGAAAGTAATGAATGAGAAGTCGAGGAACAACGTTTACTTCAAAAGAAAACGGGACTTCAAGGCGGCAATAGACCAATTTTTTGCAGTGACTCTTCCAGAGATCGCAGGCTCTTTGACATCTCGAATTAATGATAATTTTCAGGTTCTCAAGCCAGCATCTTCAAGTTGATTCGGTATAGTTTACTATCTCACACAGCGTTTATATATAAAAAAGTAGTCTCCTAATTAGCCTCGGGAACTTATTCATTAGAACCTATACTCAAGCATCTCTAAGTTATTTGGATATACTTGAATTAGGATTTCAAAAAGTCCCTGTGACCACACAAGGAGGACTGCATGAAACGACTATGGATATGGTTCTTACCTTTACTCTTGATTGCCAGTCAAGCACTGGCGAATACCGTTTGGATTGTTCCTGTCAAAGGCGCTATAGGGCCTGCTACTAGCGACTATTTATCTCGTGAAATAGAAGAAGCTCAACTAAACGGTGTCAGTTTAATGATCTTAGAGATGGACACACCAGGCGGCTTAGATAGCGCAATGCGAGATATTATTCACGCGATTACCACCTCCTCCACTCCAATTGCGACTTGGGTTGGCCCGTCAGGATCTAGAGCGGCTAGCGCAGGGACATACATTTTACTCGCCAGCCACGTTGCCGCCATGGCTGAAGCCACCAACCTTGGCGCGGCAACGCCCGTCGCGTTAGGTGGTGCCCCTCAGCCCCCTTCATCGGATGATGGCAAAGATCAAAACGCGGAAGAAACGTCAGAAGGAACCAACGAAGGTTCAGAGAAAGTTCCCGCGAAAACCGCAATGGAGAAAAAGGTGATTAATGATGCTAGAGCCTATATTAAAGGCTTAGCAAAGCTTCATGGCCGAAATGCAGAGTGGGCAGAGAAAGCAGTGAGCGAAGCAGCGAGTTTGGACGCCACAGAGGCATTGGAATTAAACGTTATTGATTATATAGCCAACTCACCAGAGGATTTAGTCAAAGCCATTGATGGACAAACTGTTAAAGTTAACAATCGTGATGTGACATTGTCACTGGAAAATCCCGTATGGATTGAAAGAACACCCGATTGGCGAGCAGAAATGCTAGCCGTTATAACCAATCCAAACGTTGCCTACATTCTAATGCTCATCGGCATCTACGGTTTACTTCTTGAATTTTACAACCCAGGAATTGGCTTACCCGGTGTGCTAGGTGGGATTTGTCTGCTTCTTGCCATGTACGCACTACAAATGATGCCCGTCAACTACGCAGGTCTTGGTCTGCTGTTACTCGGTATTGCACTAATGATAGCGGAAGCATTCAGCCCGAGCTTTGGTATTTTGGGCTTAGGCGGCGTTGTCGCCTTTGTACTCGGTTCGATATTTCTCATGGACAGTGAGTTACCAGGATTCCAGATCGCCCTTCCTTTGATTTTTGGTATTGCCATATTTTCCGTGGCTCTAATCGTGCTGACCGTCGGCCTGCTGCTCAAAATTCGTCGCCGGCGTGTAACGACGGGTTTAGAGACTTACCCTGGGAAGGTCGCCGTGGTAAGCGATGACTTTATCGATGGCGAAGGACGCGTTCAACTCAACGGTGCGTTATGGCGAGCTAAAGCCAAAGACCATCAACAATTCAAACAAGGTGATCACGTCACCATTGTTAATGTTAAAGGGCTGACCTTAACTGTGATGCCTGATGACCGCCAAAATAAATAGGAGGCGCTTTATGATGCTCTATACCGTTGCGGTGATCGTGGTGCTGCTGTTCGCACTAGCGACCCAAATGTTCAAGGTTTTGAGAGAATACGAACGTGGGGTTGTGTTCTTTCTTGGTCGATTTCAAGAAGTCAAAGGACCTGGTTTGATCATCCTTATCCCATTTATTCAGCAAATGGTGAGGGTTGATTTACGTACTGTCGTTTTGGATGTGCCGACACAAGATTTAATTACCAAAGATAACGTTTCTGTGCGCGTCAACGCGGTCGTTTATTTTCGCGTAGTCGATCCTCAAATGGCGATTAACAATATTGAAAGCTACAGCGATGCCACCAGTCAGTTAGCACAAACCACGCTGCGCTCGGTATTGGGTCAGCATGAACTCGATGAATTGCTATCAGAGCGAGAACGCCTCAATAAGGATTTACAATCCATTCTCGATCAACAGACTGATGACTGGGGAATCAAGATTGCTACGGTTGAAGTCAAACATGTTGATTTAAATGACAGCATGGTCAGAGCCCTAGCCCGTCAGGCAGAAGCAGAACGTAACCGTAGGGCGAAGATCATTCACGCTACTGGTGAGTTAGAGGCTTCAAATAAATTAAAAGAAGCAGCGCAAATGCTCAACGAAGCACCGAATGCACTGCAATTACGTTACATGCAGACACTCACTGAAATCACTACAGACAAAACATCCACTATTATTTTTCCAATGCCGATCAATCTTGTCGAAGCTGTCAGTGATATCGCCGAAGCGGTGAAAAAGAATAAAGAGACACAAGATAAGTAAGGTTCTGACCCTAGGAAGTAACGACCACTCACGTTACTTCCTTATTTGGAACTCGCTTTAAGGATGTGCCCATCTTCTTTATCACACTCTTGTTTCATTACTTCTAAGCCCGTTTTAAAGCATGTTCGCCAAGCGGTTTCAACATCGGTATCGTACCCGGAATCACACTGTCGAACCGTTTCTAACAAACTCTCAAGCCAAACATCAAAATCCTGCGGCTCTATACCAATTTCGGCACTTGCATGCTTTTTCCCATACTTTTCCACCATTTTGTGCGCTTCGGTCGAGGTATCTGCCATCATAAAAAATACGATAGACCCTCTAAGCATTCTCACTTGTTGGTGCATGTCTATACCGTCAAACTTCTGTCTAAAGTTGGCGCTTTTCGACCATAAATTTTTGTAGAACAAGTCGAAAAACTCCTGATCTGAAGTACAACGTTCATAGCTATCATTAAAAACTTCAATCACGTTCATGTTGCTTTCCCCTACGCCTCAATATGAGTTTAATTTAATATCAAATAAAAGCTTCCAAATAAGGACTTTTAAGTTTCAAATCGATCAACTCACATCGATTTTCAACAAAAAGTAAAAAGTGATTTAAATAAACACCCTCTTATCAATGAAAAAATATCCATTATCATGAACCCATATTCGAGGTACGCATGGTTGTCGATGCTAGTGCATCTTCATCTGTCATCACATAAAGAGGATATAAACGTGTCCCATCAAATCATTACCGATCTAAATAACCGTTACACTGCAAAAAAATATGATGAAACCAAGCGCGTTTCTCAAGAAGACATGGCGATAATCAAAGAAGCACTGCGTTTGTCGGCGTCTTCTATCAACTCACAACCATGGAAATTCATCGTTATTGAAAGTGATGAAGCGAAGCAACGTTTCCACAATACGTTTGCAAATATGCATCAGTTTAACCAACCACACGCGAAAGCCGCATCACATACGATTCTGTTTGCTTACGATCCTAAATTTACTAAAGAGAAATTTGCGAAGCGTGTGGATGCAGAAGTAACATCTGGCCACTTGCCAGCGGAGATGTACAACAACTTTATGGGTGCTTACGCTTTTGCCGATGCAAATACGGACGAAAATGGCTTCAACGGAAGCTGGACAAAAGCACAAGTCTATTTGGCACTAGGTAACCTACTACACACATTGGCTCGACTAGGCATTGATTCAACACCGATGGAAGGTGTCGATCCGGCTCTGATTGGAGAAGAGTTTAAAGAAGAGCTCGAGGGCCATATTTGTGAAGTTGCGCTAGCGATTGGCTACCATAAAGATGGGGAAGATTATAATCATGGTCTTCCAAAAGCGCGCCTTGCAATGGATGACGTAATTACGACTCTATAGTCGACCATTGTCTTAGCTTAGCGACTTAAATCATTGTTTAAACTAAAAAGAGCCGCATTAATGTGCGGCTCTTTTTTACTTGGTTCTGCGTCAACTTTACGCAACTTGCTCTGACTTAAAATTACCAAGCAATGCATCGTAAAGCTCATTGTCGCTTAACACACCAACCAGCTTATTATCTTCAACCATAAGCAGAGGCTGATTGCTACGCTGTTTAAGTTCAATCGCTTCTCGCATACTGATTTCTGGACTAACCTGAACCAGAGAGTTTTCATTAACTTCGTCAAGGTTCGAAGAATCGCTCTTCCATTGAATCAACGATTTATCTTTATCCGCTAAACTTAACCCCTTGCTCTCTTGTATCACCCAAATATCTTTATCAGGGCAAATCAGAACACGCGTATCTTCGCGAACCAAATCGTCACGCATTAAGGAACGTCCCTTCAGCACATTTAATGGATTAGTGTGAGCAACAAAGTCCGCCACATAATCGTTTTCTGGAGCAAGAATGATCTGTTCTGGCTTGCCATGTTGAATCAGCTTTCCTGATTCCATAATGGCGATGTTGTTACCGATTTTAAGTGCTTCATCCAAGTCGTGACTCACAAAAAGAATGGTTTTGTTTAGCTTTTCCTGAAGCAGAATCAATTCATCTTGAAGCTGAGCACGAATCAATGGATCAAGTGCTGAAAACGGTTCATCCATTAACAAGATATCAGTGTCCATCGCGAACGCTCGCGCTAGGCCAACACGCTGCTGCATACCACCAGAAAGCTCGTGCGGGAATTTGGTTTCCCACTCAGATAAACCGACCATTTCGAGCTGTTCACGCGCCTTTTTACGACGCTCTGCTTTACCAATGCCTTGCATCTCTAGACCAAACGCTACATTGTCTAACACCGTTAACCAAGGCATCAATGCAAACTTCTGAAACACCATGGACACGCGGTGCGTACGAAGGTGGCGCAGTTTCTGTTCGTCACAGTTAGAGAGCTCAACCATGTCGTCGCCGTCTTTAATTTTCAGAGAGCCACGAGAAATTTCGTTCAACCCGTTAACTGTTCGCAGCAAACTTGATTTACCCGAGCCTGAAAGCCCCATCAAAACACAGATCTCACCCTGTTTCACGTTCAGCGAAACATTATCAACCCCAACCACTTGGCCAGTTTCGTCGATGATTTCTTGTCGAGACTTCCCTTGATCTAACAGTGCTAGCGCCTGTGCTTGTTGCTGACCAAAAACGACATCAAGATTTTTAATAGTAATAGCGTCCATGATTATGCCTCCTTCTGGTTTGGTGCTTTACACAAGCGATCAAGAATGATGGCAACGAGTACAATCGCTAAACCAGCTTCAAAACCTTGCGAGATGTTTACCGTATTCAGTGCGCGTACGACTGGTTTACCAAGTCCATCAGCACCAACAAGCGCCGCAATGACTACCATAGACAGAGACAACATAATGCACTGCGTAACGCCAGCCATAATACTTGGCAATGCCGCAGGTAACTCCACCTTAAACAGTAGCTTCATGCGGCTGGCACCAAATGCTTTACCCGCTTCAAGTAGCTCCTCCGGCACTTTAATAATGCCGAGGTACGTCAATCGAATTGGCGCAGCGATAGCGAAAATGATGGTCGAGATTAGACCAGGGACAATACCCAATCCAAACAGAACCAAGGTTGGAATTAAGTAAACGAATGTCGGGACGGTCTGCATTAAATCGAGTATTGGCCGCAACAAGGTGTATAACCAAGGACGGTGCGCCGCCATAATGCCCAACGGCACGCCAATTAATACGGAAATCGTTGTCGCTGCAAACACAAGGACAAAGGTTTCCAGCATTTCTTGCCAGTAACCAAGGTTGAGAATTGCGAGCAAGGCCAACACGATGAATACAACAAGCGGAATGCTGCGGTGTAAGAACCAAGCAATTGCCGCCGTCATAATGATTGGCGCTGCAGGTGGCATCCATTTAAAAATGTCCACCACGAAAAGAATGATCGTTTCAAGTGTAATAGAGATTGCATCGAAAAAACCCGATGCATTGATGGTTAACCAATCGACGCCAGTTTCCATCCATTGGCCCAACGGTAGTTTGTTGTCCGTAATAAAATTCAAAATAAAACCTTTGTGTTAATGAAGCGGGCAAAACTCTGCCCACTTTCTTTTAAAAAAACGAGCTCAAATACTGCTTATTAAGCGTTTGTTTTTAAGTAGTTTGTAATAGCTGTTAGCGCATCTTGGCCATCTACCGTTTTCACGCCCTCTAGCCACGCTTCAATTTGCTCTTGGTTTGCATTCAACCATGCTTGCGCTGCTTTTGATGGCTTCTGTTTCTGGTTAAGAATCGCTTCCATCAGTTCATTTTCCATTTCTAGGTTAAACTCTAGATTTTTCACTAGCTGACCTACATTTGGACACTCAGCGAGGTAATTTTTACGTACGTTTGTGTAGACGTTCGCGCCGCCGTAGTTAGGACCGAAGAAGTCATCGCCACCCGCTAGATATTCCATTTCAACGTTACTATTCATTGGGTGCGGCGCCCAACCTAGGTACACAATCCATTGATTGCGGCGTGCGGCACGTGATACTTGAGACACCATGCCAGCTTCACTGGACTCAACTAGGCTGAAATCTTTTAGGCCGAATGCGTTGCTATCAATCATTGACTGAATTAAGCGGTTGCCATCGTTTCCTGGTTCAATGCCGTAAATGCGGTCTTTAAATTTGTCGGCATGTTTTACTAGGTCAGCGAAGTTGGTTACGCCTGCGTCATAAACGTATTTTGGAACCGCTAGCGTGTACTTTGCGCCAACGAGGTTCGCGCGTACGGTTTCAACAGTACCTGCATCACGGTATTTCGCGATATCACCTTCCATCGTTGGCATCCAGTTACCTAGGAAAATGTCGATATCGCCATTAGCCATAGAGGAGTAAGTTACAGGCACAGACAGAAGGTCAGTCTTCGTTTTGTACCCCAACCCTTTAAGTAACTCTGATGTAACGGCAGTGGTCGCAGTGATGTCAGTCCAACCTACATCTGCGAAACGAACCGTTTCACATTGGTTGGCGTAAGCGCCTGTTGCTAAAGTACTTAGTGCAATTGTTGAGAAGATTTTTGTCATCTTAGACATGTTGAATTCCTTGTAATGATTACTGACTTTTTCATTTTATGAGATCGAATCGAGATCTCTTTTTGGCGGATGCATTCGTTGCATCTCTTGCCAGTCCGGTGCAATCCAAACTGGTACGTTGTTCGACGTTTCTAGGGCGTTATCCAAAATCATATCCGCGGCGCGTTCTGCCACCATAATCGTTGGCGCATTTAAATTACCGTTCGGAATGGTTGGGAAAATAGAAGAGTCCACCACACGCAAGCCTTGAATACCGCGTACTTGGCATCGCTCATTTAAGACGGCTAATGGGTCGTTATCTGCGCCCATTTTGCAGGTACAAGATGGATGGTAAGCACTCTCGACGTTTTGCTTCACCCATTCATCAATCTGTTCATCCGTTGTGATGTTCAGACCGGGTTGGATCTCATCCCCACGAAACTCATCCATGGCTGGCTGATTGAGGATCTCGCGAGTAAGGCGAATACAATCACGCCAATCCTGCTTATCTTGTTCAGTGGAAATGTAGTTAAACTCAATCTTCGGCTTATCATTCGGATTCGCAGAGACAACTTCAACCGACCCGCGACTTTCTGGCTTGTTAGGTCCAACGTGCACTTGGAAACCATGACCATCAAAAGCAGCTTGCCCGTCATAGCGCATTGCCGCTGGCAAGAAGTGATATTGAATATTTGGCCACTTTAGTCCTTCACGAGAGCGGATAAACGCACACGATTCAAAGTGGTTAGTAGCACCAAGGCCTTTGCGAGTTAATATCCACTCAGTGCCAATCAAGCCCTTGCTCACCAAACCTAATTTGCTGTTGAGCGTGATAGGTTGCTTACAGTGATATTGGAAGTACACTTCTAAGTGATCTTGCAGGTTTTTACCTACCCCTTCCAACGAGTGTTTCACCTCAATGCCCGCTTTTTCTAATACTGCCTTAGGGCCAATGCCTGAAAGCTGCAACAGCTGAACGGAGCCAACCGAACCCGCACTCGAAATCACTTCATTATTCGCAAAACATTGCTGAATTGAACCTGACTTTTCAAATTCAACGCCTACCGCTTTCTTACCTTCTGCACCAGTTTCTTCTAATAAAACTCGATGAACCGTCACCCTCTTCATTAGGGTGAAGTTTTTGCGTTTTTTAGCGCGGCTTAAGTATGCATTAGAGGTCGAAGCGCGTACGCCTTTGTCGACGGTCATATGCATTGGGCCAAAGCCCTCTTGTTGATAACCGTTGTAATCTTTTGTTTCTGGGTAGCCCGCTTCTTTGCCTGCATCAATAAAAGCTTGGTACAGTGGATTGAGCTTCATATCGTTGCCGTTACATGTGCCGACTGGACCGTGATCGCCCCGATATTCATCAGCACCACCAATCCAAGACTCTGCTTTACGGAAATAAGGCAAACACGACTGATAATTCCAGCCTTTCGCGCCTTCCTCTTCCCACTGGTCAAAGTCACAAGCGTGTCCGCGAACGTAAACCATGCCGTTGATGGATGAGCTACCACCCAGAACTTTTCCGCGAGGGCAATGAAGTTGACGGCCATCCAACCCTTGCTCTTCAACCGTCTCAAACTGCCACGCGTATTTTTCAGTGTTCATCGGGTAAGAAAGCGCCGTTGGCATTTGGATAAAAATACTTTTATCCGACCCACCCGCTTCGAGTAATAGGACCGAATTTTGACCACTTTCACTTAAGCGATCCGCTAACACACAGCCGGCCGAACCCGCACCGACGATGATGTAATCGTAGTGTTGTTGCATTTTTATTCTCCTAGGAGTTAATACTCATCACCGTAGATAAGTGAACGAAATTAGCGTAGGAAAAATGCTTGAGAACAAGGCGGAAATTTTCGATAAGTAGTTAACCTACAATCAAAATTGACAACGCAGTTATCGAGCATTTTTTCAAGCTAAAGTGGTCAGTTATCTACTACGATTGGTATCATTTGTAAGGGCTTTCGAAGTCGCTTAGCTGAACCAGAACACTCTTCGTTTGCGTGTAATGTTTAAGGGTTTCGACTCCGTTTTCACGGCCAACACCTGATTGCTTGTAGCCGCCAACTGGCATTTCTGCAGGTGAGTCACCCCATGTGTTCACCCAACAAATACCCGCTTGAATTTGATGGATCACACGGTGCGCACGAGATAGGTTTTGAGTAAATACACCTGCCGCTAAGCCATAATCGGTGCCATTTGCACGCGCAATCACTTCCGACTCATCGCGGAATTTCAGAACTGACATTACCGGGCCAAAGATTTCTTGTTGAACGTGGCTCATGTCATCATCGCAATCGACAAATACGGTTGGAGCAACAAAGTTACCATTAGCTAGACCATTGTCTGTTACTTTGTAGCCGCCAGTCAGTAACGTCGCGCCACTCGCTTTCGCGGCTTCAATCGCTCCTAGAACTTTCGATTCATGATCTTTAGAGATTAGCGCGCCAATTTGCGTGTTCTCATCAAGCGGATCGCCGACGACTAACAGCTCGGTTCGGGCTTTAAGCTGTGCGATAAAGTCGTCATAAATACCTTCATGGACAAATACACGTGTACCATGCGTACAAACCTCACCTTGGGTGTAGAAGTTCGCCACCATGGCCGCAGAAACGGCATCGTTTAACTTCGCATCATCAAAAATAATCAGCGGAGACTTGCCACCCAGCTCCATCGTTACTTGTTTTAGTGTCTTAGCGCTGTCACTCATGACGACTTTACCGGTGCCTGACTCACCCGTGAATGACACTTTTGCGATATCAGGATGCGCCGTTAGCATCTGTCCTACTCGGTAATCCCCTTGCACGACATTAAATACGCCATCTGGCATGCCCGCTTCTGAATAAATTTCGGCGAGCTTAAGCGCCGTTAATGGTGTTTCTTCTGATGGCTTGAAGATCATTGCGTTGCCCGCAGCGAGTGCTGGCGCCGATTTCCACATCGCAATTTGAATTGGATAATTCCAAGCGCCAATACCCGCGCAAATGCCCAATGGCTCACGACGTGTATAGAAAAACTGATCGTCGCTGAGTGGCTGCTGTTCACCTTGTAGACTTGGAGCAAGGCCAGCGTAGTACTCAAGAACATCGGCACCTGTTGTGACATCAACCGCGATAGCTTCTTGAATGGGCTTACCAGTATCTGCCACTTCCAATGCAGCCAGCTCGTCATTACGCTCACGTAAAATGGCAACGGCTTTGTGTAAAATACGGCTGCGCTCAATCGCAGTCATCGCCGACCATGCAGCAAAACCTTTCTTGGCCGATTCAATCGCTGCTTGAAGATCGTCTTGGTTCGCTTGTTTAATGTTGGCCAATGGCTCACCATTCGCCGGATTGTAAGTGGTGAAGTGTTCATCTGAACACCCGTCGTACATCGCACCATTGATATAGTGTGCTTTCATTTCCATTTTGAAGACCTGTAACTTTTATATTTTTTCAGAATAAAACGTAAGTTGTTTTTCGAGATAATCGTTGATGATGATTCTCGCTCTTTCTGCATCAATGCCTTGCGGGTTGAGCGTTCCGCGCAGCCAAATTCCATCAATAAGTGATGCAATACCATGAGCAACCAATTCAGCCTGCTCTGCATTTAATAATGCTTTGAGTTCTTTTCTTAGATGGGACAATAGACGTCGTTCGTTGACACGCTGCAAACGCTTGAGCTGCTCGTCATGCATTGAGTACGACCAAAACGCCAGCCAAGTCTTAGCAACTTGGTTTTCTGCCTGATAGCCGACAAAGTTACCATCAATGATGGCGTTAATTCTTTGGTGATGAGCATCACTTGGCAGCTCACGTAACTTCTGTGTGATAGTGGACGAAAGCTGACGCAAGATTTCTCGCATCGTTTCCTCCAGCAATCCGTGCTTACCACCGAAATAGTGGTTGATAATCCCCGTTGATACACCGGCTTCTTTGCTGATTAACGAAATACTCGCCGCGTGTAAACCGACTCTATCAATCACTGACATTGTCGCTTTCACAAGCTGCGGTTTTCTGATTTCAGGCATCCCCACCTTTGGCATTTTGCGTCCCTGTTATTTTTAATTGAACGGTTAGTTAAATATAAAATGCCTGAAAATTAATTCGAACTCAAATTATTTTTAAAGAAAAATGTTAGTAAAAAAGGATGAAAAGTTGAGGGTGTACGAAAAATCGCTCGGTAAGAACTTGTTGGGATAACTAGATTTCAGTTTAAGAACAAACAAACAAGAAAAACAAAATCAAACACTTAACTCTTTCTCTATTTTTAAAACGATGATGAACGAGTTGATTTTTGAACAACAAAAATCTGTGCCACAAAAAATTTATATCGACCACTAATCATTTCACCTGTACATGGTTTGTTTGTACAAAGAATAGACACACTAGTTTGTTATAGTTTTGTATACACAAGTGGCATTCGCACTTTGAAGGTGAAGGAGGCAAAAAGAGAGGTTATATTGAACGCCATGAATATGCGATTCGATATCCTTAAGCCATTTTTAAGTAATATCGCCAAGTGACTTTAAGATGTTAGATTCAGCGTTTTATATTCGAAGCAAGGATCTCAAAGTCACTTGGCTATCAAAGTAAATGGGAGGGATAAGTTCAGATTCATCGTGCGATGAGCCTGAACTTTTGATTTCTGTTACGCTAGCGAGCGACCTTTCACGCAGTTGCGTCCGTTCGCTTTCGCTTGATAAAGCAATTTATCGGCCTGATCGCAAAGTGATTTAAAACTCATCTCATTATCTTCAGTGGTAACGACTCCAAAACTACAGGTCACTCTCACTTCTTCTTTCTGTTCCGTAACAAAGCCATGTAGGGATAAAGCGCTACGTAAACGTTCTGCAGTAATAAGGGCGTTTTTATGGTCTGTATTGGGCATAACAACAACAAACTCTTCACCACCAAAGCGAGCAACAATGTCGTTCTCACGTACAGTTTCCTCCAACACTTTGGCAACGCCCGTTAGTACGGTATCTCCAAACACATGCCCATAGGTATCATTTACCTGCTTGAAATAATCCACATCGATTAACGCTAAAGTTACTGGCCCCGATTGTGGTTTATTTGGCACCATTTTCTGTTTATCGAGTTTGCTATCTACCCATTTATTTAAAGCTAGATAACCGTACTTAACTTGCTCGACTTGCTCAAAAACAAAGTGTTGTATCTTTTCTTGCTTAGATTGAGGTACCGGTTTTTCTTTTCGCTCACGCCTCACTTCTACTGGCTTAGTGAACCAGTCCTCTAAAAAACGGCGATTGAACAACCCTGTCAATGTGTCTGTCTTTGCGAGGCGACGCATTCTCAAACGCGAGCGATTGACGACGAGAAATACTACCGCCATCAAAAATAGAACACCGATGAGCGCAAGTAGCGCTTCACCCAATAAGTAAAAAGTACGACGGTTATTTTCTAGCTCCATACGCTGCAACACATTGTTCCAATTGAGATCTTCGTTCTCATATTCAAGTCGTTCCAACTCAAATAACGTCTGCTGGCGCTCAAGATTTTCAACTTCTCTTTGATTGCTAAATTGGATAAATTTATCGTGATAGTTACCGTAAGTTTCGAATGCTAGTTTAAAGTCATTGCTTCCCGCATAGGCCATAGCGGCGACTTTTAGTAGCTCCATTTGCTGTTGCTTGACGTATCGACTCTCTATAATCTCCGGCAGCATTGGCGCGATCATCGCTAAAAGTATTTCAAATTGCTGCTGCTCTAACATATATTCGGCTTGTAACAACTTAAATGTTGCCAAATATGCGCTAGACGTTTCTCTGTACTGTAAATTCTCCGCCAGCTTCAAGTGGTTAACCATCTTCTTTTCTTGATTCGTCTCGCGATATAAAGCTGCAAGTTCAAGGTTAACTCGAAATCTAAAGCGTCCATCACCGATAATTTGAGCCAGCTTTAACGCTCGCTGATATGACGCTATCGCCTCTTCGTATTGGAACTGTGCTTTATGAAGTTTCGCTATCGTCAAAACGCTCAACAACTCATTGAACGACATACGCCTATCCCTAAAGTAGCGATATGCTTGTTCCAAAAGCGCCTCAGATCGGTCGTAGCCCTGAATTTTGACAAGCACGTCACCTAGCTCTAATGCTGCACGTTCGACCAACCCGTGAACACCTGAAGATTCAGCCGCATCCATGGACGACATAAGTGCAGCATAGGATTTTTTAAACTCACCTTGCTCATCGTAATAGCGTCCTTTTAGCAACAGGATTTCTGATTCAAGTTGCTTATCACCATTCTCACGCGATGTTTCCAACAAGCTATCCAACGCAGAAAGCGCGGTATCGATATCGCTCTTTCCAACCATAGTTCGCATCTGAATCAACTTAAACAGGAGATACTCATGGCTCTGTGGACGCACAAGCTCCAATCCTTTTTGAACGACACTCTGACTCTCTTCTACGCGCCCTAGCAGCTCTAAAACCGTGGCCTTGGCAAGCCAGTAACGCACCAACAGCGCTGTTGGTTGGTTTTGTAGTAAAGACTCTTCTTCTAACGCTTCAATCAAAGCTAAAGAACTCTGAGGTAATGCGTAAATTTGATTTTCGATGCCTTCTAACGACTGTAAAAACTTACCTTTCTGTTCCACCTTTTCTGTGGAGGCCTGAACAGAAAAACACAGACACCCCAATAATAGCGGCATCGTCCTAAGCGAATGAAATAGTGACATTATTGCTCTTCCCTAATGGGTAGTTACTTCAGTGTAATTGAGAATTCTGATTATTTATTATTAAGACAACTGAAGGTTATTCAGTCAGCCTCATATTCCCATGTATTTTGCGCTGAATAATAAATCACCATCTTTAGATGCCGAAATAGTTTTCGGTTACAATATGACCAATAAGAATGTTTTTTACACACCAAGAATGACGATCTCGTTAGTGAGACAAAAGATCGTCTTAGTTGTGAGTTGATACATTTACATGACAAGCAATATAGAACTAACCATTCACATTAGAAATAGAATCAATTTTTATACCGTTCGATGAGATAGCAGTCGACCATGCATCCAATACATTTTTCAGATAGAAGCAATAAAAGAAAGGAGAAAATGGAAGGAAGCGGACAATCAAACTCGCTCCCCTTTTTTATGTTGCAGAAGGGGTTACATTCGCATTCCGCCATCGACTTCGAACACTCTTCCGGTCACGAATTCGTTGGTTAACACGTATTTTATGGTCGATGAAATTTCATCCGCCAAACCTAAACGTCCAACCGGAATCATTCCGATTAAACGTTCCATCGCTTCAGGTTTTATTTGGTCTGTCATGGCAGTTTTGATGACACCCGGAGCAATCGCCACTGAGCGAATTCCGAAACGCCCTAACTCTTTCGCCCACACCGTTGCCATGGTGGCTACCGCCGCTTTAGATGCTGAATAGTTGGTTTGACCAATATTCCCGGCACGCGCAACGCTGGATATGTTGATCAGAACCCCTTTGCTATCGGTGTTCAGCATTACCTTGCTCGCTTCACGGCCACACAGGAAAGTGCCTGTTACATTCACATCTAGAACAGACTGAAATTGTTCCAGCGACATCGTGTTAACCTGACCATCTTTGACTTTAATGAACATACCATCACGCATAATACCTGCGTTATTGATAACGCCATTGAGCTGCTTGAAATCTGCCTCAATTTGCTCAAAAGCAGTGCACACCTGCTGTTCGTCAGTCACGTTCGTCACATAAAAACGAGCGGTAACGCCGAGAGATTCACATTCCGCTTTCGTTTCAGCCAGTTGATCTGAATTGAGGTCGATAAGCGCAAGATGAACGCCATTTTCCGCCAGTGACAGTGCCATTTGTTTACCCAGCCCCTGCCCTGCCCCCGTGATCGCAATGACCTTATTTGCTAACTCCATAAGCGCTCCTTAGGCCTGATTTTGCTTTTGGTAGAACTCAAACAAGCTTGAGAAATCTTTTTGCCCGTTGCCCTGACCGTTGTGAAAATTAAACAGGTTACGAGCCAAGCTGCCCATTGGCGTTGATGTTTGACTGGCAACTGCCGCTTCCATCGCAAGACCCAGATCTTTAGCCATTAACTGGCTCATAAAGCCGCCTTGATAACCATTGCTTGCAGGCGTATTTTCCATCACACCTGGACAAGGGTTATAAAGCTCTAGCGCCCAGTTACGTCCTGAACTTTGCAACATGATGTCGGAAAGCACTTTGGGATCGAGTCCGTTTTCCATCCCTAAATTGAGTGCTTCACAGGTGCCGCTCATCAAAATGCCCAACATCATGTTATTGCAGATCTTCGCCACCTGACCATCTCCAGCATCGCCTGCATGGAAGATGTTTTTACCCATGTGGCTAAGCACCGCTTTGGCTTGAACAAAGTTCTCTTGTGAGCCGCCAACAATGAAAGTTAACGTGCCTGTTGCTGCGCCCGCAACGCCACCAGATACTGGTGCATCAACAAAACTGATACCAAGTTGCGATGCTTTTTCGCCAACCAAACGAGCAGTCGCCGGATCGATGGTGGAAGAATCAATCAGCAAGGTACCTGATTCGACGCTATCTAAGATGCCATCTTGACCAAGATAAACGCTTTGAACGTGTTGGCTCGCTGGCAGCATAGTGACAACCACGTCAACACCTTGTACTGCCTGCTGAACGGAATCGGCACTTGAAGCGCCCAATGCGGTCAACTCCTCAACTGCGTTTGGGTTCAAATCAAATACTTCGACGTTCAAGCCCGCTTTGAGTAGATTCTTAGCCATAGGCGCACCCATGTTACCCAGGCCAATAAATGCAATTTTGTCCATATCGTATTTCTTCCTTGTACTAAAGTGCCGCTATAGCGACCGACGATGCGGTCAGTGGGCATTCTGCTGAATCAATTGGCGCGAAGAAGCGTTCCAAAACTTGTGGCGTTACGTCAGAAACCGTGCGATGTTGCCAAGTCGGTTGATTGGTTTTATCGATAATCAGCGCACGAACCCCTTCCCTAAAATCACCTTCTAAGCCACAACGTAACGTCAGATTAAATTCCATATCAAAACACGCTTTCAAAGAGAGGTTTTGATACTGTGTTAGCTGCTGATAAGTGATATTGAGCGATAACGGACTGCCATAATTCAATGCTTTTTGCGCATTGATGAACCACTTATCATCAACGTCGGCACTGCTGATTGCGCGAACAATCGAATCTAAATCACCCGAACAAAGCTGCTCAATCAATCCCGCATATGGCATCAACATCCCTTCGCTTGGCTCGTCCACTTGTACCGAACGCAGCACAGTGGCGATTTTTTCGTTGATGTTCGCTTCACCTTTCCAACTTACCGATGCAAGCAGATCCAACAGTGCTTGTTTGCTTTCTGGCTTTGCAATCCATTGGCTTAATCCCAACGCTTTCATGTCTGTCGCGTTAATTTGGCAAGCCGTCAAACTTAAGAAAAGTGCCAAATGTTTTGGTAACTGATTTAGGAAATAGGTAGCGCCTACGTCTGGGTAAAGGCCGATCTTGATCTCTGGCATCGCAAAGCGTGTGGTGGTTTCTGCTACGCGATGACTTGCGCCCATAAATAAGCCCACACCGCCGCCCATCAGATAACCATGCCCCCACGCGATGATCGGTTTTGGATAAGTGTGAATAAGATGATCACAGCGATATTCGAGGTCAAAGAAGGTTTCCATCGCTGAAAACGCAGAATCAAAGTCTTGCTCTTTGTTTTCAAGTGCACGGTAGATCGCTTGAATATCACCACCAGCACAAAACGCTTTTTCACCTTGAGCATGCAAGAATACCGCGACGACGCTGTCGTCCGTTTGCCATTCATTAAGCTGTTTGTACAACTTCTCAATCATCACGTAACTCAACGCGTTGAGAGCTGCTGGGTTATCAAGCTCTAGCACACCAATAACAGAGCCATCAGCGCACTCAAGTTTTGAAACATTTACTGTACCTGTCATTTGGCCTCCGCTAGCTGTTTGTCCATTGTGGCTTGCGCTTTTGCAAAAACGCATTCACACCCTCAGTCTGATCTTGTGTATTGAACAGCTGTAAAAACAGTTCACGCTCCAAAACCAATCCAGCTGCATGAGTTTGGCTGCGTCGACCTTGAATGAGCGTTTTGCACGCAGACACAGATTTCGGTGATTGACCTGCAACACGCTGTGCTAGCTCCATAGCCGCTTCGAGTGCTTGACCTTTCGCCACCACCTCTTCGACTAACCCAATTTTTTCCGCTCGCTCGGCCGTCACACGCTCGCCACACAGGATCATACGCTTCGCCCAACCTTCACCTACCAACGCGGTCAGGTTTTGCGTCCCGCCCGCACACGGCAACAAGCCTACCGATGCTTCAGGAAGTGCCATTTGTACTTGTTCTTCTGCGATACGAATGTCACACGCCATCGCCACTTCCAAACCGCCGCCCATCGCGTAACCATTAATTGCTGCGATGGAAACACCATCGAACGCAGACAGCGCTTCAAAGGCTTCACCAAATGCGAACGCCATATCTGCTGCTTGCGATTTATCGCCGGATGCAAAGTTGTTGAGATCCGCTCCAGCAGAAAAGAATTTCTCGCCTTCGCCTGTTAATACCAACGCATAAATGGAGCGATCATTACTGAGTTCAATCGCCAACTCTTTTAGCTGATTCAAAGATTCAAGCGTCCAGGTGTTTGCTGGCGGGTTACTAATCGTGAGCTTGGCAATGTGCGCTTCACGCTCTAGTTTGATTTGTGCCGTCATAATCTTTCAGTCCTTTTTAATTTCTTTAGGTAAGGCTGTGTCTCGCTGACTAAAGCAGCTCAACGCCTTCCGTTAGTAATCGTCTTGCGACGATCAGACGCATGATTTCGTTGGTACCTTCAAGAATTTGGTGAACACGAACGTCTCGGAAATAGCGCTCGACTGGATATTCTTTGATGTAGCCATAACCACCGTGAATTTGCAGCGCCTGATCGCAGACTTTAAAGCCCACATCAGTAGCAAAGCGTTTTGCCATGGCACAGTACGCACTTTTTTCTGCGTGCTGGGCATCGAGTTTAGCGGCAGCGAGTCGCACCATTTGACGCGCAGCGACCAGCTCAGTCGCCATATCAGCAAGCTTGAACTGCAACGCTTGAAATTGCGCCAGTGAACGGCCGAACTGTTTGCGTTCGTTCATGTATTGCTTGGCTTCGTTCAGTGCTTGTTGCGCAGTACCGACGGAACACGTGGCGATATTGATTCGACCGCCATCCAGACCAAGCATGGCGAACTTAAAGCCTTCTCCCTCTTCACCCAACAGATAGTCAGCCGGAATGCGGACATTTTCGAAGGTAATCATGCGAGTTGGCTGGCAGTTCCAACCCATTTTGGCTTCTTTTTTACCGTAGCTAATGCCTTCGCAATCAGCAGGAACAACGAATGCAGAAACGCCACTCGCTCCTTCACCACAGGAACGCGCCATCACGACTAATACATCTGTATCACCGGCACCCGAGATAAACACTTTTGCGCCATTGAGAACAAACTCATCGCCATCACGCACTGCGCTAGTCGTTAGAGAAGCGGCGTCAGAGCCGGCATTAGGTTCGGTTAAACAGTAGGAAGCGAGCTTTTCACCCGAAATTAGATCCGCGCTAAATTGCTGCGCCACTTCGGCTTTGGCAAAGCTGGTGATCATCCACGTCGCCATGTTGTGAATGGTCATAAACGCAGTAGTCGCGGTACAACCCATAGCCAACTGCTCGAAAATGATCGCCGCATCCAAACGAGATAACCCCAAGCCACCGTGCTCTGGTGGCGTGTAGATACTCAAAAAGCCCAGCTCACCCGCCTGACGCAGTACATCTTTAGGGAAGTGATGGTTTTCATCCCACTCGGCCGCGTGCGGCGCTAACATTTGGTCTGCAAACTGCTTTGCTACTTCGGCAAACGCGAGTTGATCTTCGTTTAATTCAAAATCCATCTTGAAGTCCTAAGGTCTAATTCGTTGCATTTGTATCCGAGCCAAGCCCTCTAAAAGGATGAAGGGCTTGGCTAGAGGTGTCGCTAATCCAGTAATTAGCTAAGTTGAATAGTCATGTTTGGACCGCTTGGAATGTCATCTTCAAACCAACGCGCGGTGACAGTTTTCGTCTCGGTGTAGAAGCGAACCGCTTGTTTACCGTAAGCATGCAGGTCGCCGTAGAAGCTGCCTTTCCACCCAGTAAATGAGAAAAATGGCAATGGCACCGGAATCGGCACGTTGATGCCTACGTTACCTACTTCGATATTGTGTTGATACTTTCTCGCGGCAGCGCCGTTCGCCGTAAAAATAGACGTACCATTACCAAAGCGGTTTGCATTGATCAGTTCAATCGCTTCATCTAGGTCATCCACTTCCATAGTTAACAGCACAGGCCCGAAAATTTCTTCCTGATAAATCGACATGTCTGTGGTCACGTTGGTAAACAGTGTTGGCCCCACCCAGTTACCGTTCGGAAAGCCAGGCACTTGGCAGTCTGTCCCGTCCAGAACACAATTCGCGCCTGACGCTTTGCCTTCATTAATCAGATTCACCACTCGCTGCTTCGCTTGAGGGCTAATCAGCGGACCATAACCAGCGGTTTCATCATCCCACGCGCCAGGCTGAACCTGAGCTAACGCCTCTTTAAGCTCTGGAATCCATTCTTTGGTTTCGCCGACAAATACGGCAACCGAAATAGCCATACAGCGTTGGCCTGCAGCACCAACTGACGCGCCAACTAGGTTATTGATGACTTGCTGTTTGTTTGCATCCGGCATGATGACCATGTGGTTCTTAGCACCTGCAAATGACTGCACGCGTTTCAGGTTGTCTGTACCTGTTTTGTAGATGTACTCACCAACGGGCACAGAGCCAACAAAAGAGATCGCACGAACAACTGGATCAGTCAGAATGCGGTCGACTTGCTCTTTGGTCCCGTGAACAACTTGCAATACGCCTTTTGGTGCGCCAGCTTGTTCAAACAGCTCCGCCAGTTTCATTGCCGTTAGTGGCACTTGCTCTGACGGCTTCAAAACAAAGGTGTTGCCACAAGCGATCGCCATCGGGAACATCCACAATGGGATCATCGCAGGGAAGTTAAACGGTGTAATGCCAGCACAAACGCCGAGCGGTTGAATGTAAGAGTAACCATCAATATTGGTCGCGACGTTCTCAACCGTTTCGCCCATCATTGAGCTACAAATGTTTGCAGCTTGCTCTACCACTTCAATTCCGCGCCAAATGTCACCCTTTGCATCCGCGAGGGTTTTGCCTGTCTCACTTGAAAGCAGTATCGCCAACTCATCGTGTTGCTCTTTTAACAGATGTTGGTAGCGCAACATCAATCTAGCACGCTCCGGCGCTGCAACTTCTTTCCAGCGTTTGAACGTTTCTGTTGCGCTGGCAATCGCCGCATTCATTTCCGATTCCGTGGCACAAGGTACTTGTGCAATCACTTCGTTGGTTGCCGGGTTGGTTACATCTAGCCATTGTTTTGAATCGGAGATGGCAAATTCACCACCGATATACTGCTTTACTTGTTCTGTCATGATGACATCCTTGTATTTTTCAGCTTGTTACTGACTACTGTTATGTAAGTGAAACTTTGTTGAGAGTGATTTAGCAGATTTCAATCGCGATAGCGGTAGCTTCGCCGCCGCCAATACAAAGCGATGCAACGCCACGCTTACCACCAGTTTGTTTTAGCGCATGAATCAAAGTGACAAGGATTCGATTGCCACTTGCGCCTATTGGATGCCCCAGCGCACAAGCCCCTCCGCGAGGGTTCACTTTGCTCTCGTTCAGTTCGAGAGCTTTCACCGCGTATTGAGTCACGACAGCAAAAGCTTCATTGATTTCCCAAAGGTCCACGTCTGATTTGTCCCAGCCCGTTTTTTCCAGCAGCGATTCAATCGCGAAGACTGGTGCGATGGTGAACTCATCAGGCTGTCTTGCATGCGTGCTGTACGCGACAATTTTGGCTAGAGGCTGAAGGTTTTCCTGACGACCAAACTCACTATCGACTAAGATCATTGCCGACGCACCATCCGAAATGGAACTAGAGTTTGCTGCGGTTACGCCGCCATCTTTGGCAAACGCAGGGCGTAAGGTAGGAATTTTAGTGACGTCGAGTTTGCTCGGTTGCTCATCATCTACAACCAAGGTTTCGCCGCGTCGACTTTTTACGTTAACGGGCACGATCTCTTCTTTGAACAAACCTTGTTCAATTGCTTGCTGCGCACGAGTCACCGACTGCTGCGCCCAGGCATCCATACTTTCACGGCTGAACTGATACTTTTGCGCCGTCTGTTCTGCAAAGACACCCATCAGCTCGCCTTGGTAGGCATCCTGCAAACCGTCATAAAACATGTGATCAAGCACTTGCTCGTGACCTAAACGGAAACCATCACGCGCTTTCTTTAATAGATAAGGAGAAGACGACATGTTTTCCATGCCACCAGCGATGACAGCATGCGCATTACCAGATTGAATAAGGTCATATGCCAGCATCACGGTTTTCATACCCGATCCACAAACTTTGTTCAGTGTCGTACAACCAATCGATTGTGGCATTTCAGCTTTAAGGCTTGCTTGTCTTGCAGGCGCTTGCCCCACACCGGCGGGTAAAACGCACCCCATCAACACTTCGTCTATTTTGTGCACATCGAGTTGGCTTTCGGCTAGCGCCCCTTGAATGGCTTTCGCACCGAGTTCCGTGACATCTGTTGAAGCTAATGCACCTTGAAAAGAGCCGATAGGCGTTCGCTTAGCGGCAACAATCCATGTTTCATTTTTCATTCCATTAACCTTTTGTTGACGTTTACGTCATAACTATACTAACATTTACGTTAACGTCAAGTTTGAGGTTATTGTTTGTTCGAGTGATTCTTTGATTTCGAGTAAATGCGAGTGATATCAAGGCTCAAGAGTGAATGTTGTTTGTTTACTTTAACGTTAACGAATTGTATATTCATGTAAATGTTATACGAAAGTCGTAAGGTTAAGGAATGAACACATTTAAGATCAGCGAGCTCGCGAAAGAGTTCGACATTACTACTCGAAGCATTCGCTTCTACGAAGATTTAGGTCTCCTAACTCCAGAACGTAAAGGCAACACTCGAATCTACAATGGTCGTGATCGAATTAGACTAAAACTGATTTTGCGAGGTAAGCGATTGGGCTTTTCTCTTGCAGATATCAAAGAGTTATTTGAACTCTACGATACCGATCAAAGTACTGAGCAGTTGAACTATATGATTCGGTTGATCGAAGAGAAGAAGGCAGCATTGCAACAGCAAGCAAACGACATTCAAGCGGTAATGATGGAGTTAAATGCTGCGCAGTTGCGATGCCAAAACACACTGAGATCCATGAAAGGCGAAAAAGTCACCTAACACCTCAACTCTGGGATGTAGGTGACGTAAAGGCAAGGACACGCAATGAAATCTACCTACTCTTCCCTGAACTTTGTTTATGACGAAAATACCGATTTGCTTCGCGAGCAAATCAATAGTTTTGCTGCAAGAGAAATTGCGCCGCTAGCGCAATCTATCGACCAAACTAACGACTTTCCAAACCATCTTTGGTCCAAATTAGGTGACATGGGTCTTTTAGGTGTGACCACCAGCGAACAGTTTGGTGGTGCAGGCATGGGCTATCTCGCCCACGTTATCGCTATGGAAGAAATCAGCCGAGCATCCGCTTCGGTTGCGTTAAGTTACGGCGCTCACTCCAACCTTTGCGTCAACCAAATCCACCGTAACGGCACACAAGCGCAAAAAGAGAAATACCTACCTAAGCTCATCTCCGGTGAACATATCGGCGCCCTTGCAATGAGTGAACCCGGCGCCGGCTCTGATGTGGTCTCTATGCAGCTTAAAGCCGAACGTAAAGGCGATATTTTCCTGCTAAACGGCAACAAAATGTGGATCACAAACGGCCCTGATGCACACACCTATGTTGTCTACGCAAAAACCGACCCAAGCCAGCACTCCAAAGGCATCACGGCATTTATTGTGGAACGCGGATTCCCTGGATTTACTCAAGCACAAAAACTCGACAAGTTGGGTATGCGCGGCTCGAATACGTGTGAGCTGGTCTTCCAAAACTGCGAAGTCCCTGCGGAAAATATTCTCGGCGAAGAAAACCAAGGCGTGAAAGTATTGATGAGCGGCCTCGACTACGAACGTGTGGTGCTTGCAGGCGGCCCACTTGGCATCATGCAGGCGTGTATGGATATCGTTGTGCCTTACATTCACGACCGTAAACAGTTCGGTAAATCCATCGGTGAATTCCAGCTAGTTCAAGCAAAAATCGCGGATATGTACACACAAATGAATGCCGCTAAAGCGTATGTTTACGCCGTCGCTGCCGCTTGTGATCGCGGTGAAACCACACGTAAAGATTCTGCTGGCGCGATCCTCTACAGCGCAGAGCTGGCAACCAAGATGGCACTGGATGCGATTCAACTACTTGGCGGTAACGGCTACATCAACGAGTTTGATACGGGCCGTTTGTTGCGAGATGCCAAGCTGTATGAAATCGGTGCGGGCACTTCAGAAATTCGCCGCATGCTTATTGGTCGCGAATTGTTTAACGAAAGCGCCTAATCATCATACCTAGGCGGTTCGAACTCGAAACAACTTCCTTATTCAATCTAAATCTTATTCAACCTAAATAAAGACGGGTGGTGACACCCGTCTACCGAATGGAGATCGGCTATTTATGGCTTGTTTGACGACCAATATTAATACCCATTCAGAGCAGTATCAGGAAAACTACCGCTCTATGGCGTCACTTGTAGATCAACTTTATACCGTGACTGCCCAAATAGAAGATGGTGGCGGTGAGAAAGCCCGCGAGCATCAGCAGAAGAAAGGCAAACTTCCGGTACGTGAGCGCATTCTTGCCCTACTCGACCCTAGTTCGTCCTTTCTAGAAATTGGTCAATTTGCTGGCTGGGATGTGTATCCAGATTACGTTCCATGTGCTGGAGTGGTTGCCGGTGTGGGTGTAATTGACGGCACCGAGTGTATGATCGTTGCCAACGACGTGACGGTAAAAGGCGGCAGTTACTACCCACTCACCGTGAAAAAGCACTTAAGAGCACAAGAAATTGCAGAAAAATGCCAACTGCCGTGTGTTTACTTAGTCGACTCTGGCGGCGCTAACCTACCCCGCCAAGATGAGGTATTCCCAGATAAAGACCATTTTGGCCGTATTTTCTACAACCAAGCCCGTATGTCGGCCAAAGGCATTCCACAAATTGCGGTGGTCATGGGGCTATGTACCGCTGGCGGCGCTTATGTTCCTGCCATGTGCGACGTATCCATCATAGTCAAAGAACAAGGCACGATTTTTTTGGCAGGTCCACCTCTTGTAAAAGCAGCGACAGGTGAAGAAGTCAGCGCGGAAGATCTTGGTGGCGCAGACGTTCACTGTCGCACCTCTGGCGTGGCGGACTATTACGCAGAAAATGATCACCACGCGTTAGAGTTGGCAAGACAAGCGGTTTCTCAAATTAACCACTTGAAACCCGTCCAACTCAAGCAAAAAACGCCACTGGAGCCGCGTTTTCCTGCCCAAGAGCTGTACGGCATCGTCGGAACCGATCTCAAAAAGCCGTTTGATGTTAAAGAGGTCATTGCCCGAATTGTTGATGATTCCCAGTTCGATGAATTTAAAGCCTTGTTCGGCGAAACCTTGGTCTGTGGCTTTGCCCATATTCACGGTATGCCGATTGGCATTGTCGCTAACAACGGCATTCTATTTTCGGAATCAGCACAAAAAGGCGCGCATTTTATTGAGCTGTGCGCACAACGCAAAATTCCTCTGCTCTTCTTACAGAACATCACGGGCTTTATGGTCGGTCAGAAGTACGAAGCCGAAGGCATCGCCAAACATGGTGCGAAAATGGTAACTGCTGTTGCGTGTGCAGACGTGCCGAAGTTTACCGTGGTTATTGGTGGCTCGTATGGCGCTGGGAACTACGGCATGTGTGGCCGCGCTTATGATCCAACCATGATGTGGATGTGGCCAAACGCGCGCATCTCCGTCATGGGTGGAGAGCAAGCGGCTGGCGTGATGGCGCAAGTGACCCGCGATATCAAAACTCGCAAAGGTGAAAGCTGGAGCGTAGAGGAAGAAGAAGCGTTCAAACGTCCAATTGCGGAGCAATATCAGACTCAAAGCCATGCATACTACGCCAGTGCACGCCTGTGGGACGACGGCATTATTGACCCTGCGAAAACCCGTGATGTTGTCGGCATTGCTCTGTCTGCTGCGCTTAATGCGCCAATACCAAACAGTAAATTTGGCATCTTCCGCATGTAGCCGGATGCAAGGCAAACCTTAACTCCTCGCGAATACCGATGTTTAAAAACTAATGGTTAGCGAGCATTGAAATACAGACTGAAATGTCAGACAAAGGAAGTCACATGACCGGACTACTGCTTGAAAAAGACAGCAATGGCGTTGCTTGGTTGAGCCTCAATCGACCAGAGAAACACAACGCGTTTAATGATGAATTAATTGCTTCACTTATCGAAACCTTGGAAAAACTTGAGAGAGACAACTCTCTACGTGCATTGGTACTAACGGCGCAAGGTAAACACTTTTCTGCGGGTGCGGATCTTGGCTGGATGCAGTCAATGGCCACCAAAACCGAGGGGGAAAATCTGCAAGATGCACAGCAGTTAGCGTTGCTCTTGCACAAACTGGATACCTTTAGCAAACCAACCATTGCTATGGTGCATGGCGCTGCATTTGGCGGCGCACTTGGGCTTATCTGCTGCTGCGATATCGCTATTGGTACACCTGAAAGCCGCTTCTGTTTGAGTGAAGTGAAGCTCGGTTTGTTACCCGCCACCATCGGACCTTACGTAATCCGAGCGATTGGACAACGACAAAACCGACGCTACTTTTTAACCGCGGAACTGATTGATGCCGAAACCGCGCTATCGATGAGTATTCTTCATCAGATAGACGCTCAACCACGTGAAGCCGTCAATCGCACCATTGATCACCTGCTCAACAACGGTCCACAAGCCATGCAGGCTGCAAAAGCACTTTGTTTACGCTGTGATAACCAACCTATCGATCATTCATTAATTGAATACACCAGCCAAGCTATTGCAACCGCTCGCGTGTCCAGTGAAGGACAAGAAGGACTAGCTGCATTTTTTGAAAAGCGCGCCGCCAATTGGAGGAATCATGTTTAAAAGAATACTGATCGCAAACCGCGGTGAAATTGCCTGCCGAATCATTAAAACCGCAAAAAGCATGGCTATCGAGACGGTAGCCGTCTATTCCGAAGCGGATCGCAGCAGCTTACATGTTAAACAAGCGGATTTCGCTGAATTCATTGGCCCCGCTCCTGCGAGTGAATCGTATCTCGATATCGATGCGATTATCGGCGCTGCGAAAAAATGGCAAGCCGATGCTATCCACCCTGGGTATGGTTTTCTTTCCGAGAACCCGAAACTAGCCAAAGCGTGCAGCGAAAATGGCATTGTCTTTATTGGCCCTTCCACCAGCGCAATTGAGGCGATGGGTTCGAAGTCGCAAGCCAAAGCCATCATGTCTGAGGCGAACGTGCCCTTGGTTCCCGGCTATCACGGCACAGACAACAGCGTAGAGCACTTATTAGCGGAAGCTGAAAAAATCGGTTACCCAGTGATGCTTAAAGCAACCCAAGGGGGTGGCGGTAAAGGCATGCGAGTAGTCAATAGCGCAGCCGAAATGCCGCTGGCCATCGACGGTGCGCAGCGTGAAGCACTTTCAAGCTTTGGCGACAAGCGGCTTCTAATCGAAAAATGCATATTGCAGCCTCGCCACGTTGAAGTTCAGGTATTTGCTGACCAACATGGCAACTGTGTCTATCTTTCTGATCGCGATTGCTCCATTCAACGCCGTCACCAAAAAGTTGTGGAGGAAGCACCAGCTCCCGGTCTTAGTGATGAACTGCGTAAACAAATGGGTGAAGCTGCGGTTCAGGCCGCTCAAGCGATCGACTATGTTGGCGCGGGCACGGTGGAGTTCTTACTCGATAGCCGAGGTCAATTCTACTTCATGGAGATGAATACCCGTCTGCAAGTTGAACACCCTGTCACTGAATTGATCACCAGCGTTGATTTGGTGGAGTGGCAATTCAAAGTTGCAGCTGGCGAGCATTTACCTATTTCGCAATCTGAAATCACCCACAACGGCCATTCAATTGAGCTGCGAATTTACGCAGAAGATACAGACAATGACTTTATGCCGTCGACTGGCCGCATTGACTACTTAAAAGAACCCGTATCAGACAGTAATGTGCGCCTAGCGTGCGTACGCGTTGATAGTGGTGTTACCCAAGGCGATAGCATCAGCGAATATTACGATCCAATGATCAGCAAACTGATCGTCTGGGGGCAAACTCGTGATATCGCGCTAAAGCAGCTTAAGCAGGCGTTAACTCAATATCACGTACGTGGAGTAACGACAAACATTGGTTATCTGCACAGTATTATTTCGCAGCCAGCCTTTGCCGAGATTGAGCTCGATACAGGTTTCCTCGTAACACATCAACAAGGCATAAATGAGCAGCAAGACGTGTCGGATTCAATCTGGCTTACATTGGCGGCGGTTGCTCACCGGAATGATCTCATTTCAAAATCAGACAGCTCAACGTTACCCGCGCCAACCAGACGAGGTTTTAGACTGTCAGTTGACAACGTTTACCGATTTAACTTCACGGATGCCAATGCCAACCATCAGGTACGTTTGCAACAATCATCGCAAGATACAGGATCTCACTTCACTGTCCGATGTGGTGAGGAGGTGCATCAGGTCATCCTGCTTGAAAGTGACAACCAGATTATCGTCGATATTGATAATGTGCGTTACACCTTTAATGCACTTAGCGATGAACAAAGAACAACACTATTTTATCTTGGTCAGCAGCGTACGTTCGCTCATCAACCTAACTTTGACTCTGCAAAAGATGTAGATGATGAACTAAGTCCAACCGCACCACTCAACGGCATAATTTCAGCAGTTATGGTGGCTAAAGGTGACGAAGTGGCGGCGGGCGATCCGCTTTTGGTACTCGAAGCAATGAAAATGGAATACACCATCACGGCTCCGGTCGCAGCAACAGTCGACGAATTGTTTTATCAGCACGGGGACCAAGTACAGCACGGTTCCATACTGCTGAATTTGTCTTTGATATCGGATAACGTCAGTGAAGATAAGGAGCGCGAATATGCTACCAGCGAAGGTTAATATCGTCGAAGTCGGCGCTCGTGATGGTCTGCAAAATGAAACGGCAGTGACGCTGGTTGATAAAATCCGTTTGATTAACCAACTAAGCAGCAGTGGCTTAAAGCATATTGAGGCGGGATCTTTCGTCTCTCCAAGGTGGGTGCCTCAAATGGCCGATTCCGATCAGGTGTTTGCTGGTATCTCAAAAAAGCCTGACGTGGTTTATAGCGCGCTCACACCAAATCTCGCAGGGTTAGAACGTGCGCTGGAAAGCAGTGTAAAGCGAATTGCGGTGTTTGGCTCCGCTTCAGAAACGTTCAGCCAGAAGAACATCAACTGCAGCATTACCGAAAGTCTCGCTCGATTTGAACCCGTTATCGAATTGGCGAACCAGCACAACATTCCTGTACGCGGGTACTTGTCTTGTACCATGGTGTGTCCATATGAGGGAGTAATCAAGCCAGAGCAAACTACCAAGGTCGCCAATACGTTGTTTGATATGGGATGTTATGAGATTTCGCTCGGTGATACTGTCGGTAAAGCAACGCCTAATCGCGTTATCGCCATGCTGGATTCGTTGTTAACGCTACTGCCAAAAGACGCGCTCGCAGTACATTTTCATGACACTTATGGACAAGCATTAGCCAATATCTACCAAGCCTTGTTAATGGGCATCAACACCATTGATAGCGCAGTAGCGGGGCTCGGCGGCTGCCCTTACGCGAAAGGAGCCAGTGGCAATGTTGCAACGGAAGATGTACTTTATCTGTGTGAGCAACTTGGGATTGAAACAGGCGTTGACCTTGGCGTCATCAATGAAGCGGGTTGGCAAATTTGCCGTGCGTTAGGAAAGTCTCCTGCTTCTAGGGTCGCATTGGCTCTAGGCGATCCGTATAGCTTGTAAATCATCAACAACCAATCAGGTAATGTATTTCAACGGGCATGCAGACGTACGTGCCCGTTTTTTGTTGTTACTCATAAAAACCTTAACGCTCAACGGTCTTCATCACATTAATTAGTGTCTGATTTCAGCTACAATTTAGTTTCAAACCGAACATATAAAACAGGATCAGGTAAATGCTCATAACATTTCGTTGTCGAAGCCACTCAAACGTCACAATGTTTGGTGATATTGCATTAGATATGCTCAAAATGATGGGTCACAGCGGCACGGTGCCGGGATCAATTTCCGCTCAAGATGTTCCTGACGCGCTATCAAGATTAACTTCTGCTCTATCTGCGAAAAATGCAGCTGAAGAAAACCTCCCTACTGATGTAGACGAAGAGGAAGAACAAGCAGAGCCCGCGGTAAGCCTAGGACGCAGAGCGTTTCCACTGATTGAGTTGCTAAAATCAGCAATCAAAGAAGAATGCGAAGTCATGTGGGACAACCAATAACGCCTTCAAACTGGTTTCTAGCGAGGTGAATCCATATTGTGACCGCCTCGCTATCACTACTCGAAGCCAAGATAAGGGCACCTACACCGCTTATCGCCCTATCCGTTTCTCTCCCTAGACAACTTGATTTCCCCATCAATGTGCACATCTCGTTGTGGAAACGCGATTTCAATACCGTGCTTTTCGAAAGCTTCATAGATTTCAAAACGTATGGCACTTGCGACCGATCGAATCCCGCCTTCAACCGTTGAGTTAATCCAAAAATAAGATTCGAAGATCAAAGCATTATCGCCAAAGTCTTGAAAAAACACGTCTGGAGCTGGCGAACTCAGAACTTGCGCTTGCTGCGAAGTCACCTCCGCCATTAAGGCAGCAACCTGTTTGACATCGCTCCCATACGCGACGCCGACGACGACCGAGCCACGGACTAATCTGTCGCATAACGTCCAGTTGATCACCACGTTCTCAATCAATTGACTGTTGGGAATGAGCATGTGAACGCCATCGGTTCGCCTGATTCGCGTTGAACGCGTATTTATTTGCTCGACAATGCCTTTGGCTCCCTCGACCTCTAAAAAGTCCCCAATTCGGATTGGCTTTTCACCAATCAAAATCCAGCCACTTATGAAGTTGTTAATGATGTTTTGTGCACCAAAACCGAAGCCGATAGCGATGGCACCAGACAGAAAGGCGAACGCGGTGATTGGCACATTGATCATCGAAAGTGTGGTCATAAAAATAATGGCGAGAGCGATGACAAATAATATCCGTTTAACCAAATGAATGACGTTTGGATCTTTCCCCGATGAGGACATTCTTGACGTAACGGTTTTGATTAAAATTTTGGACAACCATAAAGCGACAATCACCCATGTCGGCACCATCAATATCGCCCACAACGTGATAGGTTGTTCGTTAAAGGTAAACAGCGTTGTTTCTAAAAATGAAATGACCCGTTCGAACATAAAGTGCTCACTCTTGATTCATCGTTGCCAGCAAGCCAGAGCGCATAAGTCTTAAATTTTTAGGTCAATCGATAGCGCAAGCGACTCAATTAAGTTCTACTTATTAACTATATTGTAATCTACGTAAAACGCTTCGAGTGGTTTCCCGCTTTGGCTTCAACACGATTAAGCCATTTAAGGAGTACGTCTTTGTGTACTCAACGAGCCAATCAACCGACTGAATACGCAAGGCAAATCAGTGATAACTTTCTGATTTTTAAGCATCAAATTTTCACTTCGAATCACCTTCATTTATTATTATGCACCTTATTGCAAACAACATTGATGGAATGATTGTTATGTCAGAACTGACTCGGATGCGCTCTGGAGAAACCTATAATTGTCTGGATGAAGAACTAAAGCTGATGCGCGCCAAAACCGCGCAGCTTGTCTTCCAATTTAACCACGAGCCAAACCCAAGTATCCGTAGACAACTATTGGCGGAAATGGGCGTCCAATTAGAAAACAGCGCCTGTATAGAGCCACCGCTTCAACTTACCTACGGTTGTCACTTGTCCATCGGGGAAAACTCCTACATCAACTGGGATGCCATTATTCTGGACAATGGGCAGGTTAAGATTGGCGCGGACGTCATGATTGGGCCTAGAGTGCAAATTTACACAGCCGCTCATTCACTCGATACACAAAGACGCTTAGCCGGAGATGAGATCGCCAAACCGGTAAAAATCGGCAATAACGTTTGGATTGGTGGGGGCGCTATCATACTGCCAGGCGTGACCATTGGCGATGAGGCCGTCGTCGGCGCTGGCTCTGTCATAACCAAAGACGTTGCGCCGGGCGATCGAGTTGCTGGAAATCCCGCGCGCTCTATTAAACCAAAAAACTGAAGAAAGTCGCTATTTCGCCAAATGACAGCGAATAATGTTGGCAAGCAGATTGAGAGCATGGACGTATTTGTCATTGAGCTCAAAAGAAGCGTTAAGACGAATACAGTGATCGTATTGTTCTGTCAGGCTGAACATCTTTCCCGGTGCGATGCTGATATTATCTTTTAGCGCTTCTCGATATATCTGCAAGGCGTCGATATGCTTGGGAAGCTCTAACCAAATAAAGTACCCGCCGCTTTGGCTTAACACTTTGACTGCTTCAGGTAACAGCTCACTAAGCAGATCCGTCATCTTACTTTTACGTTCAAACAGCTTTTTCCGTAACTGCTTCAAATGCGATTCATAATTGCGGCTTGTTAAATAATGCACCAATGTCATTTGCACTGGTGCACTCGTCGCTAATGTACTCATTAGCTGTAACTTTTGTACCTCTAGCGCCCGCTTTCCCGCCGCAACCCAACCAATACGTAGCCCTGCGATTAATGATTTTGAAAACGAGGAGCACAACATGGCATTGCCCGTGTCATCAAACATTCTTAGTGGGTAGACCGAGTCATTCTCGGCATGCAGTTCGCTGTACACATCATCTTCAATCACTGGCACGTTATATCGCTGTGTCAGCTCAATCAGCTTTTGTTTTTTCTCGTTGGTGAGCGTAAAACCCAGAGGATTTTGGAAGTTCGACATCAGCCAACATGCTTTCACATCGTGTGTTTGCAGCGCTCGTTCCAATGAGTCTAGGTCAATGCCCGTGACTGGGTCTGTTCTTACTGAGAGCGCTTTCAAGCCTAACCGCTCTAAGGATTGCAAAGCACCATAAAATGCAGGCGACTCCACAACCACCCAATCTCCCGGTCTTGTGCAGGCTTGCAAACTGAGCGTTAACGCCTCCAGCGCGCCTGCCGTAATGACAATTTCATCGGGTGAAATTTCAATGCCTTTCGCAGCATAACGCTTCGCGATGATGGTGCGTAATTGTTCGTTTCCCGGCGGTAAGTTATCAAAGGTGGTGGAAATCGGCATATTGCGAGCGGCTGCGCTCATCGCCCGATTCACGTGATAGCGTGGATACAAACTTGGGTCTGGATAGGCAAAGCCAAAATTGATCATGGATGGATTTTTGCTCGCCTGCAGAACATCAAAGATAAACTCATTGATGTCTACCTGCTCTGTCCACGAAACTGCTGCTGGCGCTTGGGGTTCACTTGAACTCTTAATATTGGGCGCGACTCGATAACCAGAGCGCGGCTGTGACGTGACCCAGCCTTGAGATTCCAGAATTTGATACGCGTGCAACACCGTCATCAAGCTCAAACCCGAGTGTTCAGATTGGCGACGCAGCGAAGGCAGCTTGTCACCCGGATGCCATATCCCCGATTTTATCTGCCTTTTAAGCTGTTCCACTAACTCTTGATACTTCGCCAAACGCAAATCCCCTTCCATAAAGCCGAATTCAAAATAATAACACTTCAATATTTAATCTGTTATAGGTTTATAGTCACTGTCTGTACCTACTTCCCTCATTCCGCTCCTTTTAAAATAGCTCTCTCATAAAACTTAAAAGATCAAAGGAAGTTTAATGTTTGGCCTCGACGCATTTATGCTTGCACGGATACAGTTCGCCTTTACGGTATCCTTTCATATTATTTTCCCCGCTATCACCATAGGTTTGGCCACCTATCTCGCCGTGCTGGAAGGCTTATGGCTAAAAACACGTAATCCCGATTACCAAAAGCTCTATCACTTCTGGTCGAAAATTTTTGCGGTTAACTTTGGAATGGGTGTTGTATCTGGTCTTGTCATGGCTTATCAATTCGGCACCAACTGGAGTGGTTTCTCCGACTTCGCTGGTTCTATCACAGGCCCATTACTGACTTATGAAGTGTTAACGGCTTTCTTTCTCGAAGCCGGATTTCTTGGCGTAATGCTGTTTGGGTGGCGTCGCGTCGGCGAAAAGCTGCACTTTTTTGCAACCTCGATGGTGGCGTTAGGAACGATCATTTCGACGTTCTGGATTCTCGCCTCCAACAGTTGGATGCAAACGCCACAAGGCTATGAAATTGTCGACGGACGTGTGGTGCCAACCGACTGGTTTGCTATCGTTTTCAATCCTTCATTTCCTTATCGTTTGGCGCACATGAGCGTCGCGGCTTTCGTCAGTTCAGCACTCTTTGTAGGCGCGTCAGCCGCTTGGCATTTATTGAGAGGCAATCAATCGACTGCGGTAAAAACCATGTTTTCGATGTCGCTCGGGATCTTAGTGTTCCTTGCGCCACTCCAAGCCGTGATTGGCGATGTGCACGGGCTAAACACTCTGGAACACCAGCCCGCCAAAATCGCTGCCATCGAAGGACATTGGGATAACAGCGATGGCAAACCAACCCCATTGATATTGTTCGGCATGCCAAACATGGAACAAGAACGCACAGACTATGCCTTAGAAATTCCTGTTTTAGGAAGTTTGATCCTACGCCACAGTTTAACTGAGCCAATCCCGGCGCTGAAAGACTTCCCGAAAGAGGAACGACCGAACTCACCTATCGTCTTTTGGTCATTTCGAATCATGGTCGGGCTAGGACTTCTGATGATTTTTCAAAGCTTCTACAGCATATGGTTACGAAAAAAGAACACGCTTTATACTTCGCGTTGGTTCCTCAAGTTTTCATTGTTTATGGGGCCATCTGGTCTTATCGCAATACTCGCTGGCTGGTTTACGACAGAGGTTGGTCGGCAACCTTGGGTCGTGTATGGCGTACAAAAAACGCGTGATGCGGTTTCTGCACACGGAGACCTACAAATGAGCATCAGCCTGCTGTGTTTCCTTGTTGTATACAGCTTGGTATTTGGTTTTGGTTATTACTACATGATCCACCAAATCAAGAAAGGCCCCGATGCAATCGAACACGATGAGCACGACATGACGACCGTTTCAGGTCGCATTTAGAATTTGTCACAAAGTGAAGGTAGAGAATATGCATTTTGATTTATCCGTGATTTGGTTCGCGATCATCGTTTTTGCCACTTTGATGTACATCATCATGGACGGCTTCGATTTGGGTATTGGAATACTGATGCCCTTCATCAAGGATGAAAAACAAAAAGACGTCATGGTCAACAGTGTCGCGCCAGTTTGGGACGGCAACGAAACTTGGATTGTGCTTGGAGGCGCATCTCTATTTGGCGCTTTTCCGATGGCTTACGCGGTGATTATTGAAGCGCTAACCATCCCTTTAACGTTGATGTTGATTGCTTTGATCTTTCGTGGCGTCGCGTTTGAGTTTCGCTTTAAAGCATTGGAAAGCCACTTAAAGTTCTGGGATCGCTCTTTTATGGTCGGCTCGATTTTAACCACGTTTTTCCAAGGCATCGTTGTTGGCGCGGTAATTCAAGGCTTTGCGGTGGAAAACCGCGTCTTCGTAGGTAGCCAACTCGACTGGCTCAGCCCTTTTCCCATCTTTTGTGGTTTGGGTTTAGTCGCAACGTACGCGCTGCTTGGTAGCACATGGCTCATCATGAAGACGGAAGGTGAACTGCAAAACACGATGTACCGCTTCACTAACAAAACACTACTGGCAATGATCTCCGCATTAGTCATTGTGAGCGCTTGGACTCCACTTGCTTACCCTGCCATTGCGGAAAGATGGTTTTCTCTGCCTAATTTGTTCTACTTACTGCCCGTACCTGTCATTACTGGGCTGGTATGTTTGAAGATTGCCGACTCCGTTAAAAAGCGTAAAGAGCGCAGCCCTTTCGTGATGGCATTGGTGATCGTGATTCTCGGGTTCGCTGGGCTTGGCATCAGTATCTGGCCAAATATCATTCCTCCTAGCATATCGATATGGGAAGCAGCGGCTCCTGCAAGCAGTCAGCGCTTTATGCTCGTTGGAGCGGTGATCATCATCCCGATCATTCTGGCTTACACCTTTTGGAGTTACTACGTCTTCTCCGGAAAAGTGAAAGAAGACGAAGCGTACCATTAACGAGTTGATAAGGAGTGAGTATGAAAATCAAAAATTGGTGCCGCCAGTGGGCTTGGATGGTTGGAATTTGGGTCGTTAGCGTCGCTGCATTAGGGTTAGTGTCTATGTTATTTCGCGTCATGATGACCGCTGCAGGGTTAAAATCTTAGCTCGACACGTTTAAGTCAATAAAAAATGGATGCCTCTAGATCTTGTGTAAGAGCTAGAGGCGTTGAACCTAATACTCAATCTTAATGAAAAAGCCAAGCGTTAAGAATCTACTCAAAACACTCTTTCATAAGTCTACATTGCCTGAAGTCGTTCATGCATGCTTACGAGATCAAAAGGTTCAAGCTTTTTCGCAAGGTTCAGTAATGCTTCCTTTTTATCTTGCGGTAAACTTTGAAACTTCGACTCTAAACGTAAATCCACTTTGCTAAAAAGTAGCTTTCTAATTTGACTAGCTTTTTCCTTTGATAATTGCAATCCATCATTATCGGAGGTTTCAATTATCATGATAATCCTTGCTAACTCACTGAATTCATTATCAGAGCATAAATAAAGTGATTGTTTGTATAAATAGCCAACAGAAATTTCAAAATCAATATTAAGCGCTTGAATCTTATCGACAATGTTTTCACTCACATCATTTTGAGAAGCAGAGTTGATACAATCATCAAATCGCCTTTCAAATGTAACAAATCGATTATTGAGCTCGTCCAACATAGTCGTATCTTTTGCGAATGATTCTATAGGTAAAACCAATAAGAACATTGGCAGTAGGTATTTTTTCAGTGACCGACTATTCACAATCAAGTCCTTCTTCTAAAAAACTTTCATGCGGTGTTGGTGCAATTGTTGCTTTCAAATTCAAGTCCATTAAACTCGCCAAATGGCTTTCATTAAACTCTGATAGCTTTTGCAGCTTTAGTCTGGCTTCATTGAACTCTTGGTAGAACTTATCAGGTTGAGGTATCACGACTGTTTTTATGTTTGCTCGTGTTGCCGCAAGCATACCCGAATAAGAGTCTTCAAAGGCAATACAGTTACTTGAATCTACACCTAGTTTATTGATTGTTGAAAGGTAGACATCTGGCTCTGGCTTACCCTGCTCTACATCGTCTGACGATGATATCGCGTCAAAGTAACTGGCAATACCGAGTTTGTTCAAAATGATGGGAATGAGTTGATAAGGTGAATTAGTAGACAACCCTATCTTAAACCCTTTTTCCTTAAGCAATTTGAGTGTTTCTGTAACACCCTCTAATTCGCATCCTTTTTCAATTATTAATGCCTCCACTTTATCCACAACAGCATTCTCTACTTCCTCTAGGCTCTTTTCTTGCCAAGGATTACGTTCATACCAAAACCTTGTTACTTCACCTGTCGTCATAGTTGCAGTCTGCTTTGACAGCACTTCGGTCACTTGGACACCAACTGATGAAAACACCTGCTTTTCCGCTTCCTTCCACAAAGGTTCTGAATCAATCAGCAACCCGTCCATATCAAAGACCGCAGCGTATATCATTGGTACATCCTCAGTAAGTTCTATTCGTTGAGTAAGATTTGTCTATTCAACCAAAGCATAGCTTTGCATATAACGAGTGAGAGTATCACATTTGTCTGTGGCTATCAGAGCCAGTTCGATGACTCATCTTTAAGCCTCAACATGACCGATGTTCATGGCTACTTTCAACGCTTGTTTATTGAGATTAGACGCCTCCCAAGCAACGACAACACGACTGGTTAGGGGGATATCATCAATCTCGGCGACTGTCGCAGAGTCATCGAGATGTTCAGCCAGTGAACGCGGAACGATAGCAATGCCTAACCCAGCCTGCGCCATGGCGATCGTCGTACGAAGTTGCGGTGCTGCGAATTGTGGTTCGAGCCTTACTCCTGCGTCGGCAAAAAGTGTGCTCATACCATCAAACAATGCAGGTCCAGTCTCTCGTGGAAACAGTACAATTTTATGGCCTCTCAACTGTTTCATCTGGATACAGGGATATTTTGCCAGTTCGTGGCCCGCCGGAATCACCGCGACAAACGGGTCGTTAAACAACACCTTGTGCTCAAAAGGCTCACTGGCGTAACAGGGTAGCCGCATGATTGCGAGATCAAGTTGTTTGCTTTTTAACTGAGTGGCAAGCTCTGGCATTGATAGTTCCGCCGTCTGTAAATGAACCCCATTCTCTTGAATACGCCCAATCCTCTCCAATACCTTAATGCAGGTTGATGTTGACGTCGCGAACCCAATTTTAACCTGCGTATTTTCACCACGGGCAATCTGTCGGGCTTTTGCTTTAGCGCGTTCCACATCAGCAAGAATATTTACCGCATCCGTATAAAAGACTTGCCCTGCATGGGTCAGTTCTACTCCTCTAGACAAGCGCTTAAATAAGTCCACGCCAAGCTCGTGCTCTAGCTTTTTGATTTGTTGACTCAAAGGAGGTTGCGCAATCCCTAACTGTTCAGCTGCTCGGGTAAAGTGACGAGTCTCGGCGACCGCGACAAAATACTTCAGGTAGCGAAATTCCATATATTTTCCATATCAAAATAAATCTTTTTTATATTGGATTTAGCACCGTGTAGAAGTCAATCTAAATATACTCTTCATTGCATAACTGGTCTTACTCATGCGTGGATTTTATAACCCTCTATGTGCTTGTTCGCTTGAAGTAGCGAAAGAATTTTCTGAATACCATCACGTTACCGGAGATGGTGAGATTTATCAGACTTCGTTAATGAGTGCTTTGATAGCTGGTGTTTACGAAGGCTCAACAACCATAGAAGAACTGCTGAAACATGGGGATTTTGGTTTAGGTACGTTCAATGAATTGGATGGTGAGTTGATTGCGTTTGATAAGGAAGTTTTTCAACTCAAGTCGGATGGCTCCGCAAACCCGGCAGACCTGGCGCAAAAAACGCCCTTTGCTGTCATGACTTTTTTTAAGCCTGATATCGAGCTGCCACTAACATCGCGCATGTCACGTCATGAAGTCCATAGCCTCATAGACGACATGGTTCCAAGCGATAACCTATTTTGCGCAGTGCGCATTGACGGCGTTTTCGATTCAGTTCGTACTCGTACCGTACCTAAACAAACACGCCCTTATCGGCCAATGCTTGAAGTGGTCAAAGAACAACCAACGTTCCGCTTCACGCATAAGCAAGGCGTGGTCGCCGGCTTTCGCAGTCCTAAATATACGACTGGCATCAATGTGCCCGGCTATCACGAACACTTTATTACCGATGACCGCCAAGGAGGTGGTCATATTCAGGATTACAGCATTTCGTCAGGGTTCCTCCAGATTGGCAAAGTCTCGCGGCTAGTGATTGATACCCCGGTATCCACAGACTTCCTCAGTGCCAATTTGGCTCCGGAAGATATAAATACCGCCATAGAAAAGGCGGAAAAGTAACAAAGTCAGGCAAATAATAAGGACAACAAATGCAATCCAAACCTTCAAATAAAAATGGAGCTCAGTTGATCGCTCAACAGCTAGAGTCTCTCGGCATTAAGTACATTTTCGGTATTCCCGGTGCAAAAATCGATCGACTGTTCGATGCGATTGAAGACACTAACATCCAAATGATTCCGGTACGCCACGAAGCTAACGGCGCATTTATGGCGGGCGTTATGGGAAGACTAACCGGCAAAGCAGGCGTCACCATGGTTACGTCAGGCCCTGGCTGTGGAAATCTAGTTACGGGGGTGGCAACAGCAAACTCCGAAGGCGATCCGCTGATTGCTATCGGTGGTGCGGTGAAACGAACTGACCAGCAAAAACAAACACACCAGAGCATGGATACCGTCAGTATTTTTCGCTCTATAACTAAGTTCAGTGCTGAAGTGCAGCATGTGGACGCCGCAAGCGAGATCATGGCGAACGCATTTCGTATCGCAGAGTCAGGTCGTCCTGGGGCTTGCTTTTTGAGTCTCCCCCAAGATGTTTTATCCGAGCAAACCCAAACGGACATTATTGTCCCCTCGCCTTACACACAGCCTGGTTGCGCTGACATCGCAGCAATCGAAGATGCGGTCAGTCGAATCAGTAAAGCAAAGCGCTGTGTGGTTTTACTTGGCCTTCACGCGAGCCGCAGTCAAAACGCTGCTGCTATCGCCCGATTTCTTCAAAATACGCAGCTACCCGTTGTCGGCACTTACCAGGCCGCCGGCACGGTAGATATCAATTACTATCATCACTTTGCTGGGCGTGTCGGTTTATTTAACAACCAACCCGGCGATGTTTTACTGCGTGATGCCGATTTAATTCTCACCATCGGCTTTAGCCCAATAGAGTATGACCCTGAGCTTTGGAACAGCCACCGCAACCCAGTGATTCACCTCGATATTGAACCGGCAGAATACCAACTTAATTATCAACCTTGTGTTGAAATCGTCGGAAACATTGCGCAGTCATTAGACAAGATGGGCAGCTATATCTCTGAATATGCTCGCCTTTCCCCAACGGCACTTTCAGTACTGGAAGAGGTAGCACTGCAACGGCAAGTGATCAAGACCTATCCCAATGTCTATCACAAGCAAGGGTTTCATCCACTGGCGCTAATTAAAGCCATGCAATCTATCATCACACCAGATACCACGCTATGCCTTGATATGGGGAGCTTCCACATCTGGATCGCTCGTTACTTAAGCTGTTTTCGAGCTCGCCAAATGCTGGTGTCTAACGGCCAACAAACGATGGGCGTTGCACTGCCATGGGCCATTGGTGCCAGCCTACTAAAACCTGGTAGCAAAGTGGTATCGATATCAGGAGACGGCGGTTTTATGCAATCGAGCATGGAGTTAGAAACCGCGGTTAGACTGAACTGCAATATCGTCCATATTGTGTGGGTTGATAACGCCTACAACATGGTAGAAATGCAAGAGATCAACAAATATCAGCGCTGCTCTGGTGTGAAATTTGGACCAATTGATTTCAAGGCGTACGCCGAATCATTTGGCGCGAAAGGCTTCGCAGTGACTAGTCAACACGAATTGCTACCGACATTGAATAAAGCCATGGATGTTGAAGGACCAGCAGTGGTGGCTATCCCCGTAGATTACAGCGACAACGACAAACTGATGTTGCCGCGCACAGAGAAAAATCAAGATCCCGTTTTTGTAAGTTTCGAAGGAGAAATCGCATGAGAGGATTAAAAAATAAAGTCGCACTCGTGACTGGCTCTGCCAATGGCATTGGTTTGGCCATCGCAAAACGTTTGTATGAAGAAGGCGCAAACGTCGCTCTTGCCGATTGGAATGAAGAGCAATTGGCAAACGCCGTTGAGGGCTTTGATAAACAGCGTGTGTCGGCACATTCCATTGATGTTTCTGATCCAGACAAAGTCGCAGCACTGATTTCTGATGTTGTTACCCGTTTCGGTAAACTGGATATTTTAGTAAACAATGCAGGCGTACATGTCCCTGGTACCGTGATTGAAGGTAGTGTGGAAGACTGGAAGAAGATCTCTGGTGTAAACATTGACGGCGTCGTTTATTGCGCGAAGTTTGCGTTACCTGAACTCTTAAAAACGAAAGGTTGTATGGTAAATACCGCGTCCGTTTCCGGTTTGGGTGGTGACTGGGGTGCCGCATTCTATTGCGCGAGTAAAGGCGCAGTGGTGAACCTTACCCGAGCGATGGCATTGGACCATGGTGCGGATGGGGTAAGAATTAACGCCGTATGCCCAAGCTTAGTAAAAACCAACATGACGAACGGCTGGCCGCAGGACATCCGCGATAAATTCAATGAGCGCATTGCGCTTGGCCGAGCAGCCGAACCTGAAGAAATTGCGTCTGTCGTGACTTTCTTGGCAAGTGATGACGCATCTTTCATTAATGGCGCAAACCTACCTGTAGACGGCGGTGCCACCGCATCAGATGGTCAACCTAAAATAGTATAAGCATGAAATAGACAGATCAGTAAGAGACGTTCTACTACCTTTCGGATCGATGCTGATCTGTCGCTTTACGCTCTGAGCACATAACCCGTGCCAGCAATAAACTCAACCACTCAACCGCTGTTAGAGATATCTCAACAACTTAAAACCAGCAACGAGAAATTAATTTTTCACACAAACCGACAAACTATGTGAGCATTCCATCAGGCATAGAGTGAAGACTTATATATCAGCGATTCACAAAGAACCAGAAAGTTTCCGCGAATACTTCTTCAAAAAGATTAAAAGCGACTAACACTTCTGCCACACCATCCATTGCTCTCTGCCTTTAAAAACCTCAACACTGTTTGCCACCACTGAGGACTTCACAAGTTCAAACGTGGGCTCTAGAAAAGCTGCCAACTCCCCACTTCGCAAACAAAATGGAGGGAAGCGTGATAGGTAATTATCATCAATGACGAAAAAACCAATTAGAAAACCTCCGCTTGGCAATAATTTATCCACCATCGAAAAGTATTCTGACCACATATCTCTCGGTAGTGCTGCGAGAAAGGCCCGCTCGTAAATGACATCAAACGAGTGAGAAAAATCGGCATTAAATACATCACCCAATACGACTTTATCTTTGTAGTTACCTAACGTTGATTGCGCCATTTTTACCGCTTCTTGGCTGTAATCCATCGCGATCACGTCATGCCCATATTGAATAAAAGTGCTCAGTTCATAAGCGGCACCACACCCAGGAATAAACACTGACTGGCCTACATGAAGTGAATTGTCGAGATAATCCTTGAGTTCTTGAGGTGTCGATTGGGCATCCCAAGGCATAGTGCCTCGGATAAACAAATCATCCCAGAATTGTGTGTTAATCATTGGTGCCTGTTTCATTTACCCGCTCCCTGATTGCGGTAGTAAAAAATAAAGGGATACGCAGCGCAATGTGATATCCCTTTTCTAGCCTTTTGTCTGACGTTGTTAGTTTTTTATGACAACCACTTTCTACTGCACTTATGCCACCAATGAGTTAACTGCGAAGATCATTGATTAACGGCTGCTCCGCTTGGTTCGGTACAAACTGGACATTGCCTTTCAGTTTAGTGACAGACTGGAGTGTTGCTTGAATGTCCTCTGCTGATACATGCACATCATGACAACAGAAAGTAATGGCATCGTTGAAGCCATCGCGCTCAATTTTCAAGGAGCCTTTAATATCGTGGCGACGACAGACTTCTTGGATCTGATGCGGATAAACAAACAGCCCTTTTACTTTCACCGCGGAGTCTGCTCGTCCCATCCAGCCCTTAATTCGTGCATTCGTGCGTGAAGAATCAGAACTTGTCTCTAGATATGCCGATAAATCTCCCGTTGCGTAGCGAATCAGCGGGAACTTCTCATCAAGCGAGGTTACAACGACTTCACCGACTTCTCCCGGTTGTACAGGAACACCATCAGGATCAACGATTTCAACAATAATATCTTCGGCAATCACTAATCCTTGTTCACCAGACACTTGATAAGCAATCAAACCAAGCTCTGCACTTGCGTAGGCTTGAAAGACTGCAATGCCTTTTTCCTCAAACATCTGTTCCATGTCTGCTGTAACCGCTTCACCAGAGACCAGAGCTTTCTCAAAGCTAGGCAGCTCATTGTATTTCTCTTGGTACTTTTGTAGCAACGTCAGCAAATACGAAGGTGTGCCAGTGTAACCATTAGGTTGAAGCTGTTTAATTGCCTCTATTTGCGCTTCGGTATTGCCTACTCCAGCCGGAAATACCGCACAGCCACAAGCCCTTGCGCCACCATCCATAATAAATCCGCCAGGAGAGAAATGGTAAGAGAGCGTGTTATGCACTAAATCACCCGCACAGAACCCAGCAGCGTGAAACGCGCGCCCCATACGCCAGAAATCGGCCTCATCCGTTTGAGCCTCATACAACGGCCCAGGAGATTGGAATACGCGCGCCATTTGACCAATGGCAACGCTATTTAAGCCACCAAACGGCGGTTTAAGTTGCTGCTGATTAGGTACATTGAACTTACGTGTAATCGGGAACTGAGCAAGCCCTTCACGATTGTTTGCCAATGTAGGATCTAACTCAGAAAAATGCGCTGCGTAATGTTCGCTATTGGCTTTCGAATTCTCAATCAGTGCTGGCAAACGTTGAAACAGCGACTCTTCTCGCGCCTGTAGAGACAACGATTCTTTCGCATCAAATAGTTCGTTCATCCTTGCTCCTTACAACCAACGCTTACGACGTTTGTAAGATTTCAGATTCTTAAAGCTCTTGCGATCTTCATCGCCGCCGCCAAGGTAGAATTCTTTTACGTCTTCATTGTTTAGCAATTCGTGCTTGCTGCCATCTAGTACGATTTTGCCTGATTCCATGATGTAACCGTAATCGGCCGCTTGAAGAGCGAAGTTGGCATTCTGTTCAACCAAAAGCATGGTAATGCCTTGCTCTTTGTTGATCTTGTTAATAATGCTGAATACTTCTTTAACTAGCAGCGGAGAAAGCCCCATAGACGGTTCGTCCAACAAAATCATCTTCGGTCGAGCCATTAACGCTCGGCCAATCGCTAACATTTGTTGCTCACCGCCAGACAAATAGCCCGCCAGGCCAGTGCGCTCTTTGAGTCGCGGGAAATAGTCAAACACCATTTCGATGTCTTGTTCAACTTCGTTGTCAGTGCGTGTATAAGCGCCTAAGCGAAGATTTTCTATTACCGTCATATCTTCAACAATTCGGCGCCCTTCCATAACTTGGAAGATGCCCGAACGGACGATCTCTTCCGGGCTTTTGTTGTCTATACGCTCGCCCATGAAGTTGATTTCGCCGCGCGTCACTTCACCATCTTCGGTTTTCAATAAACCAGAAATGGCTTTCAACGTTGTGGATTTACCCGCACCGTTGGCGCCCAGTAAGGTCACAATCTGCCCTTTTGGAACTTCTAAACTCACACCGCGAAGTACTAGTATTACTTCGTCGTAGACGACTTCAATGTTGTTCACTGAAAGCAGTATTTCTGCCGGTTCGATATTCGTTGCTAATTCAGCCATCAAGCTACTCCTTGCTAGGGTGAGAGTGTTCTCTCACCCATCCTTATTTTCAGTAAGCTTTGTTATTAATAAGTCGTAGATTAGTAACCTAGCCAATCGTCACGACGTGACAATGTCACCTGAGATACTTTCTTAATATCAACTGCGCCGCCATCGTTGTTGCCCATAAAGACGTTCACGGTTGTTGTGCCTCGGTGATCTTCCGGTTTCCAGTTCGCAGGGACACAAACACCTTCTAAGCCTTGTGGTACCCAGTTGTCATGGACATACATGCCCTTCTTGATGTTTTCACCTGTGATACCACCGTTGTCTTTCGCCCACTCCATTGCTTCTTTCATATAGAACGCAGAACAAATACCGCGAATGTAATGGTGAGTTCTGAATTCGCCCGGCTCTGATTCAGACTGCTTAGAAATCTCACGAACCAGCTTCATGCCCTCATTATCATCTCCCCAAAACGCCGTCATACCCGGGAAAACGTAATCTTTAAGGCCATCGCCTGCTGCTTCAAGCACTGGCTTGTCGCCGCCCCAAATGTTTGCCATGTACTGGAACTCTGTCCCAACCGTGTTACAAGACTTCACTAGTGAGATAACCGAGCTACCGATATTAGCAATGTAACCATAGTTGGTGCCTGACTCTTTCAGCGACAAACATTGCGCTTTGAAGTCCCCTGGTTTTAGTGACACAACGACTGGGTTTTGCACATCAAAACCAAGCTCTTTAGCGTACTCTGCACACGCTTCTTTTGGCGCATTCGGGAATGGATGGTTATCGCCAATGTGCGTAAATTTCGGCGCACCTTGATTGCCCTTAGATTCCCAATCTTCTTTCGCCCACTTAACTAGCGCACGGCACGCATCTGAGTACGACGCACCATAAAAGAAATTATAAGGCGCTGGTTTCGCGGTTTTTGGGTTTTTGCCAGTTGGGTCAGTTAAGTGACCAGAGTAAGAAGCAGAGAACACCGGCACTTTGTCTTTGGTGACAAACGAAATAAGTGCTTCGGTATCCGCCGTACCCCAACCTTGCAGCGCAACCATGTCTTTACGCGCCACCCAACGTTTATAGTTAGAAATCGCCACTGGTACTTTGTACGCCATGTCTACTGTTTCAAATTCGAGCTCGGTACCGTTAATGCCACCGTTTTGGTTAATCCAACGCAATGCGTCTCGCACGCCAGAACCATAAGGCTTGCTCACATAGGCAGTTGGTCCAGAAAAGTCGACTAATTGCCCGACAAACACAGAATCTTTTGCCCAAGTTGTGGTAGTAAACAGTGCAGATGACAGCACCAACGTTGTCGCTAAATGTCCTTTGTTCATAACTCGTTGTCCTTGTTATTGAGGTATATTCCACTTAATTCCACGTTAATATGAGAACGGATAGTGTTTCCAATATGCTCGAATCTGTTGCCAGCGATGCGATAATCCTTGAGGTTCGAAAATGAGGAACAGCATGATGACTAAACCAATCGCCATTTCTTTGAAGTAAGCCAGACCATCAGTGAAAGCGGTGGTATCACCAAACGCTGAAAGCCCCGTTACGCCAAACTCTAAAACTTCAGGCAGCAGTACGATAAATATCGTCCCCATCAGCGTACCTTTGACTGAGCCTAAGCCACCAATGATGATCATTGCCAAGAACTGGATAGACATCATGATGGTGAAGCCTTCTGCTGATACAAACCCTAGATAATGTCCGTAGAGTGCGCCCCCGATGCCAGCATAGAATGCACACACTCCGAATGAGAGCAGACGATACTTAGTTAGGTTGATGCCCATGATCTCTGCTGACAGATAGTGATCTCGTACTGAGACAAACGCGCGACCGTCACGAGAACGGATTAAGTTTGATGCCCACATATACATGAAGATCAGCGCAAACAGAGCGATATAGAAAAAGCTTTCGTCAGTCGTAAACTCAAAGCCAAACAAATTAATTGGGTTCGCGCTAGCACCGTATGAGCCGCCACTGAACCAATCTGCGCGAGCAAAGAAGTCCTCTAGAATAAACTGCGCCGCCAACGTTGCGATAGCTAGGTATAAACCTTTAATTCGAGCCGCTGGCAGACCAAACAGCATCCCCACAATCATGGTTAAGTAACCCGCGAGCGGAATCGCAAACACGACTGGAATGTTAAACTGGTTATTTAACCAAGCCGATGCAAAGGCGCCAAAGCCAAAGAACGCACCATGACCTAGCGAGATTTGTCCGGTAAAACCAACCAGAATGTTTAAGCCCAATGCCGCGATACCGAGGTATGCAATCTGAATAAACAGGTTTAGGAAGTAAATATCCAAGACCAGCGGTGCTGCCAGCATGGCGATGACACCAGCAATCGCAAGGCTTCTGATGGTTTTGGTTTCAAAAATTGGCGTATCGCTTTTGTATGTGGTTCGAAAATCCCCACATGGGCGCATGCTAAGTTGAGCCATGTTATTTCTCCTTAAATACGCTCAATATCTTTGGTACCAAACAGGCCATATGGCTTGAAGGCAAGAATGATTAACAGCACATAGAATGGTGCGATGTTGTACAGGTTACCCACTTGCAGGTATTGGCTATCAAAAAACTCAGCCAAGTTTTCTAGCACCCCGATGGTGATACCACCGACAATTGCGCCGACTACCGAATCTAAGCCACCTAAAATAACGGCTGGGAAAACTTTGATACCAATAATGGATAGCGCGTCAGATACGCCGTTAACGATACCGATAACAATCCCTGCTGTTGCAGATACCATTGCCGAAATGGCCCAACTGATGGCGAACACTTTCTTGATGGAAATGCCAAGACTCTGGGCTACTTGCTGGTTAAATGCCGTTGCGCGCATTGCCAGACCCATTTTGCTGAATTTGAAGAACCAGTAAAACGCGCCCATGATGAGCATTGAGAAGATCAAACTCAGAATGTAAGCAAACTCAACATTCAAACCTCCGATATTCACCACGTTGGTTTCAAACACTTGCGGGTACGACACAGCAGAGACGCCAAATATCCACTTCATCAGCGCTTGGAAAAACATCGATAGACCGATGGTCACCATGATCACAGAAATAATCGGTTCACCAATCAACGGTCTGAGCACAATGGTTTGCACGGCGATACCAAAAATCATCATGAACACGAGCGTGAGTAAAAAGCCAATAAAGAACGGTAACTGTAGGTGCACCAATGCCGCCCAACATACCCACGCGCCAATCAACAAGAACTCACCCTGAGCAAAATTGACCACCTGGGTCGATTTGTAAATCAATACAAAGCACATGGCGACAACGCCATACAACATGCCAACGATCACGCCATTAATGACGAGTTGCAGTAATAAATCCGTATTCACTATGCGATCCTCCGTTGTTCGCTATCCACTAGTGTTGGCTCATGCTCAATAAGCGTTTCAATAACTAGCGACGTTTGAATGCGTGTTTTAGTGCCATCTTGATAAGTGATCACTGTATCGACATCGACTTTTGGATCGTCGCTGTAGATGGTTTCGATGATGTCTCCGTATTTCTCTGCAACCACACCACGACGCACTTTACGCGTACGAGTTAACTCGCCATCGTCGGCATCCAGCTCTTTGTAAAGTAGAATGAATTTGCTGATCTTCTGTGCATCCGGTAGGGATTCGTTCACTTTTTGAACTTCTTCACGAATCGCTTGGTACACTTCTGGTTGAGCAGATAAGTTGGTGTAGTTGGTAAATGCCAAGCCGCGTTGCTCTGCCCACTTCGCGACGATCGCATAGCGAATACAGATGATGGCAGACAGCCAAGGTCGACCTTTACCTACCACCACGGCTTCTGCAATAAACGGCGAGAACTTGAGTTTGTTTTCAATGAACTGCGGAGAGTAGCGGTCGCCGTGGCTGGTTTCCGACATATCTTTCAGACGATCAATCACCACCAAGTGACCGGAATCTTTAAAATAGCCCGCATCGCCTGTGTGCATCCAACCATCTTGAACATCTTCATCATATGCTGCTTGGTTGTTTAAGTAGCCAGTAAACATGCCTGTACTTTTCGCGATGATTTCACCAACGCCATTGCTGTCTGGGTTGATGACTTTCACTTCTGCATTATCAAACGCAACGCCAACCGAATCATAGTCCACGTCATCGGCTTGGTGGACGGTGTACGCACCACACATTTCGGTTTGACCGTAAAGCTGCTTGAGTGGTACACCGATCGCTTGCAAGTAACGGAAAGTGTCAGGCCCCATCGCCGCGCCGCCCGTTGCAGCAGATGTTAGGTTCGAAAAGCCTAAACGGTCTCGCAAAGCACGCAAAAGAATCCATTCGGCGAGTTTAGAACGTTTGCCCTGCTCTAACGCTTTGTTGGCTAAGCTCATGCCCAGTTTGTACATCTTTTGCTTAAACGGTGTCGAATCCATCATTCGTGCAGACACGTCTGCCACAATGTTTTCCCACACTCGCGGCGCTAACAGCACAAAGTTTGGACCGATTTCACGCAAGTCGGACATCATGGTTTCTTGTTCTTCCACAAAGTTAACGATTTGACGAGAAATCAACGCCTGACCAACCACGTAAACCTGCTCCATAATCCAAGGCAAAGGCAGAACAGAAACGTAGTTGTCGCCTGGGGAACGAGGGTCTGCACGCAAGTAAGCCGCACAGTGATCCAAGAACGTGCCACTGTGTAGCTGAGCCAATTTTGGTTTAGAAGTCGTACCCGACGTTGTACAAAGAATTGAAAGATCGCTGCCTTTGGTTTCAACAACCATATTGAGATATTTGTCTGGGTCCGCTTTATCAATCAGCTGACCTTTTTTGTAGACCTGTTCAACATCAATCAATCTTGGATCATCGTATTTACGCATTCCACGAGGATCGCAGTAAATAATGTATTCAACGCTAGGAATTTCATCACCAAGCTCAAGCAGCTTGTCGCATTGCTCTTCATCTTCGGCAATCACGACTTTTGCTTTGGCATAGTTGATAAGGTACGCCACCTCTTCGTGCATAGAATCTTGATAGATGCCCAGCGAGAAACCTTTGATCGCATGTGCCGCTAACTCGCCCCATACCCATTCCGGGCGGTTATCACCTAGCAAACCAACGACATCTTGCTCACCAATACCCAAATCTCGTAGTGCCAGTGCCATCCACTTGACGCGGTTTTCATAATCTTTCCAAGTGAACTCTCGCCATATACCAAACTCCTTTTCACGCATTGCGACTTGTTCGGGCCAGTTCTTGGCATTGTGTTGCAACACTTTTGGAAAGGTATCTAAGCGGGTTATATCTGCCCAATCATTATGTTGCTGTGCCATTATGCACTCTCCTCTAATGTCGGTAACTCTTCGCCTAAGTACGCTTGTTTCACATGTGGGTTGGCCATCACTTCTTCAGGCTCACCCGTAGCAATGTGTTTACCGAAATCCAAAACCAAAACGCGATTAGAGATGTCCATGACCACGCCCATGTCGTGCTCAATCATGATGATCGTGATATCTAATTCTTCATTCAGATCCATGATGTAACGTGCCATGTCTTCCTTTTCTTCCAAGTTCATACCTGCCATTGGTTCATCAAGCAGCAGTAACTTAGGTTTTAAGGCAATGGCACGAGCAAGCTCTACACGCTTACGTAAGCCGTAAGATAGCGTGCCTGCAGTCGCTTTTCGGATGTGCTGGATTTCTAGAAAATCGATCACGTCTTCCACATATTTGCGGTGCGCCATCTCTTCTTTCTGCGCATTGGAGAACCAATAGAGTGGCCCCGTGACGAAGTTATTTTTCAGTAGGTGGTGTCGGCCAACCATGATGTTGTCCAGTACCGACATATGAGAAAAGAGCGCTAAGTTTTGGAAGGTTCTTCCCAGCCCTAACTCAGCTCGTTGGCTTGGTGTACGTTTAGTTACGTCATCTCCAGCGAAGATTACAGAGCCTTTGTTTGGTGTGTATCGACCAGAGATGCAATTGAGCATTGAGGTTTTACCTGCACCGTTTGGACCAATGATTGAAAAAATTTCCTTTTCATTCACATGGAAGCTCACGTCAGTTAAAGCTTTCACCCCACCAAAAGCCAATGAAATATCGTTTACCTGCAACAGAGGCGATTCCGATACCATAGTTGATCTCCCTTTCGTTATTTAAGTGCGTTCCATTGAGCACTATTTGATCAAACCTAACTTTGATACTGGTAACCGCTTTTACACCTATGCATCAACTTTGTATTCAGTTTACGTAAACGTCAATTTAAAATCAGAATAGTGCCTGAAAGATTAAGTTGCAATCGAGTTCATCGAGAAAGATTTGAACTAACGCAAACTTTAAGTAAATAAATTGTTAATAAAAATTATTCTCAAACGCTTACATATTTGGATAGTTAGGACCACCACCACCTTCTGGCGGAGTCCAGGTAATATTTTGACTTGGATCTTTGATGTCGCACGTCTTACAGTGGATACAGTTGGCCGCATTTATTTGCAGCTCTGGCTGCTGCTCCCCCTGTACGATTTCATACACGCCAGCCGGACAATAGCGCTGTGCTGGCTCTGCATATAATTCAAGGTTCTGCTCAATAGGGATCCGCTGGTTCTCCAGTCGTAAGTGGCATGGTTGATCTTCCTCATGGAAGATATTGGATAGATAAACGGAAGAGAGGCGATCGAAACTTAACACGCCATCAGGCTTCGGATAGACAATTTCATTGCTGTTTTCCGCCAATAACAGAGACTGATGATCAGGCTTATCACAGCGGATATGCCACTTAGCTTTACCTTTTAACACGTTATGTTCCAGCAGCGCTAAACCACCGCCCAGCCACGATCCAAAGCGGTGGATTCCACTTGAGAAGTTACGTGCTTGATAAAGCTCTTCATACAGCCAAGACTGTTTGAAATGCTTTTGATAATCAGCAGTAACTGACTGACTCTCAAGGGCTTCACATACTGCTTCAGCGGCAAGCATTCCAGATTTTATTGCGGTGTGTGTGCCTTTGATTTTAGCGCCGTTAAGTGTTCCTGCATCACAGCCAATTAACAAGCCACCAGCAAACTGCTGCGTGGGAAGCGAATGAAAGCCGCCCTTGGTAATCGCTCTCGCGCCATAGCTAATACGCTTCCCATTTTTGAGGTATTGCTCAATCAACGGGTGGTGTTTAAAACGTTGAAACTCATCAAATGGACTCAAGTGCGGATTCTTATAATTCAAGTCAACAATCAACCCGACGGCAACTTGGTTTCCCTCTAAATGGTAGAGATAACTGCCACCTGTAGCTTCATTTGATAACGGCCAACCTAATCCGTGCACTACTAAACCTTGCTGATGCTGCTCTGATGGGATTTCCCACAGCTCTTTAAAACCGATAGCGTAGTGTTGAGGCGTTTTCTCTTCAGCAAGATTAAATCGGTTAATCAACTGCTTACCAATATGCCCCCGTGCGCCTTCAGCAAATAAAGTAAACTTCGCTCGCAGTTCAATACCAGGTTCGAAATTTTCTTTTTGTTCACCATTTTTATCTAATCCCATATCGCCCGTGATCACGCCACAAACACGACTATCTTCATCGATGATCGCTTGACTGGCGGTAAAACCTGGGTAGACCTCCACCCCCAAGTTCTCAGCCTGCAACGCCATCCATCGGCATAGACTGCCCAAACTTATGATGTAATTACCTTTGTTATGTAACGTATTAGGCACCGCCCAAGAAGGCAGTTCATGACCATTGATGTCATTGCCTAGATAGTAGGTTTTATCTTGGTTTACTTTGGTATTGAGCGGAGCGCCTTTCTCTTCCCAGTCGGGAAAAAGCTCATCCAAACTCCGCGTTTCAAACACCGCACCCGATAAAATATGCGCTCCAACTTCAGAACCTTTTTCTACCACGCAAACAGAGAGGTCTTGTTTTTTTTCTGCTGCTAATTGTTTGATTCGGCATGCCGCAGACAAACCTGCGGGACCAGCGCCTACAATCAGAACATCAAATTCCATGCAGTCTCTTTCCATGATTGCATTCCTTTTTCTTTGCATGTTGCCAACTTGTTAATCAACAATATATTTAAAGTTGACGCAAACGTAAAGGTAAATTAACATCATTTTAAAGACGTCATCACATCGTCTTCACTGTAAACACATAGTCTTCACTGTAAAAGGAATCTAACGTGAAAATACTAGTGCCAATCAAAAGGGTCATTGATCCCTACGTTAAAGTTCGCGTGAAAGCGGACCATAGCGATGTTGAAACCAATAACGTCAAGATGACGATTAATCCATTTTGCGAAATAGCCGTTGAAGAAGCCGTACGACTAAAGGAGCAAGGTATTGCAGATGAAGTCATCGTTGTCAGTGCTGGCGGTAGCCAGTGTCAGGAGCAACTACGTACCGCGCTTGCATTAGGCGCCGATCGCGCTATTCATGTCGATACTGAAGACAAAATAGAGCCATTAGTTGTTGCTAAGCTGCTCAAAGCTCTAGTTGAGCAAGAACAAGCACAGCTTGTGATTACGGGTAAACAATCCATTGATACGGACAACAACCAAGTGGCTCAGATGCTGGCCGCCCTACTTGACTGGCCTCAAGCAACTTTCGCTTCCGACGTGAAGATTGAAGATCAAAAAGTTCAGGTCGTGAGAGAAGTGGACGGCGGCTTGATGACGGTCGCGATGAACTTACCTGCGGTGATCAGTACTGACTTACGCCTGAATGAACCGCGTTTTGCCTCTTTGCCTAATATCATGAAAGCTAAGCGCAAGCCGTTAGATACCATCACACCTGACAGTCTGGGTGTTGAAGTGGTATTTAGCCAAACCATTCAAGAAATCACACCGCCAGCGCAAAGAAAAGGTGGCATCAAGGTTGAATCTGTCTCAGAGCTTCTCGATAAGCTGCGTAACGAAGCGAAGGTGATTTCATGAAGAACTTAATCATAGCAGAGCATGACAATAACCAATTGCATGCGGACACACTCAAAGTGGTTAATGCAGCAAAACAAGTCAGCCAAGACAATGTTTTGATCGTAGTGGGCCACCAGTGTGAAGAAGTCGCTCAGCAAGCTTGTCGCGTTGATGGTATATCAAACGTAATTTGTGTCGATGATGAGCAACTTAAGCATCAATTTGCCGAGAGTATCGCACCTATTGTAGTGAGTATTGCTGAAGGTTTTGACGCAATCTGGGCTAGCTCATCATCAAAAGGGAAAGACCTTGCACCTCGAGTAGCAGCGAAGTTCGGCGTTGGGCAAATTTCCGATATTGTCCAAGTTATCGATGAAAACACTTTTATCCGCCCTATTTACGCAGGAAACGCATTTGCCAAAGTGACCACCAGCGACAAGGTTCGCGTCATCACCGTGCGCGCGTCTGCGTTTGAGCCGGTTACTTGTCGCAACCAAGCTGATATTAAGCATCAGCAGGTCACTATCTCAGCTCCAATGGTTGAATTGGTTTCTGTCGATAAAACCGTGTCAGAACGTCCTGAATTAAGCGCGGCAGAGGTGGTTGTGTCAGGTGGACGCGGGGTCGGTAGCAAAGAGAACTTCGCGTTGATCGAACAAGTGGCCGATAAACTAGGTGCTGCCATTGGCGCTTCTCGCGCGGCGGTTGATGCCGGGTTTGTTGCCAACGACTTACAAGTGGGTCAAACCGGTAAAATCGTTGCACCTAAGCTTTATATAGCGGTTGGGATTTCCGGTGCCATCCAGCATCTTGCAGGAATGAAGGAATCCAAAGTGATTGTCGCGATCAACAAAGATCCAGAATCTCCTATCTTTGAAGTTGCCGACTATGGATTGGTTGGTGATTTATTTGAGGTACTACCTCAGCTTGCCGAACAACTTTAAACGATCAGATAAGGGGCGAACACTGCTATGTTCGCCCCTTTATTTTGTTTTGGTCATATTCAAAAGAATTGAAATTAGAGGGACCTATGCCAAATTCTACACCTATTTGGTCACCATCTGCTGAGCGCGTCAGCAATAGCAACTTATTACGGTTCATTGAAAAGGTTAATAAAGACAAAGCCGAAGGTGCCGTAATCAACAATTACCCGTCTCTACACCATTGGTCCATTGAGCACAATGATGAATTTTGGCGACATACTTGGCAGTTTTGCAACGTAATCGGAGATATGGGTTCGCAAATCAAGAGCCTTGGCAGTCCCAAATGGACACAAACAGGTTCTAGTCATCACCATGTAAATAGAGACACAGTATGGTTTGCTGACGCCACGCTGAACTACGCAGAGAACCTCCTATCTCAGGCTGAACAAGCACCAGAGCGTGAGTTTATTGTTTTTAGCAATGAAAGCGGTGAACACCGACAACTCACCGGTAAACAGTTGCTTGAACAAGTTTCCGCCATTCAACAATGGCTACTCAATTGTGGTGTCGGTAAAGGCGATGTCGTTGCGGGTTATTTGCCCTACCTTCCTGAAACCGTTATTGCCATGCTGGCCACCACCAGTCTTGGTGCCATTTGGACTTCAACCTCTCCTGATTTTGGTATCGATAGTGTCGTAGAGCGTTTTGGTCAGGTCAAGCCGAAAGTTCTTTTTTGCTGTGATGGCTACCAGTTCGGAGGCAAAGCTTTCGATATGACGGACAAGAACACCACTCTTAGTAGTAAGTTAAGCAGTGCCTCCGAAGAGACTACTATTAGCGTATGCCAAATCGAATATTTACAAAACGCTGAAAGTGCTAGCACTTCTGAGTTTGTTTCTTGGTCCGATATTACTCACGACTTTTCTCCACAATCAATTCAATATCAATCAGTACTGTTTAATGACCCGTTATTCATTTTGTATTCTTCTGGTACAACAGGTCAACCTAAGTGTATTGTCCATTCCGCAGGCGGTACCTTGCTCAATCACCTCAAAGAACATCAACTGCATTGCGACATCAAATCGCAAGACAAGGTTTTTTACTACACAACATGTGGTTGGATGATGTGGAACTGGCATGTTTCCGCTCTTGCGAGTGGTGCAGCCTTAGTGATTTACGACGGTAGTCCGGTTTACCCTGATCACTCCGTCTTATGGCGATTAGCTGAAGAACATAACGTGTCGCTGTTTGGTACTTCAGCGAAATACTTAGAGGCACTGGAGCAGGCGAACTGCTCTCCAAAACTAGAACATAACCTGAAGTCACTCAAAACTCTGTGCTCAACTGGTTCGGTGCTTTACCCAGAACAATTTAATTATGTCTATCAGCACATCAAGCAGGACTTGCATCTCGCTTCTATCGCTGGCGGCACGGATATTTGCGGATGCTTTGTACTTGGAAACCCTATTTCACCAGTTTACAAAGGTGAATGCCAAGGCGCAGGGCTGGGAATCGACGCACGTGTTCTAGAGGATGGTGGACATACTATTACGCAAAAACGCGGCGAACTGACTTGCAATAACTCGCTACCTAACTTCCCTATTGGCTTCTGGAACGACAACGGCGAACGTTATCACAACGCTTATTGGAGCAAGTTTACCGATATCTGGCACCATGGCGACGATGTGATGCAAACCGAACATGGCGGCTTTATTTTTTATGGCCGTAGTGACGCAACCTTAAATCCAGGCGGCGTACGAATCGGTACCGCTGAAATCTACCAGCAAGTGAACGCGCTACCCGAGGTTGAAGACTCCATCGCTGTCGGCAAGTTAAACCAGCAGTCTGAAGAAATCTGGTTACTAGTAAAACTCGCTCACAACGTCGAGTTAACCCAACAACTCACCGATTCAATTCGCCAAACATTGAAAACAAAATGTTCACCGCGCCATGTCCCACGACAAATTTTTGCTATCAGTGATATTCCTAAAACGCGCTCAGGCAAATTGGTTGAGCTAGCAGTGAAACAATTGGTAAACGGACAAGCTGTAAAAAACATTGGTGCTATTGCTAACCCAGAAGTGCTGGAAGAAATTAAAACGCTTTTCAACATAGAAAGTGGCGCCACTGTCACTTAGAGACTCAACAAGTCTTCCAACAATACAGACGGGTATAACCTAACTGTATTTTTAGCTCGCTCGATAACTCCTCCCCACTTTCGTGGAAACTGCGCGAAATATGCTTCATGTACACAAAAAAGGTGAGATAATTCTATCTCACCTTTGAGCCATATGAGCTGGAGCATTAGTTTGGGGGTTAAGCTTTTATCAGTTGGCTCATATCTTCGCGAACTTGTGGCACCGTTAAACCAACGATGATTTGAAGGCTCTCTTGATTTCTAACAATATTCACCGCTCCGTGCTGTGTGAAAAATGCGTTCTCCTTTACCAGAGAGACATCTTTAACTTTAACACGCAGACGCGTCGCGCAATTAGTTAACAAGTCAATGTTTTCTTTTCCACCCAAACCTTCAATAAAGGCACTAGCTTGTGACGGACTTGCGCTACTGTTATGGACCGCTTTCGCTTCTTTGTAGTCAGCTTTGGAATACAACTTACTATCTGCACCTTCACGTCCCGGAGTAAGTATGTTGTATTTTAAAATAAGCGCGCGAAACGTAACAAAGTAAACACCAGTAAACATGAGACCAATAATAATCTGAATCACGTATGTTCCTGCATGGTTACCAGCCAAAGGCAACCAGTTTTGGAAAATGAAGTCTATCAAGCCAGTCTGAAAGTTACCGGAAACACCAAACATAAAGGCGATCGTTGCCATTGTCGCAGATAACAACGCATGCAAAGCAAACAGCGCAGGTGCGATAAATAAGAATGTAAACTCTATTGGTTCGGTGATCCCTGTAAGAATTGCTGTGATTGCGGCTCCGAGCACTAACCCCATCACCATCTTTTTATTTTCTTTTTTCGCAACTGAATAGAGTGCTAGTGCGATACCCGTACAACCAAACACTTTACCCATTCCCGTCAACATCAAACCACCCTGAGGAAATTGTGTCGTTAAACTTTCCGAGCTCTGGGCGAATGTCTGTATATTTTGAATCCAATAGGCAACCGTTCCGCCATCGACTGCAACTGGCCCATAAAAAACGGGACCATATACGAAATGATGCAACCCCGTTGGTATCATGATTCGCTCTAAAAACGTAAATAGCCATACCCCTAACGATCCAGCAGAAACCAAGAATGATTGCAGATTATTAATACCATGCTGAATACTTGGCCAAGTCAAACAAGTTAGAATTGCCATCACGACCATAATTGGGAAACTAATGATCACAACCAATGGCGTTCCGCCAAATACAGCTGCCCAATCCGGTAGCTTTTTATCAAAGAATCGGTTGTGAACCCAAACAGAGAGACTTGCAATTAAAATGGCACCTAGCAAGTTGGTATCAAGCGTTAGAATGCCACCAACTTCAGTCAAACCTCGCTCACCTTCCATATAGTTAACGCCCAGTTCTGGTCCCCAAAATTGAAGGATTCCACCAATAACGTAGTTAAACGTAATGTAGGAAACGAGTGTTGCAAGTACAGCGCGACCAGATGCTTTTTTAGCTAAAGCGATAGGTAACCCAACGGCAAAAATAAGTGCCATATTTTTAAATACAGCGAGAGATGCCTGTAAAATGATCGTCGAGACTTTAACCCAAGCACTCCCCTCTAGTGCCCAAGGAAACACTTCTTGATTTAACAGCACAACAGAGAAACCCAATAACATGCCCGCTGCTGGAAATAATAGAACGGGAACAAACATCGCGGCCCCGAACCTTTGAATAATGTCTTTCATATAAACCTCTTGTTTCATTCACGGAGCCTACAAGTAGGCCCCGAACGTCCAGTTGTTATTGAAAAAATTGAGGAAGGTAGGCTTTATTTTCTTCTAGTAATTGTTTTGTTATTTCTTTAGCTTTTGGCACATTAACCACGGTACGGTTAAGTGTGAGTGCATTAATCAGCTTTCGCTGACTTCCTTCGTACCAAGCATCCACGACTAATTTCTCGTAACCAAGTTGGCTTTCAATCATGGCTTTTTGGAAGGTTGGGATTTTTCCTACAGTAAAAGCTTTCGGTCCATCACTAGTTAGCGCAGCTGGAACTTCTACCATGGCGTCATTTTGTAAATTTGTAATAGCACCATTATTCGGTACGATGACGAGATACACATCGCTCAAGTTGTAGGCAAGCGAAGCCGCAACTCTCACCATGTATCGACCATGGATATCGGCATGCAGTGTTTCGTGCTTCGTGGTGCCCGCTTCAATTATTCTTGCGTTCAATTCGAACACTCGTTTCTCACGGCCGTTAATTACCTGCCTTGCGCGGGTATTGTTGATATCCTCTTTCGCCACCATTTTTTCAGGGTACAAATAGTACTGAAGATACGTATTCGGCAAAAACTCTGGATTATCAACAAGCATTGTTCTCATGTTTTTGAATGTGGCTTGCCACGATGGGTCATCCGCTATTTCCGCATCAACCGCACTGATCCCTTCTTTTAGGATGATATTTTTAATTTTGTCCGTTAAGTCTTCACCCTGTTTGTTACGAATTTTGGTAAACCAGCCATAGTGATTAAGCCCAAAATATTCAGGAACGAAGTCCCAAATTTCACATCCTAACAATTGCGCATAGCTGACCATAATCGCTGCTGGCATATCACAGATATTTAGAATTCGCTTATCATGCGGAAATTCACGATTTAAAGCTTCAGCGACAATTGCCGCCGGGTTGGTGTAATTAAGAATCCACGCATCTGGACACGTTTGTCGGATCTCGTTCACTAGCTGGATCATGTCGCCGATAGAGCGAAGTCCATATGCCATTCCTCCCGCGCCACATGTCTCTTGCCCAACACAAGAGTTGGATAGCGGGATTTGTTCATCGCGCTCGCGCATGGCCAACCCACCAGTGCGGATCTGGATAAAGAAAAAGTCCGAATCTGAGAATGCGACAGATTTATCCGTTGTATAAACAAACTCTTCAACTTCTGGATAGTGTTCTCGCAATAGAATTTCAGTAGCTAATGCATTCGACTCTTGGCGTTTCTCATCTATGTCGTAAAACACGACTTTTGCGAGTGGAAAGTTATCTTTTTCAGCAATAAGGCTGTTCATCATACCAAGTGTGTATGTACTGCCAGCACCAACAATCGTTAATTTTTGACGTTTCATTCCGCTACCTCAAATGTTTACCCTGCAAATGTATAAAATAAGTATTAATACTTTTATGATACATTTAAAGTGTAAGCACAAAGATACGAGATAAAAATCACACAAAGATCCTAAGGAAAAGTATTAACTACATCTCAGATCACATTCTTGCTATCATGATCCAAGACTTAGCGAGGTATTATGAAACCCAAATACATAGACATTGCGGAACGATTAGAAAAAAAGATCAAAGATGGGGAACTACAACCTAAATCGATGCTTCCAAAAGAGAGTGATTTGCAAGAAGAGTTTTCCGTAAGCCGCGTAACCATCAGAAAAAGCTTACAAATTCTGGTCGACAATAATTTAATTAGTCGGACAAGAGGTAGTGGAACTTATGTAAACGATCTAAAAGCCCAACATGATGCCTTACATTTGCTGGGTTTTATCGAGGAAGTCAGTAAACAGGGGAAAACGCCTAGCTCTCAAGTCATAAAGTTCGAACTTAAAAAGCCGAATGAGCAGGTTGCTAAGCAGTTAAATCTCTCGCCCAATGATGATACATATGAAATACATAGACTCAGATGTATTAATGATGAGCCTGAAATTTACGAAGTCACTCATATGCCAGCAATGTTATTTCCAGACTTGAGCATAGCCATAATGAATGGTTCTAAATATGAGTACATTGAAAATAGCAAAGGATTGAAAATTGCGAAAAGCAGTCAGTCTGTCAAACCGTACTTGTTAGATGCAGAGACGGCCTCATACCTGAATGAATCAGAAGCTTCCCCTATTCTAAAAGTTGAGTCCACTGGTTACCTAGAAGATGGTCGTGCATTTGAATATACCGTCAATTACTTCCGACTTCATCAATACAGCTTCGAGTTTATTTCAACTAGGGCGTAGTACTATTCGACGCTAATGGTTAATCATTACGCCAAATCTTATATCCGACCTCTCGCATTGCTCTGCCGAGCAGGTGGGAGGCGACTGGCGCAGTGAGAACGATAAACAACATCGTACCGATAACCCTAGAGATCACGGTAACTTCAGGGAGTGAGAAAGCGACCGCTAATAACAAGCAGCTCACTCCGACAGTTCCAGCTTTGGTAGCTGCATGCATTCGGGTATACAAATCAGGAAGCCTCAGGACACCTAGACTTGCAACCAAGGTCAACAATGTTCCTAAGCATAAAAATAGTCCAATCAACACGTCCATTATTCTTTCTCCTTTCTTTTAACGATCAAACGTGCAAATGCGATCGTGCCGAGAAATGCAACCAAACCTAATGTAATGGCGATATCTAACAGAGCGTCCTCACCGCTGTCTAAGGTGTAAACCGTAATAAATCCGATAGTGATAAATGAAATCAGATCTAACGCCACCACTCGATCAGCTAGCGTTGGTCCTAGAATTAAACGAGCAAAAGCCATAACAAAGCTGAGTAGTAGCCCAGAATAGGCAAAAGTGACCGTTATTTGCAGCCAACTATCCACGCGTCACCTCCAAAATTCGATGCTCTAACCCATCTTTAATTCCGCGAATAACCTCTTCATGTTCAGGTGCAAACATGGCATGAACGATAAGATACTTTTTATCAGCCGTAACATCCAAACTAAGCGTGCCCGGTGTTAAAGAAACCATGTTCGCCAGTAATGTGATTTCTAGATCAGAATCGACCTCCAGAGGGACATAAACGATATCAGGCTGACTCAAATGAGTAGGTGTCACAACGTCCCACACCACTTTCGCAACCGATATAACCATTTCATAAGCGAAGTACACCAATAACTTCAATGCAGATGCAAAACGTTGAAAATAGCTCGTTTTCAATCCAAATGGTTGACTCAACCTTAAAGCAAAAAAGCCGACCGTAAATCCGACAACAAAATTCAGACTCGAATAGCTGCCATTAAGCATCATCCACGCTAACGCTAAGAAAAAATTGAGGAATAGATAGATCATGCATTTCCTCCTAACACCACTCTGATGTATTCAGTCGGATTTAACAGTTGTTCTGCAGCTTGAACGGAAAATTGATAAAAAGGCTCCGCCACTAAGCCAATGATTAGCGTCAACGTTGTCAATACAATAATTGGAACGCAGTACAACCAATGTACTTTGGCCTGCAGAGTCTGTTCTGGCTTCTCTCTAAATGGCTTTTTCCAAAATGCCTCACTCCAAATTTTCGTCATCGAGTAGACAGTAAGCAACCCCACCGATAACGCGGTACCTGCTAACCAGTAATACTCAGCCTGTATGCTCGACTTGATGACCAATAGCTTTCCCCAGAAACCCGATAGCGGTGGGAAACCGGCCAGAGAAAACGCAGGGACAAGAAACAAGAACGCTAACCAAGGCATAGCTTTGTATACCCCACCCAAATGTTCAAGTTGACTAGAGCCATATTTGCGCTCGATGAATCCACCTATTAAGAACAAATTCGCTTTTACAATGATGTGATGAACAATGTAGAAAATGGCACCGGCTAAAGCTAAGGGAGTGTAAATAGCCAACCCCATGATCATATAGCCTATTTGGCTAATAATATGAAAAGAAAGAATTTTCTTAATGTCGAATTGGCTAGCCGCTCCTAAAACGCCCGTTAACATGGTTAGCCCTGCGACCCAAATTAACGTCGGTTGCCAACCACTCTCGGCGAGCGGAAATACCAAGGTAAAGACTCTTATCAACGCGTATACACCGACTTTAGTAAGCAACGCGGCAAACAGTGCCACCACACCGCTTGGTAACGTGTGATAAGAAGCTGGCAACCAAGCAAATAAAGGAAAGAGTGCCGCTTTAATAGAAAAGGCAAACAAAAATAGCGCGGACAGCATCATGTTGATGCTCAATTCATTTTCCCCTACTTTGGTGTAGAGATCGGCCAGGTTCAAGGTGCCCGTTGCGCCATACAACAAGCCGATAGCAAGCAAAAATACCAGCGTCGAAATCAGGTTCAACATCACGTACTTTACTGCACCATCAACTTGAGTTTTCGTTGCATCTAACACCATTAAACCAAATGATGAAATGAGCATGACCTCAAACCAAACATACAGATTAAAAATATCTCCAGTCAGGAAAGCGCCATAAACGCCAGCAAGCAACATGTGCATTAACGCATGGTAATTGCTATAGGAGGGCTTTCGGTGAAGGTCCGCCATCGCGTAGAAAACACATATCGCACCAATCACCGCCGTGATCATCACCATAGCAACGCTGAGGTAATCTGCGACAAACACGATACCAAATGGCGCACTCCACTGACCAAAAGCAACGGCTTGAATACCATTATTTATGATGTTTTCTGCGAGAAAGCCCGCAACGAAAAGGTTCGAAATCGCACTTACACCGCTCAACCACTCAACACTTTTTGTTGAGCGACGGACGAAGAAGATAATCAACGCCGTACTCAGCGAGAGAACTACCGGTAACGTAAGCAAAATCGAACTCATTGACCCTCCTCAGAACGTTGCATTTCATCGACGTTTGCAGTTCCAGTGTCTTTATAAGCTCGATAGAACAGCATTAAAGAAAAAATAAGTAGTCCAAAACCGATGACTATCGCAGTTAAGATAAGCGCTTGAGGTAAAGGATTTGCCGCGCTATCTGGTGGTAAAAGAGCATTATCGCCAATCAATGGCGGCTCTCCAGGCGTCAGCCTTCCAGCGGTAAAAATAGCAAGGTTAACCGCACTACTGAGTAACATGATGCCGAACAAAAGGCGCAAGATATGCTTTTCAAGCATTAAATAAACACCTGCTGCGACAAATACTCCAATGACAACACTCCAGACTATTTCCATCACTCTAGCTCCTCATTAATACGAAGCAGCATACCCATCACGCCACCTATAACGGCAAGGTAAACACCAACATCAAAAACCAATGGCGTCCCTAGTGGTATCACGTCTTTCCACCACAGTCCGGTCAAAAACGGTTTATCAAACGCAAAGCTCAAAGCACCAGAAACTAAGCTCAATGCGATGCCAGATAACGCAATGAGAAACGGTTTGAAATACAACCTAGAACGAACGTATTTCGGTGATTCCGCGAACATGAGAAGTGATAAACCAATAACGGCAATCAACGCACCAATAAAGCCACCACCCGGTTCGTTATGACCACGTAACAACAGATACACTGAAAATACGAGCATGAGTGCCGAAACGATGTGTGCCGTGGTTGCAAAAATTAATGATTGGATACGATTTTGCTTTTTCGCTCTTGTCTTAAGCAAGCTCACTGCCGCAATCCCAGCAATAACAACGACGACAACTTCTCCCAATGTATCAAATGCGCGAAAGTCGACCAGAATAACGTTAACAATGTTTCGCCCATGTCCACCCGGGACACTGTTTTCTGCAAAGAAATCTGACACCGAAGAGTCCATCGGCTGAGACGTGATTCCTAACAAAAGTAAAGTAACCGAAACTCCTATCACACCTGCTATGCAAATATTCGCTACTTTACGTCTTATTGAATGCTTGGGCACGGTGGTTAGACGTGGCATATGACGCATTAACAATGCAAGAAAGACCACCATTAATGTTTCCACTAACAGTAAAGTCTTCGCAACGTCCGGGGCGCTATAAATCATAAAAATAAGCGTGGTCATGAAGCCAATCATACCAAGCGCAGAAATCGCAAGAAGTCTTGCGTGGGACAACGTACATACGAGCGCAGCACCAATCAACAATAAGGCAATACCAATCTCATAGAAAGTGACACTTGAAAGTTCGCCAACCAAAGGCAGAGGAATAAGCGCTACCTGACTCAGTAACGCAACGGCAAGTACCGTGAAAAATAATAGGACATAGCGACTCAATTTCTTTTGCTGTAACCGCGCCGTTTGCCACTTCGCCACTGTCATCATGCCATCTAATAGTCGTTCAAAAATATTCTCCGCTTTGGGGACGAATAGATGTAACCGCTGAAAAAATGCAGACACAGCTGGATAAACACGGTACACCACATACCCCAACGCTAGCGTAATAACGCTTAACACTAACGGTACATTCACGCCATGCCATAGTGATGTCTCTTTAAGAGTTGCTGTGGGCAGAATGTCAGCAGAGCCCGGAAAAATAATATTGCGATCTAACCAATTTAAACCGAATAACGGGACCAGGAGACTGCCAAGTGCCAAGAGCAAAGGCGAGATCCACAGGTTTTTTTTTGTCTCAACTGGCTTAGTTTCAATCGGCACGAGACCACGGCGAGCAAAGAATGGTCTCGCAATAAGCATAATGGTTAGCGCGACCATCAGTATATTCACGATTAAAAGTACAAAGGCGATCCAGCTATTGAGCTCTACTGCGGATTTGTACATGTATTCTTTGCTCAAAAAACCTAACAACGGCGGGAACCCCGCTTTAGACAACGCAGCCAAACTCCCCGCAACCATGCTGATGACGAGCACTGACTTCAGACCGTACAATTGATCAATATCTCGTGTTCCTGTCGCTTTGTCGATATTACCCACCACCATAAACAGCGCAGCTTTATAGAAAGAGTGAGCGAGAATAAACATCAATACTGCACTAACGGCCAAATCTGTGCCCATACCTAGTAATAATGTTAATTTACCCAAAGCAACATTCGTGCTGTAGGCTAGCATCAGCTTCAAGTCAGTTTGTTTTAATGCGACAAATGTGCACCAAATGGCCGTGATACTCCCAGTGATGACTAAAGCATAAAACCAGATCTCGCTGTGGGCATAAACTGGCGATAAACGTGCTAATAGGTAAATGCCTGCCTTTACCATTGTTGCCGAGTGTAAATACGCACTGACCGGAGTGGGAGCTGCCATCGCGTTAGGTAGCCAAAAATGAAACGGGAATTGCGCAGATTTAGTAAATGCACCGAGTAGTATGAGCACTAGAGATGGGATAAACCATTCATGCTGCGCAATAGTTCCTGCCTGCTCGATAATGGTATTTAGCTCATAACTCCCTGCCATTGCTCCCAGCAAGATAAGACCCGCTAGCAACGCTAGTCCACCAGCACCGGTAACAATCAGCGACTGCAAGGCGTTTTTCCGAGACGTTTTATTTTCGTGATTAAACCCGATCAGTAAGTAAGAAGTGATGGTGGTGAGTTCCCAGAAAACAAATAACAACAGAATATTATCGCTCATCACAATCCCTAGCATGGCAAGCATGAATAGGGTTAGATACAAATGAAAGGAAAACCGGCTATCACTTTCTCGTAAATAAGCCAAAGCGTAGATTTGAATCAGTGCGCCAATCCCACTGATCAGTCCCGCAAAAAGAAATGAAAGACCATCTAATCTAAAGCTAAGGTTGATATCGAGGCTTGGTATCCATTCCGCATTCCAGCTCACGCCTGCAGGAGTATAGATATAGAAGAGAAAAGAGAAGATTAAAACTGGCAGCGCAGGGAAAATCAGTAAGACCAACTGATTATCTAGGTTTTTCGGCAGGTTTTCTTTACCCGTTATGTTATTCAACATCGCAGCCCATTCGTTATTATAAGAAGGTACGCGCTATTCGGCGCAAATGACAAACTCCACTGTATTGTTTTAGCCCAAGCGCTTCAAAAACGATCATGAAACCAAGGGAAAAGTAGCAAACAGTAATCACTGAGTGCTACTTAGAGGAACGCCGATACAAACCGCTATTTGCTGTCTGCTACGGCATAAGAACGTAGGTCACTACTTACGTGTTCTTGGCTGAATGTATATGGATTATCGTCATCAGCTAACTCGAATGCATCGTAGGTGCAGTCACCGATATCATTTCTCGGACAAACATAAACATTCGAACGTTCTATCATTTCTGTGTGGCATTTCGGGCATAGGTTTTTCATGTCACTCTCCTCTGATAACTTATTGATACATTGATAATTCCATGTTCTAGAGATCCATCTCCCTCCTTTACCTAAAACATAACTTAAACCCAACTTTGTTACACCCCAATTACTGAATCGGTGAGACAAAGCCATCGGGCTTAAGAGCGACCAAACTACAGTTAATCGATTGCAAAATATTTTCAGCCGTATTACCAATGACATAGCCAGATATACCAGTTCTCGCTAAGGTTCCCATTACCAGCACGTCTACCTCAATACTCTCTACGTAATCTGGAATCTTTTCGTCGGGTTTTCCATGCAGGTGGTGAATCACAATTTCACCTGTAATCCCAGACTCCTCCAACAGCTGTTGCAGAGCTTGTTTATGATCGGCTTTTGCTTTGTCGAGTTCATGTTTCAACTCAGCATCATCGACTTGAATCCAAGCGTTACCATTAAGGTAGTTTTCTAAGTAATACTCCCAGCAAGAAATCACGTGTAAACGACTATCGCAGGTGTCGGCTATCGAACGCGATAATTCGAGTAAACGCACGGCTAATGAGTGCTGTTCATCGCTTGCCGTTAATGGGTCGATAGCCACAGCAACACGGCGCTTATCTCTTGGCTTATCAATTGGTCGGTGCAACCAAAGCGGACAAGGGCATTTTCGTAACAGAGTCATATCAATAGCTTTGAAACCCTCAGCACCTTCACCGAGCGGTTCAGCTTCTTTGATGATGAGATCTTTGTTATCAGCTAATGCTTCTTGAATAATACAGACAGCGGGCTTTTCACTGCTTTTCACAGTAAGAGGAAATGCGAGATCCTCTTCAGAGAGTCCCAGCTTCTGTCTGTATTCGTGAATACTTTGTTTGAGGGAGTCTTGCAGCGATTGCTCATAACTTTGCTGATACTGGATCATGTCTGTTGGGAAATCAGGACACGCTATTAGCCCTGAGACAGGCACTTTGTTGCTAGATGCAATCCTCATAGCTTGTTCGAGGGCGTCACTATGGCCTGGCAATCCTTGTGTTGCAAAAAGTATGTTTGCGAATCGTTTCATACACACCTCCTTGTTTGGTTAAATATTAACCACCCACAAAGTATAATACCTAACGGATAATTGTAACGGCTTGTGACGTTGATGAAATCAATTCTCATTAAGAGACGGATATTGCTTCATTTTGTTTTACGTCACACTCTCCTTTCTTCACAACTATCGCCTTCGACCTAAATAAATTCCGCTACCTAAAGTTGAGACCAAATAAAAACCCAAATTACTCAAAGTTTTTTCTCACCTTGAGTAACTTGGGTATAAGCAATAACACACTTAGTGTCCGGATTTAAATGGATGACCTAAATTTTCACGCAACTTAGTTTAAAGATGCCATCTCAATCACGAATCGATATGCAAAGTTTTACGGCTTTAGTGACCTAAAATCGCCGTAACTCGATGTTAAGGTTGTTGTTTTGTCGGTGCCAAAGCAATTTCACGAACACATACACCTTGCGGTTGCTGATAAGCAAACAGCACTGCTCGTGCAATGTCGTCTGCTGCCAACACGCCGCCCATATCCACCTTCCAGGCGTCATAACCATCTTTAATATCTTGAGACGTTGTATGTGAAAGTAATTCCGTTTCCACTGCACCAGGTGCAATCGTCGTAACGCGAACATTCGATGATGCAACTTCTTCACGTACGTTTTCAGAAATAGCATGAACCGCAAATTTGGTACCGCAATAAGCAGCATGATCAGGGAATGTTTTCTTGCCCGCGATAGAGCTGATGTTAATGATCGTACCACTGTTACGTGCTTTCATAGGTGCTAGGACGGACTGCATGCCATTGAGCAAACCAATTACGTTCACATCAAACATGCACTTCCACTCCGATGCTTCCTGAGTATCTATCTGACCTAGAAGCATAACGCCTGCGTTATTTACAAGTGCATCTACCGGACCATACAACGCTTCAGCTTTCTCAATTGCAGCCTCAAAAGAAGCTTTGTCGGTCACATCTACCTTTTCACAAAGCGTATTTGGTAAGTTTAATGCTTCCAAACGTTCTACACGTCTTGCTAACAAAAGAAGAGCATGGCCCTGTTCACTGAAGTGACGTGCAATCGCTTCACCAATGCCTGAACTAGCGCCTGTAATAACAATTAACTTTTTCATTTTGAATCCTTAATCGAACGGTTTACATCAGTGGCGGTAAGTTTAAGAAAACTTTGTTTGTTGATATATACCGACCTAGTTGAAACACTGTTGTTATACTGCAACAATACTTTTTTGAATTATGAAGAAGTCATCATGCAAACACACATCAACCTTGCGGATATTCGCTCTTTCGTCCTAATCGCTCAACTAGGAAACTTCACGAAAGCAGCAGAGCAACTTGGCGTTTCTCGCTCACACGTTTCACGTCAAATAACAAATCTGGAGCAACAGATTGGTGTCACTTTGCTACAAAGGACCACTCGAACACTGAACCTCACCGAAGCAGGCAAGGTTCTGTATAAACAGTGTGAAACTGCCCTTCACAATATTGATCAAGCTGTTATGGCAGTGGTTGATGATGTAGAAGACTTAAGAGGTGACATTCGTATCAACTGTGTGGGGGGCTATTTAGGAGAAGACGTTGTCGCAGATATCGTTGCTCAATTTCTAATCCAACACCCACAAGTGAGCATTAACTTAGATTTTAGTAGCCATCGTGTCGATTTAATCGCGGATGAATTCGATATCGCTTTTCGAATGGGAAAGTTAGACGACTCCAACTTTATCGCTCGCAAACTGATCGATGTGGAAATGGGGACATACGCAAGCCCAAACTATTTAGAAACATATGGCTATCCTTCTCATCCAAAGGACTTAGAAAAACACGTTTGTTTGACAGGTAGTGTGACACGGTGGGCATTTGAGAACACGAATACAAAGCAGTCAACGGAACACCAGATACGTGGACAGTTACGATGTAAGAGTGGCAGAGTAATGATAAAAGCAGCCTTGGCGGGAAATGGCATCATCCGTGTGCCAGCACTTTATTGTCAACAAGAACTCCAGACAGGCAAGCTAAAAGAAGTGTTTACCAATTGGAGCATTCCGAGTGTGGAATTTTCACTCCTTTATCATCACGACCGACATCAACCAAAACGCATCCGAGCCTTTGTTGATTTTACTACGCAATACTTTCGCAAACTGCAGAGTAAAGACAAGTAACCTGCACGTTGGTACCTGTCTATGTATGCTTTATAGGCTGAGCCTGTGAACCTGGGGTTTGTTCTAGAAAGAGTGTGAGCATTTTGACGCTTAAGGCTTGGTTTTCATAAACGTCAGAGGTGTTTGTCCAGTTTGCTTTTTGAAAAATGCAATAAAAGCACTGTCTGACGAAAACTCCAGCCAATCGGCAACTGCGCTGACTGGCATGCCCGTTGATAACAATTCAACTGCTTTTAAAAGCCTCCACTGTTGCCGCCAATCTTGATAGTTCATTCCCGTTTCCGACTTAAATAATCGTGTTACCGTCTTGGTGCTTGCCCCAACTTTGCTTGCAAGAGTAGTAAGCGAAGGAGCTAGAAATGAAGGTTCAACCAACTCTCGACGAAACGTTGTTAAGCGCCGATGCGATGGCAAAGGCAACTGAAACGAATAACGTTTCGCAGCATAAAACTCCTCCCAAAAAAGCGCCGTCGTATTTACCATCTCGCTGCTAGGCTTATCCCACTCCCAAAATGACATTTTATCAATAAGAGCTTGGAGTAAATTATTCACTTCTATCATCGTGATCTTACTCGGACAGGCAAACTCCTCACAATCAAAATACAAAGATCGATACGCCACCACATTCGTCATTAGTGCGCGATGCGGCGTATTAGGTGGGATCCAAACCGCCTTTGTCGGTGGCAAAATACAAATCGAGTCTTCCAGAGCAAAACTCATACAACCTTGAGGTGCGTACAATAACTGCCCTTTTTTGTGCTGATGCATACCTGAGTCGTGCTTGCCAATATCCGCAGCAATTCCCACTACACAATTAGAAATTTTGTCTGCATCAAATTGTGTTTTTTCGTTAATAAGCGCCATTTTGTCCGAATGTTGATGTATTTGGTTTTTATGTTGTTATTAGATCAATCATAGCCTCATTTATACTGCCCGCCAACTTCATTAACGATGGGTAACAATATGAATACTAAGCCCTCTTTATGGCTCATGCTGGTTATGTTGATGTTTCCGCAAATTGTAGAAACCATCTATAGCCCAGCGTTGAGCTCAATCGCTCTATCATTTGATGTAAACCACGCACAAGCAGCCCAAACATTGTCTATTTACTTCCTAGCTTTTGCCATTGGCGTTGTAGTTTGGGGAGTTCTCGCAGATAAACTGGGAAGAAGGCCCACCATGCTTATTGGGCTCTTTATCTATGGTTGCGCATCTTTACTCGCAACTCAAACCGAAAGCTTTGCTGTTGTCATGGCCGCGCGAGCCCTAAGCGCATTTGGTATCGCGGTAGGATCCGTTGTCACACAGACCATGCTTCGTGACGCGTTTGACGGTCAAGAACTGAGTAAAGTCTTTAGCTTAATGGGGATGGGTATATCAATCAGCCCGGTAGTTGGCATGCTATTAGGCGGGCAGCTTACAGCGCTTGGTGGATACCGTTATGTGTTTTTTGCCTTGTTTTTAATCGCGTTAGTATTGCTCGCTTATAACGTTATTAAGCTTCCTGAAACACAGAAGGAACAGACACCAGTACGGTTGCATCAACTTAGCTGGAAAATGGTAAGAGACGCGCGAATTTGGCGCTCAGGATTATTGGTTGCTTTGTATAACATTGCTCTATTTTCTTATTACCAGCTTGGCGCATTTACTTTCTCAGCACTTGGGTATAACTCCGAACAATTTGGATACAGTGGCATGGTACTGGGGTTAGGCACTCTGCTTGGGAGTTATTTAAACAAATCCCTAGTGTCTAAAAATGTTCGAAAAAGCCAACTACTTTGGCTCTCAGCAGTATTGCTTAGTTTGGGATCAGTCGGTGTGTTGATTCTGAGCCAATCAATCTGGTTTGTTGCTCCAATGGTGTTAGTCGTCATGTCTTATGGGATTGCGATACCCAATATACTCAGTGACGCACTCGTTGATTATAAACAACAGGTAGGTAGCGCAGGCGCTTTATTTGGGCTCATGTACTACATCATGATCGGGACGGGATTAGCGATGGCTGGAACAGCACAAAACTTAGGTGTCGTTCTATTAGCATGTAGCTGTTTAGCGATTTTATTAGCGTTTTCTAAAAGGCAAGTTCATACCAACTTGTGACCAGATACTACGCATTGCTTGCCTAATCTTCCGAAGATTGGTCTACATCTTTTCTAACGGTTAACTAAAACGTAAATAAAAAGCGCCTGTCGGCGCTTTAATTATCCATAGATCTTATTGCCATGTTGGCTCGCCAAACTCTTCACAACGTTGCTTGTCGTAATTTTCAATGCGCCCGCGTTTACCTACAAACTGAACCTGAACAACCATTCCAGCTTCAACATATTCACTGAAATAATCGCAAGAAACACGAAAACTAGTATCGCGTATCACAATTGGTACCCATTCATAGCCGCCGCTGCGTGGTAAGTAAGACTTGAAGGTAATGACCCCGTCATCTGAAACGTTGATTTCTTCATCATATTCATTCAACTTATAAAAACGTTGTCCATCAAACTCTGCCTTTGCTTTTTCAATTATTTCCTTCGTTGCTGTCGATTGCATCGGCGTATTTGACACCAGTTGACACCCAACAATAGATGTCAATACGGACAAAGCCAAAGCGAGTTTAGTTATTTTATTCATTTACCTAACCACTGTTGAATTATTCAACACTTACCACTTTAAAAGGAGGGAGACCATACTTTATTTTAAAGAAAATAAAAAGCGCCTTTCGGCGCTATTAATTATACATCCCTTACCCAAACGTCTTTGACGTCTTTCTTAAGAAGGTCAATCACACTCTGGTGAATAAAAACTAATCCAAAGTCTTCTTCTAGTTTAAATATTAATCGTTCTTCTAAGGGAATATTTTCTAATTTAGAGAAATCAAACTCCGTTGACTCGATGTCTAACCAGTTTAACTTGCCGTATTGTTTTTCTTTGTCCGTCAATTTATAAGTTTGATGGATGTAAGGCATTCGATAATCTTCGTAAACTTTAATTTGATCATCTGTTGGTTGGCTTGGAGAACAATCGACACGAGCGTCTAACCACTCTACTCCGTGTACGACCAGTTTCTCCACTTTTGACGCAATATCGCTGATGATAAATAACTTTGGAGAAAAGGTCATTTCAAGCAGTAAATCAGGCTCAATTGGCACTATTGGCTTAGGGCTTTGCTGGAATGGGAAGTCAGTCAAAGATTGTTTAGATAAAACTATGTAGTTAGTCATTATTATATTTACCTACTTACACTAGACTCGGGGCGTCTCTTCGGATGTATCAAATGAAAAGGCAACGATACTAGTGTTTATTTTACCCTCCTCATCTAAACGGACAAGCGCTTCAAACAACTCGATTGAGAAGAACGTTTTTGTCATTCCGACAGGTTTAAAAACATGCCTCTTGCTATCCGGAAGTTCCTTGATCTTTTCATCAGATAAGTAAAAACGAGTAGTTACGTCAGTCACTTTTATGCTTTTATCATAATCAACGACATCTACTAAGTTATCTACTGCTATTATGTAGCGCTCAGTTAACACTCCGTCTCCGGAACAGGTTAATTTTGCGGGATAAACTTCAACACCGTATGGGTCGAAACTCATAATTAGTTCAGCAATAGGCTTAGTGACATTAAAAGCACCGCCTCTGATTAAATCTAACGCTTCCATTTCATAGATATCATCATCTTTCCACACAATCTCACTTATACAAGAAGTGGGAGTGAAATCATTATCATCATAGAAAGACGACCGACTATCAACGGCTGTAAATAATGATTCACCCTCGTTAAAGTCTTCATTTATGTATGCTATTTCCATCTCAAACCTATAATTTACTAGCAACCTTTAGATAATTGAACTTAAGGGCTTTCTTATAAAAAAGTCCACTCCATATTTCTTCTATCTCCGGCCAAGTTGTATTTTTGTGTGTTCTTTGCTGACAATCTGAGCTTCTACAACCATTTCCTTTTGGAGAAAAGTCACCTCCTGTATTGTGAAGCAATATCGTAAATTCACTTATCATGTCACAAATTCTTTCCGAAAGATCATTCAGTTCTTTTCGATATACAGGAGGTGGCATTTCACAGTGTAGCTTTTCCAACGTCTCTAGCAATTCTTGCTTTACAAACTTATGATAGGCTTTAGAAGGATATGCTTTAATCTTATTTTTGTCTTTGTTCAGCATACTAGCCCTCTTCATTGGATTCCCTCCATTTAACATCGAGGTAGGCTCTGCATTAGAGTACACTTGTTCATCACTCTTAAGATTAAGTTTACTTACTGTATTTCTACCCGTATGACCGCTAGAATGCCAAGGCAATCGATACTTGCACGCAACCTTTTTAGCCGTACCTTTGTCACTGCTGGGAAGTATTACTATATTGTCTAAACTGTTCCAACTGTATTCTTTGTTTCGCATCTGTTCTGTTCGCTGAGTTGATAGCTTTTCGAACAAATTAAAGCTAATCAGATGATGTCCAGTAAGAGGACAATCACATTTTTCAGCTAATATATGATTGGCCTTTAGTAATGCTTCACCAGAAACATGTCGAGAAAAACCGTTATTGCTCATACTCATTTTTTCCTTCCTGGAAGGACACATTTTTTCTTATGTCGTTTATCGGCGATTGCCCGCTTACACACTCTACAACGAACTGTTTTAGTCCCTTTATCCTCATTTGCCTTCGCAGAACTCTTTCCTGACTGTGCAGACTCGCCAGTATTATGTTTTACTTTTGCTGGGTAAGTTTTCTCACTCTTACCTAAAATTCGAGCAAAAAGGTCATCAAACTCGCCCATCGCTTCTTTAAGCTTATCCGGTACCATCTTATCGATGATTTTTACCTCATCCGCTAACTTCAAGAAATACGTACCGAGCTCATCTGCACCCATTCTGTTTGCGTGTGAAGCCAACTCAGTTGCCACTTCAATGCAAGGTTTTAGAACATCGCTAACAATCTGGCTGGTCTGTTTTGCATAATCCATCCAATCTAACGTGCGTAGGAATTTTTCTGGATCGCCTTTACCCATGCCTCTTAAAACAGCAAGCAAAGTATCTTTTGATGTTCCTTTACCGCCTTTTAACGCAACTTTACAAGTGCCTTTGACTGCACTACCAAATGTCGGGACACAACCGATAAGCGTTAATGAAAGAGCTAGCCAGTTTTCCGACTTTTCACGTTCTTCCTCATTCAACAACGTCATAATGTTCGCTGATAAATCGCGGACATCTGCTGCTTGATCGACAACAGGGATCATGGTCAGGGCCGTATTGGCAATAATCTGTTCTACGGAGGCATCATCGTTAAAGTCACCAAGAATGACGCCCCAAACCCAGCTTGCAGCACCAGACATTCTCTTCCACGCATTCTCCCAGAAACCGACTTCTCCACGCTTAGCTTCTTCAATAATTAGCTGCGCGTTTGCACTTGGATCAAAGTTCGGGTTGGTCTTGGTTGGGACATTTGGCATAAAATCACGGCTGTCCTCGCCGTACTCTATAGCAAACTCCCCCGGAGCAACGCCACCAACAGATGCTTTACCGTTGTCGTCGAGAGTTCCTTCAAACACCGCGCCAGATTGATCTGTGAGAGTGTATGTTGCGCCTTGAACGGGTTCACCGTCTGAGTATGAGAGATACAAATCAACCGTATACGTCCCTTCCTGCTCTTCACTCACAGAAACCGATGGGTTTTGTGCGCCGCCAAGACACACAGTGTTGGCTTTATTCATGGTCATTTGATCGGACAGGCGACATACGCCCTTACCTTCAAACTTAACCGTTGGTGAAGCTGAAATGAATTTTGCTTCGGCTTCTATCGTGCCTGAGGCAACGCCTTTTCTGTCACCGCCCGCATCGCCGGTACTTTTTGAGAACGTACTGCCCTTGATAGCGACACTGTTACCGCCATCCATAGAGACTGTCGTAGTCCCACCTGCAAGGTCTGCTGATTTAGCATTGTTGCCATAAGGGATAGGAACGACTGGCTTGCCGACCTTAGTTAAACAAACATCTGGGAGCGTTGCATTCGCTTCACCACCTGAGCCTTTATGAACTATCGAAAGTCCATTCGCACCAACTGTTACGCCCATAACCAATCCATTTGAATTTTATTGATTGAATGATAAAAGAGATCGCAAACTGCAATCTCTCTAAATAACTAGTGAATTTCACTAAAAGACCAGTGATATTCACAATAAGCCCTAAAACTGACAGAAGATCTCATTTTAGATCTCTGGTTATCTATACATTTCAAGCAGTTGCTGAAATTTTAAGTCTATGACGATGTAGGTTGCCGCATACATAAGCGCAAACGTCATCGCACTAAGACTCAAGATCAGCTTGGGTGAAATTACCCTTTTTAACGGCTTCTTTAGGTATTTAGCTTTAAGGTTGATTAAAGAAACTTTTTCTTGTTCTGCTAGGCGGTCATCTCGCACTAATCGATAAATGGTGCTGCCAATTTCCGCTAACTTTTCGTTACCACGCTCTTCACGGCCGTACTTGCCTTGGAAACCAAGTTGAAGCAATAAATAGAGAAACTCTATAACGTGACGGTATTTGCGAGGGTCGGCTTTTAAGCGGTCGAGAATAACGAAAAACTTGTCACCACCAGATGTTTCGTTATGGAATTCAGACAGTAAGCTGTTCTGGCTCCAGTGACTATTTGCCCCCCACTCTTGCCGACAAACAGATTCATCAATCGCCGCACACAAGCAGTAACGAATAACAAGAACCGAAGCACGATCGAGCTCCATTTCATTAAGTTTTCGTTCACCTTTTCGAATCTCACGTGCCACTTGTTCACGAAATGGCATCGGGTCATCAAGCCAAGGGATCGAAGACATACAAGACAGACTAGCGATCAACCATGAGAACTGGTCCACTAGCGGGTTAATACCCATGTTATCGATAGATAGATCTTGTACTGCGATGTTTCTCGACAAGTCAGGCGCTGGCATTACCTCCATTGGTTTGCCAGGCTCTGGTTGGAATAAGACTACGGTGACGTCGGTTTCTGCGTAACTCATAGACGAACGGCCCAAAGTTGCAATGATAAGTTAGCGAAATCGCCCGCAACGTGAATCGCAATCGCAGCAGTGTTCTTCAATGCCATCCACTCTTCGCCCGTTTTATCGAGCTCGAAATAGGTGTAGCCAGCGTGATACGGCAGCGCGCGTGGCACAACTGGCATTGGTTTGATCTCAATCCCAGGCAGTTGAAGGTTAATCAAGTCACGTATGTTATCGATAGAACCGATCTTCGTTTGGCTGACAAACTGGGTATGCAGAACATCCAAGGTCACGTCGGCTTTAACTGCGAGGATAAAGGTTGTCGTATCAATGATCTTATTGTCAGGGATTGCTGCCGTTCTGATGCCATAGTTCTGATCTTTTAAGGTCAGTGGAATTGCTCTTTGCTCAGACATCACGCTCAATGTCATTTTTGCACTGTCTAGGACGCGAGAAAGACAGCTAGTAAGATCACCATGATTGTACTTCGTAAACTCAATAGGTCGGCGTGTCGTTGAGCACAGCGTCGAAAGCTCACCTTCTGCCTGAAGAAGAATTCGATACAAAGACTCAGGATGCACAGCTTCTGTGCTGGCGAAATGCCAAAACAAGGGTTCGTATCGGTTGAGCGCTTGCAATAGCATAAAGTCAGAAACCGATGATACGCCTTGTTGATCCACCACCCCTAATCGCTGAACTATCGATTCCGCGCGATGCTTCAACATAGAAGCAAACTCGGTCGCAAATTTACTCAGTACTGTCGACGCATGAATATCGATACAGGTAGGAATGAAACTATCATCTAAGATCACGCTGCCATCAGGCTTCACTTCTGAGATCTTTAAGATCGGAATAGACGTGTAAGCACTCTTATCTTCATGATCGTACATTAAGCAAAAGTTAAGCTTACCGACGACGATATTTGCCATGTCTTCCGAATCATAACAAGCGTCAACCGCTTCTTGAGATTCCATCGTATAGCGCGCACCGTCTTTTTTGGTACCAAATAACTCAGAACGTTCCGATGGTAACGGACAGCACAAATAAACGACTTTATCGGCAATCGAAGGATCTACATCTTTCACTTCAGGCAGCTCAGCAAGCAACGGAAGCTCAAATGGTGTCCGGTCTTGTAAAATACCTTCAGCACGAGTAATACCGATTTTACCCAGTGCTAGTAACTGAGAGTTGATTTCTAAACGTTTAATTCCCCAATGCAAAGGCGATGCATTGGCACTCAGTAGGCTCGATAGTTTACTTTGCGAACGATCGAGTTGTTGAAAATGCTGCGGCTTCATGAACATTCCATCTTGCCAAACAACTGGATTGTATAAAGACATGTTTCTATCCCTTAAAAGTAAACCTGTTCAATGCCGCGAGTGTTATCAGAAATTAACTCACTGCCCTCTAACTTGAGCTTGATGTAGTACTCGCTCTTCTCTTCAATAACTTCCACTTTTCGCCATGACGAACCATCAATATCACGAAAAGCCACTGAAAAACCGACGGCACGAGTGTCAGGGTCTAGCGTTAGCATTTCATGAACTTTTCCACCTGGCTGTATTTGATATTCGTAACGTTTGATGTACTCATCACCCAACGACGCTTTATCGCTCTCAAACAAGGCAAAGAAATCTAAGCTTCGGAACAATACTGGCGAACTTAATTCGTGAAGACGGAGAATAACTGGAGATGACTGGCCCCCATTTCTCACATTGAGTACAGGTGATGCCTCAATAACCAATTCAATCGACGAAGTTTCTGGTGTGATACCCGTGGACTCTTTAAATTGATCCCACATGGAACAACCGGACAACATGGCAAATCCGAGTAATACGGCGATACTACGCATGGTTTCCCTTAATCACTTTGTTATAGTTTTTCTTAATCAGCCCTTTTAAGGATGTTTCATTAAGCAGGCGACGATTATTAGTGTAGAAATCTAGGTATTCGGCCCACAGCTTTGACTTAGTTGAGAACAAAGACTGGCTAGCGACCCTGTTAGCAAATGCTACGGGATCGTTCGTTTCAGACTGTTCTAAAACGAGCTCATTCAGTGCTTTGTTAAACATAACTTGGTGATCGTTCAGCTCATCGAGCATTTGTTCAACCAGTTCATTTGGAGCCAGTAATTGCTGACTATTCAAAGTGAGCATTAGCTCTGCGATGTTCGAGTTAGCCTCACTCGCACTCTGCTCATCTTTTAACGATTCCACTTCGTGCAACTCTTTCTGTAGGTTATCAATACATAAACGCAAGCAAGTGCCCATTTGCTTGAATAACTGCGCCTCGTTTGTCATCAACTCTGGATTTCGAATACCCAAACCATCAAAAAACGCTTGCGCTATATCTTGAGAGCAAACGGCCGCATCAGTATCGACTTGTGCTTTCGTCATACTGTTTATCGCGTGCTCTGCCGTAGGTATTTGAAGTTGCTGATTAGTGTTAGGAGAAGGCGTAAAAGATTGGGTCATCTCTTCCCATTTTGACCCTGTGTTAGCCTGCTCTACGACCATCTCAGTAACATTAGGCGTACGATGTTGTCTTTGAATCGTGCTATCTGGGGCTACCGTGCCAGGTTGCATCACCTCAGCTGAGGCAATATCGGCTCTATGTGCCTTACCGCTTTCTGGCGCTAATGCATCATTGACTGATGCGTTACTCTTGGTTTCCGCAGCCATCCAGTCTTCAGGGATTAGGCTTGGCTGATCGAATTCGGAATATATACTGAAACTGTCATCGACCACCTGACGCGTGCTTTCCACGGTTCTAGGTTGTTCAGATTCTGTACGCTCATTATCACGAATTAAGTAATCGTCATCTCGCTGCATCGAAAAGTTAAGGTGAGCAACAGGATCATGACAATCAATGTCATCCTGTTTAGTCTCCATAAACAAATCTTCTAAGGCACCGACTTTTTCTTCCTCTTCGACAACCGCATCTCCTAGACTAACCAGAGGATCGCTAGATACTCGCTCAGGAGCAATATCAGCGGCGATGTCTAGTGTTGAGGTAACGTGCTCAAGAGAAACACCAATCTCATATTGCCCTAAAGAAATGATGTCGCCATCAACTATCGCAACGGGTTGATTTTTTAGTATTTTATTCCCATTTACCATTGTGCCATTAGTTGATACGTCACTTATATAGTAGGTATCTCCATACACGCTGAGCAAACAATGAGTGCCCGATATAAAGCGGTTGTGATCGGCTAAAGACACGCTACAGCTTGGGGAACGACCTATCGAACCACCACTTTCAGGCATTTCAATATGCTTTGCACCGGTGTATTCCTCTGGACACTTTGAGATAAATAAAACTAGCTGATTTGAGTACATTTACGAACCTCAAAAGAGCAAAGAAACTGATAGTTCAAGCCCACCAATTCCATCATTTACAACCGGAAGGATATAAGAGGCCTGCGGGATAATTTGTATATGGGCGTCAGGATTACTGCCTAACTTTATAGCAGTACCAAGGGTCATAACCGCACCTAACTCAAACTGGTCGATGTCTTCAACACTCTCATAACGATAGCCCTCTTGGTCTACTTGCCAGCGATTAGAATATTGCGAGTAACCGACAGACAAGCCCGCACCAACGTATGGCGTGAAAACACTCCAAGAAGTCAACGCATATTGAGGAACAACACGAAGTTCATAGTTCGTCGCTTCTTGATATAAGCCGTTTGCTGGCGCTTCAATATCTTCTGCTAGATAGTTTAGCCCTAACCACCAACGCCAACGGTTATTGTTTTCATCAATAGGACGAGTATGAACCAAGCCGAACCTAAGCGTATCCTGCTCACCACTTTTACCTTCATCGTATTTAATGCTATCGATAGTCAACATACTGGTAGAGAGTCCATATCGCTCCCCTTTTGCCATTGCAACAGAAGAAAATAGACACATGGCTGAAATCAGCCCAATTTGACTTGGTTTTAGCATTTCGTCCCTCTAGGAAAACCGATATTCTACTTAGAGGCGAAAGATATCAATTATATTCTCTTTTTCAATAAGCCTAAAAAAACACCTATAATTTAATACATTTCAACTATCAGGTTGGTTGTTTTACCTACAAACAAAAACTAAAGAACCGACTACAGATTAAGTGACGAGACAGTAAATCTTTCTATTTAAATAGAAGTAACAGAATTTGATTGCTAATTGAACAAAGCGTAATCTTCGATAACAATTTAGTTACTTTTTAATCAACGTTCTCATCTTCATATATAAGTTTCTTCTTATAAATAGACTTAACTATTGATATTAATATTATGAACAAAGATCACACTAAAAGTAATTTAATTTCTTTTAATGAATTTTTATTATCTAATCCGCTTATTTTGTCTATAGAATTGCGACAGATGTGCACTGCTTATAATTTAATATAACAGTAGTGAAATCCTATATAACTTAATACTTCTATATGATCAGTTGGAACTTTCCTTATGTTTTTTACCGACTTCGCTCGAAGACCAATCGATGAAAATAACCCAAGCGGCTCTAATCCTAATGGTTCTGAGGATTTTGACGAAATTAAACGTCAAATAAACAACCTGAATAAAGTCACAGGGAGAGTCTCGTGGAAAACGGTTCAAACACTCTCAAAAAAGATCTTGAGTACCCAAGCGAAAGACCTACGTTGTTGCTGTTACTTTACCGTTGCGTCAACCTATAACGACGGCTTAAGAGGCCTTGTTGAAGGGTTAAACTCAATACTTGATGTGTGTGTCGTATATTGGTTCAACGCGTATCCAGAGCATTCAAAGTCAAAGGCACGAATGAGCGCTATTGAATGGATGGTAGAGCATACTGAAAAACGAATTAATAAGCATCGGGCGTTACCAGAAGAGCTTCCATTGATAGAGGCAGCACATCAATTATGCTTGAGGATTGAGGAAGAGCTTCGTCTTCATTACGGTATTGAAGCGCCGTCATTAGGTCGCATTCGCCGTATTTTGAATCAATGGATTGAGCAGATAAAAGAACAACAAATTGCGGCTGAGTTACGCGAGAAAAAACAAGCCAACACTAGCGCTCCTGCAGCAACGCAGAAGGCACCTGAAATTAAAGTGAATGTGTCTCCCTCTCCGGCACCGGTGTCATCACCCAACCTAAATAGCCAAGAGAAAGCATCACCGGCAAAGTCTGGTCGATTTATGATCTACTTCGTTATTGGTTTGATTGTTACTGCGATATGTTCACATTTCATGTACGAGCAACAACGTTATCGAACATTGGAACAAAAAATTAATCAAGCTTCACTTAATGAACTTGTAAATTTGGTCGCCTCGTTAGATTACGAAAATAAAAAATATGCTCAGTCATTGAAAACGCAGGCGATTAATCGTGTCGATATTATGATGAATAACTGGTTTTTGGACTCGGCAAAAGTAAGTAACGTCAGCGAGCTCGATAGCTTGACCAATGAATTAATCGCGATCTATCCGGATTCGTCTTCTGCACAGCAGCTACGTCAAAACTTTTTGACACAGAGCGCCCATTTAGAAGACCAGTTTATGGATGTTTATAAGCGATTCTCAGACGCAAGAACGGTGTTTGCCAACGTAGCTAGACAGAATGTAGATAAGAACTCTGAAAAGGCGTACGAATACAGTAACTCGTTATTCCCGCTTTTAGGTCGTATTGAATACGCTGAAAAGTATTCACAGCAAAAGGAAATTGACCGCGCAACCCTTTTACTGAACATCTACCTATATAAATTGAGTCAGCTACAAGCTGAAAAAACTGACAATAAATAACAATACAATTAAAGAAGTTTTAGGCTTATGTTCAAACAAAAACTGTTTAGAAATCCAGTGGTGATTTCTACCATATTAATGTTTTTAGTGGCTGCAATTATCACCACTATTTATCTGCTTTTTCTTGACGAAATCGATCAACTTTATCTTTGGCTGACCCTTGGTGCTATCGCCATTGTTTACGTCATTTTTCAATTCACATTATGGTTGAAGAAAAAGAACAACGCTAAAGCTCAACATTTGGAAACCGAGGAAGAAGCACTTTCTATGGTTATCCAGCCTCTTCTTGCTAACTCAGGCAAGAAACCAATTTACCTGATGCTTGGTAATAAAGGGTCAGGGCGACGTCAATTTTTATTTAATTCTAGTGCAATCAAACCGATGGATCGCACTAGAACCGCTAAGAATGACTTTTTTGAATGGTACGAATCTGACAGCGCTGTATACATCAAACCAGACCAACGCTTAGTGTTCCAGGAAGTATCAAGCAGTGATGCTTCTTTATGGAATACGTTCATTGAAGAAGTTATTCATCATCGACCTAGAAAGCCATTTTCTGGGTGTCTATTCTTCACCGATTTCGAGTTCATGATCGTCTCTGAGCCAGAGCAAAAAGAGTACACCATTTCGTCGTTATTGGCGCGCTTGAGTACCATCAACTCTAAAACGTCTTCAGCATTGCCAATCTATTTGATTATGTCAAAGCTAGACAAGTTAGACGGCTTTAAAGAATACATGCACTTTAGCTCTCTCAAGACACGTGTTGAGTTCCTCTCTATCCCACTAAAAGAAGCCAAAGGTGTATTTGCAGAGTACTACCGCGATAGCTATCGAAATCTAGTGAGAGTGCTTGAAAGTAATGCGCTAGATGCATCCGCTAATTCAACGGACATTGATGAGAAACAAGCAATACTCGCTTTCCCTAAGCAGTTTGAGCTATGTCAGTCTGAAGTCAGCTATGTGCTTGAGCGTCTATGTGATGTTAACAACGGTGTCTATTCACTAGACATCCGTGAGATTTTCTTTAGTTCGAGTCTGCAAGGCGGTCGCAAGTACAATTTACTTGCAAAAAGTTGTAGTAATTACTTCAACTTACCTATTATCGCGTCAGAGCATACTCAGTTAACAGAAACGCCTTATTTCTCTCGCTTTCTGATTGATTCACAAATATTGCCGGAAAGCGACTTTGCGGGCGAAAACAAGACGTATCTTCGTCTAATTCAGAGACAAAGCCGTTTGGCAATACTCGGCTCTATTATCCTGCTTACTGGGGGCAGTTACTTCTTTTTCACGACATTAGACAGTAACTTACATGTGATGAATCAACTCTTGAGTATCGATGACAAATCACAAGTGGAGCAAGATGCAAGATTCGATGAGCTTTTAGCGAAGGCGACGAAAGCAATAGAGCCTTCTTATGGGGCGTGGCTTAAAGGTTCTAAGGCTTTGGATGAAGAGATATTACCACTCAACATTAGCCGTTTGGATCAAAGCACTCGCATCGCTTACGAAGCATTACTTAAGGACGTTGCTCAACAGTTGATACCTATCATTGAGAAAGGTTACCGTCTACAACTGACACAAAATCAAAACACTTTTACACGCGCTTTACCTCTATTGAAGGGGTATCTAATGCTAAACGATCCAACAAAGCGTGATATCCGTTTTTTGCGTCATCAAACTCTCCAAATGATGAACGACTTGAGCAACCAAAATGACGTCGTCAATCAGGCGATGCGCTATTTGGACGCTTACTTTCGCACACAGTTTGATCCAATTGATATCAATATGGATCTTGTTCGCGCAACACGTCGCTCATTGCTAGCAAATTCGAATGTTGATCTCGTTTATGCAGGCATTTTAAACGAAGCAAATTCGATTGATTTAGGAACCCTAGATCTGCAACGAGCTGTGGGTTTTGAGTTTAGCAATGTGTTCAACACACCAATCGATAGCGAACGCTTGATCGTAGATAAGATCTATACCTCCACTGGTTTTAGCACTTTTTATCGACCACGCGTGGACCTAATGTCACAACAAGTCATCAGTGACAACTGGGTTTTAGGTCTGTCACAACACGTTATTCCTACTAGTGAAGAACAAGAAGCCTTCAAAGAGGAAGTACGTAAAAAATATACTGACGACTACATCAGTAATTGGCGCAATGCGCTGAGTGAACTAAAAGTCCAGAACTATGACAATGTCGGCGATCTAACGAACGCGATAGACTTAATCTCGGGCCCTTCTTCACCAATGACAACCGTACTGAAGCAGGTCTATGCCAACACACAATTTTCACCCGTTGGTGAAAAAAATGCTCTGATTTCAAAGCTAGACCCGAAACTCGTGGCAGCGGCAGACTCCGCATCAGACGCAGTAGAGGAAGTAGTTAAGCCTGATTACTTGTTGATGAAACGTGTTGAACAAGCTTTTCACTTATTAAACCAACTTCAGGTCAGTGAAACACCAAACTCCCCTACTCCTTGGGATGAGACCGTAACTGCGCTAAGCCGTGTTCGCACGTATATGAAAGACATCGCTGATGCACCTGACCCGCAAATGGCGGCGCTAGCGGCAGCTCAGCATCGAATGAACAGCAGTGAAGCTGACCCATTAATCAAACTTAAACAGATTGCCCAAAAATCACCGGAACCCGTTCGTAGCTGGTTGTTAGATGTGGTTCAACAAAGCTGGTCAGTCATGATTAAAGAGTCCGCTAAAGGCATTCAAACCCAATGGTACAGCGAGATTTACACCAAGTTTAAAGAGATAGGGCTAGGACGATACCCATTTGATCTAACAGCGACTGAGGAAATCTCAATTGAAGATTTTGAATTACTGTTTGCTTCAGGTGGCTTGTTAGACACATTTATTCAGAAAAATTTTGCACCGTTCTACGATACCAATTTGTGGACGCCAAAACAGGTGGATGGCGAGACGATGCCAATCTCTCCGGCTCTGTTAGTGCAACTGCGTAACTATAACGTTATTCGAGACACATTAATTAATAAAAGCACTAACCGCGTTCATATTCCGTTTAGTGCAAGAGTACTCGATCTTGATTCTAGTGCGATTAGAGCGAGCTTAAAAATTGCAGATACCAATATAAGTTACTACCACGGTCCAAGCCGCATTCGTGAAATGGCATGGCCACCGCAAAATGGTGACTTCAATATTAGTATCACACTCCAGGATGTAACCGATGAAGGCAGACAGCACGTTTTAAATAAGAGTGGTCAATGGGCGATATACAGATTGCTAGGTGACTCGACCTTGACAAACACTCATAACGGCAGCTTTGTCAGTGACATAAAAGTGTCAGGGAGGGACTTGAGCTTACGCATCACTCCGTTGACACAGAAAAACCCATTCACTCTTGCTGAGCTGTATAACTTTACGCTCCCAGAGTCGATTTAATAACAATATAAAAACAAAATAGGCAGAACACATGATTTCAAACATGACTTTACAAGGTTTAGATAAATTAGATCGAAAAATACTTTCAAGTCTATTGTCGAATGGGCGAGAGTCGATTGCGAATCTATCCCGAAACATTGGTTTGTCTCGAACAGCAGTAGCAGAAAGAATTAATCGTTTAGAAAAGACCGGTATTATCAAAGGCTATACCGCACAGATTCGCGTAGAAAATGAAGGGCGAAAAGCCGCTAGTTATCTACTGATCTCTTGTGAAAAGGGTAAGAAGAATGATGTAACGAATGCACTTAAAGAAATCCCTGAGGTTCGCTTAACGAGCGTTGTTGGTGGCAACTTTGATATTATTGCCCTAATTGAAGCGCCCGACCTGCAGTCTATTCATCATCTTTGTAATGAAATTGAATCATTTAACGGCATTCAAAGGCTTGATACTACCGTTGTACTGCATCAGCCGATCAGTCGTTAAGCTTTTCTGACCTCTTCGAGGAAAACATAAAGGGCCGCTCGTTGAGCGGCTTTCTTATATGCTTCCGATAAGTCGAATTTTGGCGTCTTTATCACCTGGGTTGCCAAGCCAGAACGTTTGACCTAGTTGGTTCCCTTCTCCATTACCCAGTTTGTTTTCTGGAATACTGTCTAGGTTAACTGTCAACTTTAGGTCCCACGACATTGGGTCACGCAGAATAAAGCGCATCAAGCCCACCAGCGTCTTATGTAACTCACCATCGTAGGAAAACTGCTTAAACGTTTCAAAATCAATGTTGTCGATACACAAGTTAAACTTGCCGTTCAAATCCGCAATGCTTTGTCCCAAGTGTAAGCTTTGCCCCAATACACAATTGGAACGATTGAGTTTGTTACGCTGGCTTTCAGCGATTTCTACGCGTCTATAAACCCATTCTTCGATTCGCACATTCGGCAGTGAAAAGTAGTGCGAAACAATACCGGAAATAAGCTTAGGTGAACGTGTACGCGTAGATAACTGGTTCACGTAAGACAGAACTTTCGCTCGATCTAACTCCGCGACTTCACAATCTTGCATAACACTAGAGAGACCAGCCAAATGCAGTATGCGCCCAGAAAACGCATCGCTTGCCCCGCTTTTGTACTGCACGTGATATCGGTATTTCTTCCAAACACGATACAGTAAGCTTGTATAGCGGTTGTGGAAAAAGTCGAAGAAATCCTTCACTGGGTTATCATCGGGATCACGACCGACGAGTTTCTCAGTGTAAGACGCTGGCAGGGGCGAGCTTGAACCATGCAAGCCAAGAAAGTTCGTCTCAATACGTGAATATTGCTGTCCGTTTCTTTCCATATGAGTAATAAAGTCCATATCACTCTTTGGAAAGCACAGGTTTGGCGACACGCTGAACTCAATTCGCTCTTGGTGAAAGTATTTGTTCTCGCCCACGGCAACAAAATTTGAGTTTGGCTCCAGCTGGTAGTGTTTCTCTAACAGCAACACCGCTTGGTAGAAACTAAACTCATTCGACTTATCAGAAAGTGTGTTAATCATAGTATCGTCTGCTGCCCGATTAGGCTTGCCCAGTTGTAAACCTCGCCCGTCGCTTCATCGAACACCTCTAGTTCGGTAAAGGAGTTCACACTCGAATATAAACGGATAAATTCATTCAATACCGTGGCCATAAGGAACATATCGCCTTCATTTACGAAGAACTTAGAGTCCGTCACGAGCTTGAATTGGTTACCACGCACAGATACACCACGAAATACGCGATCGATTGGTTTCATCTCTGAAGAAATAATGCCATCAAGTCGATGAATCGACGCGCGGTGGGCTTGTCTATCGACTCGAGAGTGGAAGTCGTAAGTCGAGAGCAACACTTTCAACACATCGATATTGGCCAAAGACAAGTAGTTGAGCGACATGTTGGCAATCAACTGCCATTGAAGTTCACCATTAACCTGAGGACTTACTGACTGTGTTGGCTTAGTAATGTTTTTAAACGTCGCATACGTTGGCGATTTGTGCGTCGCGTACGTGATGTCCCCTACTGACAGGCGCTCCGCTAAGTCCGCGTTACTGCATTGCAGTTTCATCAATACTGTTTCAGTCCCTAAATCCGCGATGTCGCCATTGTGAGTATGGAATGAGATATAGCGCTCTAACCCTCTTCCGCTTACTCGCTCGCCCACTTTGGATTTGTAGAACTCTCGCTTATCACGCTGGTTGATTTGGTGCTCAAACGATTCAAATTCAATCAGTGGTTTTCGGCGACGCTCGTCTTTACTCCAACTCTCCACTTGCTCAATGGAATAAACCTCGTAATGCTCCTGAGTGTTACTTTGTGGACGCACCTTGTACTCGTTTCGTCGATGCTCTAAACGGATTGGATCGCCGTCTTTTTCAAACAAGTTAACCGCAGGTGTGCAGTGCAACCTTAAGTGTTTATCTTTAAGCACCACCTCTGAAGGCAAAGCACGCTTAAAGTGGAATTTGATTTTGACCGTACTGCGCTGTGGAATGCCTTTTAGCCACTCTAAGCCTTTAATGTCGAAGAACATGAACTTATCTGGCAAAGAGAAGAATTCTTGCAGCAAACGGTAGCCTGCAAAGGAGTTTTTGCTGTAGGGCAACAGCGCCTCGTCCTCTTCATGCCCGACTGGCTTAACGTATTCTGGCCCTAAACGATGTTTGTAGCCGCCACCAACATCCAACTCGAAGTAATCTAGATAACGGAACAGCCATAAGAAGACAGTGCGAGTAATATGAATCTCACCATGCAGGTGCAATCGCAGCGTGTCTAAACCTATCCGAGACAGCTCAAGGCCATGCTCCGTCGATAACGTTACATCAATCATCGAACTGGTGCGGCTGTTAGTTTGTTCAATGTTAGTAATCGTAATTGGGTATAGATTGACGTCATAACAAGTACGGAACAAACACTGCGTGCCTTCTACCTGCTCGCTAGCCATTTCCGCACCACGTTTCACCACGGTTTTCTCAGTAACACTTCCGGTATGCGGTTTTAGTTCGCTAATGCACAAAGACGGGATCGAACGCATGTAATGTGGCCACAGCAAAGTCATCAGAGATTGCGTTAGCTCAGGAAGTTCATCGTCAATCTTTTCGCGGATGCGTCCGGTCAAAAAAGCAAAACCTTCCAGCAATCGTTCGACATCTGGATCAAAAGTTCCTTCAGAGAGAAAGTGAGTTAACTTCGGATGATATTTGGCAAACTCACTACCCGACTCGCGTAAATACGTGAGTTCATCTTGAAAGTATTTACTGTTACTCAAGTGGCACCTACTAAACGTTAAATTGGCCGTCGGTTCCCATGTAGACATCGATCGACATTGGGACTTTACCGCCGTTATGGGAAACTTCGCCGCGAATACCAAAGCCGAGTTGTAATGGATTATGGTGGTCTTCACGGTAATGAACCTCGACATTAAACAGTCGGGGCTCAAAGCGTTCTATGGTTGACGTGATGTTTTTTTGAATATGGCGAACGAGGTTTGTGTTGTTAGAAAGTACGTCGTTAAAATCTGGCAGACCATACTCATTGTCGATCATTGCGTTGCCGGAGTGCGTATTCAACAAGTCAGCGAGATGCGAGTGAATGGATTCAATCAAATGCTTATGAGACACCACTTTCTCGTAGCAGTTTTTTGGTTCTCCTAGCTCGATCCGCTCTAAAAGACGGTAACCTTTTTCCATATGCGATCCTACGAAAAAAGCAGCCAGTCTTCACTGGCTGCTTGATGGTTTCAGTAATGGGTTATTGGTCTAGCTTACCAACTAGAGACAAGTCGAAGCTTGCGCCCATGTACTTGAAGTGAGGACGTACAGACATCGATACTTTGTACCAGCCTGGATCGCCTTCTACGTCTGATACTTCAACCTTCGCAGCACGAAGCGGACGGCGACCACGAACTTCCGCTGGCGGGTTCTCTTGGTCAGAAACGTATTGACGAATCCACTTGTTCAATTCGATTTCTAGGTCAGAACGCTCTTTCCAAGAGCCAATTTGCTCACGCTGTAGCACTTTGATGTAGTGCGCTAAACGGTTGATAATGAACATGTAAGGAAGCTGAGTACCTAGCTTGTAGTTCATCTCGGCTTGTTTGCCTTCCGGCGTATTCGCAAACACTTTCGGCTTTTGAACAGAGTTTGCAGAGAAGAACGCCGCGTTGTCAGAACCTTTACGCATGGTTAGCGCAATGAAGCCTTCTTCTGCTAGCTCATACTCACGACGGTCAGAAACCAGGATCTCGGTTGGGATCTTAGTCTCGATTTGACCCATAGCTTCAAAGTTGTAAACCGGTAGATCTTGTACAGTACCACCGCTTTGAGGACCAATAATGTTCGGACACCAACGGTACTTAGCAAATGATTCACTGATCTTAGACGCCATCGCGTACGCTGAGTTGCCCCATAGGTAGTTATCATGGCTGTCTGTCACTTGCTCATCGTAGTCAAACGCCTTAATTGGGTTATCTTCTACAGAGTAAGGCGTACGTAACATAAAGCGAGACGTACATAGACCTAGGTAACGTGCATCTTCGTGCTCACGCAGACCACGCCATTTCGCGTACTGTGGACCTTCGAATACAGACTTCAGATCTTTTAGGTTTGGCAGCTCTTCATAGCTGTCTAGGCCAAAGAATTTAGCCGATGCCGACGTGATGAATGGTGCGTGAGACATTGCGCCTACGTTCGCCATGTATTCCATCAGTTTGATGTCAGGCGAAGAGGCAGACATAGCGTAATCACAAATGACGGCGCCAACAGGTTTACCACCGAACTGGCCGTATTCACGTGTGTAGATTTGCTTGTACAGGCCAGACTTCACCACCTCTGGAGCGTCTTCGAAGTCATCAAGAACTTCGTCTTTCTTCGCAGAGATCAGTTCAATTTGAATGTTCTCGCGGAAGTCAGTGTGATCAACCAGGTACTTAAGGCCACGCCACGTTGATTCAATCGCTTGAACTTCTTCGTTGTGAAGAATTGCATCAACTTGCTTAGACAATTTTTGGTCGATTTCAGAGATCATCAGATCAACCAGAGATTGGTCGACTTTCTCTGTGTTCGAACTGCTTAGTAGCTCACTGATGAATGCTTCTACGCCGCGTTTTGCAACGTCAAAACCTTCATCACTTGGCTTTAAACGTGTTTCGTTAAGAATGCTATCCAGAAGTGAGCCTGATTCAACTAAGGCTGCTTCTTGTTCTGGCGCTTGTGCTTCTGCAGACATGATATCCCTTACTCTTCTTTCGCGTCTTGGTCGTTGCCAATGCTTAGTTCATCCAACAGTTTCTTTCTCGCTTCTTCATCTTGAAGAACCGATGCGATCTTCTTACGGAACGCAGGCACGTTTCCTAGAGGACCTTTAAGTGCAACCAAGGCTTCGCGAAGCTCAAGTAGGCTGTTTAGTTCAGGTACACTTTTCGCGATCGCTTCAGGTGAGAAGTCCTTCATGTTTTGGAACGTCAGATCAACACCAATCTGGCCGCCTTCTTCATCAGAAAGACGGTTTTCAACGTTGACTTTAACGTTTGGAGACATGCCCTCTAGCACTTCGTTAAAGTTGTCTTTGTCGATGTTAATTGGAGTACGTTCTTCAATTGGTGTCTCATCTGCACGCGCAGTAAAGTCGCCAACTACCATCATGCTTAGCGGCAGCTCTACGTCTTCTTGCGTATCGCCAGTTGCTGGAACATAACGGATATTAATTCGCTCTTTAGGAGCCACCGAGCCGTCACGTGACATAATTCGTTCCTTATCTAACTCTTTAATTAGTCGTAAATTGCTTTCCACTCTTCATACTTCTCAGGTAGAAGATCCTTGCTTCCAAATAACCGATGGAGTGTTTTTCGAATTAGGTCTTCTAACTGTGACGATAAGTGGGGTTCCCAGCTCACGAGATTAAACGCTTTTTGTACTTCCCACCCCTTCTCAAGATACGGCAAACACAACGGGTATAATCCAACAGACTGGTAAGCTGCTATCAATTGTAAATACAGCATGAACTGCCCTCGTCCCGAGCTATCCAGCTCAAGTTTGTGGGCAAGCTCTGCGGCACATTCCCCTAGATTTTCTAGAGTGATATCCTCCATTGGCAGCGAGTCTTCCTGCGAAATCACAACCGTTTGAACAACGGGTTGAGAAGTCGAAGAAGTAGTATCTTGAGTCGATAACCAGCTCAAGGTCGCTTCATCTGCAAATGGTATAGAATTCTTAAATGAGAGGTGCTCGATGCCCTCTAGCGATTCAACAAAACGCGTCACTTCTTGTTTCACAGCAAGCGCTGCATCATCAAAGCCCAAGTTATTAAGCATCGAATACACGAAGTAATGGCCCGTCAGCCAAAACGGCGCATCCGTTAATGTGCGCTCCAAACGCTTAATGGTGTCGATGTCGCTTTCTTGTTCAGCTTTATCTCGGTATTCCGCTTGTTGATCGGACGACACTGCCAAGCTCAAAGGCGTTTGATTATTTTGGTGGTCGGGTAGACCATCAATGTCATCCCAAGTCAGATGACGATAAATCCGGTAAGCCAGCGGATCACTTGGGTTCGCATGAAGCATGACTTCCGCAACCTTCTTCAAGGTGCGCTTAGAAGCCGTAGGCGAAGAGAAGTCCGTATCGACATCGACTTCTTTTGCTACCGCTTTCTTAACTGGCGCAGGTTTAGGGGCCGGCGGAACCGCCTTCACCGGTGCGGTTTGCACTTCATTCTGCGCTGGCGTTTCTTCGGCAGCAGACTGCGTAGCTGGTGCAGGCGCCGCTTGTTCAACGTTAACGACTGCATCATCGCTCTGCTCATCAGCCGCCGCTTGTTGAGATAAAACATTGAGTTGAGTGCGAATCTCAAAGAAATCCGCTTCTGAGTCTTGGTAAACCTCGTCGTACTGGCGCTGCACTTCTTCAATAGTCGAAATGCAGTTTGATACCAAATCCCATGACTGAGCGCTTTCCGCTAACTTGCTGCTGACCAGTTTAAACTGATGGTTCAACCATTCGACCGCGCCATCTCGCCCCCGCTTTCGCGAAGGATACAATTCAACGCCAAAGCGACTTAACGCCTCACTAAGCAGCTTTAGACCTTGTTCAAAGCCTTGCAGACCAAACTCTTCTGTTAGCGCGCGAACGAGGTAACAAATGGCTTTTAAGTCTTTACTGTGGTGCTCTAGAACTTCAGTCGCGTGCGTTTTTACCACGCTCCAATCTACTGTTTCGCCAAACAAGGAACCGAATTTCTTCACTTCGGACTCCATCATTTCGTAGCAAAACTCGTAACGGGCATCGTTTCCCACTGGAGATTCATCAGAAATAGGATTAAGCAGACGATCGATATCAATGTTGGACAAAATTCACGTCTCCTTCAGTCAAGTAATCTCTCAACGCACGCGCTACCGCAATTGCGCCATTTGCTGGCTTAGATAATCGATGGCTCTGCTCAATCGCATCTGACGCCATGCTATCTAGAATTTTCGTGATTTCTGTAAATTTACTTGGTGCATTCCGTTCTAAATCGGCAAGGGATTCATGTAGCTTTTGTTTGTCGTAAACGGATTGCTCCATCACGGTGCTAAACAAAATAAATTCGCTTCTTGCGACGATTAAATCCTTTATTTTTTTGTCTAGTTCTGGCGTATTACCGAAGTAGGCTTTGGCTAATTCGGCTTCTTCAATTGCTTTGGTGTAAAAGTGCGCCTCTGCATGTTTATCGATGGAGTCATTAATATTTTCCATCACAGCCTTTGGTAAGATTTGGTTGTAGAAATAGGCTTGTGACTGGTTTAACAACCATGTCTCTTTCATTTCATTTTCTGCGAGCTTAGCTTCACCATCTAAAATTAAGCGAGCAATCTGCTTATCTCGACTGCCAGCTATGGCAGATACTTTCATGGAATCGATAGACGCGACATTTAAACCAGACATCACTTTAGTCAACGCCTCATCCGCATATGGAAACAGAGCACCGTCACTAACAAGGGTTTCTCGCAAGGTGACAAGCTCCTTACGTAATTCGACTAATGCCATTGGTAAGCCATCCGCTAACGATTGATACGACGTTAACTGAGCCTGTTTTTCTTCATATAAATTCGAGAGGCTTAACTGCTGAGCTTGATATGCTGTTCGATAAGCTACTGTCATATCAATACTCTGAGTAGCTTGAGACAATTCTTCTTTGATTTTCCATGGAGGCTGAGCCAAAAAAGAAGCCGTTTCAGAGGGCGTAATAACGTGAGTTACAGTAGTGACACCTCGGGAAAAAATGGCATCCAATTGATCTTTATTCTGTTGATACAAATAACTTCCTGCTGTTGCCAGCACACTCAACACTAAGCTCGCCTCTAATATTTTAAAGCGACCATACGCCGTTTTATCATTTGGCTTACAGTGTGTAAGCAGCAAGTCCGCGTTACGCAAGCTACTGAAAATTGGTGCGTTAGAATTTGAGCTAATTGATTGCGTATCGATTCGCGCTAACTGTTGAGCAAAAGAAATAGCGGTATAGCCATGCCCTCTTGGTTTGTTGATGACTTCTTTCAGCAATTTCCAAATATGAGCCGGGATCAAAGCCGGACGCTTTCGATCTTTTAACTGCTTATTCCAAGCATCACCAAATATTGATCCTAAAAATAGGTGTCCAGCGAGCAAAGCGAGAGAGTAAACATCATCTTGCGGTTCCGCGATGCCAGTTTCTATATAAAGAGGGGAAGCGTAGCTCAAGCTTGCTTCTGCGTAAGGTTCTGTCTCTCCAATGTAACGAGCAGCGCCGAAATCAATGAGCTTAACGTAATCGCCTTCACTCACTAATACGTTAGATGGTTTAATATCAAGATGGCAGATACCTCTTGTATGCATAAACTCTAGAGCGCCAGCGAGTTGATACACCAACCAAGCGATGTGGTCGTGGCGGAAGCCTTTAGAAGAATGACGCTCCATTTTTTCTGCCAGTGATTCACCTTGGATCCACTCGTACATCAAATATGGGCGTTCGAATTCGTTGCCGATTTTTACAAAGTTAGCCACGCTAGGGTGTTGAGAAAGCTCCAGCCTGCTCGCTTCGTTAATCAACATTTTGCTCGCAAATTCTGGCGAGTCATCATTGATAACTTTGCAACAGATTTGCTTCTCTGGCTGCCCTTTTTTTGCAAGATGGTAAACCGTTGTCTTACCATTTTTAGAAGGAAGCTTGTCTAATACATCAAACTGTGAAAAAAGCACGTACTCAAGCTTCGGCTTATTTTTTTCTGCTAGCCTTTGCTCATTCAGTTTCTTTTTCTCAATAGCTTTAACAACCAACTGATCGATATATCCTTTGGCTGTACTCTGATTATTAGACACTTAGTACTCTTTCATAGAATAAATATTATTAGAGTTGAATAATATTTTCTTGAACGTACTTGTATCAAGGTTGGTATTTAAAACAAACAGTAAGCCTATTATTTTAGTTATTATTACTAACTTATTAGACCTTTTTACTTACGCTTTCACTGCATGAGTTATACGCTTTTTCGTGTTACAAACTTCAACCTAATAATATGAGTATATTTTCATTGCCATTTGATCGATGAGTGCCCACTAACATTGCAGTAATTGGAGAACTCCTTTGTCACCATGAAAGTCGAACATTAACAATGTAGTTGGTTGCTTAAAGTGGTGCTCTCTGACCGCAAAGGCAATTAAAGCGAGAGAAGAACAACTACCCATTGTGCCCCACAACTCATTGATAAGCTGCGGTTGTTCTGGGTTCGTGAATCGTTCTGCTTTCGCCCCCAGAGCAAAGCCGTAATCTTCCGAATGCATGCGCAGGTTCGTCATATCGGAATACACTTCACCAAATGAATCGAGCTTTTTACTCGCACGTTGAACAAGTCGAAACATGCCTCTTCGGTCTGAAGTGTTTAATTCCGTATCAATGTAGCCAAGCTGCGCTTGAGGCTTAAGTTTCAATGTTTCTACGGTGTTTTTTCGACAAAGAATTAAACCCGCCCCACCCTCGCTCGGAATAACGCCCCATGGATTATTGGTACTCATTACCATCGCATCGTCGATGAGTGTTTGCATCGAACTCACCAAGGAATCGACACTGATACACATCATAGCATCATATTTATCCAATGATTTCATGGCCTGGAGAACGAAACTGGGCCCACTGGCATGAACAGCATTCACCACAGAGAGAAATTCAGCATAGTTACTTTCACCAAGCCATTCTTGCACCTTTACTAGTGAAACAGACGCAGGCACAGCTATAAGCAAAGGTATTGGTCTCAATGAACGTGGTAACTGTGCTAACAATGAATCAAGCAAGTGGGTGATTAACTCACACGTTTTCTCAAACTGCTCACTTTCTTTGGTGTATTCGATTTTGGCGTAAGTAAAACGCTCGATACCATCATCCCCTACACATTGGTCGAATCTTCCTAAATCAGCATACGAAACTGCACTAGCAATATCTAAATTCATACCGGTTGGCGTCATCACTTCCATCCCTAGCACGTAACGGCCTGTTGAATTATGCATGCTCGCTTACCTCTTCCAACTTAGTGATCGATGTCGACACCAACAAATGCTCCTTGCCCTGACAAGGAAACGCAGCCGTGTAACTGATTGATATAGTTTTCTTTTCCGCATCAACGAATAAGGTGTACATCGCCATATCAGCTTGATAACTTTGACCTTTAAACGTCGCGATCGCACGGTATTTTTCTTTAGGAATTCGAAATGAAAGCGTGTCATCATGACAAAAACCACTCATCATCAAACGCTCCCCCCCACGAAGAAAGCCTTTGCACTGTTGATCAATAGGCGCGCTTTGGAAGAACCGCTTATCAAAATCGAGTGGCAACATTGGCTTGCGATTCTCAATCCAATCGTCATCGAACGTGCCGGCCAGCTTCTGGCGCGCCTCAAAGAACGGAGGCACTGGCCCGAACCCCGCAACGCGTAGTTTTTTCGCGGCGGCACTCCAGTCCTCTCGGGGATAAAAAATCGAGGGTACTTTCTGTTCAAGCAATTCTTTGTTGGAATCGGCAACACCACCGCCTATTCGGTTACGTAAATCACCGCCTACCGCGCAAGTGTAATCAATGTCTTTTTCAATAAATGGGACTGGGTTGCTCAGCGTTATACTACCAGCATGCTCAACCCATACTCGCTCCCCGTGAATAGCGAGAGTCTTATCGATATGACCATCAATCAGCACACGACACTCTTGGTATGTCACTGGCTTTTTCGCGTAGCTGCGCGCTTTGCCGTAAACAAGTACATCTGTGTTTTCTTTGGTATACGCGAACTCGTGGTCAACTTTCATCGCAGAGAAGCCTTCTTCGCCCAAATATTGGGGATCATCGAAGATTTCACTTTCATCTAATTCGTGCCAAACCACACCATCGAATTGCCATGTGCGTTTGGCGACTACAACCCAGACTTCATCGCCGTTTTCGTCACGTTGAAAACGACCTTTAAGTGATAGCTCAGGGTGCGCCTCAATATCCCATAACTGCATTGCTATTCCTTAAGTTGAATCGTTCGCTCGCAGAAGGTGCGGCCTTTAAATTGTTGAAGTTCCAGTCTTGTTGATGAATCGGCATTGCCATATCCCAAGGCACGTAGGCTCTGGATTGAATACAGAGTTGACGCCATAGCCAATCTCGGAACAGCACATCAACGTTAGCATCTTGCATCGCAGCTAACGTAGACTCGAAGCTCAATGCGTAACCCAAGCGGCTTGGTAGATTTTGGATGTATTTTTCATCTTCCACCCACTCATTGAGCAGATCGACGATCTCTTCCCATTCATACTCGACACCAACATCTTGCGGAGTCAGAGGAAGAAGCTTTCCGTAGACGACATACAAGGCTTGAAGCCAAATTTCACCTTCAGCTTCCTCCAGACTTTCCAAGTGCTCGATGATTTGGGGCACCAGTTTCCAATTACCACCCAGCGCAAAATCAACAGGTGCTAATGAAGAAGAGATATCAAACGCCTCAAACTCTTTTAACTCAAGTAACTTGGCATAAGTGAGCACTTGCGCTGATGGTAATCCATTTGGTTCGATGCCAAAGCACTGACGGAACCAAGTGCCTCTGTCACGTTTGGTAATCAAACGTTCAAATAGATATTGTTCGCTGCCTGCATTGTCATTGAGCCAATCAATCCCCTCTTTCACGTCTTGTAAAGCGAGCAGTGGCAAAGCAACATGAGAGCTAATGATGCTGGCTTTGTGCCAGCGCTTGATGAGAGAAACACTTAATGTTTGACGTACACGTAAGCATTCAAAGTAAAACGCACTGGATGTCGCATTACCCTCAATAAGCTCCGAAAGCGTGCTATCCATAGATTCAACCGGAGATTGTACGGCAATGACCATTGCGGTTTTAGCGTCAATATCTTCGAGTAAACTCAATCCGCACAAAAGGTTATCCAACTCTGAGCCCAACTCGCCCTGTAGCATCAGCCAGCTGTAGATTTCTGGCTCCTGGCCTCTTAACTGATGAATCAACCCCGGTGCTAGCCGATAAAACGACAAGTACACCTGCTTCAGTTCTTCAATTTGGCGTTCGATCAGCTTGAGATACGCCAACTCACTACTTGGATAACCCCTTTTGTGAATTTGAACTCGCTGCCTGATTAAAAAACCGATACTTTCAGAAGCAATGGACAGCTTTTCATTACAGAAATCCAGCCATGTTACTGGCAACTGGGAAAGGTCATTCACAGCGCGATCAGCTTTTGCTAACGCGCCTTCGACTTCTTGATTGGTTATGGGTGCCTTTAGGTGCTCGACACCGATTCTTTGTCGCATCTAGTTATCCGTTATTAGCGTGCCATAACGCGATTGCAATTAGTTAATACAAAGTAATTAGCTAACTCGACGTAAATTAGCTAATGCTAGGTAATTAGTTAATTGCGATCGTTCCGCCTTGAATTTTTTGTGCTTTTTCTGCTTGAGAAGTGACGTACTTCGCTTTAGTGGTAATTCGTCCATCGCGCCCGCTATAGCGAGTTTCTGTCTCACCACTTTTGACTACCAACTCTTGTTCTGTCTCGATAACCATCTTCTTCGCTCGCAATACAAACTCGTCAGAGTCATCCAGAATGGAGAAGAAAATGTCCGTCACAAGAGGCAAGCTTAAGTCGTCGTTCAAAAACTCAACTCGACAACTTAATCGATTATCGATAGCCATTTGCAGTTCAGAACGACGAAAGCCACGTCCCAGTCTCGCAGTGAGTGGCTGCTTAAATGGGTTACCATCAAAATCAACTCGCACACTGCCCGTAGACTCATTGATAGCCACTATTATTCCAAAACGCGAAAAGCAAGCCGTTGATTCGGCTTGCTGCTCTGATATTACTTCTGTTGTAAGAGGTTGTTTTTCCATTGTTAGTTAACCACTACGTTGCCACCTTTCACGACGACTTTGTCACTGCCTTCGATCGTAATAGCCGAGCCTGATAACTTTATTGAACCATCACTGTTCATCACTAAAGAGGAACCACCCGTTTTCAATACAATCTTGTCGCCACTGATAATTTGCGTTGCACCATCAGCTTTATAAGCGGTGTTCCCTTTCACTGATACCGTTAAGTTGCCACCAACCGTCTGGTTATCATCCGCACCAATATCTGAACTCTTAGACGCACCGATAGTAAGGTTACTGTTTTCGCCAATATCTAAGTCATCATTTTTACCGATCTTAGTCGTACGGTTATCACCAATTTCTAAGTCAGAATTGTTTTTCACATACTGGGCTTCGTTCGCGTTGTATGTAACGGTAACGTCTTGCTCGACTGTCTCCGTAAACGTACTGTTTACCTGTGTCGTTTTATGCCCATGAATGGTTTCTTTATGGTCACCATGAACTTCATTCGTTTGGTGACGTGCAACCTTCAAGAATTCATCTTGACCGATATCACGGTAACGGTTGTTGAGCACCTTGGTCGACATGTCTTTTTGAGCGTGAATATAGACTTCTTCTTGGTTCGCTTCGTCTTCAAAACTCAACTCGTTGTAACCTGTTCCTTTGTGCGTTTGCGTGCGGAACGTGGTACGAGTTTTGTTTTCTGGCAAAGAGTACGGTGGGAAATGCAAACCGTTGTAAACTGCGCCCGTAACTAACGGACGATCTGGGTCCCCCTCAAGGAAAGTTACTACGACTTCGTGGCCAATACGCGGCAAATAAACTGCGCCCCATGTTGGCGCCGCCATGGATTGGCTTACACGAATCCAACAGCTTGAATGCTCGTTGTTATCACCGTAGCGATCCCAATGGAACTGTACTTTCACTCGACCAAGCTTGTCGGTGTAAATCTCTTCACCTTCTGGTCCTACAACGACCGCCGTTTGAGGGCCATCCACTACTGGTGCCGCTAGTTTAGGCGCTTTAAACACCACATCACGTGGAATACACGAGAACTGGTTGTAGTAAGTGGTTGGCATACCACTCGCTTCATCTTCATGCACTTGCGGATCTTGACCTGTGTGCATTACGGACAACATGAGGTAATCGCGGTTAATCTCAGAACGCGGGTGGTCACTGACGTTAAAGCTGTAACCAGATGCTAAGCGCATTACGTCACTCGTTGCTTCCACTTGTTGATTATCGACTATGTGTTCCGACATCCACTCCGTGGTTCTCACCTGCCCCATCAGCGGGTCGACGTATCGTCCAGGATAATCAAACTGCTTGAGATCTTGGTCTAGCTCGCCAGCCTGTGTCATCTCTTGTGGAATTTTAGGGTGTTCGTAGTTGTAATCTGTGTACGTAACCTGTCCCGTTCTAACGCGGTTAACTAACTCGAGATCAGAGATATGTTCGCGATCGGCAACACCGCCACCATCGGCATGATAAACAATCGGCCCAATGTAAGAAGCATTTAGTGGCGAGCTTATCAAAGGTGCAATCGCGTCATTACTGTCGACAATGACCATCGTATGATTTGAATCGCTATGGTCAAAGTAATACCACATACCGTGTTCAGCCATCATACGCTGCACGAAGTGCAAGTCAGACTCACGGTATTGCAGAACGTATTCTTTTGGAGGATAAGTACCCGACACTTCAAATCGGTAATCGGTGACTGCTCCATCATCGAGTACTTCTGTGATGATGTCTTGCGCTGACTTTTGCTGGAAAATACGACAATCTTGGCGCTGAGATAAGAACCAAGCTTGAGGAACCAAGACTAATTGATAACGAGAAAAACGACGTCCAGTCCCTAAGTAACGAACTTCATTCACCACGCCGTTGAACACACGCGCAGCCCCAACACCTTGTCCGTAAAGTGTCAATGTTCCTGCTTTACGTATTAACTCATCGAACGAGATATCTGGATCAAGTGAAAGTAATGAGAGATTGATGTGGAAAGGCTTAGATAACTCTTCATGAACATGAAAGCTCTCAACCCGAAATTCATGCCCACATCCAGGCACTTCAAATTTAAATTCTACGTCATTCACCATATCTTTTACCTGATACAAATAATCGAATTAGGGCCAACAATCGTTGGCCCTGAATCTTTACGCGACGAGCAATTAAGCTTCGCGTGGAGCACGCCAGTCGTCGTTACCCGCAGTACCACAGTTTTCGTGAGTTACTTCGATCGCACGGTAAGTGAACTTAAGCACTTCTTCTGTCACGCGGTCAGCTGTTGCTGCGTCTTGACAGTGGTTCATACGAGTTTGGATATCGACAAGTAGCGCATCAATCAATTTGATTGAGTAGTAGTGCTCTTGTTTACCTTGAACTGAAGTACGGTAGAAGCGGATCACACACTCAGGAAGTTTTTCGCCAGATACTAGTGCGTTGAATAGTAGTGGAGATGAGCGATCTTGAACTTTAGTTACAACAAGTGGACGGTGTACACGTTGACCAGTTGGCTGACCACTTTGTGGATCACGTGGAACAGTTAGCACGTGATCAAGTTCTTGTACTAGGAACTCATCAACGTGAGCTTCTTGCCATGTGTTACCTACTGAATCTGCAGAGTAAGTATCTTTAGTAATATGGCCTTGAGTCTCACCTTGGATAGACATATATGCTGGAGTTGGCATCGCTATTTCCTTTTCTAAAATCTGTTTTGTTTAAATCACCAAATCGCTTATCACCGCGACTAGTTGGTATAATCAAAGTCCGTGCCAACCTTAAAAATCAAACAAAAACAACAACTTAAGTAACACCAGGCATTGTTCACTAATATATTGAGTACAATTTATTGGATAAAAAACCAAAAAGTTGGATTAAGATAATAATAAATTGTTCTAACTTTAAAAAGTGAAAATAACCATATAAAACCGTGTAAATAAAGTCATTAAAACTAATAAATCCGACACTTTTACTATCAATTAATTTAGAATAACAACGCCATTAAAATAACCACAAACATTAATGTCACAATAATCATTAAAAATAACCAACAAACGATAGTCAAAATATCTTGATAAAAAAAGAACGCAATTACTTTTAGTATAATAGCCGCTACCTCTTTTCCTCTAAAGAATAAAATGGCTATGATAAATATAAACCTTTCTTCATTAATTCAGCGTCTACACCCGATTGCAAAAGTAGCATTAGAAGACGCCGCTGCACTTGCAGTCTCTGAAAAAGCAAACGAAGTTCAAATTGAGCATTATTTACTGAGTCTATTAGAAAGGCCAAATAGTGATTTTGACGTCTTATTAAGTCATTTTGATTGTTCTGAGAACTTATTAAGACAATCGGTTCGATCCACACTCGACACCAACGCCAAAGGAAATGGCAGCAAACCTGTTTTTTCTGCTTTATTAATCGAATGGTTGCAAGAAAGCTGGCTGGTTTCTTCTTTAGATCTATCCGAAACACAAATCCGCTCTGGCGCCCTACTCCTTACTCTTGTTAGCAACCCTCTCCGTTACGGCCAACATGGTTACGCCTCTATCCTTGAGGCGGTAAATCCTGACAGCCTTAAGCGTAACTTTGCAGAACTAACAAGCCACTCTATTGAGGCGCAAGTTGCTAATTCAGAGAAAACACAAGCTCGTGAGGATGGTTCAGCACTGAGTAAGTTCACGACAGACTTCACTGGTAAAGCACGCAAAGGCGAAATCGATCCTGTTTTCTGCCGTGACCAAGAAATCCGCCAAATCGTGGACATTCTTGCTCGTCGCCGTAAAAACAACCCTATTGCTGTTGGTGAACCGGGCGTTGGTAAAACCGCAGTAGTAGAAGGCTTGGCACTTAAGATTGTACAAGGTGACGTACCAGACAACCTCAAAGGTGTTGAGCTTTACGGCCTGGACATGGGTCTTCTGCAAGCTGGTGCAAGCGTAAAAGGCGAATTCGAAAAACGCCTAAACGCAGTATTGGATGAAGTGAAAAACTCGCCAACCCCTATCATTCTTTTCATCGATGAAGCACACACCCTTGTTGGCGGTGGTAACCAAGCGGGCGGCAGCGACGCGGCAAACTTGCTAAAACCAGCCCTAGCGCGTGGTGAAGTGAAAACCATCGCTGCGACAACATGGTCGGAATACAAGAAGTACTTCGAGAAAGATCCTGCTCTTGCGCGTCGTTTCCAATTGGTGAAACTCGACGAACCGTCTCCTGAGCAAGCAGCATTGATCATTCGTGGTCTGCGCCCAGCATACGAGAAGTCACATAACGTTTACGTGCGTGACGATGCTATCACTGCTGCGGCAGCACTTTCTGCTCGTTACATCTCTGGCCGTCAACTGCCAGACAAAGCGATCGATGTACTAGATACGGCGTGTGCACGAGTGAACATCAGCCTTAATGCCATTCCTGCTTCTGTTGAGACTCTGCAGCAAGAACTTGCAGCTCAACAGCGCGAGCTTGAAGCACTTGAGCGTGATGCTCTGCAGCAAACTGGCGACAAGCACAGCCTTGCTAACATTCCAGACCTAAAACTGGCAATGGAAACAACGAAAGAAGAGCTAGCAGAACAAGAAGCGCAATGGCACAAAGAAAAAGAGCAGATCCAAGAGATGATTGCTCTACGCTCTCGCTTACATGAACTGGTCTTTGGCGAAACAAACGAAGAAGAGCTTGTTGCAGACGAAGATTCAGAACAAGAGCAAGACGTTTCTCCATATGCAGAAATGGATGAAGAAGCCGTTCGCATTGCAATTTCGGGCTGCCAAGAACAGCTAGATGTAATCCGCAATGGCAACCCACTGGTTCACTTTGAAGTGGGCCCAGATGAAGTCAGCCATGTGATCTCGGACTGGACTGGTATTCCAATGGGTAAGATGCTTCAAGACGAAGCAGAAACCACGCTAAAACTGAAAGAAAGCCTAACACAAAGCATCAAAGGCCAAGAATACGCTATCGATGCACTGTCTGAAGGCATTCAAACCGCAAAAGCAGGCTTAGGCAACCCAGACGCACCAACAGGCGTATTCCTGCTGGTTGGCCCAAGTGGCGTGGGTAAAACCGAAACTGCTCGTGCAATTGCTGATCAAATGTTTGGTGGTGAGCGCTTTATGACGACCATTAACATGTCTGAGTTCCAAGAGAAGCACACGGTATCTCGCCTAATTGGTTCACCTCCGGGTTACGTAGGTTACGGCGAAGGCGGCATGCTGACAGAAGCGGTTCGTCAACGTCCATATTCTGTTGTTCTTCTTGATGAAGTGGAAAAAGCCGACCCTGAAGTGTTGAACCTGTTCTACCAAGTGTTCGACAAAGGCACGCTGAACGACGGCGAAGGCCGCACAATCGACTTCAAGAACACGCTGATCATCATGACCAGTAACCTTGCGACGCATGAGATCGAATCTTTGGTTCATCAATCCAAAGACATCGATGCAAACATCATCGCAGAAGCTATTCGCCCTACTTTGAACCAACACTTCAAGCCGGCGCTGTTGGCACGTATGTCAGTACTACCATTTGTTCCGCTGTCTGATGAAGCAATGACAGAAATTATTCACCACAAGCTGAACAAAGTTTCTCAGCGTCTACAGAGCCATCACAAGTTGTCCCTGAGCTACGAAGAAAGCTTGGTTGAGTTCGTACTAGGTAACTGCCGCCTTGCTGAAACGGGCGCGCGTAACATCGACGCAGTCATCAACCGTCAGTTGCTGCCGCAACTATCGACTCAGCTATTAGTGCATAACAAGGATGATTCACATACGCAAATCGAAGTGTCTGTCGATGAGCAAGGAACACTAAACTATGCGTTCAGCTAACCATAGCGAACTTAGTAACGCCCTACTTGCGATCAGTCAGTCTTTGGCTGATCGCAGCCAGCTTACCCAAACCTTGGATGCCGTGTTGACCGCTGCGAGACAAATGACCCTCGCAAAGCACGGCATCATTTATGTTTTGGACCAGACTGGGCAGGCGTTGATTCCAAGTACCGCTCACCATAACGATAAAACTATCGTTTCCCACCCTTGGGAAGCATTACAGTTAGACTCAGCCAGTGAGAACGATCCATTCAACTTTGCCATTCGTAATGGTGAAGTGGTGTTGATTAACGAGTTGTATAAGTACAACGGCTATGACTGCGAAAGCATCTATCAAACTGAGCAGACACTGGGATTAAAAAGCGAGAACTTATTGGCTTGGCCTTTGATTGATAGCGAAAGCAAAACCATTGGACTGTTAGTCTTACTCGATTTAAGTGTTATCGACAATGAAGCTGCATTGACTGAGTTTTGTCGTATGGCCGCGAGTAATATTCGCCAAGCTGTGTGGTTAGAGCAATACGGGCAAGTGATTAAAAATCTCAATGCAGACAATCACGCCCTAATGCGTGAGAACACTCAACTCAAAAAGCGTACCCAAAAAACCTATCAGGGTCCTATTGCAGAGAGCGAAGAAATGCTCAATGTCTTGAATCGTCTTGATAAGGTGCTATCTCTTCCTGTCGACGTTCTGTTGCGTGGTGAAACGGGCGCTGGTAAAGAAGTGATCGCGAAATACATTCACGAAAACTCTAATCGTTCAGAACAACCTTTGATCGTACAGAACTGTGCCGCAATCCCAGAGCAGTTATTAGAGTCAGAACTCTTTGGCCATAAGAAAGGCTCATTCACTGGCGCGGACAAAGACAAAGTCGGTTTGTTTGAAGCAGCCAACGGCGGCACACTATTTTTGGATGAGATTGGTGATATGCCAATGCTACTGCAGGCTAAATTGCTGCGTGTGCTACAAGAACGTAAAGTTCGCCCAATCGGCACCAGCAAAGAGATTGATGTGGACGTGCGCGTAATCGCCGCAACCCACTGTAATCTTATGCAGCAAATCAAAGATGGCGGATTCCGTGCCGATTTGTTCTATCGTTTGAATGTCTTCCCGATTACATTGCCACCTTTAAGAGCACGCAAGTCGGACATCCTCCCTCTCGCAGAGCACTTCGTGCAACACACCACCAACACGCTAGGTTTGCCGCAAGCGCCAGGGTTAAGTGCCAACGTACGTAAACAGCTGCTTGCCTACCAATACCCAGGGAACGTGCGTGAGCTTAAGAACATCATTGAGCGCTCGGTGCTACTGTCCGATTTTGAAACCATTACTCACATTGAGTTTGGCGAACAAATCCCAGAAGATGTACCAAGTATCGACATGAAAGCAGCTTCACCTACCCCAGAGCAACCTGCTTACGAGCAGCAAGCACAAGCGGATTTAGAAGACGTTTCAAAGAGCCTTAAAGACGTCGTTAGCCAATACGAGCGTACAGTGATCATCGATTGCTTAAATGCCTGCAATTGGCACACCAAGAAGGCCGCTGAGCAATTGGCGCTGCCAATGAGCACACTCAACCACAAGATGAAGAAATACGACATTTCTGCAGCGGGTTGATGGGGCTTAAAAAGAAAATTCTAAATTCAGTATGAAGTCATAAGAAAAGAAAAACCGCCCGAAGGCGGTTTTTTTGTATGTTACTTTGCCTGTAAAAGAGCGATTTCCGGAGCATTGAGCGAAGACGCTTGTTTCGTTATCCAATTCTCAACATATCCTTTCTGCTCGTTCTGTACCCCTAGGTTTTTCCAGTGTAAGTGATTCGCCTCACTTGTCGCATTTTCCTTTTCAACCGTTTCTATCCATGGCTTACCCGTCATGAAGTCTTTCACCGCAGGAACTTGAAGCTCAAACTTCGGTAGTTCATAACCTTCACTTACATCCATTTGTTCAAATGAAGCCAGCTCAAGTTTGATAGGTTTTAGATCATTACCATCTAAAACATCACCAAAAGGTCTTAAACCATTAACTAGTTTGCCTGTAGGCGACACATAAGAGTACTCAAAGCGAATGATATAAAGGTACTTTTTCTCGCTTGAAGTTAATAAACGGGAGAAATTCGCGTCATTCTGATCAATAAATTGAACGGCGCTTTGCTCCAGACCTGTACGCTTAGTCGCGCCGCTATCGTCAAGCTCTAGATCAAAAACGGTTCTTGTTTCTATTCCATTATACCCAGTATTTGACTTCTCGGTAACAAGACGAGAATGAATGTTGACCACTCCAGCATAATGCATCACGTCATGTTTAACTGGACCATCTTTGATCTGCAGTTTCACCCCACATTCAATGGCATTGAGTAACATTGTATCGTAATCGTCACTCGCACGATCATCCCCTAACACCGCAAAACAAAGTGAGAACCGTTGCTCTTTCGACCAATCAAACTTGTTGCTTATCAGTTTATTCGCATTGCCTTCACCCCAAGCAAGGTCACCGTCAATTTCAACACCAGGCAAAATAATAAGGTTGCCATCGATCACCTTCGGTGTAGTGTCTCGGGATGATGCAGACTCACTCATGACAAACTCTTCGATTAAAAAGTCAGTGTCTGTGAGTTTCGTCTTTTCCAATGTTCGACCGTTAAAGTTTTTCGCTTCTTGTGCAGGGCTTTGACCATCGATACCAAAGTTAACTTCAGTAATATCTAGAGTGTAATTTTTATATGTACCCAAGCCCTCTAACTTACCCGCTAGCAAATCATGTCCTCCTAGTGAGAAGACATATCTCATCTGCTCAAAAGCACCAGTGTCTCGAACATATTCAAACACGCTTTGACCTGTAAAGAAGGCTTTCACCTCATCTATGACTTTAACATTTGGACATAACGGCTTGATGCCATGGATTAAAAACTCACCAAATTCATATGTTGGTTCAAATTCAAGACCATGCAATTCCTCAACACGCTTACTCTTAAAGTGTTCTTTAATCGCTTCATCAGGGTCTTCGAATTGAGAAGCATCCATTTTTGTAAACAACACATCAAAGGTTGGCCCATGAGAGTCCAAACCAACAACAGCGGCGCGATAAGCGACCTCCTGTAAAAACAGTGCCTTAGATGAGACATTGTCTTTTAAAACCACCTGTAGTTTCACGCGAGTTTGTGGGCGTAGCTTTCGTCCATTCTGCGCAAATGCCCACTCTACATATGGCGTCCATTTAGCACCGTCTTGAACCAGCAAGCGGCTGAACTCTATATCATCATGCCCAAGTTCTACTGTAGCTAAGTTGAAGTCGTGACAAAATGCCTTTAGGCCTTCTCGGATAGAAGCTCTTTCTTGCAAGGACTCATCTGATTTTCGGTCCAAGAATAGACGTGTTTGTACAGGGAATCCCGTATTAAATGCCCCCCCTATTTTTTCACCGTAACTCCATTGTAACGAGCTATTGGCATCTGATTTAGAGAACAAACCAGATTTTTTAAAGCGGTTTACCCAGTTCAGGGCCAGTGTATTACCATCATTGACTGGAATTTCCCAGTTATCACTCATGACATACAGCTGAATAAACTCGTCAACTCGATAATCCTCAATGAAATCATCAAAGTCCCCCGTCAGGCTCCACTTAGCGCGGAGAAGCGTTAGTAACTCAATCAATGAATTCAAAGCATAAGAGCGCAACAAAAAGCGCTTCAACAATTCATCATGATTCGCCTGTTTTTTGAGAAAGTCAGCTAAGCCAACAGCATCAATGACCTGAGGTTGAAGGTCTTGACTTATCCCTTTGTACAGAGAGATAAGCTCTTTGTTGATGCTACTGAGTGTCTTTAGCATGCTTTTGTTGTTGTACTGAGCTTTGATCTCCTTAAACGTCGCATCACCAAAAAGGTCGCCATAGAAATCAGTTGCAGCGCCCAAAAGATCTGCACCCACTTTACCGGCAAAATAATAGGCAGCCACTGGTGCGGCAGGCGTCCAGATTGCGACACTTGCCATTGCATCAACGGCAGCAATAATCAACTTATCTTGAGCTTCCTTTGCCGCAAGCTGATGCCCTTCCCAAATTTGATGCGCGCGATTTAATGCCATCGTTCCCGAGCGGCTCGGTGGTAGGGAAACCGCAAAGTCAGGGATGATCAACCTAACCTCTACACGTCGGTTCACAGCGATATCAGCAGTATCTGATCGGTCGTTAACGTCGGCATAACCTTCGATATCATCAATCAGTTGTGACTTACCCTTAAATTCAATCCACAACCTTGATTCTAGATTCGCTCGTTCTTTTTCGCTTGCTTTGGCAAGGATGGCCTCTTTAACGACATCCGCACGCAATCTGGAAATTTTTAAGTTATTTTCATGCGTTCCTATTGGCCCTGCATGGCCAATAATGGCAACTTGGTAATCAGGGTTTTTGGATAAAAGCTGGCATAATTTTTTACATACTTCTATATAGTCGATATGCAGTACTTGAACTTCGTTCTCAAACTCAGCAGAGTTAAACTTGAAGTTCATTCGAACAACGACCCCTTGACCATCAACAAAGATCTGAGCATTCCCTTCTTTACCAAGCGCTTCCTGCACCGCTTCTGCCTTTTTTTGCCAATGTTCTGGATTATCAAAGCGACGAACAAACGTTAAAGAAGAAAGATAGTTTTCAGAGTATTTGCTTAAAGTTTCTTGCGCTTCTTTCGCATTTTTAATTTGTTCAGAGAACGCCGAATATTGCTCTAACGCTTCCTTGCCACTTGCGATAACTCCAATTGCTGGTAGCGCGCGATTTGTTCCGCTCAAAAAATCACTGCTTAAACGTCCAACGCCACGCATGATTTTTGACTCTGGGCCTGCCGCTTTAAAAGCACGTTTGATATAAGGAATATCGATTACATGCTTTCTAAACACTAACGCTTGTGCTTGTTTCAGCGTTAGCTCTTTACGCGCAAAAACCTTTGCAAGGCTGACGCTCTTTTTAACACCACTGGTGGCGGCAAGTGCCGAATGTAACGCGATACCACTCATCAGAAATGGAGGTAAAGCCCCTGATTCACTGTTTTCCCATAGCGCCTGCCCGATGGTTTTCGCCATATCCGCAGGTGGGCCAAAAAGCTTAGCACCGTCAATGGAGAGAAAATCACTGCTCAACGATTCGTAGGTTTTGTTGATCGCAGCATGCAAAGATAACGGTGCGACGCCCGGCTTTTGCTTAGTTTGATAGGTTAACCCCTTTGTCGCGTAGTCTGAATAAGATGGCAACTGATTAGGAAATTGTTGGATGAGCGCTTCCTCTAAGGTGATCATGTCACCACACACGCACGCCATTTTGCCAATGCCCGCTGTCTCGATAAACGTCAGCTTTTCATGCAGCTCATAAGTATATACATTCTGCTCCACATCAGTTTTAGGGTGTTTCATAAACTGCTTTGTGGCATTGGCCTTCAACACACTTTCAGGTAACTTTTTACGTGTTTCATCGAGTGCTTTCCATTCAGTTTCCCAAAATTGGATGCGCAACAAATAAAAACCATCTTCAACTTGGCTAGGGTCAAGGTTAAACAATGCACTTGGTAAAACGTTTTTTTCACCAACTTCAATTGCCCATCTTGCAACGTTGGTATCGACTACCTTCACATTAATCACTTCTTCTGCGGCGCTCTCTAAATCGCCCGCTTTGAGCTGCTTAACCGGTCTAACTAGCGAAACTTCCGCGCCACGATAAAGATTATCAGTGAACAACACTGCACAACTGTGCGTTCTTGGCACAACAAAACCTTTCAGGGGTTTGTTTCTTTTTTTCTGACGCTCTAACCAATCATTGTAACTTTGTTGTTCTGGCGAAAGGTCACCACCAGCATAGGCAGGAGCAAGTTGGTTTACTGCAATTTCAGTAAGTTGGAACTTCACACCCGTTTGGTTTGTTTTGTTGGTCCCATCATCAATGTACTGGGCAAAATGCTTAATGTTTTCTGCAAGACTTACTAGATTTTTTGCGCCCCCAGTACTTTCTGGATCATTCAGCGGCGCAATCATCTGCGCCAACAAACGCAATGGTGGAAAGCTTAATTCATAGCTTTTCCCTTTGCAGATCCCTTCCGGTCGGTTGCCCAACTTGAGTACTTCGTAATTGTTGACATCACTCGGTACAGAACTTTCAGAGTCGACCTTTTCTCCCGATAAAGGTTGCTTACCCATTGCTTGTGGTGGCTCGCCTAAACCTAACTCGACCAATTTTCCCTCTCTGGTGGTGCCCCACAGTGCGGGTTCACCTCCCGACAAGGCATTGACCATCACTGGAGTCAAAGGTATGGGACGAATCTTACCCTCTAGCTCATTTACTTGAGTGAGATCTGGCTGGGAATGCCAGTCCGGCCACACTTCCACACCATCATCGTTCTTTACGGCACTAAAGAAAGCTCCAAACAGATAGACTTCATTATCAAACGTAAAAGCCATTAGTTCGCCTCCTTAAACCAATTTCCTTGATTTGCGGAGAGGTTATACACAATTGCAGGATCTAACGTGCGCCCATAACCCAATGGAGACCAGCTCCACGCTTGTTTAGTATGGTTTTTCTGCACCGACATCAGCATCGCGTTGTAATTTGTTAGCGAAAAACGATTATTTAAACCGATGGCATATTGCATTGCCCCATCACGCTTAATCTGTTTACCTTTCGCTAGGTCGACGACAAACACATTGTGATAGTTGCGATTAGCCGCCCAGACAATGTCCCCTTCTGGACTTATGGCTTTATAATCCGCTTTTGATTTATTCGTCGCTAAGTCCTTATCCCAAAAAACTGCTTTTGCTTTTTGATTTGTATTTGCATCGTAAATAAGCGCAGCAAAATCATTTACCTGATATCTTTTCCCGTCCTTTATGAAGCCAGTATCACTGATGTAAAGATCGGTCTTTTCCGCCTCACCTTTAGCAATATCCCACTTATAAACCACACGACCAACCTTACCAGTGCGGTAATAAACGTAGCTGCTATCTTCCGCCCATAAAAATCCGGAAGGGCCTTCAATATCATGTGGCAGCTTAATCAGCTTCTGGTTTTTGATATCAAAAAGGTAGTTAGTCAAACCAAAACCGACTGCAACGTAACGATTGTTTGGCGAGCGACTGGTTTTATCAACAGTTATGTCACCATCGCCAAGCCATGGCAAATCGGTCACCAAACGTAAATCGGTGCCATCAGTCTTCATACTCCAAATTTTGGTTCGTCCTTCGTATTCATTATACATAGGGTCTGGCTCATAGCCTGAGTCGTTTGATAAGTTGGCCCAAGTAAACTGAACGCGTGGCAAATCGTAAGAGCTCGCGTCATTTAAGTCTTCCCTTGGCCATTCTTTGGCGCGATGGATAAAGTAACGAGGAAAGTCACGTTGTTGGTATGTCGCAGAGTCAGATTTAAAGATCTCACTTGGCTCCATGGTGTAATAGTTGTGTTCACCAATGTAAGTGCGGCCGTCATCTTTACAACCCGCTATCGATAAAGCAGCAAGCAACAGTAATAGTATTTTCTTCATGGTTTAACCTAGCAATTCTGAAATGGGTACATTTTCTTCTACAACGACAAGACGTTGGCTACCGGTGGAGAGGCTCGAATGAACACCTCGAACAATATCGACGCTCTTGACCTCTTCCGGCGGGAATGCGAACCGAAGCGTCATATAACCATCGTCATCTTTCATTGCTGAACGAAAGTACGATTTGTGAATCCAATCCTGTTCTATGTTACGAAGCCCAAAGAAATCGTCCGGCTGATCTGTCAAAGGCTCGTGAAGGTAACGTATAGAAGGCAATGCGCCTCTTGGAGCCAACTTAAGCCCCGCGATATTGCTCTCTTTGTGTTCGTTGATGACTCCACTGCCGATGCCTGTCGATGCGGTACCGGAAACTGGAATAATATTCTCGCCCGCATTATTAAAGCTTTGGGATGAGGAGTATATTTGCAACTCTGAAAGAGACTTAGCAATTGAAGCAGGATCACTCTCTAGCTCAGACAGTTCCGTGTTTGTCAAAGCCAACTCGGAGTAATGGATATAACATTCTTGTGCTTTTCCCGCGACTTTGTATGGCACCCAAATATGCGGTAGAGGAACGCCTTGCGCAATACGCAAACCATCTTTGCCAGCTTTATAAGGGCTTAGCACCGTTTTAACAGTGATAGGATCAATATCTAATTCTGGAAAAACAACATCTACTTCCTCATCTACAAAGCGGAATACCCTAGCACCTTGATCAAGGCTTAGATGTCCCGAATACACTTTCTGACCGGATTGATAAATCTCAAATGCTTCTTCGCCAATATAGTAGTCTGGTACAAGGTTGGCCCCATCAATGTTGACATGTCGTGTTTTCATCGAGGATTCAGGATCATTATTTCTGTAGTACTCTAAATCGACATCAGCAAAGTAGCCTTTTGGTGTAACTTCAACCTCTCGCCAAACTTTGTTATTCCAGATTACATAGAAATAACCTTCTGCAACCAACTCATGTCCATTTGGGCCCTCTAGCATAGGTAGTACAGGCACCAACACGTTATCCCACTCATCCATTTGAATTTCTTTATCAACGGGTTGCATATCTTCGGCGAGTTTAAGCAAAATTGGCTGAGGCTGATCAGTGCAAGGGATTTTGATATAGAGCGTTTTGCCCTCAGCTTCGAGATCTTTAAATGTCGCGAGGCTGCGGTGTTTGTTTTCTGTATCAGCCTTGCCTACAGTCACTTTTTCTTTTTGAGCTTCCGTTTTTCCCAACATCAAACATGCCGCGTTGCTAGACCACTGCCCTGCAAACTCGACAACGATTTTTTGATCTAGACTTGGCTCAGAGGGGACATGCGTGTAACTACGAACTAAAGCAACATCGTCGGTAACCTGCTTGTATCCTGCTTTAAAAGCTTTGCTTTCATTCGAAGCAGATACAGAGTCAACGAGTGATTTAAGTCTAGGGAAGCTTTGCAGCTGAGAGTCCGTCAATGGCGACCGACGAGCAACGGTAGATAATGACACCCAATTGCCTTTTCCCAATTCGATTCTTATAGCAGCTAGCAATGCGCTGGTCGTTTTTTTGGCAGAGATGGAAATCTTTTGCGCCAACTCTTTAGGGAGGTTTCTAAGGATGTCATCTGAATTTCGCAAACGCGAAAGCTGCCCTATACACTCGTCCGGTGTAAGAACATAAGATAGCTCGTTGGAGGATAGCTTCGAGCTAGGTATAAATTTGCAAACTAAATGCATTTGAATTCTCCACAACCAACATCGTAAATATGGCTGCGGTGACAATTAAGCTGATAAGGCTTACAAGTACGATTTGGTCTGCGTATCCTACTTACTTAGCCATTTATTTTCAACGAGATAGAAAAATCGCCCGAAATCAAAAACACCAAAAAAATGGTGACTTTTGCTATCAAAACATGCGATTTGACCACAACAAAAGCCAGTAACATCACGCACTCTGTCAAAATGGTAAAATCGTACTATCTAAAAAAATTTAATTTATGGACTGAAGTTAACAAAAATCGTAGTAACGTGCGCTTCAGGTAAGCACGAGGAAATTCAGAAGTTTATGAGGTGCCCTCCTCAGCAACAAACAACAAATTGACTGTTACTGAGGAAGTTTAAATAAAAAGGTGAGCGCATTACGCACTCACAAAAGTAACTGCTCTGAAGCTTGCTAGGATTAAATTTGCTTCATCGCGAGTTAAAGAGGTGAGGTATTACCCATCGACCTCATGCAGAACACTATACTCAGAGTATAGAAACGAGCGTAAATATATAATATTTAAAAAGATTTTCAACGAGACACATTCACCACAGCACCTGCCGAGCGACCATCACAATCACGTCATACACACCTAAAAGCAACATTGGCCTAGTTATTATAGTTATTCAGCCTTGTATTAAGACGATTCATTAATTCGAGTAACTTATCAATAAAGGCAATTATTTTGATAAATATCACAAAAAGTCCCAAAGAAATAAAGCGAGCTAAACGCTCGCTTTATTTATGCCGCATTTTTTAAAGTTTTGTTCTCACTAAAATATCGGTTGTAAACAGCACCTAAGGAGGCTGTACTTGCGAAACGATCATAGTTAAATGTTGCTTGAGCCTCTTCGGCAGAGGCGGAAAGCTTGTTGGTACCATTTACATAAATCGTCACTACCCCCTCCTTCAGTCCTGAAAGATCTAAATCAGTCGTCCATGAGTCTGAAAGCACGGTAGCCATACCTGTGGCTTCTGTACCATCAGCGTCGACTGCTTTAATATCTATGAACTCACCATCTTCAAACCGTTCACTGCTACCACTTACTGTCATGCTTTCCACTCCAGTAACATCGTTGATAACGTCTAGGTGTATTGTCGGTGTAATTGGCATGGAGTAAGCCGTGCTCTGGCTACCGGTATTCCCTGATAAGTCTTGGTAGTCACGAACAAGCAACGCCACATTGAGCTCCGACGTACTTGGTATCACCACATCACCAGTCCAAACACTTGGGTCTGCGGTTGCCATTAATGAAGTGATCGTGGTACCACCTAACTCCGCCGCGGCGGACTGCAGATCTTTATCGAACTCTAGCGTTACCGTCACGCTTTGGCCGATGGCTTGGTGCTCAGGCGTAAACGTCACGTTAGTCAGCGTTGGCAGAGACTGCGCCAGTGTAAAGCTCTGGCTTTCACTCACTTCAATGCCCGCTGAGTTCGTCCCCGTCACCATCACGGTATAAGTGCCATTGGTTTGGTGACTCATATCCATTGCGTCACTGATCCAAGTGCCACCAGCTTGTACCGTTGCACTGCTGCTTTTTAGTACCGTCGCGCTGCCTTGGCCTTTCACTTCAAGACGCAGGGACTGACCATCAAAGCGTGTCGACGTGCCTTCGAATTGTAGCGTGGCGGCATGCGTTTCATCCACATTGCCCACTGGCGTGATGGCTAAGGTCGGCGTGATCGGCATGGAGTAAGCCGTGCTCTGGCTACCGGTGTTTCCTGATAAGTCTTGGTAGTCACGAACTAGTAACGCCACATTGAGCTCTGACGTGCTTGGTACCACCACATCACCAGTCCAAACACTTGGGTCCGCGGTTGCCATTAATGAAGTGATCGTTGTACCACCTAACTCCGCCGCTGCAGACTGCAGATCTTTATCGAATTCTAGCGTTACCGTCACGCTTTGGCCGATGGCTTGGTGCTCAGGCGTAAACGTCACGTTAGTCAGCGTTGGCAGAGACTGCGCTAGTGTAAAGCTCTGGCTTTCACTCACTTCCATGCCCGCTGAGTTCGTCCCCGTCACCATCACGGTATAAGTGCCATTGGTTTGGTGACTCATGTCCATTGCGTCACTGATCCAAGTGCCACCGGCTTGTACTGTTGCACTGCTGCTTTTCAATACCGTCACGCTGCCTTGAGCTTTCACTTCAAGACGCAAGGACTGACCGTCAAAACGTGTCGACGTACCTTCGAATTGTAGCGTGGCGGCTTGCGTTTCATCCACATTACCCACTGGCGTAATAACTAAAGTTGGCGTGATCGGCATGGAGTAAGCCGTGTTCTGGCTACCGGTATTTCCTGATAAGTCTTGGTAGTCACGAACAAGCAACGCCACATTCAGCTCTGACGTGCTTGGTACCACCACATCACCAGTCCAAACACTTGGGTCCGCGGTTGCCACTAATGAAGTGATCGTCGTACCACCTAACTCTGCTGCGGCGGATTGCAGATCTTTATCGAATTCCAGCGTCACCGTCACGCTTTGGCCGATGGCTTGGTGCTCAGGCGTAAACGTCGCGTTAGTCAGCGTTGGCAGAGACTGCGCCAGTGTAAAGCTCTGGCTTTCACTCACTTCAATGCCCGCTGAGTTCGTCCCCGTCACCATCACAGTATAAGTACCATTGGTTTGGTGACTCATGTCCATTGCGTCACTGATCCAAGTGCCACCGGCTTGTACTGTCGCGCTGCCGCTTTTTAGTACCGTCGCGCTGCCTTGGGCTTTCACTTCAAGACGCAGGGACTGACCATCAAAACGAGTTGACGTACCTTCGAATTGTAGCGTGGCGGCATGCGTTTCATCCACATTGCCCACTGGCGTGATGGCTAAGGTCGGCGTGATCGGTAATTCGTGAGCAGTATTATCCTCACCTATGTTGCCAGTCAAATCTTTAAATTGACTAACAACCAAGTCGACACTTAACAGCGCGGTGCTCGGAACTTGTACATCACCAATCCAGACCTTTTTATCTGCCGTTGCTGATAGAGAACTAATGCGATTGCCGCCAAGCGTAGCGGTCGCCTCTTGGAGCTCTTTATCAAACTCAAGCGAGACACTCACGCTTTGCCCCACGCTCTGATGCTCGGGGTTAAATGTCACATTGGTCAGTTTTGGTAAGGTTCCTTCAACCGCGATACTTAAACTGCTTCCTTTTCCAGGAATGGTGTTGGTACTTTGGTAGCTATCATCCTCTACCTGTATTGTTATGTTTTTATCTTGCTTTTCTGGACTGATGTAATTAACCGTCCACGTAATATTGTCTGAAGTCGACCAAGTATCTTGTTTTAACGTTCCTGTTACACCGCTATCACTAGCGACAAGATGGACATCTGAGATATCAAAGTTCGTAACTTCTTCTGTAAAGTTAAACGCAAGCGTAATCTCTTCGCCTCCAAAAAGAGGGGCGCTTGAGGCGGTAGAGATACTTAGCCCGGGAACGGTTGCCGCTTCCACATGCGCGTCAATAGAACTTTCACTCTTGTTATCCACCTTGTCTGTTGCTGCCACCGTGATCGTATGATCGCCTTTCGGTAACAAATAGCTTATGACATAAGGCCCCGCTTCGGTTGTCGGCTCAGTAATCGCTTGAGGAGCTACTGTGCTACCACCACTCACCGCTTTTGACGTGACGAGATTTAAATTTTTATCTGTAATGTATGCACTAATTTCTAGTTGATACTTATCGTTTGTCGGCACCTTAGAGGTTTGATTAGCACTTAAGCCCGAAATACTTGGAGCGTCATAATCAACAATAGATTCGATAACCTTTCCATCATAACTTTTGCCTAGTAATTCAAAGCTTGTATTCTCTCTTCCAACTGAGTCCGTCACCGTCACCTTAAGGGTATATGACCCTTGGTTATCGACGGCAAAGTTCATCATTCCATTACCACTAGATGAGATAACATCACCTGAGTAACGCAAGGAATCACCGAGGCTTGGAATAAGCTCCACAGAATATTGTGAAGCTTTCACTCTTTCTCCTTCCACCGTAGATACCGTAAACGGCTGGCTTGCCTTGGTTAAGAACAGTTTCCCACCCTGCAAACTCGTAATTCCATCGAAATCAACTGTGACTTTAGGAACACTAATATCAATGACTTTTCTGATATCAGAATACAGTCCGACGCTATCTGTCGCTTTGATGTCTACTGTGATTGAACCACGCCCCTCTAACTGAGATTTCGGTAGTTCAAAGTACGTAGATGAACCATTCCCATCCTCTACTCTTTCTTCTTGATAACTCGGGTTTAAAACCGAGTAGTTTACTGTTGCCAGGCTGCTACCAGTGTCCGTTATGTCAAAACGAAAACGAACATTATCAGGATTTGTTGGCGATTCGGTTACGATAATCTCATCGCCAACACTTGGAGGTGTGTTGTCAACTTTAATATCAACGGTCGCTTCACCGACTCTCGACCACACATCCGTTGCGGTAATCGTTGTCCTGATCGTTTTTCCATCCGCATCGCTAGGAAGTTCACTTGTAAATGTTGAACACTTGTAGGTTGGATCATCTGCACACACCTCTAATTGTGCAAACTTCTCCGGATTATCTTTATAGTTGTAGGATTCCGTTCCAAACCTGGCCATCACATTGTCTAGTCTAGAGTTTTCATACAGCTTAATTCTGAATTTGGCGACAAGCTGCTGACCATTAATGGTTGTGTTTCCAACCGGATCAGTAATTTCAACGACTACCGAACCTTTAGGTAATTCAAGCAGTAGATCGTGCTCTGGCGTCAAGTTTCCTGCTAAATCAGATAAGTTCTTGATTTTGTATTCTTGAGTTGTACTCAGGCCATCAATAATATCGGCATAGGATTCAGAATACGTACACTTGATATTTCCAACACCTTTGGCACAAGTCGTTGGTGTATAAGCTTTGTTGCCAAGATTACGAACCAACTTTGGATATTCATCTGAACTTTCGGTATTCACGCCTGATAAAGCATCATTGAAAGAGAGCTCAAATGTGAGCATCTTCTTCTTCAAAGCTTCATCAAACCAAACATCACTTCCTTTAAAACTGTATGAGTTACCATCTACGACTGTCGGTGCATCAATATCCACCATCGAGAAATTGAACTTGTTGATCGTTTCACGCCCATTTGTACCCAAGGTTTTAGTGATCAAAGTAACAGGTGCTTTGGTCATGTTTTGCCCAACATTGACACTACAACTGTAAGGTTCTTGCGATACGTTGATAACACCAGAAGTTGGTTGCTCATTAGTTGGTGGCGCATCCAGAGAGTTGTATTCTTCACGAACCCAACACTCTAACGTTTTGGCTTTGACCGCACTCAATGTAGTAAAGGTGACATCAAGAACACCATCAGATAAGTAATTTTGGAAGTCCAGCGGGCTTTCAACTGTTAGAACCACGCCTTCACGCTGTACGCTAAAGGTTTGGTTTACTTTTCCAACCTTTCGGTCTTTTTCATCAAGGTAACGAACTTTGTTATAAACTTTGATATCAAGTTCATAATTACCATCTTTGGCAATTTGTGTAGAAAGCAACGTTGCAGTCCAAGTGCCATCTGCGGTTTCTGAGAACGTAAAGTTAGTCCCGTTTTGCTCTCCAGAGAATCTATAAGTTGAGTCAATTCGATCAACGCCACTATCATCAACAATATCAAGCGTAAGTACGATATTCCCATCTTGATAGATGGTGTTGTTTGTAATTGGCGTTCCATCCGTGTAACTCATCGCCAGCGTCACCTGCGGGATGGAGTTGTACACTTTGACGGTAAAATCTTGCTCATCACTGGTTAAGGTTGTGTTGCCACGAACATCAGACCCTTTTAAACGAACCTTGTGTGTACCCGTACCTAAATCACCAAGGCTCACTTTGAGATCCTCATTGATTTTTGTACCGGGAGAGCCAGGTAATGGTTCCAGATCGCTAAACGTCCAATACTCTAGGCTTTCTCGATTGACACCATTAATTGAAACATCACCGTTTGCATTTAGGTCTAGCGCCGTTAGGTCAAAGACATAGTTACCTAAGTAGTAGTCATTCGCATTGAAACCACTTAATCCTAATGTTGGTCCATCACGATCAAGAATAACCTTGTGCGTGTTAGAACTAGACTCAAAACCATAAATATCGGTTGCTTTTACATACAATGACGTTGTTTTTTCATCTTCAGAAATGTCTATTTTATCTGTGTCACTCTTGATAAGAGACATGACAAACTCTTTAGATGAATCCGTTGGCACAATTGTCTTAATTGGCGAATCTTTACCACTTTGATACAGCGAGACTTGCTCAAGGTCTGAATCGTCTATTACGGATTTAAATCGCACATTGAACTCACGCCCTATGACATAGTTCTCTTTAGACAATGTGTCTTCAACCCAAGGCGTATTTAGGATGATTTCAGGGCCTTTGTTATCGACTTGGAAGGTAAATTTCCCTGTTGTACTAACATTGGCAGGGTAAGCGTTGTCCGTCGCAGTGACGTAAAATTCATTCCATTCATCGTAATCAAATGCTTTTGAAACCAGTTGGACTTTGACGTCAGGCTGTTCACCAACTAGGTATGGTACGTCACACGCCTCTGTTAGAGGGTCACAGCTTTCTAATGTCAGAGCCTGACCAGATCCGCGGCGCAAATCTATTTTTACGTTATTGCCAGAGCTTAACGTCCCCCAATCAATGACAGGTGCCCATTGGTTATTACCACCTAAACGGCTTTGAACCTGCTCACTTTTTACAATAGGGGCTTCAGAGTCGATACGAATATTGAATCTCGGAGCGGTGCTAGTTAACTCTGAAACGGAGTTACCTAAGTTGTCCTCTGCTGCTGCAACAACTAACCAATCTCCATCACCAGGATAAATCGTAGAGCCTTGATTTGAACAAATCTCGCCCGTACATAGTTTGACTTTAAACGCGTCTTTCGAGTTACTTGCAAAGTTTTCTGGTGTGTATGTTACTTTTTCACCGGTTTGCTGGTAGAAAACAAGGCCCCTCGAGGCAAGCTTATCACCAACAATATCCTCAACCTTGAAGGTTAATTCATGAGTATTGTTCGCATTTAAATAAATACCGTTTTCTACAGGTTTACCATCGACATCATTCGGTGGAAGATAACTGGCCTTAGGGAAATCGTTATCAATAAACACCGATTCTATAAACGGAGATTTACCATTATAACCATACGCATTGCCATGTGGGTCCATAGCACTGGTCTCCACGGCAAACTCTATAATGTCTTTTAGTTCACTAGACTGGGAGTTGAGGGTGAAGAAGTACTCTTTTCGATAAGCATTGCTGCTGCCTGAGTTTTCTACGATGTTGATGTCCAGTGGTATTTCAATATTTGGCTCATTAGCTTGATACCACATCGTGCTAAACTTCGGGCCGTAAGCGTCGGTTCCTACAATACCAGAAGGATCGTCTAGGACAATTTTAGAAACAACCTCGCCAGCGATATAAAGCCTATTACCAACCATCGTCTCTCTACCGCTTTCAATGGTTAATTTTGGCTGCGGAGGCAAGGTATCGATACTGCTACCCTCTGTATCAAAAATGTTCTTACCATTTAAGTCAGGATTAGCCATCGAAATATCATCAGCATAGAGCTGCGCGATATTGGTCTCAATACCGTATTTGCTCGCCATGATTTCATAATACGATTGCGCCAGGTCTTTTCGGTAAGTTTCAGCGCCAAACGTGTAAGAATCGAGCGTAACTTGACTTCCTCCTGCCCCTATACCATTTGCTTTTCCATCGTAGCTAAAATCATCGTAAATAGCAGATGCAAAATCTAATGAGTTATTTCTTGGCATTCTCTCGGCAATACTATCAATTGCTTCAACAAGGAATCGGTGTAGATAGTCATTTGATGGCTTGTCTGGAATCGCTTTAGTCGTAAGCATTTCATTGGTTGCATAAGACACAACCGTTGGGTCAAACCCAAAGAATGAGTTGTTATTCGTACCTGATAACGCGTAGCGCACCTCATCAAGAATTTGAATCGCACGTTCTGAAGTTTTCTCTCCCGCTGTCACTTGATCCCACTGGAAATCAAACAAACCAGTCTGATATGTCGATAGTTCAGTAATATAGTAAGTTTGAGAACCTTTGAGCTTAAAATACACACCAATATTGGCCTTGTTTAAGTCAACCGTTACTTTCTTGGTCCCTGGATCTCTTTTCCATTGGTAATAGTATGGCTCACTGCCTTCGATACCAATTAAACGAACACGCATGAAATCATAATTCACTACGTCAGTTGTGGTTTCACAGCTCGCTACGTCAAGAGCCATAGACTGGTCACTTTCCAGTTGCTGGATAGTGGTACAACTTGCAAGTGAAGTGAATTCACCACTTGGGCTCAACCCTTCAAGTTGAGCTCGCGCACCAATAAATGGTGTCACCACTTTTATGGTTGGTAGGTCAAAGCTACTTCTAAAATATACTTCTCTTGGAGTGCTTTCGTTATCAGACTCATCGACGGTTTGAATGACTAACTTTTGACTACTGTTTTCTGATACCGATTTAAAGCTGTCACCCAAAATATCTCTTACAAAAGGAATGTAATAAATGACATCCTCTACTCGCCCATTGCTATCTAACAGTGTTTCGTGCGGAATTTTTGCGATGTAATCGTCATCTGATGCGGTTGTATCAATAACTTGCTGAAGTGAGTAATTATTATCGTTGTTTTGGCTTACGTAGTACTTGACGACAAGCTTAACCTTATTAGCGTTAGAGCCTAAAACCGTATCGGTATTTACGTCTGAAACTTTCACACGAACATAAGGGATTTTATTCTCTTTCAATAAATTAGCGTTGAAGTTACTAAAATCTATCCCTTTTAATGAGCTCTGAATCCCTAAACTTGCGTACGCATAATCAATCTTCAGGAAATCGCGGCTTGCTTGAACATTGTCTGGGGTGTACGTATCTTGAGAGTAGATACCATCGTAAGTGGTTCGTTCACCATCTAAACCCACATTTACGTACGTCATTGACGTACCTTCAGGATAGGTTATCGTCTGTGCTGGCGCTTGATCGTCACGACTTACTGCATGCTGCGCAGAGCCCGTATTGCCTTTGCTATCCCTCGCTCGAACCTCAAAGACCGTCGTAGATAGGAATTCATCAGTTGGGTAAGCCTTACTAAACTCACAAGCATTTCCAGACTCTACAGTGACAGGAGAACATGTGACGCCCTCATGTAAGCCATCTTTAAATGAAATACTGACCGAACTAATCTCTTGCGAGCTTTCTTTTACAACGCCTTTCAGAACGTATTCTTTAAGTTGGTTATTAATTGCACTCGCCGATGTAATATCGATAACAGGCGCATCGTTATCCCATTCAAAGTTGATATGAAGACCCGAATGGCTGCCTGGAATTAACTCATTACCCAGTACATCCGCTGTATACAAGACTAACCGTGCTGCTGTTACGTTTGAGAGCCCTGTGGCAGGGTTCATATCCACACTATCGATCTCTTTGGTATTAATGTTAACTTTTACGTTGGTCTCTCGAAGGCCAACTTCAAAATCATCAAATTCAACCGAACAGAATGTGCTTCCAAAATCTTGTATGTCGTTACATTGAAATTCACCAGACCAAGAGCCATTAATCTGATACTGAATAAAGGCGGATACGTCTTCTACACCGATATCATCAACAATTTTTAGGTCAACTTTATCGGTGCCTGCAAGTACATCACGGTCAATGCGTGTCACGATAGGCGCTGTGGTATCAATCTCCGTCCCATCTCGCGGTGGAATGACGCCATCTGTACTGCCATATGTACCTAAGTCATTAAGCTTCTTACTAAAGTCGACATAGTCGGCAGCATCAGTACCTGAAATATTGATACTTGGGTCGTTTACCACGATCAAAACGTGCTGAGATAAGTCACGTGTGTAAACGTCGCTGTTTATCTTTTTCTGTCCAAAGCTGAGGGGAGTCACTGCTCCTGAAGTCTGGCTCACTTCAAGACCATCAAGAACACCATCTGCAATAACATCCCGATATTGGATGTCAGCGAAATGCATTGAAGTGTAGACGTTATCGCTGTTGCCGTATTTTTTTATAAGATCGTAAGAGTAAGACGAGTATGCTGTTAATAAAGCGCCGTATTGATGCCCAGTACTAGCAAAACTGCTTTGCCCACCTTTGGTAATATCAATAGGTTTGGTCTCATTTACGTCAAAACCATACATGCTATTGATACTATCCAAAGCAGTTGAAAAGGCACTCTCATCTGTGGCCCCCTGGGAAATTTTGTACTTTGCCAAGCCTGCTGCCAAGTTCGACAGCGGAGTAAGCATTAACTTTTGCTCACTCCCCTCTTTAAAGTTCACAACACCTTCAAATTTAAGTGTCTTCGCATTACTCACAGATACCGTTTCATTTGTAAACGGATCGGTATAACTCCCCTCTTTTGCAACAACAAAAAGAGGCATTGACGAAGATTCAAACTCTAGCAGATAGTTTCCGAAGGCATCAGACGTTGTGTTAGCCAACTTCCGACCTAAGTTTCCATTTTTGAACTCGAAAACCTCAATCTTGGCGCCATTGACTGGGGCGTCAAACACCATACCGGAAATGCTTCCTTTGCTTCTAGCTGGAGGTGTGTTGTCTCCTCCATCACCACCACCACATGCACTCAATAAAAGAGATGTAAGCGTAAGACCTAATGTTAATTTCAGCGTATTTTTAGCGAACATAGTAATTTGGCAAAATATATTTTCCCGAGATTATATTATTGAAAAATATTTTCTCAACGTGACATTAACACCAACAAAATAGGCATAAACACCAAGCCAACCGTCACTTTGACTGAATTATTAAAATTATTTTCACATCCTATAATCATTAACTTAGTTAAAACAGAGGAATTACTCATGCTTTAATGCTAGTTTTTATTTAAAATATTATACTCTACGCACAACTGTCAGTATTGATAAATCAACAAAACTAATGACTATTTTAATAATAAAAAGGAGTGTGCAAGCTCCTACCGTAGCCCTTATCACTACTGCGTTAATCATATTGATTAGCGTATCGCTTTCTCACTACTTCCTCACTCCTGTGGATAGGCTACCTACCATCAAGCCTTTAGAATTCGAAAGTGAGAATGTGCAGCCACCAATTAATAAGAATACTCGTAGGCAAAAAATCACTATCGGTGTTGTTGAATACTCTTTTGTCGCTTCATTATTAAAATCAGGAGTGAATCAAAAAGAGATCAACTTGCTATTAGCACTTATCAAAAGCAAGTTTAATATTATTGACTCTATTAAAAGAGGTGATAACTTTATCTTAAGAACTAAATTAAATAGTAAAAATGAAACTTACATTAGTTCTTTTTACTATTTAGGCAGTAAAACTGATTTATTTATTATCAATGATGGTCACGGTAACGTATTTGATGAGCATGGTGTGTCGATAAATAATCAGTTCATGTTTTCTTCACCCTTTGATAAAAACTACAGAGTGAGCTCTGACTATGACTTAAAGCGAACACATCCAGTGACCAATATAACGACTCCGCACTTAGGCACTGATTATGCCACACCTGTAGGTACACCGATTCGTAGTATTGCCGATGGCATCGTTTTAAAGTCCCGCTACAACCGTTTTGCCGGCAACTACATTAATATCCGCCACACAAATGGCTCTGTATCACGCTACCTACACTTATCTCAGCGCAACGTCCATGTTGGTGAGAAGATCAGCCGAGGACAAGTGATAGGGAAAACGGGTAACACAGGAAGAACAACAGGGCCGCATTTACATCTTGAACTGCACATCAATGGTGTTCCGGTTGATTACGAGCGATACATTCAAAGGCACCCAAACACTGACGTAAATATAGAAATGCTGATTGCAGCGAGAAAAGAAAAAGCAGAGTTAACAGCGGAATGGCAACGGTATGAGCAGTCAAATAGGTAACAACAGCCACTTCGATTCGCTCTTTCTTCATTTATCTGAAGCGAGTCCTCGTAACCCTCTGAGCGCTTCGTAGTCTGTCGCCACTAACCAATTTCATGATCAAAAAGAGCCGCTACATGCGGCTCTTAATGATTCTAATCTTTATTTACATACCCATGAATTGATACTTTGTGACATCACGTTTCAAACTCAGAAATTCAACAATAAACGTTATTACATAAAAGAAACTCATAACTAGTATTACTAAGTAGTCACAGAAAAAATCAATTGGTAACTACGAGACAATAAAAATGAAACGGCTTACTAGTATACTAGTAGTCGAACACATCTAGTAGATCGAGATCGAATTCGACACCACGCAGGTCATGTTCATTACACAAGTTCTTTAGCTTATCATCGCAATACAGCAAGTTACACCCTTGCATCAACGACTTAAAAACATACTTATCTGCAACGCTCAACTCGATGAACTTAAGCGACGTCAAGCCAACCGGATGCTCATCAATATATTCGTGTTTCGTATTTTCCTGGTCTTCTTCTCCAAAGCTCATGACATTGAAAACCTGAAACTTCTCACCATCAATCACTATAGGTAAAAACTCACCATCTGTTTCAATGTATGGTTTAAGCACTTCAGCCGCTCGCAGCGTCAGCACTAAACACGTTCCCCAAACAGATATGTCAGGGGTTTTTACCGATGTCTTGTAGTGAGCCGTAAATTGAACACTCTCTTCTACCCAAACATCAGACAAGCCCTCTGCTCTTACTGGCTCATTGAAAAGCCTATTCAACAGATCATCATCGCCCGCATCTATGGCCCTCTGATACGGATCATGCTCAAGAACTTTAAAGTAACGATTGAGGTTTCTTACCTGATATATACTCATTAAGCTAGTTTCCAAACTGGTTCTTTCTTCACAAGAATTTGAAGATAATGACAAATATTATCTTCATGATACTTAATTCTAGTCCCAAAAACGCGTTTACAGTTTCAAATTTCGACTAATATTCCAACCTATCTCTAAAAACCGTTGCATGTATACACGAATACATCGCCGCTAAGAAAACTGAGACAAAAAGAGCGCTACTTACGGCTCATAATGATTCGAACCTCCTATCGAAACAACCATAAAGTGATATCTACGATTTCTTTCACTTCAATAGCTTACTCAAAAAGCAACCATTTGTTGATATCACTTAAAGGAACCATAAGTTGATATTTTTGTGAACCCGACAGTTTACTAAAAAACCATAGGTAAGAAAGTTACCTTCAGTATTACTGTACAACCACTTCATGTAAAGATTTCTCTGCGGGAAAAGGAATATAGCTAACCCAGCCGTATTGATATTTAGCTTCACTTGCTTCTGCACCGACCAATAGGTTTCTCAGTATTTATCCGTTGGACGTCAGACGCAAAGCTGGAGGCCAATCTAACTATCAGCCAGCATGCGAACAATTACTTGAGACTCAGGATCTTTAAGAATATGCGCTTGGGATAACGCCAGTTCTTTAAGTACGTTCAACCCGACCTCGACTAAATATTGGTAAGAGATACCAACCATGATATACATACGACGTTTGTTGCTATGACTAAAATTACAAACAGTTGAGCTCCAAATAACACTGTTCTAACTAGAAATGTAAAGGCCATCTGCCGTCTAAAACACGGGAGTGAATAAACCAATATCAACCAAGCTACCTGAGCAGCTTCCGAATTCAACAAACCCACCTTTTTTGTTCGGCTTCAGAAATAAAATCATGATACCTGCGGCAGTGTTGCTCAGGGTGCCTTTCAGAGCTAAACCAATCGCTAAACCCGCTGCACCCACTAAAGCTATCAAACTGGCAACATCTACAAGTGCGACTAAACAAACCGCATAAGAAGCCACTTGAGACAGCGAGCGATAATTTCATCTCCACCACTGACTTTGTCTGTCTTTTTGAATATCCCGAGGTTGACGAGCTTGGATACCACATAAGCCAAGATAAAATTGTCAAGAGCGTATTTTGCAAGATCAGCACAACGAGTGCCTAACGCGTATCATAAAAAACCGTAATGTGTTCCATCTTACTGCGTGACTCAATAAGTTCACTGTTCAATATTTATGTATTAAAGCGCTCCATAGATTAGATAACTGTTGTATCCCAAATAACACACCAACAGAACAACGCCCTCACTGCGAGAAATTGTCTGTGATTTGCCAAAACGAGCAGCGGTCAACAGCAGTAATCCCGTGACAAAAAGCATCGATGTCCAGTCACGCCAGAAGACTTCAGCACCAATATTGGCAATAGGTGCAATGGTGCACGCAATACCGATGACTGCTAAGGAGTTAAACATATTTGAGCCTACCACATTACCCACAGCTATATCATGCTCGCCTTTACGAGCCGCCACTATAGATGCCGCTAATTCGGGTAACGACGTTCCTAAAGCCACAATAGTTAGGCCAATCAATAAATCGCTGACACCGAGTTGTTGTGCGATTTCCACAGCTCCTCACACCAAAATGCGCGAGCTGATAATCAGTAACACTAACCCTGTAAACAGCCAGAAAATGGAAGACTTCTGTGACATACGTTGGCTAGACAGTTCGTAGCCCATCTCTTGCTCTAAGTAGTCTCCCTTTGAGCGTAGTGCGCTCCAGATTGACCAACCAATCAAAAGCATGAATCCACCAATCAAAGTCCAGGCTTCTAACGTGCTGATATGGTGATTCCATAGCATTGCACCAACGTCAAGCGTAATGACTAAAAGTATGGAAAAAGTCCCTTACGAGAGTATTCAGTATCAATGGATCAGAACAAATTCATTGCACCGTAAACACTAAACTCAATTTGAACTGGTAATACCACGTGTTTCGAATCAATCTTAAATACTTTGTTAAATAGCTAGGCGAAACCTATAAACCTATATCTCGATTCATTTTCTCTCCTCTGCCAAATTTATTTGATTCTGTTTTAGCTAACTCTTCATATTCTTCACATCGGTAGTCCAGACGAGTGCTTTTAGAACCAAACGGGTCTTTGTTTCGTAATTCGGTCAGAGCACCAAACAGCCTGAAGTTGAGCAATTCTCATACTGCACACTGAGTTTCAGACATACCAAACCCTGTAAGTTTGTTCAACTCTTTAATCATGGCGTAAGTTTCATCAACCTGAACATTGTAGTTTCTCAGGCTTAACCGCTCAACTAACAACTTCTTCACTCGATACATTGCTGTCTCTGATAGTGAGCGTTTATGGTAGCCGTATCGTTTTTTTCCACTTACACTTGGATACGTATGACATCGTGACAATCCCCTGTGTCATAAGCGCCATCACCTAATATCGCTATGATTTTACGACTTGTTTGCTTGAGCAAGTAAGGGAGGACTTCTGCATAGGTAACATTAGATAAAATCAGTTCTGCCGCAACGATTTCGTAAGTGCTGGTATCGATAGCTCAATGCCATTTTCTCCAGACTCTACACTTCCCGCCAGTTACATGCTTCTTGACCTTCCGTTTACCTTCACCATAGACCTTGAGACCTGCCGCATCGAGGGCTAGATGATATATTACACCTCTAGTCTTTGGTTTAAATAAAACCTCGACTTGCTTAGCTCTTCGACTGATACAACTGTAATGTGGACAGGCTATAGGGACGTTAGCCAATGAAAAAAACAGAATCGATAAACCCTTGCAATGTTCTCAACGGTATTGAGAAAACTCGTTTCACTATAAGCACAGTGATAATGGCTAAGCCGCTGATCTAAAAAGGTTTACCACGTTTACCTTGCTTATTCTGCTTCCACTTGCGAATGGCTTCTTCATCAATCCAGAAAGTGAGAGAACCACGGTTGATTAGAGATGTCATCCATGGCCAAACTGGTTTCAAGATCGTACTACTCTGAGGTAGTGCTCGATAGTCCAAATTGGAGCCAGTTTACCGACTTAGTCGACCAAATATATAGTAAATTTAACGAAGAAAGTGCTAACTAAAAGATAGCTATTCATTCTTGTTTTGCAATAAAGCAATTGGATGAAGCAAGGCATCCTTAGTACTGACATCCAACACTTTTACTTTTCGAAAACGTTCCGGTTCTTTGATCGCGACATCATGAGCAAATATCACAAACTTCGCTTTCTCGATGTCTTTCTCGGTAATTCGATTGATGACGCCATTCGCCCCTTGAGTTTCGACTTTAATCTTAATGCCGAGTGCACAAGCCGCTTTTTCCAATGACTTCGCCGCTAAGAACGTATGTGCCACACCTGATGGACAAGATGTAACCGCCAAAACATCTGCCTCACCTTCGCCTTGAACGGAACCATATACTTGAGAATGACCAGTGTAGCTTTCATCTTCGGTGACGGTTTTCTTTAGTGCAATCACGATCAATGCAGTGGTAACTGAGCCCGTAATCGTGCCGATGATGTAACCAATTTTTCCATCCACGACAGGGAGAACAATCCAACCGCCCCAAGGGGCATGGTTCATTACGTGGAACATAAAGCCAATCACGTTACCAACAATGCCACCAGCAACAATCGCAGGCAGGACGCGAGCTGGGTCGCCCGCCGCAAACGGAATCGCTCCTTCGCTGATACCAATTATGCCCATGATGCCCGCTGCTTTACCAGCTTCACGTTCATCACGTTTAAATTTACTTGGCGATAGGAAAGTCGCTAACGCCATGCCCAGCGGCGGAGTACAGATCGCAATACCGACACCACCCATTAGCCACGGTTGAGTATTTACTTGTGTCTGAGCAAACAAAGTCGCCACTTTGTTGATAGGACCGCCCATATCAAACGCGGTCATTGCACCTAGTACGGTACCCAACATCACTTTGCCCGAGCCCGCCATCCCCGTCAGCACATCATTCATGGTCGTCATTGCGCTGGCGATAGGCGCACCAATCACCCACATCACTGCGCCGCAGGTAACAAACGTACCAACCAGTGGGTAGATAAAGATCGAGCCGAGCGAACTCATGCTGTCCGGCAGTTGAATTTTCTTCAGCAACCAAACCACAAAGCCGGCGAAAAAGCCGACCACAATTGCACCTAAAAAACCCGTATTGTAATGACTGACCGCAATCCAAGACCCAATCATACCCGGCGCAAGGCCCGGCTTGTCGGCAATGGAATAAGCAATGTAACCGCCAAGAACGGCAGTAAACAATGTCAGGCCAGCAATCCCCATTTGGGCAATATCGGCCAGAATGCCCTCCTGTGGTACACCACCGTGTCCAGAGATCATCACCGACAACGACAACAACACACCACCCGCAACAATAAACGGGATCATGTGGGATGTGCCAAACAGCAGGTGCTCTTTAATGCGGCCAAGTTTTTGCGCCCAAGGGCTCAGGGGGTCTGATGCAAATTCTAAAGAAGTCGGGAGAAATTCATTGGATTGGGTTTGAATATCAGTCAGCATCTCAAGCGCTTCTTCTCGCGATTGAGCCAGCTTGAGCTTTTCAACAAAGCCGTCTTCGATAAGTTTGGTGGAAATTTGTGCCAATACTTCAATGTGATGATGATCATCACCATCTGGAGACGCCAGCATGAAAAACACATCGGACAGCTCGCCATCTTCGGCGCCATAATCAATCCCATTACGGCTGATCCCGACCGCGACAGCTGGTTGCGCTACAGCATCACTTTTGGCATGAGGGATCGCAATACCATCATCAAATCCTGTGTTACCGATCTCTTCTCGTTTCCAGATATCTGCCAAGAACTGGCTTTGACTGTTGAGCTTGCCAGCGGCCTCTAGCATATCGACCAGCTCTTTGAGCGCTTCATCTTTGGTTTGAGCTTTTAGATCTAAACATATCGTTTCCAGCTCAATTAGGTTTGTGATGTCCATTGCTTTACCTTCCAATATTCACGCTCGAATATATACCCAAGTGAGTTTGAGATACAGGATCCCCTGGCTCGTATGCGTTCCTACTCATTTTATTTGGGCATAGATTAACCAGTGCCTACCCTTTGATATATAGGACTAAAAGTGCATTAACTGGATTAATGTAACATGAGATTCAAACTGTGATAGAGCTCTTGCGTTAATCCAGCTCAAATCAATTCAATCTGCGGTGGCTGTGTTAATATCCACAAAAAATAAAATGGATAGAACATGAAAATCGTAGCGGTGACAGCATGCCCTACAGGCATCGCTCATACCTATATGGCGGCAGATGCACTCATGAAAGCTGCGCCAAAACATAACGTGCAAATTAAAGTAGAAACGCAAGGTGCGATGGGGATAGAGAATCAGCTCACTCCTCACGATATTGCTCAAGCGGATCGGGTTTTGATCGTGTCGGATATTGAGATAGAACAACCAGGCCGATTCGAAGGGACGCGCAAAATTCAAATCCCCATTGAAGAGGTTTTGCTGAACGTCGACAAAGTATTCCTCGTCCACTGCCGCGACTAAATTTGCAGATGAACGAATACCAAATCACCTTTTTCGTCGATAATGCAAATGCCAGTGCGCACCTTGCTCAGCCACTCAATCGAGTGGCAAAGAAGTTCAAAAGTACCTTACATATCATTAATGTAACGCAAAATCGTGTTGCGGAACTCACCAAGTCCGTGGCGATTTTGCAAGCAGGTCTACAACAAGGTGATTTGTGTCAAATCACAGCGATTGGCATTGACGCAGAGCTGGCCTGCTTCGTCATCAAAGACATGATTGCTGAACACTTTACGGTGGTGGGATCTCATATCAACTATGAGTTTTCTAGCCAACTGGCCGAGCGTTTACCGCAAATTTGCCCACCTTGTGAAATCAAATGGCACTACGCCAAAGCGCATACCGAGCTCACCAAGTTTGAATGTCTTAAAGGATTAGCTCAGCTGATCCACCCCATTCATCCCGACGAACTGATTCTTGCTTTTATTAAACGCGAAGAACGTTCATCAACTTGCGTGACTCCGGGGATCGCTCTACCGCATGTGATGTTTTCAGGTGTTGACCACATTTCCATTGCCGTTATTGCAAATGAAAAGTCGATGGATTGGGCTTCAAAGATGGGTGATGTTCATCTGACTATAGCACTGGTGATGCCAGAAAGGCCGACCCGAGATCAGATCATTGCGGCTACTAACCTCACACGAAATCTGCTTACCGATCAAATAGCGGAACGCCTACTACTAACAAAAAGCAGCGTCGACTTACAAGCGCTGCTGATGTACGCCATGTCGAGGCTGCTCGCCTAAACTTCTCTATAATTTACGCACTCTGACTGAAGGCTTAAATCGAACCACGATATTCCGTCGGCGTTCTTCCTGTACGGTTCTTAAATACTCGGCAGAAATAGTTCACGTCTTTAAATCCACAGCGCACTGACACGTCATTGAGTTTGAAGTTGTATTTTTTGAGCATAAACTTCGCACGATCCACGCGTACCCAAGTAATGTAGTCTGCCAAGGTCATGTGCCCCTGCTGACGGAACAAGCGCGACAAATGGTTCGAGGAAATACTGAATCTCAACGCAATGCTGTCACGTGTGATTGGGCGATGGAAGTTCTCTTGAATGTAGATACAAATCCCTTGATAGAGATCTTGCACACGGCTATGTGACTGCTGCTCGACTGGTGCATCCAACATCGTCTTCGCGTATTGCAGTAATGCTTGCAGTAAAAGCTCATCCATTGGTTTTTTAGTATTCTCACGAGCCAGTGAGCTCAACGCTTCTAAGATGTTATCTATCGCAAATCCTGAGCGTGTTTGGATGCTATGCTTTTGAATATCGTAAAAGTTTGCCTCACCTTTGCGTTTGCTCACCAAACTTAACCCAAGTTGTCGACGCCCAAACAAAATACTTAACACTGAGCAATCGGTATCCCAGTCTGGTTTATTCCAACAGTTAGGTGGAATAAATATCGCGTCGCCTTTTTTAGCAACGATGTGCGTTACTTTTCGATCATGACTTTCCATTTCATTAATATATTCCCCATCCAGAACTAACTCTAGGCGAGGGAAATTAACTTGATAGCTAAATTCAGGCGGCGTATGAAAATCTCCTGCAAACCAAATATTATGAAATGGCTCTCTTTCATTTAATACCGCTGAAATTAAATCATGAAAAATCATTGTCTCACACTCTATATATGCATCAATGATGCTATTTACTATAGATATACACCGGACTGGATTTTTGTGCTATTGAGCAAAATCACACTTCCATTTTAATGTTACAAAAACCCAGTTAACGCATCAATTTTCCAGTAACAAAAACTCTATCAAAAACACTCAATCCCTTTTTAAATGGGAGCAAAGCCACATTTCACTTATCGTTTAGCTTCTTATCCATCATGTCACAGATATGCAGCTAGATTTGTCCAGTGAACGATCTAAATCACACTATAGTTAGTCGGTTACAATCCTCCAGTAAATGCATTTTTTATTCACTACAGTCTTTTTCTCAGTAATTTAAAAATACCTCTGAAATAAAAATTATATTTATAGGGGTTCGATAATGATCACCAAACTAATAAATGAATACTTAATTAAGCTTGATCTTAAAGCGTCTTCAAAAGAAGACGTATTTAAAGAACTGGTTGCAGTTCTACACGCCCAAGGTCGTATTTCAGACCAAGAGCAATTTCTAACAGATATAAAAGCACGTGAAGAATTAGGTAATACCGGATTTGAGGATGGCGTTGCTATCCCACACGCAAAAAGTGCAGCAGTCATTGAACCAGCGGTTGTGATCGGCGTAAGCAAATCAGGTATCGAGTACGGCGCGGAAGACGGTTTACCTTCAAAGCTGTTCTTCATGATCGCTTCTCCAGACGGTGGCGATAACCACCACATCGAAGTACTTGCAGAACTGTCTTCAAAACTGATTGAAGATGGTTTCATCGATGCGTTTTTAGGTGCAGCAAACAGCCAAGACGCACTGGCACTTCTACTTGCTAAAGAAGAGCCTCAAGCAGTGACAGACGCACCAGCAAACCAAGGCTTCATCATTGGTGTTACTGGTTGTCCTGCGGGCGTAGCGCACACTTACCTAGCGGCAGAAGCGCTAGAGAAAGGTGCAGCGGCGATGGGTTACGAAATCAAGGTTGAAACGAACGGTTCAATCGGTGTGAAAAACAGCCCAACCGCAGAAGAAATCGAACGTGCAGACGCAATCATCGTAGCGTGTGACAAAAAAGTCGACATAAACCGCTTTGCGGGCAAACGCGTGGTTAAAACTAACGTAAAAGCCCCTATCCGCGATGCTCAAGGTCTGATTAACGAAGCGTTAAGCGCTCCAGAATACCAAGCAGAAGCAAGCAGCAATGCACAAGCGTCTGTTGCAAACAAAGCCTCTCAGGCTCGCTCTGATCTGTACCGCTACTTGATGAACGGCGTATCACACATGATCCCATTCGTTGTAACAGGTGGTCTGTTGATTGCACTTGCTCTTGCAGTCGGTGGTCAACCAAGTGAAGCGGGCATGGCAATTCCTGAAGGCAGCATGTGGAACCAAATCCTCAACGTAGGTGTGGTTGCCTTTACGCTGATGATCCCAATCCTTGCCGGTTACATTGCTTACGCGATTGCTGACCGCCCAGCTCTAGCTCCTGGCTTGATCGGTGGTTGGATTGCAAACAACGGTTCTTTCTACGGCGCAGACGCTGGTACAGGCTTTATCGGTGCCATCATCGCAGGTCTGCTTGTGGGTTACTTCGTGAAGTGGATTACGTCGATTAACTACCACAAATTCATCCAACCTTTGGTGCCAATCATGATCGCACCAATCACAGGTTCGCTATTCATCGCAGGTCTATTCATCTTCGTTATCGGCGCGCCAATCGCAAGCCTAATGGACGGTCTGACTGCGCTACTAACTAGCATGAGTACAGGTAACGTCGTTCTACTGGGTATCGTACTTGGTGGTATGGCTGGCTTCGATATGGGTGGTCCATTCAACAAGGTCGCATTCCTATTCTCTGTGGGCATGATTGCGAGCGGTCAAACTCAATTTATGGGTGCGATGGCGTGTGCAATCCCTGTTGCTCCTCTAGGCATGGCACTGGCAACGGCGCTTGGTCGTAAGTTCGACCTGTTCGAAGAATCAGAAACCGAAGCAGGTAAAGCAGCAGGTGCAATGGGTCTGGTTGGTATCTCTGAGGGTGCTATTCCGTTCGCAGCGCAAGATCCAATGTCAGTGATTCCTGCAAACGTACTTGGCTCAATGGTGGCGGCAGTAATGGCGTTCTCATTCGGCATCACCAACAGCGTTGCTCACGGCGGTCCAGTTGTCGCTCTACTTGGCGCGATGAACCACCCAGTCCTTGCTCTGATTTGTATGGCAGCTGGCGCAACGGTTACCGCAGTAACGTGTGTAACGTTGAAGAAAGTACGTAAAGCAAAAATGATGCAAGCAGCCGCTTAATCACCCCTACCCCCAAATGGCTCCTATGGCTTGGGCAATGTCGCCCAAGCCATGATTTTCTCTCATGGTGACACTCTATGTCTGATTTAACGATGTCCGATACACAAACGATTCAAACTCAAGCTAAGCATCCGATGTTTTTCCTGATGAACAACGTGATTCAAAACTACGCTTGGGGCAGTACTACTTCTGTTAACCAACTATTTGGCATTGAAAACCCAACGGGCGAACCACAAGCAGAAGTATGGATGGGCGCGCATCCAAACGGTTGCTCATTGGTGATGGTAAACGGTGAGGAGACCAAACTCTCTTCACTGATTGCTCAAGACATGAATGCCTTTCTGAGTGAAGAAGTCACAAACCGTTTTGGTGAACTTCCATACCTGTTTAAAGTGCTTGCCGCTGAGAAAGCACTGTCGATTCAGGTTCACCCAAACAAACAACAAGCAGAATTAGGCTTTGCACTGGAAGAAAAACAAGGCATTCCCCTAACCGCTGCAAACCGTAACTACAAAGATCCAAACCACAAACCTGAGTTGGTTTACGCGCTAACCGAATACCAAGCGATGAATGGCTTCCGCCCAACAAGTGAAATCATCAGCTTCTTCTCTGAGTTGGCGATTCCTGAGCTGCAAGGCTTAGTGGATGACCTTATCGCAAACCAAACGCCAACTGGCTTGGCGACTTTCTTCTCGGGTCTACTATCACTAGAAGGCGAACAGAAAGAGATGGCGTTGACGGTGCTATTGGCTCAAGCTCGCATCACCGACTTACCTCTGTTCAACCTTATTCTTGAGCTAGAGAAGCAATACCCTGGCGATATTGGTTTGTTTGCACCACTGATGCTTAATGTCATTACCCTACAACCGGGTGATGCCATGTTCTTGGATGCAGAAACGCCACACGCTTACTTGAAAGGTACGGGTCTTGAGATCATGGCGAACTCAGACAACGTATTGCGCGCGGGTCTGACACCAAAATACATGGACGTGAAAGAGCTCGTTGCATGCACACGCTTCAACGAGAAGCCGTTCGACAGCCTATTGCTCGCACCAAACGAAATCGACGATATGTTGGAATACCCAATTCCTGTGGACGATTTCAAATTCGCCATCGTTAAACAAGCTCACCAGCGTACTCTAGAAGTTCAAACCGCTGAGATCCTTATGCCTCTGGATACCAAACTTGTGCTAACTCACGCAAACGGTGAAACATGCGTGGTTGAAAAAGGACAATCAGTTTTCATTCCGGCTTACGCAAAACAGGTCACTTTGGATTGTGAAGGTCGTGTTGCGCGCGCTCACAGTTAGTGAACGCTAATTAAGCTTCCTTCATACTGTTACATTTTATAGTTCAGCCAATAACCGCCGTTATTGGCTTTTGATATTCATTCATCCTAGTTTTATATTGATATATTGGAGAGCTAAATCACACTTAGCTCTCAGTGATACAAAAATATAGTTATTGGATTTTTTTTACTATTTCAGAAAACCGTAACATTAATTAAATTTGCCTCATTACTTCAGTACCAATGAGTCAAAAAATGATTACAGAACTAACAAACGTCAATTTAATTAAAGACAACCTTCAAGCAAATAATAAAAAAGAAGTCTTTGAAGAGCTAGCGCAAATGCTATTCGAAAATAATCGAATCAGCAGCAGAGAGGCTTTTTTAACCGACATCGAAGCACGTGAAGCATTAAGCGTGACTTCAATGGACGGCATCGCTTACCCACACGCAAAAAGCAAAGCGGTTACAGAGCCTGCAATCGCTGTTGGCGTAAAGCGCGAAGGCATCGAGTATGGCGACGAAGAGGGAGTCAAACCGACCGTATTCTTCATGATTGCCTCACCAGATAACGGTGCCGACCACCATATTTATGTTCTTCAAGAATTGTTCGGTAAATTTAGCGAAGAGTTTATTGAAGATATTCATAACGCAAAAGACGAAAACCAAATACTAAATATTTTAATTAATTCATAAGGCGTGAAATTATGAGTACAATCACAGCTCAAGCTAGTAATAATAGCGATTTCAAAAAAATCCTAAGTACCATGAAAGGTCACCTTTTATTCGGTACTTCTCACATGCTTCCATTTATCGTTGCGGGTGGTGTACTACTGGCGCTAGCGGTAATGGCATCAGGTAAAGGTGCGGTTCCAGCAGACGGTTTATTGGCTGATATTTCTAATATCGGTATTAAAGGTCTGGTGCTGTTCCCAATTATTCTTGGTGGCTTCATCGGTTACTCAATTGCAGACAAACCAGCTCTAGCACCAGCGATGATCTCTTCTGGCATCATGGCTGACATGGGCGGCGGCTTCCTTGGTTGTATCGTAGCGGGCTTCATCGCAGGTGGTGTGGTATTCCAACTTAAGAAGATCCCTCTTTCTGCTAACATGACTGCGTTGGGCGCTTACTTCATCTACCCTCTACTAGGTACGCTTATCTCTGCAGGTATCGTTCTATGGGGTATCGGTGAGCCAATCAAGATCTTCATGGCTTCTATGAACGAATTCCTAGCTTCTATGGCTGGCGCTTCTAAAGTGGTTCTAGGTACGATTCTTGGTGGTATGACTGCTTTCGATATGGGCGGTCCAATCAACAAAGTAGCAACACTATTCGCTCAAACTCAAGTTGATACTCAACCATGGCTAATGGGTGGTGTTGGTATCGCAATCTGTACGCCTCCTCTAGGTATGGCACTAGCAACATTCCTATTCAAGAAGAAGTTCACTAAGCAAGAACAAGAAGCAGGTAAAGCAGCAGCAATCATGGGTTCTATCGGTATCTCTGAAGGTGCTATCCCATTCGCAGCAAACGACCCTGTACGCGTTCTTCCTTCAATCGTTGCTGGTGGTATCGTTGGCTGTGTGTTCGGCTTCCTAACAGACGTACTACTGCACGCATCATGGGGCGGTCTAATCACAGCTCCTGTATCAAGCAACATCCCAATGTACGTTGTGGGTATCGCACTAGGCTCACTAACAACAGCAGTTATCGTTGGCTTCTGGAAACCAGTTGCTGAAGAAGAAGCAGAAGACGAAATCGTTGAAGCAGCACCTGCACAAGCTCAAGCGGCTCCAGCAGCAGGCGAAGGCGAGTACGACATCGTAGCAGTAACATGTTGCCCATCTGGCGTAGCACACACATTCATGGCAGCGAAAGCACTAGAGAAAGCAGGTGCAGCAGCGGGTCTGAAAATCAAAGTAGAAACTCAAGGTCAAAACGGTATCCAGAACCGCATCACTGACCTAGATGTAGCAAACGCGAAGCTGGTTATTCTAGCTCACGATATCCAAGTAAAAGACGCTCACCGCTTTGCAAAAGCAAACGTTGTTGAGTGTTCAACGAAAGAAGCGATGCGTAACGCAGCGACTCTTGTGAAAGCTTAAACCTTAAGCTCCTCCCCCTAAGAGCCCTTTCCCCCAAAGGGCTCTATTTCAAGTTTTTAAGTTTTAGTAATACCCCTGATTTTTTTAATTATATAACCCTACAATTTACAAGGCTTTAAAAATGAAATTCAAACCTTCCCTACTCGCTTGCGCAGTTTTAAGTGGTCTAGTCGGTCTGACTGGCTGTAACGACGACACAACCAACATTTATGAAGGCGGTGACACCAACCCCGCACTGCCGGATATTCCTGACGGCGGCAAGCCAGTATGTCCTCCAGTTGGCGATGGCGACTGCGATGACAAGCCAAACCCAGAAACACCTGAAATCGACATGGGCGTTCACATTCCGGTAGATTTCGCCGATATGGACGTAACACGCTACGTCAACCCATTCATCGGCACAGGTAACCTAGGCAACACCTACCCTGGTGCAACCACACCACACGGCATGGTGCAGCTTTCTCCAAACAACGGTTCTAACGGCTGGGAATACATTTCAGGCTACTACTACCACGACGCACGTACTTCCGGTTTCTCTCATACCCACCTTTCCGGAGCAGGTGCTGGCGACTTGAACGACATTCTCGTCATGCCAATCAACTCGCGTTCGGATTACATGATTGATGAAGGTTCGGCAACGCTAAACCTAGAAGCGTCTCGCTTCCAACATCGTGACGAGCAAGCGACGGCAGGCTACTACAAAGTCGATCTATTGGATTACGACATCAAAGCTGAGTTGACGGCGTCAGATCGCGTTGGTGTACACCGTTACACCTTCCCTCGTGATGAGAAGTCAGAAATCATCGTGAACACTGGCTTCAAAATTAACTGGGACTACACCTCTGATTCTTACTTGAAATGGGACAAAGACAATAACCGTCTTGAAGGTCACCGTTTCTCTGACGGCTGGGCACCAAGCCAAAAAGAATTCTTCGTGATGGAATTCGACCAACCAATCAAAAACGTTCGCTTTGCTTACTACGATAAAGAGCAAGGTCGTTACATGGACGTGCCAGAAGGCATTACGGAAATCGGTAACGAAACACGTGGCAAGTATCAATACGCACGCGCTTACGTTGAGTTCGACACATCCAAAGACGGCTTAACGGTTGAAGCGAAATTGGCGCTATCAAACGTTGAAATCGGCGAGAATGGCAAGTCTGGTGCTTCTCTTAACATGACAGAAGTTGCGGGCATGAACTTCGACCAAGCGACGGTAGACATTGGTTCTGGCACCTTCACGGTAACGGCTGAGAACAACGGTCCAGACAACATGTACATCAAAGAAGTAACCATCAACGGTAAGCCTCTGGATGTTTACAACACCTTCCAGCACAGCGAATTCAAAGCAGGCGGCGAACTGCACTTCGTGATGACGGCTGACAAGTCTGAAGCAATGCAAGCCAACCTAGGCGAATAATGATTTTGAGGGGACCTCGTGTCCCCTTTTCTCGTGGAATAAAAACAATGAAACTAAAAAGAACCCTACTCTCTACCGCAGTGTTAACCGCCATGCTTGGTCTTGCTGGTTGTGGCAGCGACTCTGATCCAGAAACTCCAGTTATCTCTACCCCTACTTTGGAATTCGTTGATACCTTGATCGGCACTAAAGGTCTTGGCAACGTAAACCCATCTCCAGTCATGCCAGAAGGTATGATTCAACCGTCACCAGATAACTTCGATCCAAACGGTTGGAATGGCAAAGGCTCGCCTGTTGAATACGATCCTGTGCACAGCCTGCTTTCTGGCTTCTCAATGACCCACATTTCCGGCGCAGGTAAAGGCGACCTAAACGACTTCGCTTTCTTGCCATACACAGGCTTTAATACCGATGCCGTGACCATGGATAAAAGCTCGGAAGTGGCAGAAGTTGGTTACTACTCGGTTGATCTTGTAGAAACCGGCGTAAAAGCTGAACTGTCTGCAACCGACCGCGTGGCGTTCCAACGTTACACCTTCAAACCAGGTGAAGACCGCAAAGTACGTATCGATCTTCAACACAAACTGTTGGAGCAATACGGCAACCACTCTCGCAGCATCTACTACAAACGCGTTAACGACAACACCGTCGTAGGCGCGCGTACCTCAAACGAATGGGGTCAATGGCAAACTGTGTTCTTCGCGGCGGAATTCTCTGATCCAATCATTGAAGAAAACCTGTACACAAAGCTGGCTTCTGAGAGCAAACTGACTCCAACTGACGCTACCGAAGTCGGCTTGGAAGATTATCGTGGTTACGCAGAGCACAAACCAATGCCGGGCGAACCAGAACCTGACCCAGAACGCTTGGCAAAACGCGCAAACGATGTCCTGACACATTTGAACTTTGGTAAGAGCGATGAGCCATTGGTGGTCAAAGTAGCGATTTCTGGCACTGGCGTTGACGGCGCACTGAAAAACCTAGAAGCAGAAACTAACGGTTGGGACTTCGACAACGTCGTACAACAAAACCGCGTGGCTTGGGAAAACATCCTTGGCGAGTTTGAACTGGAAGGCGGCAACAAAGCCGACAAGACCATGTTCTACACCTCGCTCTACCGTACGTTTGTTGCTCCATTCCTATACCAAGACGTGGATGGCAAATACCGTGGCATGGATGGCAAAGTGCACCAAGCAGAAGATGGCTTAGTGAACTACTCGGTATACTCAATGTGGGATACCTTCCGCGCCGCACACCCACTGAAAACCATCATCGATAAAGACCGCGCAATTGAACACGCACGCGATCTATTGAACAAATACCAAACGGGCGGCGTACTACCAAAATGGGAACTGCACTCGGATTACACCGGTGAAATGGTCGGTCACCCTGCGGTCTCGGTTATTGCCGATATCATGGTCAAACACCCAGAAGCCTTTACTGCTGCTGAGTTTGATTTGGCGTTGAAAGCCGCTGACGAAACGGTCAACTTCAACCTTGATAAAACTGAAAGCTGGGTGCCTTACCAAGATGCTTGGAACGGTGACAAACGCTTCACGGTCATGACACGTCATAACGACTACCAAGAAGACGTCGGCTTTATTCCAGCTAACACCAAATGGGCGCCGGACTCTGGCGACAAACCGGGTTATGTGGAAGGCTTGAAAGTCGACAAATACGACGAGCTTGTGAACGAGTCGGTGTCTTACGGTCTTGAGAATGCTTACTACGACTGGTGTATCGCTCAGATCGCTAAACTTGCGGGCAACGACCAACAGTACGACCGCTACATGGCGCGTTCTGAATCGTTCAAGAACTACTTCGATTACAACCCAGAGCAATACGGCAAACTGCAAGACACCAAAGGCAACGCATTGGGTGCGACAGGCTTTATGCGTCCGGCTTACATGAACAGTGGCAGCAAGGTTTGGGCAAACAACCTGAAAGCAGAATGTTTGGACGAGAACATGGCGCTGTCTATCCCAGACGGTATGGACTACAACGCGTGTAAAGACCGCAAAGCACTCAATGAAAGTGACGTGTTCTGGCCTTACCGTGCTGAGCACCGAGGCGAAGACTTCACCGAAGGCAACACATGGCAATGGACATGGTTTGCACCGCACAACTTGAACGGTCTGGCTAACGTGATGGGTGGCGAGCACATCGACCGCACTGACTTCTCTCTTCCTGAAAACGTAACCGAACAAGGCAAAGCGGCATTCCTCGCTAACTTGAATGCGCTGTTTAATGCGGACTCCAACGCCGATACGAGCCAATCACACGATATGTCGGGCTACATCGGTCAGTTCGTGATGGGTAACGAGCCAGATCATCACGTGCCTTACCTTTACAACTGGACGGCTGAGCCTTGGAAGACACAAGAAATTGTCGATCAAGCGATGAACGAGTTCTACCACCCAACCCATGAAGGTCTGATTGGTAACGAAGACGTCGGTCAGATGTCGGCTTGGTATGTGATGTCTGCATTGGGCTTCTATCAAGTCACACCGGGCGAAGCAAGCTACACCATCGGTCGTCCTCTGTTCGACAAAGCCGTGATTCCAGTCGCGGACGGTAAATTCACCATCACCTCAGAAAATAACAGCCAAGAGAGCATCTACGTTAAGTCAGTGACCATCAACGGCAAACAATTGAGTGACAACTTCAGCTTCGCGCACAGCGATTTGAAAGACGGTGGAGAGCTGCATTTCGTCATGACTTCAGACAAATCTGAAGCGATGAAAGCGCAGTAGCCGATACCCATCCAAATAACGAAAGGGGGCACCTAGCCCCCTAAAAAACTTCACTTCAGTGGAACCATAAAAATGAAACTAAAAAGAACCCTTATCTCTACCGCTATACTCGCTGCCATGTTTGGTCTTGCTGGTTGTAACAGTGATGACGACAACAGCAAATCTGGTACTCCATCCCTCGACACCACACTAACTCAATACGTCAATCCATTGATTGGTACAGGCGCAGATGGTCACACCTTCCCGGGGGCGGTTGTGCCTTACGGTTTGGTACAACTTTCTCCTGATACCGAAATGGAAGGTTGGGGCTCTGCTGCAGGTTACTTCGACCACGGCAAGCTGACTGAAATCCCTGTATATGGCTTCTCCCACACTCACCTTTCCGGCACAGGCATTACCGACCTTGGTGATATCTTAGTTCTGCCTTTCACCAAGAAAGAAAACGCCGTTTTCAACACCTTCGATAAAGACAACGAAACGGCAGAAGCGGGCTACTACGCAGTTGAACTGAACAAAGGCGAAATCAAAGCTGAGCTAACCACCACGCAACGTGTTGGCTTCCACCGCTACACCTTCAAAGAAGGCACTACGCCACACATCAAGTTCGATTTAGACCACACTCTCAACAAAGGTCACTTCAACAACCGCACCATGAAGGGTGATTTGGAGTTCATCGACGCTTACACCATCCGCGGTTTACGTAGCTCGAATGGCTGGGCGAACAACCAGCACGTGTACTTCTACGCCACCTTCAACCAACCTATCGTCAAAGCCATTGCTTTAGTTGACGGCGCAGAAACGGAAATCGATGTAAACAACGACAACATCGACGCAGTGAAAACCATCGCTTACCTAGAATTCGCACCATCATCAACACCGTTAGAAATCCAAGTAGGCTTGTCACCAACAGGCACAGAAGGTGCGGAGAAGAACCTAGAAGCAGAAGCGAAAGACGTGTCATTTGATACTGCGCGCGCTCAAGCCAACGACGCATGGCACCAAGAGCTTAGCCGCATGATGGTATCTGGCGGCACGGAAGATCAGAAAGAGATCTTCTACACCGCGCTTTACCACGCTTCTATCGCGCCAATGATTTTCCAAGATGTCGACGGTCAATACCCTGCGATGCGTACTCGCATTCAAAAAGACGCGGGCGACACACCAAACTACTCTGTGTACTCCATGTGGGATACCTTCCGCGCAGCGCACCCACTGAAAACCATCATCGATCCGGAACGTGCCGAAGAGTTTGCCAACGACCTGATTCGTAAATACGAAGACGGTGGCATTCTGCCGAAATGGGAACTGCACAGCCACTACACAGGCACTATGATCGGCTTCCCTGCGGTTTCTATCATTGCTGACGCGATGGCGAAAGGTTTAGACATCGACCCACAACTTGCCAAAGAAGCGGCTGAGTTTACGGTGCGTTACCACGAGGCGTCGGAATTCCCAGATTGGACGGAAGACAACAACATCGGCGCAGCAAACGTTGTGCAAGTGAAGGTGTACGAAGAAAATGGCTTTGTTCATCACGGTTATTGGAACAGTGCATCTTACACGCTTGAGTTTGCTTACGGCGACTGGGCAATGGCAGAAATCGCGCGCATGGCTGGCGATGTAAAACTGCAAGAAGAGTTTATGACTCGTGCCGACAACTGGCTTAACCATTGGGATGCAGAGACGGGCTTCTTACGTCCGAAAAACCACCCGCTAAGCTCATCACCAAACAAACCACCTTTGGAGTTCAACCAACCAATTGATGAAGATCGTTTGGATGAGTGTGAAATGGTTGAGTGGCCAGAAGGCTCAGGTGTGATGAAAGAGAAATGCCCGCTGCTACCATTCGACCCTTACTACGTGGACGAGTTTGCCTACACCGAAGGGAACGCATGGCAATGGAAGTTCCAACCAATGCACGATTTCAACCGCCTGAAACAAGAAATCTACCAAGCCGACTTGGCGCAAGGCAAAGACACCACGCCAGAGAAAGCGTTCCGTGAAGATTTGGACGAGCTATTTAATGCACGTTCTTCAAACACAGGCGAAGAGCTACCAGACCTAACGGGTTACATCGGTCAGTACATGCACGGTAACGAGCCATCGCACCACATTCCTTACCTATACGCGCTAACGGATGAGCCATGGAAAGCACAAGAGTACCTAGACCGCATCATGTCAGAGATGTACACCAGCGAACCAACTGGTTTGATCGGTAACGAAGACGTGGGTCAGATGAGCTCTTGGTACTTGATGTCGGCAATGGGCTTCTATCAAGTGACGCCTGCGGATCCGGTCTACACCATTGGTCGTCCGATGTTCGATGAAATCACCATTCCAGTGGAGGGCGGCGAGTTCACCGTCATCGCAGACAACAACAGCCCACACAACAAGTACGTGAAGTCCGTAACCATCAACGGCAAACCGCTGGATGCCAACTTCACCTTCAAGCACAGCGAAATCAAAGCGGGCGGCGAGCTTCACTTCATCATGACGGGTGACAAGCAAGAAGCGCTTCAAGCTCAGTAACGTTTTATGTAATTCGTGTTTAAAGAATAAGCAGATAGATTAACTCAGTGGCAGGAAGTGACGCGCTTCCTGCCTAAGGAATCAAGATTATGAACTTTACGAAAACCGCTATCGCCACCGCAGTGATTGCGAGTGTTATTGGTTTGGCTGGCTGCAACGATGACGACGATAACACCTCACCAAGCGTCGATACTTCCAACCTAAAATACGTCGACCCATTCATTGGTACCGGCTTTAACGGACACACCTTCCCGGGTCCTGTTGTGCCAGAAGGCATGGTGCAACTTTCTCCAGATACCGAGCTGATCGGCTGGCACTCTTCATCAGGTTACCACTTCGATAAAAAGACCCTATTTGGCTTCTCCCACACTCACCTATCTGGCACGGGTATGGGCGGCTTAGGTGACATTCTGTTCCTGCCGTTTACCGAAGATAAAGCTAAATACATCGAAGACAGCGACGACTACCGCGAAGCGATTTCGGTCAAGATGGACAAAACCTCTGAAGTGGCAGAAGCAGGTTACTACTCTGTGAAGATTGCAGAAAACGGCATCAAAGCTGAGCTTACTGCTTCTGAACGTGTCGGCTTCCATCGTTACACCTACCCGCAAGGTCAACCACAACGTTTGAAGATTGACCTCAACTCCATCCTCAACAGCGACTGGGGTTCGACCTCTCTGCGCAACAAACTGACGGTGAGCGAAGACGGTCATACCATCACGGGTGAGCGCGATGCAGCGCACTTCTCTGGTTGGGCGAAAAACCAAAAAATCTTCTTCTATGCGACTTTCGATAAGAAGATCAAAGACGTTTACATCCTTGCCAATGGCGAACCTGTTGACGGCCTAACGGCAGAGCACGTTTCTGAATTGATTTACGATGACCAAGGTAATCCAGTTAAGCGTGTCAAAGCGGACGTTACTGCCTACATCGAATTTGAAGATGAAGGCTCACAAGAGTTGAATGCGCAAGTGGCGTTATCTGCGGTTGACCCACAAGGCGCAGAAAACAACTACGATGCCGAAGCGAATGTCTCTTTCGATACTGCGCGCAACAACGCACGTGAGAAATGGGCAAAAGCGCTCAACTTCTCTATCGAAGGGGGCACAGAAGATCAGAAAGAGATCTTCTACACTGCGCTTTACCACACCAAGATTGCGCCGATGGTGCATCAAGATGTAGATGGTCGATTCCGTGGCATGGGCAAAGGCTCGATTCGTGAAGGTGAAGGGGAATACTCCATCGCTTATGGTCAAGCGACAGAAGAGCAGCCAAACTTCTCGGTTTACTCTCTATGGGATACCCAACGTGCATTACACCCACTAAAAACCATCACAGAGCCAACCCGCGCGGTGCAATACGCGAAGAACCTAGTTCAGAAGTACACTGAAAGCGGCTTGCTGCCGAAATGGGAGCACTTAGGTGACGAAACAGGCACCATGGTCGGCTATCCAGCGGTAGCAGTGATTGCGGATGCGATCACCAAATTCCCAGAAGAGTTTACTCAACAAGAGAAAGACCTGGCGCTGAAAGCCGCGATCGACTCTTCGACTTACGACAACTACCCTGCACTGCAAGCCGATTGGGATCAGGGCGTATTGGATCGCACTTTAACCAAGCACATCGACTACATTGAGAAAAACGGCTTCACGCCAGCTATCCAACGTGTCGATGGTGAGCCAGTATTTGAAGACTACACGGTTGAGTCTGTTTCTTACGGTCTGGAAAACGCATTCTACGATTGGGCTATCGCACAAATCGCCAAAGCAGCCGGTGATACTCAAGCGGAAGAGCAATACCTTGAACGCTCGAAAGGCTACAAAAAGTACTTCGATTACAACCCAACGGAGTACGCAGAGCATGGCGTGACGGGCTTTATGCGCCCATTGATGATTGATGAAACCTTCATGACGCCATTCGACCCATACGGTACGGAGCACGAAACAGGCAACTACACCGAAGGTAACGCGTGGCAGTGGACTTGGTTTGTACCGCATGACATCGCAGGCTTAAAAACCATCATGGGTGGCGATGCTGAGTTCCAGAAGAACCTAGAAGCAACCTTCACCGCAGAAAGCCAAGGTACAGAAACACCGGATATGTCTGGTTTGATTGGTCAAGTTGCGTTTGGTAACGAACCTTCGCACCACATTCCTTACCTATTCAACTGGACCGCAGAACCTTGGAAGACACAACAAGTCGTCGACCACATTCTTGATGACATGTACTTTGCAGCGCCAGAAGGCGTCATTGGTAACGAAGACGTAGGCGCCATGTCCGCTTGGTATGTGATGTCTGCATTAGGCTTCTACCAAGTGAACGCGGCAGAACCTATCTACACTGTGGGTCGTCCGCTATTCGACAAAGCGGTGATTCCAGTGAAAGGCGGCACGTTCACCATCACCACAGAGAACAACGCCGATGACAACATGTACATCAAGTCTGTCACCATCAATGGCAAAGCTTTGGATAACGGTTTCTTCTTCGACCATTCCGAGTTCATACCGGGTGGTGAGTTGCACTTCGTAATGACGGGCGAGCAATCTGAAGCGATGAAAGCGCCTCAATAAGCTTCACTTGAAATGTGTTCCTCAGGCTAAAATAGCTTGAGGAATACAGGGGGATTTGATGTGATGAACGTATCTCCTATCTAGCTTCGTTGCGCCAAACTAATGGCGCACTTAGTATGAGTAGAAGTAACGGACAGCGTGTTGACAAAATCGGTCGAACCTTTCCAATGCTGAATTCTGCGATTTGATCTCATATGTAGATAGTCCAAGTCTCAACTCTATCTTAATGCACTTAGTAGCTTTGATGTGATCTTCGCACCTCCCTTCTAGCACCGTTGTACCAAACTAATGGTGCAACCAGTAAGAACAGGAGTAATCATCATGTCTATTAACGTTGTCGCATCGATATAACCAAAAACCTCTTTCAAGTATGCGTGTTGAGTGCTTTGATAATGGCGTATGTCTCCCCAACTTGTGCGTTGTAATTTCGAAGCGTGAGTGAAGCGCCTAGTAGTTGTTTTACGCGATACATAGCGGTCTCCGACGATGAAGGTCTGTGGTAACCATACTTTCGTTCCCACTTTTTTCGAACCATAGAGCTTTTGGTAAAAAAACAACTTTTCAATGTTTCACCTGAGCATAATCGCACCGTCAGCAATATTAATTATGTGTTAGTTAAATTGGTCAAGAGCGGTTCAACTTCAGTTGCAGTCGAAATATTGGAATCAATCTTAACTGTAGGTATGGAAGTCACGGACTTAGGTTGTTTATCTAATGAGTTACTGAGCAAACATCGAGATTTACTTAACCACCTAATTACAAGGTGGTTCAAACCCTAGGTAAAAACCAATAACTGCTTTGCTGTAACAATCAACTAATTGAGTAAGCCAAGGTCGGCCCAATGGCACGCGATGTTCTTCATGTACAGCAAAGAGATCTACTACCGTATGATCTATTTCTACCCTCTCAAAGACGTAAAAACTCAACATCTTTTTTCCCATCCGACGGAACTCTATTTTCACGACTCGCTCCCCCTTCTCCGCGGTCAGTAATTCGAAAGGGACCTTCTTTTTAACCCGTTTCCGAAGGGATTCATAAGTTGGCTATTTGTACTTCGTTCCATTGTTCAGATTATGCTGACGTAATTGCCTTCGCACGCGCTTGTTGGCCCTTCTGATACGCGCTTTTCGCCCAAAGATAACTTTTTCTACAGCTTGTTTCATCAAAGCATCAACGAATGTTGGTTCTTGACTTTACTATTACCCTTATCTTTATTCCTTGGAGCTATACAATCAGATACTCTGAAAACCAACCACCGGTGTATTGATATTGCACTTGGAATAATCTTGTCATATAACCGTTGTAGTACAACACGATGTGGTTCAATAGTCTTTGGAATGATTTTTCGCACTTACAGTGCTAAATAACGAAGAATGCTTAGACGAAAAGTAATTTGAATGGCTATATTGTCAGGAAATGCAGATATATCTCGATATGTTTCTTCATCAACATCGCTGGTATCGACACCCTCTCATTTGGCTCAGGCTTTTCTTGCTGAAGTGCCGACTTCCGATGAAAACTCGAGAACGATTTCTTAGGCATAACAACCCAATTCAGATTCGAGAGGAGGTGAGATCTCTAAGCTTGTTTTAAGTAGGCTTCGAGAGAGCAAATCACACAGGAATGGAAATATTTTTCTTCCATTTAGACAGAGGTGATGTCCTAAACTTTTCGCTGTTTGGGTACCATTCAGTTTTAACATCGTAAGGAGAGTTTGATGAAAGTGGTTCGGTTATCTCTTGGGGAATATCGATGCAAAAGTTTAAGGTTGCTAGAGATAACCTCATCCAGTATTTCTTCCTCTGTAACCAGTTCTAGCTCCAAACCTAACGCAAACGCGCCTTGTACTTTTGCTTCCCATTCACATTGAAATTCCGATTTTGAACTCTCCATATCGGATTTTACTTCATACAGCGTATATTCACCGGTATCAAACTGATACTAGAAAGTCTGGAACATAGGTATGGGTTTTGCTATTGAAGCAGTATGAAAACCGTATCGGCTAGGAGCAAAAACGAACGATGCTAAGCTCGAAATCAAAATGATAACAAGCGGCACATTCTAAAATGATTCTACCGTGACTCTTTTTCCCATCTTAGCACTGACTTAACGGTGTATGTTTTTCACGTGATTTAGTTTAGTTTCGAGCAGGAGTGTCAAACGCAGTTTCAAGTTAAAGCAGGCTGGCTGTAGAAGGGGAAGGTAGAGCAGACATAAAACTGCCTCTTCAAAAATGTCATAAACTTAAAAAGCAATAGACTTATGAAGAGGCAATATCAAATTATGGTTGCTTTTTACACTTGTTACATACAGTCGATTTACTCTTTACCGAACACGTTGTTCTCTTGTTCTTGAACGCGGATGAATGTAGTACGCTTGGTTAGCTCTTTAAGCTTTGCTGCACCTACGTATGTACATGTTGAGCGAACGCCGCCAAGGATGTCTTGAATAGTGCCGTGAACGCTACCACGGTATGGCAATAATACGGTTTTACCTTCAGCCGCACGGTAGCCAGCGACACCACCTGAGTGCTTATCCATCGCGCTCTTCGACGACATGCCATAGAATTTCATGAACTTCTCGCCGTCTTTCTCGATCACTTCGCCGCCTGACTCTTCGTGACCCGCTAGCATCCCGCCTAGCATTACGAAATCCGCGCCACCACCGAATGCTTTCGCTACGTCACCCGCACAAGAACAACCACCGTCACCGACGATCATGCCACCAAGGCCGTGCGCTGCATCACCACACTCGATGATTGCAGAAAGCTGCGGGTAACCAACACCCGTTTTTACACGAGTTGTACATACAGAGCCTGGGCCGATACCCACTTTAACGATGTCTGCACCAGCTAGGATTAGCTCTTCACACATATCACCAGTAACCACGTTGCCTGCAGAAATGACCTTGTCTGGGAACTCAGCTCGCACGCGTTCAACATACTCGACCAAATGCTCTGAGTAACCATTAGCAATGTCGATACAAATGAAAATAAATTCATCTGAAAGCGCCATGATGTCTTTGGTTTTTTGGAAGTCTGCGTCAGATGTTCCCGTAGACACCATAACGTTATTCATGGTTACTTTATCTGCTGATTTAGCAAACTCAGCCCAATCTTCTACCGTGTAATGTTTGTGAACAGCGGTCATTACACCATGCTCAGCCAGCGCTTTAGCCATTGCAAAGCTACCAACCGAATCCATGTTTGCTGCGATTACTGGCACACCAGACCATTGACGACCACTATGCTTGAATGTAAAATCGCGGGTTAAATTTACTTGAGAACGGCTCTTAAGGGTAGAACGTTTCGGGCGAAACAGTACATCTTTAAAACCTAACTTAAGTTCTTGTTCGATACGCATTGTGTAATTCCTTGATTCATATGTATATGTGTCATTCCAGAGTGCGTAGTGATTTCGTTGGCAGACGAGTTCACTGTTCTTCGGACACAAAAAAACCGGAGCGTTGGCAGACGCTCCGGTTTTCAGCATTATAGGCTGTGATTTATTTCCTACAAGTCTGATATTTGAATTTTTTTTGTGATACCATCTTGAAAATCGCATATCAAAAACGCTCCCCAAGTCACCAAAACCTCTTATTATTTATAACTATCAACAACTTGAGAAAGCACTTGAGTTAACCTATTGCGCAAACCTTTGCGTCATATCTTAAAAATTAAAACGCATCACCTCTCAAACCTGCCTAAAACTCAATCACCTAATACTAAGATGCCCTGCTAATTCGTAAAACAGTACTCAAAAAAATCGACCAATTTTCTCAGCAATGCATGAAATCTAATTAATTTCGATAGAGCTCTTGGGTGATAGCGGTACGAAGAGTGCTAACGACATCACTTGCCAAAAGACCAATTTGACCATTCTGACTCACGTTTATATCAGCAGCATGACTGTGAAGTACCACACCTAAACGTGCGGCAACAGAAATTGGTAAACCTTTGGCTAGTAATGCACCAATGACTCCAGATAACACATCTCCCATTCCCCCCGTCGCCATTCCGGCGTTACCCGCTAGACAGACGTACATTCTCGTTCCATCGTAAATAAGTGTCCCCGCGCCTTTTAAAACCACTACACCGCCATAACGCTCTTGCAGTTGTCTTGCAGCAGAGTATCGGTCACTTTCTATTTGTTGAATGGTTACATTTAGTAGTCGAGCAGCCTCTCCAGGATGCGGCGTGATCACTCGATGGTTGTCGTACACCAGAGTGCCATCGCATCGCTGGCTCAGCATCGCTAGAATATTGAGGCCATCAGCATCAACAACTTTAGGTTTCTGCTCTTGAGCCAGATATTGATAGGCTTGATAAGCCCACTCATCATCTCCAAAGCCAGGACCAAACACTAATACGTCAGCCCAGCGAATGCGTTTAGTTAAGTCGTTCTCAGTATCCCTGAGTAAGTCAGCGGTGATGCTCTGGCTCATTACTTCTGGGCAACCAACCTGCAGTGGAATAAGGCTACTCGTGTGAGTAATTGCGGCAGTTAAACCCGCTCCGGCTCTAATCGCAGCGGAGGAACATAAACGAATCGCTCCAGACATCCCTTGGTTGCCACCAACACAAAGCAACTTCCCGTTGTCACCTTTATGGACCGTTGGATTTGGCTTGGGCATTAATCTTGAAACAACCTGATGATCAATACCTAATGCACTTTCTACTTCGATAGTATCAAACTTAGTATTGACGCCTAAACCACAAAAGTAGAGCTCGCCAACGCGATCTCTCGCTTGTCCAGTGCATAAGCCTTGCTTAACCCCAATGAAGGTTACAGTATGCTCGGCACGAATAGCATCACCTAAAACTGCACCTGTATTAGCACACAGACCAGAAGGAATGTCGACTGCAATCACAGGGGCATGAATTTGATTAATTTGGTCAATATAGCGACGATACTCCGAACGAACCTCACCGCTTAAACCAGTACCTAACATGGCATCAATGATCACATCTGCTTCTAGCAATGCGGTATTCCATTCATCCCAATCATTGTTAACACCGTCGATTGACTGCCAATCTTGGTATGCGCGCAAAGCATCACCTTTTAGCGCAGATACATCACCAATTTGGAAAACATGTACATTGAGTTGAGCTTGTTTCGCAAGAGATGCAAATACGTAACCATCGCCACCGTTATTCCCTTTACCGCAAATCACTAGGATATTTTTTGATTTAGGATACAAATGTAAAAAGCGCTCATACACGGCCATACCAGCGCGTTGCATTAAGCTATACATAGAAACACCAGCCATTTGCGCAGCCAGCGTTTCACCGTTTTTTACTTGCTCTGCGGTGTAGAGTTTTAGGGCGAGATTAAAGTCCATATTCACGTTCTACGCATTGGGAAACACAATTATAAGTATACAAAAAAGCCAAGGCGGACCTTGGCTTTTGAGAAAGTTTTTTATCGCTATTGATTCTGAGACATCAGAGCTTCAGCCGTCGCGTCTTGTATAGACAAAAACAACGAGTTGATTTTTCCAGTCGGTGTGCGCATTGGGTTCAACGTAACATTCTGGTACATAAACTCCGCTTGCTGCGTAACTGGTCGAACATTACGACAGCAGAATAAGTAAGGTCGTTGTCGCCATGTGATGAAGCTGCGACAGCCTAGGTCATACACTGGTTTTGTTTTTAATTTAAACCACTCCTGTGGGATTTCAGGGAAGATATCAAATATAGAACGACCAATCGCATCATGAGACTGCAAACCACTGTGATGAGTCATAAACCCATTCCAGACCTGTACATTGTAATCTCGATCAATGACCACTAAGCCCATGTCGACGTTTTGTACCATATCCACCATCCAATGGAATTGTTCAAACTCTGCTGGCATATTCAACATTAGAACTCCTCCATTAGATAAGACAGTTTGTTATCAAGCAGCGGCAAGGATTCATCCACAAACATAAACAACAAGTCACAACGAATCGACGTTCCTTCAATGTTGTAGCTCACTTCGAATGTCATCGTGCGGCTGAATGCTCCAGTTGTAGATTCAATGATCGAGTCAATTGAGATATGCTGACCAAGGAGTACTGGTGGACTTTGGAAGAATCGGACTTCAGACTGCTCGCCTAAACCATTTAAGAACGACCCCACCAAAATATTAGAAATATCCATTAGCAGCTCAAGCTCTTCTAGCTCTTCGCTGTCTGCTGGTACTTTCATCAACTTTTTGAGATCAGATACGCTTGAATCACTCAAAATCACTAGCGCTTCGCCAGCAATACCTTCGCCACAAAATCCCTGACAAACACCCGATACGTTGTCATGCGACGCCAAGTCGCGTAGGGCCATGTGAAGTTCGCTCACTTCAAAGATATTGACGTTCGGCAGAGGTAGTTGCACAAACACATCAAAGTGACGCGCCAACGCATCGGCTGCTCGACCAATTGAAACGTTAGCCACTTCCATGTAAATATCGCGACGACGTAAAATCGGTAACTCAATAGAGACAGGCGTGATAATTTGAGGACGAGGTTCTGGCTCGACCAACTCTTTAAGCGCCTTCTTGAGTTCATCTTTGGCGATCGGTTTTTGAATAAACGCTTTTGCACCCAGTGCGAACACGCGCTCTTTCGCTTTAGGTTGGATATCCCCCGACACCACAACCACCGGAGTTTTATCCCCCAACCGTTGCATGTGCTCTAGTGTTTCAAAGCCATCCATTTCTGGCATGGTCAAATCAAGAAACATCAATTTAAACTCGTTTTTTTCGAGTTCTTCTAGCGCGTTTTTTCCGTGGATAGCAAACGTAATATCGGCATTCAATGTGGCTGGTAGTGATCTCGCCATCTGTTTGCGTGCTAACGCTGAATCATCACAGATGAGTACGGGAAAAGACATTCAATCACCTTTTTATATTCCACAATCTGCGCCGGAGTCTAACAGATTGTTACAGCATGTAATACGAGAAAACTGACGAGTTTTTTATTTCTTTATTATTCAATAAGCATACGCAATATGAATGAATGAGTGAACAAAATGACTAAAAAGCAAGCATCACATTCGCTGTTTAGTGACATAAAACAAACATGGGTAAAACTCCTCCACCAAAAGTAAGCAAAAAGTTGCAGCTAACATCCAAAGCCCATTTTTGCTCGAATTTCATTCTTTCCATTTCCATAATGGGTAAACAGTAACGCGCTAAAACTAAAAAGGCACCCTGCTAGAGGATGCCTTTAATAATAATTTCATCGATAAGATATCAATTCTATGGCACACCATGGCCTTTAGAAGCCACCCATACGCGATACCATTGCTCTCGAGTAAGTTCGATGTTCAATGCATTAACTGCAGTTTGCACACGCTCGATTTTACCAGAGCCAATGATTGGAATAGGGTTAGATGGCAAACGACGTACCCAGGCATAAATTACTTGATCAATACTCGCTGCGCCCACTTCTTCACGAATTGCTTCTAATTCGTTACGGACACGAACAGCTTGCTCACTGTCACCACTAAAAATTGAACCACCACCGAGGCAAGACCAAGCCATTGGTCGCGTGCGCAACATTTGCATTTGCTCAAGCGTTCCATCGTGTGCAACCTCAAAGTTAAGTGGGTTGATTTCCACTTGGTTAGTAACCAACGGCTTACCTAAGCGAGATTGCAGCAGTTCAAACTGGCGTGGAGTGAAGTTAGACACGCCAAAGTGCTTCACTTTGCCGACTTTGTGAAGCTCAGAAAATGCTTCTGCAACCTCGTCCGCATCCATTAACACGTCAGGACGATGAATTAAAAGTACGTCGATTTCATCCACATTCAAACGTTCTAGCGAGTTATTCACCGATTGGTAGATATGTGCTGAGCTCGTGTCGTAGTGATTGATCTTACGCTCTGGCGTTTTATCGCCACACAAATTGATGTCGCATTTCGTCACGATCTGAATTTGCTCACGAACACTCTTGTCTAAAGCTAACGCTTCACCAAACAACGCCTCACACTCGTAATTACCGTAGATGTCGGCGTGATCGACCGTCGTAATGCCTAACTCAATGTGTTGCTTAAGAAATGACAAACGCTCTTGAGCCGTCATTCCCCACTCAACTGCACGCCAATATCCTTGAACCAGCTCTGAGAACTCTGGGCCTTTTGGTGCAGTTACTACTTTTGCAACCATGGGTTTTCTCCTTCAATTGATCTGCATTCATCGTAGTCTTGTTTTCGTACCGGCTCAACGGGTAAACTTTCGCAATTCGAACTGGAGTACGAAATATGTCTTTTGCCCAACGCCTAGCCACCCTGATCGGAGAAGAAAGCATCAGCGGGTTCGCTCGACGCGTCGATGTGTCTGAAGCTTTAATACGCAAATACCTTAAAGGCAGTGAACCTAGCCTAACCAAAGCAAATCAAATTGCAATGCGCGCCAATTGCTCTCTCGAATGGTTAGCAACGGGATGTGGTTATTTATATCGCCGTGCTGAAGTCGTGGATATGGATGCGTACAAACTTGCCTTTCAACACGTTATGAATCAGCCGTTGTCAGACGATGCAGAAGAGCTACACCGCAAGCTAATCGCAGGCTATCAATACCTGCGCGCTCACAAAAAATCGGATGGTTTTTTGGATGAATCAGCAATGGCGACCTTCCTATCTCTCCATAAAGAATCTAAAAACGAGTCACTTTGACCTCGATAATTTCGCCATCACTGCGCAATTGCACATTTAAGGACGGTGATGGCGTCAGAAACTCGTCCGGTTTTACCCAAAGCAAACTTCGAATCGTTTCTTGTGGATAGCGGTTCATCAACAAAATAACTTCTTTATCGACAAGCTCGGAAGATTTCTTTTCCAGAGCTTCAACGACATCATAGTGTTCTTGTCCGATAGTAACTCTGCGTAAAACTAACCCATCCTTTCTTAAGTTGAGAAGTAAGTCATTCAGACGCTGCCACTCGTATTCAGTGAGAAACGAGAACTGAGCACTTTCTCTTCTCAAAACCACTTCACCATACAAGTGCTGCTGGTAGTACGAAAAATCATCCAAACAAAATGCGCTGATAAACGTTGAGTTGTCTCGCAACTGCACTTCGCAACCATACCAGCTTCCACTTTTTTCTATACGTTCTTTTAGATTGGAATATGGCATTGCTGACAACGTGTCTTGCCACCAGCTCGGCGTTGAAAGTGCCGGAAACGTTACCGAACAACAACATAAAGAAAGTAAGAGTCGGAGATAAAAGCGCATGCACTGCTCTAGTTGGTTGACATCGAACCAAGACATTACTAACTGCAAGAAAATGTTCAAGAGAAAAATAGTGGCAGGTGGTGATGAAAGTTATAACGCAGAAATTAAGAAGGCGCACATGTGCGTGCGCCTCTACCTCGTTACTCAATCGTGAGTGTGCGAATCGGCGATGTCTATTGATGCATCCCGAACATAAAACGAGGACTTACCGTAGGGTTTGAATCCATCCAAATTGTGTGTAAAACCTCACATCCCTCCTTCTGAAGCAGTCATGTTGCTTTACATTTAAAGCATGGTTCATTTTTCTCAAAAAACAAGTTTTTTATCCTAAATTATGAGAGCAATAGCACAATCTGAGTGAATGAATAATATCGCGACACTTCGAACACTCAATAGTGAAAAGCTAAATTGCATCTTTATTGATTAGGTCTAGACTCTGCGAAGCGTATACTTTCTTTCGTCCCTTCCCCCCAGCAACAGGAGAGCTTTTTAATGACCAAACGCGAGAGAATTGTGAAATCTGTGTTGGCGCACGTACCGAAAGATGCGATTAACCAGTTTGTCTCTCGAGGGTCAACACCATTTTCTGTTCTCATTATGGCCGCCATTGTGGGTACGTTGGCTGGTTTTGTCGGTACGTATTTCGAGCTTGCCGTTCATTTCGTTTCTGAAACACGAACAGAATGGTTAAGAAGCGAAATTGGTAATGTTCTACCACTGTGGCTGGCAGCGGTTCTCATTAGCGCACTTTTAGCTTTTATTGGCTATTTTCTTGTGCACCGCTTTGCGCCAGAAGCGGCAGGCTCTGGTATTCCTGAAATCGAAGGGGCAATGGATAATATTCGTCCAGTGCGCTGGTGGCGAGTTCTACCAGTAAAATTCTTCGGCGGCATGGGCGCACTTGGCTCAGGTATGGTGCTGGGTCGTGAAGGCCCAACCGTTCAAATGGGGGGCGCTGTTGGTCGAATGGTGACCGATATATTCCGCGTAAAGGATGACGATACCCGCCACTCCCTGCTCGCTTCTGGTGCTGCTGGCGGTTTGGCTGCGGCTTTTAATGCCCCTCTCGCAGGCATTATGTTCGTTGTGGAGGAAATGCGACCTCAGTTTCGCTACTCTTTGATCTCAATTCGCGCAGTGATCATTTCTGCCATTATGGCGAACATAGTGTTTCGCGCCATTAACGGGCAAGACGCCGTTATCACTATGCCGCAATACCAGTCGCCAGAGCTTCAAACCCTATGGCTGTTTTTATTGCTTGGCGCATTGTTTGGCGTGTTTGGCGTGATCTTCAATAAACTAATTACCGTGGCACAAGACAGTTTTGTCGCAATTCACAAAAACGATCGTAAGCGCTACTTGATTGTAGGTTCGTTACTGGGAGGCGTGTTTGGCTTGCTTCTTTTGTACGTTCCCCAACTAACTGGTGGTGGTATCGGCCTTATTCCTGACATTACTAACGGTAACTACTCGGTATCTATTTTAGTTTTGCTTTTCTTTGGTCGCGTAATTACAACCCTGCTCTGTTTTGGTTCTGGTGCGCCGGGAGGCATCTTTGCACCTATGCTTGCTCTGGGAACCTTATTTGGCTATGCGTTCGGAGCAAGTGCTGATGTCTTGCTCCCTGCGCTTGATATCGAGCCTGGTGTATTTGCGATTGCGGGCATGGGTGCCCTGTTTGCTGCAACGGTACGTGCACCGATTACTGGTATTCTGTTAGTGATTGAAATGACGAATAACTACTACTTAATCCTGCCATTGATCATTACTTGTTTGGGCGCTGTGATTATTGCTCAATTGTTGGGTGGACAACCTATTTACAGCCAGCTGCTGCATCGTACAATCAAAAACGAAAAGTTACGCCAGCAGGATCTACCGGAGAATCAATCAACATAACATTCTCTTTGTTATCACTTCGCTCCAGACTATCGAAGGGTTTGGAGCGATAAACTCTGCATTTTTACATCTTTTCCCAAATATTCGATACCAAACTCACAAAATTATCATTCTCTGATATTTGCTCACCACCTTTCATGAGAAACCCCTCTCCATACTTGTTAGTATTCGCTACTTAAATAGAGCATTTCATCCAAATCGTCATGTTTCGTTTCATTCAGGCAAAAATCAAATGGAGTAGATTTGAACTGGAGAAGACTTGTGCAGTTTTATAGTGTCCCGCCGTCTCAAGCCGCGTTGGCACTAGGTATGATAGGTTTAGGGCAAGCTTGGGCACTCTATGTTCCTGAGATTGGTGAACCGATACGTCCATTTTTGGCGTCACTCGGCGCACTTTTACTCGCCCCTGTACTCATAAAATATGCCGCTAATCCACGATTATTCATGGTCGACATTCGTCACCCGCTGAGTGGTAGTTTAATGGCACCAATGAGTATGGCGTTACTGATCCTTGCAGATTACCTTGCCGCTGTAGCGCCTATCATCGCTTATCCACTTTGGTTTATGGCGCTTTTGCTGCATTTTACTATGATGGTGCTGTTTTTTAGCTTTCAGCTAATGAACTTCAAAATGTCCAATATCGTACCGAGTTGGTTTCTTTATCCGGTGGGGCTGATCAGTAGTTCACTAGCCGGTTCTCAACTAGGTCACAACTTATTTTCCGAAACGTTAGCGATGATGTGCATCGGCATTTATTTCTTCATGCTGCCACTCGTGTTGTATCGTTTGGTGTTTTTCGGCTCTCTACCAAGGCGAGCAAGACCGACCCTCGCGATTATGGCCGCGCCGGTAAACTTGTCATTAGCAGCATACTTGGTGAACTTTCCCTTACCTGATCCGATACTGACAGGCGCATTGGCCGGGATCGCCATCACTATGACTTTATTGATCTACTTATGTTACTTCCGCTTACTTCGCTTGAAGTTTCAACCTTCTATCGCGGCAGTAACCTTTCCTTCCGTGATCAGCGCTATCGCAATGCATCGCTTAACCTCTTTTTTTGCCGAATCGCACCCTCACTGGCACTGGCTACACGACTTTGGTTTTCTAGAGCTCAGTATCGCGACTGTATTGGTTGTTTGGGTATCGGCAGGTTACGTCAAAATGTATTGGCCAGAAATCATGAAGTCATTTTCTAAACAAGCATAAAAAAAGGATGGCGTTTGCCATCCTCTTAGAATAGTACTTGGTTACCTAGCGTAAACCGTGCAGAAATTCGGCACGCGTTGCTGGGTTGCTCTTGAAGATGCCACCCAATGCAGTTGTTGTCGTTTCGCTGGTTGCATCCATCACACCGCGAGATTTCACGCAGTAGTGTGTTGCGTCAATCGTCACTGCCACATCATCGGACTCAAGCAGCGTTTGAAGTGCAACAAGAATTTGCTGAGTCATACGTTCTTGAACTTGTGGACGCTGCGCAAAGAAGCGAACGATACGGTTGATCTTTGACAGGCCAATGATCTTGCCACGTGGAATGTAAGCCACAGCAGCCTTGCCATCGATGGTCACAAGGTGGTGTTCACAAGTGCTGGTCACCGTGATGTCCTTCACGCGAACCATCTCGCTCACGTTCATCTTGTTCTCAATCACCGTGATTTTAGGAAAGTTGGAGTAATCCAGACCAGAGAAGATTTCGTCAACGTACATCTTAGCAATGCGGTGAGGGGTTTCTTCTAGGCTATCGTCAGTGAGGTCAAGTTGAAGTAGACCTAAGATCTCACGCATGTGGTGTTCGATCTTCTCTTTCTTCTCTTCACGACTTACGTTGTTTGGACGCATTGGCGTTTCCAAACCGCGTTGCTCTAGCGCTTCTTTTACTAACTTCGCTGACTCGCTAAGACCTGACATTCCACTTCCTCTTTTGTTTTACTTCAGCCTTCGTACAAACCCAATCAAAATTGCATTCATACTTTTCGCTTTGAGTTGCTCAGTTCGTGTCTTTACACCAAGTCACATCAGATGAAGGTACTGAGCTGATTTTCTTGAGCTCCGCAGGTTTTTTACCCCTTTTGGATGGCTGACAAGGATACTCGGATTTTTGAATAATTACACCCATATTTTATAGGTGGACATTCTTACTCAGTCCCCTTTTATGGTAAAGTTGCCACAAAACAAAAGAACACAGGATTTTCTCAATGGGCTGCTGCGACGCACCTGGCTTGATGCCAATTGAAGAAGCGATGGACAAAATGTTATCGCGAATCAAACCTATCCAAACAACGCTTTCTCTTCCACTTGCTGAAGCACTCGGTTTTGTACTGGCAGAAGATATCTTGTCTCCTATCCACGTACCGCCATTCGATAACTCAGCAATGGATGGCTACGCTATTCGCATTCAAGATCTTGAGTCATCTTCTGTATTGCCTCTGGCAGGTAAATCATTTGCAGGACAACCTTTTGAAGGTGAATGGCCTCAAGGTACCTGTGTTCGCATCATGACTGGCGCAAAAATCCCACAGGGTTGTGATACCGTTATCATGCAAGAAAACACAGAAGTGACGGATGCTGGCATTCAGTTCAATCAAACTGACGTGAAGCCGCAAAACAACATCCGCCCAACAGGTGACGACATCAAACAAGGCGACATCGTACTGGCAAAAGGTGCACGTTTGACACCTCGCGATATTCCGATGATTGCGTCGCTTGGTGTTAGCCATGTGACAGTAGTACGTAAGCCAAAAGTTGCTTTCTTCTCTACTGGTGATGAACTTAAACCACTGGGCGAACCGCTAGACGAAGGTCAGATCTACGACAGCAACCGTTACGGTATTAAACCACTTATCGAGAACTTCGGTTGTGAAGCCATTGATCTTGGTATCATTCCAGATTGCCCAGAGACTCTGAAAGCAACCTTTGAACAAGCACAAACATTGGCAGATGTGGTTGTGACCTCAGGCGGTGTTAGTGTGGGCGAAGCGGATTACACCAAAGACATTCTTGAAGAGCTTGGTGAAATCGGTTTCTGGAAGTTAGCAATCAAGCCGGGTAAACCTTTCGCATTTGGTAAGCTAAGTACAGCTTGGTTCTGTGGGCTGCCGGGTAACCCTGTTTCTGCAGTTCTTACTATGTACGTGCTTGTTCAACCAATGCTGGCAAAACTTGCAGGCCATACAGAATGGAAAGCACCCGAATCTATTCCAGCAACAACCAAAACCGCCTTTAAGAAAGCGCCAGGTCGTACCGATTACCAACGTGGTATCTATACATTGGAAGATGGCAAGTTTGTCGTTGAAACAACCGGTAACCAAAGCTCTGGTGCATTCCGCTCAATGAGCCTAGCGAACTGTTTTGTTGTATTGGAACGTGAACGCGGCCGAGTTGAAGTGGGCGAAACGGTTCAGATTCAACTATTCAACTCAACCCTTTACTAGGAAGACGTTGTGGATATTCTTTCCGATCAGGAAATGTTGCGTTACAACCGCCAAATCATTCTTCGTCAGTTTGACTTTGAAGGACAAGAAGCACTCAAACAAGCATCGGTATTGATGCTTGGTGCTGGCGGTTTAGGCTGCGCATCAAGCCAATATTTGGCGACTGCTGGTGTCGGTAAAATCACGCTGATTGATGATGATATCGTCGAGTTGTCTAACCTTCAGCGCCAAGTGCTGCACCACGATGCGGATATTGGTCGTAAGAAGGTAGACTCGGCGGCCAATGCACTACGTGAACTTAATCCGCACATTGTCGTAGATACCATCGCAAAACGTCTTGATGATACCGCGTTAGAGAGCCTGATTAAGCAACACACTATTGTTGTCGATGCATCAGATAACGTCGATACGCGCAATCAACTTAACCGCCTATGTTTTGCGACTAAAACACCGCTAATTTCAGGCGCGGCTATTCGTATGGAAGGCCAAGTGAGTGTGTTTACTTACGACGACCCAACTCAACCATGTTACCAGTGCTTAAGTGCCCTCTTCGGCAGCGGTGCGTTAAGTTGTGTCGAAGCCGGAGTCATGGCTCCTGTTGTGGGTATTGTTGGCGCAGTACAAGCGATGGAGACGATTAAAGTGATTGCTGATTACGGCCAACCAAAGAAAGGCAAAATTCTGATTTTGGACGCGCTCAGCATGTCTTGGCGAGAAATGAATCTGATGAAAATGCCAACCTGTCCGGTTTGTAGTTAGTTCTAAACCTCTAATCATTCCCAAAAAGCCCAACTCGATGTTGGGCTTTTTTCTCATTTTGACAATCAGATTTAAAACCCTTCTTCTTACAAATTTTAACTTCATAAAATTCAACAACTTAAAAGTTGGCACATTCCTTTCATTGCATATATCACGAACCAATGAGAGGGCGAATTATGAAAAGGACATCACTACTACTTGGGTCTCTAATAGTGAGCGCTTATGCACAAGCGGCGCCATTTGATACGTGCCCAAGCCAAGCATACCTATTCCAATCAACCCCGGTTCAAATCTATGGCGTCAATTTGGTTACAGGCTCTACGACTCTTTTAGAGGACGACACAGGTTTGGCTTCGGGCATCAACGGTGTAGGCTTTAACTTCACTGACCGTTATATCTACGGCTACGACACCACAAACAAAAAGATTGTTCGTCTTGGTAAAGACTTCCAAGCAGAGACACTTAATGTTTCGGGCCTTCCTACCGACCACACGTTTTACGTTGGCGACGTTTACAACCACGTCTACTACTTGTACCGCAAAGGCAAAGGACTTTTCTCCATTGACCTTTCTCCGCTCAATTCTGATCCAAATGCGACATTGAGCATCGTGAAAATTAGCTCAACAGCGACAGTGAACCTAACCGACTTTGCATTCCATCCAGGTGATGGCTCCCTTTACGGCATCGACAACAACTCTGGTGTGCTATATCAGTTCAACCCATCAAACGGTAGCGCAACTGCGATAGGTGACACAGGTGAGAAAGGCACATTTGGTGCTGGCTACTTCGATGTAAACGGCAACTACTACGTGTCACGTAACCAAGATGGCAAAATCTATCGCGTTGATCTTTCGGAAGGTAACGCAGCCAATATCGCAGCAGGTATCGTTCCTGCGGTTGAGTTTGTATCCAACGGTCCAAGCTCAAGCCAAAATGACGGTGCACGTTGTGCAAATGCTCCGGTGATTAACGAAGACGAGCCAATTGATTTCGGTGATGCTCCAGACAGCTACCACACAACACTTGCGTCAAACGGTCCTCGTCACGAAGTGGACGGTGCAACTTGGCTTGGCTCTGTTGCTCCAGATGGTGATGCCGACGGTCAAGCAAACGACAACTCTGTGGGCACAGCCGATGAAGATGGTGTTGGTTTTGTATCCGCACTTGATCCAGGCTTAAGCTCAATTGTGAATGTGACAGCTTCTACTTCTGGCTACCTATCAGCATGGTTTGACTGGAACCGCGATGGTGACTTTGATGATGAAGGTGAGCAAGTCTTTACCGACCAATTACTGTCTGCGGGTAATAATCCCCTACCGTTTGTCGTTTCAACCGCTGCAACGGAAGGGTCTAGCTGGAGCCGATTCCGCTTTAGCCAACAAACCGGATTAAACTACGATGGTGGTTCGACATCTGGTGAGGTGGAAGATTACCCAATAACCATCACTGGTAATGGTTACTCAGTGGAATATTTCCCGAGTGCAGAAGATTACGCCACCGTCGCTTACGAAGATAACTGGCCATACACCGCAGACTACGACATGAACGATGTGGTCGTAAAATTCCGCATCACCGAAACCAGTCTTGCGGGTCATGTTGAGAGTATTCAAATTACTGGCGACCTAGCGGCTTACGGTGCAAGTTACAAAAATGGCTTCGCAATCCGACTACCGGGTGTATTGAGAAGCTCGATTGAAAACGGATTAACAACACTATCCTTCAATGGTGTAGAACAAGCATCTAATGGCTTGGAAAGTATTTCTGATGAAGCAATTTTCATCATCAGTGAAGACTTAAGCACACACGCGGCGAGCAGCTGTAGCTACTTCCGCACAGAGTCTGGCTGTGATGATAACGTCTCACTCACCTTTACCTTGAATGTGTACTTCACTGAAGGATCTGACCGTTCAGCCATTCAAGCCATGCCATACGACCCGTTCATCTTTGCAACACCGGGCACTTACCATGGCGATGGTATTACTTTCCAACCAGGGCGTAAGTGGGAAGTTCACTTAGCAGACCAAGCACCAACAGAACAGTTTGATGACCAAAACCTCTTCGGTGTCGGCGTCGATGCAAGTGACCCAGCACAAGGTGTGTACTTCAAAACAGCAAACAACTTACCTTGGGCACTGTTAATAGTAGAAGATTGGGATTGGCCGCTAGAGCGTGTAGACATGGTCGATGCATACCCTCAATTCCAAACTTGGGCTGAGTCTGGTGGCGAACTAAGCACAGATTGGCACACCGCTCCAACACCTAACAAATGCTACATTCCATAGGGAGATAACATTATGAAAGCACTTATCACAATCATCATGGGATTAGCACTAACGGCTTGTGGCGGAGGCGGTGGCGGCGGAGGTGGTAACAGTACACCACCTCCACCAACCCAAACCACCGTTGCAGAGGAAGACACAACCCAACAGGAAGAAACAACCGTAGAAGAGACTACCGTAACTGTAGAAGATGCAACCATGCAGGATCTAGTAGTACCAGATGGCTTTAGCTACAACCCAGTGACGGAAGGTACGCTCAATGTAGACATCAGTGGTTTCTCTTCACAACGAGCACACCTAAGCGTGTACAAAGAGTTTGTCGAGAACAGTTCAGGTAACTACGATGCAAAATACCCAAGCAAAGTCGCATCGGTTCCACTCAACAATGGTACAGCAAATGTCGACTTTAATGTTTCTGATAGCCAAGGTAGCCTACTTGTTGAAATTTGGTTCTATGACGGTAGTGACCCAATTCAGAAAGTGATTACTTCTGGAGACAACACTTGGACCATGTAACTGGGTAAATCGAAAGCTGTCTTTCAGAACAAATCTTCAATCTTTAACTTAAAAATCGCATCGTTCTTTTGAACATGCGATTTTTTTGTTGTAAAACAGTAAGATTATCCACCTAGCAAACTAAAGACAATGCAAGCACTGATTAGTACTGATGAACTCAATAGCCTTCTCGGCCAACCTAACGTCAAGCTCCTCGACGCTAGTATTGCGTTTCAAATCCCTTCTGAAGGTAAAAAGATCCAAGATAAGTGGATTCCAAATACTTTACGCTTTGATTACGACAATGACTTTTGCTTACCAGGCTCCTCCCTACCGCATATGATGCCAACAGAAGAAGGCTTCAACCAAAGTGCGCAACAACTCGGTTTGAACAACGAAGACTTGATTGTGGTTTATGACAACTCAGGCACTTTAGCCGCACCAAGAGCTTGGTGGATGTTCAAAGCTATGGGACATGATAATGTTCGAGTCTTAAACGGCGGTCTTCCTGCTTGGATTGAAGCCGGATTTCCTGTCGAAAGTGCCCTATCGCAACCAAGCGAAAAAGGTAACTTTGCGGGTAAGCTCAATCAAAATGCCTTTTTGAGTGCACAAGATGTTCTTGCTCATTCCACCAATAAAAGTGCAAATATCATCGATGCCAGAGCCAAAGCACGCTTCCTTGCTGAAGTGCCTGAGCCACGAGAAGGTCTACGTAGTGGGCACATTCCAAATTCGGTTTGCTTACCGTTTCAAGAACTCTTAACCAACGGTCACATTAAACCAAATTCAGAGTTGCAACAGATATTTAGCGCACTAACGATAGATAGTGACAATTCAATTATTTTTAGTTGCGGCTCCGGTGTGACCGCATGCATTTTATTACTCGCGGCGTATCAAATTGGTCTGGACAATCTGTCGGTGTACGACGGTTCTTGGACCGAATGGGGTGCAGACCACTCTCTACCTATCGAGCGTTAAGACAAGTGTCTGTTTAACAAAGTATCTTACGTTTATCTAAAGATGATGTGTTCCAATATACTAAACGCAGCTTCTAAACCAAACTTGTCATTTCGAAATAGAAACTGGCTATGAGTGATTTGTCCCTCCTCATAGCCTGACTACATCAAAAGCCGACTATTTCCGTTAGCGTTCAGATGTCGCGTTACCGTGCATTTGCTCATCTAAGTTGAGCACGGTTAATGCGTTACTAACGCTCGTGGCGATCACGTCTATCGCTCCAGTTCTTAATGCTCCGAGTAGAGCGAGTGGCTTGCTGTTCTCAGCTGCGATCGCAATGACTTCCGAGATCGGCCGAAACTCTTCAATACCAAGTCCAATTACTCGGTCACTCATTACCGTGTTCGCTACATTACCGTGAATATCAAAGAAGTCATAACCTGCAAAATCCCCTACCACACCTTGTTGAAGTCTCGACTGAACCACTTCATCAGGCGTAAACCAACCTAAGTCGACCATGTAACTGTTTTCGCTCATGTCACCAATACCAACCAAAGCAACATCGGCTTTACGTGCTAGGTCGAGCGTTTGTTTCACGGTTGCATTTTGCATGAAGGCCAACTTCTGTTCTCTATTTTCTGCGTATGCCGGCGCATAAAGGGTTTCAGAGGTTCCCCCATATTTCTTCGCCAACTGACGACAAATATGGTCGGCGTTATACATACCGCCACGCGGGTGAATACCACCAATGCCACACACAAATTTACAGTCACGCGGCGTAATAACACCAATATGGTGAGCGACAGACGACACGTTGCGCCCTTGTCCGACCGTCACCACCATGCCGTTTTTGAGCGTGCTAGTGAGATAATTGGACACCAATCCCGATACCTGTAGTCGTTGCGCTTCTTCATTCGGTTGATCAAGAGCAACAAGCGCGCGCTTAACGCCGAATCGCTCGATCAAACGTTGTTCAATCTTGGCGCTGAACACCGGATGGTATTTAACGGTAATTTCAACAATGCCTTCATCACGCGCCTGCTTGAGCATTCGCCCGACCTTTGCGCGTGATATGGCAAATTTTCTCGATATCTCTTCCTGAGTCGCACCGTCTTGATAATACGCGACGGAAATCTCTGTCAACAAATCCGTGTTTTCAATGGAAATATCTTGATTAGAACTGCTCATGGTTTCTCTCGCCCTTTAAGAGGATCGATATTGTATGCAATAAGTGAACATATGCTCATTGACTTAGCATATGTTCTTTATCAATTTAAACGCTACATTTGCTCATCGCAATAACATTTTCTCACTACAATTTTTTACCCTCTTGGACAACGCTCAAGCTTTGAACAATAAGGGCAAACGTTTATTTGGGTTAACCACTAAACACACAGTAAAAAAACGTTGATGAAGTTCACTATAAGTCCATTTCAGCGATTGACTTTCAGCATAGATAGGATAAATATGGACACATCATTTACTCAGCTATCGATCAAATGTTCATAGCATTTGTTCGGTAACGAAATTTTCCGTAGTTGGCTGAGCAGATGTCTCATTAAATGCGATGAGACGGTTAGCTAACTCGCTTGCAAATGCACAAGCTGTGATAACAAAAATCACGCTTAAGCCCATTTAAATAGGATGATCGATTATGAGCAACAAGTTAGAGCAACTTCGTAAACTAACGACTGTAGTAGCAGACACTGGCGAGATTGATGCAATTAAAAAGTATCAGCCAGAAGACGCAACAACTAACCCTTCTCTTATCCTTAAAGCCGCTCAAATCGCAGAGTACGCACCTCTAATCGATGCTTCAATCGAATACGCTAAAGCACAGAGCAACGACAAAGCTCAACAAGTTCAAGATACTTGTGACATGCTTGCAGTAAACATCGGTAAAGAAATCCTAAAAACTATCCCAGGTCGTATCTCTACAGAAGTAGACGCTCGTCTATCTTACGATATGGAAGGCAGCGTAGCGAAAGCTCGTCAACTAGTGAAAATGTACAACGATGCTGGCATCACTAACGACCGTATCCTTATCAAACTGGCTTCAACTTGGGAAGGCATTCGCGCAGCTGAGATCCTAGAAAAAGAAGGCATCAACTGTAACCTAACGCTTCTATTCTCGTTCGCTCAAGCACGTGCTTGTGCAGAAGCGGGTGTATTCCTAATCTCGCCATTCGTTGGTCGTATCATGGACTGGTACAAAGCGAAAGAAGGCCGTGACTTCGAAGCTCAAGAAGATCCAGGCGTACTATCTGTAACTAAGATCTACAACTACTACAAAGAATACGGCTACAAAACTGTAGTTATGGGCGCAAGCTTCCGTAATATCGGTGAGATCTTAGAACTAGCTGGTTGTGACCGTCTAACTATCGCTCCTGCTCTACTTGCAGAACTAGAAGCAGCTGAAGGTGAAGTAGTTGAGAAACTAGTTGATTCTAAAGGCGCAGCTGAGCGTCCAGCACCAATGACTCACGCTGAATTCCTATGGGAACATAACCAAGACCCAATGGCTGTTGAGAAGCTGGCTGAAGGTATCCGCAACTTCGCCGTTGACCAAGGCAAACTAGAAGCGATGATCGAAGCTAAGCTTTAATTGCTTACCAAAAGCGAGTAGCCCGTCTACTCGCTTTTACCATCAGCACTATTTTCAAAAAATTCTATTTGAACTTGTTTCGGCGAGTTCCCTCTATTTAAATCAAATATCGAGAAGTAATCACTATGGATCGTAAACATCTAGCAAATGCAATCCGTGCGCTAAGCATGGATGGTGTTCAACAAGCTAACTCTGGTCACCCAGGTGCACCTATGGGTATGGCTGACATCGCTGAAGTTCTTTGGCGCTCTCATCTAAACCACAACCCATCAAACCCTGAGTGGGCAGACCGCGACCGTTTCGTACTGTCTAACGGCCACGGCTCAATGCTGATTTACTCTCTACTGCACCTTGCAGGTTACGAGTTGTCTATCGACGATCTGAAAAACTTCCGTCAGCTTCACTCTAAAACTCCTGGTCACCCAGAGTACGGTTACGCGCCAGGTATCGAGACCACAACGGGTCCGCTAGGTCAAGGCATCACTAACGCGGTTGGTATGGCTCTAGCTGAAAAAGCGCTAGCAGCGCAATTCAACAAAGAAGGCCACGACATCGTTGACCACTTCACTTACGTGTTCATGGGCGACGGCTGTCTGATGGAAGGTATTTCGCACGAGGCATGTTCTCTTGCAGGTACTCTAGGTCTAGGCAAGCTGATTGCATTCTGGGATGACAACGGCATCTCTATCGACGGTCACGTTGAAGGTTGGTTCTCTGACGACACACCTAAGCGTTTCGAAGCTTACGGTTGGCACGTAATCCCTGCAGTCGATGGTCACGATGCTGACGCAATCAACGCAGCAATTGAAGCAGCGAAAGCGGATCCACGTCCTACACTTATCTGTACTAAGACTATCATCGGTTTTGGTTCACCAAACAAATCTGGTTCACACGATTGTCACGGTGCGCCACTAGGTGCAGAAGAAATCGCAGCAACACGCAAAGAACTAGGTTGGGAGCACGGTCCTTTTGAAATTCCGCAAGAAGTCTACGCAGAATGGTCAGCGAAAGAAACAGGCGCAGCTAAGGAAGCAGCGTGGAACGAGAAATTTGCAGCTTATGAAGCAGCGTACCCTGAGCTGGCAGCTGAATTTAAACGCCGCGTAAACGGTGAGCTTCCTGCACAGTGGGAAGAGAAAGCAAGCCAAATCATTGCTGATCTTCAAGCTAACCCAGCAAACATTGCATCACGTAAAGCGTCTCAAAATGCTCTAGAAGCATTTGGTGCTCTACTACCAGAGTTCATGGGTGGCTCTGCTGACCTAGCACCTTCTAACCTAACAATGTGGTCTGGTTCTAAGTCTCTAGAAGCAAGCGACTTCTCTGGTAACTACATCCACTACGGCGTGCGTGAATTCGGTATGACAGCGATCATGAACGGTATCGCGCTACACGGTGGTTTCGTTCCTTACGGCGCAACATTCCTAATGTTCATGGAGTACGCACGTAACGCAATGCGTATGGCTGCGCTGATGAAAATTCAGAACATCCAAGTGTACACGCATGACTCTATCGGTCTTGGCGAAGATGGTCCAACTCACCAACCAGTTGAGCAAATGGCATCGCTACGCCTAACACCAAACATGAGCACATGGCGTCCATGTGACCAAGTTGAGTCCGCTGTAGCTTGGAAACTAGCGATTGAACGTAAAGATGCACCGACAGCACTTATCTTCTCTCGTCAAAACCTTGCGCAACAAGAGCGCACAGCAGAACAAGTAGCAGACATCGCGAAAGGTGCTTACATTCTGAAAGATTGCGAAGGCAAGCCAGAGCTAATCCTTATCGCAACAGGTTCTGAAGTTGAACTAGCAGTAGAAGCAGCAGCACAGCTAACTGCTGAAGGTAAGAAAGTACGCGTTGTTTCAATGCCATCAACAGACGCATTCGACAAACAAGACGCCGCTTACCGTGAAGCTGTACTGCCATCAGACGTAACAGCACGTATCGCAATTGAAGCAGGTATTGCTGACTTCTGGTACAAGTACGTAGGCTTCGACGGTCGCATCATCGGTATGACTTCATTCGGTGAATCTGCACCAGCTGGCGAACTATTCAAAATGTTTGGTTTCACGACTGAAAACGTAGTGAACACAGCAAAAGAGCTACTCGCGTAATTGCAGTAAAAAGATAGTCAGTTTTCTCTATTGCGAATGTGAAAACTGAAAAGCCCCACCAGCAATGGCGGGGCTTTCTTTTATCTGGCTCCTATTCGCATAAACGCAGCCAGGACATAAACATCACAACTTTCGTTACGACTATTTGTCTTCAAATCGAAGTGCGAGCTGATAGAAATCTTGTACTTGGTCTTTCAACTGTCGGCTATTTTGCTCAACTGAATGTGTTGCTGCCAAGTTTTGTTCTGCGGTCGAAGCAATAGAATGAATGTGCTGGTTTACATCACTAGATAGCTTTAACTGGTTATTCGCCGCTTCTGCTACATCAACCATCAGCCCACTCATGGTTTGCATCATCTGTTCAACTTCAGACAAACGCAACGCGCTTTGTTCTGCTACTTGAGAACAGGCATCGGTTTGCTCTTTGTTTGCCAGAATATCTTTCTGCCAACTTTGAATCGTTGCCAACATAGTGGAGATAGAGGCTTGGATTTGTTCAGTTGCATTGGATGTTCGCCCAGAAAGCGCGCGGACCTCATCAGCTACAACAGCAAAACCACGACCTTGCTCCCCTGCTCTTGCCGCTTCAATCGCCGCGTTGAGTGCCAGTAAATTGGTTTGCTCTGCGATCCCACCAATCTCTTCCATCAAATGGTTCACCTTCTGCGCCTGATCACTCAGTTGATACGTCGTTTCCGTCGCTTTTTCAGCTTGAAGGCTTAATTGCGCTAGATTGGTGTGCGTTTGATCAATGGTCTCCTTCGCCATCAAGCATGACTTCAATGTATCATCAATCAACATATGGGCATCATTGGTACTCGAAGAAACCGAATTTGCCGACGACTCCACCTCTTGGGTAGCATCTCGCACACGATGAATATCGGTATTTTGCTGATTTAATGCAGCCGAGACTTCTGCCGTTGTTTGACTAAGCTCTTCGGCGCAATGCTGCAAAGGCAATGCGGAGTCAGTCATTCTTCCTAACACGGTTCGAATTCTTGCGGATAGCATTTTGATATGGAAATCGGCAATCGAAAATGCCGTGTTACCGGAATAGATCAAGCGACTTACGCTGTCATATTGCTTTTGTAACTTTTTAAGTTGCTGAGGTGTATCAATTAACTCTTGGCGGAATAACAGAGCCAGAACACTTGCAGGTAACGCACTTGCAAGCCAAGCCAACGGCCCTTCAACAGACAACGCATATGCGGTTGCAGGTGCGGTTAGTGCACCAAGTAGAATCGCATAGCGAATGGTTTCATTGATTTTCAACGACCAAGTTCGGCCAGACTTCTCTGCAGCACGCATGCTTTTGTAGGCTTTTGTCGCAATATCAACCCACTCTCGCTTTGGCTTCACGCGCACTGATTGATACCCAACAACATGGTTGTCTTCGTAGATAGGGGTGACATAAGCATCAACCCAATAGTAACCGCCAGACTTAGTGGAATTCTTAACCATTCCACGCCAGGCTTTACCTTGTTTAAGGCGTGCCCACATATCACCGAAAGCGGCTTTAGGCATATCATTATGACGAACTATATTGTGGTTCTGACCGACAAGTTCTTCGTGAGTGTATTCAGCAACGCGGCAAAAGGCTTCATTACAATATGTAATAACACCTTGTAAGTTCGTTGTTGAGACGAGTTCCTCAGACTCCCTCACGAGAGTTTCTTGAGCTTTATGAGAAATATTGGCTGACATAGACGAAACTTCTTTAGTTTTTATTGATTTTCGGCAAGATATATACAGGATTTTTATTTTTATTACAAAAAGTTAGATAAAAAGTCTTATCAAACCGACATTTTTATTGTGGGAATTCACATTATCGATAAAAACATAAAGAAGAGATTGTTGATTTGAGCTAATAAACAAACCCGACACGATCGGCCGGGTTATATATTAAGACTTAATTAAGCGGTTTGTGATTCTGGCTTTTTATTCGTTTTTAACGCAAACATCGCGATAACGAGTAACACAAATGGAAGAACATACAAATTAAGATTCTGCCAACCTACGGTAGACTCAAGCCAACCAGATAGTAATGCGGTAATGGTGACACAACTGAACACGAAGAATTCATTAAACGCTTGAGCCTTACTTCTGTTTTTCGCTTCATAACTTTGACTAAACAGCCCGGTGGCTGCGATAAACATAAAGTTCCACCCTATTCCTAACAAGATTAAAGCAAGGCTAAAATGCCAGATAGACACTCCATGTATGTTAATTCCAATACAAGCAACAAATAGCAATCCACCCCCTAAAATCATATTCTTAGCGCCAAACCGCTCTATCAGACGGCCCGTGACAAACGCAGGTGCAAACATACCCAACACGTGCCATTCGATCACTCCCGCCGCTTTATCAAAATCAAAGCCACAACCAATCATCGCTAAAGGAGTTGCTGTCATTAAAATGTTCATCACCGCGTACGCAACCATTGCCGCGATAACTGCCAGCATGAAATTAGGTCGACGAATAATCAGTCTCAGCTTATCCGCCTTAGCGTGTAGCGCCTGCGTGTGTGCAGGTGGAAAACGAATGGTTTGTAGCACAACCAACGCGGTTATATAAAGCACGACAAGCACAGCAAATGCACTAATGTATAAGCCATCACCTGACCACTGCTGTGAGTACACCGCCAAATTAGGTCCAAGGATCGCCGCTAACACCCCACCCGCCATAGATATCGAAATCGCCCTATGCCTTGCCGACTCTTCACACACTTCAATGGCAGCAAACCTGTATAGAGTACCGAAACCTATACCAACACCAAGCAAAAACGTAGACATGCAGAACAGATAGAAGTTTTGTTGACTTAATGCATACGTCGCTAGACTAGCACCCAAAATGCCAATGACATTACCAAGGCTAAAACCAAGGCGACGCCCTAACTTGCCCATAATTAGCGACGCGGGAATTGTCGCGGCCATCAGTCCCAAAAACTGCAGTGCAACTGGTAATGTGATAAAACTTGATGACGGCGCAAGTGTTTTGCCAATAAGGGCAATAACAGATATGAGTAAAATATTCCCTGTCATTAATAAGGCTTGGCAGAGAGATAGAAGCCATACATTACGATTCAATTCCAAATTCCTTTTGGTTACAACGTATACAGATAACATATAGGAAAGCAGAAACAATAGAAAGATATGAGAGTAATTCTCAACAAAAAGAGCCAGAGGCATAGTACCTCTGGCTCTTCACTATTCACTTTTCGCTTTTAAAAAGTTTTTCTGTTGAGCTTACTTGTTGCGGCGCGCTTTTACTGCATCAGAAAGCTGACGAAGTACCGTTTCCGTATCTTCCCAACCAATACATGCATCAGTAATCGACTGACCATAAGTGGCTGCTTTGCCATCCACTAAGTCTTGGCGACCTTCAACTAAATGAGACTCGATCATCACACCAAAAATGGCTTCTTCGCCAGCAGAGATTTGCTCGGATACATCATCAGACACCAGCATTTGACGCTTGAACTGCTTCGAGCTGTTAGCATGGCTAAAATCAATCATCACTTTTTTCGGCAGACCTGCAGTGTCCAGCTCATCTTTAATTTGAGCTACATGTGCTGCACTGTAGTTTGGTTCTTTACCGCCACGTAGAATAATATGGCAGTCTGGATTACCAGCGGTTTCTACGATCGCGGAATGACCGTATTTTGTTACTGAAAGGAAGTGATGGGAAGCGCTTGCAGAACGAATCGCGTCGCTCGCTATTTTAATATTCCCGTCTGTACCGTTTTTGAAACCTACAGGACAAGAAAGACCAGAAGCTAGCTCGCGGTGAACCTGAGATTCTGTCGTACGAGCACCGATAGCGCCCCAACTGATCAAATCCGCCACGTACTGAGGTGTGATCATATCTAAGAATTCACTTGCCGTTGGCAAGCCCATATCGGTTAGATCAAGAAGAAGTTTACGTCCGATACGTAGACCATCATTTAGCTTATAGGTGTCATTTAAGTAAGGGTCATTGATAAGGCCTTTCCAACCAACGGTTGTACGCGGCTTTTCAAAATAAACTCGCATAACAACCTCAAGCTGCTCGCCCAGTTCATCACGTAGTACTTTTAGCTTTTTACCGTACTCAACCGCGGCAGCCGGATCGTGAATAGAACACGGGCCAACGATCACGAGTAATCGATCGTCTTTTCCTTCAAGAATATTGTGAATGGCGTTACGGCAATCAAAAGTGGTCGAAGAAGCGGTTTCAGTCGCTGGGAACTTCTCTAATACTGCAACAGGTGGCAATAACTCTTTTACTCTATTTATTCTTACATCATCAGTTTGAAACATTACTTCTACTTCCTGGTTTTATTTCCGACCCCATTTTTACCAACTGAACTCATTGCAACATTGTTCACAAAGCGAGCAGCATCAAGGGCTGTGGTCATTTTCTGTCTAGCGTTTAAGTAACTTATCGGCTTAGGCGTAGACTTGCAATCAGTTTTTGCAAATAAATGCAAATAAAAACCACCTGTTAACCACCACGCACAATGTAAAGTAAAGTTTACGAAAAAAAGTTCAAAATAATCATCAATTTTCTTATGCACCAAAAAATCTTTACTACAATGTAAGAAATATCAGAAGTTTGTGAGGTATTTTTGGGTAGTAAATGTTGATCAAGTTCAAATATATTGTTGCTTGATATGAAATGATTATAATATTAAACTAATTTCTTATAAACGCTGGTTTTTTCTAATTTTTTGATAAAACGAAGTAGAAGTTAATATGCAATCAATACAAGGAAACATTATGAACAAAGTAGCAATTGCAGTAGCAGCAGTGGTAGCTGGTAGTAGCGCGCTTTTAAACTCTGCTCAAGCTGAAATGTACATCGGGGGCAAAGTGGGCATGACTACACTTGACGACGCTTGCTATCTAAATAGCCCTTGTGATGATGAAGCGTTCGGTGCAGGACTACATATCGGTTATGACTTTACCGATATCATTGGGCTAGAGTACGGCGTAGACTTCTTAGGCGACTACAAAGCTAACTCGATGTCAGGGGCTAACACGGTTAATACGATTGACGGCAATCTAACGGCTTTAACACTTGCACCTAAATTCAACTGGCACTTAAACGACTCTTGGAATCTGTTTGCTAAGATCGGTGGTGCTTACATGATGTCTGATGACGAAACAGACTTTGTCCCAACAGGTTCTTTGGGGGCTGAATACTCGATCGATAGAAACTGGAGTGTTCGCGCTGAATACCAACGCTACCAAGACATGTCTGACGACGTGTGGGACGACATGGATGCTAACTTCTTTGGTATCGGTGTTAACTACAAATTTGCAGCAGCTCCAGTTGTTGCAGCAGTTGTAACGGAAGAAGTGATCGAGCCAGATCCAGAACCAGTGATGATGAGCAAGGTGCACAAAGAAGAGTACGGTACAGGTACGTTTGAATTCGATAGTGCTAAGTTAACAGATTCCGTTTCTGAACGTCTGGACAACTTTGTTTCATTCTTGAACGAATATCCTCAAGCTCAAGTAGAGATTACTGGTTACACGGATAGCTCAGGCCCTGCGGCATACAACCAAAAACTGTCTGAGCGTCGTGCTCAATCTGTTGCTGATTACCTAACCGCAGCTGGCATTGGTTCAGATCGTTTGACAGTTAAAGGTATGGGTGAAGAAAACCCAGTTGCTGACAACAGCACTCGCGAAGGTCGTGAGAAAAACCGTCGCGTAGAAGTTGTGGTACCTTCATTTGAATACCAAGAGCTAGTTCAACCAGAATAAGCATCTATGATTCATGATCGATGATGTGGTAAAAATTAATGGGGTGCATTTGCACCCCATTTTGATCTCATATTAAGGGATATTGCCACTATGGTTTTGGGAAAAAGATCAACTCATTATCTTGCACCATAACGCAATCCATACCAGCTGCATGCGCCGCTCGCTTCCCCAACTCAGTATCCTCGAACACAAGACACTGTGACGCCTCCAAGTCGAGTTGTTCCGCGGCCATCAAAAAGGTATCTGGAAAGGGTTTATGGTTCTCTACATCACTTGCGGTTACTACAACATCCAACTTGTCTAATAAACCTGCATGACTTAATAAGCGCATGGCACTTTCTCGTTGGCTGCCAGTACCGACTGCAATTTTCTTATGGCCTAAATATTCCTCTAACACGATGTTCGTGCAAGGAATAACGTCACCATGAAGCTCCATAGCAGCGAATGTTTCCATTTTAAATGTCGCGACAGTTTTAGGATCTAATAAAAGCTCATGCACACGATTTAGTTCCTCAACAATTTTAAAGCTCGGCATCCCTCCCAAACTGTGAAACCATTCCTGGCAAAACAGAAAATCAAAACGCTCAGCAGTTGCTTGCCAAGCTGCCAAGTGGGCTGGCATGGTATCGATTAGAGTACCATCCATATCAAATATGAATCCCTCATAGGGTCTAAAATCAATCGTGCTCATGTCTTTTCTTCTATTTGTGCATCTGTAATGTTAATTTATCAGCTCTTTCAATCGTCCTTACCGGCATTTACTTATCATGCTCAAAATTTCGAACTCCGTCACAATTCAAGAGTGGGAAATTCAATTATCCCCAATTAGAGCTCAAGGAAATGGTGGCCAGAACGTTAACAAGGTAGCGTCCGCTATACACCTGCGCTTTGATATCCGGCATTCCAGCTTACCTGACTTTTACAAAGAGCGATTACTTGCACTTTCTGATAGTCGTATAAGTAAAGATGGCGTGATCATCATCAAAGCGCAACAATTTCGGACACAAGAACAAAATAAGGAAGACGCCCTAAATCGGCTTCAAGCATTAATAAAAGCTGCCGCTTTACAGGAGAAGAAGCGTATTAAAACGAAACCAACCCGCGCTTCTCAACGCCGACGACTTGATACAAAAAACAAGCACGGAGCGAAAAAACAGCAACGTAAAAAAGTGCTGTATTAGTGCATGTCGTTTTCTCGACATGTTAGTTGAACAACGTTTGCTAGCCCTTGGAAATCTCATTGGATTTCTCTTTTTAGTTACTTATTCAGGAAACAACAATATGACTATTAGGCAAAAACTCTACTTCCTCGGAGTTATCGCCATTTTAGGCATCGTGGCCCTTTTGGGTACGTCATCCCATTTTGAAAATAAGAGCAATGACCTTAATCACGCCATCAAACTCGTTGGTGATCTAGAAATACGCTTACTCAACTTACGCAGAAATGAAAAAGATTTCCTACTACGTAGTAATGACAAATATCTAAATAAGTTTGACGCCAATGTTGACAAGTTTATAGACACAGAAAAAGAGCTTGCGAATATACTCAAGAGTAATGAATTACCTTCCAGTCAACAATTTAAGCAAGACTTGCTCGCATACCAAAGGGGCTTTCAGAATCTGGTCAGCGCTTACCAACGATACGGGCTTGATTCAAAGAGTGGGCTTCTCGCTGGTTACGAACAAGCACTATTAGAAGCAAAACAACGTTCAGACCACCAGCAGTTATTGGCATTAGTCCGTTTTGACTCTGCGGTAAAAGCAGGACTATTCAATAGTGACTTGCTTGAGGGGCAATATGCTCCTGAGCTTATCAAAACAGGTAAGCAATTGGCGGCCCAAAAGCAAGTTGTTGGGGTTGCTTATGACAAAGGCCTACTCGGTGAAACTCGCGCATTATCTCATGCCGTAGAAGAGCAATTTGAAACCTTTTCCACAGCCCTTAGCTCTGCTGCCGCACAACGTGATGAACAAATGTCGACCATCAAGCAGGTCATTACAGCTCTGATCTTAGTCGTTATTTTCGCATTGATTTGGCAAATTTCACGTTCAATCAATACGCGAGTGAATAGCTTACTTGGCACCATTCGAAGTATCAGCGAAACGAACAATATGGGACTTCGATCTGATTTGAAAGGTCAAGACGAGCTATTTGATATCAGTCATCACCTCAATGACCTATTGGATAAGCTTGAGCATCTAATTAGTAGTACCCAAGAAAAATCGGCGCAACTCACTGCAAGTACCGATAATATGCATCGTGAGTTAGAAGGCGTTATGGAGCAATTCCACACTCAAACTGACCACACTGCATCAATGGCGACGGCAGTTCAGCAAATGGTTGCCACAATAGGTGAAATCTCTGAAAGCACATCAGTTGCGGTAGAAGGCGTACATCAGGCAGCGAATAATGCCGAACAAGGTCGAGGAGTTGTTGAGGCGACGGTAACCAACATCGGTCAACTAACCACGATTTTATCAAACAGCCAGCAGTCGATTGGCTCGCTGAATCAGCATGTAGATAAAATTGGTGGTGCCGTGAACATCATCCAAGAAATAGCAGAGCAAACCAACCTACTAGCTCTCAACGCAGCAATTGAAGCCGCGCGAGCAGGCGAACAAGGCCGCGGGTTTGCAGTTGTCGCCGATGAAGTACGCGCCCTAGCTAGCCGAACTCATCAATCCACAGAGGAAATCACGCGGGTCGTTGCAGACATTCAAACTCAAATGTCTACAGTTGTTGCTGATATTGATCAATGTAACGATCAAGGGCAACAAACACTTAATGCTTCTGAAAAACTGGATTCTAGCCTACAGCAGATCATCACTGACATGCATTCAATTCAAGGTAATTCGGAGCGCATAGCTTCAGCAATTGAAGAACAAGGTATCGTTATGAACCAAGTTAGCGGTTCAATCACCGAGCTAAACGCAATATCTGAGAATAACATGCAATCCGCTCAGGAATGCTTGCACGAAGTGAACTCTGTCTCTGCTCAAGCTCATGATATGGATGAAGCCGTTGCACAATTCAAAACTGCGCTAAAATAACCCTTTTCAAAATAGAAAGCCCGAGGCAATCATCGCTTCGGGCTTTTTTTCAATTGTCACTTCGTGCTTACTGCGCACTTCGGATGTGATTATTCATCATCAAGAGGAACCAGCTTGGTGTTGCCGCCATGAACTTTCTCACGCTGCCTTTGCACCAGGGCGTAGAAGCCTGGGATCAAGAATGTACCTGCTAGAAGCACACACAATAGACCACCAATCAGCGACACGCCGAGTGAGTTTTGACTCACGTGCCCCGCACCAGCGGCAAAGATAAGCGGGAAGATACCCAGGATAAATGACCAAGATGTCATATTCACAGCGCGGAAACGTAACGTGCCTCCTTTAACCGCTGCACTATCGATATCAGCATCTTTTTCTTCACGCTCTTGCTTGGCGAACTCCACAATCAAAATTGCGTTTTTCGCCGCCAAGGCTATGAGCAAGACAAGACCAATTTGGGCATACAAGTTAAGCGGCGTGCCAGTTAGATTCAACGCAAGGAAGGAACCTAACGTTGCTACTGGGACCACCAAAATAATAGCCAGTGGAATACTCCAACTCTCATACTGAGCCACCATAAACAAGTAAATGAATATCAAAGCCAGCGCAAACGCATAAATGGCTTGGTTGCCCGCAAGCACTTCCTGATAAGCCATACCTGTCCATTCATACGTGTACCCTTGCGGAAGAACTTCAGCAGCAACGCGTTCCATTGCGGCAATCGCATCACCACTAGAGTAACCCGGAGCTGGTTGGCCTTGAATGATAGCACTGCGGTACATGTTGTAACGCCATGCCACATCAGGCTCAAACACTTGCTCGTAGCTCACTAGCGTACTTAACGGAACCATATCACCGTTCGAAGAACGAACATGGAAACGCTCTAGATCTTCCATGCTGCTACGGTGCTGGCTATCAGCTTGCATGGTTACGCGGAAGTTCTTACCAAACATGGTGAAGTCATTCACATAAAGCGAACCTAAGTTGCCTTGCAAGGTTTGGAAAATAGACGACAGCGAAATACCTAATTGCTGCGCTTTCTCACGATCGATATCAACGTAGTAGTGCGGAACATTCGCGCGGAACGTGCTAAACGTGTAGGCAATTTCAGGCGCTTGGTTAGCCGCTTGGATCATTTCTCCCATGACCATCGACAAGTCGGTACGACTTCGCCCTAGCGTGTCTTCAAGCACAAACTCAAAACCAGACGCAGCGCCCATACCTGGAACCGCCGGTGGTCCCATCGCAAAAACAACCGCTTGAGGTAACTCTGTCGCCGCTCGCCCGTTAATACGTGCCGCGATAGCATTAGCAGAGTGCTCTCCTTGCAGCGAGTTACGAGTATCCCAGTCATGCAATTTGATAAATACAGAAGCACCGTTTGATGCTGCTGCGCCTGTCATAAACGAGTAACCGTTCGCAACCGTCACACCATCCACACCAGGCTCTTCACCGATCATTTTCATTAAATCATTGGTGACTTCTTCAGTACGTGATAAAGAGGCTGAATCTGGTAGCTGTACGTTAACCAGCAAAATGCCTTTATCTTCTTGAGGAACAAACGCTGTAGAGGTGGTTTTCGCAAAGAAAGTGACCGCTGCGATAGCAACTATAAAGAACGTCACGAGCAGTAAAGACTTCTTCACCAAGAAACCAGCGATCTGGCCATAACGCGTAGTGATGCGCTCTAAGCCTCTGTTGAAAGCCTGGAACCAGTTAGCGGTATTGCCCCCACCCTGCTTCAATACCAGAGAACAAAGTGCTGGAGACAGCGTCAATGCATTGATGGATGAAATCACAACCGAAATACAGATGGTCAAAGCGAACTGGCGATACATGATACCGGTGATACCTGGCAGCATGGCGACGGGTATGAATACCGCAAGTAGAACCAAGGTCGACGTGATGATTGGTCCCGTTACTTCTTTCATCGCTAGCAACGTCGCTTTACGCGGTGAAATGCTTGGGTCTTTCGCCATGGTAGTATCGACGTTTTCGATAACCAGAATCGCATCGTCCACCACGATACCAATCGCAAGGATCAAGCCAAACAAAGTAACCGTATTAATGGTGAAGCCCGTTGCCTGCATGATGGCAAACGTACCAATCAGAGAAACGGGGATCGCGACAACAGGAATCAACGTTGCACGCGCACTACCCAAGAACAAGTAAGTTACAGCAATCACCAATAGAATCGCTTCAATCAGTGTTTTTACTACCCCTTTGATCGATTCAGATACGAACACGGTTGTATCGTAGCTGGTCTCGTATTCCATTCCCTCTGGGAAGTTTTTGCTCAAGCCTTCAAGGAGCTCCATGACGGCCTGACCACTTTCTAACGCATTCGCATCCGATTGAAGAGACAACGCAACGATTGACGCGTCCTGGCCACGGAACTTACCGTTACCATCGTAGAACTTTTTGCCTAGTTCAACGCGAGCAACATCTTTCAGATAAACCGTAGAGCCATTGGGATTAGCTCGAAGGACTACGTTCTCAAACTCACTCACGCTTTCCAAGCGACCTTTGGTCACAAGGTTAAACTGAACTTCTTGCGGATTGTTGTATGGTGCTGCACCTACACGCCCTGCCGCAACTTGAACGTTCTGTTCAGCCAAAGCGGCGTATACGTCTGACGTGGTTAGCTTAAGGTTGGCCATTTTTTCAGGATCTAACCAAACACGCATTGCGTATTCGCCACCACCAATCACGTTAACTTCACTGATACCTTTCGCACGAGCCAACTGATCTTTTACATTCAAGTTAATGTAGTTAATCAAGAACTGATCATCGTATTTGCCATCAGGTGAATAGAAGTTAAGTACCATCAGCAAGTCAGGTGAACGCTTTTTCACCGTCACACCAACCATGCGAACTTCTTGAGGCAGTTTTGACTCAATCTGTGACACGCGGTTTTGCACGTTAACTTGCGCCATATCTGGATCGGTGCCAACATCGAACGTGACGTTTAGGCTGTAAGAGCCATCGTTCGCGCTCTTTGAAGACATGTATATCATATCCTCAACGCCGTTGACTGAGGTCTCTATGGGGTCCGCAATGGCCTGCTCGACAACTTCCGCACTCGCGCCAGTGTAGTAAGCCGAAACGCTTACTGATGGCGGGCTTATCTGTGGATACTCAGCCACTGGCAAAATCGCCAGTGAGATCGCGCCGGCTAGCGTTAATATGATCGAAATAACCAGCGCGAATTTAGGTCTCTGAATAAAGAAACGACTTAACATAGTGCCCCCTACTGCTTATCTTCAGCAGGTGCTTGAAGGCGCACTTCTACACCATTACGCACACGTTGTAGGCCTTGTGTAATAACCGTATCTTCCTGATCGAGCCCTTCTCGAATGATAATGCCTTGTTCAACCTGAGGGCCAAGCTCGACGTTACGACGCTCTGCCACACTTCCCTCAGCCATCACCATCACAAAGTCACCTTCTAAGTCAGTCTGTACGGCACGTCGTGGGATAACAATAACGTCTTTCGTGTTCTTATCTCTCAAGTTCACTTTGATGTGTTGACCCGGAAGTAACTTCTGCTCTGGGTTTGGCACTAGCGCGCGCATAGCAATCGTACCCGTTTTGGTGTCAATACGATTACCTAAGAAATCAAGCTTACCAAGATGCTCAAAAAACTGTCCATTTTCCAGTTCAAGCTGAACTTCAACGCGGTTTGATTCAGCCGAGCCATCACCTTTTACTTGATCCATACCCATAGCTAAACGCTCACGCTCACTCACACTAAATGAGGTATGAACTGGATCTAAACTCACCAGAGTTGTCAGCACGCCAGATGACGGAGAAACCAGATCACCCGTACTAACTTTGGTATCACTAATACGTCCGCTAAAAGGTGCTCGGATTTGAGTATAGGAAAGGTTAACTTCAGCAAGTTTAAGTTGAGCATTTGCCGCTTCTAGCTCTGCTCTCGCACCAAGAAGTGCCGCAGTTAAAGCATCAAACTCAGATTGAGAGATACTACCGCGAGGCAACAAGTTTTTACCTCGAGTATGATCTAATTCGGCTTTTTTTAGCGCCGCTTTAGCTTGTGCAAGTGCGGCTTTAGCACTCGCGACTTGGGCTTCAAAAGAAGATGGCTCGATAGAGTAAAGGAGCTGCCCTTTTTCTACCATTTGCCCCTCTTCAAAGTGACGAGCTTTTAAGTAGCCAGAAATCTGCGCGGTAATATTGGTATCTTCTACTGCTTCAATGCGACCGATATAAGACTTGCTCGGTTGGTAGTCGATAACCGTGACATCCTGAGTCACTACGAGAGGCGCTTGACCTTTCGTTTGGGCATTATTAGCTTCCCCGCATCCAGCGAGGATTGCTGTAGCCGCCATTAGTGCGACAAGTGGTTTCTTTTGCATGTATTTACCGTCTTTATAGAACAGGATATTGTTGAATTCCTATCAACCTTACTCCTTGCTGCCACTGAAAACTTCACTGAAAAGCGCCCAAGGTGTTTCTAAATGTAAACATGAGAAACAAAAGGAAAATAAAGTAATTTAGTTAACAGTGGTATTCAATGAGCAATATACATACAACTCAATCATAACTATTTAATATACGCCTTAGGAGATCGCGAATTTTAGCGTGTGCTTGGAAACACTAACGGGAGTATTGTATTCGGGCGTAAAGTGAGATTCAGTGCTCAAGATAAGAACGTTTTGTGGCTAAAAAGGTAAAAAGTGACGCCTTCATACTCAAGACCCCGATTTTGACTATTTTTTTAATATAAATGGGTTATCATTCAATTAATTCAACGCCTTCGACAGAGAGGATGACTATGATTTCTAAATGGGCGAAACGCTTTTACCAGATGGCAGAACTAGTGGCGTCTTGGAGTAAGGACCCATCAACACAAGTCGGTGCCGTTATTACTAAACAGAATCGCATTGTATCTGTTGGATTTAATGGCTATCCGCATGGTGTTTCTGACAGTGTCGACACCGATGAGCGCGAGTTGAAATACCTTAAAACACTGCACGCGGAAGAGAACGCAATTTTGTTCTCAAAACGTGACTTAGACGGATGTGATATTTGGGTAACGCATTTTCCTTGCCCTAACTGCGCGGCAAAGATCATTCAAACAGGGATCTCACACGTACACTGCCCTGAGCAGTCTGAAGACTTTTTATCTCGCTGGGGAGATAAAATCCAAGTCAGTCAAGATATGTTCGACCAAGCGGGTGTGAAAGTCGACTGGTTACCGCTAGAAGACATTGAAATTGAAGACAAAGACGTGCGCTAGTATTCCATCTTAATATTTAAATAGCCCAGAGAGATCTGGGCTATTTTGTTATTAAATCTGCAAGAGGTCTCGACGTAGTCTTTTAACTGTGTTTTTTCGCAGTGAGCTCAGCAATTTTGACAATAACGAGTACTGATTTTTCCATCATTTCAACAGAAATAAACTCATGAATTCCGTGGAAGTTAAAACCACCGGTGAAGATATTCGGGCACGGCAAACCCATAAAAGATAAACGAGCACCATCTGTACCACCACGAATAGGTTTTATAATCGGTTCCACATCACACGCTTCCATCGCTTGCTTTGCCAGCTCAATGATATGAGGGTAAGGCTCAACCATTTCTCTCATATTGTAATAGCTGTCTTTTATTTTTAGCTCTACAGAACCATGGCGTAAACCCGTGTTCATTTCATCGACGAGTTTCTGCATAAAAGCTTTTCGATCCTCAAGTCTTTGACGGTCAAAGTCTCTAATAATGTAACCTAGCTCGCTTCGTGCAACGCCCATTTCTGCCGATTTTAGATGGAAGAACCCTTCGTAACCTTCGGTTGTTTCCGGAGTTTGATCTTGGGGCATTTGAACTTGAAATTTCGCAGCCAAGTTCATCGCATTGACCATTTTGCCTTTTGCGGTACCTGGATGAACGCTAACTCCATGAAAAATTACATCAGCGTTTGCTGCATTAAAGTTTTCGTATTCCAATTCACCTTGCGGGCCACCATCTATAGTGTATGCCCATTTCGCGCCAAATTTTTTAACATCAAACAAATCTGCACCACGACCGATTTCTTCATCCGGAGTAAAGCCGATACAAATGTCGCCGTGTGGAATGTCTGGGTTTTCCAGTAGCAGAGCTACCGCGGAAAGAATCTCTGCGATACCAGCTTTGTTATCCGCGCCAAGTAATGTAGTGCCATCGGTAGTAATAAGATTGTGGCCATGTAGGTGATGTAAATCTGGGTATTGCACGGGAGATAACACTTCATCCCCCAACCCTAATGCAATATCGCCACCCTGGTAATCTTCGATGAATTGCGGCTTTACGTTTTTGCCAGATGCATCCGGCGCGGTATCCATATGGGCAATGAAGCCGATAGGAGGAACCTCATAATCAACATTGGCTGGCAGTTTAGCCATCAAGTAGCCATTTTTATCCAAAGTCACGTCACTTAAGCCAAGTTCGAGCATCTCTTTTTTAAGTAACTCAGCAAACACAAACTGGCCAGGTGAACTTGGGCAAAGCGTCACATGTGGATTGGATTGGGTATCAAACGTGACGTATCGAAGAAATCTTTCAACTAAATGTTTCATATTTATTCTCATTGTTTTGTACGATGAGGCCATATCACGCATTGATAAGCTGACGTTGCCTCATCAAACCTCACGCTATGTTACGCTCTTAGTTCAATAAGAATTTGCTTTGAATCATTTTTTGATAAGAAAGGCTTTTGCGCTTTGCTTCCGCTCATTGAAGCATGAATTTAATCTAAAAGTTCCTCTGCCAGTACTCGCCACTCTTTAACCTTTTCACGAAAATGACGCCATTGCTTATCGGTCATCGAACGAGAAACATCTAATGTCAGTTGATCAACCAATGCAAAGTTAGAGTCAATATTCAGAGAAAGCTGCTCACTATAATAACTCTCTGGCTCGAACAAGAGTCGCATAAATATATCTTGATAAGTCACAACATTAGATTTGTTGTCGAACAAGTATTCGAGCTCTTGATATACCGTGGCTCGATAATCTCTCCATAAAGGGCTGTTTAAAATAACTTGCTGAGAAAATCTTTGAGCTAATTGACGCTGATTTCCTGATAGATTCCCCAGCCATTCTTCCATCCACTCTTCAGTGTTATCCAGAATAATTTCACGCACTTCGTCTTCTGTCTTATCGGCATATTTTGCGTTTCGCTCTTGATAATGTTCTTGTACATTACTCAAAAACTCGCGTTCTTGCTCTTTCGTTAATTGCAAACTTAACGCAAAAAGATCTGGTGCTGCTTTGCTGACCACTCTATCGTAATGCGCTCGCATTCTATCTCGATTTTTTTGTAAGTAATTTAAGGTGATATCGCTCGCTTTTAATCTCTCAAGGTCTTTTAAATGTTCGATATATATTGGTAACTCCTCTTTCTTGTGCCAGTCTGCCAACAATAATAAACGCTCTTCCACTAGGACTTCTTGTTCCCCTTGCAACGAGACATAGTCCTCTAAGTAATCGAGCACGAACCAATCGATATTGCTGTATAAAAACTTTTTCGCACAACCGGCAAGCAGAAATACGAAACAAAATAGAAGGCCATAACGAAGCGCCTTATTAGATACATCCTTTAATTTAGTCACTTATTCGTATTCCCTTTTCTGTTGATTAAGTTCTATACTCAACCTGTATCACTTAGTATTGCGGCAAACTTACACCAGTGTGACAAATATTGATTGCCACCTTAATAATATATAGAGTTTGAAATTAACTTTTTGATCACAGCTATCCGCAAAAAAGTGAGTTAGAGCGCAATTATCGGCTAAAAAACGTACCGAACGACGCTCCCTATAACGGCATATAATTTGCATGGATGTTTTTTGGATGGTTTATGGAGGCGAAGTATGGCAGCCGCTGAGCAACTTGATACCAGTGTAGAATATGAGATTCGATATTTTGAACAGGGGAAAATGCACTGCATGAGAGTCATTGCTGAAAGCAAAAAAGTGGCTTATCAGTACTATTTGGAGTGTGGTAAGCACAACAGTGACTTGTACTCTATTCGCCCAGACAAGTAAAAAAACCGCCTAACAGGCGGTTTTTTTATTCGTCAGAATCAATATAACTGTTTGATTTTATTTATTATTACAGATTCAAATCCAACAATGTTATTTGATGTCTCCAAAGCGCTCAAGATAAAGGACGGTTGCTGCAGTACGAGAAGGAACTTGAAGCTTTTTAAGTAAACTCTTCATATGTACTTTAACCGTAGACTCAGAGATAAAAAGACGATCGGCAATTTGCTTGTTGCGGAAACCTCTTGCCACCTCTCTTAAGATCTGCGATTCACGATCGGTCAGTGTATCAAACACGTCCTCTTGCTCTGAACGTTCACTCAAATACTTAGAAACTTCTTGGCTGTATGCCTTGTCCCCTTGGTGCGCTTGTTTTAGCAACTCAACCAACTCATCGGGCTCAGTGTCTTTCAATAAATAGCCATCGGCACCACTTCGAACTATTGCTTCTATATCTGCTGGGCTATCCGAAACGGTTAGAATGACAATTCTGGCTTCACAGCCATCTGCACGCAGTGCTTGCAAAGTATCAAGGCCAGACATGCCTTTCATATTAAGATCAAGAAGTACAAGATCCAGTTCCAGCTCATGCGCTTTCGCTACTGCATCCGCGCCATTACTTGCTTCTGCAATAACCTCAAACTCAGGCTCAAAGCTTAAAAGCTGGTGGATACCTCTTCGCATGAGTGGATGATCATCCACCAGCATTACTTTACACACTGTCACTGTTTACTTCCTTACTATGTTGGAATTCTAATTTTACGGTACAACCTTTGTTTATCGATGCTTCGATGTGAAGATCGGCATGCAGTCTAGCGGCCCGCTCTTGCATGATACTCATACCGTAATGATTTAATTTTTCGTCTTGATGTTCAAAGCCTATTCCATCGTCGCTAACGGTTACTGTGACTTTTCCATCATTATCGAGACATTGAATGTGAATATTATCTGCTTGCGCATGTTTGATAGCATTAATTGCCGCTTCTCTTATCAACTGTAGTAAATGAACCTGCTGATGTGCATCCAGTTCAGTTGATGAAAGTCTATTTTTTAGCGTAATGTCCGCAGCAGTTTGTTCACTGAGCGTTTCAACCATGTCTTGCAATGCTTGGCCAAAACTGCCCTCTTTAATCGTAAGACGAAACGTCGTCAGTAGCTCGCGTAACTGCGTATAAGCCGCAGATAAGCCCGTATCTAGCTCAGCAATAACTTGATTAGCCTGCGCGATCGCCTTTTCGTCAGGCAAGTTCTTTACGCTTCTCTTTAACAAAGCGACCTGAATTTTTAAGTAAGAGAGTGCTTGAGCCAATGAATCATGCAACTCCCGAGCAATAGTGGCTCGCTCTTCCATCAGCAGAATTTGTTCTGCTTGGCGCTGCGCCCGATTGTAATACACGGCGCGTGATAAAATCTGCACGAAGTTGTCAATAAGAGCCTCGTTCGGACAAGGTAACCCTGCTTTCCAATATAAATAACCCAAGTGCTCACCATCTAGCATCAGGGCTTTACCGTGGCAATCTTCATCACAATCTTGGCAGCATTCTTCTCCTTCCATCAATATCCAGCTCGGTTCTCCCAGCTGCTCGATTTCAAGTTTGACCGCTTTAATGCCCTCAAGACTGACGATATGCTGCAAAATCGCCTGGAAATTGTCTTGATTAATACGCGACGCCGTGAGTTCTTTTGACGAGTCATACAGCACCTCTAAAGACTGGTTGGCATGCTGCAATTTACGTGTTTTCTCATCAACCGCTTGTTCTAATCCTCGGTACAACTTACCAAGGTCTGTCGCCATCCGATTAAAGGTTCGAGTCAGTATTCCCATTTCATTATCGCTAGATACATTGAGCGATATATTAAATGAGCGATTTTTAATTTGCTCGCTAGCAAAAACTAAGGCACGCAGAGGCCGAACAACTTCGAGGCGCACAAAATGAACGACAAACATACTGACACAAAGAATGCCACCCAACCCTAACCCGCCGATCCAGGCTAAGTTAATCAGTTTTTGCTCCGAAAAGCTTTGCAGCTTAAATACAAACTCATCGATTTGTTCAACAAAACCGGCCACTAGGAGTTGATATTCTGCCGGGTTGTCTCCTCTAAGCACCGCCTTGAGTTCATGCCATCTGATAATAAGACGGTAGTAATCGTGAGTGATGTCTTCTGGCACAGACCAATGCTGAAGCGCTTTCATTGAAGGTGAATATATCGAATGTTCAAATGCGTCAATATGTGAAGAATAGTCAACAGATTTAACCTGAATATCATTCGCCAGACGGTAGCTTTGCATTCGCATCGAGCCAGCAACATTGACGGCTTCAGCATCGTTCAAACTGGACGCTAACGTAAAAATTGCAAAACCAGTCGTAGCAACTGAGAGCAGCAAAATAAGAAGCATTGCGGACGCAATCGTGCGCGTCACCGACTTTTTCACATTTTTAAACAATCTGAGTTCCTCGCCCATTAACAATCCTATTTGTACGTGCAATGAACCCATTACCTTTCAACTTTATCAATATGTGATCACCTGCGACGGAATTTATTGATCCAAAACAATATTGCATACCATTTACCCCCTAAGAGGTATTTATACAAATATGTCAAAAACTACAATTTCGTTAGTTTAAATGACAGTTTATTAATGAAAATTGTGGACTATGCTTAGTTTGGGTTCCAAGTTTCGAGGTGACTAAGTGGTAGACCTTTCCAGAAGAAGACTCTTTGCAAGAAAAGCGCACCCCGACAACGTCGTACGTTTGCCTTGGTTAACTAAACCGCAACAGTTTACGGACGATTGCACTCGCTGCGGTAAATGCATTGAGGCCTGTGAAACAAAGATTATAACCAAAAGTGATGGCGGATTCCCCTCGGTCGATTTTTCCATCGATGAATGCACATTTTGCTATCAATGTGCAAACGCCTGTCCTGAGCCCCTTTTCTTGCCAGAAACAGAACAACCTTGGCAAGCAAAAGCAAGTATCAACGATAACTGCTTAGCAAAACAAAATGTCGAATGCCGAAGCTGTGGGGATATGTGCGACCCGATGGCGATTCAGTTCAAATTAGAACTGGGGAAAGTAGCACAACCCAATTTAGACCTTGATGAGTGTAACGGCTGCGGCGCCTGTGTTTCAGTGTGCCCGACTTCATCCATCAATGTGAGCAATACAACAGCCTAAGCCGAATGTCGTCGGCCAAAGGCAATAAAAATAAATGAGAGAGCTATATGTCACTAAATGAAGTGCATATTTCAAGTTTGGTAGTACATGTGCTGCCGGAACATTTGGACGAAATCAAACAAAAGATAGAAGCACACGAAAATGCGGAAATCTATGGTGACAGTCCTGAAGGCAAGATTATCGTCGTACTTGAAACTGAGAACCAAGGTTTCATCACAGACACTATCGATGCCATTAACAATTTACCGAACGTCTTAAGCACGGTATTGGTTTATCACCAAATCGAAACTGGGCTTGAAGAAACGGATGAAGAAGACACTGGAACACAACATTCCCAAATCGAGGGTGAAGTATGAAAATGACAAGACGTGCGTTTGTGAAAGCAAACGCGGCTGCATCAGCTGCTGCTGTCGCAGGTGTGACACTACCAGCATCTGCAGCCAACCTGATTGCAAGCTCTGATCAAACCAAAATCACATGGGACAAAGCACCTTGTCGTTTCTGTGGTACAGGCTGTTCTGTTCTTGTTGGCACTCAAAACGGCAAAGTGGTAGCAACACAGGGTGACCCAGAAGCACCAGTAAACAAAGGTCTGAACTGTATCAAAGGTTACTTCCTTTCTAAGATCATGTACGGTCAAGACCGTCTAACTCAACCGATGCTACGAATGAAAGATGGCAAATTCCACAAAGATGGTGAATTTACACCTATCTCTTGGGATGACGCTTTCGACATCATGGCTGAGAAATGGAAAGCTTCCCTCGAGAAAAAAGGCCCAACAAGCGTAGGTATGTTTGGCTCAGGCCAATGGACAGTAATGGAAGGCTACGCTGCGTCAAAGTTAATGAAAGCAGGCTTCCGATCAAACAACATTGATCCAAACGCTCGTCACTGTATGGCTTCTGCCGTTGTAGGTTTCATGCGCGCATTCGGTATCGATGAGCCAATGGGTTGTTACGATGACTTCGAGAACGCAGACGCTTTCGTTCTTTGGGGCTCAAACATGGCAGAGATGCACCCGGTTCTATGGACTCGCATTACTGACCGCCGCCTAAGCCACCCTCACGTTAAAGTGAACGTGCTTTCTACTTACTACCATCGTTCATTTGAGTTGGCTGACCACGGCTACATTTTCAATCCTCAGTCTGACCTTGCAATTGCTAACTTCATCGCAAACTACATCATCGAAAACGATGCAGTAAACTGGGACTTCGTGAACAAACACACGAACTTCACTCAAGCAGACACTGACATCGGCTACGGTCTACGTGACGACGATCCGCTACAAAAAGCAGCGAAGAACCCGAACTCTGGCAAACTCACTTCTATCTCATTCGAAGAGTACAAGAAATCAGTAGCGCCATACACAGTAGAGAAAGCATCTGAAATCTCTGGTGTTGAGAAAGAGAAGCTTATCGAGCTTGCGAAGCAATACGCGGATCCAAACACGAAAGTGATGTCTCTATGGACGATGGGTATGAACCAGCATACTCGTGGTGTATGGATGAATAACTTGGTTTACAACATCCACCTACTAACCGGTAAGATCTCGACTCCGGGGAACAGCCCATTCTCACTAACGGGCCAACCATCAGCATGTGGTACCGCTCGTGAGGTTGGTACGTTTGCTCACCGCCTACCAGCGGATATGGTGGTTGCTAACCCTAAACACCGTAAGATTGCAGAAGACATCTGGAAACTGCCAGAAGGTACGATTCCACCAAAACCTGGCTTCCACGCCGTATTGCAAGACCGTATGCTGAATGACGGCGTTCTGAACTGTTACTGGGTTCAATGTAACAACAACATGCAAGCCGGTCCAAACATCAACACAGAACGTCTTCCAGGTTACCGCAACCCAGAAAACTTCATCGTTGTGTCTGACCCATACCCGACAGCAACAGCACAAGCAGCAGACCTTATTCTTCCTACCGCAATGTGGATTGAAAAAGAAGGTGCTTACGGTAACGCAGAGCGTCGTACCCAAGCTTGGTACCAACAAGTGGGCACAGTCGGTCAAGCAAAATCGGACCTTTGGCAACTAATGGAGTTCTCGAAACGCTTCAAAATGGAAGAAGTGTGGCCTGAAGAGCTTCTAGCGAAAGCGCCTCAATACCGTGGTAAAACAATGTACGACGTACTTTACCGCAATGGTAACGTCGACAAATTCCCTATCGAAGAAGCTCGTGAACTGAATGACGATGCTCACCACTTCGGTTTCTATGTTCAAAAAGGTCTGTTTGAGGAATACGCAACATTTGGCCGTGGTCACGGGCATGATTTGGCTCCATACGACCGCTACCACCAAGTACGTGGTCTACGTTGGCCTGTTGTTGATGGTAAGGAAACACAGTGGCGCTTTAAAGAAGGTTCAGACCCATACGCGAAAGAAGGTTCTGGTTGGGACTTCTACGGCAATGCTGACGGCAAAGCGAAGATCATTTCCGCGCCATACGAAGCGCCACCAGAAGTACCGAACGATGAATTTGATATGTGGTTATGTACTGGTCGTGTTCTTGAACATTGGCACACAGGCACCATGACTCGTCGTGTACCTGAATTATACAAAGCAGTACCAGACGCAGTGTGTTACATGCACCCAGAAGACGCAAAAGCACGCAATGTTCGTCGTGGTGAAGAAGTACTCATGGCAAACAAACGCGGTGAAGTACGCGTTCGTGTTGAAACTCGCGGTCGTAACCGTCCGCCAAAAGGCTTGGTATTCGTACCGTTCTTTGATGCACGTATTTTGATTAACAAGCTTATCCTAGATGCGACTGATCCACTGTCTAAACAGACAGACTTTAAGAAGTGCCCAGTCAAAATCACTAAGATTGCTTAACCTTCAGATACTGAATGCTACGGCCGTCATTATGGCGGCCTAATAAAGAATTTAAGCCATAAAGGCGGAGATGAAATGATGAAAAAATTACTTGTCGCAGTTTTATCTGTAGGTGCGTTAGTGACAGGCATTGCGCAAGCTGAGTTGGATAATCCAGGTGGTATTGGAGGTCTAGAATCTTTACGTGGAATGTCTCAATTGGAAGATACGCGTCCAGCAGACGAGTTCAAAGACTTCCCTAAAGATCAAATTGTTGAAGACAGCTATGTTTATCAACCACCGTTGATCCCACACAGCATTCGTCACTACGAAATTTCGTTAAATGCTAACAAGTGTCTTGCATGCCATAGCTGGAAAAATGCAAAAGAGTCAGGTGCGACTAAAATTAGCGTAACGCACTATGTAAACAGAGAAGATGCGGTACTGGCAGATATGTCTCCTCGTCGTTACTTCTGTTTGCAATGTCACGTTCCACAAACGGATGCAAAACCACTAGTGGAAAACGAGTTTAAGGCAGTCGATTCGCTTCAGTAATTGAAACGCGAGTACTAAGAGGTTACTTATGAAAATACTTAAAGCGTTTTGGAAGAGACTGTCGAGCCCGAGTAAAGCTGCCGCTGGTGTGGTTTTATTTCTAGGCTTCGCTGGTGGCCTTCTATTTTGGGGCGCATTCAACACAGGTATGGAAGCAACCAACACAGAAGAATTCTGTTCTGGCTGTCACGCGCCGATCGTTGCTGAAATTCAAGAAACAATTCACTACTCCAACCGTTCTGGTGTTCGTGCGATTTGTTCAGACTGTCACGTTCCTCATGAATGGACGGATAAGATCGTTCGTAAAGTACAGGCATCTAAAGAGCTATTTGCACACTTCGTAACGAAGACGATCGATACGCCAGAGAAGTTCCAAGAGCGTCGTGGACACCTCGCAGAGCGAGAGTGGGCACGTATGAAAAAGAATGACTCTCTTGAATGTCGTAACTGTCATGAGTTTGATTTCATGGATTACTCTCAGCAAGGATCACGTGCGGCAGAACAACACTCCACCGCTCTCGCTTCAGGCGAGAAAACATGTGTAGACTGTCACAAAGGTATTGCGCACAAACTACCAGACATGAGCGGCGTTGAAGGCTGGCACTAAGGAGACTTACCATGAGTACATTAGAATCTGTAATTTGGCATATCCTTGGCTACAGTGCTATGCCAGTGATTATTCTTTCCGGCTTTGTGGCGGTAGCAGCAATCTCTCTCTGGCTGCTGTCATTTGGTAAGGATAAAGAGGTGTAACGTAACGCATCTCTACTCGTCAACTAGCCTATTTGTTGACACTGAGCGCCGAGCAAATGCTCGGCGCTTTTTATTTATTAATCAATGGTACTTGCCAACAACAAACAAGCAATCATACATAAAAAAAGCGACCATAAAGGCCGCTAAGATTTACTGCTATAGGGAGTCGTTTAAGATTCTTTTACTGGCAGAACCTGTTTGACGTATTGTCCTGGCGCCTCATCAATAACCGGATGGTTTTCTGAGCCAATAGGGAAAGGCTCAACTTGCTCTTTAGGGTTGAATTGGAGTAACCACTCGTTCCAGTGTGTCCACCACGATCCCTCTTTGTGTTCCGCGTTATTCAACCACTCATCAGCAGAGTCATCCAAATTATCGTTCAACCAATAACCATACTTATTTTTAGCTGGAGGGTTCACGATGCCCGCAATATGACCAGATTCACCGAGGACAAACGTTTTGTTACCACCCGTGTTCAGCGCACCACGGTAAGTTCCCTGCCATAACGCAATGTGGTCTTCTTTCGTTGACACAAAATAGCTAGGAATTTTGATCTTATTTAGATCAATCCATACTCCACCAATTTTGACGCCTTTATCTTGCACCAGCTTGTTCTCTAAATAGAGCTCGCGAAGCAAGAAATTGTGAGATGCAGCGCTGACGTTGGTGCTATCGCTATTCCAGTACAACAAGTCGAAATCAACCGGACTGTTACCCTTCAAGTAATTGTCGACGTAGTAGTTCCAGTACAAGCTGTTTTCACGCAGTAAACTAAACGTCACGCTTAAGGAACGGCCGTCCATATACCCTTTTGTGTTATTTTGCGCTTCAATTGCACTAACAATGGTGTCATTGATATACGCGCCGACTTCACCTGGTTGAGAGAAGTCGAGCAACGTGGTGAAGAAAGTGGCAGACTTAATGCGCTTCTTCATACGTTTTGCAGCGTAGTAGGCAACCGTGCTTGCTAAAACAGTACCACCGATACAATAACCAGCAGCATTGATTTGCTCTTGTCCTGTTATATCTTCAATTGCAGCGACGGCTTTCACTACGCCTTCTGTCACGTAGTCACCAAACTCTATGTGCGCTTGTGCCTTGCCTGGATTGCGCCAAGACATCATAAATACACTATGCCCCTGCTCTAACAACCATCGAACCATTGAGTTCTTTGCTGTTAAATCAAGGATGTAGTATTTATTGATGAAAGGTGGGACGATGAGCAGCGGCGTCGCATTCACTTTCTCTGTTAGAGGTCGATATTGAATCAACTCAAACAATTCGTTTTGAAAAACCACATTGCCCTGTGTCGTCGCAACGTCATCTCCCACGCGGAATGCATTGTTATTCGTCATACGAATTTTTAAAATGTCTGCGCTCGACTCAACGTCTTCTTTCAACTGCTCTAAGCCTGCCAGTAAGTTTTGACCGTTTTGCTCAAGTGTCAGCTTCAAAAGCTCTGGGTTAGTGGCGATGAAGTTGGAAGGAGAAAGGGCGTTAATGGCTTGGCGAGAGAAAAAAATAATACGTTCTTTCGTCTTTTCATCTAAGCCTTCCAAAGACTCGATGGTGTCCAGATAGGTCTTACTAAATAAAAGGTAGGATTGTTTGATGAAGCTATACATGGCTTCATTTTGCCACGCTTCGTTTGAGAAACGCTTATCCCCTTTTTCAGCTTCGACGATTTGTGCTTGGTTCCCTGCCAATGCAACATTCTGCCAAATTTGCAGCTGCTGTTCCCACCACTGTGCTTGCAGCTTTAAAATCGCAGCAGGCTGATTCGCAGCTTGTTCGAACAGTTTGGCAGTATCCTCAAAGTTCACTTCTTGCATGGCCTTGTTTAAAGGAGAGTTCACGACTGCCTTGTTCACTTCGAAATCATGCCACCACTGATGATTGGTTTCCTGAAGCTTCACAAGATAGTCCGAAAAGAAGTGTTGAAACATAGTCTTACTCCTATATTCGGAAAAAACAACGCCGCCCAAATCTAGGGGCGGCGAGAATCGGACAAATTACGCTGGAGTAACAGTCTTTAGATTTTCCGAAGTCATTTTCTCAACGTCTTCTTTGAACTCTTTTGCAATCGCTTGAAGCTTGTTGCTGTCATCCATCATTTGTTGAGAAAGTTTAGTAAGTACGCTTAGTTGCTGACTGTTGAAAGCAGTCAATGACGTTACGTCTTTGATTTCTGTCGCTGCTTTCATCTGGTTTAGACCCACTTCACTGTATGTGCGAATGGCGTTCAATTGAAGCTCGGTCAACACTTCTACGTTTTTTGTCACTAGCTTGTTGAACTTCAAGTAAGGTTCTAGATTTTTTTCAGTTTGATCGCTAAATGTTTTGAAGAAATCTGTGTACATGGTTTGTCTCCTAGAGAAAGAATTAAAAATGTCCGTTTAAATAATTACTTAACTGTCTTTACAACCACAGCCGTGCCCATGCCGCCGCCCACACAAAGTGAAGCAACGCCATATTGACCATTTTGCTTATGAAGCTCGTGAACCAGCGTGACTAAGATTCGGTTTCCAGATGCACCAAGCGGGTGTCCTAGCGCGATAGCACCACCGTTAAAGTTCGCTTTATCTTGAATCGCGTTAACTGGAACTTGGTTTGTTTCCGCCAACTGATGAATCACGCCAAGTGCTTGCGCTGCAAATGCTTCGTTTAACTCGTAAACGTCGATATCATTTACTGTGAGTTCTGCGTTTTCGAGTGCTTTATTGACCGACTCAACAGGACCTAGGCCCATGATCTTCGGATCAAGACCCGATTGCGCATAGCTTACGATTTCAGCAAGCGGCGTTAATCCATGCGCTTTAACTGCGCTTTCAGACGCCACGATAATCGCACTCGCTCCATCGTTAATGCCTGATGCATTACCCGCAGTCACAGTGCCTTCGCGGTCAAAAGCAGGACGTAGCTTGCTTAAGGCTTCCATTGTCGCGTTCGCTTTTGGGTATTCATCCGTATCAAACATCACGGTTTCACGGCGTTGCTTTACTTCCACTGGCACAATTTCGTCTTGAAATTTGCCAGCTTCGATAGCGGCTACCGCTTTCTGTTGGCTAGACAGCGCGTATTCGTCTTGCTGCTGGCGAGTTAAGCCGATTTGTTTTGCTACGTTTTCTGCCGTCACACCCATGTGATATTGGTTGTAAACATCGGTTAAACCGTCCGCTATGAGCAGATCTTTTAGCTCCAGATTGCCCATTTTGTTGCCATCACGAATGCTGCTTGGTGCAGCAAACGGAATCTGAGACATGACTTCAACACCCGCTGCAACAACGATCTCAGCATCGCCACTACGGATATGGGACACGGCATCCATGACCGTTTTCATGCCACTACCGCAAACCATGTTTACGCCATATGCAGGAACAGATTCAGGAATCCCCGCAAACAGTGCCGCTTGGCGGCCAACACCCATTCCTTGACCTGCACCAACAACGTTGCCAACAATCACTTCGTCAACCTTGTCGCCAGGCAACTTTGCCGCTTCCAACGCGCCCTTAATCGCTACTGCTGCCAGATCGCCAGCAGAAGTATTTTTCAGGCTACCACCAAAAGCACCAATTGGAGTACGCTTCGCCGCTACGATAAATACTTTTTCCATCATCTTCTCTCCTTAGTGCATGTATAAGCCGCCGTTCACCGACAAAGTCTCTCCGGTGATGTAGGCGCCCGCATCGCTGACCAAGAAGCTCACTGATGCTGCAATTTCCTCTGGTGTCGCAAGACGTTTCATTGGAATTTGGTTCGTAATGGATTCCAGCACTTCTGGCTTCATTTGCTCAACCATTGGCGTACCCGTGTAACCCGGAGCGATAACATTAACTGTCACACCCGAGCGAGCACCTTCGTATGCTAAGGCTTTAGAGAAACCGATCATCCCAGCTTTCGCCGCCGAGTAGTTTGCTTGACCAAACTGCCCTTTAAGACCATTGACTGAAGAGATATTGATGACACGACCACCGCCTTTTTCGCACATTGCAGCGAAGAGGGGTTGCGTAACGTTGAATAAACTATTGAGGTTGGTATTGATGACATCATTCCAAGCTTGCGCAGTCATCTTTTTAAACACGCCATCACGTGTGATTCCTGCGTTGTTGACAACAACATCAATGGTTCCCTCCTCCCCAAGCAATTGCGCCAATTTCTCTGCACACTCTGTCGTGTTTGTTACATCCAACTCAAAAAGGCGAACCTGATCTTTGGTAAACCCTTTGCTGTTGAACCACTCCAGTGCACATTCGTAGTTACCTGTGAAATAAGTAGCGATTACACGGTAACCGTCATTGACTAATTGAGAGGAAATAGCAGAACCAATTCCGCCTTTTGATCCAGTGATCAAAGCGACTTTCTTCATTGAAGACTCCATTCTTAACGGCATTTAAAAAGCAAACTTAATACACTGATGAAATAGTTCACCAACTGACGTGTTTATTTATTCTTTTGACAACCAATCCCGTGCTGCCTTTATTTTAAGTTAACCTAGAAATATTACATTTCAAATAAAAAACTCACCCAATTGCATAAGATTGATTTAGATCTCATTACCCGTGAAATGTTATAAAATGGTTAATTTTACATAAGTCATTGTTTTAAATCACACTTCCACAAAAGCCACACCAACAGAAATAGAAACATAATTATTAAATATCATGAACTTACATACAGAATGGTAGAAGTTACATTATGTCATGATTTAAGATCTGAATTTTAAGCCTATATGATTACAACAAACTTGAGATTAGAATAATAATTCAATTATCGGTAAAAATAATTATCAAACATATCATTTAATTACTGCATTTAATGATAATTTAGTTATCAATTCGATTATTTTAATACAATGATGATTAATACCGATAAAATATAATAAATTGAATATATTTAATCTAAAAATGATATAAGAGCTTGTCTCATACTGGTGCAATACGCACTATTATGACGCATAGATTAAAATATAATTTCATTTTAAATTTATATATTCGAAGAACATCAACTAGCTACTAGTGAAAGTAATCGCTCGCTTTGTAGTAGCATCCTTTTCCACTTTGCACTATCTTTGTGGCTTCTCTTTAATCACTAAATCATCAACAGATATGAATCTTGCATTGCTCAGTATGTTCATCCCTACTTTCTTTTTTGTCTCAATCACGCCTGGTATGTGCATGACTCTCGCCCTAACGTTAGGTATGAGTATCGGTTATCGTCGCACGTTATGGATGATGATAGGAGAGCTTCTCGGTGTTGCGCTGGTGTCAGTCTCTGCGGTGTTAGGTATCGCTGCGATTATGCTCAATTATCCTTGGATGTTTATCGCGTTAAAGTTCATTGGTGGCGGTTATTTACTCTATCTTGGAGTTGAAATGTGGCGATCGCGAGGGAAACTTGCGATTAATGTCGACAACTTAGAAACACCAAAGAGTGACAATATCGCACTGATCATGCAAGGCTTCGTTACCGCAATCGCAAACCCAAAAGGCTGGGCATTTATGATTTCTCTTTTACCGCCTTTTATAGACCAAAACGCAGCGCTTGCACCGCAACTGATCATACTTGTCTCCATTATTTTACTGTTTGAGTTCATTTGCATGTCTCTGTACGCTACTGGTGGTAAAGGGTTGAAACACGTATTAGGTCAGTCTAAGAATGTACGTCTAATGAACCGTATCGCAGGCACTTTAATGATGGGAGTTGGTGTCTGGTTGCTACTAAGCTAAGGCAAACTGGAAACAATGAAAAATATTCTGAATAAAATAGCTAAAGTCATGGGTGAAGTATTGGACTTTCAAGCCCGAGTTTGGGTTGTGAACGTCTATAGCGGTGAGCATAAAGGCGAGTCTTATGTCGTTAATGAAGATGCTTTCTCTGTACCTCTTCAGTGGATGAAGAAGAAAGGCTACCAAGAGCCAATGTTGAATAAAGTCGAAGCAATGAAGCGCTCACAAGTCTTAGAGTTCGACTTGGGACTTGTGAAACATCGCTTGATGCGCGTGAAATAAGCACAAAAAAGCGCCACTCAAGATGAGTGGCGCAAGCACTTTTACCTTAAAAATAATGCTACGGCGCAGCGTCGATCTCAACTGGAAGATAATGTTTCGGCTCCAGTTTCAACCACTCAGGCAGCACAGTACCAATCGAAATCGAAGACCATGTCCCCGACAGAACGCCAATAAACATGGCGGTTGAGAAACCAGCCAAAGGCGCTCCTCCCATAATCCATAATGCACCAACAGTGATCAATGTCGTACCAGATGTCACCATAGTGCGTGAAAACGTCGCGATAACAGCTTGGTCATTGATGTCTTCTGTTTTCCAACTCTGTTTCGCAATCAACAGCTCACGGATTCGGTCTGCAATGATGATCGAGTCATTCAATGAGTAACCTAAAATCGCCAGCACAGCAGCAAAAACGGTTAAGTTGAACTCCATTTGAGTAATTGCAAAGAAACCAAGCACTAAGATCACATCATGGGCCAAAGCAAACAGTGAACCACTGGCCAAACGCCACTCAAAACGGAAACACAAGTAACCGAGAATACTCAACACACAAATCAACAATGCTAAGCCACCTTGTTCAAACAAGTCTTGGCCAACTTGAGCGCCAACTATACTGTTGCTGACAACATCAACTTGGTGAGAGATTGGCTTCAACACCTCTTCTACACTTGGCAACGTTTGTCCATCTTCCGGCGCAGAGTAACGAATCACCCAACGGCCATCTTCACCAGAGCGTGTCACTGACGCAGATTCACCAAGCTTTGGTTGCAGAACGTCAAGCAGATCATGGTTAGTTAGCTGCTTATCTACCTTTACTTCTGTCACCATACCACCAGTGAAGTCCAAACCTAGGTTCAACCCTTTAAAGCCTAGAGCGACGATCGCGATCACCGTTAAAATGATGGAAACTAGCGTAGTAAAGTAGCGAATTTTACGAATATTTTGTTTTAGCATTTCGACCATGATTAAACCCTCACATCACGACGGGCATCGCGGCCCCAAATTAAATTGATCATTGCTCGAGAGGCAAATACGCCTGTAAACATACTGGTTAACAAACCTAATCCGAGTGTTAAGGCAAAGCCTTGGATTGGGCCATTACCGATGGCGTACAAAATCACGGCGGTGATCATGGTAGTAATGTTGGCATCAAGGATGGTCGAGAATGCGCTGTCAAAGCCAAGATCAATCGCTTGAGCGAAGCTGCGACCTTCACGCATTTTGTCCTTAATACGTTCAAAGATAATAACGTTGGTGTCTACTGCCATACCGACGGTTAACACTAAACCGGCAATACCCGGAAGCGTTAGAACCGCTCCTGGTAACAAGGCGATTAAGCCAAGCAAACAAAGCATGTTGGCACAAAGCGCCACGTTTGCTACCCAACCTAAGCGGCGGTACCAAAGTGCCATAAAGGTCAGTGTTAGTCCCATACCTAAAGCCAGTGCTGCAAAACCGTTTTCAATGTTTTCTGCCCCCAGAGAAGCACCGATTGTTCGCTCTTCCACAATAGTAACCGGCGCAGTTAGTGAACCCGCACGAAGTAATAGCGCTAACTGCTGTGCATCGTCCATGCTACCTGCCCCAGTAATACGGAACTGGCTACCAAGTTGAGATTGAATAGTTGCGACGCTGATAACGCGCTCACTACGCTCAGTTACACCGCGATCGTTTGTTTTGTACTCTCGGTAAACGGTCGCCATTGGCTTGCCGATGTGAGTTGCTGAGAAGTCACTCATTTTCTTACCACCAGCGTGGTCAAGAGAAATATTTACCTCTGACATGCCCATTTTGTCGACACCAGCACGAGCGTTCACGATGTGCTCGCCCGTTAGAACTGGTCGTTTTGCCAAAATCACAGTACGACCGTCATTATCTTGAAGAACAAGATCTTGGCTGCTGTGTGCTTGGCTCGCATCTTTCACTTCATAAAACGCCAAGCTTGCTGTTGCACCAATAACGTTTTTCGCTTGAGCAGGATCTTGTACACCAGGGAGCTCAATTCGAATGCTCTCTTTACCTTGGCGTTGCACTAGTGCTTCTGTGATACCAAGTTCTTCAATACGACCACGCATGATCTTCAGGTTTTGTTGAAGAGTCGACGATTGAAATTCTTGGATATTTTGTTCACTTGGTTCAAGCACAAAGCCACGAGATGAACTTTTTGAAATCCAGCCCGGGTAGTTTTGACGCAAGAACTTGTTCACTTCCGACAATGCTTGCTCGCTGTCACTGTTTACCGTAATTCGGTTGCCGCTTTCTGCTCGAACTTGCACACCACGAACACGTTGATCACGTAGGTTCGCTTTGATTTCATCAATCAATGCATCACGTTGTTCTTCAAACGCTTTATTCACATCAACATTCAACAAGAACTGAACGCCACCACGAAGGTCAAGACCGAGCTTAATTGGGCTAAAGCCCATCTCATTCAACCATTCTGGCGCAACCGATACGTATGAGAAAGTGATGCTGTCGTCTTTATTTAGCTCTTTGTTTAACAACACACGAGCTTTACTTTGCGCATCTTCACCATCGAATACAATGGTTGTTTTGCCGTCTTTTTCGATGATTTTGTCGGCTGAAATATGGTTGGTTTTTAGCAGTTGATTCAGATGAACAACCGACATTTCACTGTTGTTTTGCTCCGAAAACGTCAACTGGATAGAAGGCTGTTCGCCAAACCAAGTTGGTATAGCACTTAGGGTTAAAATAATGACCGTCGTGATTAATACTACATATTTCCAAGCTGAGTAGTGATTCATCAGCTTTCTGTTCTTTTGCTGCTTTGGTGTTTTTTTCATGTAAACATCATCCCTTCACGATGAAGTGAAGCTTTTAATAACAAGGCTTAACACACGACAGATGCTCCCAGAATAAATTCAGGGTATGAAATGCTCAGAACGCTCACGTCCTGTCGAATACAATCGTCGTGCTAAGAGTGCACAATGGTGCAAATAAATGGTGTTTAGGCAGAAAACTGACTATTGAGTGCGACGTACATGGCATTGGTCTCTTTCCAACCAGAAATGCGATGATCGCTTGTGAAATGATAAAATGTGGACTGGTTGTGACGCCAGTTAATGTCCATCAAGCTGTATGCGTAACCCGCATCAGCGTAAAACGGAGTAGTGAGATCGCCGACAAAATCTACGTGCTCGTCATCAAGCCCTTCCCGTAAGTAAGACGTCCAGCGCTGAGAGTTAAACAAAGCAACGGAATCGAGACTTGCATGGCCTTCAGATACTGGAGATTGAGAGCTTTCTTCTGAGACTTCAGAAAAATCGACGGAAGAGTTTGGCGATACACTTGCGGCTACAAAAGGTTGTAGCTTAGAAAAGTGCGGTACGTGAGCCTTGTGGTCGATTTGCGCAGCAGATACATGCACTGGTAGCAATACCATTGCAAATAGCAGCAAAATCAACTTTCTAAGGTAAATCCAAGACATAGGAACTCACTAAAAACACAAAGAGCCAAGTTAGGTCACTTGACTCGTTGATAGTATTCCTATTGATTATGGTTCACAACTAAAAAGTTATAAATCTCTGATTTCAGGTTTGCATCGTTATTGCATTTATCAAAACGTCTTTAGAGAACTAGTGTAATTGGTCGTGAGTTATCGATAAAAAATATCGCCCTTATCAACATCTAAGTAGATCTTGTTCTCTTGCTCCAAACCGCCACAATAGATGAAGTAAACGTTGCGCTTTTTGAACGTCACAGAACGAACCCAGCCTCCGAGCTCCTCAAAATCACTCGGATCACAGGTTTCATCGTCTAACAATTGCTGTGTTTTCTTACGGAAAATATCCAAGTGAACTTTTAAATCATCCGACTTCTGTAGGTATTCATCCAATATCTCTAAGCGCTCTTGCTCTTTAATAACTGGCTCTGCATCCGATAACCCTTCAGCATTCAACCATTCGGCTTTTTCTTCTCCACCCTCTTCATAGACAAGATAGCCGGAGATTCGGTACCACCCATCTACTTTTTCTAACACCGATACTTTTTCTCCCTTATAGAGCGTATCGACAACTAAAGCATTAGGGTTAGGCTTGTTGTAAACATTGACACGACGCTCAATAACGTAGTACTCGGTAACTTCCGGGGGAACGGCTTCTAAATCCAGAATCGGTTTAGATGTTTCTTTTTGCAGTGACGATTGCTCGACTTGTGTAGCCTTTGGTGCTTCAGGTTCATCTTTCTGCATAAAGAAGAAATAGTATCCAGCCCCCGCTCCGCCGAGCAACAGCATGACAATCAATGCGACGAGAATTTTCTTCATGCCCTTTTCCTTTTCATTCTTTATTCTTATCCCACCAGCAGCACGCATGTCGTAGAAATTTGGGTATATACTCAAAAGAGCAGGTCAACTAACGCGAGCAATAATGATCAACAGACTCAATTGGATACTACTATTTCTTCTGTTCCCGATAACGGGGCACGCCAATATTCAATGTAACCCATCGTCGTGGAATGACAATCTTACCCAATTCAATCGTTTAGAGTCCAATTACAATCAGCATGTTGAGGTATTCAATACACTTTTGACCGAACATAAACAGCGTCAGTTATTGTCCGAAACCTTTTCACTGCATGAGCTCGTGCTACTTTGGCGTGCCAAGTCGAACCAAAATGTGTTCAAAGCGCAATTAAAAGCATCGATTCAATACAAAGAAGAGCTCACAACTAAAGCGAATCAGCTGCTTAAATTGAGCACACAATCCCAATGGTCAGCAAATGGGTGGGAGATACTGGCCCAGAAGTGCCGCGAGTCAAACAAAACAGCCAATCAAATAACTGCGGAATGGTATAACACCAACGCTTTGGAACTTGCTGAAGATTACAAGCGCCTCTCTTCACAATATCAAACTCTGTCACAAGTCTATGATAAAGAAGCCCGAGCGCTTCAATACGCTCAAGATGTTTCGAAGTAAAAACAGAGCCAGTTTTGAATAGACGATGTTGGTTTTTCACTCCAATATTGGACGTTATTCGTGCTTTTTATCTTTCCTTAGTCGTGAATGATATCAAATGTAAATAATGGGATTGCTCCCTTTGACAAACTTGACTAAACCATGACCAAGACAATCAATTTATAGAGACATACGTCACATTAATGCTTTACTTATGGACATTTTTTGGTTAGTTTAGCCATTAATAAAATTTAATAAAAAGTCACATTTGGCTGGAGATGATGCTACAAACATGGTTATCAATCGATTAAGTAACAGGGAATGTCCTAATGCTACCAAAGCCAAGTTTTTGTCAGTAGTTAGGCACGTAAAAGAGTTCGGTTCAATCAGTGATTTGGATCTGTGTAAAATCTTCGGAGAAACAATATGGAGTGATGGGAGGGAATACCATTCAGCCGCGTTCTCATTCAAGGTTGATAGATACACAGGTAACTGTGAAATCTCACAATACAAAAACCAATAAGGCTTAAGAATTTATAAGGCGAAGTCAGGAAACGGACTCCGCTTTTTTGATCATGGCAATCGTAAAGTCGTGCTCGGAGTACCCCTCAATCAATCGTGTATTCGGACACAGCAACCGACAATAGCGAAAGACACCTTCTTTATTGTGCGACGCTAACATTTTCATGCTGGGTAGTTTGGATTCATCCAACAAGTTAAACACACAACCTTTCTCTGTCGCTCGGTACATTTTATCAATCATTTCAATGGTATGATTTGGGTTGGTGGATTGATAGTTCAATGATCCGGAAGCAAAAACAAAGTCGCAACGAGGCAATACCAACGTTGAAAAGTCGCCACATATAAACTTACTTTGCGTACGAAAATCTCGTTTTCTGGCTTCAGAGATAAACTGTTTTTGCTGATCAATGCCAATATAGCTTTGAGGAAGCCCCCCCGTAAGTTCGATAAACGCTAACAAGTCTCCGTAGCCGCACCCAATATCTAAAATACTTGAACCGTCTAACGTTAACCCTCGGCACAACGCCTCAAAACGGCTGATCTGACTATACTTATCTGCCCATCCCAGAGTTCGGGCTCTGTCTTTACCAAACTGTCTATATCGCTTTCGATGATAGTGGGCAATCTTAAGTCTATCGAAAAATTTCATCTTTCTTATGCATAAATCGGCAAACTGCCATTTCCTTTCACTTGTCTAATCGCCAGGTGGGTATGAATATCTTTCACATTTTCTAATCGCTGTAACTTTCTAGTAAATGTTTCATAACCAGCGAGATCTTTACTGACCACCTCTAACAGGTAATCATAGGCCCCTGATACGACATGGCATGAGATCACTTCATCCATCTCAACAACGGCATGTTCAAACTCATCAATCGAAGAAGCTTGGTGGTTATTTAAACTCACTTCAACAAATACAGTCATCGCGATGCCTACAGTGTCTCTGGACACAATAGCTCGATAACCACTTATTACACCTTCCTGCTCCAAACGCTTAATGCGTCTTGCACAAGGTGATGCCGATAGCCCTACTTGGTCAGCAAGTTCTGCCGTTGTCAGAGTGGCATCCTTCTGCATTAGGTTGATAAGTTGCCTGTCAATTTTATCCATTTATTCTTCCGTGCCTTTAATCACCAACAATTAACACTTATACGCAATTTATCACCAACATCAAGCCTAATTACGTCAAACTTTGCCTCCCTTTGGCAAGAGTTTTATTCAACAATTAACACATCATTTACAAATGGACATGTCGATAATGATCTTGGGATACGCAGCTATATTAACGACCTTACTGCTTTGGTCTGGTTTCTTTATTTCTTTAAAAGGGGGCGCAATTTCTGCCTTGCAGCCAGCCGATATCGCGTTAGTTCGCTTTCTAATCCCAAGTATAATTTTATTACCATTTGTGATTAAGCATAAACAGTCGCTGCGCGTAGTGCCTAAACGCTACCTGGTTGGTGTTGTGGTTGGAAGCGGCCTTCCCTATCTTCTGGTCGTCGGAACGGCTATGCATTTCGCTCCCGTGGCGCACGGCAGTGCATTAGTACCTGGCACTTTGCCATTGTTTGTTTCTGCTATCGCGGTACTTTGTTATCAACAGTCGCTGAGTGCTCACCGCTTAATCGGGCTTTCTACGGTGCTGTTAGGGATTTTCGTATTCCTTCTTTCTAATAGCGGCGCAGAGTACAACTGGTCTCAATTACAAGGGCATATCCTGTTTCTAACTGGCAGCATCATGTGGGCTGCTTTCACCATCAGCGCTCGTGTCGCCAATCTTAATGCACACGTCTGTGCAGGATTCGTTGCAATCGCGTCTTTGGCTCTGCTCATCATCGCTGTTGGTTTCGGGTGGGTAGACAGTTATTTGGTGGTAACACCTTTCAGCCAGTGGCCATGGGAGGAGTTATTTGGCCACGCGATGCTACAAGGTGTTGGCGCAGGTTTAATCGCTTCTTTCACTTTCATTTATGCAATTAGGATCATCGGTGCCGAAGCCAGCGCTGCTTTTGGTTCATTAACTCCAGTCGTCGCGACACTTCTTGCCGTTCCAATTTTTGGTGAACAACCAGATTCTCTCACTTGGTTAGCGCTGATGTTGGTCACATGCGGCAGTATTGTGGCAAGCCAAATCTTTATGAAAGATGGAATGAACCAAACTTATCGCCCACCACTTCACAGATAGCGATGATTTTACAAAAACTTATGCCTTACTATCTTGAATAACAAAATGGCGTTTTGATAGCCTCAGCTTAACTAAAAAATTAAAACGCCAATGTGATGCCAGCCACTCATACTAAAGATGAACTGCATAGGTTTCTCAAACCGGGAATGAAGCTTTCTACTAATTTCGAATTTGGGCCTAAGGATCAATATACGTATTCCACCACCTATCTGGGGATGAAAGAAAATGCTTATTTGATTCTTGATATACCAATGCGTTTGCTTGAAGAGCAAGTGATGAGAAAACTCCCCAACGCCGATGTCATCGTGCGTGGTGTATCAGATACGGAGTTAGGCCATGTCATTGCGTTTAAGTCCAGCGTGCTGACGACGACCGTTCGACCATCCCCCCTTTTGTTTATCCGCATTCCAGGAACATTTGCAACCAAACCAGTTCGGGAACATGAGCGTTACAAGTTGCAAATGGACTGTAACGTTATTCATGCAGGGAATGTCTACGACGGTAGCCTTATCGATTTCTCTCTAGCAGGTGTTGGTATATCAACCTTGATTGAGCCCGAATTCAACGTGGGTGAGAGTGTTACCATCGAATGCCCGTTAAGCCACTATATCGGAGAAGAAAATCGATGTGTCATTGCCAACATTAAGAAATTGGTGAAGGGATGGGTAGTTGGAATTAAGTTTGCCAGTCCCATTGAGATGACTCACGAACTAAAAACAGAGTTACTGGAGCAATCCTTTCTAACCAGTAACGTCTGAACTTACTGCTCGCTAAAGCGCGTCGCCTCAAAGCTGTTGAGTATTCTGTGAACCGTATAGGTCACAAGCAGCGTCGCAACAATAGCAAACAAAATACTGCTCACGCGATACAGCGCACTGAACATTAAGTCACCATCCGGAGTAAGATATTGGCCGAACAAAATGCCTAATGTGGTTAAACCGCCAAATCCGGCTCCCGAACCGCTAGACTCTTTCACGTGCATATAACTGAACATCATAGCCCCAATCCAAAGCAATGGGACGATAAACAATAAGGTATCCGACCAATCGTATAATACAAGTTGTCCGACAATACCAAAGGTCACCCCCATCAAGGTCCCCATTGCTCTTTTTCGCGCATACCCTAAAGCACCGTTCCAATGCATAGGAAACAATAAAAGTAAGGTTGTCGCCTGAGCAGACATAGAGTCACTGAGGTCAAATAGCTGGAATACAAGGAAAGACATTGTAGCGATACTCGCCCCCATAAGGGCTTCATGACGCATGCGATGACTCTGTTTAGGCTGCGACGGTTTCGCTGGTGGCTGACGAGGTTCCGCATCGGGAATCAAAAATGTCACCACATAAGCAACGATCACTGAAATAACATTCGCTTGCAGATTGCTAAAGATTAGGTCATTTAAGTCAGTGGTTGGATAACTCGCAAAGTGCAGCATGATGCTTAAGCTCAGTACGCTGTTCGCTCCAAATAAGAATAAGCTCCCTTTTGACATACAGGCGAATTTATACAGGAACAACCCGAATGCAATGATTGTCATCATGCCTGGGTGCCCACCAAATAACCCACCAAGCACACCAACTTCTAATCCACACACAACCGCTGAAAAAATCAGTTGTCGTGCGGCATGTAGACTCATGACTGGCACCATTCCAAGTAACAGCATCGGGGTTACAGTAAAGAATACGCCATAGTTCCAACCAAATACTTTACATAAAGTGAAACCAATGGTCGCACCAGTTGCAATGCGCAAACACTGACGGAAGTCGTTTTCCGACATGGGGTGGTCCCATAACTTCATATCGCCTCCTCGTTAATAAATATAATGAAGAAGACTCAAGAATTGGATCTGGCACCTCGCTAACCAACCAGATAATGAGTTTTCTGGCAACAACTGCACGGTTGCTCGTGCCCCTGCTGGAAATGCGCGCTGCTGAGGTTCATCGATAGCTAAATGTAAACGTAAGCGCTGCGCGTCTCTCACCCAACGGTTTGAGTCAGTTGGTGTTGCTAAGCGACCGTCCGCATCGAATTGACCCGAGCTGACCCCGGCATCCACACTCGTAATACGAGCTTCAAATACATCACCAGGTAAGCTATCAAAAGCCACTAACGCACGGCTGTTCTGATTAAAGTGTCGTAAACTCTTTTCACGAAAGTCGGCAATGATATCCACGTCATCGGAGACTAAAGCGACAAGAGGTGTACCAGCTGCCGCATAGGCCCCCGTCTCCAGCTGCAAGTTAGCGACAACGCCATCATGTTCCGCCGAGACTTGAGTGTAAGACAGATTAAGTTCCGCTTGTTTTAGCTGGTTTTGCGCCACGCGGATATTCACATTCGTTGCGCCTAAATCACCGCGGTTTACTTCCAACTCTTTTAAACGAGCACGTGCGGCCAGTAAGTTCGCTTTAGCTGCCGTTGCACTGCTCTGTGCGTCATCGCGCTGCTGTTGCGAAGTACCATTACGGTGAAACAGGGTATTAAGACGTTTTGCTTCGCGAACTTTTTGTTCCGCCACGATTTTACTCGCTTCAACGTCTGCTTTTGCCGCAGCAATAGAAGCATCAAGTTGTTCGTTGTTTTGAATCACACGCTCAAGGTTAAGTTGAGCCTTTTCTACGGCAAGCTGATAAGGCTGGGGATCAATCTGAAATAGTAGATCGCCTTGGCTTATTTCTTGGTTGTTGGCAACATAAAGATGTGTAATCTGCCCACTCACACGGGGGGCCACTTTAGTTACCACACGCGTTGCCATTGCCTGAGGCGTCAACGGCATGGCGAGATCTGCAACTAGAAAATAGGCAAAGACAAGGACAAACGCGACGCAAGAATATTTGATCCAACGTGCGAATTTTTGATCTGGAGTCATAGGCGTTTACTTCTCTTTTAATTCGGTTTTCTGACTTATTCGCTAAGTGAATCAAGCGCATTGTGAGCAATCTGATCAAGAATCAATGAAAGCTGCTGAAGTTCCTGGTCGTTGATGTCCGTTAGGAGCTTGCTTCGAACTTGAAGAATTCGATCCTCCATTTGCTTTAGTAGGGTTTTCCCCTCTTCTGTGAGGCTAACAATACGTGCTCGCTTATCGTGTTCACAGCAATAGCGAACGATCAGAGATTGCTCTTCTAATAATTTTAATGTTCGCATCAACGACGCTAACTCGATCTCAAGCGCTTCAGCCAAATGCTTCTGACTGATGTTGTCACCCATTCGATAAAGCTTCCATAACGCAGTCCAACGCGGATACGTTAGGTTTAAAGGCTCTAACTCGCGATCTGCAACCATTTTCCACAAACGAGCAACACGAGATAATTTTTCAGCCAGAGAAAGGTCTCGCAAACTGTTGATGTCTTGAATCATAAGATCTACTCAATTACTTAGCGTGCTAAGCAATATAAAATAGTTAGCACGCTAAGTAAATATCTTTTTGTGATTGAAATCACATTGGGTGTGTCAGTGAAGGGGCAGAAATCTAAGTAACACAACACTATGTTTGAATTTGAAATGCAGCGATGTACACAACAAACGTCGAGACCAATAAAGTCTGATTTGTATAAGAGTAAAAGGGTCAGATACAAAAAAGCACAACCCACAGTCATGGTGTTGTGCTTTTCAGATAATGAATAATTGGGTTATCTCGTAGTGAGCCAATTATTCATGTTCGCTCGACTAAGAACCGCTGCTTAAAATCCACAAATGCTTCATGGAGCGCATTTTCTTTAATCGGCTTGAGAAGCACGTAATTCGCACCCGATTCCATAAAGGCGTCACTGGTTTCTTTCGCGGTGTCAGCAGTACACGCATAAATTGGCGTGCCTAGTTTTAGCTTTTGTCGGATCTCTTTGGTCGTTTCAATTCCACCAAGATGCGGAAGTTGGTTGTCCATCAGTATCAAATCGTAAGTATGATCTTTTAAGAATTCCATTGCTTCTAACCCATCTTTCGCCCAATCAACCTGCATTTTGTACTTGTTACAAAACGCTTTTAGAATGAATGCGTTAGTATGGTTATCCTCTACCAACAACACTTTGAGACTCTCTGCAAATAGTTCACCAGGCTTAACACGCAAACTCGAATCAAGAGGGGTGAGTACTCGCTCACGATCTTTCACTGGCATTGTAATGACAAAAGTCGTTCCTAAGCCTTTCTGACTGCGGACTTGAACATCACCTTCCAGCATGTCGACAAGGCTCTTCACAATGGTCAGCCCTAAGCCACTGCCGCCGTATTCTCGAGTCGTTGTTGCTTCTTCTTGAACAAAAGGTTCGAACATTTGGTCGAGTTTGTCAGACTCGATGCCGATACCTGTATCCGTAATTTCCACGACCAGCACGCTATTGTCAGCACCATAGAACTGCTCCAGTTCCGCATGCAAGCGCACGCTACCCGAGGGCGTAAACTTCACAGAATTACTGACTAGGTTGAATAAAATTTGGTTCAGACGAACTTGGTCAGTAAAGATTTCAACATTGGGATCTATTTTGTTTTCAATGACAAGGTTGACACCTTTACTTTCACAAATAGGACGATAAATGTTTTCTAACGTTCGAATTGTATCAGTGAAAGAAAACGGGTGCTTTTGGATATTAAACTTACCCTGCTCAATCTTCGAAAAGTCCAAAATATCATTCAAAACAGCAAGTAAGTGCTCACCACTATGCCGAAGTACGTCAATTTGGTTATTCTGCTCTTCTGTTTCCACAGAGTCTTTTAGCAATTGAGCAACCCCTAAAATTCCATTGATTGGCGTTCGGATCTCATGGCTCATTTTAGCCAGAAAGTCGGCACGGGCTTGAGCAGATTTTTCCGCTTCTTTGCGCGCCAAGTTACTCTGTTTTTCCGCCTCAATAAGTGTGGTTATATCCTGACCTTGAACAATAATACCGCTAATATCTCCATCAACTCGAATCGGCGATAAGTTCCAGCGATATACTTTGTCTCCAATTGGCACATTAACGCCTGTCAACGTAGCTCCCTGAGCCGCCATGCGAAGGTGTGGCATCAACTTTTCTTTGAAACCTTTGAACACTGGGTGCATGGTTTCAACATCGTTTTCCATGACTAACTCTTTGCGTGCTGCCGGATTGATTTGGACAAGTACACCCGATTCAGACCACACCATAATAGGTGATAACGCAAAGTTAAACAGGTCGCGGAAAGAGCGCTTTTGTGCTTCAAGCTCTTCAAAAGTGTTTTCTAGTGTCGAACCAATATGATCGAATTCCTCAATATCTGACCCCTCAAAACGCTCAAATCCTTTTTCTTCACGAGCCGAGCGGGTATATGCCATCAGGGATCCTAACTCTTCAACTACTCGATTCTCGATCCATTCTTTAGTCATCAGCGCAATCATGACCATACCGATAACTGAGGCTAGCATTGCTAGCAGGTGTTGGATTTGCAATGTCACCACGCTCTGATTGTCTTGCACAGTAAGCAAGCACAAGTCAGTCTCGGCGGCATTTACCTCAATAGGGGTTTTGATGATCAATAATTGGTCAAGCTTGTGCTGGGACTCTCGTCGTTTGAGTACGTCAAATATTTGATAAGCCTCATCTCCTACTAATGAGCTTGCCAATGGTGTGTTGTTAGCGACCAACACAACATTGTCGACGTTGCCTTCATTTTTTAACCTTTCCATCAACCCAAAGTTATTATCTAAAACAACAACATTGTAAGAGTACCCCATCACTTCACCGGTTTTAGGTTGTAAAACGGGTACGCGACGAAGTAACAGATGGCGAGTTCCCATCGGGGTCTGTGAGGGTAGATAATACCAGTTGTTGCTAAAGGTCACCTGACTGGCAAGTCGGCTAAGTATCAGATTGTTGATGCCATAGAAATGCGCGTTGCCATCGTCCCAAATAATACCTTGATGATCGGTTAGGAAACGAAACTCTGGTGTATGGGAAGGATCACTCTGGTCAATACTCATGAAAAAGTAATTGAGTGCCTCTTCATCACGTTCTGTATAAAAATCCAATACAACATCACTTTTCGAATTGCTGTTGTGATGAATCTGAATCGCTGCAAAATGGCTATCAAAAATGTTCAGGATCAGGGCAGAGGTCTGCTGCTTGGTTCGGTCGACTTCCTGCCAAATAATCTGCTTCGAGAAGTAATAACTCTGAACAAAGATGCCTAGAATGATCGGAGCAAGTACGAGAATAATTATTTTGGTAATAAGCGTCGACAGTGAGCGACGCTTTCTTGTTTTTGATGTAGTTGTCATCAATTATCTGAGTATCTAAATGCACGTTTTCTTAATGCTTCAATTCTTTCTGGAGAGTCCGATTTGGTAACGACTTCAAAATCACCAGAGTAAACGGTGGGAACTGGCTTTCCTTCTAAATCCCACTTAATGGCCTCAGCCATTGCAATACCTGTATCATCGTTCATACGCATAACGGTAACGTCTAACTCCCCTTTAGAAAGCGCCTCTAACTCTGCTGAACCGCCGCCCCAACCATTGATCATGACATCATCACGACCTAACTCTTTAAGAGCGTCAACAGCACCTAATGCTACATCGGTAGAACACGCGTAAATGAAGTCAACGTCCGGATACTTCTCCAAACTGGCTTTTGCAGCTTCATACCCAGATTGCTTTGTTGCTTTGGTGTAGTAAGCAGATTGTAGTTCAAATTGATTATCGCGGTTCACTTGGTTGATAAAAGTGTTGCCTCTGATGTCACTAATGTAGCCCTCTGAGAAGTAGAGAACACTATAGTGGCTATGTTTAGGGAAACGCTTGCCAAACTCAACGGCCAATTCACGACTTCCTTCTGCGTGGTCGAAACCAACATAAAGAAACGGCTGATGATGTTCCCAATCCCTAACAGGTGTGGTGATATTTTGTAAAATTAACTTGGTTTTCTTTGAATCTAAGACATGCTCAACAAACTTACGATGTCTTGTGGTATCTAGAGTAAAGATCAAGTAATCGGAGTTGCTTTTCAGCGCCTCCATTAAAGACAAACTTTGCTGCTTTATATCTGCATTAGGACGAGTAAACACTTGATTTAGTTGATAGTCGATATCAAGCTTATCTAGGCGTTTTTCAAACGCATCGATGTTTCGAATCCAATAATCAGAGATCTGCTGCCCTGGATAAACAACAGAAATTTTCAGTGGACGCTTTTTGTCTTTTGCTACGGGTACAGGGGTTTCTCTTACCACTTCAGCCAACGCACTAGTTAACTGCTTCTGTTGTGGAAACTGGTCTAAAAACTCTTGATATGCCCAATACCCATTAAGAACTTGGGTGGCCTGCACATTCGGCGCAAAAGCGGCCATTGAAATCAGGGAGAATACTAACGCTTTTTTCATCTACTGCTCTTTTAGCTTTTTTATGAGCCTAATTCAGCTCTATTCATTACCTAGCCGAGTCATCCTATACTCTTGTAATCTACCTTCCTCTTAGTGCCTGTTTCAATAGTAAATTGGTTCTTGGTCTGAGTGGATGCAAATAAAGTACATTGAGTCGCTTCCTTTGTCTCGATAACGTAGAGACATTTCGCGCTTTTCATATTCAGGACCTTTAAACAGAACACCAGCCCATTATGCGTCAGTTTATTCCTACATGGTACTCCAAAAACAAAAAGAAACCGCCAATGTGACATAGGCGGTTTCCGTGTATCTTTGCGTAGCAAGGGCTTATCAGAGTGCCACTATCTCTAACATCATTTGTTGATGTTCGTCGACGACAATATTTGCTTTTGACATAACGAGCAGCTCTTTTTTCGCTTTAGTTAGTTGCTTAATATAGTACTCTGCTCGCATGGCAAGCGTCTTTGAGTCAAAATCCGATGACCATTCCAATACCAAAGGGCCTTTTCCCTTCAAAGCTTTCGCTCCTTTTCCGGTTTGGTGCTGATTGAATCTTCGTTCAACATCATTGGTAACACCACAATACAACGCGTTGCGGTTATTTCGTATCAGGTAGACACTCCAACGCTGCGTTGTATTTTCCATCATGAAAGCAGTGACTCAACCTTAGCTTTTAATTCATCCAGCTCTTCTTTCAGCTGAGCGACTTCGAGCTCTAGCTGACTTACTCGATCGGAGCTCGAGCTTGCAGCAGACACAGGCGCTGCAAGTTCGGACGCATCAACATCACCACAGAACAAATGCATATAACGCGACTCCCGCTTACCAGCCTCACGTGGTAATTTGACCACTAATGGTCCTTTCTCTTCACTTGCTAAATGCTCAAGGACCGTTTCCACTTCTTTTACATCATGAAATGTCGCGAGACGATTAGTACGAGTACGAATTTCCCCAGGTGTTTGAGCACCGCGCAAAAGCATACAGCATACAATGCCCTTCTCCTGCTCTGTCAGCTTTAAATCACCAAATTCCGTATTACAGAAACGGTGTTGATACTTGCTGACGCGGCTGTTGAACGCACTTTCGTCACTGACGAGCCTGCGCTCAATAAGAGCATCAACGGCATCGAGAACGTCTGACTCAGAGAGTGACATCACGGGATCACGGTTGCTTTTTTGATTACACGCGTTGGTTAATGCGTTTAGGCTGAGGGGGTAAAGATCTGGGGTAGTGACTTCTTTTTCGATCAAGCAACCAATAACTCGTGCTTCAATTGCCGTTAGCTCAACTTTCATAATGCATTTCCTTATTATTTTTGCATTTGACTTTGTACCTAAATCGCTTCGAAATCATACGCCATAAATTCACACAGCAGTGCAAGAAGCGTTAGCGGTTCAGGTGTTGGTGTCAGGCTAAAGCATAGCGTAAGACCTGACACCCCTTACGAATAGGGTCAGGTATCAATGCTCCGAGAGAATCGGCACTCTCGTCAAATTGCCATCTTGGTCGACCATCATTATTTTTGAACGATTAAGCTCAACTTCGATGATTTCGAGTTGCTCACGGGCGTTGATATACGCCGTTTTTAACTTTTCAGCCACAGAGCGAGTGACTTGCTCATTATCTTGACTATTTACTTGCTCCGCAGTGTTACCAGAGTCCATATCAAGTTCATCATTTTGCATTCAATGGTGTTGATAATATAGTGAAGGCCACGTTATGACAATGAATCGATGGATTCTACGATGTTGGCCAAAACTCGAAGAAAGCAGCACGATTATATGTACACAGCGCAATTGGTTGAGAAATGTTCAACTCTGCATTGCTATTGATCTAAAGACTGTTATGCCACTGGATGTTGTGCTTTAATCGAGGAAGATATTCATAAAATTAGGAAAGAGAACTATGAGTAGCGTATTTGAAATCGTTAACCAAGCTCGTCGTAAAAACAAACTAAAACGTGAGCTTCTTGATAACGAGAAGAAAGTTCGTGATAACCGCAAACGTGTTGATCTTCTAGAAAACCTTCTAGACTACATCAAACCAGAAATGACTCACGATGAAATCGTCGCAATCATCAAAAATATGAAAGCAGACTATGAAGATCGTGTAGATGACCACATCATTAAAAGCGCTGAGATCTCTAAAGCACGTCGTGACATCAGCCGTCGCATTCGTGAGCTGACTGAAGAAGACAAGCAAACTAGCGGCAAAAAATAAACGCGTAAGCTAGATTTTCGAACCCCGAGCAAGAATATCTTCCTCGGGGTTTATTTTTGTCTCTAAACTAACCGCCGTGTACAATCAATCTAACTCTTATTCCTAACGCATTCAGCTTTCTATGTCTTCAACTACGACAAGTACACAACCAACGCTTGCAAAACAATTATTTACGATGACCTGGCCAATGCTTTTTGGCGTTCTGTCTTTAATGAGCTTTCAGCTTGTGGATAGCGCGTTTATCGGTCAGCTCGGCGTTTTACCGTTAGCCGCTCAAGGTTTCACTCTGCCTTTGCAAATGGTCATTATCGGCATTCAAGTCGGTCTAGGGATCGCAACGACAGCGGTCATTTCTAAAGCTCTTGGGGCGAATGAAAGTCGGTATGCCAAACAACTGGGCGGATTAGTATTGATGATCGGCTCAATTGGTGTCGCTATTTTTGGCGGGCTAATTTGGCTTTTGCGCTACCCCATTTTAGCTCTATTAAGCGCTCCAGAATCTGTTATGCCGATAATCGACAGTTACTGGCCTTGGTGGTTATTAAGCTCATGGACTGGTGCGGTTTTGTATTTTTATTACAGTATCTGCCGAGCTAATGGCAATACAATGTTACCTGGCACAATGATGATGATAACCAGCGGCGTGAACCTTGTGCTCGATCCGCTATTTATTTTCACATTTGACTTGGGTATTAACGGAGCGGCAATAGCAACCATCGTCGCTTTTGGGTTTGGTATTTTAGTCGTCGCTCCTCGCGTGAAAAAGAATCACTGGGCAACGACACAATGGCAAGATCTTAACGTAGCCAAAAGTGTTGCATCTATCGGTAACATTATGGGCCCTGCGATGATTAGCCAACTGCTGCCACCGTTGTCTTCCATGCTAGCAACAAAATTATTGGCAAGCTTTGGAACCGCAGCAGTCGCCGCTTGGGCGCTTGGTTCACGCTATGAGTTCTTTGCTATCGTTTCGGTCTTGGCGCTGACAATGTCTATGCCTCCAATGGTTGGACGCTTACTTGGAGCAAAGAACTATGAAGATATCCAAAGGCTCGTCAGTATTGCCGTAAAATTCATTCTAGGTTTCCAACTTTTGATTGCTGCCATTACATTTGCCGTCGCAAACCCACTCGCATTATTGATGACAAGTGATGTGCAAGTGGAGCAAGTCTTGGAAATGCATTTACTGATAGTGCCGATCAGTTTGGGTTCATTAGGGGTTTGTATGCTAATGGTTTCTCTTTGTAATGCATTAGGCAAATCTTACACCGCGCTCACTATTTCAGCGCTGCGCTTGTTTGTCTTTTTCCTACCGTGCTTGTGGGTTGGCGCTCAAATGGATGGAATCCGAGGTTTACTCTTAGGCGCTTGTATCGGCAACCTGTTAGCTGGTGTTTCCGCATACCTAACCTATCGCCAAACCATACGCAAACTCGCAGGCGCTCAAGCCAACGCACAACAATGAATAATCAGAACTAAGCCCCTGAAGTGGGGCTTTATCGTTTTGACGCCTTGTCTAAGTTGAAATGTTAGCTAGGCGAGTTTTAATTCACTAAAGAGCTCAAATAACTGGTTCGATTTATACGGCTTAGGTAAATAAGCATCCATGCCTGCCGCAAAACAGTTGTGGATGTCTTCTTCCAAAACACTCGCAGTGAGTGCGATAATCATCGTTTTTTCACGTCCTGCTTTCTTTTCCCAACGACGAATTTCTTTCGTCGCGGTCAGTCCATCCATCACGGGCATCATGCAGTCCATTAAAATTGCATCGAATTCTTCTCCCTTTGTGATGGCTTCTAACGCTTCTTGGCCGTTGCTTGTTATCAAATAGTCATAACCTGCTTTATCCAGAAAAAAACTCGCTATTTTCTGGTTCATCAAATTATCCTCCGCAATTAAGATCCTCCGATGAGAGCGCGACGCTCGATATTCAGAGCTGACAACATTATTGGTGACATTGTCACTTGATATAGTCTTTTCAACCTTAGCTAAATCATCAATGACATGCTTAAATCGATTGCCAAGGAAAGGTAATGTGAGTACGGCATGTACTTTTTCTGCATTTTCGTAGGGAGTGGATAAATGATGCTGGCAAATAATCACACGGCGAAGATCGTAATTAAATGATAGATTATCCAAGACTTCATCGGTATTAGCGTCGTTACTGTGGCACAGAAATATGACATCAAAGTCATCATTTATCGCTTGCACTTCATTCACATTATTAACGCCAAAGAGATTGATTTTCGCTAAGCGACACTCTTTTAATATTTGGTCGGCGTAGTCGTAATTTGAGCAGATCAAAAGCCCTTTATTAATCACCTCCGAACGCCAGCCAAACACCGGAATTGCTTCAACCTCAATCGAGAATTCAAAGCATGTGCCCACTCCTTTTGTAGATGTTGCTACGAGCTTGCCCCCCATCATCGACACAAGCTGACAACAAATTGCCAAACCCAACCCTGTACCGCCAAATTGCCTCGACACTCCTTCATCTTCCTGAGTAAAGGGTTCAAAAATCGTGGTTAACTTATCTTGATCAATGCCTATTCCGGTATCTTCTACTTTAAACGTCAGCACTCCACGTTCTTTCTCAAGTAACTCTTCATAACTAACATCAACGCATACATGCCCACTTTCGGTAAACTTAACCGCATTCGATACCAGATTCGTAACTACCTGTTTGACACGATGATCATCGACCATCACGCGAATGGGGATATTTTCAGCTAAATTAATACCTAACTTTAGCTGTTTAGATGTTGCTTTGGATTGGAATAAAATCATCGACTGATACACGACTTCTCGGATATCCGCTTCTATTAGTGACAGCTCCAATCGTCCAGACTCGATTTTAGAGAGATCCAATATATCGTTAAGTAAAGTAAGCAGTGTTTGAGATGAGGAGTCAATGTCATCAACAACTTCTTGTTGATGCGAAGACAACTCACTTTGAGAGAGTATTTCTGTCATGCCCATGATCCCGTTAAGGGGCGTGCGTATTTCATGTGACATGTTGGCAAGAAACACAGATTTTGCACGATTAGCCGATACTGCTGACTCTTTTGCATGCAGTATTTCTTCAGTTTGTCTCTGCATTTCTTCAACCACTCGATTCACTTGCTGAGCAAAAATGGTCAGTTCATCACTTCCATCAACTTTGACTTTTGTTTGCTTCTCTTCGGAGTTGATCAACGCGTTTAAAGTATGAATGATCGCATCGAGTTTGCTGTTAACTCGGAACCAAGTACTAAATCCGAGCCAACAAAGCAGGATAACCACTAAGGCGACGCCAAAACTGATCATCGCTATATTGGCCTTTTGTTCATGAACCTGCGTGAGAAGCGACTGCTCAGTTTGTTTGGTGAACCCATCAATGAGCACTTGTAAGCGCTGCACACGAAAATCGAGTTCTTTTAAATACGCGGCGTAGTCACTTTGTGACATGTCTCCTGACATTAATTGTCCGCGAGACGCCAAGTTTCTCTGATATCTCGGCGAAGTAAACAAGCCAAGCAATTTATCCACTTGCTCGTATGACCCACCTAAGTTTAAAAACGCATCCAAATTTTGCTGCTGTCGGTCAATCGCCTGATAAAACATACTTTGACTTAGCCGACTCTTAGGGTCTTGGACTAAACGGTTCGTCAGCCAAGCTTCTTTCTGTGTCCAAAAAGAGAGCTGAGCAAGGTAGGCAATAAAATTTTGCATGCGAATGCCGTCGTCACTGCCATACCATTGATGATTTTGCAACAAAGAGCGCGACATATTTTGGAGCTGTTGAAATGCCCAATCACCCAGGTCGTCCATCTCACTCAATCTACCTGACAATACCCCCAGCATGGCTTCTTTCAGGTCATCAGCATACTCAGCAGTATTAGGGTTACTCACAAACTTTTGATGCAAAGAAGAAATAACTTCACCTTGTTCTTCAATATTAATGGCTGCAGAGACTTGAAGATCAGGCTGTCGGCGTACTTTCTCTATGGAGTAAATAAAGTGGGAGGCCTTGGATATCAATTGGAAACCTTGAATATTGCTAACCGTTTGATTGAGACGGCTCACGCGCAACGCATTATCAGAAAACTGCTGAACTGCAAACACCACTATTACCACAGCGGGTAATAGTGCGAGGAGTGCTAAGCGTGTTTTTATTGATAATCTCAACATCCATCAGCCTAATGGTTGATTTCATCCGTTTATTTAATATTAGACTAGTTTCTTGCATTGAAAGGCATATACGACATTGTTACTTTCAAACAACATTCACCTACCTAGATTATGGTTATTGTGAGTGTTTTATCATCGGCTAATGAAGTGGCAATTGTGATTCAAGTCATATTTTTTGATCTTAAAGTTGGATGCAAACAATAAAGTTTCACTCACAACTAAGAGTCGCATCACTTTTCAGGAAATCATCTATTGTATGTTTACCTATTGAGTTGCCTTATCGAGTTAAATCACACAAAAATGCAAAATATCCATTTTTGTCAACAAAAATAATTTGAAAGCAAACGTTATCATCGCAAAAAAAGTAAGTTACTTTCTAAATGTCAATACGTGAAAACCACTGCTTTAGTCACATTAATCCACCACTAACGTCCCCTTAAGTAGTGTTTTACACTGGATTTAATTTTCCTAGCAGAATAAGGACTCCGACCTTAGAATCCGCACACATAACTATTACAACCCGATTACATAACCCACCACACTCTTGCACGCTGCCGAAGAGGCAACAGCAGAGAGTATGGTTAGCCCCCAAAACGTGAAAGGTCTAATACAACAATGAGTCCAGAGAAATATCTCCAAGACTGGCAAACTAGCCAAACGATTGCTGAATCTATTTCCCCTCTAATTGGTAAGCTATATCGTCAAAAAGGAATCGAAGTGGTTCTGTTTGGTAAAACGCTTATTAATGCTACTACTATAGACATTCTCAAAACTCATCGCGTTGCAAGACGTTATACCGGTAACCCACTTTCGCTTGAGCACACGATGCCTATTATTCAAGCGCTTTGTGAAATGAGCATTTCTTCATGCCGTGTCGATGTTGGCCAATTGGCAACTATGTACTGGAATGAACATGACGATACAAGCTCTCTAAACGATTTCCTTATCACTGCACTTGATGGCGCTCGCGACGCAGATTCTTCATTGAAAGCGCGTGATGTGGTTCTTTACGGGTTCGGTCGCATTGGTCGACTACTTACTCGCCTTCTCATTGAGAAAAGTGGTCCAGGTTACCCACTAAGACTACGTGCGATTGTGGTTCGTGGCGGTAAAAAAGGCGATTTGGAGAAGCGTGCTAGCTTGTTGCGTCGTGACTCAGTTCACGGTCAGTTCAACGGTAGCATTGTTATCGATGAAGAGCGTAAAGCACTGATCGTTAACGGCAACTACATCCAAATCATCTACGCAAATAACCCAAGCGAAGTGGATTACTCAGCTTTCGGTATCAATAACGCGCTAGTTGTTGATAACACAGGTGTTTGGCGTGATTCTGAAGGCCTGAGCCAACACTTAGCGTGTAAAGGCGCAGAGAAAGTACTGCTAACAGCACCAGGTAAAGGTGACATCAAAAACGTTGTATTCGGTGTAAATGAGTCGGTAATTAAAGAAGATGACACCATCATCTCTGCGGCAAGCTGTACAACAAATGCAATCACGCCAGTCCTTAAGGCTCTGAACGATAAATATGGTGTTCTTTCTGGCCATATTGAAACCGTGCACTCATACACAAACGACCAAAATTTGATCGACAACTTCCACTCTGGTGACCGTCGCGGACGTAGTGCTTCACTAAACATGGTTCTGACTTCAACAGGTGCGGCAAAAGCAGTTGCTAAAGCATTGCCAGAGCTTGCAGGCAAGCTAACAGGCAACGCGATTCGCGTACCGACACCAAACGTATCTATGGCAGTCGCTAATCTAAACTTAGGTGAAGACGTAGACCGTGATTCACTGAACGATTACTTGCGTGAAATGGCGTTGAACTCTGAGCTTTCGGCACAGATTGACTACACCGATTCAACAGAAATTGTATCAACTGACTTAGTTGGTTCTCGTCATGCAGGCGTCGTAGATGGTCAAGCGACTATCGCACAAGACAAGCGTTGTGTACTTTACATCTGGTACGACAACGAATTCGGTTACAGCTGCCAAGTTGTGCACTGTATGGAACAAATGATGGGTGTTCGTTACCAAACATTCCCTCGATAGGTGAACTTTGCTCCACAACGTTAACCACATAGCGTAGCGGACAATATCTCATATTTGTTCTAAATAATAAGCGCCATGCGCATTACTAATATTTTTCCCCGTTTATACGCCTGATCACCCTCAGGCGTTTTTTCGTTTCATTCATTTGACACTCTCCGGACAAAGTGAACGTCAGCATTCATGTTTTGTTCATGTTCACAGCATTAATCTGAGCACATAAATTACAGAGAGGTCATGATTATGAATCGGATTATTGTAACTGCACTAGCACTGATTACCGGCTTTTTTACGTTAGTATTTAGCTTGATCATTGCGATTCCGTTGACCATCGCAGCATTAATTACCGGTAAACGTATTGAAAAGCGCGTAAAGAAAATGCAGAGAGAAATACACGAAGAATATGAATTTAATACAGGTAAAGCAGATGCGATTGAAGGTGAATTTGAAGAGGTTCGCCGGTAAGTAAATAAGATTTAGATGAGTTTCTCTCCCCCGACCGCTCCTGAGAAACTTCTTGCTTTCACCCTGTCCTTAAAATGGCAGGGTGCTTTTTTGAAAAGCACAATATTGAATAAACACCTAGCGGTTTATTGCTTTATCTTTTTATTGTAGGAGGCTGTGTAACCAGCCTCCCATAAATCACCATCGACACCAGAGTATGGGTTGGATTCTTTCGGAGCGCCGCTTAGGCAAGCATCTTTGCCTTCCTTCTTAATTTCATCGATGTGATTTAAAACAAAGTCAAAGTGTTTAGGATCAGCCTTTTGTAGTAACCCGTACAAAAGGCCAAAGCCAAGCATCGTAAATACAAACAGTTCAAAAAACACCCAAATGCTCTTTGTTGAAAAGAATATCCAGGCAACGCTGCAAACACTGGTCAAAATTACTACTAGAGCTAAATCTACTATTCTTTGCATATTGCTCTCACCTTCTAAACGGTCATGAAGTCTCTACCCCTTTCATAGGGTAAGTAAGAGGAAAGTCCGTTTTTATCCAATAAAGCACTCTCGACTTAATATGCGACACTGTTAGTATTAACGTTAAGTGGCTATCGTTCTCATTATAACAATGCGTTGGAAAGTAGCTTTCACAGCAAATGAGAATATGAACCAAAGTAACACTATTGATAATATTAATTTTAGCAACATTTAGCGTCAGAATTACGTAAATTGAGTAAGGGTTACTGAGAGTAGACAAAAAAGCAGCCACACGGGCTGCTTTTAGTATTTCTGTCTTGCGAGCTTGTCTATACCGTTACGACCACTCTAAGAGCCAGCAGCATGAGTACTACCCCTGACAAACGATCAATCAACACTGCCTTAGAGCGAATTCTGTCAACGACTTTAGAGCTCGATAGCACTAGGGTAATAAAGGTGTACCAAAGCCCATCCACAACAAACGGCGTGGCAACAATGATCATCTGATTACTCAAATCATTACCGAGCGCGACAAACTGACTGAATAATGCGATAAAAAACAAAGCAATTTTGGGACTTAAAATCGAGATAAAAAAGCCTTCTCGCGCAGACTGGATTACCGTTGTTTCCTCACCTGACTCCAACTTCGCAGCCACACCACCTTTTGAACGCAAAGCATTAAACCCTAAATACGCAAGATATGCCGCACCCACAAGGCTAATCGTCTTGAACAGCATCGGGCTTTGCTGCAAAACAACAGCGAGCCCAATCAAGGTAATAAACGCATATATACCAATGCCAAACGCATGAGCCCAAGCCGTAGCTAATCCATTGATACGTCCACCAGCCAACGAGTGCTTAGCGACAATAGCTAAGCTGGGACCTGGTGACATAGCCCCTAATAAACACACGGTAAAAAGTGATAACCAAACTGTTAGTGTCATAAGAATCTCCCCTCTTTGAAGCTCACTCTATCAACGGAAGAGGTATAATTAGAAATCAAAGTTATTCATACTAATCATGACTTCAAGTCATAGCTAAACGGTGTACGTATTAGCGAATGGAATATTCAGAGATTTGCATTACTGAGCGAATCTCTTCTCGCACCCATTTATGCGCAGGATCCGTGTCGTATTTGGGGTGCCACATTAACCAATATTGATGAATAGGTGTTTCGAGTGGTAATGCTTTATGGGTTAAGTCCCAATGCTTAGCGAGGTTAACGGCAATATGTTCAGGAGCCACCATCAGGTGCTCACTTGCAACTAAGCGATTGATCGCAGCAGAGAAGAATGGAACCTTAAAGGTAACGTGGCGGGTGTGCCCTAGCTCTTTCAATGCTAAATCAGTGTAGGAATCTTTGTCTCCGCCGCCAGTCACTTTGATGTGTGAATATGAAATCAAGTCTTCAATACTGATCTGGTCCTGCTTTGCTAAAGGATGAGAAGATTTCATCAAACAAACTGATGAGTCCTCACCAATTTTAACGCTCGACACACTCTGTGGTTTTTCTGGATACATAGAAGACGCGATATGGATGCCCGTCTCATGAAGTTTATCAAGAAAGTTGGGTTGCCACAGTCGATACGCCATATCCAACTGTGGCGCTTGTTCACCCAAGTGAGAGGCAATATCGGGCAATACGTATTGCGCCACGTAGTCACTAGAAGCAATAACAAGCTCACCTTGCCACTGCCGCGGCTCAAAAGGTTGGTCATCGAGTAAATGGTCAAACTCAGCCAGTAATGCATCAAGCTTTGATTTTAACGCTATTGCTCGTGGCGTTGGTATCAGTTGATTACCTTGACGAATAAGCAGTGGGTCACCACACAGATCGCGCAATTGTGCAAGCTGTCGACTGACGGCAGACTGCGTAATGTGCAAACGGTCTGCGGTCCGGCTGACATGACACTCCTCTAAAAGTACATGCAAGGATCTAAGTAGATTCAAATTAATGTTGTTTAACATATTCGCTCAGAAGGGTTTTCAACATGGCATCCATTCATGGTCACTTCACAAACAGGTTCCCAGTCGTGTTAAAGAATTCAGCTAAGACGGTATGAGTCATCAGGTTTCGAAGCTCTGGATATCGTTGAATTTGATCTCTGATTTCGTTCAAGCGAGCCATCGTAGGCACTTCGACAAAAACCATCATGTCCGTCTCACCGCTGATCGCATGACACCATTTTACGCCATCAATTTTGTATAATTCGTCCGCGTATGATTCGCAATAATACGTAGAGGTTGATTTATCGAACTTTAAGGCAAAATAGGCGCAAATCGAATCCCCACCCGAAGGCGCAATTTCAGCGTGATACCCTAGAATCACTTTGTCATGCTCTAGCTTACGAATACGGGCCGTTACCGCAGAACGAGAAAGGTTTACTTTATCCGCAATTTCAGTCACCGACAGCCGAGCGTTGTGCCTGAGCAGATCCACAATCTTATGATCAAACTTGTCCATACCGTTACCAAGCTTTCCTTATTTTTCTCATTCTATACCGATTCTAACTGCATAAGAAACCGACATTTTGTTGGAATTATTTAAAACAACCGTCATATTGACGGTTTAGTAAATCATTTTGTTATTAACATTTTGGATATGCTATTTGGCGGGCATGAGATGAGTGCTGTTATCCATTTCAACAGAAAATAGATAACACATTGAAATCAAATTCCCAACTTAAGTACTCAGCACATAAATAGCATCGCTTAAACACATAAAACGAAATAACCAGAAGCCACAAGCTTTTTCGTAATAAGCCTCATAACATTGGATGAATCAATTCGCATGGAAGAGCTCAAAAAAGACATTTCACTCACATCAGGTATCGCACAGTTATCCACCACATTAATGGGAACGGGGCTGTTTATGATCCCGGCTATCGCAGCAGGTATAGCTGGCCATTTTTCACTATGGGCTTGGATTTTATTGTTCATCGCGATTTGTCCTATTGCGCTGACTTTTGCTCAACTGGGTAAACGATACCCCAACGCGGGCGGAACAGCCTTTTTTGTACGCAAAGCCTTTAACGCCAAACTGGAAAGTAGTGTCGCTTGGCTATTTGTTAGTGTCATTCCGGTAGGGGTTCCGGCCGCGATTGCACTCGCCGCAGGCTTCCTACAACAAATATTGCCAGAGCCTATTAGCAACAATCTGTTTGCACAAGTTCTCACGGTAGTACTTCTTGTGTTCGTCAACTTGATGGGCACAAAATCATCAGGTCATTTACAAACTCTTATTGCTTTGAGTGTCTTCGCACTTGTTGGCGCATTTTTATGGAAAGGCGACGTTAACAGCGCCGATCTTGTGATGCCCGCCATCACACAAGAGTCAATTTGGCCTATTACCGCAGCGTTAGGCGTGATGTTCTGGTGTTTTGTTGGCATAGAGGCTTTTGCCCATATGGGGGAAGAGTTCAAAAACCCTCAAAGAGATTTCCCTATTGCCATTGTGGTCGGTTGTTTTGTAGCAGGGGCTACCTATTGGGCATGCTCTGTCGTTATTTTAAAATTTGGCGCGTATGGTAACGCTCAATTTGATAACGCATCCATCCCCTGGCTTAGTGCCCAACTACTAGGCGATGGAGCCAAATGGATAATCAGCTTGATAGGTTTCTCCGCTTGTTTCGCGAGCGTTAACTTATACACACAGAGCCTAGCGCGAATGGTCTGGGCTCAAGCTCGTGAACATCGTCCTTCTAGTCCACTAGCCAAGATTTCGCGTCGTGGTGTCCCTTTCTCAGCCACCATATTAGTTGGCGGTATATTATTGATATCTTGTGTGATAGGAACCCTATCACAGCTCGATCTGGAGTTTTTCCTAAAACTCGCAAACAGTGTATTCGTTCTGGTTTACATGTTGGCGATGTTAGCCGCTTTTAAATTGCTTCGAGGATTTGGTAAAACACTTGCGGGACTGTCCCTACTGCTTTGTACCGGTGTTTTTATATGTTTAGGCTGGTCAATGTTTTATGCACTTGGCATTTTTACTCTACTTTTACTGCCTTGGAAACAGTGGCGACATAAGCGACAAACACGTGTAGTTGAATAGTCATCGCTTCCCATTTCGAAATATGTGAGCTAAACGTTGGATACTAGCGTCTATGTTCTCTAACGCGATATTGCCGTAACCAAGCACGGCACCATGCCAGTGACGTGCTTGAAAATCTGGGTGTTCATAATAGCTCAAAGGTCGCAAGATGATCCCTTCATGCTCTGCCAGTTTTGTAAAACGCTGCTCATCCATACCGTCTTGCCATTTCAACGTAATATGAAGCCCCGCCGCTTGGCTAACGACGCAAACACGGTCGCCAAAATACTGTTGAATGGATAAATGCATCTGTTCATGCTTAGTTTTGTATAGTCGACGCATTTTTCGAATATGACGTAATAACCCACCTTCAGTAATAAAATCTGCCAATGCTTCTTGTGTATACGTCGGCGAATCACCAGTTAACGCGTCCTTAACCACTAAGCATTGCTCTACTAAACGTTCAGGAACTACAAGGTAGCCAAGCCGCAATCCGTTAAACATCACTTTACTGAAGGAACCCACATACAACACGCGATCATCTCGACCCATTTGAGCTGCTAGCCCCTGTAAACTGGTATAGGGACGATGAGCAAACTGAAATTCGCTGTCATAATCGTCCTCGATGATCCAACTTGATTGTTCGACCGCCCAGTTGATGATCTTTCCTCTTTGCTCGGTATTGAGTGTGGTGCCCATCGGATATTGATTACTTGGTGTAATATACAGCGCATCGGCATCGCTTGAGGTCACCGCTTCCACATCAAAACCTAATTTCTCTCTTACGAACAAAGGCTCAAATTGATAGTTTTGGAACTGAATCAACTTCCGCATTTGCGCGTAACCTGGTTGCTCCATCAGAACCTTATCACCTTGTTTGAGCACTACCATCGTCGCAATTGACAACGCTTGCTGCGCCCCGGAGGTAATAATAATGCGCTCTGGAGAACAATTCACTGAACGGCTTGATGCGAGGTAGTCAGCTAAAGCACAGCGCAATGCCCAACTACCCTGAATATCTTGATTACCCAGCAAGCAAGTACGAGACATATGGCGAGTGAGTAACTTTTGCCATTGCGCCATCGGAAATGCGTCCAAATCCGGTACACCCGGTGCAAATGCGCGGTTGATATCAAAGTGAGCTTTCGGTGATGAGTCTCTCTGAACTGAACTAGGTTCAGGCAAGTACTGCTCTGGCAGTTCTACGGCAACATAAAAACCAGAACCTTTTTGGCTGTTCAAGTACCCTTCCGCCACTAACTGTTCGTAGGCAGAAATCACGGTATTCCTACTTAGATTAAGCTCTTGTGAAAGCTTCCGCGTAGAAGGCAGCTTCCCATTCTTCATCCACAGTCCTTGAACAATTTTCTTGCGAATAGCAAAAAACAACGCTTGCTGACGCGTTCCATCACTGTCTTTTAAATGCAGGTCACCGATATCAATCAAAGACAAACTGGATCCATCCATTAGTTAAAAGTGGCTCTCTTTAAGCTACCAGTTAAACGCTACATTGCAATCAAAGAATGAGGTCAATCGCTCGTAATCGTGAGCAAACAAGGAGAGAAAATGCTATCCAACACCAATAGAACGGAAATTAAGAAAGGCGCACATAAAGCCGCCTCTGATGTTAGCAAACTGCACGCCATCATAGATGAAAGCCTAATCGCTCATATTGCGATAACCAACGAGTCAGGCCCTGTGGTCATCCCTATGCTGGCATGGCGTGTCGATGATTACGTGTATATCCATGGTGCCAACAACAGTCGACTGTTACGCTCACTCAAACAAGGAGTACAAACGTGCTTAACCTTTACTTTGTTTGATGGTTGGGTATTGGCTCGAAGTGCGTTTCACCACAGTGCGCATTATCGCAGTGCTGTGGTCTTTGGCCAGTTTGAGGTGGTGGAAGATAACCAAGAGAAAGACAGGTTGCTGAATCACTTTATTGAACAGATCGCTCCGGGGAGAACAGAACAAGTCCGTTTGAGTAATGAAAAAGAACTCAAAGCCACCATGCTGCTGCGTATTCCACTCACAGAAGCATCGGTGAAAATCAGCAATTTTGGCGTCAACGACGATGCGGAAGACATGGACATTCCTGTTTGGGCAGGTGTCCTACCCTACCGAACCGTCGTAGGTCCACTGCAAGCTTGTGACGATTTGTATGAAGGTATCGCAGAGCCAGACTACCGCAGTGCCTACTCTAACCGTTGGCAGGAATAAGCACCGTAAAACGTGCGCCGCCTAAGTGACTCTCGCCGACAGAAAGCTCCCACCCCAGTTGCCGCGCTGCACTGGTAGCGATGGCAAGCACTAAACCAAAGCCTTTCATGTCGGCGTTGCGGCTTTTGTCTAAGCGCGAAAATGGCATAAATACTTCTTCTCGCATCGCCTCAGGGATGCCCGGACCATCGTCCTCAATATCGATGCTCCAGCAATCCGCTACCGTTCGAATCGTCACCTCAACGCAGGACTCACCATAACGCTTGGCGTTTTGCAGTAAATTATCGAGGACGAGGTTACCCAAAGTAGGCTGAAAGTGAATCAATTGGTTCGCGAGTTCATTTTCTGCTCTCAACATGGCGGACTCTAAGCCTAGGTAATTCATGCGGCTTTTACACCAAAGTGGCAGTTCCATGGTTTCAACAGAATCGATCCATGAGTGGTTTTTCACACTCAAGCGAGACAGCATGACGATGTCGGATGTTAAATCCGTCACTACATCAACGTATCGTTCAATATCGTCATGTAACTCTGCCTGCATTTCACCACTCGTGCGTCGAGCTAAATCCGTCGCTAGCTGAATACGACTCAGCGGAGTGCGCACTTCATGAGGAATAGCTTGAGTAAAGATGTGTGTTTGGCGCACTCGTCTCTCAATCTCTTCAGACATGCAGTTGAAGCCTTGGGCGAGCTCTTTCACGGGTTGCGAAAATTGCTTTAGCTCGACTCGCGTATTCAACTCACCAGAACCAAATTGTTGTTGCGCAGCCGTTAGTTGCCGAATTTGGCGGTCAAGACGTCGTACAGGTATGTAAACCATAATGCCTAAACTGCATACAACAACCAAAAGTAGAGTAAGTATAAATACAATCTCAGAATCTTCATTCCAATCAACGTGTGGGCTAAAGAAATCCGTTTTTTCTTTGAAAACTAAACTCTTCGAAGTGTTAGGCAAAGGGAATACCGCAGCATAGGTACTGCCATCAATAAGATAAACAGGTATCCCTTGCATACGGTACAGCAGATTACAATCTCGACAAGGCGGTGATCCGTCCCAGTTTTCAACCAATGTTAAATCAAAGATAAAGAAATCTTGCTTGCCGTTTTCGGTTAACTTCTTGTAGAGAGAATCCGGAGTGCCTCGTTGCTCAATGTATTGATCGACAAAATAAGCACCGTCACTCAAAAAAACACCGACTTCTGTTTTGCGCATGTACTCTTCCCCCATAAAGAGAAACAAAGCAACAGTCAGCGCAAGGCCAGTTACTAACCCCACATATAGACGAGTAAACAGGGAAAACATGCGTCATTTACCTGTCAGCATGTAGCCGTGGTGACGTATGGTTTTAATGGTAGCCGTATGGATATGAGCCTTAGAGAATTTCTTCCTTAGTGAGGATATACGCATATCAATCGAACGATCAGTAATACAGTATTCAATGCCTCGGGCAAGACGGCAACATGATTCACGAGATACTGGCTTATCGACATTCAGCATCAGGAGCTCTAAAATTTCAAACTCAGAACTCGTTAAACCAATATCTTTTTGCAAATAAAATGCTTGGGAGCGACGAAGACAAAGACTAATGCCATATCGGCTCAGCTTTTCTTCTTCAACGATATCAACTTGACGACAATAGCGACGCAACGCTGCTTCAATACGGGCGAGAAGGATATTGCCTTTTATCGGTTTGGTAAGGTAATCATCAGCACCAAACTTAAATAAGCTCACCTCGCTCATTTCATCATCGGTCGCAGTCAAAACAATGATAATACCATGATAAAACTTACGCGCCTCTTGACATATTTCTGCGCCATTTTTTCCTGGTAACATCAAATCTAACAGCACTAGGTCCGGCTTGAGCCCCTTAATCGTTTCTAATGCATTTTGACCGTTATCGATGACAGTTACCGTATATCCTTCGGCTTCGAGGTACATTTTGGTTAATCGAGCAATCTCTGAGTCGTCTTCTACCAGTAAGATTGTATTACCCACCATGAATCATTTACTCCACCAATATGATGGAGGGAGTATATCGCTCGTCCTATACTGCGCAACCTACTTAAATGATAATTTTAATAAAACGCAGGCTTACATACGCTTACAAACCATACATATACGATAATCCTAATCATTCTATACCCCTAAAGCCATGCAATAACCTGAGGTTTTATTCATTATCAGAATATAGCTTCACATAGAAAATAAAATTCGGAATAAAAATCCACTATATTTTTAAATATATCGAATAATAGGTCTTACCAAAAAATAATATCAACATATATGACTTAGTTTGCTTATATAGACAGGACTTTATGTTGCTTCTAAGTTTCCTGCTCTAATAAAGTCTACGAGTAACATGAAATGAGATATTCCAAATTAACACCTTTAGCCATATTTTGCGCGATAAGTCTAACTGCTTGTGGCGGCAGTGAATCTAATTCGAAACCATCGACAACGACACCTCCAACACCACCAATGCCAACATTGAGCACTGTCACAATCCCAACTGTCGTTTCTACAAAGTTTCCAGCCAAGTTAAAAGTGGCTGCTGATTCGGGCTTCACCCACTATGTGAAAATCTCCCTTTCCGAAGCAAACAACAACGATACATTTCACATTGTGGCTGTTGATGACGGTGCGAATAATGAAAAAATCTTTCGTGCAGCCAAAATCATCCAACACCTTCTCACAAACCAACCAGACTCTAAGTACGGTGCTGACAAGTCTCGTATCGCTAAGACATTAGCCGAGCGTGATGCCACACTAATGCTGACCGAAAACGACGAACAGAATGATGAGATGTTAACCAAAATCTTTATCAACGAACTGATTCGCCAAGACAAACTGAACGACGCAGTTACAAACTCGGGCTTAGCACACTCTTTTGATACGAGTTCTCTAGAAAAGTTTGTTGTAAGCATGATGGTACTTAACGAAGATGATATGGATACACTTGTCACATCTATCGCGTCAACATTAGTAACTAGTAAAGAAACACCAAACTGGCTAAGGAATAGCCAATCTTTAATGTATCGAGAACTGACAGTTGAAGGCGATTGCCATTACATGAGTAATTTTGCCGATTACTGCGCCAATCTTGGCAAAAAAGCCGAACGAGACGCCGCTTTTGAAGAAATTTTACACTTGGTCCAAGCGCAAGGTATTGCACCTAACACGGCGACTGCGGCACTGCAAAATGACATTCAAGCTCATGCGTTAAGCATCTATAACGATATTCAATCGGGCAAACCGACGGTGTGGCGCCCTACTCAGTATGACTGGGACGATTGGAAATCGGACGACTTCGATCCTGAAAGTGTTAAAAAAACGGGCCCTTCATATTCTCACGAATATTTTGCTGCCGCTTTTGAAGCTTACATGGGTGTAGCAAAAGCAAACGGACATGGTTTAGATGGCTACCAAGCGTTAACGCGTGAAGAAATGCAAACCCAAGATCCACAAGCCGTTGATTGGATCAGTGGCTTATTCCACGGATACTTGCAATATACCGCGAATATCGACTCTGCGGGCGTCAAGCTCTACACAGAAAAGACAAATCCAGGCACAGTACCTACCTTCCGTATGGCTCCCAACAAAGACGGTTCGATAGAAGCGTACACCTACAAATCTCAGTGGCTAACAAAAGTGAAGATCATTGGCGACGACGCGATGAATGTGATCGGTAATGATCAAAACAATACTTTTGAAGGCAACAGCAAAGACAACAGCATTTATGGTGAAGGCGGTATCAACACCTATATCGTGCCACACAAACTGGCGGAATGTACTGTTATCAAAGCAAAGAGTGTTTCTGTTGAGTGCCCAAATACAGGCACTGACGAGTTGTACGACATTCAGAACATCCAATTCACCGACCAAACCCTAGATGTAACCAAGCTATAAACAATGAAAAACATGAAGAAACTTATTCTATTCGCTCCCTTGCTCCTTGTTGGTTGTGGTGGCCTAGCCGTCATGGATCGTACTGATGCCGTAAAAGCACAACCAGAAATGCTGATCAAAACCGACGGTGATTTTTGGGGATTCGGTGCAGATGGCCATTTTGATTTTGCTGGTAAGTACAAAGGCAAGTATTCACGCAGTGCTTCTAACTCAAGTTGGTTTAACCGTATCTCTTTCAAAGAAGGTTCAATGGGCGCAGAAGTGACTCGTATCGACAGCGGGGAAACTTGGCTTTTGAACTGCACCGGAGGCGGTATGTCGGTTAACTACATGGGCGTCGATTTTGGTGGGAATGATCCTTACACCTGTGACATTACTCAAGATGGTAAAAAAGTCGGTGAGTTTGCGATGGAGCCAAAATCCGCTCTCATCGACATCAGCTTTGAAAAAAAAGAGACAGGCGTAGTGCGTATTGGTAGCACCCACTTTAATGTAGAAACTGTACATACTAGTCCTGACGCCATGATGGCGGTAGACATTCCATTGGGTTATAGCTTTAAGGAAGGCACACAAGAAATTGCCGCAGTGCAGACGAACGGTACCATTGCGGTACAGATGCTCCCTGAACTTAGCGAACAAAAAAAGGATGTAATTGCCATCGGCGCTGTTGCAAGTGCACTAAGTTGGCGTCCTAAGAAATAGCCACCACATAAAACGACACAAAAAAATAACAAAGCCCTCAACTTTGAGGGCTTTTATTGCTTGTACTCATAGAGATAAGTGGAGCACTACTTCTCTAATCTTCCCGTATACTGCTTGGGCGTTAATCCACGATGTTTCTTAAACATACGATTGAAGCTCGCCACATTGGTGTAACCAAGGCGCGTGGCAATGTCATCAATACTCACGCGCTTACTCAACAAACCAGCTGCAATATTACTCAATACATAGCCAGAAACCGTCGAAAAATTGAGTCCTAATTTATGCAAACGACGTTGAAACTGCTGTTCAGATAAATCAAGCAGAGAAGAAACGCGCTCTAACGTTGGCAATCCATAATGGCTGCTGTAATTCACCACTTCATAAATCACTTTCAACTCATCTTCTGGGTCGGGCATATTAAGCAAATCATCCAAATCGGAAAAACTCATCGCTAGACGGTTGTCTTCTCGATGGCTCACTTGGCGAGAAGCTAGTCGGTCATCTCCCGGGATCCATATCTCTGTTTTTGGCTGACTCCATTCCACCTCGCAGCCGAAATATTCCCGGTATCTCTCAGTATTTTTTCTCGAGCCTGAAACCTTGACACGTAAAGGCTGGTAATCTTTGCCAAGAAATTCGCGTAACACCTTAATCATAAATACCGCACAGCGGATACTATCGTGCACCTTTACTGACGTTTCTATAAACGGGTTGTGGTAAGTCCATTTGATGATTTTACCCGACTGTTCGCCAGCAAAAAACGCCCCTGATTGTAGGTTGCTCACACCATAATTCACTCGCCGAATGGTACTGGCTAAATCATTGCCGGAGAATAACCAGCGTCCCACTGGCCCTAGCTTTTGCAGTTCAATACCTCGGCTGAGACTCAACACCACATCCGGGTCACCACTGGCTTGTTCAACACAACGGTACCATTCCGCAACGGCTTTTAGCGGGATCAGTGTCATTGGGTTACGAAACACCGATGCTGGGATCCCTAACTCATCCGAGTCCAAATTGTATTTAGATAACGCGAGGTTATGCATGTTTAGAATGCCCATCGCGCGAATAAACCGAACCGTTTTCATAACCAATCACATCAAATTTAATCCTGTAGTGATTGAATCTGTCACAAAGAAAGCCGCAAATCAAATTCAGATCACAATACGCCAACAGTTTGATAGAGGAGCGTTTAATGAGTTTACTGAGTGTCCCATTTGTCGGTACAGGCGCAGATACAGCGTTACATGTTGTTGCTGCTGTCGTTTTAATCGCGAGTGTCGCGGGCGCGTGTTACGGCTTTTGGAAAATCCATGAATTGCCTATCAATAAAGCACACAGCAAAGACCATCATCAGATAGGGCTCATCACTGCGCTGACCTGGATAGGGTTTGTCTGGCACTGGGTTTGGGTGCTAGCCGTGATCTTTGCATTTGTTGATATGGAAAAAGCCATCATCAATCTGCGTGATACATGGAAAAGTAAACCGCAAACAGAAACACAGCCAAAAGAGGAAGCATAATGTTAGAAGGTTTAGCGGTATGGGCTCTCTTCATCTATCTGCTGCGTTTGGTTGGCATGCCTTGGAACAAAGCAACCAAATCGTTCGCTTATCTTGGCGGTTTGAGTTGGCTGATGTTCGTCTGGGTAGGTTTGATTAACTTCACCCCGATGGATTTATCCGGCGGTTCTGTCGTGCAGTCACCACACATCCAATTGCGTCCAGATTCAACCAATGTAAAAGGTAAAGTTGACCACATTTACATTGAGCCGAATCAGCAAGTTAAAGAAGGTCAGCTCATTTATGAACTTGACCCAACGCAATACAAAATCGCATTAAATCAAGCGAACGTATCCGCTGATTCTGCTCGCGTTGCATTAGCTACAGCAAAAGGCGACATCGAGATTGAAGAAGCTAACCACGAAGCGCTAGTGCAAGATCTAGAAACATCAAAGAGCCAGTTGGAAGCGGCGAACGTTGACTACAAATTGCAGAAAAAAATGCTAGATCGTTATGTTGAGCAAAACCGAGTGGTGCACAACACCATCACGGAAAGCGATATCGACAAACAATCGAGTGCGGTTGATATGGCACGTCACAACGTGTTGACCCTTGAGTCTCAAATCAAGAAGAAACAAGTCGATATTTCCCGTGCAAAACTGGCGATTCATAAAGCGGAACTTGCAGTTGAAACCAAACAAGCCGAACTGCGCCAAGCTGAAGAGCAAATTGCAAAAGCGCAATGGGATTTGAATAGCACAAAAGTTCATGCCCCAACAGATGGCTTTGTCACCAACTTTATCCTGCGTGAAGGTCAGCGTGTATCGATGATGCCGCGTATCAACATGTACACTAACGAGAAGTATGTGCTGATGCGGGTCAACCATCAGGCGATTCGTAACATTAAACCGGGTCAGCCAGCGGAATTCTCTTCGTCCGTTTACCCAGGTAAGATCTTCTCAGCGACCGTCGAAGGCATTGTTGAAGCAACAGGTGAGTCACAAGGTAATCTACTGGGTTTCGATGATTCCGTACGTGTCACCACTGGAAAGAACTTACAGAACAAACACCACTTTGTTCGTCTTAAGATTGATGAGCCAGAAGGCTACGACATCCCTGTTGGCTCTGTTGGCCTCGCATGGGTCAGCGGTGAAAAACCGATAGGCTTCATGGCCTTCTTAGATGTGATTCGCGGGATCATCATCCGAATGAAGTCTCAACTGTACTTCTTCTACTCTATCTAAACTCGCAAACCGCCAGTTACGCTGGCGGTTTTCTTTTCATTTGTATCCAAACATATCCTTTTCCCGTATAACAATTAGTTAGTAAATAGCGGAGAAGATTCATGTCGGTAAAGGAAAGAAGCCTACCTACCCATCGCATCTCAAGATTCAGCAAGTTCGCTTCACTTGCTACCCGTGTCGCAGGCAATGTGATTGCAGAAGGCACGAAGCAGATAGCCAAAGGCAACAAACCAAAAGCGAAAGACCTCTTGCTGACGCCACAGAACATCGCGCGTTTAACCGACCAACTTGCTCACCTGCGTGGCGCTGCAATGAAGCTTGGTCAAATGCTATCAATGGATGCTGGTGATGTTTTAGAACCTGAACTTGCCGATATTCTTTCCCGTCTTCGTTCCAACGCAGACCCAATGCCTGCAAAACAACTCAACGCAGTAATGGAAAGTTCGCTGGGAACGAATTGGAAAGCTGAGTTTCTGTCATTTAACTTCAAACCAATCGCCAGTGCATCAATAGGACAAGTGCACCAAGCTTACAGCGATGCGGGCGATAACCTAGCCGTCAAAGTGCAATATCCGGGCATACGGAAAAGTATCGATAGCGACGTCGATAATGTCGGTACACTGCTCAAGGTCGTTGGGTTGATTCCCGAGTCTGTCGACTACAAAGGATTGCTCGAAGAAGCGAAAAAGCAGCTACATGACGAGGCCGATTACGCACGAGAGGCACAATTTGCCATTCGTTATCATGACGCTTTGAAGGAGCACCCTCATTTTGTCGTACCGAAGATTCATACTGAAAGTTGCTCAGACTCCGTTCTCGCGATGGAATTCATTGATGGTAGCCCGATTGAGCAAATCGAACATTATGATCAGAGTACACGGGATTTTGTCATGCACAGCCTACTCGAATTACTGTTCAGGGAGCTGTTCGAATTTAAGATGGTACAAACCGACCCAAACTTCGCCAACTACTTATATATCGAAAACACTCGTCAAATCGGCTTGCTAGATTTCGGGGCGACCCGCGAATACAGCGAACGGTTCAGTACCGGCTATCGCCAAGCTTTTGCGTCTGTCGTGAATAATGACGAACAAGGCTTAAATGATGCGCTTGAACAAATAGGCTTCTTCAGCCAAACCATCCTTCCAGACCAGCGCCAAGCGATTCTCGATCTAGTGAAAATGGCATGTGAACCGATGTTAGTTGATGAGCCTTATGACTTTAAAGCCAGTGGCTTAGCACAAAAGCTTCGCGAAGCTGGCACTATTTTAAGCATGGAACAAGAATACTGGCATACTCCACCAGCAGATGCCCTATTTTTGCACAGAAAAATAGGCGGAATGTACTTGCTGGCAGCCCGTATTGGCGCAAAAGTGAACATTCGCCAATTGGTACAGCCATATCTCACCATCAACAGCAAATAGCCTATTGTTTTTCTGTTACTTTCAAGTACCTTGAGCAAGGTTAAGATGCATAGTTGTGCATCTCAATAACATGCCATACTTCCATAAAACGAATTAACTATCGGGGTACTCGGTGAGCAAGTTTCAAGATCTCTCCACTCTAATCCAGCAAATTGGCCAAGCCGAAGAAGCGGATCAAGTCGCAACGCTCAATGAATCTATTGAAGCGGGCCTCGAGCCCGGCGCGGTTGCCCTGATTCTAGAAGCATTTCCAATCGACGATCGTGTTCGCTTATGGCGAGCTTTACCACTAGAGCTACATATCGACGTGTTAACGGAAATGCGTGCGGACGTACGTTTCTCTATCATCAATGCGTTATCTGAAGTCGAGCTAAAGCTCACTCTCGCTAAACTCGACAACTTGTCGCTCATCGAATGGGCCGATTCGTTGCCAGAGTCGATCATCAACGAAGCGCTCTCGTTGATAGAAAAAGATGAGTTGGAACTTTACGATCAAGCAAACGAGTATGCTGATGAAGAACTCGGCCACTGGGCTGAACGTAAGATCATCACCCTGCCCTTCAACATTACGATTGGGACAGCTAAGCAGTTAATGGAGCGCTATAGCTACGACACGCCTCAACAGGTGTATCTGATTAATCGTAATAAACAGTATCGTGGAACGGTCAACTACTTCGATATCTTACGTGGTGACCCCGATACTCGCTTAAAAACACTCGTTATTGAGGCTGTGACGGTTCTAGACAGTAAAATGATGCTTCCTGAAGCGGTAGAGGCATTAGAACACAGCACACTGCCCGCTCTCCCTGTAACTGATGCAGACCAAACACTGATCGGTGAAGTCGATTGGCAGTTTGCATTGAGTACACAGCGTGAAATCTACGAAGCACGTTTGATGGCCGGTACAGGTATGGATGAAGGCGATGACTTGTTTGCGCCAGTATTAAAAAGCTCGCAAAAGCGCGGTGTTTGGTTAGGCATCAATTTGCTTACTGCGATTTTGGCGTCTGTCACTATCGGACTATTTGAAGATGTAATTGCGCAGGTGGTGGCTTTGGCGGTGCTCATGCCAATTGTTGCATCCATGGGGGGCATTGCTGGCAGCCAAACGCTCACTCTAATGATTCGTGCGATGGCGCTTAATCAGATCACCCCAGGTAACCGTTTCAAGCTATTGAAAAATGAGTTGGGTATTGGCTCTCTGAACGGCATTGCTTGGGCGTTAATCATCGGCGGGCTCGCCGGATTGTGGTTTCAATCTCCGGTTCTAGGTGGGACCATCGCGCTGGCCATTATCGTCAATATTATTACCGCAGCTTTATTTGGTGTGCTGATTCCCATCATTCTGGATAAGTTTAAATTGGACCCCGCTTTGGCTGGCTCGGTGATTCTAACAACAGTGACAGATGTAGTTGGTTTTTTCGCCTTTTTAGGAACGGCGAGTTTAGTCATGCTTTAAAAGGTTCATTGTTTATTAATCAATCATTAGCATAATAGAGTCAAATTGCATAACGCAGTTGCAAATTGCAAACACACTCAAACTTTAAGCAACGCATGTCACAGAAACTACGTATTTTAGGGCATATTAAAGTTGGCACAGTAACTGCATTATATAAATCGACCCTTCTTAAGCCGAGGGTCACCTAGCCAACTGACGTTGTTAGTGAACTTGATTTTGTTCACATGTATATAAGCCAATCGCACTCTTTGCGGTTGGCTATTTTTTTATGTGGCTATTGCTCTCTCATCCTCTGACCGAGCTCGGTTGTACTTTTTTTGCCCACAACAGATTGTTTACTGTTTATAAAATTCAAATATTTGCCCACTAAACCATTAGAAATACTAGTTTCAACAAAAATAAATCACCTACACAAAATAAAACCAAGAAAGCACACCCAAGAAAAGAACAAATAACGTCCAAACCAAAAATCTCATCATGAAAACGTTTTCTTTTCATAGAAATCGACTGAACAATCCAGAGTTATAGATAAATTTAATCCATAAAAACAAATAGCAATTAAAAACATTCATTTTACATAGAAAACCTGTCTATAAATCATAAAAAATACGTAAAACCAATCTTTTCAATTTTACAAATTAAAAACTAAGTCATTGTTATTAAAGGAAAAAACAAACAAAAAAACTAAGCAAACGTTTAAATTGCAATTTTATCATTGACTATTAAATTTACATCACGATAATACGCGCCGTTTGCCTGAAAATCAGGTGCTATAATTTAATGTTTAAATGTGCGGAGGTAATAATGGCTGGAGACAATAACTACAGTCTTGGACCAGTTCCCAACACGGCCAGAAAAGGCGTGGCGTCACTAACCATGGTGATGTTAGGACTCACTTTTTTCTCCGCAAGTATGTGGACTGGGGGTTCTCTCGGTACTGGGCTCTCCTTTAATGATTTTTTCCTCGCTGTTCTCATCGGTAACCTAATCCTCGGTATTTACACTTCTTTCCTCGGTTACATCGGCGCTTCTACTGGTCTCTCTACTCACCTTCTTGCTCGTTTCTCTTTTGGTTCTAAAGGCTCTTGGCTTCCTTCTGCTCTTCTTGGCGGTACTCAAGTTGGGTGGTTTGGAGTTGGTGTCGCGATGTTTGCGATTCCGGTGCACAAAGCAACGGGCATCGATACCAATACTTTGATCCTCGTCTCCGGTTTGCTCATGACCGCGACCGTTTACTTTGGCATCTCCGCACTGATGGTGTTGTCAGCAATCGCCGTTCCTGCCATTGCACTACTTGGCGGCTACTCTGTCATCGAGGCAGTAAATAGCGTTGGTGGTATTGGCGAACTACAACAAGTTCAACCAACCGAGCCACTCGATTTTTCAATAGCTCTCGCGATGGTTGTCGGCTCTTTTGTCAGTGCTGGTACATTAACGGCGGATTTCGTACGCTTTGGTAAAAAGCCGCGCAGCGCCGTGATGATCACCATGGTGGCATTTTTCATCGGTAACTCGTTAATGTTTATCTTTGGCGCGGCAGGTGCGTCGGTGACGGGTCAATCAGACATTTCTGAAGTGATGATCGCGCAAGGTCTTCTTATTCCAGCTATCATCGTTCTTGGCTTGAACATCTGGACGACCAACGACAACGCGCTCTACGCATCGGGTCTTGGATTTTCCAACATCACAGGCTTACCAAGTAAATACATCTCAATGGCGAACGGTCTTGTTGGCACACTTTGCGCTCTCTGGCTCTACAATAACTTTGTTGGCTGGCTGACCTTCTTATCGTTGGCAATTCCACCGATTGGCGGTGTGATCATCGCTGACTTCTTCACGAACCGTAAACGCTACGCAAACTTTGAAGCCGCCCAATTCCAAAACGTTAACTGGGCTGGCATTATAGCTGTCGTGATTGGCGTTGGTCCGGGACACTTCCTGCCTGGCGTAGTGCCGATTAACGCTGTACTTGGCGGCGCAATTAGCTTCCTGATTCTTAATCCTATTCTTAACAAAAAAGCACTGGCTACACAGCCAGCGTAAGGAACCATCATGACAACACTACTGATCAAAAACGTAACGCTAAAAGGACAAGAAGGTCTGCAGCAAATTTTGATTGAAGATGGTCAATTCAAGCGCATTGAAAGCAACGATGTGGAGCTTAGTCATAACGGTGACCTCATCGATGCTGAAGGCGGTATGGCGGTTGCGCCTTTCTGCGAGCCACACATTCACTTAGATACAACTCAAACCGCAGGTGAGCCAAGCTGGAACATCTCTGGCACATTGTTTGAGGGTATTGAACGTTGGGCTGAGCGCAAAGAAATGCTGTCGATTGAAGACGTGAAAGCGCGCGCAAAACAAACCTTAAAATGGCAGATAGCAAACGGCGTACAACACGTTCGTACCCACGTCGATGTTTCAGACCCTACCCTAATTGCCCTAAAAGCGATGGTAGAAGTGCGTGAAGAGATGAAAGAATGGGTAGATATCCAAATCGTCGCCTTCCCGCAGGAAGGAATTCTCTCTTACCCAAATGGCAAAGAGCTGCTAGAAGAAGCCGTCAAATTAGGTGCGGACGTGATTGGCGCGATTCCACACTTTGAATTCACACGCGAATATGGCATTGAATCGCTGCACTACGTATTCGAGTTAGCGCAAAAATACGACCGCCTGATCGACGTGCATTGTGATGAAATCGATGACGAACAATCTCGCTTCGTTGAAACACTGGCAGCATTAGCGCACAAGTTTAATATGGGGAATAAAGTCACGGCCAGTCACACCACAGCGATGGGTTCCTACAACGGTGCATACGCATCTCGCCTGTTCCGTTTATTACGCATGTCCGGTATCAACTTCGTGGCAAATCCATTGGTGAACATTCACCTACAAGGCCGTTTTGATGATTACCCAAAACGTCGCGGCGTAACACGAGTGAAAGAGATGCTGAATGCCAACATCAACGTCTGCTTTGGACACGATGATGTATTTGACCCATGGTACCCACTAGGCACTGCAAACATGCTGCAAGTGCTGCATATGGGTCTGCACGTGTGCCAGGTGATGGGTTACGACCAAATCAACAACTCACTGGATCTGATCAGCACCAATTCAGCACGTACACTGAACATTCAAGATAAGCACGGCATTGAAGAAGGCAAACCTGGTAGTTTACTGATTCTTCCCGCAGAAAATGGTTTTGACGCAGTACGTCGCCAAGTGCCGGTTCGTTACTCTGTCCGTCACGGTAAAGTGATTGCAGAAACACAGCCTGCGACAACTCATATTCATCTTGAACAAGCAGAGCAAGTAACGTTCAAACGCTAAAAAGATCGGCGAAACGAAAAAGGCCTGACGACATCGTCAGGCCTTTTTTCTACTGGTAAACATCACTGCTCGCTCTGTCTATTCTTGTCTCATAAACCACTGAACACATTGAAAGGCCATATAAAACGGCTCAGTACCAAACGTTGCACAAGGTTCTGGTGGTTGAATCTCAATTACACCATCGCACTTGGAAATTATTCTAAGCGTTGGGCATACTTCTGACTTCATTTTAGTTGTAGATATGAACCATGACGTCATTAAGCCAGATAGAACCGCAATTTTTGGAATTTATGCAGCAAGAGATGCAAGTAGATGCAGCTCATGATCTTAAACACGTAAAACGCGTGGTCAAAACAGCGAAACAGCTCTGCAAAGAAGAAAATGCAGACATCGCGATTGTATTACCGGCTGCCTATTTGCATGATTGCTTTACTTACCCGAAAGATCACCCAAATCGCAAAGAGAGCTCAATCATCGCAGCCAAAAAAGCGGTCGCATTTTTAGAGAGTATCGATTATCCGCAGCAATATCATGATGCCATTGCTCATGCGATAGAGGCACACAGCTTTAGCGCAAACATCAGGCCAAATACGTTGGAAGCCAAAATCGTCCAAGATGCCGACCGTCTGGACGCTTTAGGCGCAATTGGCGTGACGCGATGCATTCAAGTCAGCACTCAATTTAACGCGCAACTTTACAACGACAGCGATATATTTGCCGAAGAACGTGAACTTAACGATAAACAATTCACTCTGGATCACTTTCAGACCAAGTTATTCAAAATCGCTGAAACCATGAACACGGAGTCAGCGAGACGCGAAGCGCAAAAACGCAAAACCTTTATGCAAACGTACCTAGAGCAGTTACACGACGAGGTAACAGCGTAAATGTCAGAAAGCTATACGTTAATTAAAGAGCTTAAACGCCAACTAAAGTTAACTGGGCTGCATTATGCCGATGTTGCACAACACCTTGATTTAAGTGAAGGAAGCGTCAAACGTTTACTCGCTGAAGGTCAGCACATTAGCCTTGAGCGCTTAGAACGAATTTGCCAATTGATTGGTTTAGAAATGGCGGAACTATTTAAGCTCGCGGCTGCGCACAATAAAGGTCTAGAGTCGCTAACGTTAGAGCAAGAAAAGCAGCTGGTTGACGATAAAGCCCTGCTGCTCGTGGCGATCTGTGTTGTAAATGGCTATCAGTTTGAACAAATCGTTCAGCAATATACCTTCAATGAGTTGGAACTGGTGCAAAAGCTTGCTCATTTGGATCGGCTGAACATCATCGACTTGCAGCCAAATAACAAAATTCGTTTGCGTATATCTCCGACATTTAAGTGGCAGATGGGCGGCCCTATTCAACGGTTCTTCCAACAGCAAGTTCAAGACGCCTTTTTCCAAAGCTACTTTTCTGGTGAAGATGAAAAGTTCTCCATGGCAACAGGACTGATGAGTGTACCAAGCAACAAGAAGCTACAACAGAAACTGCAAAAGGTCATCGATGAGTTTTATCAGGCTTGCCAAAGTGATAGCTCTCTCGATATGGACGAAAAACACGGCACCTCTCTGATTATTGCGATGCGTCGCTGGACGTTCCCTTTGTTTGAACCATGGGAAAGAAAACTCACCAATAAGTCTCGCAATTAGTAACTCAATAAACAAATGGAAATAAAAGTAACGAATTTCGTTACTTTTGGTGGCTTACAACGTCACTTGAAAGAGAAAGCTGGTTTAATCGTTCATTGAGCATAAAGTGCTCCCATCTCATTCGACTTTGTTTAATCGGAGCCAGCATGTTTTTCTCAAAACGCTTTTTTCCTTACTTTGTGACGCAGTGTCTTGGCGCACTCAATGACAACATCTACAAAAACGTTCTGTTATTGATGGTGACATACAGCCAAATTGATAACTTACCAATATCCGTTAATCTATTTGTTAATTTGGCGGCAGGCTTATTCATCCTACCTTTCTTTTTATTCTCTGCGCATGCTGGTGCCGTCGCTGACAGCATGGACAAAGCCAATTTAATCCGACGTCTAAAGCTCATCGAACTGGCTATCATGTCTTGCGCAGCAACCGCTATTGCGACCCAAAGTGCTATGCTGATGCTGGTTCTGCTGTTTATGACAGGCACTCAGTCGGCCTATTTTGGTCCCGTAAAATACGCCTTGCTACCACAAGCGCTCAAACCAAATGAGCTTGTTAAAGGAAATGCTTGGGTTGAAATGGGCACGTTCCTTTCGATTCTTATAGGTACGCTTAGTGCAGGCCTGCTGTTAGCCATTCCTAATGGTACCTTGATTGCTTCTTGTGTCGTGATTGCCTTGTCTTTGCTTGGGTTTATGAGCAGTGTGAATATTCCAACGATGCCTAGCCAATCGACTGACAAAACGAAGTTTGAACCGATTTCTGGTTTAAAGAACACGTTAAAAGTGGCAAAAAAACAGAGAGGCATTTGGATGTCTATTCTAGCCATCAGTTGGTTTTGGTTCATGGGTGCGACTTACCTGACTCAATTCCCTAACTTCGCACGCGAACATTTGTTCGCAGATAGCACTGTCGTTTCTTTACTGTTGGCATTGTTTTCCATTGGTATCGCTACTGGCTCTTGGTTGTGTGAAAAACTTTCTTTCAACCACGTTGAGCTTGGTATTTTGCCATTCGGTATCCTTGGTCTGACAGTCTTTGGCGTCGACTTGCTATGGGCAGTCCCAAGTTATCTATCACTTCCGGTGCACTTTTATGATGTGCAAAACTTCGTTGCTGAATCAAAACATCTACGCGTCATGATTGACCTGTTCCTTGTTGGTGTAAGCGGCGGTGTCTTTATTGTTCCTCTTTATGCGTTCATCCAATCGCGTTCAAACAAAGGGGAGTGTGCACGTGCCATTGCTGCTAACAACATCATGAATGCGTTGTTTATGGTGGTGTCTGCTTTGGTTTCGATCGTTGTACTCAGCGTACTAGAGCTTTCTATTGTGGAACTGTTTGTCATGATGGCAATAGGTAACTTCTTCGTGGCAATCTATGTCTATCGTCAAGTACCGGAATTCACACAACGCTTTATCAGTTATTTACTCAGCCATTGTATGTATCGTGTGTCCGTAAAGGGGCGCCAACATATTCCTGAACAAGGTGCTGCGTTAATCGTGGCTAACCATGTTAGCTATGTCGATGCATTGATTTTGATGGGAACCTCTACTCGCCCGGTTCGTTTTGTGATGGACAAATCCATCAGCGAGCTACCTGTTCTTAAATATGTATTCCGTCATGCCGGTGTTATCCCGATCTGTTCTCCACGTAAGTGTGCCGACACTTGCCGACGAGCATTTGAACAGATTGAACAAGCACTTAACGACGGTGAGGTTGTCTGTATCTTCCCTGAGGGTCGCTTAACGTCTAACGGTCAATTGGGTGAGTTTCGCCCTGGTGTAGAGAAAATCCTTGAACGTAACCCTGTTCCTGTCATCCCTATGGCGTTAAAAGGGCTTTGGGGTTCTTTTTTCAGCCACAAAGGCGGACATGCTCTCACAAAACGACCGACTCGTTTTTGGTCAAAAGTGGATGTTGTTATCGGTGAAGTGTTAAGTCCTGCGTCTTTAAATCGTCATCAATTGCAACAACAAGTACAGGATTTACTGGGCTGAGTCGCTTGCTACAGCAGTCAAACTTTGCAGCAAAACGTAAATATGCACCACAAAGCACAAGTAGTTCTTTGTTAATTAGAGTAGGATATCTACGACGTCATAAATCTAGGAGGTATTATGAAAATCATCATCTTACATGGTCTTTATATGCATGGGCTGGTCATGCAGCCTCTTAGCCAAAAGCTGAGAAAACTCGGATACGAAACGCAAGTACTCAGCTATAACACTGTTGCTATCGATGAGTCTTCACTGTTTGATTCTATTGATCATTCGCTTAATCCACTGACCACAAACGTGCTCGTGGGACACAGCTTGGGAGGCTTGATGATTAAGCGCTATCTCGCCAACAGAAAACCGAGTACTAACTTAATCTCTCATGTTGTCGCTATCGGTTCGCCTCTTAAAGGCGCGTCCATTGTAGGTCGAATTCAAGATCTCGGATTGGGTGCAATTTTAGGCAATTCGCCACACCACGGATTAAACAAACATGATGACGCCTGGGATTTCCCTCAAAAACTCGGCAGTATCGCAGGAACGATGCCGATTGGCGCTCGCCCATTGTTGATCCGTAATGACAACACCATGTCGGACGGTACCGTTACCGTAGAAGAGACAAGACTGGACGGTATGCAAGATCATATCGAAGTGAAGCAAACGCATACGAGCCTGATTTACAACACCTTCGTGCCGCAGCAGATTGATCACTTTATTCGCACAGATTATTTCCGTCGATAGCACACTTTTCCATCATACAGATGGAATCGACTTTCCAAGCTATTCAGTTCGCAGTACTATCCTAGCTCCACTTCTTCACAACTTGGATGAAGTGGTACATTTTTAATTGTTCTCAGGGCGGGGCGAAATTCCCCACCGGCGGTATACTTTTTCAAGTGAGCCCGCGAGCGCTCGATTCGTCGAGGTCAGCAGATCTGGTGAGATGCCAGAGCCGACGGTTATAGTCCGGATGAAAGAGAATAAGAATACACCAGCATAGCGAGTCAGATCGCTAAGAATGCTGGTGCACTTCTTTTTGATCGTATTTTACGGCGATCTCTCATACCGCCCTGATTCTGGTGAAATTTAGGAGTTAACCATGAATCAGTCATCACTACTTGCCGAATTCGGCGACCCAATTACTCGCGTTGGAAACGCACTTATCGCTTTAAAAGAAGGCCGTGGCGTACTGCTTCTTGATGATGAAGATCGCGAAAACGAAGGCGATATCATTTATTCAGTCGAGCACCTCACTAACGAGCAAATGGCATTGATGATCCGCGAATGTAGCGGCATCGTTTGTTTGTGCTTAACAGATGCTCAAGCAGACAAACTGGAACTGCCTCCAATGGTGGTAAACAACAACAGCGCAAACCAAACCGCATTTACGGTTTCTATTGAAGCGAAAGTTGGTGTAACAACGGGTGTTTCAGCAGCAGACCGCGTAACGACCATTAAAACGGCGGCAAACCCGCACGCAAAACCGGAAGATCTTGCTCGCCCGGGTCACGTATTCCCTCTGCGCGCACGTCCAGGTGGTGTAATGACTCGCCGTGGTCACACAGAAGGTACGATTGATCTGATGCAAATGGCAGGGCTTCAACCCGCTGGCGTACTGTGTGAAGTGACCAATCCAGATGGCACGATGGCAAAGGCACCGGAGATCGTAGCATTCGGTCGCCTGCACAACATGCCGGTACTGACGATTGAAGATATGGTAATGTACCTGAACCAGTTCGAGTTGAAACTGGCATAGTCAGATCTCAGCTCTTGAAAAAGCCGCGCATTTGTGCGGCTTTTTTGATCGATCCTCTTTGCACTTAAGTAGTTATACTTATTGAAAACAAGGGGAACAACACCATGAAAGGATTACTGAACTTCGCCGCTCTCGTTAGCTTTCTCTCCATGAATTCGCTTGCTCTTGCATCTGAGTGCCCTGATATTCTTCAAGGTAAGCAAAGGTTGTTAAACTCAACGGAAGAAGTCGATCTATGCGAAAGCTTTAAGGGAAAGACACTACTAATCGTCAATACAGCAAGCCAGTGCGGCTTCACTCCTCAGTTCGAACAGTTAGAAACCCTCTATCAAACTTACAAAGACCAAAACTTCACCGTTATCGGTTTCCCGAGCAATGACTTTCGACAAGATAGAGGAAGCGAAACGAACACTGCGAAAGTCTGTTATCTCGATTACGGGGTAACCTTTCCAATGATGGCTCGCTCTTCAGTATTAGGTGTAGATGCGAACCCAGTCTTCAACCAGATTACTAACCAAGCAGGCATAAAACCAAAATGGAACTTCTACAAGTTTCTAATTAGCTCTGAAGGTAAAGTTATTGCTACTTTTCCAAGCTCCACATCACCGACAAGTACTACGCTTACCAATATGATAGAGCAACAATTATAAGGTGACGACCATGACAACACGCTCAACCATGCTACAACTCGGTTACTTAGGCCTGGTTCCATTTGTGTTTAGTTTAGGGCTGATTTTCACTGACATCTCACTCTTCAATTTAAGTGGTCAGCAATTTTTCATCGCATATAGCGCCGTTATATTAAGTTTTTTATCCGGCATCCTTTGGGGTAATGGCATTGAGCATTACTACCATCGCCTTAGCCGAAATATATTAATTCTCAGCAACCTTTTTGTCTTACTGGCTTGGGGCGCATTACTGCAGGGCCACAAACATTACGCAGTCGCAACCCTACTCTTAGCAATTGGGTACCTTGCTGTTTGGTATGCAGAAAAGCTCGTGAGGAAAGTCGAACAAGACGCCGAGCCCAAGGGATATCAAGGAATGAGGAGCAAACTGACCTTCGGCGTAATCGTAATGCACGGATTGGCTTTAGTTTCATAACCTGGTCTGTCCAGTACTAAGATCACAAAAAAACGTCTTTTTATAAAACAATGTTCATTTCGTGAATGCACACATATTTTGAACACTGTTTTGTTTCATTTATGAATCAATCCACATATAAGTAATTCAAAGCATTCACAAAGGATATGAATATGTTTTTTCGCAAACTTTTGTTTAGCACTGCGGTGATCAATGCAACGACAGGTTGCGTGTCTTACCAGGCACAGCAAGCCGCCGCTCAAACAGTAAATAATACAGGTGCTGTGCTTACCAATGTGATTAAAACTACGATTGCTCAGCCATGTAATGTTGCAATCACTGCTGCTAGCTTGTTTTATCCGCATGCCATATTTATGACTAGTGTTCCGACTCAAGCATGTACAAGCGTTCTTAGATAATACGAGTGTGATAAGCATAAAAAATGGCGACTCTACTGTCGCCATTTTTAAGTATCGATGCTATTTATAGTTACAGCGTCAATAAGTAATTAACTAATTGATTGTACTCGTCGTAAGTACGAATTTCGTTGGCCAAAACAATGTATTTATTGTTCACAACCACACCCGGAACCCCTCTTAACGTGCTGGCAGAGAATTGCTTATCAAAACCTTTCTGCATTGAGTTTACGGCGAAACTGTTGTACGCCGCATCAAACTTCTTACCTTCTACGCCATTATCAACGAAGAGTTGTTTCAGCTCAGCTTCGTCTTTTGGCGCTTGTCGCTTTTGATGAATTTGGGCAAACATGGCAGGAATCATTGTATCTTCAACACCGAGCGACACCATCGTCGCGTAGGACTTGGCCATCGGAATCGCCATATCTCCGCCCATGAACCCCACATGCACCTTTTCAAACTTTGCCTCTTTTGGCAGAGCAGGTTTTAAACGCTCAATAAGCGACTCAAACTTGTAGCAATGTGGGCAATAAAAAGAAAAGAATTCCGTCACAACAGGTTTCGATGCTTTCTTAACATCCAGAACTTTGTAGTGCTTCCCTTCTTCAAATTGCGCTGCATGAGCGGTAAAAGTCAGTAAAAGTGCACTACATAAGGCAAGTAGTTTTTTCATTGTTTATTTCCTTGTGGCATTCAAATGCCAAATCATTTCATTTGGTAAAAAAGGGTAAACCCCAAGTAATTTGAGATGAGGAATTAAACAATCGGAGGACGATAAAGCTTGGTGATCACTGTCACTACTTTTTCGACTAGAGGCCTATCAATCAAGGCAAGGCTATAAGGAAGAAGCAGTAAGTCGTTTTGAGATAAGTTGGCGGGAATTTTGACCATGCAGGAAGAGCTACAACTCGTGTGAGATTGTTGTGCCTTATTGATGGCTGACTCATCGTGATGTGATTCTACGCAGTCGTCATTGACGCCAAGTTGTTTGTGCAGAGCAGCCTGTTGAACAATAAGATCGCGTACTTCAATTGTTTTCATCGGAGCGGAAGCCTGCGCCACAGGAGCGACACTACTCAAAAGCATAGCAACTAAGCAAACTATCGCAGTCAACAATGTACGGTTAAACTTCAACATAGCTACATCAAGGAAAATGGTGATTTAAGATAATACATGATAACGGTTTGACTTCAAGATACGGACTCTCGGCTCGCTAACAAACTCTGTTCTTTGACCATTTTAGGCTAGTGAATTTTCTCTCTAACGATCCCTCAGTACACGAAACCAGCACAACGAACTATTCACCGTTCGGATACTCCCCTCATCAGATACCAGCAACAATTCGATAAAACTTGAAATCATTATGAAACACGAGTAATAGTTAGAACAGTTTTTGTACGAACAAGGAAAGATCAATGCTTAAAAAGAGATTCTTTAAGACAAAAGATGAAGTCGAAGTCACGTTCGAGCTAGATAAAGATCAGTGGGACTCGGTCCAAATTGCTGGAGACTTCAACAACTGGCAACCAGAACCGATGAAATTAGTGAAGAAAAGTCGTCAGTTTAAATTTAAAACCCGCTTACCTAAAGCGCAGAATGTTCAGTTCCGTTACTTGCTCGATGACGCGAAGTGGGAAAATGACCCACAAGCTGATGCTTACGTTCCAAATGCATTTGGCAGCGACAACAGCGTCGTATGTACCACCGAATAAGCGGTAATTTCGCTTTAAGATTCCATACCTAGGCGCAAACGTTGCGCCTTTTTACATCTCTCGAAATGTGATTGGTGATTAGATTTAAATCATTAATTGGCAATTTTATCCAGTTAACTCATCCGATAACCTTATTCTGAGAAAGCTTTATTTGAAATAATTCGTAAATTTGTTTAAGTTCCATTGATATTAAATATTGTATACATCACTTAAATGAACGCACAACAAATCAAACCATCTCTAATCATTGTGGAAGACGATCCCAAATTACAAACTATGTTGGGAGAGTATTTTGTTGAACAAGGTTTTCAGGTCAAATGTATCGACAATGGGACGGACGCACCCAATGCGATTATTGACACACAACCAGACGTGGTGCTGTTAGATTTGATGCTACCCGGGCAAGATGGTCTGAGTGTATGTCGTCAAATCCGAGAATGCTACAAAGGCAAAGTGTTGATGCTGACAGCAAGTGATGATGACTTCGATCATGTCGCCGCATTAGAAATAGGCGCAGATGACTTTGTTACTAAACCCATCAAACCTCGCGTATTGCTGGCTCGTATTCGCATGCTATTAAGAAGAAAAGAGGCGGCGCCTACCGAGTCCGAAAACGGCCTACAAATTGGTGTTCTGTGTTTAAACCGATTGCGTAAATCGTGCGTAATGAACCAAGAAGAAATTGCGCTGACAGACGGCGAGTTCGATTTGTTGTGGGTTCTTGCAACGCATGCTGAAAAAACACTATCACGCGAGTGGCTGACCAAAACACTGCGTGGTATTGAATACGATGGAACAGACCGCACCATTGATAATCGCATAGTGACACTGAGAAAGAAGCTAGGCGATGCTTCTTGCTCACCACAAAAAATCATTACCGTTCGCGGCAAAGGCTACCTATTTATGCCTGATGCATGGAATGAATAATGAGACGGATTTATCTGGAAAGCTTTGTTGGCCTTATCATTCTGTTTATGGCTAGCTTGTGGGGATACGAGTTCTTAGTTTATGAGATCAACACAGATTATGACTACCTGTTACAAGAGCATGAGGGTCAAGCTTTTCACGATCTGATCTACCCTATCTATAAAGAACACGGATTAGAATATACTCAACAACAGTTGGAACAATTTGCCACATCAAGCCATCGTTTGTTGGTGCCTCATACGCTTGAAGAGCTTCCAACAGACATCAAAAAGGCGTTTGAAAATGATACCTCCGTTAACGTCGCTTACGATGAAGAAAGGGATATCTGGTTCCGCCTAGATGCGAGCACGCCTATCTTTAAAATGAGCGATAATCCGAATAGCCCTGTGGTTAAAGCTGCCAACTTTGATGACAATATCGTTTGGTTGTTCTTTTTAGCTGGATTTGCTCTGTATTGCATATTGTTGATCTGGTTCTTAAGCCGTCGGATTCGAGAGCTAGAGAGAGTGACCGTTGAGTTTGCCTCAGGTAACTTCAAGGCTCGAGCTAGTACCTCAAGCGCTAAGTCTGTTGGGACGTTAAACAAAAGCTTTAACACGATGGCCGATAAAGTATCTCGCTTGATCACTAGCAATAAAATGCTAACTAACGCCGTTGCACATGAATTGCGTACCCCAATCTTCCGCTTACAATGGCAAGCAGATTTGTTATCGGATTCAACCTTAACTGAACAACAGAAAAAGTATGTTTACAGTATCGTCGAAGACATTGACGAGATGGAAGAAATGGTTGAAGAATTGCTTTACTACGCAAAGATGGAGCGTCCTGACACAGCATTACAAACTCAAGAAGAAGTCGTCCTATTCAACTTAGTCAAAGAATTACGACAGAGATGGCAAAAAGAGACTACGCTCGCTATCTCGCTTCAAGAAGTAAACTCAGAAAACGTTCTCGCGTTTGCTGACCCAAAATTGTTAAAGCGAGCCTTAGATAACTTGCTGCGCAATGCAATGCGGTACGCAGATAAGCAGATTTTAGTGGAGATAAAACACGATCAGCACCGCTGCTTCATCAATGTTCATGATGATGGCATAGGTATTGAAGAAAAGCATTGGCCTCATCTATTCGAACCATTTTACAGCGCGGATGAATCTCGCAACAAAAAGACGAGCGGGTTTGGGCTCGGTTTGGCGATTGTCAGACAGATAATGGAGCTTCAACGTGGAGAAGTTTCGATTTGCCATAGCCCACTTGGAGGAGCTTGCTTCACACTTAGCCTCAAAAAATCAGACAGTTAACTTAACCTTCCTACCCCGTTTACAGAAGACGACACTTCAATACACTCAAGCGACAGAGCCCAACAATAAAACAGTGTACATTTAATCCATAAGATTCACACACTAAATGGATAGTACTCATGTATAAATCTTTTATCCTGATTATGGCGCTTACTTCTACGCTTACAGCTTGCGCCTACAACCAAAAACCTGTCGTCGACATGACCAATGTTGACCCTAGTACATATGAACAAGACTTTCTTTACTGCCAAGGCTATGCAGAAAATGTCGACAAATCAGAGGCAGCGAAATCTGAAGCCACTAATGGGGCAGTTACAGGCGCATTGATCGGCGCAGCTGCTGGTGCGCTAGAAGACGGATTAGGTGGAGCGGCTGTCGGTGCTGCTGCCGGCGGTGCTGTAGGAGCTGGAGCTGGTGCTTTGAGTGGAACAAATGATTCAACCAAAACCCAATCTCTCGTATTGCGTAAATGTCTCCAGAACAAAGGCTATACCGTCTACGATCTTGATTAAATAAGCACTTTTCTTAAATTATCGCGCGATGGATTCTATTCACAAATGTTTCACGCTGTAACGATTAATCTCGTTACCTCTCTGGGATATGTGTTCCATCCCAATGCTTAAATAGTAAGGTCATATTTTGAAGCCAGGTAAAACAGGTATACGCCGTGTCATGGATGCGACCGGCTATTCATTTCAAGGATTGAAAGCCGCATGGACACACGAAGCCGCTTTTAGACAAGAATTGATTCTCGCCTTGGTGCTTTCCGTCTGTGCTTTTTTCCTTCCTGTCACCACATACGAAAGAGTGCTGATGATCAGTAGCCTGTTCTTGGTATTGATCGTCGAACTCATTAATTCCGCCGTAGAAGCGGTTGTCGACCGTGTTAGCGATGACTGGCACGAGCTCAGTGGTAGAGCCAAAGATATTGGTTCAGCAGCAGTATTTGTTGCGTTAACTCTTGCCCTTTTTATTTGGGCTTCGTTCTTGCTCTAATTTTTATTCAAGACACTCATTATGAAGACACATGATTTACAACAGAGAGGTATCTCTTACGTTACCTTTACTTTCCTGTTGGCGCTGTATTTCGCTCTCGTCGTAAATATCCCTATTTATAAAGAACTGATCGGCATCTTTACACACTTAGATAATGTCAAGATTGGATTTATTATCACAATACCAATTTTCTTTCTTGCCGCGCTCAATTTCCTTTTTAATTTATTTAGTTGGCCTTGGATCGGCAAGCCGTTCTTTATAATTTTAATCATTGTTTCAAGTATGGTGAGCTACGCAAGCTATAACTATGGCACACTTTTCGATTCTGGAATGATTGCCAATATTGTTGAAACCGATTCGAGCGAGGCGAGTTCTTACCTGAGTGCTCACTCTGTAATTTGGACGCTGATTATGGGAGTTATCCCAGCGATAATTGTCTTTAAGGTCAAGCTGCAATCTCAACGTCACCAATTACTGTACTTCTCTGTTACCAAATTAGTATCGATGCTGTCGTCGCTAGCTGTCATCGCCGTCATTGCCAGCGTGTACTATCAAGACTACGCATCTGTAGGGCGCAACAATAGCCACCTAAAAAAAATCATCATACCCACCCAGTTCGTTTACAGCGCGACCGGGTATGTGAAGGAGAAATATTTCACCACGCCACAGCCATATCGAGAAATCGGCACAGATGCAAAGCAGTCAGATAGCGCCGTACAGCAAGCACAGCACAAACCAACACTACTGGTTTTTGTCGTAGGAGAAACCGCTCGAACGCAGAACTACCAACTCAATGGCTATACACGAGAGACAAACCCTTATACTAGTAAATTGGATGTTATCTCATTTCAAGACGTCGCATCTTGTGGCACCGCGACTGCTGTATCTGTGCCTTGTATGTTTTCACAGCTCACGCGAAACGAGTTTGAACGCACCAAAGCGGATAACCAGGACAATGCTCTCGATATAATGCAGCGCGCCGGGGTTGACCTCATTTGGAAAGAAAATGACGGTGGGGATAAAGAAGTAGCCCACAAGATCAAGAAAATCGAAGTGGATCGAAAGCAAGTAAGCCCTATGTGTAATGGCCAAACTTGTTACGACATGGCGCTATTAGATCATTTTGATCAGGAAGTCGCGGATATGCACGGTAACCGAGTGGTCGCCATGCACCTTATAGGAAGCCACGGTCCGACCTACTTTCAGCGTTACCCAAGAGACAACGCCTTCTTTAAACCAGACTGTCCACGTGCAGATATCGAAAACTGTAGCATCGAACAAATAGTGAACACATATGACAATACAATACGCTACACCGATCATGTATTGGCAGAAACCATCAAAAAACTTAAAGCGTTAGAGTCTGAGTATAATACCGCGCTAATTTATATATCGGATCACGGTGAGTCACTAGGCGAAAACGGATTGTTCTTACATGGTATGCCTTATGGCCTTGCACCAGATTTCCAAAAACGCGTTCCTTTGATTATGTGGCTGTCTTCGGGCTTTAAACAAGCGAAGCAGATCAATACCGACTGTTTGTATAAACAAGCACAGAATGCAGGCCAATACTCACATGATAACGTGTTCCACTCTTTATTAGGCATTATGGATGTACAAACTCAAGCCTACGATAGCAAGTTAGATATATTCAAAGCCTGCCGAGCCGTTTCCTAAATCATTCAATAAAGCCTGGCTCAAAGTGTGAATCAGGCTTTTTCTAACAAGGTATTTAAACTCATCGCCGCGCCAAGCGTTATACTGACAGTCCGCGACCCATACATCGAGATAAGGACTAGGATGAAAATTGGTATTATTGGTCTAGGGGATATCGCTCAGAAAGCATACCTTCCTGTTATCACTCAGCTTCCAAATATCGAACTTGTATTTTGTACCCGCAACCCAAACACACTTGAGAGCCTGGCTAAGCAGTATCGAATCTCAGAGATCTGCCAAGACTACCAGCAACTTCTACACTTTGGCGTCGATGCCGTCATGATTCATGCGGCAACAAGCGTACACCCTCAAATAGCGGCATTTTTTCTGCAGCATGGAATTCCAACCTTTGTCGACAAACCATTAGCGAACAGTGCTGATGACGTGGAAAAGCTGTACGACATTGCCGAAAAAGAGAGACAGCCACTCTATGTGGGCTTTAACCGTCGTCACATTCCACTTTACAACCAACATATGCCACAAGTGCAGCAAGGCAACATATATGACTTAAAGTCGCTACGCTGGGAAAAGAACCGTCACCAACTACCGGGGGATGTTCGTACCTTTATATTTGATGATTTTATTCACCCATTAGACAGCGTTAACGTCACAGCCAAAGCCGATCTAAAAGATGCTTATGTAACTCATCAACTTGAAGGTGGTCAGTTGGCGCGTTTAGATATTCAGTGGCAACATGGAGATACTTTGCTCCACGCCTCGATGAATCGCCACTTCGGTATCACTACAGAGCGCGTTCAAGCTTGTTATGCAAACAAGGCAGTTGAGTTCGACTCCTTCGTTGAAGGCAAACTATGGCAAGCTAACCAAGAGCAAAAAATCAATTTGAAAGACTGGACGCCAATGCTGACGAGTAAAGGTTTCCATTCGATGTTGCTCGATTGGTTTGGCGTCGTTGAGTCTGGAAATATTGCTGATGAAGTAGTAACACGCAACATTGCCAGCCATCGATTGGCAGAGCAAATTTGTCAATATCTCGAGAAAGTTGTCTCTAGATAATGCGATTCTTGGCTATATGCTTGATTGAGTATTACGCTCTATACTAAAAAGACTTGCCTTAAGGAAGGCATTCATTCTCTGTTAAGACTACGGCGATTATTCTATCAATCAGGTGAATGAGGGCACAAAAGCACACATCGACAAAACAGACGGTTTAGATTTGTTTTACGGTGCTCTCAGGTATCTGTATCATCACATTCAAGAATAAAGGAAATAGAATGAGAACACTTGGTAACATCATTTGGTTTGTATTTGGTGGCGTATTTATGGGGTTGCTATGGTGGTTTTTTGGTATTTTGGCCTTTATTAGCATCATCGGAATACCTTGGGGGCGTGCGTGTATCGTTATGGGTAATTTTTCCTTTTTCCCATTCGGTAAAGAGGCCATCTCACGCGATGAATTGACCAATGAAATGGACATTGGCACGAGTCCGCTCGGCGTTATTGGTAACGTCCTTTGGTTTGTATTTGCAGGCCTTTGGTTAGCTATCGGTCACGTACTTTCTGCCGCAGCATGCTTTGTCACCATAATCGGCATTCCGTTTGCGCTCCAACACCTCAAGCTAGCGGTTATTTCACTCGCACCAATTGGTAAAACGGTTGTATCGTCAGAAGAAGCTGCAATGGCTCGATACAACATCAATCGTTAGCAAAAAGCTAATGCGCTTTCTATCCTCTGGGCAGTCATGCTCAGAGGGTAACGCCCGTCAACAGTAAGCCTATAATCGCTATCGCATATTCAATAATGGCTGATTGTATATTCATACCGTCACCTTTACGTTGAAGTTTATCCTAGCTCAGCACTGCTTTACTTTTATAATTAATTAATACGCCCAATCGAGTTCAAGATGCTAGACTCATAGCGTCGTCACTGACTCAAACTCCAAGAACGACGTAACGAAAAAGCGAGCTATCCTATGCTCGAAATATGGATTTTTTCCCCCTCGAAGTAGAGTTCAACAACAAAAAGACGAACTATAATCATAGCCAAAATTAATGCTTTTCGACCTAAAATATCTCACATCAATCAAAGAAAGCTTCTAAGATTTTCTCTTTTTGAGTAAATATAGAGAGTTACAGTAGCGAAATTCTTCTCGGTAAAACTCCCCACTCAATCTCATGATCAGTTTTTTTAAAAAACAACAAAAATTCGTTGTTATCTAGAGTAATTATTTTATTTGTCGCAGAGCAATTCCATCAATATCATTTGCGACATCGGAGTGCTAGAGCATTGAACTTTTTAGCATTTATCACAGGTATAGAACGTAAAAAACCTTTTATTACTTATTTTTCTTTTTACATATGTTCTAACTCAACGTCTATTCAGACAGGAATATACCGTGGATAAATATCAAGCAGCTTATGCTAAGCGTCTAGAGAAACTAAATGGGGATCCATCTCCTAAAACGATAGCCCGCCTTTCGGCTTGGGATGCGTTTTTTAACAAGGAGTACGAGCTCCAAGACTTGGAATACCAGCTATCGGACGCTGCGCACCAGCACTATGAACAGTCGCATGCGAAGAGCGACATTAGCTTCAAAGAATTCAAACGAGCGTTCTATAATGAATCCATCAAAATTTACAATTTAACTGATGGCGCTTCTATCCAGAAAGTATTCACCCCATTACTTTTGCTTACAACGCTCTGGATAGTGTTTGTATGCCTATTTAACAAGTGATCATCAAACTATTCCAACAACGATCAGTATGGGACTACAGGTATGGCTCTATGTAAGGGGGCTAATTCGCTCGGTCTCCTTCACTAAATTAGCGACTCAATTACCCGCAATTCCATAGGCTAAAAGTGACAAGGGCATCCGTTGATGCCCTTTTTATTCAAAGGAACGCAACCTAGACCTTTGGCCCACTTGGGTATAAAACCATTATGCGTTAAGCTGCACGCTATTATCCGATTGATAAAGAGTGGAGCGAAGTGATGGAAAAAGTAGGCTCTCGAGCATTGATTGTCGAAGGTGGAGCCATGCGAGGCGTATTTTCATGCGGCATACTCGATCATTTTCTTGCTAGCGAGTTCTCTCCATTTGATAGCTTTTGGGGAGTGTCTGCGGGTGCTAGCAACTTGGCTGCCTACTTAGCTAAAATGCCCGGACGTAACTTAAAAATCTACCTCGATTACAGCTTAAGAAAAGAATTTATCTCTCCATCTCAACTTCTACGTGGTGGTGATATGATGAACTTAGACTGGATGTGGAATGTCACCCTCGAAGAACTTGGCATCGATAAATCTGCGCTCAAAGCTGATTCACGACCTTTCTTTTTAGGCGTGACGCGTCAAGACAATGGGCAAGCGGAGTACCACCTTCCTGATGTCGACGACTTGGCAGAAACAATGAAAGCCAGCAGCGCACTGCCTGTACTTTACCGAAATGGCGTATCACTGAACGGAATTCAATACGTTGATGGTGGCGTCTCAGACGCACTTCCTGTTGCAGAAGCAATAAAGCGAGGAGCCAAAAAGATTATGGTTTTACGCAGTCAGCCCGCAAGCTATCAAAAGCCAAGAGGAAGATTCAGCGCCCTAACTAAGAGGATGTTGAAAGAAACGCCCGGATTAATTGAACCGATGTTGACACGTGAAGTTCGCTACAATCAGACCTTAGCGCTGATCAACAACCCTCCACCTGGTATCGAAATCATTCAAGTGTGTCCTCCTGAAACATTCAAGTTGAAACGGCTGAGTCGATCGCCAGCACCACTGCGTCATGCTTATGAGTTAGGAATTGAAGCAGGAAAGGAAGCCATCATACGCTGGAGTCAGAAGTAGAAAAAAGCCACGTGGATTAAACGTGGCTAACGCAAATTCGATGGCAGTGGATTATCGTATTTGCTTCTGGTCGAGCCCAATATTCAGGCTCAAAACTGTTTTAATTTGCTCGCTAACTGAAAAAGCGAGTAGGCTGTCAAAACTAGTAAGTTTCAAACAACCCAGAGTTGTAGTCTTGGATGGCTTGTTCTATCTCTCCCATGCTATTCATGACAAAAGGGCCATAATGCACCACAGGTTCATTAATTGGCTCACCAATAAAGATCAGTGCACCACTCTCTTTTTCGGCCTGCAATTCAACCCATTCACCTTTCGATAAAATGGCCATTTCGCCTTGATTGATCTCACGACCTCTTAATTGAATACGACCTTTATAGACATAGAGCATCATGTTGTTATCTTGCTCCGTGTTCAAATTCAAAGCTTGACCACCCATCGCTCTCCAATCGGCTACCGTGGCAGCAACACCTGTCTCTGTTAGCGGCCCCTGAATTCGTTCGTTGTTTATAGTCATATGACCCGCAATCAAACGTACAACCCCCGTATTCGGAGTATCAAACTCAGTGATCGTTTCAGGTTGAAAGTCATGATATTGAGCTGGCTGCATCTTATTTTTCGCAGGCTGGTTAATCCAAATTTGGAAACCATGCAGTTCGCCTTCCTTCATAATAGGCATTTCGCTATGGATGACGCCTCTTCCTGCTGCCATCCACTGTGCACCACCGGAACGAAGCTCGCCAACATTATCCATATGATCACGATGCTGGAAATGACCTTTCAACATATAAGTAAGCGTCTCGATACCGCGGTGCGGATGCGGAGGGAAACCGCCGATATAGTCAGCACGGTCTTCTGATTTGAGTTCATCCATCATCAAAAATGGAGAAAAGCTAGCATGATTGAAACCCGCTACTCGGCGAATTTTCACTCCATCACCATCAGCAGTAGCTTGCGCAGGAATAAGCTGACGAATGTCTCTGAATGTACTCATACTAGTTCTCCTAGTTTATCTATGTGACCGCTTGCAAATCGCATGTTCAATCTATGGCTATCGATAAGGTTCTATTTTAGGTTGATGAGCTAAAATTATGAGCCATACTATTCGTTCTACTTATTCAACTTTTTCGAGCAATACAATTTATCGAGTTAATAATGAGCACATTTAATTTATCTAAAATAAATGTAGCTATTTTCTAAACAAGGTGTATAGTGTGCCTTGGCTCTTAGAAGAGAGCTGTTAATGCAACATTTAGTTTAAGTTTCCTCTCAGTAAAATCTTGAATCCCCAATTCAGACACCTGCGTACAACTTCCTCTTGATTGAACATTCAATAGCTTAGAAAAGATCCACAAAACAAATCATAATTTTAATGTTTAATTCAAAGGTATTTTTATGTCTAAAGTAACTGGTTCAGTAAAATGGTTTAACGAAACTAAAGGCTTCGGTTTTCTATCTCAAGACAACGGCGGCCAAGATGTATTCGTACACTTTAACGCTATCGTTTCTGACGGTTTCAAAACACTGACTGAAGGTCAGAAAGTAAGCTTCAATGTAGAGCAAGGTAAAAAAGGTCCTCAAGCGACTGAAGTAACTCCTCTATAAGACTGCTTTTCTTGGTGTAGCATGCCCATGCTGCACCAAACCTCTCTCCTTCAAAAATATTCTTTCATCAATCACTCAGCCTAATTTTAGGCATTGCTTTGTGCTATCTAAAATAAACTGAATAGTACTGCTTAATTTATTATTTATAGGAAAAATCATGTCCTCAAAAAGAACTGGCCGTCAAAGGCATTGGTATCAATTACTTAACAAAGATAAAATCAATAAAAAACAGGAGAATAAATGTTAGAAATTGAATTTAATTTAGAACAACCTCAAACCTCTTGGAACGCTAAAATACATCAATTAAATGGTGATATTTTACGAAGGCACGTATTACCGAAACTTCTTTCTCATAGCTTCATGATCGATTTTGAATATTGTGAGAAAACGCAATCTGGAACTATTCTCTGTGATTCAGGTTCAAAGTTAGGAAGTTTTATTGTTAACTGATTCAGTTTTCATGCATTAATGGATAATGCAACTAATTTGGAAGGTATCCAATGGCTAGAAAAAGTAAGAAGCAGTCAGAAAAAGACAAAAAAGAGTCTGAACAAAACGCGGCGGCGGTAAAGCAGAAAACTCGACGCCGCATAGAAGACATTATGGAACAAAGAGAATTTGATAAGTTATTCGATCTATAAATGCTCTCTAGTGCTTTCTCTGCTTTTATCGTTGTGCAAGGTACCGCCACCTACCTTTGCTCAAACGAACCTCCACTCTTTTAGACTACTCTTCTAATTACACGTGCCTCTCACACACGCAAAAACAACTGGCTCCTCTATACTCAAGTGACTTGCAAATAGTCGTTTCGCTCACAGGAAACCCCGTGACTAATGACAGCTAGGTTATTTGCGTATAGCCAAAGCGATATTTTTGCGTATAATCCCTCTCGTTTGCTTCGTATAACCCCAATGATATGGTTTGGGGGTCTCTACCAGTTCCCGCAAAGTGCTGATTACGAAGAGTTGAGATCATCGTGGGTCTTACTCTTTGTGATAGCGTTCGATTTATTTCTATCTATACCTATTCTTAGAGTAACTGCATCCACAATACACATAAGGTGGAATATGAACGCATTTATTCAAGGTCTTCCAAAAGTAGAGCTGCACTTACATATCGAAGGTTCACTTGAGCCGGAACTCTTATTCAAATTAGCAAAACGAAACGGCATCGAGATCCCTTACTCTTCTCCGAGTGAACTACGCAGCGCATATCAGTTCACAGACTTACAATCATTTCTCGACCTCTATTACCAAGGAGCGGGAGTTCTGCGTACTGAGCAAGATTTTTACGATCTCACTTGGGAATACTTACTGCACTGTAAAGAAGACAACGTTATTCATACCGAAATCTTTTTTGACCCTCAAACACACACAGAACGCGGCATAGACTTTGACACTGTTATCAATGGAATCGCTCGTGCGCTAAAAGATGGTCACGAAAAACTTGGCATTACCTCGCAAATTATTGCGTGTTTTCTCCGTCACCTTTCAGAAGAGAGCGCCATAGAGACCCTACAGGCTATTCTGAAACACCGTGATAAGATCATTGGTGTTGGACTAGACTCTTCAGAACAAGGTCATCCGCCAGCTAAATTCAAGCGCGTATTTAAACAAGCAGTAGAAGAAGGCTTACTTACCGTTGCTCACGCAGGAGAAGAAGGCCCCGCACAAAATATTAGCGATGCCATTGAAATGCTTTACGTGAGCCGCGTGGATCACGGTGTTCGCTGTGTTGATGATGAAGCATTAGTTGAATCCTTAATCGAAAGCCAAATGCCACTGACAGTGTGTCCGTTATCGAATCTTAAGCTATGTGTATTCGACGATATGAAAGATCACAATATTGTGGATTTGCTACGAAAAGGTGTCGCCGTAACGATTAACTCAGACGATCCTGTGTACTTTGGTGGCTACATGACGGATAACTTTCTGGCCGTCAACAACGCACATCCAATGAGTAAGAGTGAACTTGCCCAATTTACAATGAACGCGATTGATGCCAGCTTTATCGATAACGAGTTAAAGGCGAAATATCGTCACCTTGTTAGCCAATACGTAAACCAGCACGAAGCGTTGCAATAAAGACATAGTGCCACGCCTTAGGTCAAACGCGTAGGTATTAAAACCCTACAAAGACTCTGTGGTTAACCGCATTTATAAACGCTAGACTGAGAAAGCTAAACTAGCACACAAAAAGGAATAGAATCATGATTCAACAAGGCCAAGCTCTACCAGTTGCAACTCTTAGTGAGTTGACTGCCGATGGTATGGTTAACCACGACGTTACAGAACTGTTTGCGAACAAGAAAGTCGTACTCTTTGCTGTACCTGGCGCATTCACCCCTACCTGTTCAGAAGCTCATCTACCAGGCTATGTGGTATTAGCTGATGAGCTAAAGGCAAAAGGTGTTGATTTAATTGCTTGCGTTTCTGTAAACGATGCATTTGTGATGCAAGCGTGGGGCGAAGCTCAAAACGCTTCTGAGATTCTGATGTTGGGTGATGGCGACGCTAGCTTTACTAAAGCATTAGGTCTTGAAATGGATACAGGCGGCTTTGGTGGTATTCGCTCACAACGTTACGCGATGATCATTGAAAACGGCACAGTGACTAAGCTTAACGTTGAAGAGCCAAAAGAGTTTGAAGCAAGCAAAGCAGAAACGATTTTAGCGGCGCTTTAAGCTTACTCCTAAATACAAAAACGGAAGCCATCGCTTCCGTTTTTTGTTGGCTAACGCATTCTGACAACACTCGTTTGTTGCTTACGCTGCATTTCCGCAAAAGTCAGCACAAACGGGGATGACTGCTTTACACGGCTTGGTAATGAAGAAAGCGCATTGTAGGCATCCTGCTTCGTTTTAAAATCACCAACAGTTACCGTATACCAACGCGTGCCTCGGCTGTTTTTCCAGTTAACCCAAACCGGATGCTTAGGATCGATATAGCGAATATAATCTTTCACATCTTTTTCTTGCTTTAGCGCGAGTACCTGCATTGTGTAATGGTTTGGGTTTAAATAACCATATGCATCCTGAGAGGTCATGACTCCAACACATTGGCCGCTATCGACCTCCTGCTGGTAAGGCATAGCGCAGCCCATGAGCGATAAAACCAATGTCAAAGATAAAATCTTGTGCACGTGTCACTCCATTCTTGTTCTAGTTTCTTTTCTCTCGCACCCAAAAACACAAAACGCTCTTGGTCAGGTAAAAACACACCCTTACAAGAAGGCCTGCGTTTTAACGCAACGAGTATTCCAAAAACGTAAGGCGACCACGTTGGTCGCCTTAGTAAATTGATTTAATAGAACATTAACAAGATAGAGTGATAAAGACAGAAGTTCGCTACTGTTTAGAACCAGCTAGCGACCAATTGCTTAAACCAGTCCAAAATTCGCTTGAATAAACTGCCTTCCTCCACGGACTCCAATGCAACGAGCTCGGCTTCATTTACGACCTTACCGTCGACTTTGTAAAGCACTTTACCAACCACTTGTTGCTCAGAAATTGGCGCAACTAAATCACCGTTGTATTCAACTTCCGCTTGCAGCTTTTTTACATCTCCTTTTGGCAAAGTGAGATAAACATCGTTAGCTACGCCGACAGTAAGCTCGTCTTTTTCGCCCATCCAAACTCGAGCTTTCGCAAGTTCCGCACCCGCCTCAGTCGGCATTACCGTATCGTAAAAGCGGAAGCCATAACTTAACAGCTGCTTGCTTTCTGATTCACGAACATTCTCACTCTTCGCTCCCATCACTACTGCAATCAAACGCATACCACCTTGTGTTGCAGAAGTCGCTAGACTATAACCCGCGCCGCTTGTATAACCAGTTTTCATGCCATCGACATTCATACTACGATCACGAAGCAAGCCATTACGGTTGTATTGAGTGATGCCATTGTAAGTAAACGAGGTTTCGCTATACAGCGGATAGATATCAGGTAAGTCACGAATAATCGCTTGGCCCAACTTGGCAATATCATAAGGTGTCGAATATAAACCGTCACTGTCTAGGCCGTGAGGGTTGGTGAATGCCGTGTTAGACAATTCAAGCTTGGCGGCCCAACTATTCATCAAACTCACAAACCCTGATTCACTTCCCGCAACATGCTCAGCAATAGCGACACTGGCATCGTTACCAGATTGAACAATCAGACCACGGTATAAGTCAGACAAAGAAACGGAAGTATTGACTTCAATAAACATTTTTGAAGAATCTGGGAAATTTTTTGCCCAAGCATTTCGGCTGATGACAACCTCATCATTCAACGTAATATTGCCTGTATTAATTTCTTGACCAGCTACATAAGCAGTCATCAACTTCGTTAAACTCGCGGGGTTTAAACGTTTGTGGGCATCACGTTCAACCAGTACTTTCCCCGTATGGAAGTCCATCAAAACATAACCACGAGAACTGAGTTCCGGCGCATTTGGCACAACTGAAGGCGCAGCATAAGCCAACGAGGATACAGCAGCGAACCCTGTAATTAACACTGTGTGTAATATAGTACTTTTTCTCATCATGACATCTTATCTTAGTAGCATTTAAGGCTTACAAACGGTACCCGAATGAATTCAAAGCGCGGGATTACCTAGTTAAAAAACGAGTATATTGAAACGGCGCTCAGTTACAGCCACCTTGTTACGATTGGTTACTTTTACTCAATGTTTGTCGAAAATAATGAGAGGTAGGTAGAGCTTTCGTCTTGAAGAATGAAACAGGAGCGAAAATAATTCCGTAACGCTATGTTTTTTTAGAGGGGAGAAAAAGCGCGCAAGCCAATTCAGGGAGTAAGTTGGTATAGGAAAAGTAGTTGAGCTTTTATCCATATCTAAATAGGAAACAACAAAAACAATCAACAATAAGCCCAGCTAATTATTTACCAAGAAAACATATTGAAAACGCATCATAAAATCGTAATTAATTATCGATAAATTTAAAAACCTAATATTATAATTTATGCAAATTTCATTTATTATTAAACTGGAGAAAAATACAGCTTTCCTTTTTTAAAACTAAGAGACGATTTTTTCGATGTTTTTAGGTTTATCTCATCAGAGAACTTGGTATAACAGTGAGGAATAAGGCATCCGGACTTAGCGCGAAAGGATAACCCACTGTTATTTAAGTTCACACGCTGCTTTTTAATGACTAGAGACTTTAAACTGCGGTTACCTTCGGTTTGTGCGGCTATTCTTTGACGTATCCCAACCCAGTACGACTCAAACGACGACATCATACATATCCTCTTTCATGATATAAGCATTAATAATTAAACATCGCTAAAAGCTAAGCTTGTCTTAAATAAAAGTACTAGAAATTGATTTTATTTCTTCAAAACAAATCAACCCGCATATTCCACATAAATTTAGTGGTTATGTCAAATATTAATTATCATTAATTTTATTTATAATGGATATAAAATCAGTTTATAATTTTTAAATAATTTAATTATTAGAAAGCAGTATGACCAGTCCATATTTAACATGGAAATATGAGCTTTGTTTTGCATCATAATATATAAATACATTAAAGATTCATCTACGAACTAAATGCTCTTCAAGAGGTGATATAAATTAGCATTTCGAGACTAAATGAGAATAAAAATAGCGCACCGTATATGGTGCGCTATAGATTTGATTAAGGTCACTGTATAAGCATAGATAAAACTAAACTCATTTGACGTAGCTAGGCCAAGATTGCTTATGGTTTAAGTTTCAATACTTTATCAATATCTTCTGCGCTGTGGCGCTCAGGTAACTGCTCCCATTCTTCACCCCATGAACGGTTCACAATTCGACCACGTTTTACCGCTTCACGCTCATCAATTACTTTTGCCCAACGCACAACGTTTTTGTAGCTTTCTACGTCTAAGAATTCAGCCGCATCGTAAGCACGACCCAACACAAGGTTGCCGTACCATGGCCATGTTGCGATATCAGCGATGCTGTACTCATCGCCACCTAGGAATTCATTGTTCGCAAGACGCTTGTCTAATACATCTAACTGACGTTTTGCTTCCATTGTAAAGCGGTTGATTGGGTACTCGAACTTCTCTGGTGCGTACGCGTAGAAGTGACCAAAACCACCGCCTAGATATGGCGCAGAACCTTGCAGCCAGAATAACCAGTTCATTACCTCAGCACGCTTAGCGCCTTCTTTTGGTAAGAAATGATCAAACTTCTCTGCTAGATAAAACAAGATGTTGCCAGATTCAAACACGTTCACTGGCTCAGAACCCGAACGGTCAACCAATGCCGGAATTTTAGAGTTTGGGTTAACAGCCACAAAGCCAGAGCCAAACTGGTCGCCATCGCCAATCTTAATCAGGTATGCATCGTATTCTGCTGCCGTTACGCCAGCAGCCAAAAGCTCTTCAAACATGATCGTCACTTTCTGACCATTTGGGGTACCCATTGAGTAAAGTTGGAATGGGTGCTCACCAACTGGAAGCTCTTGCTCATGACGTGCGCCAGAATCCGGACGGTTGATGCTCGCCCACTGACCGCCGTTTTCATTATCGTTTGTCCAAACTTTTGGTGGAATGTATTCGTTAGCCATTGTTTTCCCTTATTGTGTTTGAATGCATCTTCAAACTGACGGGTCTTACGCGCCAGCAAGCATTATTAACATCACCTCTTCGCCAACTGCGATTAGGCATACTCAAGATATTAGGTCGAATTCGCTAAATAAAAGTCCTGCAATCTCTTTTAGTTAGAACCTTTGGTTATGGGATTTTCTTTCACGCTATAAGTAAAAACGTCGCGATAATGTGAACTAGGTTCGAGATGCCAACGATGAGTAAGCTACACTCGGCGGCGCGCCACTATTTGGGGATTTAGAACAACCGCTAAACTTCAAAGTCACCAAGAATGAAGTTGTTCTGGATACCTTAGTTCAAACAACTTACGTGCGTGATAGGCAGTTAAGTTAGATAGTTAGAAAGAAAAACGCCCTTCACTAAATCAATGAAGGGCGTTTTAATGTATTCGAAACCGTTACTTAGCTGATTCAAACAAACCAGAAATACCTTTCAAAGGGAAAAGCCTTGCTTGCTCCAACCCTCTCAACGTTACCGTATTGAGGTCATCAATAAAGAAACGACTGGTCATCGTGTGTTTGCCGCCATTAATGAAAATCTCGATGACAGAATTGTCGATATACATCTCAATCGTCTGCTTAGCGTCCAATCTTGGTGCTTTTCGAATACCACCAAATTCTTCTGCGTACAAATGAGACATGTGACGACGGTCCAGCATAAACTCGTGCTCTGTCGCACTAAAGACGATGTTGTCACCTTTGAGGTTACTCAGCTCAAGTTCAAAGCCATCGCCCTCAAGGTCTAATTGGATCAAACAACTTGTGCTTTCCAGTGTATGGGATTGTGCAAAGACCACCTCTTCTTTTCTTAAACTCTTCAGCTCAGGGAGCGGAGCTTGAACAAGAAAACCATCTTTCAACGTTAGTTCTCTAGGAAGAGACAACATTCCTGCCCACTGGTGTGTGACCGATGGTGTGTCGATTTCTGGCAACCCTATCCATGCAATAAGAATGCGACGCCCATTCTCATCTAAATAGGTTTGTGGGGCGTAGAAATCAAACCCATAATCTGGCTGCAAAATATCTTGGTGGTTTTCTAAAATCATCGACTCTAGGTTCAACTGATCACCCACGATATACGCAACAGAATAGATGTTTTTGAAATCATAAGGATTATTACTGCTCACGCCCTGTGGAGAAAACAGCATCACCGATTGACCATTAATCTCAAAGAAATCAGGACACTCCCACATGTACCCAAGGTCAGAAAACTTGGTCTTGATAGGACCTTTATGCTGCCACGTTTTCAAATCTTTGCTTTGATAGAGCGCCATTGAACCATGCTCGGTTTTGGTTTGAGCACCCACCACCATCAAATAGTCGTCGCCTTTCTTCCAAACTTTTGGATCACGAAAGTGCTCCGTGTAATGTTCGTTCTCAATGACCACACCATGCTTTTCAATGTTGCCATCTGAATCCATGGTGGCAAAGCACTGTGTTGGAATTCGATTCCAGTTTTGGTCACGCTTATTACCAGTAAAAAACAGCAAAGCCTTGTTGTTTTCCACCAAAGCACCGCCCGAATAGACACCATGTGAATCGTAGTCTTGGTCAGGATGAAGACCCACGCCATGATCTTTAAAATGGATGAAGTCTTTAGTAGAAAGGTGGTACCAATACTTCATTCCATGGACTGGTCCCACAGGCGTCCACTGGTAAAAGATGTGGTGCTCACCATTGAAATAGCACAACCCATTTGGGTCATTTAACAGCCCAAATCTAGGGGCGATATGAAAACTAGGAAAGCCTTTATCTTGCTGACGTGAAAGTGTCATTTCTTCGATATCACACTGAGGGATTTGCTCAAGTCGACGATATCTTTGCTCCACAGTCCAACGGTTGTTTAAGCTCATAATTTTTCTCAACTGAAATTGGATCTGGAGATCATTGCCCAATAAATTGCAGCAATTCTGTCTGGGTCGGAAGCGCGGTCATTGCGCCTTTTTGCGTCGTCGCTAACGCACCACAGCCATTTGCCCATTGAATCGCAGAGCTAACAACAGGATGATTTTTCCAATCGTCATACCGAGACAGGCATGCCAGTAGCCCTCCGACAAAAGCATCACCCGCACCTGTGGTATCAATCGGACTAACGACTTGACCAGTGATCAGCTCACTCTGATTTTCAAAGACGCGCCAAACGCCTTTAGCACCTTGTGTCACCAAGACCAAAGCAATATTCAAAGCGGCTATTTGTTGTAAACCTTGCGCCATCGATGTTGAGTCAGTTAAGAACAAAAGCTCCTCTTCAGAGAACTTAACCACATCAGCCATCGCTACAGCCTTCATCACTACAGCTTGGATCTCTGATTGATCTTGCCACACTTCATCGCGCAAGTTAGGGTCAAAGCTAATGAAACCACCAGCGGCTTTTGCTCTTTTGATCGCCTCAAACGTGCTGCTTCTACTTGGCTCATTTGCCAGTGAAATTGAGCAAACGTGTAGCCAGTCACCTTGCTTAAAGTTTGGGATGTCTTCAACAGACATAAACTGATCAGCGCTCGGTTTTACCATAAACGTAAAGCTGCGCTCACCTTGCTCGTCTAAATCCACCACCACTGTTGATGTTCTTTGCTCAGGATCTTTAACGAGAAACTCCGTGCTCACGCCCTCTTGATCGAGCGTTGATTGCATGAAGCGACCAAATGGGTCATCACCTACACGTCCAAAAAACGCACTCTTACCAGATAGACGAGCAATAGCTACGGCGACATTCGCTGGTGCACCACCGGGACATTTGAGTAAAGAAGTCTCAGATTCCGGTATTAGATCGACAACAGCATCACCAGTTACCCACACTTGATTCATCTTGCTTACCTTGAAATTAAAGCCCTGATAGTCCAACGTGTTGAACACCTTCACTACCAAGTAAAAATTGAAAAAGGCTAGCCAAGCCATTAGTGCTTGGCTAGCATCCCAAACATTTAGGAAAAGAAGTGGATTTTGGGGGACTCCACCCCTAAGGAGTTCAGATTAAGCCGCTGCTTTTCTACCGACTTTAGCGCGGTCACGCATACCAAGAACAATGGTGAGAACAAATGCGGTCAAGAACGCGATCACCATACCCGCGATGTAGTACCCAATCTTCTCTGGCGTAATGGAAATGATGCCTGGAAGACCAGCTGCGCCCAATGCCTGAGCTTTCACATTAAACATTGTGATGAACGCACTTGATAACGCCGCAGCGCAAACTGCCGCAATAAATGGGTAACGTAGTTTTAAGTTAACACCAAACATAGCCGGTTCTGTAATACCCAGCAAACCCGTAACACCAGATGGAATCGCAATACCTTTCATCTTCTTATCTTTGCTCATCACGCCCACCGCCAACGCAGCCGCTCCTTGAGAAACGTTAGACATCGCCGCAATAGGAAAGATAAAGGTGCCGCCCGTCGTCGCAATATCCGCAAGAAGTTGAGTTTCAATAGCAATGAAGCTGTGATGCATACCAGTAATAACAAACGGAGCATAAATAAGACCAAATACCGCACCACCAACAAAGCCAGCAGTGTTGTATAGCCAGTTCAGACCATCACCCAATAGGAAACCGATATCACGCGTGAACGGACCGACGACAGTAAACGTCAGCAAACCCGCTATGAAAATCGCCAGTAATGGCGTTAAAAGGTTGTCTAAAACAGAAGGTATGACTTTACGTAAGCCTAGCTCAACCTTCGCAAGAATGAATGCCGATACCAAAACCGGTAACACCGAACCTTGGTAACCCACTTTTTGGATTTCAAAGCCAAGAATATTCCAAACCGGAATGTTGCCAGACACAGATGCGCCGCCGAATCCCCAACCATTCAGCAAGTCAGGGTGAACCATCAACATACCTAGCGCCGCCCCTAAATATGGGTTACCGCCAAACTTCTTACTGGCTGAAAATGCCAGCAGAATAGGCAGGTAAACAAACGGCGCGTTCGCAAACGTGTTGATCATGTTCGCCAAGTCTGTCAGTCCTGGGTTGGCATCAATCAAAGATTTGCCATCAATGAACAAGCCTTGAGCAGTCAATAGGTTATAGATACCCATCAACAAACCACCAGCGACGATTGCTGGAATGATTGGAACGAAAATATCAGACAGCCCTTTCACCGCGCGCTGAACGATGTTTTGTTTCTCTGCGCCAGCAGACGCAACGTCGTTGGTGGACATTTCACTCATCCCCGTCAACTTCGCCATTTCTGCATAAACTTGGTTTACGATGCCTGATCCAAAAATGATTTGGTACTGACCCGCAACTTTGAACTGCCCTTTTACTCCTTCAAGGCTATCAATCGCTTGTTCATCTATTTTTTGCTCATCTGCAACGGCAAGGCGTAAGCGTGTCGCACAATGCGCAAGTGCGGTGATGTTGCTTTTACCACCTAATAGAGTTAACAACTCTTTTGCTACTGCCGGATAATTCATTTCATACCCCATTGGATTATTATCTGAGCTTGCGAAATTTTCGGGAACGTTTGCAAAACAGATTTTTGCTCAATAAAACCAAATGATCAAAGATAAAGCAGAGAGAATGTGAGAATGATCGTCAAATTCTCTCCCTAAGAGCAGTATAGGAGGTTAGAATCGCTACTTATCAAAGAGCTTTTCATCTTCTCTTTGCAAACAATCCCAAAAACGAAAAACAGAATGGATAGGAACAATGGCGAGTCTGCATGATGTCGCCCGTCTGGCTGGCGTATCAAAATCAACAGTGTCACGGGTTATAAACGATGAATATGGCGTAAAAGAAGCGACAAAACTGAAGGTCCGCCAAGCAGTAGCGGAGTGTGGCTATGTGCCGAACCAAGTCGCTAAAGATCTAAAATCTCAAAAGACCAATCTGGTTGGTGTCATTGTTCCTCGGGTTTCCTCTCATGCCACATCCCAAGGTGTCGATGGATTAACCGATGTCCTTGAAAAAGCCGGGAAACATGTCTTACTTGCTAGCACTCACCAAGCCCACGAAAAAGAACTGGAATACATTCAGATCTTTAACCAAAAACGGGTTGAAGGGATCATTCTTTACGCCACCCACCTCGATTCCAAACTGGTAAAAGCAATTCAAAACTCAGCCGTTCCAGTTGTGCTCGTCGGTCAAGATGGTTCCATGTTTAATATTCCAAGCATCATTCATGATGACGCACGAGTAGGGTTTGAAGCGGGAAATAGACTGGTTGCAAAAGGTTGCCAAACCATGGGTTTTATTGGTGTGCAAGGTGACGATATCGCGGTAGATAAGCAACGCTCTGAAGGATTTGTTCAAGCGCTACAGCATCATGGTTTTGAGATCGCCTTCCATGCTCGTGGTGACTTTACCATCGATTCTGGCTATTCATTGGCAAAACAACACTTAACAAAGAACCCTAAGCTAGATGGCTTGTTCTGTGCGACAGACCGTATTGCTATCGGTGCGATGAGAGCGATTCAAGAGCTCGGGTTAACACCGGGTAAAGACGTTTTAGTGCTAGGAGTTGGTGATGATGAGCTCGCATCAGTGTGCACCCCAACCTTATCAACATTTAACTATGCATTTGATAAAGCGGGTGAAAATGGTGCGAAACTGCTACTAGATAGAATTGCCAACAGAAGTTTTGAAATGAGTAAGATGGTACTAACCTTCAAAACAATTGAGCGTCAGTCCTGTTAATGAAAAAGCGCCAACTGAAATCAGTTGGCGCTTTTCTTATTACTCTTTGTCGGTTAGATCCCTTTAGAACCAAGTTTCCATTTGCAGTGCAAACAGAACTTCACCACCATCACCCATCGTTGCAGCACCCGCATCCTGGCTAATCGAGTAGCCATTCAAGTCTTCGCTCCAATCAACGTAGCTAACTGCAAAACGTAGCTCCGGACGGTCAAAGAAACCTGCAGCGGTAGACATCTTAAGCGTTGGTGCAATTGTCGCTTTGTAAAAACTGCCACTTGCTTTATCAATCGCATTGTCTAGGTCCATGTATTGGTATGAGCCTTCATAAACCATCTCAAAGTTCTGCGTAAACTCTTGCGCTAAGCGGATGTTGAACGATGCCCACGTAAATTCATCATTTTCAGCAAAGCGATCTTGGCTGTGTTCTGCTAGCAACGCAGGTGCTACACGCCAGTTGTCGCCGATGCGTGTTACACCATAGCTGAACAAGCGTACGGCTTTTGCGTCTTCTAACAAATCTCCGTTTGAACCGATGCCTTTAAGTTCCGCACCCAGTCCATCACCCATCAAAATACCGGTTTTAGAGAAGCCTTCACTCATGCCAAAGAAGTTATCGCCATGGTAAGCAAACATCGCATGTAAACCTTTGTCCGCTGCGCCTTCTACGCGATCATTGTTATCAGCAGACGTCATGCCGCTCAGCATCAATTGCCAATTACCGAAGCGGTTGTTCATTGTCGCGATATAGTTTTCAACATCTGTTGACGAGCTATCAATCTCACCAAAATCACGACCATAGATCGAGAAGTTTGCTTTCCACGAATCGCTCATTTGGACGTCATACACACCAGCACCAGTACCAGATAAGAAAACAATATCCGAGTCAAAGAAGTGAATGTCAAAGTTATCACGGTCAAATCGTTTACCAGCCCAAAACGTCGCGTCAGCAAAAGCTCTTGATTCAGAGAACATACTCAACTTGTTTAGCTCAGCATATACCTGACGAACGTTTAATTGACTCTCGCTCGCCGTCCATTCGTTATTGGTTTCCGTACTATCTGCCAACATGATTCGGAACAATGCGCTGGAACCATCATCTGCAAAACGTTTGTGAATAAGGTTTGCTTCCACATAATGATCATCCTCTACCCCTAATCGCCCAACTGGAGCGCCAATAGCACCAGCTGCCGTCATGTAAGGACCAGTACCCACTGCACCATTCAGATCGTCATTAATCAGTAGCCCGGAACGAGCGTAGCCATGAAACTCAAAGCTTGAGGCTTTCTCATTTGCTTCTGTGGATGCTTTTTCTGTCTGCTCAAGTCTCTGTTCTAATTCATTAATTCGCTTTTCAAGAGCGTCAACATCTGTTGCTGCGAATGCAGGTGCAGTAACCAGTCCAAGCGCTACTGCCATCGTCAAAGTGTGTAGTTTCATTTCCATAGTCTCACGTAAATTTATACTTAGGCATATTGCAAACGTTCCCAAGAAAAATCGCAAACTTATGGTGACTTTAAATGTCCATCTAAAGCCTGAATTTCAGAGCGCTCGTACTCAGAGCGTCTCTACTACTTATATCAATGAGGGCGATAATATATAAACTTTTCGGGAACGTTACCGCAAAGAGGTGATTTTGTTACTTCTATCACGTTCAATTGTGTTACTTACAGAAAAATCATTAACCAGCGCACATTTGAATTAATTGTTAGCGCTAGAGGAAGTAGTTTGAAGGTGACAGGCTACAAAGAAGGGGTTTAGTGTTCATTTGAGAGAATAGTGCTCACGCGCTTCCCTATGCTACTTGATGGTAACTCATCTCTATTTGTTGATGAAAAGTAGCAGCTAAGGTTGAACGTAACTAAGAGCGAAGCGGATCTCGATACCTTGGTTCAAACAACATGAAAGGCTGTTAACGCCCTTAACTTTCGTGAAGAGCGCTTTGCTATTCTAATTCAAGCTAACGAAACTCATTTTTGGAAAATTGAGTTGTAGGTTTTGCTAAATTAGCATTTAATGGACAATTATAGATGTTACAAATCCTTTTGTCGGTTGGCCAAATCAACCCACTCACTACATATTAGAAAGGAATCTCGACTTAATAGTTCTTCTCGGGCTTTCTCAGCTTCTCATTTTCATTACGCTTATTAAAACTGCGCTAATTAGTGTATTCGATATAGTCGCCTGTAAAAAGCGGCTCCCCGTCCTCTTTGATACTAGAGATAAAGACTGCTTTGCAATCCCGCCACCTGACGCCTCGACTGCATGATTTCATATTCTACTGTTACTAAAGAAAAGACAGAACTAGCAATAAATGCAACTTCTAATTTGGCTCTACTGTGAAAAACCACGACCCGATTAACCCACTAACATTAGCTTAGGTATTGCAAATTTCTAGTGTAGTGGTTGGATTCATTAACCCCATTGGTCAACTACTAAAACGGATCCAGCAAATCTTCATCAAACTTAAGTCCTTCTAGTCCATGCTCTTCGCACAAAAGCTTGAAAGATTCTGTAGCATAGAGCACTGTACAGCCTTGTAAGCGAGATTTGAATACATAGCGTGGTTCGATATCCTCTTCATCAAATTCAATGGTTTCCAGACCATCTTCAAAACCATCGGTATGTTTCTTAAGGCACATAGACTCATCTTCAGCGCCAAAACTAAGGCAATTAAAAGCATATATGGTTTCGTCACCAACGTTTATAGGCAAGAACTCCCCCTCAGACGCTAGTACCGATTCTAGCTTATCGCATGCACCTGCAGTTAGCGCTAGATATGTGCTATACCATGTTGATATGTCCGGCATCGTAGAGTTTTTTCCTAAAACATCCTCAAAATCGCCAACCACACCATCTTTCCAAATTGGTAGTAAAGGCTCATTAGTAGAAGGCTGCAGTCGGAGTTGCCTTACTAGCTTTTTATTACCAAGCTGATTAGCAAGATTCATAATATCCAGAGTTAGAGTTTTAAACTCCTCAGGGCGTTGCTTTAACTGGTAGATTTTCATGATTGACCGCTCCAGCTAGTGTCTTTCTTTTCAATAATTTTCTGCGGATATCCACCATGCAGAAGTTTGTGCTTTACTCTTTGTAAGCGACTAATCATTGCCTGCTCAGGCAGCATTGGAGAACTAAACGTATTCACAATCCATGATTCATAGTTATACCGATGTATCTCTCGATGAGCTGGTGCTTCACTGCCTGCCCAGTGACCTTTGTCATTTTTATAGCGAGGTAGCCAAGCGCCATTCAACGGGTCATTGATTCCAATACCGTGAGCATGAAGAGCTAATCGTGTCACAACAAGTCTAACCTGCTGAAACCGCCCTTTACCCGGAATGATATGATGTGGGTCATGGATGCTACTCGGCTTAGGTTCACCAACTGCAGTGAGATTACGAGCCAGCACACAAGTCGGATGATGAGCCTCCTCGAACAACTCATCTTCATCTTTCAACTTGTTTTCAGCACGGCATGTTTCAAGATCCTGCTGTAGCATCACCTGAGAAGTGATCTTTTTTCGCTCATGCTGAAGGTGTGCCCAATCCTTTTCCAAAGCATCAGTACGCTGCTTGCAAGCTTCTTTAGATTCATTGTTAAGCGCAACACTATTCTTTTTGTCGTGATATTCAGGCCGCTTGACATTCGTAGTAATAAATAACCAACTCTAATGCAGATGGGTTGCTAGGTCGAATAGGCTTTGGCGTATACTTCACAATTCCTTCCTTGTATGTTTGGTCAATTAGATGTGACTGGCACAACAGCTTTAATAAGAGCTGTAAGCTACCAGAAAACAAGTGGCTACAAAACACTCAATACAATCAGTTTCTTCGCTAATAAAAGTAAGCAATTATACCTTCCATCACGTACTATTGACTGATTCCACTGAATCATTTAGGAGCAAAAAAATACCAGCAGGTCAATTAATGTTCCTCAAACAAAAACGCCCTTCACATAAATAAAGGGCGTTTGTTATTTGACGTTTTGATTAACGAGCTATAATACCAACCCACCGTCAATCTTGAGCACTTGGCCTGTGATGTAGGCGCTCTTGTCTGAGGTTAGGAAAGAGACGCCATTGGCAATATCTTGCACTGAGCCCATGCGCCCTAATGGGGTTTTGCCTTCCATCATTTGAATGACTTTCTCTGGCAGGTTCTTGGTCATGTCGGTGGCGATAAAGCCTGGCGCGACACAATTAACGCGTATCTGTGCACCCTTTCTTGAAAGTTCTTTCGCCCAGCCTTTGCTCATTGAGATGACGCCGCCTTTACTTGCGCCGTAGTTGCTCTGGCCGATATTACCATCCGTTCCCACTATAGAAGAAATGCTAACAATACTGCCTGTGCCCTGCTCTAGCATGACAGGAGCAACACGTTGGGTGAGTAAGAACACCGCTTTTAGGTTCACGTCGATCACGCTGTCCCAGTCTTGCTCTAACATGTCTGGCAACAGTGCATCTCGAGTGATGCCCGCGTTGTTAACCAGAGCATCGATTCTTCCGTGCTGCTCTACAACACTTTCTACCACTTCACTGACAGCTTCGGCATCACACAAGTTGACTTGATAACTGCTTAGCTGCGCCGACTGGCTCCATTCCACGGGCGATATGTCTAGCCCGATTACGTGGAATCCATCCTCCAGTAATTGCTCACAAATCGCTTGGCCAATACCACGAGCCGCACCAGTGACTACTGCTACTTTTTCCGGTTTCATCTTGGTCTTCCTTAAATGTTGAGATTACAAATTCGCTTGTATCCCTAGCGTTTTTTGTTTTTATGCCTAGTCGCGTTACAGCTGCGCTTCTCATACGCAGGGTCTTTTATATCTTATAAAAACTATAGAAACAGTCTGGGAGTCGAATGTGAACTAATCAAGGCAACTTGATGACTATGGCAAGATCAACGTAAGAAAGTGTGTTGGAAGGCGCAAAGTTACACGATTGGAGGACTTGGATAGAAAAGTATTGGTCTGATTAATCAAATACTACTTCATCAGACCAATATTACTTGTCTCTTAATCTCTTACAAAAGCTGGTTTTGTTATTTTCACCAGAAAAGGCTGAAGCAAGAGATTAAACAACATGCCAGCAATAAACAGGGTGATCACAATACTCGCACCACTCGGTAAGTCATAGCGAGCCGATGCGGCAATACCCGATAAGATCCCAACAATACCAATGCTGATACTAGCGACAAAGAATCGAGTTCCCTTCAATGCTGCCGCACATAAAGCTGGAATAACCAACAAAGCAAATTCTAAATAAATGCCGGTTAACTTGACCGTAATGGGCATCAGGATTGCAAAGATCAGATAAAAACCACTACCGCGCATAAACGCAGGTTTTAACCAAACCAATAGCAACATCGCAGCGGTAATGAGTGCCAAAGGCCAAACGTCTGCCCAAGTCGCCCATAACAATTGCCCATTAAGAATGCCTTGAATAAAGTCTCCGCCGTGTGGGTCTTTACTCACCAGCAGGATCGCCAGCGATGCAGACACGACAAACAAGCTGCCAATCATGGGCTCTAAATGTTGCTGGTATCGTTTCTCCATTAAGGCAATCAAACCGCAAAGCATCAAAGACATCACCCAAGGGCCAATCATTTCGCCAAAGAATGAGCCTGAGAACAGCGCGTATTGGCTCAACCAGTAGTGGCTTAGTGCTGCCCCCAATGCCGCGACTTGCGCCACCGCCAAATCTATAAAGATGATCTGACGATTAAGAACTTGTTGCCCCAGAACGATGTTGCCAACCAACGCAATTAAACCACACAAAACCGCAGGTAAAAGCCATGTATAATCCGCCATGACTTAGATCTTCTCAGGAACGGGCGGCACTAACACATCCAGTAAATCATCAATGACCTGATCGTACATCTCATCCAAGCTTTCACCCTCAGAAACGGTCAATGGCAGTTGAATCACAGGTTTGTCAGTATGATCTTGCAACCAGTTCGCTGGACGCTGATCCTGATGAGAGGAGTAAACAATCGCATCAAAACTGTCGGCATTTAACTTGGTGAGTGATTGCAGGTGAGATGTGGTCGGTGAAATGCCCGGTTTAGGTTCGAGATCGGCAATCTGCTTCATTCCGAGCCAATCGTACAAATAACGATACGTCGCGTGATAACCGACAACTTGCTTACCCTTTAAAGCAGCCCCTTTCTCATTCCATTCTTTAAGCTTTTTACGCCAATGAGCACGAAACTTCATACCATTCACTTGGTAACTTTGTGCGTTGTCGGGATCAATCGCTTTTAGGCGCTCCGTGACTTTACGAGATAATGGAATCATGTCATTTGCCGCAAATTGAACATGTGGGTTACCGTGAGCGTGTATATCTCCCATGCTACGGTCAACGTGAGCATGAGTATCTAACATGCGCACGAAGTCCGTCGCGTAGATCATGCTCGGCGCACCATTTTGCACCGCCGCATTGCTGCTACGAACTTGCAGCATAGGTAACCACCCCACCTCTAGCTCTGCGCCCGAACACATTGCCATGTCCGCTTGGCGCATCTTTGCAATCAAAGAAGGACGAGCTTGTACGTAATGTGGGTCTTGCTTAGCCGTTGTCGCTGAATAAATACTGGCATCTGGCGCGTGGCTTTCAAGAAAGGCTTTCCATTCTGGCTCACAAACGAAAATGTTTAGAGCCGAAGCAGGCGAAGCAATGATGGCAGCTCCTGCCGCCATCATCACCAAACTGCATTTATTTAATGTCAGCTTAGAACGCATGAGCACCGTGCGCTCCAAATGTCATCACGTATTGCAGAGTGAACACGTTGTCTGTCTCACTGTCTTGGTTATCAATGCGAGTGTATTGCGCGCGGATAGTACCGAAGTGAGAAGAATCCCATGCGATCATCGCATCCATTTCTTTATCATTCAGCTCAGTAAAATGCATGTGGTCGCCATGTGCATGACCATCGTAGCTTTCTGCTTCGCCGTAACGTAGACCTGCTGACCAGCTTGGGTTGAAGCGATAAACACCCGAAACATAGTAAGCGCTTAAGTTGTCTGGTGACTCTGCATCGTTTTTATATTTGCTATCTACCACACCGTCTAACAGCATGTATTCAGCCGATAGCGTGAAGTTGCTGTATTTGTAATTACCGTCTGGTGCCCATTTCCAAACAAAATCAGCACCGTAAAGGTTCGCACCTGTCACTGCTGCGCCATGATGGTGATCGTGCTCATGCTCTTCTTCATGACCGTGGTCGTGATCTTCGAATTCTTTAACCTTGCCGTTTTCGTTACGCAGGTAACTTAAACCAAACTGCCAACTTGAAGATTCGGAGAAGTCACTACCAAGCTTCAGCGTCGTGGTGTACACGCCAACTTCAGAACCTTCTTCGACAGAAGACATTTTGCTACCACTGAGCGCTTCTACACCAAGTTTTACATAAAGGTCGGTTGGCAACACGATGTTTGCACGTACACCATCATCGTAGTAGTGCGAGCCAAGGAAAGTACGATAAGCAATTGGACGCTCAACAAAGCTATCGGTGTGCATGTGTTGGTTGTTCAGGTAACCAAAGTCAGATAGGAATCGGCCAGCGCGCACGTTTACACCATATGGCAATGCCAAAGTTTCGATGAATGCCTCTTCAAGCTCTAATTCTGTCTCATCACCATGACTTTCAAGAACCGCGGTCAATGCGCCGTAAAACTTGTCGTCGATATTTGATGAGAAGTTTAATTCCGTATGGCCTAGACCAAAGCCTTCTTCGCGCTCAGAATTATGACGTTGGCCATCTTGGTAGTAGCCATCAACAACAACACCAATCTGTGGGTTCGATAGTGTGTCGGCAAAAACAGGGGATGCAAAAATGCTACCGATCACGAGAGACACCAATTTCTTATTCACTACTTTTTCCTTTTTGTTATGTTATAACATTTAATTTTTCGATGTTATAATATAACAATTCTCATTACACAAGCAGAAATTTAAATTAGGCTCCGATTTCATGTTCGTACTCAATCCATGAATTGGGCTATCAACAAATGAATCAATTGATGTTTTTTATACGTATACTAATGAGAATTAGTAATTAAATAAGTAACGGAATTTCAATATGTTGAATATGGATTTTTCAAAAAGAATCGTGATAGATACTGCTCAACAGGAGTGGATCGCCAGCCCTTCCAAAGGTGTGTGGCGCAAACCTTTGGAACGAGAAGCCAAAGAATCAGGGCATACCACCAGCGTCGTTAAGTACAAGCCAAATTCGCAGTTTTCGACTCATCCTCACCCTCGAGGAGAAGAAATATTGGTGCTCGAGGGAGTATTCTCTGACGAATACGGTGACTACCCTGCTGGCACTTACCTTCGTAACCCTCCAGGAAGTCAACACGCACCATTTAGCAAAGAAGGCTGTGTGATTTTAGTTAAACTAAATCAGTTCGAATCTGAGGATCTTGAAACAGTTCGCATTAATACAAACCAAGCGAGCTGGCAGAGTGGTGTCGGTGGGTTGCAAGTCATGCCTCTGCATCATTTTGAGCACGAACATGTCGCGTTGGTTAAATGGCCAAAAGGTGAGAAGTTTCAACCACACCGTCACTTTGGTGGTGAAGAAATTTTTGTGTTATCGGGGGAATTTAAAGACGAGCTAGGAACCTATCCTCCCTACTCTTGGATACGCAGTCCACATATGAGTGAGCACTTTCCTTTTGTAGAGCAAGAAACGGTCATTTGGGTAAAAACAGGCCACCTGCCACTCCAAGCTCCTGCTCAGCAATCCTAGTGTTTGCACACTTGGCATCGTCCATTGGAACTAAAATCGGCCCGCAATTTACGAGCCGATGATCATTTCGTCACTAAGAACCCATTATTCGCGAGTGGAGCCAGTCTTTGAGCTCAGCCCGGTTATGTTTTAACACGTTCATTTCGTGATCATCAATCGGGCTTCCTTGAAGTTCTAGTACGCGGATTTCCTTATCTAAAGCATTGTAGTTTTTAACGGTTTCAGCAAATGATGCATCGTTTTCGGTAAGCTGAGTAATGGTATCCAAATGTTCTGGGAATTCATGAGTTAATGAGTGATTTTCACCTAACATAGAGACCTCTTGGCTATTATTTGAGTACAAAATAGTGCCTAATTTTTGAGCACCACATGTATAACCGTAGCATCTAATGAGACGTTAATTCGTCGCACCGTCCACAAAAAGAACAACAAAGTTATTTTCAATTTTTCCTAGAAAGTGTTTTCTTTTTAGTCTCAATAGTCGAATGCAAAAGATGCCACTATGATCGTTCTATATTAACCCTCAACAATGAGAGCGATCATGCGAAAGACAATTCTAGTTACTGGATCTACTGACGGTATTGGTTTAGAAACCGCGAAAATGTTAATTAACCGTGAACAACACGTAATAATTCATGGCCGGAATATAGAGAAAGTTCAACAAGTTGAGCAAAGTTTGAGGGAGATGAAAAGTGGTAAAGTTGAAAGCCTTGTTGCTGATTTATCCTCTCCCAATGCGGTAAAACAGATAGTGATGGAGATAACAGAACGGTTCAATCATTTAGACGTCATCATTAACAATGCTGGTGTGTACGCAACACCAAATCCAAGAACTAAAGAGGGTCTTGATGTACGCTTCGCAGTCAACACCATTGCTCCCTACTTACTCACTAGAGAGCTATTGCCGTTGCTCGGAGATACGGGTCGTGTGGTTAATTTGTCTTCAGCTGCACAAACAACAGTAAACACTAGCGCTTTACTCGGTAACAAACCATTGTCAGATGGCGAAGCATATGCCCAAAGCAAATTGGCATTAACGATGTGGTCACGAGCAATCGGACTAAAGCTTAAGAACACTGGCCCTATGTTGGTATCAGTAAACCCAAAATCATTCCTAGGTAGTAAGATGGTTAAAGATGCTTATGGGGTTGCTGGTGGTGATATCCGCTTAGGAGCAGATATTCTAACTCGCGCTGCGCTATCAGAAGAGTTTGCTCAAGCGCATGGTATGTACTTCGATAATGACATTGAAGCATTCGCGCCCCCACACCCTGATGCATTAGATCAAAGCAAAACACAGCAGATAATTGATACTATTGAATTAATCTTAAGCAAACTCTATTAATAACAATTAAGAATTATCTTGAGGTTCGTTTTTATTCGGACCTTAAAAACAATGTATTCGATAAGTGAAACTTGTTATCACTTTTCCGCAAACTCCCAATAAGGTGGCGTGCCATAGTATTCAGCAAAGTAATCAATAAAGGCACGCACCTTAGGCGCAATTAAACGAGAGCTTGGGTACACAGCCCAAATCCCAGCATCCATCGCTAAAGGGTGATCTTCGAGTACTTCCACTAGCTGACCACTTTGTAATTCTTGATAAACACTCCAAACCGAGTTGATAGAAATACCTAACCCGTTTACCGTCGCGTCTCTCATCGCATCACCATTATCAGTTTTAAAACGACCAGAAGTTCTTACATTGACCATTCCATCTTTTGTATTGAATGACCAATTATTCATTCCAACTAAGTTAATACATTGATGATTCGTCAAGTCTTGGGGCTTGTTAGGTCTCCCAAATTGTTCAATATAATCTGGTGATGCAACGATAATACGACGATCTGGCGCAAGCTTTCTTGCGACCAATGAAGAATCTTTCAACTCAGCGACACGAATGGCGACATCGAAACCTCCCTCAACCAGATCAATAATGGAATCAGAAAATCGGCAGTCCACGGTTAACCCTGGGTAACGCGCCATAAAACCTTTTAATGCGGGCACAATATGCAAGCGACCAAAAGTTGCAGAGGCGGTTATACGTAATACTCCCGTTGGCGCACTCTGCCCTGATCCAACAGCTCCCCTTGCTGCCTCCACTGTTGCAAGGACCTCCTCCGCGTGAGGTAAAAAAGCCTGCCCTTCTTCAGTTAAGGAAACTTTGCGTGTGGTGCGATGAACTAAACGAACTCCTAAGCTGTCCTCAAGTTTGTTGATGTGCGCACTAGCGACAGCAGGAGAAAGTCCAAGCTCCTGACCAGCCATGCTGATGTTGTGTGTCGAAGCCAAACGGACAAATAGCTTTACATGATCGATGTTCATTTAATTTTCAATTATTTGTAAAAAATCACCATGTAGAGCTTAGCATTCTCTTCCTTACGGATAGTAAATAAATACTCCAGTTAGAAAAAACTGATGGGCAGATAGAAGTCCAGCTCAAACGCCTCATCATGGCTAAGGAAATGGTTTTTATGATAGTGAACATAAGCGGGAGTAGAACGCTGCTTAAAGCCTGAATTCGGCAACCACTTCTCTAACACCATACTCAATTGAGGAAGAAGCTCTCCATATACCCCTGTTAAGCGAAAAACAGCATGCAAACCACCCGGAATCGTCATTTGATTCACGACACCGCGTACTTTAAGCGGCTTATCAATCGCCATACAAGCCACATAGCGACACTTATCGAGCTCAACCCAAGCGGGGTTGGAGTGATGCAAACCGTATTGAACCGAAAAGTCCCGATTCTCAGAGCTTGCCCACGCCTTCAAAATCAGCCACGCATTACGAATGGAACGGCTATAACCCTCATGCCGCACATAAGCCGCAAAGCGTTGTGGAACCTCCATAATTTTAGGTTCTGGCAACTCGCGTTTAGCAACCCGATGATAACCCGCAGCCACTTCTGGATCTTTTAGATACGGCTTTTCTGCGACTTGTAAATCATGCTTTCGCCACGCGCCAGGAGACATAGCGAACGTTGCTTTAAACGCTCGGCTAAAAGAAGATACCGAGCTAAAGCCGCACTTGTTAGCAATGTCTAACACCGATGAGCTGGTATCAAACATCAGTTGATTGGCGGCGTATTCCATTCTTGTTCGACGGATATATTGATGGACAGACTCCCCTACCACATCTTTAAAAATACGATGGAAGTGCTGTTCAGAATAGGCTGCTACATCTGCTAGCTCTTTAGCCGATAAATCTCTGCTAATGTCCTGGTGAATGTAAAACAGCACGTCATTGATTCTGGAAACTTGTTGATGGCTCACGGAGTAAACTTTCGCTTAAATAGCATAAATGGACATGTTTAACAGCATAAATGGACACACCAAGCTTGGCAATTTACCTATACTATTTCTGACATAAAAAAGACAATTACGAGAAGCACAGCACATGGAAATCGCACAGTCATTACAACAAACTAAGTCATCCTACATCCGAGAGATCCTCGCAGCAGCGAGCGATAAGAACGTCATTTCTCTTGCAGGTGGCTTGCCGGACGAAAAAACCTTCCCGATCGACTTAATGAAACCGACGCTCGAAAACCTCGCTAATATGCCAGAGGTGTTTCAATATGGCGCAACAGCAGGCTACGCCCCGCTACTTAACTTTTTGACCGATTATTACCAGCTGCCGGAATCTCATTTGGCTATGATCACAACGGGCTCTCAGCAAGGGCTAGATTTGATTGCGCGTGCGTACGTAAATCCGGGCGATAAAGTGGTGATGGAAGCACCGAGCTACCTTGGTGCTATGCAAGTATTCGGTCTAGTGCAAGCCAACATCGTGACCGTTTCACAAACCGAGTGTGGCCCAAACCTAGAAGAACTCGAACAATGCTTTGCCACGCAGCAACCAAAAATGTTCTACGCCGTACCCGATTTTCACAACCCAACGGGCGTATGCTGGGCGCTAGAGACTCGCCAAAAAGTTGCCGAGCTTTGTATCCAATACGACGTTGCATTCATTGAAGACGCACCATACCGTGAGCTGCGTTTTTCTGGTGAAGCACTACCGCTAGTTTCAGATTTCTGCCTGCAACACTCCATCGTATTGCGCTCTTTCTCCAAAATAGCTTCACCAGGCTTGCGTATTGGTGTAGTTACGGGCAAAAGCAGCTACCTTGAGCCACTTATCAAAATTAAACAAGGTGCCGATCTGCACTCTAGTATTCCTATGCAAGCTTTGCTGCATGGTCTACTGCAACATGACAACTTCGAAACGCACATTTCAACCATCTGTGCTCTTTACAAATCACGTTACGATGTCATGTTTGCTGAACTGCAAAAACAGCTGCCAGAAAGTTGCGTACTCAAACCCGTCGATGGTGGTATGTTCGTTTGGGTCGAGATTCCAGAATGCGACACCTTCGAACTGGCGAAAAACCTTCTCGCAAACTGGGTTGCTGTAGTGCCGAGCCCGGTCTTTTATCCAGAAGGTTCAAAGGTAAAAGCCGCTCTGCGTCTTAACTTTACCAATGCTACACCAGAAGAACTGACGACAGCTGTCTCTCGACTCGCGGATGTCCTCAACACATTGTAATTGAACGCGAGTGTAAGAACCTGCCTTTGAGATTCAAAAAAAGTCTCAAAGGCAGCATCAAAAAAGTTCCCCAAAAAAATTTATATTTTTCCTTCAAATCAACTCTCTACAGTAAGTGCCTGTTTTCTCTTGAACCTCTCACTCATATAAAAATGAGAACTCAATCACGTATTTGATGGTTGGAAAAGTTACGTCTATCTTTCAGTCAAAGACATCAACTTCGCAGCGTTAATGCTCTCAATTTCAGACACTTTATCAATCGTGGCTTAGCGGTTGATAAACGACTAAAAAAGCATCTGTGGGCATACCCACTACGAAGGGTTGACCAGAACCATTCTGAATGTCGCGAGCCAATCTTTTGATTGGCAATTACGTCAGTGAGTCGCACCAAATGACAGAGGGGTTATCAGGATGAATGCTCGAACCACGACAGGACTCGTCACCATCGGCTGGTCCGTTACACTTTCACTTTTTACCGCATTCGCCGCATATGCCAATACTTCGCCAAACTGTAGCGACGTATTAGTGGGCAACACAACCGCCGCATCGCAAAAAATGATAGTTTTATTAGGCGAAGACATCACCAAATCTAACCGTATCACTACGGTGATTCCTGCCGAAAACAATCCATTTGTGACCGAAGAACTGGTTTCGGTTTCTAACGACGTATCGCCAAACGGTCGTCTTTCACAAAAGAGTTTGGAAGAGATTCGGAAAGTCCGCTCAAATCTAGAGAAAGCAGCACAGGAAGTAAGCCGATTACAGGGCACTTTTGAAGTGGCTTTAATCAGTTTGATTGATGGTTACTGCCAATTTTCTAATCATAAACGTACTCAACATGCCAAAATCGACTTTGACCATTTGGAAGGCCTCACTTTGTATTCAATCCCCGCTTTAATAGCAATGGTCGATCAGTCGTACTACATGGCAAAGAATCGAATCGCTAATGAGCAGAAACAGTTAAGCGACATTGAAAAAGAGAAACAGAGGCAGAAACAGCAAGCAACTGCGGCGGCAGCCGCTCGTTACCAAGACAGTAACGTACTTGTAAGAGTCGAGAACTTTGATGGCGCTAATGTGACATTTTCCGTTACTAACATTGGTTCACAAGGATCATTGCAACCAAATTTCAACTCGTTTAATGCATATCGCACAGAAAGTGGAGAATTAATCTACAAGTCAGAGTCTTTATTACACCTGGCGGATACTGCAGGTAACACACTTGAAACAATGGGTATCGCTGAGCTCTCATCACAAGGTGGAAGTGACATATCGATCTCTCCTGGAGAAACCCGAAAATTCGTTACTAGCATTGCTTCAGAAGTCGCGCCACATACGCAGTTGAGCTTAGAGTTTCCAGCCAAAGTGCTTAATACCGAGCGAGACTTTACATTGTCGTTTTCTGATACATCAGCGGTGGCGACAGCAAACGTTAATTAACGCAAAGTCTCCAGTATTTGTAGAACGCATCAAAGACAGGCGAGCAGCGCCTGTCTTTCAATTATGAGCAAGAAAATCGCTACTGTTTGCACTTGTAAGCATTTGCAAACATCGTCACTGACGTAGAAAAGCTCAACGGTTGATACAAGTACAAGGTATCTGCGCCTAAATCCACCGCCTTGATGCGCATTTGGTTTAGCGTCCCCCAAACCATGTCTTTATCTGCGTGAAACCAGTAATCGTAAAAGTGTCCTTCTGAGCCGATCACGGTACCCATTAGTTCACAGTTTTCAATCGCATTCACATTGTCCCAAAGCACCTGTACTTGCTCAGATTCTTGAGTTGGGAACGTCACACATCCCGTTAATGATGCCGCTAACGCGAGAGTCATCACTCGCTTTTTCATACTTATATCGCCAAAATTTTTCATAGATGGCAGATTTTATGAATGGCTGATGTGATGACTAGCAAAAACTTTTTATCGCGTGTTCAAGCAGAATTAATGGACAACGGAAAAGATCCAAAAGGTGATCATGCAGCTAGCGAGCAAAAGCCTAATCACTCAGACCTAGCAATAAAGCTGTATCTGAGATACAACAGTAACGATTAAATAGCCGCGAGGGATAGAGTTTGGTTGCTAAAAATAAGCTAATTCGCTACACAGCTACGGAAGTCGCTGATGCATTTGACAAAGAAGATGAGCTCATTAAACAAGTTCAGTCCAACCAACTCTCGCAAGTGCTATTGCTTTGGCAAGTAAAAAGTCCAACGCTCGTGCTTCCCGCGGGTAAGAAATGGCCAGTGTCTAATGAGTTAGAACATGCGTTAAATACGTCTGGCTGGAAGCTCTTTTCTCGTAAAACCGGTGGTGCCCCAGTCCCTCAGGTGCCAGGTATTATCAATCTATCCCACATTTACCACTGGCCAGAAGGCGAGCCTTACAACATCAAAAAAGCGTATCTCGATTTATGTGCAATATTAACGGTTTTCTTTAAACAGCTCGGCGTGAAAGTGGATGTTCATGCTACGCCTTATTCCTACTGCGATGGCGAGTACAACCTCAACATTGGCGGGCAAAAAGTCGTGGGAACCGCGCAGCGTGTTTTACTTAAAAAAGGCGGCGGACAAGTGGTATTGTCACAAGCATGCATTCTGATTGATGCCGACGTCGAGAAGATTGTCGAACCAGTACGAATGTGTAATCAGCTTTGCGGTCACAGCGATGATATTCGTGGTGATGTCCACACACCGCTCTTCCATCATGTATCCGACCGCCCATCGGTAGATTCGCTCTTTCAGCAATTGACGAGTGCGTTTTTAACGCATGCAAAAGCGGAGTAATGAAAGGAGCAAGCCTCCCCCACACTCCGAACAGCATTTGATAAACTAAAACTGCATACCGTGATAGCGATGTAAGAATGGGCATCGCCAACGTAAAACCATTCAATCGATCGACCAAACCAGTTATCAGTTTTGCCTGCCAAAAAGAAATGAGATCCAGTTCAAATATTTATCCATGACGGAATTAGTTGAAGCCTGCGCGTAAAAGCCTCAGAATGTCGCACTTTTCGCACCGATTTGTTTTCGGCGCGTTGTTATCTAACTCTACAATTGAGAATCATACATATGGGTTTTACCTCGTTAGGTCTATCTGCTCCAATCCTTAAAGCTATTCAAGAGAAAGGCTACGACACCCCTTCGCCAATTCAGGCAAAAGCAATTCCTGCTATTTTGGAAGGGAAAGACGTAATGGCAGCAGCGCAGACTGGTACAGGTAAAACTGCAGGCTTTACGCTACCGATTCTTGAGCGTTTATCGAACGGCCCTCGCGTTCGTGCTAACCAAGTTCGAGCACTGATCCTAACGCCAACACGTGAGCTTGCAGCTCAGGTGCAAGAAAACGTATTTATGTACGGCCGTCATCTTCCACTAAGCAGTGCGGTTGTTTTTGGTGGTGTGAAGATCAACCCGCAAATGCAGCGTCTTCGCAAAGGTGCGGATGTGTTGGTCGCGACACCAGGGCGCCTGATGGATTTGTACAACCAAAATGCGGTGAAGTTCGACCAACTGGAAGTGCTAGTGCTCGATGAAGCAGACCGTATGTTGGATATGGGCTTTATCCGTGACATTCGTAAGATCCTAGCTCTGCTACCAAAACAGCGTCAGAACCTACTTTTCTCGGCGACTTTCTCGGATGAAATCCGTGACCTTGCGAAAGGCTTGGTGAACAACCCGGTTGAGATTTCAGTGAACCCGGCAAACTCGACGGCGAGAACGGTTGAGCAAAGCATCTACCCAGCAGACGTGAAAAAGAAAGCACCGATGTTGGTTAAATTGATCAAAGACGGCGATTGGAAGCAAGTGCTGGTGTTTACGAAAACGAAACACGGCGCAAACCGTCTGACGAAGTTCCTTATCGAACAAAACCTACCGGCTGCTGCCATCCACGGCAACAAGAGCCAAGGCGCGCGTACCAAAGCACTGGCGGATTTTAAATCGGGTGAAATTCGTGTGTTGGTCGCGACGGACATTGCTGCGCGCGGTATCGATATTCCTCAATTGCCGCAAGTGGTGAACTTTGAGCTACCTAAAGTGGCAGAAGACTACGTTCACCGTATTGGTCGTACTGGCCGCGCGGGCGAAGTAGGTAAAGCGATTTCACTGGTGTGTGCGCTAGAAGCATCTGAGTTGTTTGCGATTGAACGTTTGATTCAAGAAGTACTACCACGTAAAGAGTTGGAAGGTTTTGCGCCAACCAATGTGGTGCCAGAATCTAAACTGGATACGCGCCCAATCAAACCGAAAAAACCTAAGAAGCCAAAAAAACCAAAAACGCCAAATGCTGCAAGTGAAAACGCTCCAGCAACCGAAAAGAAAACAGGCAATGGTGCAAACAAACCTAAACGTCGCTTCAACGGTGGTAACAACGGCAACAAAAACAGCACCAACCAAGGCGGTGCGGGCAAGCCTAAAGGCAACCGTGAAGGCCAAGGTCGTGCAAACAGTAAACCAGATGACCGCAAACCTAACGGCAACAAGCCAAATGGCAATAAACCGAGTGGAAATAAACCAAACGGTAATAAGAGTGGCAACGCTGGTAAACCGTCTGGTAACCGCAAGCCAAACAATGCTAAACCTGCAGGAAACAAACCATCAGGTCAGCGTCGTAAGCCTCGTCCACAGGCCACAAACTAATCTGCAAACAGCCCGATAGAAAATACAACAAAGCCGCTGATAATCTCAGCGGCTTTGTCTTTCTTAGAACACAGTTTTTAGAACACAGCTTTGTTAAAACAGCCTACATTAAAGGTGTGATTCGAATATCTGCGATTTGCGCTTCGTTCTTTTCACCCTCAATACCACCTGCGTAGATGTAGGTTTCATTCGATTTGAGGTAACTCATATTGAAGTGGTCCTTCAGCGCGACCTGATAGGTTTTTCCCTGCTCCAACGTCACCTCAATTGGCGTTGAGTAACGCATACCTTGGTTTTCACCAATATGGCCCATCTGCAAGTAACCTTGACCAACCACTTTACCTGCATCATCCAATACCTCTAACAATTTCACGGTGTTCGTGATGCCAGTATTAAGTTGCCCTAGGTTATTGTTGTACCAAGCATCGAACTGGTAAGTGCCCGTTACAGGGGCTGTAAACGACTCTGCACCTTTTACGATGCCACTGTCTTTACTCACCGTAACCACTGAGACATTGTCTTTGAGTGGCTGATATTCGCCATCAAGTTTGATGCGGATCTCTTCACCGACACAAACAGGTTGGCTTGGGTTAGAACGGAAGCCTTTATCGTTAATGCTTTCAGCCAAATAACAAGCAAAACCTGTTGGCGTATCGGAATAAGATTGAGCAATCACGTTCTTTTGAATCAGCTCGCCATTGCGATACAAGTTCACGTTGTACTTACTCGTCACGTCAATCGAAACCGAATTATCAACGCTTTTTACCACCAATGTTGGCTCTTGCGGAGAATAAACGCGACTATCTTCACTTGCGTACGGTTTCACACCAGAAACTAAAGTAATGCTGCTATCTACATTCACAAGCGCGCCCAATGTCACGTGGAAATGCCCCTCATCGTCCATCGTGACATTTTCAACTGGGTAGTAACCTGTGTCATCTTTGCTTACTTCAGGCAAGTCAATCGTTACCGAGTAGTTCTTTCCTTTGAAGGCAAAGTTTTCCAACGTGATTTGTTCAGACTGAGCCAACAAGTTATTGCGCACCCAACTTGTGATAAATGGCTTCACTTCCAACTTACCCGTTTCGGTATGGATGCCGAATAAGGTCTCTACCACCATGTTCAAGTAGCCACCCACAGACCAAAGCTGACGCTGAGAGTTAATCACTGGGCCATCCAAGCTCGGATCTTCGCCATGATCACTATGGATGATGAATGACTTACCAGAAAGCCACTCTAAGTTTTCCATGTTGGATAAATTGGTCGCTGTACCACGAACCAACGATTGAATGGCATTGTTCGCTGCTGCCACATTTTGTGTTTGATGCGCGGCGCGCAAGCTGTACGCGGTAACAAATGGCCAAATTGCGCGATTATGGTACACAGGCACGTCCGGTTGTTGAGGGAAGTAAACCGGCACGCCAAACTCACTGTGTGGGTAGTTGGCCATGATTTGTTTCGCCTGCGCATCACTTGCCACGCCACTGATGATTGCCAACGCTTCGCCCAACATATCGTATTTGTCGACCGCAATGTCTTTGCCATTGTCAAACAAATAGCTTACGTACATACCGCGTTCGGCATTCCAAAACTGATCGTTGATAGCGGTTTTTAACTGCTCAGCCCACTCGGTGTATTTGACCGCGTTGGTTGAGTCGTACTTCTCTGCCAACTTAGCCGCGAGCTGAATCGCGCGGTAGTGAACCACGTTTGTCGATAACGCTTTGCTGCTACCAATCGCATTGACATCGTTTGGCGTCCACGTTGAGTAAGTTTGCTCACGCCAATCGAGGAATGATTGCTCACCAGTGTATAAACCGGATTTCGCATCAAAAGCCGCCAGGCGATCGGCTTCAAGTGTATTACTGATCGCTTTATATGCGCGCTCTGCAAACTGGTTGTACTCTTCCCCATCCAATGCCGAAAGTAAGCGTTCTGCACCAAGCGCCCAAGTCGTACGGTCGGTACTGATTGGCCAACTGCCGCCCGTGCCCGTGTCTTGCACAATCTGCTCGCCATCGTATTGCTGATCGGTCGTGTCGCGGAAAGCAGACAATTTGAAATTCAAACCATTTTGCACGCGAGTTGGATTCATCAATGCAAGCGAAAGGTCTGCTGCGTACGCCAAATCACGCGTCCATACGTAATGCCACTTCGCGCCCGTCTCAAAAACTTCCGCTTTGATTGGGTTGTTGTAGTTGTAATTGCCGTCTTTGATTTCAGAAACGGCAAGCTGGTCTAGCTCTTTCATCGTCAATGCAAACAACGCGTCAAACGCGACATCACCCGACACCACTCGCGGCCCTGTTTGCTCATTAATCACTAAGCCTTGGTCGAGCGCATCACGCAATTCTGTCGTCGTTGAAATACCAAATTCACGCAGCTCCGCTTTAGGATCTTTCACCGAGAAAATCACGGTATCACTCGAGTCATCGTAATTGGCGAACAGTTTCACTTCTTTGCTCTGATGCCCTTCATGCACCATTGCAGGGTCGAGAATCGCATCAGAGTAGTATTTTTCCGCTTCTTCTTGTGTTGCTTTCGTCACAGTCATTGACGCGCGACTTTCATCGGCAAAGCTCACAGAAAACTTGTAATACCCTTTGTCTTCAAACGTGATCTCAGAGTTGCAATCATCGTTCATACACGCTTCATTCGTGTCTGGTTTTGGCAGGTACTCCTGAGCTTTATCGAACGCCGCGGGCTCCTCAAAGTAGGTGTATTGGATCTGCCAACCCGGATCAGCAATCTTGAACTGATTACTACCTCGAGCGACGCGCAGTACGGTTTCGTACTCGTTATTACCCAAATAGTTTAGCTTGGCATGCTCTGCCGTGCCCCAATCCCCATTTAAACCACGTAAATATAAGTCGGCTGAAATAATTGGTTTGTCGACCGGCACTGGCGCATCAGAAGAATCTGACCCACATCCAGCAAGACCAATACAAGACGCGACAGCAAGCGCAATAAAACTCGGTTTCATGTTCATCCCTTAGATTGTTGTTTTGGCGACAGTCTAAAGAACACCTTTTTGAGGGGAAAATAGGAAGTCAGGAGCGAGCTATAGATAACATCTATACGTCAAACCCCAACAGTGATGTAGATCTATGAAATGCGCATAATTTCAATCAAATGAGATTACAGATTTGTGATTTATAAATGAAATTGTGCAAAATACCCCTCGTTCTTAGAGGGGAAAGAAAATGGACAAATCTCTGCAGCAATTTTTACTGGTTGCACGCTGCCAAAGCATCAGCGCTGCGGCAAGAATGGCAGGGTTAAGCCAGCCAACGGTAACAAGCAATTTAAAGAAGCTGGAAGAGAATCTCGGCGTGACGCTGTTTGAACGTCATCCTAATGGCATGGTGTTGACCGAATACGGACGCATCCTCTATCGCCATAGCAACGCGATGCAGCATGAATACAACCAAATGATGCAAAGCATTGATGAACGGAAACAGTACCAAGTCGGAAAAATTAAAATGGGCACTGGCGATGCGTGGTGGCCGCTGTTCGTCAAACAAGCACTCAATCAACATCTGACCAAGCAGCCATCGGCATCTACGCACGTCGAATTTGGCAACCACTTAGGCTTGATGGATTCATTAATCAACGAACAGATTGAATTCTTCATCGGCCACGAGATTGTCGGCTTGTCGTCTAAATGTGATGTTACGTTTATTCCGCTATTTCAAACGGTTGATGCCTATTTTGTTTCCCCAAACCACCCACTTCTAGGGAAAACCGTCACCGAAGATATGCTGCACGAATACCCAGCTCTTTCGGTCACTTATGATGCTAAGAAATTCGCTCACGTCATCGATAACCCAATCCCGAAGCAAAATGAACGCGAAAGGCAGCAACTGGATGACAGACCGACTTACGAAGTGGATTCTCTGCTCGCCAGTATTGATGTACTGAAAGAAAGCGTCGCGGTGATGTCTTATACCGGGCACCTCAAACCGTATTTGGAATCCTTTGGCTTACGATGCTTAACCATGGAAAACGAACCAAACCCTGGCACCGTCGGGATTTATCGCCACCGCCGAGAAACCTCTGAATCGCATCTAGATCTGATTGCTGGCATCACTCAGCGCGCTAAATTGCTCAACTAGAAAGTCCAAAAACAGGCGAACTCTTTTCGGTTGATATTGGCGGCTTTGATAAATGACATGTAGATCCGCTTCAGCGCCTTGCGAAAAGGCGCTGAAGTTTTTCATATACCCATCCAAAACCGTTACTAAACGTTGTTTTTTGAGGTCTTGCTGAATATCTAAAATCGATTTCAACGCAATCCCCGCACCGTCCAACGCCCATTGTCGAATCACTTCACCATCATCAGAAAATCGCTTTGGCGTGACCGTGATCGATTGGTGAGACTCTTCATCTTTAAAGTGCCACGTTTTTAATTCTTCATTGCTGCGCACCATGGCTAAGCAGCGATGGTCCGCGAGATCTTGTGGACAGTTTGGGACACCTTGCTTCGACAAATAGTCAGGTGATGCGCACAGCACGCGTTGACTCGACGCCAGCCTGCGCGAAATGAGATTGCTGTCCGCTAACTCGCCATAACGAATCACCAAATCGAGCCCCGATTCAGCCAAGTTCGATAAATTGTCATTAAGATAAAGATAAGGCGTCACATCCGGATATTGCTCAGAAAAAGCCGACACCATCGGCGAAATAATTTGTTTGCCAATATCTCGTGGAGCTGAAATTTTCAACGTTCCGCGCACTTGCGAAATACCCGTTTGCAGCAAGTTTTCCGTCTCTTTCACGCTATCAATGATGTTAAGACAAGCTTGATGGTACATTGCCCCTGCGTCCGTGAGTGATACGTGGCGTGTGCTTCGGTTGAGCAGCTTTACGCCATAGCGTTCTTCTATCGCTTGCAGCCTTGCCGTTACCGTCGCCGGAGACAAACCTAACTCCCTTCCCGCCGCCGCCAGACCTTGATGTTTAACGATGCTGACAAACAACGTCATATCCGAAAACTTATCCATCTTCGTGCTCTTATTATTTGGAAAAACTGAATAATCAATTTAGATATTACCCAATTATCAAATTAAGTCGAATCCATATACTGACCCTATCGACATTGTTTAGACCCAGAACGTTATGTGACAGGGAAAAGTTAAACGCCGTAACGCTGTACAACGCACAACAACACGCCCTGCCCAGCCAAGAGATAGGAAACAAAAAATGAAACTGTACATTTATGAACATTGCCCCTTTAGCGCCCGCGTCCGTTTTGTTGCAGGCATGCTGAATATTAAGCTGGATGTCATCAACATTGCTTATAACGACGAGAGCACCACCACAAACCTCATCGGCGCAAAACAAGTTCCTCTTTTGATCAAAGACGATGGTGAAGCCATGGCGGAAAGCTTAGACATCATCAACTACTTCCTTGAATTGGCATCTTCCAGCGAAAACAGCCAACCCTCCAAACCGGTTTTAGACTGGCAAAAACAAGCGTTTTTACCGCTACAAAAAGTCGGGTATCCGCGTTGGTCAAACATGACGTTACCGGAATTTGCAACAGAAACCGCTAAACAAGCATGGCGTGCAAAAAAAGAAACCGAAGCGTTAAATTTTGAAGCTTTGATTAACGATACACCTGCGATTGCGAAAGAAGTCGCCGCTTTGATAGAACAAACCAAACCCTTGCTCAACCTAAGTTCAGAAAAGCAAACGTCACTGGTTGATCAAGCCATTATGTTTTCCATTCTACGCGGCTTTTTCAGTGCGCCCGAAGTGCAATGGGATCCAGCCGTACTTCACTGGATGGCAATCGCTCGTAAAGCGACCAACGTGCCTGTACTTATCTAAGGAGCGCAACATGCAACAAAGAACAAATAAGCTGTTTGAGCCAGCTCAACTGAAATCGTTGTCACTACAAAACCGTATTGTCATGGCACCAATGACTCGCGCACGCACCACTCAGCCGGGCAACATCCCGAATGAGATGATGGCAACGTATTATCAACAGCGCGCTTCTGCCGGGCTGATCATTTCCGAAGCCACGCAAATTTCGGACGATTCTCAAGGCTATTCGTTCACCCCTGGCGTTTACACCGATGCGCAAGTGGCGGGCTGGCAAGGTGTGACCCAAGCGGTCAAATCACAAGGCGCAGCGATGTTTTGTCAGCTATGGCATGTGGGCAGAGTGTCTCACCCAACATTCCAAAATGGTGAACAGCCTATCGCGCCATCTGCGCTCGCTCCGGTAGAGACGCAAGTTTGGATTGCAGATGAACAAGGCAACGGCAATATGGTCGATTGTGTTGAGCCTCGCGCCATGACACAAGCAGATATCAACCGAGTTGTCGGTGATTTCGCGAACGCAGCCAAACGCGCCATTGAATCGGGTTTTGATGGTGTAGAAATCCACGGCGGGAATGGGTATCTGATCGATCAGTTCTTAAGAACCAACTCAAACCATCGAACAGACAACTACGGCGGTTCACGAGAAAATCGTATCCGTTTTCTTATCGAAGTAGTGGAGGCAGTTATCGCCGCTGTTGGTGCGCATCGAGTTGGAGTGAGATTGGCACCATTCATTACCTTTAAAGATATGGACTGCCCAGATATCGTGCCAACGATCTTAGAGGCATCAAAACAGCTACAGGAGCGCGACATTGCCTACTTGCACTTGTCCGAGGCCGATTGGGCCGATGCACCAACGATTCCAGAGACGTTCCGAATCGAACTTAGAAAGCGCTTTCGCAACGCTATCATTGTCGCAGGTCGCTACAATCCTCAACGAGCAAACGAAGTGTTAGAGAAAGGCTACGCGGATCTTGTCGCATTCGGACGGCCATTCGTAGCAAACCCAGACTTAGTCTCTCGCTTGCAACATCACCATCCGTTGGCAGAACTCGATGGCTCAACGTTGTTTGGCGGAAACGAACGAGGCTACACCGATTACCCTGCTCTGCAACAGGAATGCGCAGAACAGGCCTAACAAAAAAGCCCCAACCTAGCTGCTACGGTTGGGGCTGTCACCAAACTAAAATTGGTTTTAGCTAGCTTAATCTGGCTAAGAGTTAAATCACTTCTAACGCGCCGCTGCGCCAAGGTTCGATCACCACTTTGATGTGATCATTTGGCGTCATTAACTGTGTAAATGCGTCTTCGACACCGTCGATTCCCACTTTGGCGGTGAGCATTTTCTGCCAAGGAAACTTATGTTCGGCAATCGCTTGTAGGCATTGCTCAAACTCGTGCGGTTGGTAGTAGTAAGAGAATCTCAAATCGAGCTTTTTTACCGTCGCGTACGCGTAGTTAATGATTGCGGGTGTCGTATGGATACCCGAGATGACGATTCGCGCTCGGGCAGGGGCGCGGCGCAGAAAATCGTCAATCAAAGTATGTTTGCCCACACACTCGTAAATGACCAGACGTGAGTTCATCGCGTACTGCTCACCAACGGCGATCTCGTCTTCCTTGGTCGGGTTGATCAATCGATTTGCGCCAAACTCACTAGCAAGTTGCAGTTTCTCTTCCTGAAGATCGACCGCAAGAATATTGCTGACGCCACGTTGTTTCAGTGCAGCAATCACCGCCAGCCCTATAGGACCGCAACCGACAACCAGCGCGGTTTCTTCCGTTTCGATTTCACTGCGATTGACCGCGTGCAAACCGACCGCCAGTGGTTCGGTCAATGCCGCCGCCTCAGACGGCATTCCGTCTGGGACAGGTAGCAATAACGCTTCATCAAGCAGGAAGTACTCAGAGTAAGCGCCATAAGTACCCGGAGTAACACCAACGCCCGCGCCATTTTGACTGAGCAACATCGGCACTGAGGTGACTCGGCTACCAACAGCCAACGTCTGCTGAGTGTCAGATCCGTATTCGACAATTTCCGCGCAGAACTCATGCCCTAACATCACTTGAGCGTGCTCACCGGCTTCATCAGGCATCAACCCGAGCTGGTGGAATACATCAAATACCTCATCCGCGTGTCGAGTAATGTGAAGGTCGGAGCCACAAATGCCACAAGCGAGACTACGAACCAACACTTGTCCCGCAGCGGGTTTGGGGATTTCGACTTGCTTCAGGCGGACACTACCATCTTGCATTACGATACTGTTCATCTGTTGCATGGGGTTACTCCGCTAGCTCATCGCTGAGGCCAGCAATCGCACCCGGTTTGATGTAGCGCGCGGTAAAGCCTTGTGCTTTCGCTGTTGCTATAACAACTTGCTCAATCCAACCTGCATCCATGATGTTGATGAAGTTACCTTCTTCGTCAAAGTTAATGTTTGCACCTTGGATCACCATAAATCCGTCGGCACCGCCTGAGCTTTCAGGGCAGTGGAAGGTATGAATCGAACCACCCGGCTCATATAAGTAGCTGCCAGCGGTTTGGACTTGGTCTGGATACTCGATGTAGTGCCAAGCGCCGCTCAGGGTATAGAAGTGCACCACACCAGTGTGGTAGTGCTTAGGCAGAGTGATACCTGGTTTGAATTTGGCGCGAACCACCCAAGTACCGTTTTCTGGATCAAGAAACAACGGGTAAACATCAACACCCGGTAGTGCGTCTTTGATGATCGACTCTTCATTGGTATTAAGAGTTAATAGGAAATCTTGATGCTGAATAACTTCTGGTAATGACATAACTTACATCCTTGCTATTGCTGTAATGTGGCGTGCTCGCCTATCCCATGAGTGGGTACTTAAAATTCTCGAAACCGTCAGACGCACTGACGGTGCAACCGTTGATACAGTTGGCTTTCTCGCTGACCAAAAACGTCACCACGTTGGCGATTTCTTCTGGTTGAGTGAAGGTTTGGCGCATCTGCTCTTTACGGATATGATTCCACAGGCCAATTTCGTCGTATTGTCTTAACATTGCGGTATCAACGCGTCCCGGTGCGATAGCGCAGACACGGATGCCAAGCGGCGCCAGCTCTAACGCAGCGCATTTAGTCATCATGTCGACCGCTGCTTTGCTGACGTTGTAGGTAAAAGTCATCTCAGACGCCATTTGTGCATAAACAGACGATGTATTGAGAATTACGCCCGGTGTGCCTTGTGCTTGAAATTGTCGCCCAGCGGCGAGAATGCCGTAGTAGACACCGTTTTGGTTGACCTTTGAGATCGGCTCAAAATCGGCAATTGGATCGTGGTCAAGCAGAGGTTTCGGTGCGCCGATGCCCGCGTTGTTGATCATGATATCGAGCGAGCCAAACTGTTCGGCTGCATGCTTGACCATGGCTTCCACTTCTTGGTATTCGGTGACGTCTGCAACAAATGTTCGTAGCTGCTCTGCATCGAAGTCTTGATACACATTCAGTGATTGAGGGGAAATGTCGACAGCAAGTACTTTCGCGCCTTGTTCCAGCAGTTTGTGAATAATGGCTTGGCCAATTCCACCCGCAGCGCCGGTGACAATCGCGGTTTTATTGATAAGTTCCATACGGCTTCTCGTCCATGTGTTGTTGTTATCAAAATGTAACTTAGATCAACTCATTGACACTAACTTGACCTTTTGCGAAGTAAATTTGATATATTGCGATTTACAAATTGTTAACATTTGAAAATCGAGACATGCATATCGTAAGAAGTGGCGCCGCCGATAAATTTGATAGCTTGGTTTCCGAATTAGGGCAGAATCCGGTTGAGATTATGGCTGCCGTCGGGCTGTCTGCGGCGCAATTTCGCGATCCCGATACCTATCTCGCTTATCCAAGGTTGGCTGAATTGCTGGAGGAAGCGGCTGCTCGTTGTCAGCAACCGCTGTTTGGTGCGTTACTCGCCGAGCGACAAAACCTGCAAAGTTTAGGCGATTTGCCGATGTTGGTTTCCCGCGCAGAAACGGTCGGTGATGCCTTGGCGCGGGTGAATGATTTTCTCTATCTGCATTCGTCAGGGGTCACTCTCAACATGACGCCACAAGATGATTGGGTACGGTTGTCGCTCAGTATTGATGTGCACAGCGAACGCGGTATCGCACAGCTGATGCAGCTCAGTGTGTCGCACTTAGCCATGTTTGTTGCGAGCTTACTTGATATTGAAGCGAGCTACTTCACTTTACACCTTACCCAACACGCAAGCTTCGAGGCAGAACAGAGCGAATTTGCCCAGCAGAACAAACTGCGTTTCGGTGATAAGTTTGACGGTATCCTACTTAAAGCGAGTCTGCTTAACGCTAAGAACCACCAAGATGAAGACGCACTAGAGCGCCATTTTCAGCAGCACCTCAAAGAGCTGCAAACTCGTTACCCCAACAATCTCAGTGACCAAGCAGCAAACATGATTGGCCGTCTGCTCTCAACCGGAGAATGCAGCGTTGAGCGCGTTGCAAGAGCATTGGATCTGCATCCGAGAATGCTGCAAAACAAGCTGAAACAACAGGGCACAAATTATCGGCAGCTTTTACAACAAGTGCGTCAGGATTTCGCCGAACAGCGATTGCATGAGAATATTCAGAGTATTACCGATATCGCGTTGCAACTGGGCTATGCAGAAACTGCGGTCTTCAGCCGCCACTTTCGTCGCTGGACGGGAAAATCGCCAAGGCGATGGCGACAAGAAAAAACTCAGTTACAAACGTTTAAGCCCATCAGTTAAAAGCATAGATAACCTATCGCTCAGACCAAAAAGTGTGAGGTGGGAGGGTTGGTATCGAGAATTTCAGCAATCACAGATAACCCGTGTTTGATGTAGCCTCGATTAGTCTCTGCTCCCAAACTGATTCGCACGTAAGGCATTGGCTGATTAGTATCGAGAACAAACGGTTTGTATCCCGTGATCTGCACCCCTGAACGCTTAGCCGAAGCAACCAGGTCATCGCTATTCCACTGCTCGGGTAGTCTCAACCAAATATGCTGTCCATTCGGGTGCGAGCTATAAACATGCCCTTCTAAAGCGGCTTTTGCTATTCGCTGTCGCTTAGCAAACTCATTGACTTGAAAGCGAATAAGTCGATTTAACGTACCGTTTTCGATCCACAAATGAGCGACTTCAAATGGTAATGGAGTCGCAGACCAACTCGTAGCCGCTAAACGACCAATCGCGTGCTGCAGAAAATGACGTGGGACCGTCAGATAGCCAGTGCGCATGCCTGGCGCTACAACTTTGGTTAAACTGGTGACATAGAAAGCTTGTTCGGGTAACAATGTGGCAAGGGGTGGGACACGGTTAGGTTCTAGTGCTCCATACACGTCATCTTCAATGACATAGATGTCGTATTGCTGCGCAATATTCGCTATCGCCTCTCGGCGTGCAACATCCATATGCGCACTAGTCGGGTTAGCCATGCTCGGTGTGCAACACAATACCTTGATTGGTTTGTGTTTACATGCCCATTCAAATGCATCCGGCGTTATACCAAACTCATCCATTTCAAGTGGTTGCAACTTAAATCCAAGCATTCTCGAGCGAGAGATCAAGCCATGATCAACCAAGTGACCACAAGCAACTAAATCACCGTGTTCAACAACTGTGCTTAAAGCCAACGTTAAACCATGGCATGCACCATTTGTGAGTAATATTTGATCGGCACCCACATCCAGCCCTTGGCTACTTAGAAATCGTACTCCTGACTCAATATGATGAGGCTGACCTGTTACCGGCTTTGCTTTACTGATCAAACCACGATTGTTTGTTTGCCCAGCAATCTCCATTAACGCCTGATTAAAAAGCGTAATGTGGCGATCGGTCACCACTGGATGTGCAATCGACATATCAATTTCATCCGGCGTTTCTTTCATCTCTTGTGTCAGCATGAACTCCGTGTCCGTACTTTCATCCACAAAACCTGATTTGACAAAAGTACCATTCCCAACCCAAGACTCGATCGCCCCTTTTTTCTCTGCATAACCATATGCATGGCTCACCGTTTGTACGCTGACGCCAATTTGCTCTGCAAACTCACGATGTGTGGGTAATCGAGTTCCCGGTTTTAGATAACCACTGCGGACACATTCGACAAGATAGTTACCAATGGAGATGTATTTAGCGGTGCCTGGCCGAACGATCGGGTTCAAAGAAATTGTCATGACACAATATTTTAATTGATTCATTTTTAATGCTCATTGTAACTTCCATTTAACAAATGGCGAACTTTAACTCACAAAACGAGGTGAAATGCACAAAAATAAACCACAATTGTAACGATTGACATGAAATGTATGGGTTAAACAAACATGTTAAACAGCATCGTTCAATCCAAATACAACCCCAGAGGTAAATTGCAATCATTTTTAACGCAGATCTGGCTAGCTGGTAGAAGGTAGAAATACCTCAGCGTCTCCGAAGGCCCATAAGGCGTCGGATTTCTAACAAGGAGAAAATATGAGAGGCGTTGCTTTGCATTTTACACTGGATGAGTTCCAGGATCGGTTAACGAAAGTTCGGCAATCGATGGAAGAAAGAGAATTGGATGTCCTTATCATTCATGACCCTTCTAACATGGCGTGGCTGACAGGCTATGATGGGTGGTCTTTTTACGTGCCACAATGTGTCGTTGTTGGTCCATCTGATGAGCCAGTTTGGTTTGGACGCTGCCAAGATGCCAACGGAGCATACAGGACTGCGTATATGTCGGCAGAAAACATCACCTACTATCCAGACCATTATGTAATGAATCCGCCGCTACACCCGATGGACTTCCTGGTCGAAGCCGTACTGGCTCCGCGCCTTTGGGATCGTGGTCGTATCGGTGTAGAAAAAGATAACTATTACTTTAGCGCCACCGCTTACGAATCACTCACTACGCACCTACCGAATGCTCAACTTCTCGATGCAACTGGACTAGTCAACTGGTGCCGCGCCGTTAAATCCGATCAAGAACTGGCGTACATGTACCGTGCCGCTCGCATTGTTGAAAATATGCACCGCGTCGCGTTCGACATGATTGAACCAGGATTACCGAAACACCACCTTGTTGCCGAGATTAACCGCCAAGCCGTGCTCGGGCATGAAGACCACTTTGGCGATTACACCGCGATTGTGCCGCTTTTGCCATCAGGTTCTGATGCTTCCGCACCTCACCTGACTTGGGATGACAGACCGTTCAAGAAAGGCGAAGGGACGTTTTTTGAAATTGCAGGGGCGCACCGCCGTTACCATTGTCCACTCTCTCGCACTATTTTTCTTGGCGAGCCTGACGACAAGTTTAAACGAGCCGACGAAGCCCTAACTTTAGGACTTGAAGCAGGCCTAAAAGTGGCAAAGCCCGGAAATACCTGCGCCGACATCGCCAATGCACTAAACCAGGTTCTCGATAAAGCGGGATTCTCACGCGAAGGTGCCCGTTGTGGCTATCCAATAGGTTTGAGCTACCCGCCAGATTGGGGGGAACGAACCATGAGTTTGCGAGACACCGATAAAACCATCTTGAGAGAAGGCATGACATTCCATTTTATGCCGGGGCTGTGGTTCAAAGATTGGGGGTTAGAAACAACGGAAAGTATCGTCATTACCCATGATGGAGCAAAAACATTGTGTGACTTTCCACGCCACTTATTTGTTAAACACTAATTTTTCAAACCTCAAGCTCTGTTGAGCCAGGTCTGAGAACTAAAAGGACTTGATATGCAAAAAAGCTCGATCACAGCCACCATAGACTTTGACCGAGAAGGTGTACAGCACGGCTTTTTAACGCTGCCCTATTCACATGACGACTCCGCTTGGGGCAGTATTATGATACCTATCACCGTGATCAAAAATGGTCACGGACCAACCGCACTGCTTACTGGCGGTAATCACGGAGACGAATACGAAGGCATCACCAGCCTGCTAAAATTGACGAACTCGCTTCAGGCAGATCAAATCCAAGGTCGTGTCATTATTGTACCCATGATGAACTTACCTGCGGTACAAAATGCCTCACGTACGTCGTTTATCGATAAAGGGAATTTAAATCGCAGCTTTCCTGGCAACCCCATAGGCACAGTGACCGAGAAAATTGCGGATTATTTTACTCGTTACCTAGTTCCTAAGTGCGATTTTGCGTTAGACATTCACTCAGGTGGTAAAACGTTAGATATCGTGCCGTTCGCCGCTGCCCATCGTCTCGACAATCTCGATCAAGAAGAAGCCTGCATATTAGGTGCAAAACTGTTTGGCGCACCTTACACCATGATCTTGCTCGAAATGGACGCCACCAGCCTGTATGACACTGCCGTGGAGTCTCAGGGAAAAATCTTTGTTACCACCGAACTCAGAGGAGGCGGAACCAGCACTCCAGAAACAATCGCTTATTCCGACCGTGGCATTCGCAACTTCTTACGCTTCTCAGGCAACTTGCCCGGTGACTACGAACAACCAACCCAACCAACTAAGTTATTAGATATGCCAGATGCAAGTTGTTATGTGCAAAGCCAACACCACGGCATCACAGAATACTTATTTGATCTTGGCGATACCGTCAAAAAGGGCGATGTATTAGTGAGAATCTTCTCGACCGAGCGCACAGGTACCGCCCCCGTTGAGTACAAGTCACAGCGCAATGGTATTTTCGCGGCACGTCGTTTTCCTGCTATGGTGAATATCGGTGACACTATCGCAGTTATAGCCGAAGACTGCGGCGAGATAGGCTGATTGAAAAGCCAACTAAAGAAATCAAAACAAATGGCATACCAGAAGCAAACTGGAAAGCACCTTATAACAGCGACCAGTCATCAGCCTTTCATGAAATGATTAGTATTCTACAGGGAGACTCATTATGCGCCTCGATCGCTACGACGTAAAAATTCTACAAATACTTCATGATAATGGTCGTATCACCAAATCTCACCTTGCCGAGGCCATCAACCTATCCGTGAGCCCTTGCTGGGAGCGTGTCAAAAAACTGGAAGAAGCAGGCATCATTGAAGGTTACGGAGCAAAAGTAAATACCGATATTTTGTTCAAACGAACGTCAGTTATGGTTGAAGTTACGCTCAAAGAACACAACGCCCAAGCGTTCAAACGCTTCGAGCAACTGGTTCAACATTCACAAGAAGTCACTGATTGCTATGCCACGGGCGGTGGTGTCGATTACATCCTTAAAATTCAGTCAGAAGATATCGACCAATATCAGCGGCTTATCGACAACTGGTTAGACTCAGATGTGGGCATTGAGCGCTACTTTACTTACATTGTGACAAAAACAATCAAACGTGATGCGGGCACATTCGAAGTAAACCAAAACGCTTTGTTATAAAAGGGAAAATGCGTATCAGGCGTGAACAGAAAAAACACCATATTTAACGGCACTAAAAAGAAAGTTCTGACGTTTTAAACCTCGGTATCAGAAATTATTTCGGTCACTTCTCCATTACAGTTTCATTATGGACAACGATGCTGGGAGAAGGACTCATGGCAGCACTGCACAGCTTACACGCTGAAGAATTAAAAGCCTCGCACGACATGATGGCGATAATGAAAGACGTACGTTTGGTGAGAGGTTTAGCGTACGTGAATGGCAAATGGGTAAGTGGTGATCAATTTCATCCGGTGAATAATCCAGCAGATGGCACGGTCATCGGTTACATCACTAAGCTATCTCAGCAACAACTCTATCAAGCGATTGATGAAGCCGACCAAGCCTTTCGTCAATGGCGAAAAATGCAAGCAGAAGAGCGCGCTGAAATTCTCATGCGTTGGCACGACCTGATTCTAGAATCAAAGCAAGACCTTGCTCATTTGATGGTGATGGAGCAAGGAAAAACACTAGGTGATGCTGTAGGTGAGATTGACTACGGCGCATCCTTTGTTCGTTGGTTTGCCGAAGAAGCACGCCGCTGTTATGGCGAAACCATCCCAAGTCATATTCCGAATGCGCAGCTATCAACGGTGCGCGAGCCAATTGGTGTCGCAGCACTGATTACGCCATGGAACTTTCCTAATGCCATGATCACACGCAAAGCCGCAGCCGCACTAGCAATAGGCTGTCCGGTGCTCATTAAGCCAGCCAGTGAAACGCCTTTTTCTGCGTTAGCGTTGGCAGAGTTAGCAGATCGAGCTGGCTTTCCACCTGGTGTGTTTAACATGATCACTGGCGATGCGGTGATGGTGTCACAAACCTTGTGTCACTCCGATAAAGTCAAAGCGCTCTCGTTCACAGGCTCAACTCGAGTAGGCAAACTATTGCTACGCGACGCGGCACAAACCGTGAAGAAGTGCAGTATGGAACTCGGTGGTAACGCCCCTTTCATCGTGCTGCCAGATATGGATGTCGAGCAAGCAGCCAAAGCCGCCGTGGATGCGAAGTTTCAAACCGCAGGACAAGACTGCTTGGCCGCAAACCGTATTTTCGTCCCTGACGATAAGTACGAAGCGTTTTTGGAAGCGTTTGCCAAAGAAATGAGCCACATCGTTTTGGGCAATGGCTTAGATGAAAAAACCACCATGGGACCGCTTATTAATCGCACTGCGGTGGATAAAGCGCATGATTTGGTGCGTGACGCGCTCGACAAAGGCGCGCGATTGGTAGCGGGATACCACCAGCCCGTACCAGGCGAAAACTTCTTCGCGCCGACATTGCTAGCCGATGTAACCCCTGAAATGGCGGTGTATCGCGAAGAGAACTTTTGTCCTGTGGCAGGCGTATTGCCTTACCAAGACTTAGATACCGTGATTGAAATGAGCAACGACACTGAGTACGGCTTAGCTGCCTATGTTTATGGTCACGATATTCACCAAATTTGGCACTGCATGCGCGGTTTGGAGTTTGGCATGGTGAGCGTGAACTCCGTTAAAATGACAGGGCACCCTATCCCATTCGGCGGCGTGAAACAGTCTGGTCTTGGACGAGAAGGAAGCCGTCACGGATTTGAAGAATACAGCGAAATCAAATACTGCTGCTTAGGCGCTTTACCAACCGTCAGTGGCAGTTGAGGCACGAAATATGGATATCCAATTATTCGAGGAGAAGGATCATGAGTAACAAAACCCAACAACTTTTAGAGATCGATCGTCAGAGAGTATTTCATGCCTCAACCCACCTGAAGCAGTATGCGGCCGGGGAGCTTTCGGGAAGAATTATCTCGAGCGGAAGCGGAATACGCATCACCGATTCAGAAGGCATCGAGCTGATAGACGGCTTTGCCGGGTTGTATTGTGTGAACATTGGCTATGGCAGGACTGAAATGGCCGATGCGATTTATGAGCAAGCCAAAGAACTGGCGTACTACCACACGTACGTCGGTCATACGAACGAAGCGCTCGTGACACTGTCAGATCGCATCATCAAAATGGCGCCTGAAGGCATGAGCAAAGTTTACTACGGCATGTCAGGCAGCGACGCGAACGAAACTCAACTTAAGTTGGTGTGGTATTACAACAATGCTCGTGGTCTACCAGAGAAGAAAAAAATCATTTCGCGTGACCGCGGCTACCATGGTTCAAGTATCGCGTCCGGTTCAATGACAGGTTTACCGTTGTTCCACGCCCATTTTGATTTACCACTTGAGCGTATCAAACACACCATCGCGCCATATTATTATCGCCGTGAAGACGAGAGTATGTCTGAGCTTGAATTCTCTCAATATTGCGCAGATCAACTCGAAGCGATGATCTTGGAAGAAGGCCCAGAAACGGTAGCAGCAATGATTGCGGAACCAGTGCTCGGTACTGGCGGTATTGTGCCACCACCAGCAGGGTACTGGCAGGCGATTCGCAAAGTACTCGACAAATACGATGTACTCTTGATTGCGGATGAAGTGGTGTGTGGCTTTGGTCGCCTCGGCTCCGATTTTGGCTCACTCCACTACGACATGAAACCAGATCTCATCACGGTAGCGAAAGGGTTAACCTCAGCGTATCAACCGCTGTCTGGCGTGATCGTCGGTGAACGAGTTTGGAGTGTGCTAGAAAACGGCACCGACCAATGGGGCGCTATCGGACACGGTTATACCTACTCTGGTCACCCAATGGGAGCGGCAGCCGCGAACTGCAACCTCGATATCATTGAACGTGAAGGCTTAGTGCAAAACGCGGCCGAAGTCGGCGCTTACTTGCAGCAACGTATGGCAGAGACGTTTAACGATCATCCATTAGTCGGTGATACTCGTGGCGTTGGCTTGTTGCATGCGTTGGAGTTTTCTTCAGACAAGCTTCGCCGAGCACACTTTGATCCAAACTTGAAAGTAGGCCCGCAAATCGCGGCGGCCTGTTTAGAGCAAGGCTTAATCGCTCGCGCTATGCCACATGGTGACATCCTCGGTTTTGCTCCACCGCTTATCGCGAATCGCAACGATATAGACACCATTGTCGACAAAGCGCATCAAGCGGTAAACAAAGTGATGGATAACCTCGTCACATCTAAACAGTGGCAACCATAACCCACCTAGATTTCAGTAATGCTCGCGGGCTTTGGAGAAGGCCCGCTTTGCACTTTCCATTAAAGAGATAACAAGCCAACCAAACATTTTAGACCCATAGAAAGCACTATTATTTACTACAAGTGGCAATAGTGGGTAAAATGCCCAAAATTGCGCACTAACTGGATAAAACATGGCAAAACTTACCCTTCAAGAACAAATGCTGAAAGCTGGCTTAGTTAATGAAAAGAAACTAAAGAAAGCGAAGAAAGGCTCTAAAAAATCACGCGTTCAAGCACGCGAAGTAAAAGCGGCGGTTGAAGAGAATAAACGCCAACAGTTAGAGCGTGATAAACAATTGAGCGAGCAACAAAATGCTGAGCGATTAAATAAAGAGATCAAAGCGCAGATCAATCAATTGATTGAGATGAACAAGATCGACTTAAAAGATGGCGACATCAAATACAACTTCACTCACGGTACGCTAGTGAAATCACTTTATGTAGATTCACTTATCCGCGAGCAGTTGATCAAAGGTATTTTGGCAATCGCAATTGTTGGTGAAAGCTATGTTGTCATTCCACGTGGAGTAGCGAATAAAATTACTCAACGTGATGAGTCCGTAATCATCGAACAAAAAGAACCTGAATCGGACATTCCAGCAGAAGACGATCCATACGCAGATTTCGTCGTGCCTGACGATTTGATGTGGTAACAATAAATTAATCGATACATCAACGAAAAGAGCCGCTAATGTAACATCAGCGGCTTTTTTTATAGAAAAATAATCTACAGAGATGATGTTTTGTTATTGCTTACTTAGTAGCAAATTCGCACCTGATGCGGCTAAAAACAACGAACATCCGCGATTGAAACGTTTCGCCATTTTGGGGTTTGAAAACCAGTGTCTCAAGTACAAACCAAAGATGGCATAGATTGAAATGGCGACCATTTCTAATATCAAAAACGTGGAGCCAAGGGCAAAAAACTGCTCTTGAACGTTGGCATTGGCATCAACAAATTGCGGCAAGAATGCAGTAAAAATAAGAATCGCTTTCGGGTTGCCAGCAGCAAGCGTAAATTCTTGCTTCGCAAGTCCTGCGTAATTGCGCGAATTGTCCAAGTCAGAGATCGGACTGGACTCTGAACGCCAAAGGTTGAACGCAATCCACAGTAGATACAGCGCCCCTACCAGCTTTATTGCCAAAAATAGCATTTCTGACGTATACAAAATCACAGCCAGACCTGATGCAGACAACGCAATCATTGCTGAAAAAGCGGCAATTCTGCCTAAACTGGCCGTAAACGCGGCCCTAAAGCCGTAACAACGCGCATTATTCATTGCCAATAAATTGTTTGGGCCTGGAGCCATATTTAGAGCGAAGCAAGCAGGAATAAAAAGGAGAAGCTGCCAAATATCCATAATAAAATGGTCTTAGTGAGTGATATTGATCGGTACCATAACATCTGTTAATAAAGTGAGTAAACCACAAACCGATCTTAAAGCAACTCAGCATCAAATCGTGCCGTGCGAGCTTGAACTAACGTGCAGTTCGTTTCAGCCATCAGCTCCGCTAAGGTGATGTTTGGGTTTTGTCTCACCAAACGTATCAACTTCACGTCCAAAGGTTCCAATTTGTCTTGGTGAGCAAGTAGAGCTTGTTCGATTTTGTTGATCGCAAATCGCATCGTCTCTGCTTCTTCGTTTTTGAGATGCTCTAAAAACGCTTTTACATCCAAAGCCTCGCCCGAGATTTGCCAGTGACGAGATCGTCTAATTCGCTTAAGATCGCACTGTTTTTCTGCTGCGAGTGTTTTCGCTCGCTTGGCATGGTCGCCCCCAATACGGTGAATCAAGGATGGGAGCGAAATCGTAATCTTCGTCTCTTTCATGGCCTTTTCTTTCATCGCCTTAGCCCTCAACCACCGACACATTCTCGCCAACCCAAGCCAACAACTGTTTTGCCGCTTTGGATAACACCTGATTTTGACGCACGATGTAGCCGAAATCAGTGTTTGGAAAACTTGGCAAAGGCGTAACTTCACGAGAAAGCTTTAATCTCGGATCGAGCGAGAAATCCGGCACAATAGCAGTCCCAAACCCCGCTTCCGCCCAGTCGATTTGTGCTTCCACACTGCCCACTTCCATCACGCGATGCTTAGGCAGATTTAGTTCAGGTAAAGACGCATCAATCAGCTCTCGGGTTCGAGTATCGTGCCCTAGCAGGATCAGCGTCTGGCTCTCTTTTCGATTGTCTTGCCACTCAAAAATGTTATCGCCAAACGCACACCAGTGAATCTGCGTGAGAGGCGTAAAATGCAGCGGTTGACTCTCTTTTTGTGCGATAACAAAGCCGATATCGGCACGCGCACTTTTCACCAAATCCACCGCTTGAGAAGATGTGGTATTGAACAATGCCAAGTCGATCCCCGGATATTCACTTTTGAATTGCTGAAATGGTTTGATAAGCAGTAAACGTGAAACAATATCGCTCGCCGCAATAGAAAGCGTCCCCTGCGTAAGATCGTTGATGGCATTGAGATCCGACTGACAAATTTGCAGCTCATTGAGCATCCGCTGCGCCGTAGCTAACAAACGCTTCCCCGCTTGCGTCAACTGCACGGGATTTCGCTCAATCAATTTCGTGCGCGTGGCTTGCTCCAACTGCTTGATATGCAAACTTACGTTCGGCTGCGTCATGTGCAGTTCCGTCGCTGTTTTGCCGAAATGTTTTACCTCAGCAAGAGTTACGAAGGTTCGCAGCCAGTTCAAATCTAACATTGCCAATTCCGATATGAAATTCTTATCAAGTTAATGAGTATAATTAATTTCTCTTATTATGGCGAACGTCTTAAGATTTTTGCATCTGTTTTTGGAGATTAAATTATGTCGTCTATCGTTGTTGTGGGTGCAAACTGGGGTGATGAAGGCAAAGGCCGCATCGTTGACTTTTTGGCAGAGCAAGCTTCTGCGAGCATTCGTTTCCAAGGTGGTAACAACGCGGGTCACACCGTGGTTAACGATCTAGGTACGTTTAAGCTGCACCAGCTACCAAGTGGCGTATTCAACCCAGATTGTTTGGCAGTGTTAGGTCCGGGTATGGTTATCAGCCCTGCGTTGCTGTCTCAGGAGATTGCGGAAGTTGAAGAAGCGGGCGTAAAAGTGAATATGTGCATCTCTGATCGCGCAACACTGTGTCTACCTCTACACGCACTAGAAGATACGCTAGAAGAACAACGTTTAGGCGACAAAGCATACGGTTCAACTCGTCAAGGTATTGCACCTGCGTACGGTGACCGCGTAATGAAGAAAGGCATCCTAGTTGGTTGGTTGAAG